>NZ_BQXE01000025.1:0-537 GCF_030158935.1 Acidovorax sp. SUPP950 | reverse complement strand
AGCTCACCCAGAGCTACCGCACCTGGGACTACTGCGTGCAGTACAACGAGACCGACTGCGCCTTCGTCTCGCGCCTCATGGAGCACGAGGGCATCTACTACTTCCACGAGCACAGCGCCGGCCAGCACGTGCTCACCCTGGCCGACGACATCGTCGCCTCGCACAGCCCGCTCGCGGGCGCCGCCGTCATCCCGTTCTATCCGCCCGAGAAGGCCGCCGTCGCCGACAAGGAGAACATCCACGCCTGGCAGCTGGCGCAGGAGATCAAGCCCGGGCGGCATTACAACGACGACTACGACTTCAAGAAACCCAAGGCCGACCTGTCCAACATGCGCCAGACTCCGCCGGGGCATGCGCACGACAGCCACGAGATCTACGAATGGCCGGGCGGGTACACCGAGTTCGGTGATGGCGAGAACTACGCGCGCTCGCGGCTGCAATCGAGCCTGACCGGGCACAGCACCGTGCGGGGCGAGTCGCGCCACCGGGCGCTGGCGCCCGGCTACACCTTCACCCTGGAGAACCACCCGCGCGAGG
>NZ_BQXE01000024.1:0-539 GCF_030158935.1 Acidovorax sp. SUPP950 | reverse complement strand
CCGGCGCCACCGTCATCGACCCCCTGGGCACGGCGCGCACCTTCAACTACAGCCTCAACCTGGGCAAACTGGTCGTCAGTGGTGCCAGCAAGCCCGATCCACTGGGCAAGCCCGATGCCGCGCAGCGGGTGCAGAACGCGCAAGGGCTGATCGACTCCGAGACGGACTTTCTCGGGAGCGTGACGACGTACCAATGGGATGCGGGCAGGCGCGTGCCGCTGAGCACCACGCAGGCCAGCGGCACGGCGCAGGCGCGCACGACCAGCACCGAATGGCACCCGAAGTGGCGCCTGCCGGTCAAGGTGACGGAGGCGGGCCGCGAGACGGCCTACACGTACGACGGCCAGGGCAACGTCCTCACGCAGACGGTCAAGGACACCTCGGTGAACCCGCCCGTCTCGCGCACCTGGGCCTGGACCTACCACCCCTCGGGCCTGGTCGCCAGCGAGACCGACCCGGGCGGCGCTGTGACCACCTACGCCTACGACAGCGCGGGCCACCTCACCCAGGCCACCAACGCGCTGGGCCAGAGCAGCCTG
>NZ_BQXE01000023.1:0-588 GCF_030158935.1 Acidovorax sp. SUPP950 | reverse complement strand
CCGGGTCGCCATTGAGGAAGTCGACCACGACTTCCATGTTGATGCGCGGGATGAACAGGGCCCCGAAGCCGGAGCCGGCCCAGCTGCTGGAGACCCGCACCCAGCAGCTGGAGTTCTCGTTCATGGCGCCCACCCGGTCCCAGTGGAACTGCACCTTGACGCGCCCGTACTGGTCGGGCCAGATCTCCTCGCCCGGCGGGCCGACCACCACGGCGGTCTGCGGGCCGGTGGTCCTGGGTTTCGGCGTGGTGCGCGCGGGGGTGTAGGGCACGCTGGTGGGCTGGGCCAGCAGGGTGAACCGCTGGAACGAGCCTTCTTCCTGCGCCGTGCCCTTGGGGCCCGGCGCGGCAGCGCTGACCTGGGGGTTTTCCTTGAAGTGGTATTCCAGGCCGGTGAGCAGGTAGGCCTGGTTCTGGTCCTCGCGCGGGTAGTTCTCCAGCGTGAAGGTGTAGCCCGGGGCGAGCGCCCGGTGGCGCGACTGGCCCCGCACGGTGCTGTGCCCGGTGAGGCTTTCCTGCAGCCGCACCCGGGCATAGGCTTCGCCGTCGCCGAATTCGGTGTAGCCGCCCGGCCATTCGTAGATTTCGT
>NZ_BQXE01000022.1:0-753 GCF_030158935.1 Acidovorax sp. SUPP950 | reverse complement strand
GCAGCGCGTCGTACTCCAGCCGCAGCGTGCGCCCATCGGCGTGCTGCGCCTGCACCCGGTTGCCGAAGGCGTCGTAGCGGTACTGCAGGGTGCCCCCCTGCGCACCGGTTCCCGCACCGGCTCCCGCACCGCCGTGGCTCCAGCCGATGCGGTTGCCCGGCCACTGCTGCACCGGCCCGCCCGCGCGGCCTGGCGCACCGCCCTGCGGCTGCAGCAGATCGAAGCCCGGGTCGTGCAGGTTCTGCTGCACCTGGCTCGCCCAGTCCTGGCGGTCCGCACCCGGGGCCGCCTCCTGGCCCGAGGGGTCCGGCAGCCGGTTGCCCGCCGGATCGAGCCGCCAGCGCCGCTGCTGCACGGCGTCGGCGACCGCATGCACCACGCCGGTCAGGCGCTGGTGCACGTCGTAGTGGTAGCGCGTGGCATCCAACGGGGTCTGCACGCCCACCAGTTGGCCCAGCGCATCGTAGGTGTAGCGGCGCACGGCCAGGGCGGCGAGCGGGCCCGGTGCCTGCGCCGCACCTGCCGAGGGCAGCCCTTGCCAGTCTTGCTGCAGCAGCCGGCCCATGGGGTCCAGGCGCCGGGTCTGGGTGACTGCGGCATGGACCCGTTGCGCGCCGCCCTCCAGCTGCAGGCTGCGCGCGACCTCCCGGTGCAGCGCATCGCGTTCGATGGCCAGCACCGGGGTCTTGTCCAGCAGCAGCCCGTGCACGTGGCCCGAGCCGTAGGCCAGCCAGTCCAGCTCGCCCAGGCCCT
>NZ_BQXE01000021.1:0-777 GCF_030158935.1 Acidovorax sp. SUPP950 | reverse complement strand
ATGCCCTGGGCAATGCCAGCCAGGAAGCCAGCGCCGACAGCGGCACGCTCACGCGCACCTACGACAGCCTGGGCCTGCCGCAAAGCCTCACCGACGCGCTGGGGCGTGCCACCGCCATCACGCGCGACGCGCTGGGCCGGCCCACGCAGATCGTGAGCAGCCTGGGCGGCGCGAGCCGCACCACCGTGCTGCGCTACGACCTGCCCGGGCCCGAGTACAACGCCAGCGGCAGTCCGAGCGCCAGCGTGGGGTCCTTGAGCGAGATCCAGGACGCGGGCGTCACCACGCGCTACCAGCGCGACGCGCAAGGGCGCATCACCGCGCGCACGCAGGTCCTGGCCAACGGCAGCAGCAGCACCGTGGGCTACCAGTACGTGCCAGGCGGGACGGGCAATTCAAGTAGCGCAGGCGCGGGGCAGATCGCCCGCATCACCTACCCCAGCGGGCGCCAGCTGGTGCACCAGTACGACGCCACTGGCCAGCTCACCGGGCTGCAGTGGAACGGCCAGCCGCTGGTCACCGGCATCACCTGGAGCCCGCTGGGCCAGGCCACCGGCTGGCAATGGCCCGGGTTCGTGCAGACCCCCGGCAACCCCGCGCCGCTGGCCGAGCAGCGCAGCTACACCGGCGCGGGCCAGCTGGCCGCCAGTGCCCTGCTGCAACTGACCTGGGACAGCGCCGGGCGCATCGCGCAGATCACCCAGCAACACATGCTGCCCACGCAAAGCAGCACGGTGGCGCAGCAGGTGGCGCTCACCAGCGCGTACAGCTACGACA
>NZ_BQXE01000020.1:0-893 GCF_030158935.1 Acidovorax sp. SUPP950 | reverse complement strand
GGGTTGTTGCTCGCCACCTTGGAGGTGAAGTCCTGCGGGTACGTGGTGATCAGCAGCCCCTTGTCCGCCCGGATCGACCCCCACAGGTCCGTGCGCAGCTCGAACCCGTACCCGCGCTGCGAGCCGCTGCCCTGGTGCATCAGGTACCCCATGTTCAGGTACGTGTTGCCGTAGGTGTTGGACAGCTCCAGGTGCTCGATGCCCTTCTTGTCCTCAAAGCGCAGCATGCTCGCCCCGCCCCCGCCCTTGCTCCAGTTCGTGAGCGTGCCCGACTGCGTCTTGTTGTCCGGCAGCTTCCACGGCGGCATCTGGATGCCGTTGTACACCCGCCCGGTGATGATGGGGTAGTCCGGATCGCCGTTCAGAAAGTCCACGATGACTTCCTGCCCGATGCGCGGGATGTGGATGCTGCCGTAGTTCAGCCCCGCCCACGGGTGCGACACCCGCACCCAGCAGCTGGAGTTCTCGTCCATGGCCCCGATGCGGTCCCAGTGGAACTGCACCTTCACCCGGCCGTACTGGTCGGTCCAGATCTCCTCGCCCGGCGGGCCCACCACCACCGCGGTCTGCGGGCCGGTGGTCTTGGGCTTCGGGGTGGTGCGCGCGGGCGTATACGGCAGGCTGGTGGGCTGGGCCTGCAGGGTGAACTTCTGGAACGAGCCCTCCTCCTGCGGCGTGCCCTTGGTGCCCGGCGCCACGGCGCTGACCTGGGGGTTTTCCTTGAAGTGGTACTCCAGCCCGGTCAGCAGGTATTGCTGGTTCTGGTCCTCGCGCGGGTGGTTCTCCAGGGTGAAGGTGTAGCCGGGCGCCAGCGCCCGGTGGCGCGACTCGCCCCGCACGGTGCTGTGCCCGGTCAGGCTCGATTGCAGCCGCGAGCGCGCGTAGTTCTCGCC
>NZ_BQXE01000019.1:0-955 GCF_030158935.1 Acidovorax sp. SUPP950 | reverse complement strand
ACAGCGCCGGGCGCATCGCGCAGATCACCCAGCAACACATGCTGCCCACGCAAAGCAGCACGGTGGCGCAGCAGGTGGCGCTCACCAGCGCGTACAGCTACGACACGGTGGGCCGGCTCACCGCCAGCGCGCACAGCGCGCCCAACACCCTCACGCTGCCCAGCGGAACGGCCTTGAGCGACACCATCGGGGCCAACGCCAGCGGCTACGCGTGGGATGCCAACGGCAACCGCAGCCAAAGCTACTACAGCAGCAGCACGGCAGGGGGCACCGCCACGCTGCAGCGCGACTACCAAATCGCCAGCACCAGCAACCGCCTGGGCGGCTACACGCAGACCTTCACGCCCGCGGGCGGCAGCGTGCAGACGACCAACGTCAGCTACAACCACGACGCCACCGGATCGATCACCAGGAAGGGCGACAGCTACCTGCACTACGGCGTGGACGGCCGCATCGCCAAGGCGGGGCCCAACGCCGACCCGGCCAGCGCATTGGCGGTGAGCTACACCTACAACGCCCTGGGCCAGCGCGTGTTCAAGAGCGATGCGAGGTTGTCCGGGGCCAACAACCCCGCCATCACCACGCAGACCGTCTATGCGGAGGACGGCATCGGCAGCACCGTGCTGGGGCAGTACGGCAGCCGGCGGAGCAGCGACAGCGCGGCACCGGCGGGCGAAATGGACAGCACCGAAGTCATCTACCTGCCCACCGCGAACGGGCCGATGCCCATCGCCGCGCAGATCAACGGCAGGCTGTACGCCATCGATGCGGACCACCTGAACACGCCGAGACGCCTCACCAACACGCAGGGCCAGGTGGTGTGGCAATGGCTGATCACGGGGTTTGGAGAGGCGAACCCTACGACGGGAGCGACCGGCTACGCACAGAGCGGGCAGGGCAGTGCAGCCTATGCAGAAGCCATCAAGTTCGACCTGCGGTATCCGGGGCAGGTGTT
>NZ_BQXE01000018.1:0-1179 GCF_030158935.1 Acidovorax sp. SUPP950 | reverse complement strand
CGCCGAACTTGGAGGACAGCACCGTGGCGATGGCCGCCGTCAGCGTCGTCTTGCCATGGTCCACGTGACCGATGGTGCCCACGTTCACGTGGGGCTTGGTACGTTCGAACTTACCTTTTGCCATTTTTTCGACTCCGAAAAAAATTACACCAATACAACATGGGTGCTCGCACGTTTTTCACTGCGCACACCTTGAATCTGGTGCCCATGGCGGGAATCGGACCCGCGACCTCTCCCTTACCAAGGGAGTGCTCTACCACTGAGCCACATGGGCATTTCGAGAAGATCACACACTCTCGAGACTAACCAACAACCAACTGCAAACTGCAAACTGGAGCGGGAGACGGGAATCGAACCCGCGTCATTAGCTTGGAAGGCTAGGGTTCTACCATTGAACTACTCCCGCATCGCCTTGCAGACTCCGCGTGACGCCGAAGCGCCGCTTTACATTTGGTGGAGGGGACTGGATTCGAACCAGTGTAGGCGTAAGCCAACAGATTTACAGTCTGCCCCCTTTAGCCACTCGGGCACCCCTCCGAAGAATCCATGATTGTAGCAGTCTTTTCCGCGCTGCCGATGGCATCTTTAAATTAATTCACTTCCTAGAAAGCTTCAAACAAGCGCGTTGTGGTTGGAGGAGGCCCATGTCTTCGTAGAAGCGCATGGCGCGGGTGGTGAGGTCGAACTCTTTGGCGAGGTCGCTGATGGTGTAGGTGGTGGCGGCCATAGGAGGTGGGGGAGACTCGTGGAGTGGAGATCCATCCCTGTCAGCGGCTGCGGTGGTGGGGAGGGTTCGCTGACGTTGACGTAACGTCAATCGTAGCGTATCCGCTGGGCTGGGAGCGGATTGAACTGGCCTGGATCGGGGCCTGGCTGATCGGAATGGCAGCGTGGTCGCGTGGTCCGTTGAATGCCTGAGGCCGACGAACAGCGCCGCATTAAAGCCTGCAATGCGTTGTCAGGCGTGGGCCTGAGGCCAAGGGGCGTACCTGACTGGAGACTGGTTCAACCAAGCAGGCTACGTCTAGCGAAGGTTTGCAGGAGAAATTTTCTTCCCCAAAGCAAAACGCCCCGACATCGTTGGATGTCGGGGCGGTTTGGGCTGTAAGAGCCTGACGATGACCTACTTTCACACGGGAACCCGCACTATCATCGGCGCAAAGTCGTTTCACTGTCCTG
>NZ_BQXE01000017.1:0-1194 GCF_030158935.1 Acidovorax sp. SUPP950 | reverse complement strand
AAAATGGCAAAAGGTAAGTTCGAACGTACCAAGCCCCACGTGAACGTGGGCACCATCGGTCACGTGGACCATGGCAAGACGACGCTGACGGCGGCCATCGCCACGGTGCTGTCCTCCAAGTTCGGCGGCGAAGCCAAGGCATACGACCAGATCGACGCAGCGCCCGAAGAAAAGGCCCGCGGCATCACGATCAACACCGCTCACGTGGAATACGAAACGGCCAACCGCCACTACGCCCACGTGGACTGCCCCGGTCACGCCGACTATGTGAAGAACATGATCACCGGCGCTGCCCAGATGGACGGCGCCATCCTGGTGTGCTCGGCCGCTGACGGCCCCATGCCCCAGACCCGCGAGCACATCCTGCTGGCCCGCCAGGTGGGCGTGCCTTACATCATCGTGTTCCTGAACAAGTGCGACATGGTCGACGACGAAGAGCTGCTCGAACTCGTCGAAATGGAAGTGCGCGAACTCCTGGACAAGTACAACTTCCCAGGCGACGACACCCCCATCATCCGCGGTTCCGCCAAGCTCGCCCTGGAAGGCGACAAGGGCGCCCTGGGTGAAGAAGCCATCATGAAGCTGGCCGAAGCCCTGGACTCGTACATCCCCACGCCCGAGCGCGCTGTGGACGGCGCATTCCTGATGCCCGTGGAAGACGTGTTCTCGATCTCCGGTCGCGGCACCGTGGTGACGGGCCGTATCGAGCGCGGCATCATCAAGGTCGGCGAAGAAATCGAAATCGTCGGTATCCGTGATACTCAAAAGACCACCTGCACCGGCGTGGAAATGTTCCGCAAGCTGCTGGACCAAGGCCAGGCTGGCGACAACGTCGGCCTGCTGCTGCGCGGTACCAAGCGCGAAGACGTGGAACGCGGCCAAGTGCTGTGCAAGCCCAACTCCATCAAGCCGCACACGCACTTCACCGCCGAGGTGTACGTGCTGTCCAAGGACGAAGGTGGTCGTCACACGCCTTTCTTCAACAACTACCGTCCTCAGTTCTACTTCCGCACGACCGACGTGACTGGCGCCATCGAGCTGCCAGCCGACAAGGAAATGGTCATGCCCGGCGACAACGTGTCGATCACCGTCAAGCTGATCAACCCCATCGCCATGGAAGAAGGCCTGCGTTTCGCCATCCGTGAAGGCGGTCGTACCGTCGGCGCCGGCGTCGTGGCCAAGATCATTGCTTAA
>NZ_BQXE01000016.1:0-3968 GCF_030158935.1 Acidovorax sp. SUPP950 | reverse complement strand
TGCAGGCTGCGCGCGACCTCCCGGTGCAGCGCATCGCGTTCGATGGCCAGCACCGGGGTCTTGTCCAGCAGCAGCCCGTGCACGTGGCCCGAGCCGTAGGCCAGCCAGTCCAGCTCGCCCAGGCCCTGCAGTTGGCTGCCCAGCCGCTGCCCCAGCGCCCCCAGGCGGTGTGCGATGCGGTGTTCGAACTCGGGCTCCGCCTCGCCGCCCCGCAGGGGCGCGGCATGCGCCTGCCGGTACAGGGTCTGCGCCTCGCCCGTGGCCCGCCCGAAGGCATCGCGCTCCAGGGCCACGCGGGTGTCGGCGATGAGGCGGTGGGCCTGCAGGCGCTGCGCGGCTTCGGCCAGGGCCGGATCGGGCTCTGCGGCAGAGGTTGCGCCCAGGGCCAGCAGGGCTTGCAGCAGCGGGGCGGGCACGTCCAGCCATTGCTCGCCCAGGGTCTGGGGTTGGGTCTGGGGGTGGGTCTGGGGGTGGGCGCGGCCTTGTTCTGCCGCCCAGGGCAGGTGCGCGCTCCACGTGCGGGCCACGGCGAGGGCGCCGCGGTCGTCGTACTCGTAGGCCTGGATCTGCAGGCTCTCGCCGCGGTCATGGGCGCTGGCGTCGTTGCCCTGCGCGCTTGGCAGGCCCGGGGAGCGGACCAGGACACGGGCCACGATGCGTCCACCCGCATCGTGGTGGTTGCGGCTCCTCACGGTGGCGCCCAGCCCTTGGGCTGCCGTCCCCTGCCCGGCCATTCCTTGCCCAGCCATCCCCTGCACGCCCGGGTGGTGGCCCTGCCCGTGCCCGTCGCTCTTGTGCACAAGCTGGCCGGCCGCGTCGTAGCCATAGACCTGCACGCGCCCGTCGAATCCCACCTCTTGCACCAGCCGGTCCTGCACGTCGTGCACGAAGCGGGTGACGGCCTGGTTCTCGTTGATGAGCTCCACCAGACGGCCCGCCACGTCGTAGCGCAGCGCGAATCCCTGGCCGGCCTGGGTTTGCGCGACGACGCGGCCCCACAGGTCGTGCCCGTAGGTGACGGAGGTGCTGGGCAGGGCGCTGTGGCCCGCGGCATCCCCCTCCCCCACGGGCTGCGCACTGTGCGTGGCCGCCTGCAATTGGCCGTTCGGGCCCCAGCGGTATTGCACCTGCGAGCCGTCGGGCGCCATGACGCGGGTGGGCCGGCCCGCGCCGTCGTACTGGTAGCGCGTGCGCTGGTTCAGGGCATCGATGCTCTCGCGCACTTCGCCAAAGGCGCCGTAGTGCCAGGCATGCACCCGGCCCGAGCAGTCGGTGTGGCGCGTGAGTTGCCCGCAGCCGTTGTAGGCCAGTTCCTTGCGCCCGCCCTGCGCGTCGATGACGGCCACGGGCTGGTCGCACCAGGGCTGCGTGGCGGGGTCGATGGCGCCCTCGGCGGTCAGGGGGGCGTATTCGAAGCGGGTGGCCAGGGCCGGGGCATCCAGGCCCTGGGGATCGCCCACGGTCACCTGCCGCAGCCGGCCCCAGGCGTCGTAGTCCATGTGGGTTGGCAGCGCCCCCAGGCCCACGCTCTGCAGCAGCAGGCCGTCCTGCGCCGAGCCTGCCTCGCCCCAGCGATAGCGGGTGCTGCGCCCGTCGGGGTGCTGCGTGCCCAGCAGCCGCCCGGCGCCGTCGTAGCGCCACCAGATGGTGCGCCCCAGCGGATCGGTGTGCGCCACGCGCCGGCCCGCGCTGTCGTAGCGGTCGCGCTGCTCGGCGCCATCGGGCAGCACGAGGCGCACCAGGCGCTTGTCTCCGCCCGCGCCTTCGAAGTGGTAGCGGGTGAGCCGGTTCAGGCTGTCGCGCACGCGCACTTCGCTCACCGGCACGGGCTGCAGCATGGGCTGCGGGGTGTCGGGGACTGGGGTGTCGGGGTCCGTCTCGGACTCGCCGAGCGCAGCGGGGGTGGCCGCCTGGGTGGCGAAGGGAGTGGCGGGGGGATCGCGGTATTCGAAGAGGTATGACAGTCCCTGCTCGTTGTGCTGCTCCACCACGCGGGCGCCGGGCCGGGGCATGGCCACGCCCTGGTCTTCATAGACGTAGGTGTGCAGCGGTCCACTGCGCACCCGGTGGCGCACCATGCGGTGCACCCGGTCGTAGCCGAACTCGCGCGTGCGCTGGCCGTCCCGCCTCAGTACCTCCACCAGGTCGCCCGCGCTGTCGTAGCGGTAGCGCACCAGCGGCACCCGGTAGCCCGGGCCGGTGCAGGCCGCATCCAGCGGGTTGTGCACGCAGTCCACGCCGGTCAGGCGCTCGCCGCTGTCCGGGCCGAGCAGCGGGTGGGCGGTGGCGGTGGCGGTGGTAGTGGTTGGGGCCGCGGCGGCGGCCCCCTCCCGGTCCCGCTCCCGGTTGTAGTGCAGCGCATAGCGCCGCCCGCTGCCGTCGGTGATGCCGGCCAGCCGCCCGTGCTCGTCGTATCCGTAGTGCTGGCTGCGCCCGAAGCGGTCCAGCACCCGGCCCACGCGGTGGTGCCCGTCCTCCCCCGGCCACAGCAGCCACGCGGTGGTTCCGTTGCCCGAGGCGGCGATCACGCACCGCGCGTCGGCCCGGGCCTCTTGGGGCACGTGGGCCCAGCGCGGCTGCCAGGCCCAGGGCTGCAGCTCGCTAGGAATGCGCGAGGCAGGCGCGCCGGCAGGCAACGCGCTGCCCGCACCGCCACCTCGCATCAGCCACAGGTCTTCGCTGGCGCTGTACAGCGCTTCGCCGGGCGCCAGCGGCTCGCCGAAGGTGATGGCCCGCCCCCCGGTGTCCAGCAGCACGGTGCGCCCTGCCTCCAGTCGCACGGCGATCTCCATGGGCAGCTTCCAGCCGTAGCCCAGCAGCCCGCAGGCCGCCCCGTGCTCTTCGTTCACGTAGCTGCTGTACTGGCGCTGCCACACGAGCGGCATCGGCCCGGGCAGGCTGAAGTCCAGCTCGTCCCCGCCCATCAGCACCTTGGCCCCCAGCGCCGGGTTGACGGGGCTGCCCACCGCCATGCCGCCCGGGCACACGGAGCACGCCACGCCCCCCGCCGAGCCGATCAGCACGGTGGCCGAGCCCTGAACGATCGGCCCGCCCTTTTGGGTCATGTCGCTTTGCCGTGCCGCTGGTTTGCCACTCATGCTGTCGCTCTTTCTTGGGATCGTTTGCCGGGTTCAGGCAAGGGGGAGAGGTAAGTCTTTGCGCCAATCGCCTCGGGGCTCTGGCCATCGCATCAGGTTTGGGGCCGCGCCAGCGCGCGAAGGCCCTGCAGGGCAGCCCCCGCCGGCCCGCCTCAGCAGTTGAGCTTGTCCAGGCTGGACAGCACTTCGATCAGCGCCGGCGTGAGCCGCACGGTGCTCGCCCCGCAGCGCAGGGTGATCTCCTGGTCCGCCTCCAGCGTGATCTGCTGCGCCTTCACAGCCAGCGCCTTGCCCACCTGCAGGCTGTCGCCACCCGTCACCTGCGCGCTGCGGTCCCCGCCCACGCTCACGCTGTCGTCCTTGCCCACGCTGCGGCTCCAGTGCATGCCCACCAGGTCGTTGCGCACCATGCCAACGTTCACGCTGTAGGCCATGCCGATGTTCATCATCTTGGCCATGCCGACGTTCTGCAGCGCCACCATGCCCACGGTCTCGGTTTTCATCTTCCCGACCTGGATGGTCCAGTTGCTGCCGATCTGGTCTTTCTCGTTCTTGCCGATGGTCTTGCTGCGGTTCTTGCCGATGCTCACCGTCTCGTCGATGCCGACGTCTTCGCTTCGGTTGTCGCCGATGCTGATCTTTTCGTCGTGGTCCACCCGCTCGGTGCGGTTGGAATGGACGGTGATGGTCTCGTCGCCATCGACTTCCTCGGTGCGCCAGCCGTGCACGGTGATCTTTTCGTTGCGGTCCACGGTCTCGGTGCGGTCGCGGTGGATGACGTTGGTCTCGTCCCGGTCGATGGTCTTGCGCCGGTCGTTCCCGACCCACTTGTCCTCGTCGTTCTCCACTTCGGTGAGCTGGTCCTTTTGC
>NZ_BQXE01000015.1:0-4044 GCF_030158935.1 Acidovorax sp. SUPP950 | reverse complement strand
CGACCAGTTTGCCCAGGTTGAGGCTGTAGTTGAAGGTGCGCGCCGTGCCCAGGGGGTCGATGACGGTGGCGCCGGAGCCATCGGCTGCCGGATAGCTCACCTGGTAGCGGTTGACGCTGCCGGCCAGCTCGGTGCTGGTGGCCCGGCCCGTGCTGTCGTAACCGAAGGTGCCCCAGCGCGCGCCGGTCTCGTCCACGATGCCGGTGAGGGCCTGCGGGAAGCCCGCATCTTCGTACAGGAAGAACCGGCTCTTGCCATCGGGATAGGTGACGCTGGAGAGCCGGCCGCTGCCGTCGTAGGCATAGCCGATGGTTTGCTGATCAGGCGTGGTGACGGAGGTCAGACGGCCCGATGCGTCGTAGGCGAGCGAGAGCGTCTGCCCGAAGGGATTGGTGATGGAGGCCAATTGGCCATCCGCGTGGTATGCGTAGGACGTCACCCAGCCGTTGCGCGCCGTGACCGACTGCAGCTTGCCACCGCTGCTGAACTGCAGCGTGGCGTCGTCGTCGCTGCGCTGGTAGGTCCAGGCGCCGGAGGCCGATTGCGTCAGCACGTCGTTGCTGGCCGTGGTCCAGGTGCTGCTGCCTGTCGCCTTGAAGAAGGTCCGCAGGTGGCCCTCTCCCGTCGTGATGCTCACGCTGTCCCCGGTCGCTCCCGTGCTGGATTTGAGGGAGGTGCTGTGGCTATGGGTCCAGGCCTTGCCCAACGGCCCGATCGGCCTGGCAGCGTCCTTGCCCCAGTCGCTTTGGTAATGGCGGGTGAACGACAGGTCCGCCGGGCCCCCCGCGCTCCAGTCGGTCTCGGTGCGGACCTTGGCCTGTGCGGCCAGCAAGATGGGGTTGTCGGTCTGCACGCCCGAGGCACGGCACATCGCAGGCCCCGGCTCCGGAGTGGCCGCAATGCATGCGTTGGTCGACGCGTTCTCAGCGAAGTTCAGATTGCAGGTGCACACGCCATCGGCCGCCGCGCTGTTGGCCGGGCATGCCGTTCCGATTCGCTCCCCCCAGAAGGCAAAGATGGTTACCCGCCCAGGTCCAGCGCAATTCTGCATGGATCGGTAAAGGTAAAGGGGCGCATTTGGATGTGGCAACTCGTATGACCAAACCACCGGATTCACGGGTGTGGTTGTGCACGAGGAAGTAGGACTTGTGAGCTGCAAATAAGCAACCACCTCGTCCGGTGAGCCACAGAATGACCGCCCAGTCGTGCAGTAAATGCCCTCGGCACTCAGCGCAGCACGGGAGTGTGGCGGATGGGCCCCGAGGATCAACACCGCGGCGATGAAATGGAGCAACCCGGCCCCCATCCAACCCGAAGGCTTGGCCTTCAATAGTTGCAATACGTAGTGGAGCACGCAAGCGCTCACGGCACGGACAACTTCGAACGGCCCCCAAATCATCAAATGTCGCATTCCTTCTCCCGCTTCCTGTTTTACTTATTGCAGGCGAATTTTCTCATTGCACCCCAAACTTCTCATTGCACCCCAAACACGCCTGCTTCCAGAAAATTCAATGAAATTAGTCTTTCATGATCTTGGCTTCAAATGCCTCGAGCATGGTTTCAATCTGCTGCCCCTCCGTAGCCCCTGGCTCAATGCCTCCACCATCCGCGATGCCTTTGAGCAAGTAGTATTCGGTTTCCGAGCGAATTAGGCCGCGCTTGATTATCTGTAAGTACTTTTTTGAATATCGGCGCCTGACTTCGCTCAACGTGAAGGTGCCAGCAGCAGCGAATCTCGCGTCGACGGCGGCAATCGCCTCGGGTGTCCAATTTGCAGTCTCCTCGACAAAGTCGTTGAGCGCCATCTGTAGACCTTTCTTGGCATTGGCGAGAGAAGTTGCCTCTATTTTCTCCAAGAACTGCGACGGAGTTTCCTGCGGCGTAGTCGGATACTTTGGTGCATACAACTTAAACTCCAGATCAAGAAAAACCTTGAGCAATGTATATTCTTCGATAGATAAGTAATTGTTCCCCATAATCCTTTTTCCTTATTTACTGGCAAGTACAATGACCTGAAGCCACCGGCCGCCCAAACTTAGCATTAGCTGCCGGAATGTACCTAAGTGGGCCACGCGGGTTCCAAGGGCTAATCCCATTAATCTTACTTCTCGAATCTCCGCCGCTACTCTGTGCTCCACCATTGATATCGATGAGTTGCTGCTCACGCCCTCGGATAGCGTCGTAATTTGTAGACGAACGATCCAGCACGGGCGGCAAGAATCCTTCGGCATTTAGTAGCGGCTATCCATAACCTCGGTTTCGCACGTTGCGCTCCGGAGTATCTGCGCCTGCAGTTCTGCCCGAGTAACATTCGCCAGTTAGTGGGTTGTAACGCGTGTAAGTCTGATACGTCGTTTCGTCATCGTCTTTGAATGCTCGGTTCAGCCTGTCTGCCAAGTCGCGCCGCGCATCCACTGATGGATTCGGCACGCTAGAGATTAACAGGGGTGCGAAGGAATCGCTTGAAGGCCCGTCGGATCAGTGAAGTTCAGCGGACTCCCACCCACATATCCATAATTTATGCCAGAATGACTGTTATCATAAATAATGATATATTATGCCATTATTCATCAAACAAGGCGACCTATTAAATCAAGAGGTCGAAGTTATCATAAACACTTGGAATAGAAACATCATTCCATGGTGGCTGTTAGTTCCACAAGGCGTTTCAGGGGCCATCAAGCGTAAGGCTGGAATTCAGCCTTTCATAGAAATTGCCAAGGCAGGACCCATTCCTCTCGGTGGAGCATTCTTGACTTCGGCTGGAAAATTGCCATTTAAAGCAATTATCCATGTCGCTGGCATAAACATGTTCTGGCGAGCCTCAAGGGAATCCATATTTCAATCAACGCTCTCTGCTATTTCATTAATTGAAAAACAGAGCTACTCGTCAGCAGCTTTCCCAGCAATTGGGGCAGGTTCTGGAGGTTTCAAAGAAAAAGAAGCTATCGCCATTATGACTGAGGCATTTCACTATAGCGAAACGAAGTCGCAAATTACTTTCATGAGATTCAAAAAATGAATCATTTATATTATCTTAAGACTGAGCGCTCCAGAGTTCCACGCACAAACTTGAGATAAACTATGTAGGGAATAAAACTAAGAACTAAACCCAAAATAAATTGCACACCTGTAAGACCACGATTGATAAGGAGGATAAAATTAATAATATTTACCATCCAAAAAAATCCTATGGATAAAATTTTCGACCATCGTTCAATCACCACAAAGGACTTAATACTTATCTGCATACACAACCTCCCATTTCAGCATTTAAATTAGCAGCAACACCATATCCGGAAAAAATCAATCCCGTCTGGAAAGAGCCTCCATTCAAAAAAGCCGCATTGGGCACCAACCGCATAAATCCGGAGCCGCTCACTGCCAACGGGACTTGAGCTGCACCTGGAACAAATATTCTACTGCCAGCGGTTGCATAAACGCCCCCTCCAAAAAGGGTTAATCCAGTACTTGGAAGTATTGCTCCTGACCTTGCAATTCCTATAGCTCCTGCGGATGTCGTGAAATGAGTTAATGTCTTTGGTATAGCTCCTCCCGCGTAAACAGCCATAGTGGCTGCCGTACCGGCAACTTGACCAGCGCGATACTCAACACTGCATTTATCAACACTTTGGACATTTAATCCATTTCTGATTTTTTGCCCCGACACGAATCCGAAGCTGAGTGTTGACAAGATGCCGTCACCGACTCCTGCTGAAGTATTCACCAAGCTCTGCGGCAATAGATCACTCACAGCCCACAACCCTAGCGGATCGGTGTAGGAGGCCGGATTCCCTTCCACATAGCCAAACCGATTCCACCCCCCATCCAGCCCGATCGGGTCGACTTGGAAGTACCGCCCCGAAGGCGGGTCATAGGAGCGGTGCAGGTTGTAGTTCAGTTGGGTCTCCTCATCGAACACCTGCCCCGGATACCGCAGGTCGAACTTGATGGCTTCTGCATAGGCTGCACTGCCCTGCCCGCTCTGTGCGTAGCCGGTCGCTCCCGTCGTAGGGTTCGCCTCTCCAAACCCCGTGATCAGCC
>NZ_BQXE01000014.1:0-5282 GCF_030158935.1 Acidovorax sp. SUPP950 | reverse complement strand
ACGGCAGGTTGTACGCCATCGATGCGGACCATCTGAACACGCCGAGACGCCTGACCAACACGCAGGGCCAAGTGGTGTGGCAATGGCTGATCACGGGGTTTGGGGAAGCGAACCCGACGACTGGGGCAACCGGCTACGCACAGAGCGGGCAGGGCAGTTCCAACTATGCGGAAGCCATCAAGTTCGACCTGCGGTATCCGGGGCAGGTGTTCGATGAGGAGACAGGCCTGAACTACAACCTGAACCGCTCCTATGACCCGCCTTCGGGGCGGTACTTCCAGGCGGACCCGATCGGGCTGGATGGGGGGTGGAATCGCTTTGGGTATGTGGGTGGCGATCCTCTGAATGCGATAGATCCGCAGGGACTGAATGCGGTACTGATCGCCAACAGAGCAGCGGCGTGGGTGCAAAGTGCCTACTACCGGTATGGCCCAGCTATCACAGAATTCATTGCTGGGGCATCGGGTGTCAACGGAGCCGTGGTATCTCCGATGAGCCCGTTGGTGGCGCAGATTCCGACAACAGTTTCGCGAATGACGCCAGTTGCTAGAGCGGTAGCAGAGGGCGTGGAGTCAGGTGGATTTTGTTCCGCCAATGGAGTCGCTCAAAGTGTTGCAAATGGCCCTCGTCTGGCTCAACAACTTGCTTACAGTGAGGCTGCATCGATTTTTACTAGTGGAGGATTGCGAGCTGATGTAATAGCTACATCTAAAGTGGCGATTCCAGGAGGGCAACTGCAAAATCCTGTCCTCGTTCGCACGCTAACATCAGAAGGAGGGCTTATTAATGACTGGGCAAAAATGACTACACAAAGCTATAACAGCCCTTCAGGGCCGTTTCAAGTGCATTTTTATCAAAATCTGAAAACAGGCGCATTATATTTTTCAGATGATTTTAAAGTCATATTTAATCATAATGGGGGTTGGTGATGAAAGTGCGCTTGCGAGAAGGTGTTAATGTTCAAGAAAATGGTTTAAATGGTTGGATTTTTGCTGAAAAAATATACCCCGTGATTTCTATTGAGCAGTATAGTTCAGAAGAGATCGGGTTCCGGGTGGTTAGTGAAGACAGCGAACAGCCTGTAGTTTTCAAAGCTTCCTTCTTTGATATTGTTGATAATATTTTTCCGGTAAATTGGAGGATCCTTGCGGTTCAGTTTGGTTTCGTTCACTTGGGCCCTGAAGAATTCGGCAGACCCTTTTTTTGGGAGCATTATTTTGATAAGGATCCCGAGGTACTTAGTTTGTATCGAAAAGCTATTGCCGAGATGGTTTATTAAAATTCCGATTGGTGGATTTGAAAATCACTAAGAATTTTCTGTGCGAATCTCTCTGCGATGTGATTAATAATATCTGAAGCTCAGACAATACGAGTATGAAGCCATACCAGCCTGGGCCTTTAACAACGCCACCGAGCGGACGCACAAACGCAAGTTATTTGATGCGATGGAGTTGGTGCTGCCTTGGAAAGCACTGGTTTCGCTGACAGAGCCCTACACGGCCGAAGGTGGCACGGCAGCACCGTGACGGGCCAATACGCCGGTCGCACAGACAGCGCGGCACCGCCGGAAGATGGACAGCACCGAAGTGATCTACCTGCCCACGGCAGCAGGACCGATGTCTGTAGCGGCGCAGATCAACGGAAGGCTGTACGCCATTGATGCCGACCACCTGTACACGCCGAGAAGGCTGACGAACACGCAGCGGAAAGGTGGCTTGGCAGTGGCTGATCACGGGGTTTGGAGAGGTTAATCCGACGACCTAGGCGACCAATTACTCACAAAGCGGGCAGGGCAGTGCAGCCTATGCAGAAGCCGTGAAGTTCGACCTGCGGTATCCGGGGCAGGTGCTCGATGAGGAGACAGGGCTGAACTACAACCTGAACCGGTCCTATGGCCCGCCTTCGGGGCGGTACTTCCAGGCCGACCCGATTGGATTGGATGGGGGGTGGAATCGGTTTGGTTATGTGGGCGGGGATCCGCTCAATGCGATAGACCCGCAGGGATTGAACGCGGTCGTAATCGCGAACAGAGCAGCGGCATGGGTACAGGGTGCCTATTACCGGTACGGCCCAGCCATCACTGAATTCATTGCTGGCGCGTCCGGTGTCAACGGGGCAGTGGTTTCTCCGATGAACCCATTGGTGGCACAGATTCCGACAACAGTGTCGCGAATGACTCCAGTCGCCAGAGCGGTAGCGGAGGGCATTGAGTCAGGCGGGTTTTGTGCGGCAAATGATGTTGTAGCCGCTGCAAGATATTTTGAAGGTACAAGATACAGTGAGCGAGTGTTAGGGCAAATAAAATCAGGCGATTTCCATGGCTTCACGCGTAGTGTTGAGGCATTTGCTCAATATGGAAAGGTGTCGGTTGTAACTCAACCAAGTACAGGTCTTTCGAAGGAGATGCTAAATATTACTGGATCGTATCGAGGTGTCCAAGGCACCTTCGAATTTATTAAACATGAATCCGGTGTCATCTATCACCGATTGTTCAGGCCTGATTAACAATGAATAGCTCAATAAAAATTCCCGATGCTTTCTTTTTGATTTTTGAACAAGAGGGGATTTCCCTTGAAAATGAAGGTGTAAAAGAAATTGCACTGCCTCCAGATGCTGCCGTTCGAGCCATTGAAATTCTACGGATAGCCCGAGTAGCGATTAAAGGTGGCGAAGTTTGGGAGAAATTCGGTGACAGATTCAAACCTACTTATGACGGTTGGAATTTAGAGAGAGAAGATTGTCGCAATGAAGATGACTATGTAGAGGCATCGCTAGAAGCAGCTAAAAAATTAGCAATATTTTATATGTCTCAAAAAGGAGATTTTTATATTACTATAGGGCTTTGATGGGTCGATTTATTTGACTTGGTTGCTAAGGTTTTGTATTTCTATGAAATTACTTGGTAATTTTCTTAAAAATGCCGGATTTATATGGTGGTTGGTGAGATGCGGTTTATGTTTCCGGCTAATGGGATGATGTGTTATGAAACGTATTGCTGCAAAAATAAATCTTTTCAGTAATTTTGATGGTGGGCGTGCCCAGCCAATACCTGATACGACTTTCGGCTGCCCAATTTTTTTTGAAAACATACCCGAACTCTCAAGTCATGCATACGACTGTCGTTTGCTTATGTCTGAGTATGGGATGTCAATATCTCCAGGCGAATCCGCCGAGCCTGTCTCAATAATTTTTCTTTCTCATGATGAGGTGCTATCATATGCAAAAGTTGGGGCAAAATTTAATTTATGGGAGGGGGAAATAATGGGGAAGGGTGAAATTCTGAAAATAGAGTGATATGCCTGATTAAATGTAATTTAACTGCTTTTTAAGATGGATGGGTTATGGGTGATTATAATCTTAAAAACATTAATTCTGGCGTCGTCACGAAATTGCATTGGTTAATTGATGAGCCGACAAAAAATCCCACTGCTAGATTAACATGCTACAGAGAAAAAGGGGGCTTGGATGACTTATTTAGTGTTTTTGTTAAATTCGAATCCCCTAAGGAATCAAATGGAGTGTGGCAAATTGCGAAAATATTTGCATTAGTAAAAGAAATGGAGCCAAGGCTTGTTTCTGGTGATGGGCAACTAATTATTACAGCTGGAATGATTCCAGTGGCAGTTGCCAAAGTACTGTGGGAATGTTGCGAGCCAATTTAACGCAGCAATAGTTGTAAATGGGCAGGAAAGCGCGTACTGCTGAAAACTGGAGCGCAACAACGCCATCGACAACACCAAACGGCTGTGTGGGCGGGAATCCGCTGAACTTTGCCGGTCCAAAGGGACTGCAAGCGATCCACTTGCCACCTCTGTTAATTCCTGGCGTGCGAAATCCATCAGTGGATGCGCAGCGCGAATTAGCAGATAGGCTAAGTTGTACATTTAAAAATGATGACGAGACGAATGTCAGACCTATATTCCGATACAACCCAATAACTGGCGATTGCGACTCGAGCCGAACTTCAGGTACCGATACTCCGGAGCGCAACGTAAGAAACCGAGGCTATGGATAGCCGCTGCTGAATGCAGAAGGATTCTTGTACCCGTGCTGGATCGTTCGTCTACAAATTACAACGCTATCCGAGGGCGTGAGCAGCAACTCATCGATATCAATGGCGGAGCACAGAGTGGCGGCGGAGATTCGAGAAATAAGGTCAATGGGATTAGCCCTTGGAACCCGCGTGGCCCACTTAGGTATATTCCGGCTGCAAATGCTGAGTTTGGGCAGTCGGTGGCTTCAGGTCGTTGCACTTGCCAGTAAATAAGGAAAAAGGATTATGGGAGGCAATTCCTTATCTATCGAAGACTATAGATTGCTCAAGGTTTTTCTTGATCTGGAGTTTGAGTTTTATGCACCAAAGTATCCGACTACGCCGCAGGAAACTCCGTCGCAGTTCTTGGAAAAAATAGAGGCAACTTCTCTCGCCAATGCTAAGAAAGGTTTAGAGATGGCGCTCAACGACTAAGACTCGCGAAGCAGTTAACTTTCGAATCTGCTCATTCGCCATTCTTTAAATGGTAATCTTACAAAAAATGCGATTGCTTCTGCTCAGCCAATAGCAAGCCGTGGACCAGGCCGTCTAAATAATTCAGCTATTTCTGCTGGATTTGGTAAATATTCTACTGAGACTTTTCAAAGCCCTTCTGGTAACTTTCAAGTGCATTTCTACATGAATCCTTCCAGTGGAGAGGTTTTTTATGGATTGGATTGCAAGGTTATATTTAAAAATATGTCGGGAGTAGTGCGATGAAAGTTAAGTGTGTTTGTCTTTTGGATCATGAGGGGAATGCTATTTCCTCCTCTCCATGGTTAAACATAGGAGCAACTTACCATGTGCTGTCAATATTTATTGATGGCAAGGGTGGCAGAAGGTTTTGGGTAAATTATCAAGATCAGAATGAATGGCCCCGCGTTGTTGAGCACCGCGCTGAGTGCTTTCAGATTGTGAGCACCGTCGTTCCCTCCAATTGGCGTTTGTGGATTCACGAGAGTTCGGCAATGGGTATTTCTCCTTTCTCATGGCAAAGTTCTGAATTTACTGAGGCCCTTCTTGAGCATGATGCAAAAGCTTATTCAATTTTTGAGTATGAGAGAGAGATTATTTTGAATGAAGATCCTTAAGTGATTTTTCCGTTGCAATATCCAATCGGACCCCGCTGGGCCAGGCCACCGGCTGGCAATGGCCCGGGTTCGTGCAGACCCCCGGCAACCCCGCGCCGCTGGCAGAGCAGCGCAGCTACACCAGCGCGGGCCAGCTGGCCGCCAGCGCCCTGCTGCAA
>NZ_BQXE01000013.1:2500-5764 GCF_030158935.1 Acidovorax sp. SUPP950 | reverse complement strand
TTCCCCAAAGCAAAACGCCCCGACATCGTTGGATGTCGGGGCGGTTTGGGCTGTAAGAGCCTGACGATGACCTACTTTCACACGGGAACCCGCACTATCATCGGCGCAAAGTCGTTTCACTGTCCTGTTCGGGATGGGAAGGAGTGGTACCAACTTGCTATGGTCATCAGGCATAACTTGGAGCTACCTTGATGTGATCAAGGTGGCGAATTCATAGAGTTTGGAATCAGCTTGTATTTTGACTGCGTCACTTGGCATAACAACTTGATCAAATGATGATCAAAGTTATAGGGTCAAGCCGCACGAGCAATTAGTATCAGTTAGCTTAACGCATTACTGCGCTTCCACACCTGACCTATCAACGTCCTGGTCTTGAACGACTCTTTAGGGGGCTCAAGGCCCCGGCAGATCTCATCTTGAAACGAGTTTCCCGCTTAGATGCTTTCAGCGGTTATCTCTTCCACACTTAGCTACTCGGCAATGCCACTGGCGTGACAACCGATACACCAGAGGTGTGTCCACTCCGGTCCTCTCGTACTAGGAGCAGGCTTCCTCAAATCTGCAGCGCCCACGGAAGATAGGGACCAAACTGTCTCACGACGTTTTAAACCCAGCTCACGTACCTCTTTAAATGGCGAACAGCCATACCCTTGGGACCGGCTACAGCCCCAGGATGAGATGAGCCGACATCGAGGTGCCAAACACCGCCGTCGATATGAACTCTTGGGCGGTATCAGCCTGTTATCCCCAGAGTACCTTTTATCCGTTGAGCGATGGCCCTTCCATACAGAACCACCGGATCACTATGTCCTGCTTTCGCATCTGCTCGACTTGTCAGTCTCGCAGTTAAGCACGCTTATGCCATTGCACTATTAGCACGATGTCCGACCGTACCTAGCGTACCTTCGAACTCCTCCGTTACGCTTTGGGAGGAGACCGCCCCAGTCAAACTGCCTACCATGCACTGTCCCCGATCCCGATAAGGGACCTAGGTTAGAACCTCAAACACACCAGGGTGGTATTTCAACGTTGGCTCCATGAGAACTAGCGTCCTCACTTCAAAGCCTCCCACCTATCCTACACAGATCTGTTCAAAGTCCAATACAAAGCTACAGTAAAGGTTCATGGGGTCTTTCCGTCTTTCCGCGGGGAGATTGCATCATCACAAACATTTCAACTTCGCTGAGTCTCAGGAGGAGACAGTGTGGCCATCGTTACGCCATTCGTGCAGGTCGGAACTTACCCGACAAGGAATTTCGCTACCTTAGGACCGTTATAGTTACGGCCGCCGTTTACTGGGACTTCAATCAAGAGCTTGCACCCCATCATTTAATCTTCCAGCACCGGGCAGGCGTCACACCCTATACGTCCACTTTCGTGTTTGCAGAGTGCTGTGTTTTTATTAAACAGTCGCAGCCACCGATTTTTTGCAACCCCTTTGGGCTCGCCTTGTACAGGTTCACCTACTTGGGGCATACCTTCTCCCGAAGTTACGGTATCAATTTGCCGAGTTCCTTCTCCTGAGTTCTCTCAAGCGCCTTAGAATACTCATCTCGCGCACCAGTGTCGGTTTGCGGTACGGTCGTGTGTAGCTGAAGCTTAGTGGCTTTTCCTGGAAGCAGGGTATCACTCACTTCGTCTGCAAGCAGACTCGTTATCACCCCTCATCTAAGCCTGGCGGATTTGCCTACCAGGCACGACTACAGGCTTGAACCAACATATCCAACAGTTGGCTGAGCTAACCTTCTCCGTCCCCACATCGCACTACACATCGGTACAGGAATATTGACCTGTTTCCCATCAGCTACGCATCTCTGCCTCGCCTTAGGGGCCGACTCACTCTACGCCGATGAACGTTGCGTAGAAAACCTTGCGCTTACGGCGAGGGGGCTTTTCACCCCCTTTAACGCTACTCATGTCAGCATTCGCACTTCTGATACCTCCAGCATCCGTTACCAGACACCTTCACAGGCTTACAGAACGCTCTCCTACCACTCACAGTAAACTGTGAATCCGCAGCTTCGGTAACTGGCTTAGCCCCGTTACATCTTCCGCGCAGGACGACTCGATCAGTGAGCTATTACGCTTTCTTTAAATGATGGCTGCTTCTAAGCCAACATCCTGACTGTTTTAGCCTTCCCACTTCGTTTCCCACTTAGCCAATTTTAGGGACCTTAGCTGGCGGTCTGGGTTGTTTCCCTCTTGAGTCCGGACGTTAGCACCCGGTGCTCTGTCTCCCAAGCTGTACTCGTCGGTATTCGGAGTTTGCCTTGGTTTGGTAAGTCGCCATGACCCCCTAGCCAAAACAGTGCTCTACCCCCGACGGTAATACTTGAGGCACTACCTAAATAGTTTTCGGAGAGAACCAGCTATTTCCAAGTTTGTTTAGCCTTTCACCCCTATCCACAGCTCATCCGCTAGTTTTGCAACACTAGTCGGTTCGGACCTCCAGTACCTGTTACGGCACCTTCATCCTGGCCATGGATAGATCACTTGGTTTCGGGTCTACACCCAGCGACTGAACGCCCTATTCGGACTCGATTTCTCTACGGCTTCCCTATTCGGTTAACCTTGCCACTGAATGTAAGTCGCTGACCCATTATACAAAAGGTACGCAGTCACCCTTACGGGCTCCTACTTTTTGTAAGCATGCGGTTTCAGGATCTATTTCACTCCCCTCCCGGGGTTCTTTTCGCCTTTCCCTCACGGTACTGGTTCACTATCGGTCGATTACGAGTATTTAGCCTTGGAGGATGGTCCCCCCATATTCAGACAAGGTTTCTCGTGCCCCGCCCTACTTTTCTCTAGCTTAGTACCACACGTCTGTTTTCGCATACAGGGCTATCACCTGCTATGGCTGGGCTTTCCATCCCATTTTGCTAACAGTCGTGCTATCACTAGAAGGCTCTTCCGATTTCGCTCGCCACTACTTTCGGAATCTCGGTTGATGTCTTTTCCTCGAGCTACTGAGATGTTTCAGTTCACCCGGTTCGCCTCGCATACCTATGTATTCAGTATGCGATACCTCTTGCGAGGTGGGTTTCCCCATTCAGAAATCTCCGGATCAAAGCTTATTTGCCAGCTCCCCGAAGCTTATCGCAGGCTATCACGTCTTTCGTCGCCTGTAATCGCCAAGGCATCCACCACATGCTCTTAGTCACTTGACCCTATAACTTTGACGTCTCTTTCAAAACATCTCCATTTTCTTTCAAGTACTTGCGAGGTCTTTCACCTCGCGCGTTATGCCGTAATGTGAATGTTTCT
>NZ_BQXE01000012.1:0-76136 GCF_030158935.1 Acidovorax sp. SUPP950 | reverse complement strand
GGTCACAACTCAAAACCAACCTTTCTTGTCAGACTCTCCGAACAACTCAGTCATCCGTCTCACCTGCCAAGCCCGCAAGTATAGACCACTTTCCTCACCCCCGTAGGAGAAAGATGACAAAAAATTGCAACGTGCCTTGTCGCAGCTGTCTTGCGCTTCCGTGAGCGCGAAGCCGGATAATTCCGTCGATATGGCACTTCTCACCTTAATTAACGCCCAACTGGCTTTCGGTCATGTTGCACTGCTAGATCACGCTGGATTTTCCCTGGAAGCCAGCGAACGCGTCGGACTGATAGGGCGTAACGGAGCAGGAAAGTCATCGCTATTGAAAATCTTGGGCAGTCTTGCCAAGCCCGATGATGGCTCCTTACAAATCCAACAGGGAATTCGAATCGCCTACGTAGCTCAGGAGCCGGCCTTAGAGATGGAGGCCAGTGTTTTCGCTGCGGCCTCAGAAGGGCTGCGCGAAGTAGCAGAGATAAGAGATCTTTACCTCTCTGGCGAGCCAGGATTGGACCTCAATGCGCTGCAGTCGCAGATCGAGGCGTACGACGCTTGGAACTGGGAGCAGCGGGTCGAAGAAACCTTGCAGCGACTTAGGCTAGACCCCCACTCGATCGTAGGCACTCTGTCTGGCGGTACGAAAAAACGAGTCGCCCTTGCACAGGCGTTGGTGGCAAGACCGGATGTTCTGCTACTGGACGAGCCGACCAATCACCTCGATCTGGACTCCATTGAATGGCTAGAAGATTTATTGATTGATTTTAAAGGCAGCGTCATCACGATCACCCACGATCGTTCATTCCTGGACAGAGTGGCCACACGGATTGTGGAACTCGATCGAGGGCAACTCCGATCGTATCCGGGAAACTTCGCCCAGTACGTGCTTCAGAAGGGTGAGCAGCTTGCCCAGGAGGCCGTCGTCTCGGCCAAGGCCGACAAGTTGCTCGCTCAAGAGGAAATTTGGGTACGCAAGGGTGTTGAAGCCCGAAGAACTCGCAGTCAAAGCCGCATCGGACGCCTTGAGGCCCTCAGGGCTGACCGCAGTGCTCGGAGAGAGGTCCTAGGCAGCGTCAAGATGGATATTGCCTCCGGTGCCCAAAATGGCTATCAAGGCAAGATCGTTGCGGAGTTGTCTGACGTCAGCAAATCTTTCGGAGGCAAAGTCATTGTCAACGGTTTTTCTGGAACGATCCTCCGTGGCGACAAAGTGGGCTTGATTGGCCCCAATGGCGCAGGAAAAACCACTTTGCTCAAGCTCATCCTAGGTGAGCTGGCTCAAGATGAGGGCACCGTTCGGCGCGGAAGCAATCTGCAGGTAGCGTACTTTGATCAGATGCGACATGCGATCAACCTCGACGCGACCCTTGAAGACTTCATCAGCCCTGGCAGCGAATGGATCGAGATTGGCAAGCAACGCAAGCATGTCAAAAGTTACCTCAGCGATTTCCTTTTTTCCCCTGCCAGGGCTCACTCACCCGTCCGCTCACTTTCGGGAGGAGAGCGCAACCGACTGCTTTTGGCCCGCCTCTTCGCCCGTCCTGCCAATGTGCTGGTGCTCGACGAGCCAACGAATGACTTAGATATTGACACGCTGGATCTTCTGGAGGAACTACTTCAGACGTATGACGGCACCGTCTTCCTCGTAAGCCACGATCGGACCTTCCTTGACAATGTGGTGACCAGCACCATTGCATATGAAGGAAACGGGCTCTGGCGTGAGTACGAAGGCAGTGTTCAAGACTGGCTGATCCAGTCCCGACGCAGTAGGCAGCTCAATCCCACGTCTTTGCCACCCTCCAAGGCGGCAACTGAGCGAAATGACAAGGTGGATTTAGAGGAAAAGCCAGCACATCTTCCCAAGAAGAAGTTGAGCTACAAAGAGCAACGGGAACTTGAACAGCTCCCAAATCAAATTGCAACACTAGAGACAGAGCAACAGTCAATCCAGTCAGCACTGGCTGACGGTTCCTTATATGCCAAAGATGGTGCACGAGCGGCCGCCCTCCATGCAAGGGAGGGAGAGATCGAAAATCAGCTGATGATTGCGCTGGAGCGCTGGAGCGCTTTGTCGTCCTAACTCCCTGTCCTCTTACGCACCGATACCTAGATGCGATGGTGCAATCGATCGGTTGCGCCACGCAGCTTAGCGATCAAAGCCGGTGCAATCTGCGTCAAAGGCAAAACCTCATCTGCAGCGCCATGTGCAATGGCTTCCCGTGGCATACCGAAAACGATGCAACTTGCCTCGTCCTGCACATAGTTGTAACTGCCAGCATCCTTCATCTCGCGCATCGCGGCGGCGCCATCATTTCCCATGCCGGTCAGCATGATGCCGAAAACATTGCGCCCCGCGACCCCGGCAGCCGACTTGAACAGAACCTCCACCGAAGGCTTGTGCCGATTGACGGGAGGACCATCGTCCACCACGGCCACATAGTTGGCTCCGCTGCGGGCGATATGAAACTGCTTTCCTCCCGGCGCTATGTAGGCATGACCGGGCAAGATACGTTCTCCATTGGTTGCTTCTTTCACTGTGATCTGGCACAAGCCGTTGAGTCTGGCTGCGAAGCTTGTGGTGAAACCTGGAGGCATGTGCTGTGTGATCACGATCGCGGGCGAGTCTGCAGGCATCTGCATCAGCACTTCGCGAATAGCCTCTGTTCCACCAGTGGATGCACCGATGCAAATCAGCTTTTCCGTCGACAAACGGCCCAGCAATGTGGTCGTATGCGTCGGAGCATGTGCCCCATCTACAGAACCAGTTGCTGGAGAGTGCGAACGGGTTGGGCTCTGCACCGGCGCTCTTCGGACCTGTGCGACAGCGGCCACCCGAATCTTCTCAACGATCTGGGTCGCCAATTCATTCAGACCACTGGAAAGGCCGACCCGGGGTTTGGCAACGAAGTCAACCGCTCCCAGTTCGAGCGCCTTCATAGTGACTTCAGCCCCTCGCTCCGTGAGCGTGGAAATCATCACCACGGGCATGGGCCGAAGTCGCATCAGTCGCCCTAGAAAATCAATCCCGTCCATGCGCGGCATCTCGACGTCTAGGGTAATGACATCGGGGTTCATTTCGCGAATCATTTCGCGCGCAATCAGAGGATCGTTGGCGGTTCCAATGCACTCCATGTCCCGCTGGCGATTGATGATTTCGGCCAAAAGACTGCGCACCAACGCCGAATCATCCACAACGATCACCCGGATCTTCCTGCTCATTCCCTCATGTCCTTGTTCATTTCTCAAAAGAGGTCCACTGATCCACCTGCGGTCGCTTTGGCAACCGTCGCAGCGTTGCCGCGAACTTCCTGCTCCACCAGTGTCTCTGGATGCGCATGGGCGAGCCGCTTCACCATCGCTTTTCCTGTCACCGGAAAGAAAACGACCTTGCGAGGATAGATATCGAGCACATCTTCCGAAACAATCGGGATTCGCTCTGTCTGGAGATAGTTGAGCACAAAGTTGGTGTTGCGCTCCCCCACATTCATCGTGGTGAAGTTATGCATCACCTGCGCCCCACCAAATATCTTGGCCTGCATGCTTTCCCGGCGAGCTCCAAGTTTCAGCATTTCGTTGATCAGCAACTCCATGGCATACGAGCCATAGCGGCCGGATACATCGGACGAATCGCCATCGGGCAACATGAAGTGATTCATACCGCCGACGCGGCTGCGGCTGTCCCACAGGCAAGCTGCAATGCATGAGCCGAGCACGGTCATGATCACCAGATTTTCATCCGAGACGAAATACTCCCCGGGGAGCACTTTGACCGCATTGTGCTGAAAATGATGATCAAAAAAGAAAAATGAGGCCTCTCCCGGACGACGGGCCTGCGCCTTCAGCTCTGGCAACGTTGATTGCCTCGCGGCGGCGGCCGGAGCGCCAGTGTAAATATCGGCACTGAGCGGCGCAATTCGCGGCGCACGACGCCGCTCTACTGTTCCACCATAGGCGGACGGAGGTGCGCCAGACGGAGGGGGAAAGCCAGGGCGGGTATTGGTCATGTGGACTCTTGCGGAAGACTATCGGTCAACGGCGCTCATACACGGTCTTGCCGCGCAAAGTGAAAAGGTCACGGGACTCGCTGAAGTTTTCAGCATGCCCGACAAACAGCATGCCGCCCGGTTTCAATACGCGATGGATGCGCTCCAGAACCTTGCGCTGAGTGGGCGCATCGAAATAGATCATGACATTACGGCAAAAAACGACATCGAACGGCTCCCGAAAAGGCCAGTCGTCGCGGATGAGATTCACGCTCAGGAAATCGATGCTTCGGCGCAACTCAGGTTTTGCACGTGCAAACCCGGCATTTGAGGCCTTGCCCCGCAAGAAGAATCGTTGAAGGCGTTCAGGACTCAACCCTTTCACGCTGTCCAGGCGGTACACCCCCTCGGCTGCCGTAGCCAACACCCGGGAATCGATATCGCTGGCCGTTAATTTGAACGAGCCGTTACTGCTCAACGACTCCATGGCTGTCATCACGATGGAATATGGTTCTTCCCCGGTGGATGCAGCGTTGCACCACACACTCCACGGGCCAGCAGGCCGTGTGCGCAGGAGATTGGCCAGAATCTCAAAGTGGTGCTGCTCCCGGAAGAACGCAGTCAGATTGGTCGTGAGCGCATTCACGAACTCCTGCCACTCTGGGCCATCATGGGTTTCCAGCCAGCTCAGATATTCGTGAAAGCTTGTATGCCCGGTATCGCGCAACCGCCGCGACAAGCGGCTGTAGACCATTGCATGTTTGCCATCGTGCAAGCTGATGCCAGCTCGCTGATAAATGAGCGCTTGGACACGTGAAAAATCTGCGTTGGTCCAGACGAATTCTCTCCCTTGGGCCAAAGGCCCCGATGTAGGCGAAACCGCTGGTGATTCCGCCACGCCTCGCGCAGAAGGGGGATGACTGGAGGTCTGGCGCATGTTGCTTTTCACTTCGAGAGGTCGGTGGTCCACAGGCCAGTGGTTACAGATGCAGCCACATCGATTCCTAAACCGTTGCGTGGCTGCGAGATGTCGGTCTCACTCGTTGGCGGAGACCAAACCCATGTCCATGCTAGCCATGAGTTTCTCGATGTCCAACAGGATGAGCATGCGCTCACCCACCGAGCCCAGGCCGACGATGCAGTTGGTGTCGATGGTGCTTTCCACCTCCGGAGCAACGCGTATCTGATCGGAATTCAGTTCCATGACGTCACTCACCGAGTCCACCACGATCCCGACAACCCGGTTACGCAGATTCAGGATGATGACCACCGTGAAACTGTTGTATTCCGCTTTGGAACAGCTGAACTTCAGCCGCATGTCAACGATGGGAACGATTGTGCCGCGCAGATTTGTCACGCCCTTGATGAAGTCTGGCGCATTGGCAATGCGTGTCGGCGGCTCATAGCCGCGGATCTCCTGCACCTTCAGGATGTCGATCCCATACTCCTCTTGATCCAGCCGGAAAGTCAAATACTCCCGGGCGCCAGAGACAGCCGCTTCATTGGTTTTTTCCATCACTCCAGCCATAGGGCTCTCCTTATATCAACGGGTCGCGGGCTCAGTGGCGAGCGCGCCGCACCAAAGCACCTGTGTCCAGGATGAGTGCCACAGTTCCGTCCCCGAGAATGGTGGCGCCGGAAACATTGGGCACTTTGCGATAGTTGGTTTCCAGGTTCTTCACAACGACTTGGTGTTGACCGAGCAACTCATCCACCAACAATGCAACCCGGCTGCCATCTGCCTCGACAACCACCATGATGTTGCTGGATTTGCTTTGGTCCAGGCGGGGGACTTGAAATGTTTTCTCCAGGGCAATGACGGGCATGTATTCATCCCGCACCTTGACCAACTGAGATCCTTGCGCAACTGTATTGACATCGTCGGGATTGACCTGGAACGACTCCACGACAGAAGACAGCGGAAGGATGTAGACCTCTTCACCCACCCCTACGGACATGCCATCCATGATCGCCAGTGTCAGCGGTAACCGCACGGACACGCGCATGCCATACCCTTCGGCAGAATCGATTTCCACCGACCCGTTGAGTGCAGCGATATTCCGCTTTACCACATCCATACCGACCCCGCGCCCCGAGACGTCGGTCACTTCATCAGCAGTGGAGAAGCCTGGCGCGAAAATCAGTCCCCACACATCCGCATCGGTCATCTGGTCAGAGACATCCAGCCCCCGCTCTCTGGCTTTTCGCATGATTTTCTCGCGAGAAAGACCTCGACCATCATCGCGCACTTCAATCACGATGGAGCCGCCTTGATGCGAGGCGGACAACGTGATCGTTCCATGCTCGGACTTCCCTGCAGCAAGCCGGTCAGCAGGCATTTCAATGCCATGGTCACAGCTGTTCCGAACCAAATGCGTCAATGGGTCGGTGATTTTTTCGACCAGGCTCTTGTCCAGTTCGGTGGCTTCACCCAAGGTGACCATCTCGACTTTCTTGCCCAGCTTGTTGGCCAAGTCCCTGAGCATCCGAGGAAAGCGGCTGAACACGATCGACATGGGAATCATGCGGATCGACATCACGGACTCTTGCAAATCCCGTGTGTTGCGATCCAGATCGGCCAACCCCGCCAGCAACTGTTGATAGGCCCCCGCATCAAGGCCGCGGCTGTTCTGCGCCAACATGGCCTGGGTGATCACCAATTCGCCGACCAGATTGATCAACTGGTCAACCTTGTTCACTGCTACACGAATGGTGGTGGACTCCATCTGCGCTTGGCTGACCGCCTTGGGCTCCGCAGCGCGGGCTGCGGCTGCAGGCTGCTTGGCAGACGGGGCATCCGACACATTTGCAACGGCCACCTCCGTCCGATCGCTCGGCATACCAGGGGAACCGTTGAAGAATCCATAGGGTGCTTCCGTGGACACCTCGCCCGCTTGCAGCAGGGCTGCTTCCGGATCAGCTTCCACACTGGCCGAACCGTCTTCTACACCGATCCTGACCTGGTCTTTCGACACATGGAAGGCGAACAGATCCAGCAGGTCGTCGTTGGTGGAAGTCGTCTCGACCGCGAACAGCCGGACACCCTGCTCTTCAGAAGGAAAGTCACGAATGGAACCGAGGCCGGGAATATCGCGGAACAATTCCTTGATCGCGTCAGCCTGTTCCAAACGCTCCAGCGGACCGATACGGATCTCGAGAGAGCGCGCGCTGCCCGGTGAGGCTGCCGCAGCGGGAATGGATGGGACAGGCGTGACTGGAGCTGGCGCAGGCACAGGAGCCGGCGCTGGCGGCGGGGGGGGAGGCGCCACGGCCGCCACAGGTTCGGCAGGAACATTGCCGGCAGCCAATTCACTGATTCGGCGAACCAGTTCTGCAGTGGATACGGCTTCGCCTTGTCCTCCCGCCTGATGCCTGGCCAGCAGACTGCGGGACGCATCGGCAGACTCCAGCAGCACATCCACCATTTGGGGAATGGGCTGCAATTCATGGCGCCGCAAGCGATCCAGCAGCGATTCCATTTGGTGGGTCAGCTCTGCAACATCGGAGAATCCGAAGGTTGCAGCCCCTCCCTTGATGGAATGCGCGCAACGGAAAATACCGTTCAATTCTTCGTCATTGGCCGCACTCAGATCCAGGTCCAGGAGCATGTGCTCCATCTGGTCCAGGTTCTCTCCTGCCTCTTCGAAGAAGATCTGATAGAACTGACTGAGATCGAAGTCCGCGCCACCGCCCGCGCCTTCTTGATAGGTATCCGCCATTAGGGGCTCCAGTACTTAGGTTATCTGCGCGCGATGGCGTTAGCGAATGACTTTTTGAATCACTTCGATCAAGCGGTTCGGATCGAAAGGTTTGACCAACCAGCCTGTGGCGCCAGCGGAACGTCCCGCCTGCTTCATCTGATCGCTTGACTCGGTGGTGAGGATCAGAATGGGTATGGTCTTGAACCGGGGGTGCTCACGCAGCTTGCGGGTCAAGCCGATTCCATCGAGCCTCGGCATATTCTGGTCGGCCAGCACCAGATGGATATCGTGGGTTTCGGCCTTTTCGAGCGCGTCTTGCCCGTCGACCGCTTCCACCACGTGGTACCCCGCCCCGGTCAGGGTGAAGGACACCATCTTTCGCATGGACGGTGAATCATCAACGGCAAGAATCGATTGCATGTAGGGCTCCACTCACTTGAATATATAAGGTAACCAATTACGGGCGCGTGCTCAGAACAGGTCGATTGATCCTGCATCCATTTCGCTCTGCGTGACAGGATTGGGACGGTCGGGGGCCATTTCAGCGAAGGGCGCGGCTTCTTCGCCCTCTTCGGTGCCCATGGCTTCGGAGGCCAGACGGAAAGCGCATCCTTGGAGCACCTTTGTGGTGTGCCAAATCAGCTGGGAGGCCATGTCCTGAAATTGCAGCTCAGTGACGGCACTGCGCAATGCTGTCCGCAGCGCGGCGAGTTCCGCCGAATCGCCAACCACATCGTCGGTCAACGCACCGTTGGCTTCGCCGAAGCGTGCCAGCAGATTGTCGGTCGCATGGCTGAGCAGGCCTTCCAGTCGGTGCAGATCATGCATGACGACCAACAAGGAGTCTTGCAATTCTGCAGCAACCATGACTGGCACTTGAACCCCTGGGCCGCCAGGGCTAGTTAGCGTAGATTGCATCGTTTCTCCAGAACTGCAAGCGGCTGCAGGGCAAACAAATTCCAATTCGGCAAGACGCTGGTGGCGGAATCCACTGGCAAAGACGTCCCATGCAAACCATTCTCTCGACTTTCCTCGATCACCGCCGCACGGGACAAACACCCTTGTTTGTTCCAATATGTATCCTATGATAGCGTTCCCCATGCCATCAGGAGTAACGGATCAACCCTTGCGCATCCTGCATTTAGAAGATTCTGTAGCGGATCATGAGTTGGCTTGCATTACGTTGCGCCGCGCCAACGTGGTGTATGAAATCCACCACGTGGACACACTGCCATCGTTCATAGCGCAACTCGATGCAGAGCCTTTCAATCTGATCCTTGCGGACTACCGCCTGCCTGGCTTCACTGCGCTGGACGCTTGGAGTGTGGTGGCACAGCGGGAGCCCCACCCGCCCTTCGTTTTGCTGTCTGGCGCCATCGGCGAGGCAGCGGCCGTGGATGCAATGCGGCTGGGCATTGCGGACTACCTTCTCAAAGACGACATGGCGAGGTTGCCGCATGTCATTGACCGCGCCATCGAAGTGCACGAGGCTCGGCGCGCGAGGGAGAAAGCCACGGCGGATCTGGCTGCGTCCGAAAGGCGGCTGGCAGAACTCACCGAGCATCTGCAAAGCTCGATCGAAAAAGAACGGGCCGCGATTGCCCGCGAGATCCACGATGACATTGGTGGTGCACTGAGTGCCGTTCGCTTCGATGTGGGCTGGATCAGCCGGCATGCCAAGGACGACGGGACCCAGGCCCACGCGGCGGCCGCCACCGAGATGCTGCAGCACGCCATTGAGGCAAGTCAGCGCATCATGATGAACCTGCGCCCCCCCATCCTGGACCAGGGCTTGGTGGCTGCAGTGCAATGGCTGGCGGAAAGTTTCGAGCGGCGCACTGGTATTCCCACCCGGGTTCTTACCAACAAGGACACAATCCACGTGGACGCAGCCATTCAGCTGGTGGCTTACCGCGCGGCACAGGAAGCCCTGACCAATGTCTTCAAATATGCCGAAGCACGGCATGTCTCTGTCGACCTGTCGGACAGTGAGGGCGTGCTGACACTGGAAGTCACCGACGACGGCCGAGGCATGGAGCCCGCCATGCGGGAGAAGCCCAAATCATTCGGTCTCAAGGGCCTTCAAGAGCGAGCGCGCACCGTGGGAGGATGGCTCGACATCAGCAGCCATCCCGGCCGCGGAACCGCCGTCATCCTGTCGGTGCCGCTGACACCCCAAAATATTTCAGAGGAGGCACCATGATCCAGGTCGTACTGTGTGATGACCATGCGGTCCTGCGGCGGGGCATCCGTGACACGCTCTCGGAAGCACCGGACATTCAGGTGACCGGCGAGGCCGGCGGCTACTCCGAACTGAGGGAGGTATTGCGCACCGCGCCCTGCGACGTGCTGCTGCTTGATCTGAACATGCCCGGCCGCAGTGGCCTGGAGGTGCTCGCCAGCCTGCGCGAGACGGACTCCGCCGTCAAGGTACTGGTTGTATCGATGTATCCCGAGGACCAGTATGCGCTGCGGTGCTTGCGAGCGGGCGCACAGGGCTATGCCAACAAAGCGGGCGATCCCGTGGAGTTGATCGAAGCCGTGCGCACCGTGATGAAAGGCCGCAAGTACCTCACCCCGGAAGTGGCGCAGATGCTGGCGGACAGCCTGGCGCAGCCGAGTCCCGAGTTGCCCCACGAAGCGTTGTCGGAGAGGGAATTGCAGACCCTGGTCAAGATAGCGTCCGGAAGGCGCCTGTCGGACATCGCGGAAGAACTGATGCTGAGCCCGAAAACGGTCAGTGTCTACCGGTCTCGCGTGTTGGAAAAACTCAAGCTCACCAACAACGCGGAACTGACGGTGTACGCCATTCGAAACCAGCTGGTCTGAATGCCAGGCCGTCTACCGCTGTGAAGCGAAAAGATCGATGGATTGCTGCATCAACGCCATGACGGGCTGCTCGAGCATGGGCAGGGTCGCCGCGATGCCCAGAAGGCCCACGGTCAGCGTCACGGGAAAGCCCACCGCATAGATGTTCATCTGCGGCGCCACGCGCGAGATGATGCCCATGGCCATGTTCACGAACAGCAACAGGGCAATCATGGGCAAGGCGATCCACAGGGCGCTGGAAAAGAGCGAAGCACCCAGATCATGCAATCGCAACTGGCCCAGGGCCTGCATGAAATGGCCATTCACAGGAAAGCTGTCGAAGCTCTTGACCACCGCCATCAGCACCATCAGGTGGCCATTGATGACAACGAAGAGCAGCATGGCCATGTGCCCGAAAAACCGGGCCACGGCACTTACCTGCGTGTTGCTGGAGGGATCGAAGAACGATGCGAAGTTGAGACCCATCTGCAGTCCGATCACCTCGCCCGCCAGTTCCACCGCCGTAAATACGAGGCGCACCGCAAAGCCAATGGCGGCCCCCACGGCCAGTTGCTGGGCCACGGCACCCAGTGCCTCGCGCCCGTTGATGTTGATGATGGGCTGATCCGGTAGAGCGGCCTGCGCGCAAACCGAAATGAGGAAGGCCAGCCCGATCTTGGCCCGCATCGGAATCACGCGCATGGAGAATACTGGCGCCACCATGAACATGGCCAGGATGCGCAGGAAAGGCCACAGGATCGGCGACAGCCAAGCCACCAGTTGGGCCTCTGAAAACGTGATCACGACACGACCGACGGAATGGATTCGATGGTTCTGCGGATGAAGTCCACGAGCGAAGTGATCATCCAGGGGCCGGCGATGGCGAACACCACCATGGCAGCAATCAGCTTGGGCACGAAGGCGAGCGTGGCCTCATTGATCTGCGTCACCGCCTGAAAGATGCTGACGAGCAGACCCACCACCATGACCACGCCCAGCACCGGCATCGAAATCATCAGCAGCAAGGTCAGGGCGTCTCGCCCCATCGTCAAAACCATTTGCGAGGTCATGCGGGCTCCTCAGGTGGCGAAACTGGCGGCCAGGGAACCGATCAGCAGATTCCAGCCGTCCGCCAGCACGAACAGCATGAGCTTGAACGGCAATGCGACCAGCACGGGCGACAGCATCATCATGCCCAGGGACATCAGGATGCTGGAAACCACCATGTCGATGACCAGGAACGGTATGAAGATCATGAACCCGATCTGGAACGCCGATTTGAGCTCGCTGGTCACGAATGCCGGCACCAGTACGCGAAGGGGCGCGGTTTCCGCCGTGGCCCCTGCATCGAGCTTGGCCAGGCGGGCGAACAGTGCGAAGTCGGACTGGCGCGTCTGCTTGAGCATGAAGCCGCGCATGGGGGCCTCCGCCTTCTCCAGCGCCTGCTCGAACGTGATGGTGTTCGACGTATAGGGCACGTAGGCGTCCTGGTACACGCGATCAAAGGTGGGTCCCATCACGAAGAACGTGAGAAACAGCGACAGGCCCACGATCACCTGGTTCGGCGGTGCCGATTGGGTGCCGATGGCCTGGCGCAGCAGTGACAGCACGATCACGATACGGGTGAAGCCCGTCATCATGAGCAGCACTGCCGGCAAAAATGACAGGGCCGTGAAGAACAGCAGCGTCTGAATGGGCACCGAAAAGCTCGCGCCCGCGTTGCCCGAACCGACCAGCACGGGCAACGAACCCGGTGCCGCTTGTGCAAGTGCCGCCGGAGCGAAAACCGTGGCGGCAACCGCCAACGCCCACCCGCTCCAGGCGCGACGGCGATCAGCCATGGGGCGCCTCTTGCCCCCGCAACCTGGCTGCGGCCACCTCATCGGCAAAGGACGGCGCAGGAATCGCGCCCCGGGGCGCTCCGGCAGACACGGAAGGGTCGATCACATGCAGGCACCGGATCTGCTGCGCCGTGACCCCCAGGACCAGCCAGGTCCGCTGGTGCTCCGGCCCCACTTCCACCGTGATCACGCGCTGCTGCGGCCCGATACCCACGGTGGAGACCACCTTGGACGCGGCGCTCGCCGCCACTCCCGGCCCGCCACCCTGGCGTTGCTGCATGCGGCGGATCCACCAGGGCAGCGTGGCAATGGCCGCCACGAAGAGTACGACGATGACCAGCGTCTGCGTCATGTTGCCGCCCGCGCTATCCACGGCTGACCCTTCGCAGGCGTTCCGACGGCGTGACCACATCGGTCAGGCGGATACCGAACTTGTCGTTCACCACCACCACCTCGCCCTGGGCGATGAGATAGCCATTGACCAGCACGTCCATGGGCTCGCCGGCCAACGCGTCCAGTTCGACCACCGAGCCTTGCGCCAGCTGGAGGATGTACTTGATCGGCACCTTGGTTCGGCCCAGCTCCACCGACAGCTGCACCGGAATGTCCAGCACCATGTTGATGTCGTTGACCGGAGAGTCCGAGTTGGCCGAGAAAGGCCGCACCGGGTCGCCAGCCAGGGGGCCGCCCTGGTCCGCAGCAGGCTCGTCCGTGCGCTTTTGCTCTTCCAGCGCCTCGGCCCAGCCGGCAAACGGATCGTCCGCGCTGGCGTCCTTGTTGTCGTTGTCGCCTTCAGTTGACATTCTTTTCTCCCAGCCAGCTCAGATCGGAATTGCGCAGGCATTCCTCGATCCGGATGGCGTATTTCGCGTTGTGCGTGCCGTACTGGCACTCAAAAATGGGCACGCCTCCGATGGAGGCACGGATACGGGGTTCGCGGTCGAGTTCGATGAAATCGCCGGGCTTCATGGCCAGCAACTGCTCCACCGTGGCATCGGCCTTGGCCAGTTCCGCCACCAGCGTCACCTCTGCGGCCTGGATTTCCCGCGTGAGCACACGCACCCACCGGCGGTCCACTTCGATGGAGTCGCCCTGCGTGGACGAATACAGCACATCGCGGATGGGCTCCAGCGTCGCATAGGGCATGCAGATATGAATCGCGCCGGACAGGTCCCCGATCTCCAGCTGGAACGCCGTGGAGACCACGATTTCGCTGGGGGTCGCGATGTTGGCGAACTGTGGCTGCATTTCCGACCGCTGGTACTCCAGTTCGAGCGGATAGATGCCGTGCCATGCCTTTTTGTACTCGGCGCAGATCACATCGACCAGGCGGTTGATGACCCGCTGCTCGGTCGGAGAAAAGTCCCGCCCTTCGATGCGGGTCTGGAACTTGCCCACGCCGCCATACAGCGTGTCGATGATGCCGAACACCAGGGACGGCTCGCACACGATCAGCCCGCTGCCACGCAGCGGACGGATGGCAACGATGTTGAAGTTGGTCGGCACCGCCAGCTCGCGCAGGAAAGCGCTGTAACGCTGCACCGACACCGTGCCCACCGAGATTTCCGGGCTGCGCCGGATGAAATTGAACAGGCCGATGCGGAAGTTGCGCGCGAACCGCTCGTTGACGATTTCCATCGTCGGCATCCGGCCGCGCACGATGCGCTCCTGGCTGGAGATGTCGTAATTGCGGACCGCTCCGGTCTCGGCCACTTCCTCGACCGACTTCTGGCTCTCACCCGTGACACCCTCCAAAAGGGCATCGACCTCTTCCTGCGACAGAAATGAATCACTCATGGCAGTCTCCTGTCGCCGTCACTGGATGATGAAACTGGAGAAAAGGACTTGCCGCACAGGATTCGTATCAGCGGCAGGCTTGGCACGTGGTGCCTCTTCTTCGTCCTCCACCTCCTGGCTGGCGGGGCGCTTGCGGGGCTTGGGCACCGTGTATCCCAAGGGCTTGGAGACTTCGCGCCGGATGTCGGTCGCCAGTTTTTCCTTGCCTTCGCGGCCCAGCAACTCCTCGGAGGTGCGCTGCGACACCAGCATCAGGATAGCGCTGCGGATGCTCGGCAGGTAGAGCTTGACCTGCTCTGCCGTTTTCGCATCGGCCAGTTCCAGCGTGAGACCGATCTGGGCGAATCGCTCTCCACCGGTATCAGCCAAGTTCACGACCATGTTGTCGATGGGCAGGAAGGTGGGTGCCACCTTGGGCGCTGCCGGAGCGTGGGGGCGGGCCTCCGCGCCCTCTTCGTCTTCGGCGTGGCTGCGGCTGCTCATGATGAACCAGGCCGCGCCTGCACCAGCGATGACCAGCAGGGCAACGACCACACCGATGATGAGCATCTTCTTGCTCTTGGCCTTGGGTGGCGCTGCGGCGGCAGGATTGGCAGACACGTTGGGATTCCTTGCGCAACAAATTCAGGACAGGGCGGCACAGCGAGGGCCGCACAGGCGGCACACCTCATTCGATGTCCCATTATTGGGCGTCCCGGCTTTCGATAATAGCCAGAATAAAAGCCCAAAACCATGGCTTTCAGCCTCCTAGGGCGGCGCTTCGTCCAGAACCGATGCGGGATGTCGGCCCACCCGGGCATGCCGCCCGCGGCCATTCTTCGGCCCGGTGCGCCTGGGCCGGCTCGCGTTCAGGCAAAGACGTCCAGCGCGCGGGCGGAACCCGAAGGGCTCTTCACGGCCACGCCCGCTCCCGAGCCCACGCCGACGGCGGCCTGCACCTGGGCGTGCCGTGCCGGTCCGTCGCGGTCCGAAGCGGGGCGGCGGCCGTCGCTGCCCGAAGCCCCTGCACCGTCGCTACCCGACTGCCCCACGGTGACACCGGACAACTCCAGCCCCTCGCTGCGCAACAGATCCCGCAGTTGCGCCGCGCTGGAGTCCAGCCATTCGCGGGTGTTGGCTTGGTCACTGCGGAACGTGACATGCGCTTCATTGCCCGACAGCGACACCATGACCTCCACGGGCTGGCCTTCACGATCGATGGTGAGTTCGGCGTTCTGTGTTTTCTGGTGCACCCAGTAGGCGACCTGTTCGGCGATCTGGTCCTCCACCCCCACCTGGGATGGGTCGGCCAGCACACCTGAGCCATCGTTGGCCACCGGCGCGTCGCTCAGGGAAAAGCCCATTCCGGACTCCGCTCCGGAAGCGCCACCCCGTGACGATTGCCCATCGGAGGCCCCGGACTCCATGCCACGCTCCGAAGAGCGCAACGCCACCGCTTCGGCCAGCGCGCCAGCGACCGGCACAGCCGCACCCAGGGCATCCTGCGGTGCCCGCGCCAATGCCGGCCCCCCGGCGGCGCCCGCTCCATCGCGTCGGTCCGGCGCCAAGGCAGCGACCGCTGCGGTCAATGCGCCAGGCATCTCTGCCGAAGCCGGCTTCCTGTCTTCCTTGCCCAGCGCATTGCGCAGGCCGGCAGCACCCGTTCCTGCCGCGGATGGGTCCACGCCCAAACCGGCAGCGGAGGAACCCGCAGCCGCCGAAAGGCGCGCCTGCAGGCCCTTATGAGGCGTGCTGCCAGGGACCACCGGTGCAGCCGCATCGGACAGATCCGTTGCACGGTCCATCCAGGCCGTCTGTCCGACCAGGCTGCCCGAGTCCATCAGGCCGTTGAATCCATTGGCCCAGGCGCCCGTTCCAGCGTTGTCGCCCAACACCCGGCCCAGCGGTTGGCCCAGCATGCCCTGCTGCGCACCAGCCTGTGCCAGGATCTGCCCCTGGCCTTGGGGCAGCTGGGTAGGAAATTGCCCCCCCTGCAGCGCCGCCAGTGCGGCAGGGTCCAACGGCAGTGCACCGGCTTCGCCGGCCTGCAGCCAGGTGGCCTGGGCCGCGCTTGGATCGGCCGGCAGGGCCCCTGCGGTGCCATCCCCGAATGCAGTGGTATCCATGGCGGCCAGCAGCAGGGAGAAGCCACCCTGCCCCGCGGCCTGCTGCGTAGCATCCTGCGCCGCGCCGGCCTTGCCGGCGGCACGCGCGCCGCGCGTCTCGTGGGTCGTGTGCGAGCTGTTGATGCGTGTCGGTTCCATGTTCACCACTCCTTCGGCCCCTGCTGGCCCTGGGTTGCGTTTTCCTTGCCGAATTGCAGCGCAGCGCGCTCATCGGTTTGCTTCTGATCGCGACGCGCCTGAAGCTTGTCCATCTCGCGGCGCCGTTTCTCGACCACTTTCCTCAATGCCGACAGCCGCAACTCGGCCGCCAGCACGGCACGGGTGGCATGTTCCACGCGCCCGGCCTGATCGCCCACCACCCCGGTCTGCAGGCCGACCGCATGGGCGAGCCGGTCCATGAACTGGTAGTGGTGGTACATGACTTCGGGCTTGACGGTGGTGTCGGCCTGCGCCCCCCAGCGTCCCTGGGTTTCCAGCGCGTAGCCTTCCAGTTGCTGCAGTTGGGCCTGCGATGCCTGGCGGGCGCGCTGCGCGTCCTGAAGCACCTGCCGTGCCTCGTCGCGCTTGCGCTCGGCCATTTCGACGGCCACCAGAAAAGCATTCAGCGAAGACATGGTCGGTTCACCCCTGGCCCATCAATGGTTGAGCACCGCGCCCATGAAGCCCAGGCTTTCGCCCATGGGCGCCGCTTCGAACATGTTCTGCTGCAAAAAGTCCGCCATGGCGGGCTGCAGCCGGATGGCTTCGTCCAGCGCCGGGTCGGAGCCGCTCATGTAGGCGCCCACCTGGATCAGGTCACGGCTCTTCTGGTAGCGCGAATACACCGCGCGGAACCGCCGGGCCAGTTCAAAATGCTCCCGCGACACCACGTTGTGCATCACGCGCGAGGCCGACTGCTCGATGTCGATGGCCGGAAAGTGCCCCGTTTCCGCCAGCGCGCGGGACAGCACGATGTGCCCGTCCAAAATGGCGCGCGCCGCATCGGCGATCGGGTCCTGCTGGTCATCGCCTTCGGACAGCACTGTGTAGAAGGCCGTGATGGAGCCCACCCCGTGCAATCCGTTGCCGCTGCGCTCCACCAGAGCCGGCAGCTTGGCAAAGCAGCTGGGCGGGTAACCCTTGGTGGCGGGCGGCTCGCCGATGGCCAGCGCGATCTCGCGCTGCGCCATGGCATAGCGGGTAAGCGAATCCATCAGCAGCAGCACGTGCTTGCCCTTGTCGCGAAAGTGCTCCGCAATCGCCGTGGCGTACGCGGCGCCCTGCATGCGCAGCAGCGGCGGCGCATCGGCCGGCGCCGCCACCACGACGGCGCGACCCCGGTCTTCCTCTCCGAGGATGTCTTCCACGAATTCCTTGACCTCGCGGCCACGTTCGCCAATCAGGCCGACGACGATCACATCGGCCTGCGTGTAACGCGCCATCATCCCCAGCAGCACGCTCTTGCCCACGCCGGAGCCGGCGAACAGCCCCAGGCGCTGGCCGCGCCCCACGGTGAGCAGGGCGTTGATGGCACGCACGCCCGTGTCCAGGGTCTCGCGCACGGGATCGCGGTCCATGGCGTTGATCTGGCGCCGATCCATGGGCTCGGAATTCACGTTGACCACGGCACCGCCATGGTCCAGCGGAATGCCCTGGGAATCGATCACGCGTCCCAGCAGCCCGTCACCCATCGGCAGCCGCAGCACGCCGGCGGCCGGCGATGGCCGGGCGTCCTCGCCCAGCCTCGGCTGGGGCACATATGCCGCCGCAGGCACCACGCTGGCCCCGCTGGACAGCCCGTGGATGTCACCCGCCGGCATCAGGAAAGCGCGGTCGGCCGAGAACCCGACGACCTCCGCCAGCACCGGCTCGTGGCCAGGCATCTGCACCATGCACTGCGACCCCACGGGCACGCGGATGCCAACGGCCTCCAGCACCAGCCCCGTCAATCGGGTGAGCGTGCCGCGGGTTTCCAGGGGCGCGCCCTGCGCGACGCGGGCCCGCGCATCCGCCATGAAACGGCCCCAGGCCGTGTCCGCCGGGCTCTGGACATCGGCCCCAGCGGGTGCATCCGGCAACAGCGAAGTTTCAGGGAGGGTGTCAGCCATGGGCCTTCTCCCCTTCGGCATCCCAGGCGGACGCCAGGCCCAGCGCGGCGATCGCACGCTCCCAGCGCCGGCCCAGCGAGCCATCGATCACCGTCCCGGCCGACTCCACGAAGCAATCGCCTGCGGCCACGGCCGCATCGGGCAGCCACTGCACTTTGGCCCCCGCATAGGCTTCGCCCAGCGGTTTTTCAAGCACCTCCCAGTCGGCGGGATTCATGCGCACCGTGGCCGGGCGGCCTTCGGCGATCAGCATGCCCAGGGCTTCGCGCACCACGGGCAGCAAGGCCTGCGGCTGGCTCGACAGTTCCTGGCGGATCACCTGGCGAGCAATGTCGCAGGCCAGCTGCAGCACTTCCTGCGCGACATGCTGCTGCATGTGGACGAGGCTGGCCTGGGCCGCCTGCACCACCTGGTCCATCCGCTGCGCGACCTCCTGTCCCTGGCCGGCGATGTAGTCGTCCATGCGCTGCTGCCATTCCAGCCCGGCCTTTTCCTCGCCATGGGCTTGGCCCTGCTCGAAGCCCTCCTGCCGCGCTGCTTCCAGGGCGCTCAGGTGCGTGGCCTCGTCAAAGACGACTGGCAGGGGCTCCGGTTCGGGCTCTGGCGCCGGGGGCAGCAGGTCCGATCCGTCCACGGCGCCGAACTGCCACTGCGTCACCTCCCCGACCTCTTCGCTGGGGATGAACCGCGTGTAGCTGCGCGGGTTATACGAATGCGTCATCACCGCCGCCTCCGATCACGATCTGGCCTTCATCCGACAGGCGGCGAACGGTCTTGAGGATTTCCTTTTGCTGGGCCTCGACTTCGGACAGCCGCATCGGGCCACGCGACTCCAGGTCTTCGCGCATGGCCTCGGCGGCGCGCGATGACATGTTGGCCAGGAATTTCTCGCGCAGCTCGGGCACGGCGCCCTTGAGCGCCACGATGAGCGTTTCGGACGCCACTTCCTTGAGCACGGTCTGAATCGCACGGTCGTCGAGCTTGGCCACGTCGTCGAAGACGAACATCTTGTCCATGATCTTCTGGGCCAGGTCGGGGTCGTAGCCCCGGATCGACTCCAGCACCACGCTGTCCATGTTGGAGCCCAGCAAGTTGATGATCTCGGCCGCTGCCTTGACGCCGCCCAGCGAACTCTTGCGGATCTTGTCGCCACCCGCCAGCACCTTGAACAGCACCTCGTTGAGGTCCTTGAGCGCAGTGGGCTGGATGCCCTCCAGTGTGGCCACGCGCAGCAGCACCTCGCTGCGCTGGCGGTCGGTGAGCTGCATCAGCACGGCAGCGGCCTGCTCGGAATCCAGGTGCACCAGGATGGCAGCGACGATCTGCGGGTGCTCGTTGCGCAGCAGTTCGGCCACCGACAGCGGGTCCATCCACTTCAGGCTTTCGATGCCGGAAACGTCGCCGCCCTGGAGAATCCGGTCGATCAGCAACGCGGCCTTGTCGTCGCCCAGCGCGCGCTTGAGCACCGAGCGCACGTAGTTGCTGGTGTCGGACACCAGCAGGCTCTGCGCCGCGGCATCGCCGGAGAAGCGGTTGATGACCGAATCGACCTTCTCGCGCGAAACCGAGCGCATGCGGGCGATGGTCTCGCCCAGTTTCTGCACTTCCTTCGGCGACAGATGCTTGAAGACCTCGGCGGCTTCCTCTTCGCCGAGGGACATCAGCAAAATCGCAGCATCGTTCAGGCCTTGGTCATCCATGGAAAGCTCGTGGTTTCATGCGTCGGTGGGAAATCATCGCACGGCGCCGCGTCACGACTCGCCGTTGACCCACGTCTTGAGGATATTCGCCACGGCCATCGGGTTCTCCTTGGCCAGCACACGGGCCTCCTCCAGGCGCAGCTGCTCGGGCGTCTGGGCGACCTCCTCGGGCTTGGACGGCGCGGCCAGCGCCGGGCGCTGCGGCTCTTCCGCCTCGATGGCGTCGAGTTGGCCGCCCTGGGCCACCGGAATCGCCCGGGGCTTGCCCATGCCCTTGATGGCGGGGCGCACCAGGCCGAGCAGTACCATGGCCGCGAACAGGGACATGCCCACGGGCCAGCCCAGGCTCTTGGCCAGCTCGATCATCTCGGGCTGCTTCCACAGCGGCAGGTCCACCACGGGCGTGGAATCGACCAGGAACGGCGTGTTCATGAGGTTCACCGAGTCGCCACGCTCCTTGTTGAAGCCGATGGTTTCGCGCACCAGTGCCGTCATCTGCTCCAGTTGCTCGGGCGACAGGGCCTTGTTGGTGGGCGCCTTGCCCGCGGCTTCCGCCACGGCCTGGTAATTCACCACCACCGCCGCGCTCACACGCTTGAGGGCGCCGCTGCCGCCGCGCGTCACGCGGACGGTCTTGTCCACTTCGTAGTTGGTGATGGATTCGCGCTTGCTGCCCGTGCCCTGCGCGCCCTGCTGACCGGCGGCCGTCGGTGCGGGGTTGGCGCCGTTGATGGGCGCGGTCGAAGGCTGGGGCGGCTGGTTGCTGGTGGCGCCGGGCACGCCGCTGGGCGGCTGGGCGCCCTGGGTGCCGGCGCTTTCCACGACCTGCTGGCTGCGCACGGCGCTGGCGTCGGGCGTCTGGTTGGGGCGGTGCTGCTCGGAGGTGGATTCGGTCTGGCTGAAATCGACCTCAGCCGTGACCTGCGCCTTGACGTTGTTCTTGCCCACCACCGGCTCCAGGATGTCCAGGATGCGGCGCGTGTACTGCTGCTCGATCTGCTGCACGTAGCTCAGCTGCTGTGCGTCCACGCCCGAACCGGCGGCCGTGTCGGGGGACTGCGACAGCAGCTTGCCGGTGTCGTCCAGCACGCTCACGGCGGAGGGCGACAGCTCCGGCACGCTGGAGGCCACCAGATGCACGATCCCGGCCAGTTGCGTGCGGTCCAGGAAACGGCCGGGGAACAGGCTCAGCAGCACCGACGCGGAAGGCTTTTGCTGCTCGCGGAAGAACCCGTTCTGGTTGGGCAGTGCCAGATGCACGCGTGCACTTTGCACCGAAGACAGCGCCTGGATCGAGCGGGTCAGCTCGCCCTCCAGGCCGCGCTGGAAGTTCAGCCGCTCCTGGAACTGGGTGACGCCGAACCGGTTCGTCTCCATCAGCTCGAAGCCCGTCACCGAGCCCTTGGGCAAGCCCTGGGTGGCCAGGCGCAGGCGCACGTCGTGCACGCGCTCGGCCGGAATCAGGATGGCGCCGCCGCCCTCGGCATATTTGTAGGGCACGTTCATCGTGGACAGCTGGGCCACGATGGCACCGCCATCCTTGTCGCTCAGGTTGGCGAACAGCACCCGGTAGTCCGGCTGGCGGCTGAAGACCACCGCGGCGACCACGGCAGCGATCAGCAAGACCATGCCTGCACCCAGGCGCATCCGCTGGCCCCGTTCGAGCGCGGAAAACCGCTGCATCCACGAGGGGTTGGCGGGACTGATGACAGGGACTTCAGCAACTGCGGACATGGTGCTTTCCAAAAGGTCCGACCCGGCAGAGGGTTGGCGTGGGGCGATTATTGGACGAGCCCCTTGCCGACGTAGCCGAGATAAGGCCGTCGTTTCACCATCTATTCCCCAGGATGGCGCGGCGCCGGCCCCCTAGGATTGCACCATCCCGCCATTCCTTCGGACACAGCCATGGACCTCCGCATATCAAGCCCCACCACGCCACTTGCAGGCGCCGGCCTTGCGCGCCGTGCCGCGGCACCGCAGGACTCGCAGGAAGTGGGGTTTTCCTCGGCGCTCAAGGGCGCGCTGCAGTCGGTCAGCGCCTCCCAGAACCGGGCGGCCGACCTGCAAAAGGAAGTGCAGATGGAAAATCCGGCCGTCAGCCTGGAAGAAACCATGGTGGCGATCCAGAAGGCCCAGATCGGCTTTCAGGCCACGCTGCACGTGCGCAACCGCATGGTTCAGGCCTACACCGACATCATGAACATGCAGGTTTGACGCCAGCCCGCAACATCCAACCCATCATTTGCTATTATTTTTATAGCTTAATGCCCTAGTGTTTATTGCACTGGAAGGCCATTTGACTGGTAATACCTTGCACCGCTGCGGCTGATACATCCGCGCCGCATGGGCTTTCGATTCCCTGCACCGCCCACATCAAACCCTCTCGGCGGCGGCGATCCTGAAAACAACACGGCCGAAGGCGCACTGCGCGTCAGGCATGCCGGCTTGCCGTTCGTTGCGCTGCGCTGCGCGGTGGCGCCGGGAGGCACTGGCCGGGCAGACAGCCCGGCGAAGCGCGGGCCCCACCCCTCCTCAATGCATCATCTGCGGCTGGCGCTCCAGCAAATGCTCGAACTGCGACAGCCAGGGTTCCGCCAGGCAGCGGATCTGGGCATCGTTGCTCAGGATGCGCTGCATGATGCGCGTCTTTTCCCGGCGGTGCTCCGGCAACAGATCGTGCTCCTGGGCCTTGAATCGCAGTTGCTCGATGAGCACCGCGCAGGCGCCTTCATAGCGAACCACGCCGTCCCAATCCTTGAGCTTGGCAGCCTCCAACATCTTGGCACTGCTGTCTTCGATGGCTTTGTAGTAATCGATGAGCATTTCAGACATTCTTAGTTTCTCCCACCGGAGGCCGAAGGACGGCCGCCGGCACCGATCTCGCCCCAACCCTGCGCCACCGGCACGATCAGGTTGACCACTTCTTCCACCAGGGTGACGTCGTTGCGCAGGTTGGCCATGGTGAGCCGGCCCACGCAGTAGTCATACAGCGCACGGAGATTCGCAGCCAGCTCACCACCCTGCACAGGGTTGAGGCCGCCCTTGAGGCCTTCTTCGATGATGCGCACGGCCTTGCCCAGGTGGCGGCCCTTTTCTTCCACGTCGCCGCGCTGCATGGAGCCACGGGCGGCGTTGAGCGATTGCACCAGGCCATCGAACAACATCTGGATCAATTGATGGGGCGAGGCGCCATCCACACTGGATTGCACACCGACCTGCCGATAGACCGAGGCGGCGCGGGAACTGACTGGCGTGTACATCGAGAACTCCTTCATGCTACTTACATTCAATATCGGCAGATCAAGAAGGAACTCAAGGACATTTACGAGGTGTTTTGGCGTTCTGACAGAGTGGCGCAGCGGTGATTTATCCAGGGTTCAGGCCAGCCCGCGCGGGGGCGGGTGGCCGGGACGCCGGGCTTACTTGTTCCACTGGGCGACCTGCTGCGTGATGTAGCTGTTGAGGGCCGAAAGATTGCCCATCTGGGTATCCAGCGCCGTGTACTGTGCCCGCATGCGCTTTTCCAATACGGCCGCGCGATTGTTCACCTTGTCCTGGTCGGAGGTGTTGCGCTTGACTTCCAGGTCCAGGGCATCGGCCTTGTTATTCATGAGGCCGTCGAGCGACAGCAGTCCGGAGGTGAACGACTTCATGCGAACCGCGGCGCCGGTGCCCGTACCGCCCGAGGCTGGGTCGGATGCGAACAGCTGCTTGAGCGTGTCGGGCGTTTTCAGCGCGTTGTCCAGCTTGGTGTTGTCCACCGTCAGCTTGCCGCCACGCTGAACTTCCAGGCCGATGTCGGACAGCGTCTGCAGGGCAGCGGTGCCGCCCGCAGCGGCACCGATGGCCGCCCGCAGCGAGTTCTGCAGCCCGACCGCCGTGCTGTCGCCCTGCAGAACGCCCTTGGTCTTGCTCTCGCTGTCGTACTTGGTCGAGGAACCCAGCAGGTCATTGACGGCGTTGTAGGCATCCACGAAATCCTGGATGTTCTTCTTCATCGTCGCGGTATCGGCCTTCACTCCCATTTCCACGTCGGTCGTGGTCACTTGCGACACCGTCAGGGTCAGTCCGGGAATGGCTTCGGTGAACGTGTTGTCCTTGGACGTCACGCTGATGCCGTTGATCTTGGCCTGCGTGTTCTGTGCGTACTGGATGGTATTGGCCGCCAGGCCCACGCCTGGGGAGTTCTGCGGATCAAAGGCGAGCTTGGAGAGGCCCGGCGCCGCCGGGTCCTCCGCCACCTGCACGCGAAACCCTGACGCTTCCCCGGTGGTCTTGGAGCGCAGCAGGAGCCGCTCGCCGGAGGCATCGCGCAACACGGTGGCCGTGACGCCGGCATCGCCTTCGTTGATCTTGGCGGCGATGTTCGTGATCGTGTCGGTCGCGCTGACCGAGACATTGATCGGCTTCGTGGATCCCACGCCGAAGGTCGGTGGATTCGCGGTGGAGTCCCAGGTCCCCAGCTGGATGGTCATGGTGCCTGCGCCAATCACGGAGTCCTTGGCCACGGCGGTGGACGCATTCGATTGCGCGCGGGCCAGTTGCTGCACACTCACGCCGAACGACGATGCGCTGGCAATCCCCGACACGGTGGCCGTGACAGCCGCACTGTTGGAAGAACTGACCGCCATGCCGTTCCACGCGCTGTCCCGGGTCAGCTTGGCCGCAGCATCCGACAAGGTCGAGAGCAACGACTTCACCTGGGAGAACGTGGAAATCTTGGTCTGGATGGTGTCCGCTTTGGCCTGCAGCTGAACGAGGGGCTGCTTTTCCAGCGCCACCGTCTTGGTGACGATGGTTTCGACGTCGAGCCCGCTGCCAATGCCTATCGAGGTAATACCCATTTTGGTCTCCCAGGCAGCCGGGGCCGCCATCAACAATCAATACACGATTGTGGCGAGAATCGCTTCGATCTAAAAGCAGGAAAAGCGGCGACAGGAGTGGCCCTGTCGCCGCTTAAAAGGGTTCGGACCGTTCCGATCCCCTTTATAAGCCACCGATTAACGCAGCAGGGACAGCACGCCCTGGGGCAGCTGGTTGGCCTGGGCCACCATCGCAGTGCCCGCTTGTTGCAGGATCTGCGTGCGCGACAGGTTCGCCGTTTCCTTGGCGAAGTCGGCGTCCACGATCCGGCCACGCGATGCCGACAGATTTTCGGCCTGGATGTCGATGTTGCCCACCGAGTTTTCGAAGCGGCTTTGCAGAGCGCCGAGGTCGGCACGTGCGGAGTTCACCTGGTCGATCGCGCTGTCGATCTTCTTCAGGGAAACCCATGCGTCCTTTTGCGTCGCGACGGTCACGGTGTCGATACCCTTCTTGTCGGTACCGGTGGCGGCCGCCAGCGTCGGGGCGGCGAAGCCCGTGTTCGCCACGGAGAAGCCGGTCGTGCCGCCGAAGGTGATGGTTTCCGGCACAGGAGGCGTTGCGCTGGTCAGCTTGGACGAAGCAAATTCCAGGTCGTACGTGCCGTCGTCCTTCTTGGTCAGGAAGGCGGTCACACCGGTGTCGGCGGACTTGTTATTGATGGCGGACACCACTTGGCCCAGGCGTTCCACACCAGAGCCAGCGGCCTTGATTTCGCCAAGATCGATGGCGGATGCCGAGCCCACCTGGATGGTCAGGCCACCGGCGGCGATCTTGGTGCCGAAGCCCGTGACCGTCGTGTCGGAAGCATTCAGGGCGGTCACGCTGCCCGTGGAGTATTCGATGTTCGACAGGCCGGAAGCCGAGGAATTGGTCAGAGCGCCGACGGTGATGTTTTCACCGGAGTTGGCACCGACCTGGAACAGGGCGCCCGCAAAGCTGCCGTCCAGGATCTTCTGGCCGTTGAAGCTGGTTTGCTTGGCCACACGGTCGATTTCGTCGGTGAGCTGCTTGACTTCGGACTGCAGTGCAGCGCGGTCCTTGGTGCTGTTGGTGGCATTGCTGGCCTGCACCGACAGTTCACGCATCCGTTGCAGCATGTCGCCGACCTTGCCCAGGGCGCCTTCTGCCGTCTGGGCCAGCGAGATGCCGTCGTTGGCGTTGCGGGCTGCCACGGTCAGACCCTTGATCTGGGTGTTCATGCGCTCGGCGATCGACAGGCCGGCGGCATCGTCCTTGGCGCTGTTGACGCGCAGGCCGGAAGACAGGCGCTGCATCGAGGTGGTGAGAGAGTTCGCAGACATGCCCAGATTGCGCTGTGCGTTGAGCGAAGCAATATTGGTGTTGATGGTAGAGGCCATTGAAATGCTCCTTGGTAACTTAAATTCCGGCTAGACCGCCGATCACAACGCTGACCCCCATGGCCAGCTGCCAAGACCGGGGCGGCAGTCACGTGAACCCATCCATCGCTTGCCGGTCAACAAATTCGCTTGAACCTGTTGGTTAGGTTATCGGGCAGCCCCTGGAGAACTTGAGCGTCTCCATGCAAAAAAATCGGCTTTCCCCGGCACCGCCCGGGTCAGCCAGCTCCCACAAGGGTGGATATGGATGGTTTTCCGCCCTTTTTTCCCCACGCCAGGAAAACCCCACCTGAGGAGAATTCTCCCAACGCTAGGGTTGCCCGCTGATGGTGGTGTCCTTGGCCACGGCAGCTGTGCCTTGTCCCTTTTGCGAAGGAGTTCCGTAATGGCCTCGACGATCAACACCAACATCGCCTCACTCAACGCCCAGCGCAATCTGGGAATGTCGGCAGCTTCGCTGACGACCACCATGCAGAGGCTGTCTTCCGGCCTGCGCGTCAACAGTGCCAAGGACGATGCGGCCGGCCTGGCCATCGCCGAGCGCATGAACACCCAGGTCAAGGGCCTGGCCGTGGCCTCCCGCAACGCCAACGACGGCATCTCGCTGGCCCAGACGGCAGAAGGCGCGCTGGGTAAGGTCGGCGACATGCTGCAGCGGATGCGCGAGTTGGCCGTTCAGGCCAGCAATGCCACGAACAGCAAGGCCGACCGGGCCGCGCTGCAGTCCGAAGTCAAGCAACTCACCGACGAAATCGACCGCGTCTCCAAGCAGACCAGCTTCAACGGCCAGAAGATCCTGGACGGCAGCTTTGCGGGCGCCCTGTTCCAGGTGGGCGCCAATTCCGGCGACAACGTCACGCTCGGCGCCCTGGCAGACACCCGCGCCTCGGGCCTGTCCAGCATCATGTACTCGAGCACGAGCACCGCGATCGCCGTGGATGCGTCGGACACGTCGATCTCCGCCTTCGGCAGCGCGATTCCCGCGGGCGGACTGACGATCCAGGTCGGTTCGGGTTCCGCCATCGACCTGGGAAGCATCAAGGCCGCTGGCTCCGGCGTGGAACGTCTCGGCCAGGTGATCTCGGCGATCAACAACAAGACGGCCGATACGGGCGTGACCGCCTTCCTGACCAAGAACGATGACGGCAGCTACGGACTCGAGTTCGCCTCTTCGAAGCTGACGAATGCCGTTCCCCCCGTGCCGGAGACCATCACGTTCGGCGGCACCACCGGGTTCACCGTGGCCAACACGGGCTTTACCCCGCCCACGCTGACGAATGCCACCGGCACCGGTCAGAAAGGCATCGACAGCGTCGATGTCGGAACGCAGAGCCAGGCCTGGGTGGCCCTCAAGAAGATCGACAGCGCGATCGATCAGGTCAATTCGGCGCGCGCCGACCTCGGGGCCCTGCAAAGCCGCTTCGAAAACGCCATTGCCAATATCGACATCCAGGGCGAGAACATGGCGGCAGCCCGTGGCCGTATCGTGGATGCCGACTTTGCCAAGGAAACGGCGAACCTGTCGCGTACGCAGATCCTGCAGCAGGCAGGAACCGCGATGGTGGCCCAGGCGAACCAGTTGCCCCAGCAGGTGCTGAAACTCCTGCAGGGCTGAAGAAGAAGGCATCCGGGGCTAATACACTGCCGGTGGAGGCCGAAATCTTCGGTCTCAGCGATATTTTTATTCTGGAGTACGCATGCCTTCGCCTTCCATCGAGCAATTCATCGAAAGCTTTCTGACCGCTGTTGACTTCCAGGATCCGGTGGAAGTCACCCCGGATACCGAACTGCGTGCTCTGCCGGAGTGGGACTCCCTCGCCGCCCTGGGCGTCATCGTGATGTTCGACGTGGAATACGGTAAAACCATCGTGGGCGACGACCTGAAGAACTGCACCACGGTCACGGACCTCTACAAGCTGCTGGGGTAAAACACCATGGGCCTGTCCACCCTGCACAACGTGCGCTTTGCGGGCATGGCGAGCTGCGTGCCCAAGCGCGTGGTTTCCAACCTTGAGGATTGCCCTCCAAAAATCCGCTCGGAGCGGGAAAGGCTGGTTCGCAACATCGGCATCCAGCAGCGCCGCCTGTGCGCGTCGTGGCAATGCTTTTCCGACCTGGCGCAGGACGCCACCGAAAAGCTGCTGGAGGAACTGCAGTGGGCCCGCGAAGAAGTGGACGCGCTGATCGTCGTGACGCAGTCGCCCGACTATCCCATTCCTTCCACCGCCATCATCTTGCAGGACAAGCTCGGGCTGTCGCAGTCCACGATCGCTTTCGACGTGAATCTCGGCTGCTCTGGCTACCCGTTCGGGTTGCACCTGCTGGGCAGCATGATCGCGTCCGGCACGGTGAAAAAGGGCCTGCTGCTGGTGGGAGACCGCTCCGCAAGCGAAAAGGACCCGCTGTTCTCCGACGCCGGCACGGCGACCGCACTGGAATTCGATCCTTCGGCCGCGCCCATGTATTTCGACCTCAACAGCGACGGCAGTGGCTACAAGGCCATCATCAAGCCAGTGGGTGGGCATCGAGAGCCCTATGCCTTTCATCACAGCATCCCCACGCGCGACGAGGATGGGGAGCTGCAATGGCCAGACCGCCTCCTCCTCGATGGACCGGCCGTGCTCAGCTTCTCCACCCAGAAAATCCCTCCGGCCGTGGAGCGCACGCTGCAATATGCAGGGGTGTCCAAGGACGATGTGGACTACTTCGTCTTCCATCAGGCCAACCGGATGATCAACGAAACCATCCGCAAGAAGCTGGCACTCCCCCCTGAGAAAGTCCCATCGACGCTGGCCGACTATGGCAACACCAGTGGGGCGACACTGCCGGTCACCATGACCGCGCGCCTGAACGAAACGCTGGCCAGCGGCACGCACAAACTGCTGCTGAGCGGCTTCGGCATCGGCCTGTCCTGGGGCACATGCATCCTGGACATTGCAGGGGCTCGCTTCCCGGCCATGCTGGAGTCCTGACCCGATGGACGCAACGCCCACGCCTTTTCACCTGCAGGGACAGCGCATCCTCGTCACGGGGGCCACTTCGGGCCTGGGCCACGCCACCGCCCTCGCCTGCGCACGCATGGGAGCCCAGGTCATTGGTGTGGGCCGCGACGAGCAGCGGCTCGCTCGCACGCTGCAGGCACTGCAATCCGCCGCACCGGCCGCCGGCCACCTCGTGGTGCGAGCGGATCTGACCCAGTCTGCCGATCGCTCCGAGTTGGTGGAGCAGATCGCTTCCGAGCCGTTGAACGGCATCGTTCACAGCGCAGGCATCTCGCGCCTGTCTCCCGTGCGGATGATCACCGAACAGCATCTGCGCGAAGTCCAGAGCATCAACGTGGACGCCCCGATGCTGCTGACGCAGGCACTTCTCAAGCGCAATCTGATCGCGCCGGGAGGATCGATGGTGTTCATCGCATCGATCGCCGCACACATCGGCGTGCCGGGAGTGGCCGCCTATTCCGGCACCAAGGCCGCACTGATTGCGATGATGCGCTGCCTCGCGATGGAAGTCGTCAAGCGGGGCATCCGGGCCAATTGCCTCTCGCCCGCCCTGGTTGAAACGCCATTGCTCGATGCCACCGCCACGCTCGTGGGTTCGATGGAAAAAGAGCGGGGCAACTACCCGCTCGGTTTCGGCCAACCGGAAGACGTGGCCAATGCCGCCGTGTTCCTGCTGTCCCAGGCCAGCCGATGGATCACCGGCACGACGCTGGTGATGGACGGCGGCCTCACCATCAGTTGATCCACCACCATGGCTGCACCCTGCACGGATACGTCCTCCCCGCATCGGAACCTGCTCATCGTGGGCGCCGGCGGCTTCGGCCGCGAAGTATTGACGTACATCGAAGACGACAACCCGCTGTTCCGACCCAAGGGCTTTCTGGATTCGCGCACGTCGGCCCTGAACGGCATGCAGCGCTCGATCGGGATCGTGGGTGATCCCCTGACCTACGTTCCGGAAGATGGCGACGTCTTCATGGCGGCACTGGGCGATCCGATGGCGCGGCACAAATACACCGAAGTGCTGCGGTCGGTCCACGACGTCGACTTCGCCACGGTCGTGCATCCGCAGGCCCATGTGACACGGCATGCCCGGCTGGGCCGCGGCTGCATCATCGGTCCCCGTGTCGGCATTTCGGTGGATGTCCAGCTGGGCGATTTCGTCTGCGTGCAGGAATACACGGTCATCGGGCACGACGTTCGCATCGGGGATTGGTGCCAGATCAACAGCCATTGCTCCATCGGTGGTGGCGCGAAGATCGGCAACTTCGTGTCGATCCATCCCAATTGCGTCATCACCAGCGGCACCGTCATTGGCGACCACGTCAAGGTCGGTGCCGGCAGCGTGGTGTATGGCCGCATCCCGCCCAACATCACCATCATGGGCAATCCGGCCCGGCGCTTTTCCTGGAGCTGAACGTCTCCCCAGGCTCCGCATGCCCGACCGCGAGCAACCCACCATGGCCTCCATGCCCCCTTCCTTCCTGCCCGACGCCTTGGTCAGCCGCATCAACCTGGATCGCTTCCAGCTGGATGAAGCGCTGCTCGCCATGCTGGACCTCTACCGCCGCGATCCGCACTTCTGCATACCTGAGCAGGCGCGCGAGATCTTCGCCCGGCGCGGGGACCGGACACGCTTCATCCTGCTGGGAACGAAGACCTTCGCGGAAGTCTTCATCCGTGCGACCCGTGACCAAGGCTGGGCACTGGCCGTGGTCGACGATTTCAAATACGCCAGCGGCGAGGACTACTACGGCGTGGACATCATTTCCACCGACCGTTTCCTTGCGATGCTGCGCGAGGACCCGGACATCATCGCCATCAACTGCTGCCGAACGGACTATTCACGGCGGTTCTTCGACCGGCTTTGTACCCGCCACGGCATCGCCCATTTGAACCATGAGCAGGTCACCCGGCTCTTCGGCATGAATGACCGGGTGGACTACCGCACGGCCGACTGGGCCCCCGCCATCAGCAGCAGATTCGATGAATTCCTGGCGCTGGAGCGGCGGCTTGCGGATGCGCACTCCGTGAACACGTTGCGCAGCGTGCTTCTGTTCCACCTGAGCTGCAATCCCGAGTGGTATCTCACTGTGGCCAGGCCCTACTCGACCCTGTACTTCCGCTCGGGCCTGCTGACGTTCTCGGACCACGAGAGGTTCGTCGATTGCGGCGCCTCCATCGGCGAATCCACGACCGGGCTGCTGGGCCTCACGGGCGATCGCATCGAACACTCCTGGATGATCGAGCCAGACCGGCTGAACATCGAGGTGCTGCGCAAGCTGCAGCAGGGCTACGCAGGCACCCCGCTCGAATCCCGGATTTCGCTGCATCCCTTCGCCGTCGGGGAGAACGACGCGGAAGCCCCTTTCCACCATCTGGGGGGGCATGGGGGCAGCATCGCCGTCGATCCGAGCGCGCCCTTGGAGACCGTGCGCATCCGGCGCATCGACGATCTCATCGATGCGCCTCCGACCTTCATCAAGATGGACATCGAAGGCTTCGAGATTCCGGCGCTGCGGGGCGCCCAGGCGGCCATCCGCGCCGGCCTGCCCAAGATGGCGATCTCCGCCTATCACCGCGCGACCGACCTGCTGGACATCCCGGCGCTGGTGGATGCCGTAGCCCCCGGCTACTCGATCGGGCTGCAGCACCACACCGAAGATCGCTGGGATACCTGCCTGTATTTCCATCGCTGAAGCGCGTCTGCAGAGGCATTCACTCCACTATCCAGAGGACACCGCAGGATGGCCAAGATTCGGGGCGGCCTCGACCGCGTTCTACTGAAATATCCGGAAATCGACCCGGCCAAGGTCCGGCTGATCGGCTGGGGCGCTGGACAGGCGTTCACGGACTACTATCCGCTGCTGGGCCTGCCGGTGGAATACACCGTGTGCCCGTTCACCGCTCACCAGGACAGGCAGATCCATGGTGTTCCCGTCCGCAGCCCCGAAGCGCTCATGAAGGAACCGCACGAGGATGTGCTTCTGGTGATCTTCGCAGCGCATTCGGCGGAAATCATGAACCAGATCCGCAACCTGTGGGGCGACTACCGCTGCGTGCCGGCGCTCACCCACAGCGGCCGGCATGGAGACATCGACCAGCTCCAGGCGTTCTCCAGGGTGTTCGAAGGCCTGTCCCTGCAGCGCAAGCCGCCCGTGCGAACGCCTTCACTTGGCATCTTCGTGCAGGGCCCGGTGTTTCCCTATACCCCCATGGCACTGGCCTGGCAGCGAATGGCGTGTCCCGAGGCGCATCTGTGCTTCGTCACCTGGGATCACCAGTCCGCCGCCAGCCTCGATGCCTGCCGGCCATGGGTGGACGCCGTGATCACGCTTCCCCAGCCCCAGAACATGGTGGACAGCCGCAATGCCATCATCCGCTCGGCCAAGGCGGGCGCCCGGCATCTGGCCGAAGTGGGCGTGCCGTACTCCGTGCGCATGCGAAGCGATACGGTCGTCACCGGATCGCTCTACAGGGCGGTGGAAGAACTGTTCGACGATGGCAGCAGGAACGAGGGGAAATTCGGCTTCCTGGCGCATTCGTCCTGGAAGCAGATTCCCTTCCATTTCTCCGAGCGTTTTCTCGTGAGCCGCACCCAGGACATGTGCGAGCTGTGGGCGCTGCCGGAAGACCTGCGCGGTGCGTCCGAGATCCAGCACCGGACCGACGAGCCCTACCAGCAGATCCAGAAGGCGGCCGTCGAATGCCTGCTGTGGCAGAGCCTGGCACGCAAGTGGGGTGAGCCGGCCCGGGACCTCGCCGATGGCTACCGGTTCGCCGCGAACCATCTTCTGCCGATGGACGAGTACGCCGATGTCCTGTCGCTCAAGAGCGTCCCGCTCTTCAATCTGACCCTCAACAAGGGCTTCGTCGGCACGCCCGCCTGGTGGCGGGAGGTCTATGCCGATCTGCCCTCGGCCATGCGGCAGGCGCACGAGGAAAGCGCTCAGGACTTCACGATCGCCGAATTCTTCAGTGGCCGGGTCGGCTGACTGCCCCTCCATCTGATCAGTAGAGCACGGCGCGCCGCTCGGACGTCATGGGCTCGAGGGCTTCTCCACGCTCCAGCCTTCGCACGAAGTCCGGGTTCGCAAGGAGCGCTCGGCCCCAGGTGACCATGTCCAGATGCCTCTCCTGGATTTCGCGCTCGGCCTCCGCAGCGGATAGCGACGCGCCACCCATCAGGAAGTGGGGCCAGAGGGGACGCACGCGGCGCACGATCCTGCCGGAAGTTTCGGCATAGGGCGCATCCGCGCAGCTGATGTCCAGCTGCCGCAGCCCCAGGCGATCCAGCCGGGGGATGAGATGGTGCAGCATGTCGTCGAGGTCCGGCCACTCGTACAGTCCGCCCATCATCCGTGCGGGCGAGAGGCGGATCATCAGGCGCTGGGGGCCGCAAATGGGCAACAGGCGCTCCACCAGTTCCAGCACGATGCGGCAGCGGTTTTCGACCGATCCGCCATAGGCATCGGTCCGGTCATTGATGCGTGCATCCAGGAACTGGTCAATCAGGTATCCATGTCCCATATGGACCTGCACGCCGTCGAAGCCCGCATTCAGGGCCCGCTGCGCGGCCTCCTCGAAAAGACGGTAGATGCCCGGCATCTCCGACGCATGCAGTGCACGGGGCTGCCCGTAGGGCTGGCCGTTCTGGCGGTTGATGCCCGCCGCTGGCCGGTCCGTGGAACTGACCGGCGCCAACCCGCCAGTGAAGTCCGGGTGCGAGATCCGCCCGCAATGCCACAGTTGCGCCACGATGCGCCCGCCGGCCTCCTGCACCTGCCGGACGGCCGGGATCCAGCTGTCAGCCTGCTCGTCGTTCTGCAGGTGGGGCACGTTCCGGTAACCATCCGCCGAAGGATGGACCACGATGCCTTCCGTCAGGATGAGCGATACGCCGGCAGCGGCACGCCGCGCGTAGTAGGCAGCGATTTCGGCCGTGCAGCGGTGCTGCGCATCGGCAAAACCACGCGTCATGGCCGCCATGGCCACACGGTTGCGCATCGGACCGAACATGTCGTGGTGAACGAAGGGGCTCAGCAGTTGCAGGCTCATGGGGCGAACATTCCAGTGAAATAAGGGTGGTCGAGATAGGCGGCCAGGCTGTCCTGCCATGTGCGCTGACGATCCAGCCCGCGGGCCTGCAGCGCGGCGTTGCGCATCACCACCGCATCGGGGCGCACGGCTTTTTCCTTGCGGGCCATGGTTTCTGCGGGAACACGCGCGATCTCGATGCGGCGATCCAGACCCAATCGGAGCACGATCTCCCGCGCCAGTTCGAAGAAAGAGGCTTGCCCATGGGAGGCCATGCAGAAACGGCCCGTCTCGCCGCGCGCCAGCAGCAGCAGGCTGTTGTAGGCCAGATCGTCCGTGAGCGTGGGCTGCCAGATGCGGTCACCGATCTCCATGCGGTCCACGCCGGAGCGCAGCAGTCCCGCGAGGTGCGGAATCAGCTTGCCGACGAAATTCTTGTCGCGCGCATGCTCTCCGAAAAACCCGCCCATGCGCACAGTGAGCGCCTGCGGCGACGCCTCCAGCACGATGTGCTCCGCCTCCAGCTTGAGGCGTCCGTACACGCTCAAAGGACGGGGGGGCGTGGCCTCGTCCACCGGCTGGCTTCCGTCGTAGATCAGGAAAGTCTGCGGGTAAAAAAACCGGGCTCCGCATTCGCGGGCCAGCTCGACCACGTGGCGGGTTCCTTCGATCTGCACCTGCGCCGCCGCGTCCGCATGGTCCTCGCACCAGTTGACGTCGGAACACACGGCGCAATGGATCACGATATCGGGCCGCCAGGCGCGCAAGTCCTGGGCCTGCTCGCGCTGGCGCACATCGAGCGCGTGGCGGTCGAGGGCCGCGACCAAGGCAGTGGGTACCTGCTCAGCCAAGCGGCGAGCGAAAGCCTGCCCGAGCATTCCGCCCGCACCCGTGATCAGGATGCGCGAGCCCTCCAGGGCGGCCAGTTCGTTCAATTCAAGCAAATCGTTGCCCCTCATGCTCAGATCCAGACAGGAACAGATCGGCCTCCATCTCGGGGACGCAGCGCATCACCTCGTTGGGCCGGTACGGCAGGGCGCCGACGAGCAGCCGGCCCGACGCCTTCCAGACAGACCACCAGTGCTGCGCGAAATCCTGCATCGATACCGGCCTGCCCGATCCCACATTGCGCACCCAGGGCCTGCCCGTCTCGACATCGCGGCGCTCAGCCGCATGCCGGAATGCCCGGGCGACCGTTTCCACGGGGACGTAGTCGCGCACCTGCGCACCCGGGGTCATCGAAAAATCAAGTCCCTGCGACGCGGCCAGACGCAACGCGGGCCAGAAGTTCCCGGCGTACTGGCCTTCGCCGAAGACCGAGAAGATCCGCAGGTAGCACAGTTCCATGGCGTGTTCGATCGCGTGTGCATGCGCAGCCTGAAAACCTGCGGCCTTGGATGCCGCGTAGCCATACGCGGGTGCCAGCGGTGCGCTGGCCGGAATGAAGTCGAAGGCATCCGCGCTGCGACCGTATTCCGCGAAAGTGCCCGCCAAGACCGACCGCTTCACGCCAGCGGCACGCGCCGTATCGAGCAGTTGCAGCAAAACGGTGACGTTCCAGTAGAACAGGGTCTGCCAGTCGGCCTGCTGCGGCGGGACGCCGGGCGACGCCAGGTGCATCAGCACGTCCGCCCCGGCCAGATCGGCGGGTGCCAACTGGTCCATGGCGCGGCTGAGCCACACAAGGCGAGGGTGCACCAACGCAGGCGCGTCGGCCGGATGCCTCAGGACGGTGACGCGATGGCCCGCCTCCAGCAGAGACGCCAGCACGTGCCGGCCGATGAACCCCGTCCCTCCCGTCAGGAACACATGCCGTTCAGTGGTCATTCGGCGGTCCTTCCAGCATCTCGAAGGGGCTGGCGAAATCCTCCATCCGCGGGTGCTCGCGGTCGCGCACCGACAGCACAGGAGGCTCATCGGGCCAGGGAATGCCGGCAGAGTCCCAGCGGATGCCGGCATCATGCCGAGGCGCGTGGGCCGAGGTGACGTGATAGACGATGGTCGCGCCTTCGGTCAGTGCATAGCAGCCGTGGGCACACCCCGCCGGAATGTAGACCTGGTTGCCAAGCTCGGCGTCCAGCTCGAAGGTGGCAAAGCGGCCCTGTGTCGGCGAGCCGCGGCGCAGATCGACCACCGCGTCGAAGAGGCGGCCGTGGCTGCAATGCACCAGCTTGGCATGGTGGTGCGGCGGCAACTGAAAGTGCAATCCGCGCAGCACGCCACGCCGCGATACGCTGTAGAAACTCTCCACCCAGTCGCAGTCTAGTCCCCGGGCAAGGAACGCCTCGCGGCTGAAGGTCTTCACGAATCGCCCGCGCTCATCGGGCCGCACTTCGGGCTGGATCAGGTAGCAGCCCGGCAACGGGCTTTCTTCGAAGCGCATGGTGGGTGCTAGAAGTTGACGCCGAAATAGGTTTCGATGCGATCGGCCACAAAGTCGATCATGGCCTCGCTCAATCCGGGGTAGATGCCCAGCCAGAACGTGTGCTCCATGACCGTGTCCGTGTTCGCCAGGCTGCTGGCCACCCGGTACGTCTGTCCCTGCATCGAAGGCTGCCGGGTCAGGTTGCCGGCGAACAGCAGCCGCGTGCCGATGCGGCTCTGCTCCAGGTACTCCAGCAGATCGACGCGGCGGGTACCGGCCGCTTCGCGCAGCGTGAGCGGGAACCCGAACCAAGAAGGCTGCGAATTTTCCGTGGCCCGGGGAAGCACCAGGAACTCCTCGCAGCTTTTCAGCCGGCCGGAGAGGTGATCGAAATTGCGCTGCCGCGCCGCGATGAAGCCGGGCAAACGGTCCATCTGCGCCAGGGCACAGGCCGCCTGCATGTCGGTGATCTTGAGGTTGTAGCCGACGTGCGAATACGTGTACTTGTGGTCATAGCCTGGCGGCAGATCGCCCAGTTGCCAGCCATACCGCTTTCCACAGGTGTTGTCCTTGCCGGGCCCGCAATAGCAGTCCCGTCCCCAGTCGCGGAATGACGTGACGATGCGTGCCAACTCATCGTCGTTGGTGAAGACCGCGCCGCCTTCGCCCATGGTGATGTGGTGGGCCGGATAGAAACTCAGGGTCCCGATATCGCCGAAGGTGCCTACCAGCCGTCCGCCGTAGGTGGACCCCAGGGCGTCGCAGCAATCCTCGACGAGCCACAGTCCATGCCTGCGGCACAGCGCTTGCACCGCCTCCAGGTTGTAGGGATTGCCGAGGGTGTGGGCCAGCATGATGGCCTTGGTGCGCGACGAGATCGCAGCTTCGATCAGCGCGACATCAATGTTGTACGTGCCGAGCTCCACATCCACGAAAACCGGCACCGCGCCATTCTGCAGGATGGGATTGACGGTGGTGGGGAACCCCGCCGCCACACCGATCACCTCGTCGCCCGGGCGGATGGCCCTCTGGCCCAATGCGGGAGACGTGAGCGCCGAGAAGGCGAGCAGATTCGCGGACGAGCCGCTGTTCGTCGTGAGCGCGTGGCGCACCCCGAGGTATTCGCGCAGGCGCTTTTCGAACGCATCGTTGAAGCGTCCCGTGGTCAGCCATCCGTCGAGCGATGCGGCCACCATGTTCTGCAGTTCGGCCTCCCCGATCACCTTGCCGGAGGGTGGAATGGCCGTGGCGCCCGGCAGGAATGGCTGGGCGCGATACGCGTGGGCCGCGTATTCGCCAACGAGCGCGGCGATCTGCTCGCGGATGTGGTGCAACTTGTCCATAGAACTTCAGCGCTCAGCGGCGCAATACGATTCGATCTGATGCTCGGTCACCTGGCGCATGTCTTCGCCGCGAGCGTGTGCGGAATGCCATTGGGCGATGCGCTCCACGGCCTGCGCCAGCGACCACCGAGGCCCCCAGCCCAGCGCAGAGCAGGCCTTGCTGCTGTCGAGCCGGAGCATCTGCGCCTCGTGCACGCCCTCGGGCCCGGTTGCAAAGCGGTAGTCGACAGGGCTTGGCCACGCGGCAGCCAGTTGCCGGATGACGTCGCCGACGCTTCGCACGTCCTGCTCGGCGGGCCCGAAATTCCAGGCGCCCGATACCGCCGGCCCCTTCTCGAAGAGTCGCTGCGCCAATTGGAGGTAACCCGCCAGGGGCTCCAGCACATGTTGCCATGGCCGTACGGCAGCGGGATTGCGCACCTCCAGCGGATCGCCGCCGCAGGAGGCTCGCAGGAAGTCCGGAATCAGCCGGTCGCTGGACCAGTCACCGCCACCGATCACATTGCCCGCCCGCGCCGTGGCCAGCGCCACACCGTGCTCCGCGTGCCTTGCCGGGGCGAAGAACGAGTCACGGTAGCAGGCGGCCACCAGCTCGGTGCATGCCTTGCTGTTGCTGTAGGGGTCGAACCCGCCCAGCGCGTCGTCCTCGCGATAGGCCCAGAGCCACTCCCGGTTCTCATAGCATTTGTCGCTCGTCACCACCACCACGGCGCGCACCGACGGCACGCGACGGACGGCGTCCAGAAGGTGCACGGTACCCATGACGTTGGTCGAATAGGTGCTGACCGGATCGGCGTAGGACTTGCGCACCAGGGGCTGTGCGGCCATGTGGATCACGACCTCCGGCGCCGCTGCTTCCAGCGCGCCCGCAAGCAACGCCGCATCCCGCACATCGCCGATGACCGAATGCATGCCTTGCGCGGCCCGGGTCAGCGCGAACATCGCGGGCATGGAATCCGCCTCCAGCGCATACCCCGTCACCTGCGCGCCCAAACGCTGCAGCCAAAGCGACAGCCAGGTGCCTTTGAAACCAGTGTGGCCCGTGACGAACACCTTGCGTCCGGACCAAAAACCGCTGTCGGGACCGCTCACCATGATTTCCAGGGCGCATGCCCCCCCTGCCAAAGCTGTTCGAGATAATTCTTGTCGCGCAGCGTATCCATGGGTTGCCAGAAACCTTCGTGCCGATAGGCCCGCAATTGACCGGAACGCGCCAACGCCTCGAGCGGAGGGCCTTCCCACACCGTCTCGTCGGAATCGATCAGATCGAACACGGCAGGAGACAGCACGAAGAACCCGCCGTTGACCATGCCACCGCCGCCATCGGGCTTTTCGCGGAACGACATCACGCGGTCGCCCTCCATGTCCAGCGCGCCGAAGCGGCCGGGCTGCCGGGTGGAGGTGAGTGTGGCCGGCTGTCCATGCGCCCTGTGGAACCGGATGAGCGCGGTGATGTCGATATCGCCCACCCCGTCGCCATAGGTGAAGCAGAAGGCCTCGTCCTCGCTCACGTAGCGCCGCACACGGCGCAGGCGGCCACCCGTCTGGGTGGCATCGCCGGTGTCCACCAGGGTCACCCGCCAGGGTTCGGCATACCGCTCGTGAACGTCCATGCGGTTGTTCACCAGATCGAACGTCACGTCGGACATGTGCAGGAAATAGTTCGCGAAGTACTCCTTGATCACGTAGCCCTTGTAGCCGCAGCACACCACGAAGTCATGGATGCCATGGTGCGAATACATCTTCATGATGTGCCAGAGAATCGGGCGGCCACCGATCTCCACCATGGGTTTGGGCTTTTGCTGCGTCTCCTCGCTCAGGCGGGAACCCAGCCCCCCCGCCAGGATGATGGCCTTCATGCTTTTCCGCCCATCGGTGTTTCGGAGCCCTGAAGCGCCCGGGCATAGGCCGCCTGGAAATGCGCCACCCGGTCCTCGATCCCTGCGCCCACGAGCGCCGGGCGCTGCGCCTGATCGACGCCCGCCTGGACCTTGGTGCAAATACCGCCGTCCTCCGCGAACACCTTGCGCGTGAAGGCATGGCCATCGGCATGGATGTGTTCCATCATCTTGGCACCCGCGGGCGTGGTCCCGGTGAACTCCACGCCAACGGTCCTCGAGTGGACGGTGGTCTGGCGGGACGCGGTCGGCTCGAACGACTGGACATGGAAGCTGTATCCCATGAACGACGTGACGGTCAGGTTCGGGAAGATATGGTGGTGGGTGTAATGCGCGAAGCGCCAGGGCCACTGCCCGATCTTGCTCTCCATGCGGGCGAACCGCGCTACCCACTGCGCATCGGCGGCATGCTCCAGATGGCTGTGCCGGCGATCTTCGAGGAAGAAGCGGGGTGCCGTTTCGGCCCGGTCCATGCCGTCGACCTGCATGAAGGTTCGCGAATGCACGGCAGGGACGTGATACCCCTCGAGGGCATTCTCGATCACGATTTTCCAGTTGGCGCCCACCGGCTCCCGGAACTCGTCCAGCAAGCCTTGCATTCCCTCGCTGGCACGCTCGAGAAAGGCGTATTGCTCGCCCAGATACTCGCGCAGTGCCGGGCCGCTTTCGGAAATACGCACGAATACGAACTGCCCTACCGCCTCGCAGTTGAATTCCTGCAGGCGAAAGCGGGCAGGTTCGGCCACCACCTCGGGAAAGCAGTGTTTCGCCGGAATGCCGACGGGAACGCCCTCCCGGTCGTACACCCAGCCATGGTAGGGGCAGCGCGCAGGCCCGCGGTGCGTGCCCGATTCGCACAACTGGGCATGCCGGTGGGAGCAGACATTGAGGAAAGCACGCGGCAGCCCCTGGCTGTCGCACTGGAGCAACAACGACACCCCGCCCACCTGCACACCACGGTGCACGAGACCGCCGAGTTCGAAGCGCATGCAGACGAAAACCCAGCTTTCGCGGAACAGCCCCTCCAGTTCGCGGGCGTGGTGATCGGGATCTCGATAAAAGTGGGGGGAAAGGACACTGGTCGGCATGGATCGACTCTTCTGGATGGATGTTGCAAGGACCGCGGCCCCGTGTTCGGTACCGGTCTGGGGCCTGCCGAGCCAGCGGCGGCTCGTGCAGCCCATTGTCTCTACAGTGATCTGAAATGGACCCCTTCCTAGCTGCGCATTGCCTGCTCCATCACACGGGTGAGCCGCTGCATCTGCGCAGGATCCATCTTCGGAAAGAACGGCAGGCCGATCAGGGTCTCGGCGAGCGCATCCGCCTGGGGCGTGGGCAATAGCGTACAGAAGGGCAACAGCGCTTCCATGCGGTGCATGAGGGGCTGGTACCAGCGACGCGTCGCGATGCCCTGCGCGGCACACAGTGCCTCGAGCCGACTCCGGCAGGCAGTGTCGGGCATCCGTGCACACAACAGCGTCGGTGCCGCGATGGCGCCGGCCGGGCCGGCCATCTGCCATGCGATCCGGCCGTCCGCCGCGCGCGCAAGGGCGTCCTGCATTTCCCGCTGCAGGGCGCGCCGGGCCTGCGCGCCCTGCTCCCAGCAAGCGAGCGATGCCAGCGCCACGGCAGCGTGCAACTCGCTCATCTTGGCATTGGTGCCCACTGCCGCCAGGGCGCCGACCGGCAGGTGGCTGGACGGGTCGAGGTTGATGCCGAAATTGGCCGACTGGCGCACTCGCGCCGCCAACCCGGGGCGCGATGAGACCACGAAACCGCCCTCTCCCGCCGGCAGCGACTTGGTGGCATGGAGGCTGAACACGAGCGTGCCCGAAGCGCCTGCCAGCCACTGGCTGCCAAAGCCGGCGGCGGCGTCGATCATCACCGGGAGGCCCGTTTCGTCCTCGAAGCGCTGCCATGCCGCCATGTCGTGCGGCATGCCGAGGGCCGCCACGGGCAGGACGGCATCCACGGCACCGGTGGCACGGGCCGCGCGCGCGATGTCGGGCGTCAGCAGCCAGCTGTCGGCATCCACATCGCAAAGTACCGGCACGTGGCCGGCGCGCAGCACGGCCGTCGCCGTGGCAGCGAACGTGAAGGTGGGCATGAGCACCCGGGCGCCGGCGCGCAGCCCCAGCGATTGCAGCACCAGCTCCAGGCCCAGCGTCGCACTTGCCACGGTCGTGACCTGCTCTGCGCCCAGGCCGAAGCGCTCGGCAAAGCGGTCCTCCAGTTCGCGCACCAGTGGGCCGCCGTTGGAGTAGTAGCGCGCGGCATGCATGCGCTGCAGATAGGGCAGGAGGGACACCGGGTCCGGCACATCCGGCACCAGCAGAGGAATGGGATCGGTGGGAGCGCCGGCGGTCATACGGAGGGCGTGCTGTGCGCACGCTTCTCACCGCCGCCCAGGCGTGCCAGGACCGGCTCCGGATCGGCGAACACATCCAGGAAACGGTCGCGGCCTTCCAGGTAATTGAGCCACATGAGCCGGAACGCCTTTTCCAGCTCGGCCGTGCGGGCGGCATAGTCCATGAGTGCGCAGGCGGACAAGCGTTGCCGTGTTTCGTGGCGCAGGCGGGCCAGGGTTTCCGGATCGGCCATGAACGCCAGAGCCCGCTCGACGTATTGGTCGTCGCTGCGCGCCACCCAATCGGGATAGCCCACGCCCTGCAGCGTGCGCGCGGTGCTCGCGTCCACACCGCGCTCGGCGTCCAGCGACACGATCGGCAGCCCCATCCAAAGGGCATGCAGCGTCGTGGTGCCACCGGAGATCGGGGCCGTGTCGAGTGCCACGTCGGCAATATGTCCCAGTTCCATGAACTGGTTGAGCGGTTGCTGGTGCATCACGAACACGCGGTCCAGCGGCAGGCCCTGAGCCTCGACCCGCATCTGCATGTTGGCCTGGGCGGCCTCGGCAGACCGCTCCTTCACCATGATGACGAGGCGCGCATCGGTGCGCGCCTTCAGGATGCGCCCCCAGACACCCAGCATGCGGTCCGTGACCTTGGCGGAATTGTTCAGCGAGATGAGCGTGGGGTAGCCGTTGCGCAGCATTGGCGGCTCTTCGCACAGCGGCGCATAGGTGGGCGGTGCGTAGCTCGCCATGCAGGCCAGGCGAAAGAGCCGCTCGCTGTAGAAGACTTCATGGCCTGGCGGGGTGATGGCCGCATCGGTCAGGCGGTAATCCATGGCCTTCATGCCCAGCGGGCTCATGAATCCGAGCCACGTCACCTGCACGGGCGCCGCGCGGCGCGCGAAGACCAGCAGGCGGTTGCCGGCGGTGTGGCCCGACAGGTCCACCAGCACGTCGATGCCGTGCGAGCGGATGAGCGTGTAAAGGTCATCGTCGGACAGGTGGATCATCTCGTGCCAATGGGGCACGCACTGCTGCAGGGCATCGGTGATACCGTCGCGCCGCCCGCCCGAGTACACATGCACCTCGACCTCCTGCGGGTCATGGTGGCGCAGCACGGGCAGCATGAAGAACGCGATGGAGTGCTCCCGGAAATCGGCCGTGACATAGCCCACCTTGAGGCGTTTCTTCGAGCGGCGATCGGTCACGACGAGGGGAGCGGCCTTGCGCGTCAGCGGATCGGCGTAGCGCCGGCCCCAGTCCCTGTAGACCTCCAGCGTCTTGACGGGACTGCCCTCGATCTGGTCATGCAGGAAGGCGCGCATGACCCACATGGCCGGGTTGTTGCCGCGGCGACACACATCGTCGATCATTTGCAACGCTTCGGCGTGCCGGCCCAGGTTGAACAATGCGAACGACAGGCCATGCTGCGCATCCGGCATGCCGGGCTGCAGGTTCAGGGCGGTCTCCAGCGCCGGAATGGCCTGCGCCCAGTTTTCCATCTTGAGGTAGGTGCGCCCCACATGCATCCAGACGTCCGCACGCTGTGGATCGAAAGCCAGGGCGGTGGCGAATTTCGTCAGGGCACCCACCAGATCCTGCTGCGCCAGGCACTGCTCGGCCTGAAAGAGCGCGATCAGCAGGTCGGCATGCTCTTGCACGTCAGCATCGTCGGTGGAGGTGGGCATGGAGCACATCGGCGGCAGGCAATGGAAAAGGGTGGGATCGGGGCAGTGGACCGAAACGGCCGGGGTCCATCTTAGGGGCTCGCGGACACTGCGGTGGCCCCAATAAACCATGGTTTGCCCGCCTGTTTTGGCGGCGGGCGGCCGGTTTCACCAACAGGGCAACGGGACTTGTCAAGGGGAACGAATTGGGGTGTATCCCGCCTGCATTTCCGTTTTTGCGCTTCAAAAAGACTCTGCCAGAATGGCCCCATGTTTGTAATCATCGGTTACCTGGTCTGCCTCGGGTGCATTTTCGGCGTGTACGTGGTACACGGCGGGAATGTGAGCGTGATCATCAAAGCGCTCCCTTTCGAGATGATCACGATCTTCGGCGGCGCGCTGGGCGCGTTCGTGGTGAATAACCAACCGAAGGTGCTCAAGTCCACGCTGAAGGCGCTGCCCATGGCGCTCAAGGGGTCCAAGTACACCAAGGCACGGTACATGGAACTGATGGCGATGCTCTACGACATTCTGCAGAAAGCCCGCAAGGAAGGGCTGATGGCCATCGAAAAGGATGTCGAGACGCCCCACGAATCCGAAATCTTCAAGAAATACCCCACGGTCGGCAGCGACCACCATGTGATCGAGTTCATGACCGATTACCTGCGCATGATGGTCTCGGGCAACCTGAACGCGCACGAGATCGAGGCGCTGATGGACAGCGAGATCGAAACCCACCACCAGGAAGCACACGCCCCCGTGGCGGCACTGGCCCGCCTGGCTGGCGCGCTGCCGGCCTTCGGCATCATCGCCGCCGTGCTGGGCGTGGTGAACACCATGGGCTCGGTGGGCCAGCCTCCCTCCGTGCTCGGCGGCATGATCGGCTCGGCGCTGGTCGGCACCTTCCTCGGGATCTTGCTGGCCTATGGCGTGGTGGAACCCCTCGGTGGCCTGGTCGAGCAGAAGCTGGAAGATGCCGCCAAGGAACTGCAATGCATCAAGACCACGCTGCTGGCCAGCATGCAGGGCTACAACCCCGCCACCGCGATCGAATTCGGCCGCAAGGTCCTGTTCTCCACCGACCGTCCGAGCTTTTCCGAACTGGAAAGCCACGTGAAGGGCAAGAAGTAGGCTGAAGACGCCCCCATGGCCGACAAGAAACTCCAGCCGATCATCATCAAGCGCGTCAAGAAGGGCGGCCATGCCGTGCATGGCGGCGCCTGGAAGATCGCCTATGCCGACTTCGTGACGGCCATGATGGCGTTCTTCCTGCTGATGTGGCTGCTGGGCTCCACCGCCAAGGGCGAACTGCAGGGCATCGCCGCCTACTTCAATTCGCCGCTGAAGGTGTCCATGCAGGGGGGAGACGGTGCGGGCAACAGCTCGAGCGTGATTCCCGGCGGCGGCAACGATCTGTCCAAGGTGCATGGCCAGGTGCGGCGCTCCGACTCGGAGACATCGACGAACCGCCGCGCCAACCTCGAAGCCGCACGCGCCGAGCGCGCCCGCCAGGACGAGATGCGCATCAAGGCGCTGCAGGCCAAAATCGACGCGCTGATCACCGAAACGCCCAAACTGAATGAATATCGCTCGCAGATCCGCATGGATGTGACGCCCGATGGCCTGCAGATCCAGATCGTGGACGACCAGAACCGGCCCATGTTCGACAGCGGCAGTGCGTTGGTAAAACCCTACATGCGCGACATTCTTCGAGAAATCGGAACCGCGCTCGGCGGCGTGCAAAACCGCATCAGCCTGGCAGGCCACACCGACGCGACGCCCTACGGCAACGGCGACCGCGGCTACAGCAACTGGGAACTGTCGGCCGACCGGGCCAACGCCTCGCGCCGCGAACTCGTGGCCGCCGGCATGCCGGATGCCAAGCTGGGCCGCGTTGTCGGGCTGGCGGCCAGCGATTTGCTGGAACCCAAGGAGCCGCGCGCGCCCGCCAACCGGCGCATCACGATCACGGTTTTGACCCAGGAAGCCGAGGAACGGCTGCTCGGAAAGAAATCTGCCACCATCACTTCCACGGAGTTCACCGCCGAAAAGCGCGAGAATCCGGCATCCGCCCCTCGGCCGTAACGTCTTGTCACCAAACCTGCGGCCCATGACAATACACACTGCAATTTCCGACCGAAAGGGTCCCACGTGACCACTGCACTCCGCTTTTTGATCGTTGACGACTTCTCCACCATGCGACGCATCGTGCGCAACCTGCTCAAGGAAAGCGGCTTTGCCGATGCCGACGAGGCGGAAGACGGCGTGGTGGCGCTGAACAAACTGCGCAACAGCAAGTTCGATTTCGTCGTCACCGACATCAACATGCCCAACATGAACGGATTCCAGCTGCTGGCTGAAATCAAGAAGGACGACAAGCTCAAGCACCTGCCCGTGCTGATGGTGACGGCGGAAGCCCGCAAGGAAGACATCGTGGCAGCCGCCCAGAACGGGGCAGCCGGCTACATCGTCAAGCCGTTCACCAAGGCCACGCTGGAAGAGAAAGTCACCCTGATCCTCAAGAAAATGGGCCTGTGATCATGGATACCTCGGACAACAACCTTCCGGAAGCCGGCGCCGTTCACAACAAGATCGGCCAGCTGACCCGCCAGCTGCACGACTCGCTGAACGAACTCGGCTACGCCGACAAGCTGCGCGGCACGATGGGCGAGTTGCCCGATGCCCAAAGCCGACTTTCCTACATCGCGCGCCTCACGGGCGAAGCGGCAGAGAAGGTATTGAGCCGGGTGGAGCAGGCCAAGGCCCAGCACGACTTCATCGCCGAGGAAACCCGCCGTGTCGTCTCCTCGCTGGTCAAGGACCCCGTGGCGGCCGTCGCCAAGGGCGAGATCATGAACTTCCTGCACGACGTGGAACGCGTCACCAAGGAAGCCGACGGCCACCTGACCGAAATCATGATGGCGCAGGACTTCCACGACCTCACCGGCCAGGTGATCGCCCGTGTGGTCAACCTGGCGGCCACGATCGAAGAGCAGCTGGTGCAGTTGCTCATCCAGACCGCCCCACCGGCTGCGCAGGCGCAGGTCGCCCCGGTGGTGGAAGCGCGCCGCGAACACCTGGCCGGCCCGGTGGTCGATCCCGAAGGCACGCCCGATGTGGTCACCGACCAGTCCCAGGTGGACGATCTGCTGGCCAGCCTGGGCTTCTGATGCCGGGCGGGCGCTGGCGCTCCTGAAAAAGGAGCGTCCACCGTATATCCACATGGGATTTCATGGCCTTTTGGCATGCAATGGCAATAAGTACTAGGGCATATTGCTATCATTTTTGATGTACCGGGGTGCGTGACGCCCCGCCCCTGCCGGCCCACACCACCGGCCGCCACCCTGAATAGCCGCCCGACAAGCCGTCTATTCGCGCTTTAGGTTTCCGGGGCGCTCACGACAATGGCATGACCACCAGCCGTCATGCCACCATGGACTCCAGCCAAGACAAAGACCTCCCCGCGACAGAGCACAAGCTCCAGAAAGCGCGCAAGGACGGCCAGGCTGCGCGCTCGCGGGACCTGTCCCACATCGCCGTCCTCGGCATGGGCGCCTGCAGCGTCCTCGTGCTGGCGCCCATGCTGACCGAACACCTGCAGCTGGCCGTGCGCGAACAGCTGGTGTTCAACGCCGCCACGGTGCAGGCCACGGGCAGCATGGTCACCCGGTTGCACCAGATGGCGCTGATCGGCGTGGTCGCCAGCCTCGTCTTCGCCGTTCTCACCAGCGCCGCCGCCGTGGTCAGCGCCATCGGCGCCGGCGGCTGGGTGTTCAGCTTCCAGCCCATCACGCCCCAGTTCAGCCGGCTGAACCCGATCTCGGGGTTCACCAACTTGGTGTCCAAACAGCAGCTGGTCAACGTGGGCAAGATGGTGCTCATGACCGGCGTGATCACCGCCGTGGCCTGGAACTTCCTGGGCAACAGCATCCAGAAGCTGTCCATGCTGGTGCTGCAGCCCTCGCCGGTGGCTCTGCGCTGGGTGGGCGAATGGATGACCTCGGGCGTGAGCCTCATGCTGCTGGTGGTGTTTCTCGCGGCGGTCGTCGACGTGCCGCTGCAGGCGTTCTTCTTCAAGTCGCGCCAGAAGATGTCGCACGAGGAAATCAAGCAGGAGCACAAGGAATCCGAGGGCAGCCCCGAGACCAAGAGCCGCCAGCGCCAGCGCGCCCGCGAGATCGCCGACCGCGCCAGCATCGCCGCCGTGCCCAAGGCCGACTTCGTGGTGATGAACCCGACCCACTATGCCGTGGCCCTCAAGTACGAAGAAGGCACGATGAGCGCCCCGCAGGTGATCTCCAAGGGCACCGACCTGCTCGCCTTCAAGATCCGCGAAATGGCCACGCAGCATTCGGTACCGGTGCTGCAGTCGCCCATGCTGGCCCGCGCGCTCTACGCGCATGCCGAGCTGGACCAGGCCATCCCCGCCACGCTGTACGCCGCCGTGGCGCAGGTGCTGGCCTACGTTTACCGACTCAAGGCCGCGATGCGCGGCGAAGGCCGCATGCCCGAGGCCCAGCCCGACCCGTTCGTGCCGCCCGAACTTGATCCGCTGAACCGCACCACCGACGCAGGGACCGCCCCATGACGCCCTCCATCAAATCCGTCCGGCAGTGGGCCGGCACCAACGCCTCGGCCGTGCAGGGCATGTCCGCCCCGCTGCTGGTGGTGGCCATCCTGGCGCTGATGGTGCTGCCCATCCCCGCCTGGCTGCTGGACACCTTCTTCACCCTGAACATCGCCGTCGCGCTGATGGTGATGATGGTGGCGGCCTACATGCTGCGGCCGCTGGACTTCGCGGCGTTTCCCTCGGTGCTGCTGCTGACCACGCTGATGCGGCTGTCGCTCAACGTGGCCTCCACCCGCGTGGTGCTGCTGGAAGGCCACACCGGCCCGGGCGCGGCGGGTGCGGTGATCGAGGCCTTCGGCCACTTCCTGATCGGCGGCAACTTCGCCGTCGGCCTGATCGTGTTCGCCATCCTGGTGGTGATCAACTTCGTGGTGGTGACCAAGGGCGCCGAGCGGATCGCCGAAGTGTCGGCCCGCTTCACCCTGGACGCCATGCCCGGCAAGCAGATGGCGGTGGACGCCGACCTGAACGCCGGCCTCATCGACGAGAAGGAAGCCAAGCGCCGGCGCCTGGAAGTGGCGGAAGAAGCCAACTTCTTCGGCTCGATGGACGGCGCCTCGAAGTTCGTGCGCGGCGATGCGGTCGCCGGCATCCTGATCCTGCTGATCAACATCGTCGGCGGCTTCGCCATCGGCATGCTGCAGCACGACCTGTCGGCCGGCCAGGCGGCCAACAGCTACATCCTGCTGGCCGTCGGCGACGCGCTGGTGGCGCAGATCCCGGGCCTGCTGATCTCGGTGGCCGCGGCCATGGTGATCTCGCGCGTGGGCAAGGAAGAGGACATGGGGCACCAGATCGTGCAACAGCTCTTCATGTCGCCCCGCGTGCTGGGCGTGACGGCCGGCATCCTGATCCTGCTGGGCCTGATCCCGGGCATGCCGCACGCCGTGTTCCTCATCATGGGCTCAGGCTTGGGCTACGCCGCCTGGACGCTGATGAAGCGCGCCAACGCTCCGCAGCCGGTGGTGGAAGCGCCCCCGCCCGCGCACGACGGCGAAGCCAGCTGGGACGACCTGCAGCCCGTGGACCTGCTGGGCCTGGAGCTGGGCTACCGGCTCATCACCCTGGTGGACAAGAACCGCCAGGGCGACCTGCTCACCCGTATCAAGGGCGTGCGCCGCAAGTTCGCGCAGGAAGTGGGCTTCCTGCCGCCGGCCGTGCACGTGCGCGACAACCTGGAACTCAAGCCCAGCGCCTACCGCATCACCCTGCGCGGCGTGGTGGTGGGCGAAGGCGAGGCCTTCCCCGGCATGCACCTGGCGATCAACCCCGGCGGCATCACCACCCCCCTGATCGGCACGCCCACGACCGACCCCGCATTCGGCCTGCCCGCCCACTGGATCGACGAACACCAGAAGGAAGCGGCACAAATGGCGGGTTTTACGGTCGTTGATTCAGAAACCGTGATGGCGACGCATTTGTCACACTTGATGCAAGTTCAAGCCGCCAAGCTCCTGAGTCGCACCGAAACCCAGCAACTCGTGGAACACGTGGCAAAACTGGCCCCCAAGCTCATCGAGGAAGTGGTTCCCAAAATGGTGTCGATCGCAACGTTCCAGAAAGTCCTCCAGCTGCTGCTGGAAGAGTCTGTGCACATCCGCGACATCCGCACCATCATCGAGACGCTGGCCGAACATGCCGGCGCCACCACCGACCCGGTGGAACTGGCCCGCCGCGTGCGCATCGCGCTGTCGCCCGCCATCGTGCAGCAGATCTACGGCCCGACGCGCGAACTGAACGTGATCGCCATCGAACCCGGCCTGGAGCGCCTGCTGGTGCAGGCCCTGAGCAACAACGCCGGCCCATCGCTCGACCCGGGCGTGGCCGACATCCTCACGCAGAAGGCCGCCGAAGTCGCCATGAAGCAGGAAGAACTGGGCATGCCCGCCTGCCTGCTGGTGCCCGACGCCATCCGCAACGCCATTTCCCGCCTGGTGCGCCGCGTCGCGCCCCGGCTGCAGGTGCTCGCCCACAGCGAGATCCCTGAAACCCACACCATCCGCATTGGCCCGATCCTCAAAGGTGCATCCGCATGAACATCAAACGCTTCACCGCCCCCACCTCGCGTGAGGCCCTGGCCAAGGCGCGCATGGCCTTCGGGGACGGCACCCTCATCCTGTCCAACCGCCCCACCGCCAATGGCGTGGAAGTCATGGCCACGGCGGAAGACACGCTGTCCAGCCTGGAAAACGCGCCTGAACAGGCCCCGCCGAGCCGCCTGCAGGAGCGCGCCTCCGACATGGCCGCCAGCCCCGCGCGCACCCTGGCCCGCCCCGCGGCCGCCGCGGCCCGGGCCGAGCCCCAGCGCAACGCGGTGGCGCAGGACACCGAGCAGCTGGCCATGAGCACGCTGTCGTTCCAGGACTACGTGCGCGAGCGCATGCTGCGCCGCCGCCACGAAGCCCTGACCGGCGCGGCCGAGGCCCCTTCGATCAACGAGCGCAGCCGCGAACGCGCGCCGGACCGCGAGCGCGAACGCATGCCCGCACCGGCCGCCGCGCCCGTGGTGCGCCACAACCCGCTGCGCTCCATTCCGATGGACGTCGCCCCCGAGCCCGTGGCCCCGCGCCGCGTGCAGGTGCCCGTGCCCTCGCTGGCTCCCGCCGCCGGCCAGCAGAACCTGATGAGCGAGCTGCAGTCCATGAAGGACCTCATCGAGGACCGCTTCAACACCCTGGCCTGGCTCGGACAGGCCCGGCAGAACCCGATCCAGTCGAACCTGATGCTCAAGCTCATCCGCGCCGGCTACTCGCCGTCGCTGGCCCGCGCCGTGCTGGAGCGCCTGCCCGAGGAACTGGGCGCAGGCGATGCGGTGCGCTGGCTCATGGAAGTGCTGGAGCGCAACCTGAAGACCGACGCGCACGCCCGCCCCCTGTACGAAGAAGGCGGCATCTACGCCATGGTGGGCTCCACCGGCGTGGGCAAGACCACCACCACGGCCAAGCTCGCCGCCCTGTGCGCCCGCATCCACGGCCCGGGCAGCGTCGGCCTCATCACCCTGGACACGTACCGGGTCGGCGCCCACGAACAGCTGCGCACCTATGGCCGCATGCTGGGCGTCGTGGCCCACCTGGCGCACGACCGCGCCGCGCTGCAGGACCTGCTCGGCCTGCTGGGCGGCAAGAAGATGGTGCTCATCGACACCACCGGCGTCGCACCGCGCGACCCGCGCAAGCGCGACATGCTGGATGTGCTGGACCTGCCCAACGTCAACCGCCTGCTGGTGCTGAACGCCGGCTGCCACGGCGACACGCTGGACGACGTGCTCAGCGCCTTCAAGACCGCCGGCTCGCAGCAGGCCATCCTGTCCAAGGTGGACGAAGCCGTGAAGCTCGGCCCTTCGATCGACGCCCTGATCCGCCACCAGATGGTGCTGCGCGGCGTGACCAACGGCCAGCGCGTGCCCGAGGACTGGGAGGCCGCCGATGCGCACAAGCTCATCAGCACCTCGATGCGCTCGCCCGCCAAGTCGGCCTTCGACCCCAAGGCGTCGGACCTGAACTTCTTCTTCTCGCACTCGCCCGAGCTGGCCTCGGAAAGGGGACTGGTCGATGCTTGATACCGGATTCCACCAGGCCACGAGCCTGCACAGCATCACGCCGCAGTCGGACCTGCGGGTCGTGTCCGTCGTGGCGCAGCCCGACGCCGCCTACGGACTGGAAACCCTGTGGCAGGTGTGTTCCAGCCTGCAGCGGCTGGGGTATCCCGTCGCCGTGCTGGACGGCACCGCCCGCGAAACCGACGACGCGCCGGGCCTGGCCCACCTGCTGGCCGAGCCCTCCTGGCAGAACGGCGCCCCGCTCGAAACCGGCCCGGCGGCCTCGTCGCTGGCGGTGATTCCGGCCGGCTACGGCATGCAGCGCCTCGCCCGCCAGACCGCCGACGGCCCGGCCGCGATGCAGGCGCTGCAACCCTTCTTTCGCACCTATGCGCTGCTGGTGCTCTACGCCAGCGCCGAGGTGCTGGCACCATTGGTGCGCGCGACCTCGGCCATCCCCCTGGTGATCGCCGAAGGCGGCCCCGACAGCGTGGTGCAAAGCTACCGGCAACTGAAACACATGGCGATGCACGCCGGCGTGCACTGCTCGGTGGCCTCCATCCTGCCGCCCGGCGGGCCGGCCCAGGCCGACCCGACGCATGCGGCGTTGAACACGCTGCAGCGCTGCGCCGAGCGGCACCTGGGCAGCGGCATCCTGACCAGCACGGTGCGCGCCAACCACGCCCAGGACGTGCAGCGCCTGGCCTTGCAACTGCTGGAAAACGCGTGCACCATTGGCGCCGCAACGCCGACCCCCACCCCGCCCTTCGGCATGACGGAGACGGCAGCGCATTTCGCCCGGAGACATTGACCCGATGTACACCGCCAAAGGACAGCTCGACCGCGATGCGCTGATCCGCCAGCACGTGCCGCTGGTTCGCCGGATTGCGCACCACATGATCGCCAAGCTCCCGCCCAACGTGGAGCTGGACGACCTCATCCAGGTGGGCATGATGGGCTTGAGCGAGGCCCTGTCGCGCTACGAGGTGGCGCAGGGCGTGCAGTTCGAGACCTTCGCCACCCAGCGCATCCGCGGCGCCATGCTCGACGAATTGCGCGAGGGCGACTGGATGTCCCGCAGTTCGCGCAAGAGCCAGAAGGAAATCGAACACGCCGTCCACCGGCTGGAGCAGAAACTCGGGCGCAGCCCGCTGGAATCCGAGATCGCCGCCGAGCTGGACCTGAGCCTGGGCGAATACCAGACGCTGCTGGGCAAGGTGCGCGGCACGCAGTTGGTCTACCTGGAAGACATGACGCGGGGCGACGACGGCGACGACGGGTTTCTCGACCGGCACGTGGCCGACGGCGAAGCCGACCCGATGGCCATGCTGCGCGACCAGCGGCTCAAGGCCTCGCTGGTGGCCGCCATCAAGAGCCTGCCGGAGCGCGAGCAGCACATCATGGGCATGTACTACGAGCACGACATGAACCTGAAGGAGATCGCGGCCGTGCTGGGCGTGACCGAATCGCGCATTTGCCAGTTGCACAGCCAGTCCATCGCCCGGCTGCGGGCCAAGATGCGCAGCCACTAGCGGAGCGCCGCCGTCCCACCGGACGCGCCCCTGGCGCTAACGAAAAGGCCGCATGCAGATGCGGCCTTTTTGCTTTGGGAGGCTGGCTTTTGCCAGGAGCGAAGGGGAAGCCGGGCGGGATCAGCCCTGCGACCGGTAGATCCGTGCGGCGCCGCCCGAGCGTGCCGGAGCACCGTTTCCGTAGGTCGCAGCCTCCTGGGGCGGCAGCAGGGTCGCCACCTGGCGCTCGGTCAACGCGGACAGGCGCGCCAATTGTTCCCGCTGCTGGGACAACTGGCTGCGCAGGGCCTGGATGCGGCGCTGGATGTCGGCCGGCAATTCGGTGGGGCGGGGGATTTTCTGGAGCGCCTGGGACAGATCGAGAGCGGCCTGGCGCAACAGGGGGGCGGTGCGTTCTACCGCGAGCGCGTCGGTTTCCAGCAGGGCGGCACCGACGTCTTTCAACCGGGATTCGACTTCAGACAGCGTGGTTTCGAGTTGCATGGGTGGATCCTGTGCCGATCAACCCCTGCAGGAAACCCGGGGTCAGTGGCTGTTGCTGGTGTGGGAGATGATTTCCTGAGCATTGGACAGCAGCTTGTCCGCGATCGCATCGGCGTCCACCGAGAAGGTGCCCTTTTCGATGGCGGCGCGCACGGCCTTCACCTTGTTGGCATCGAAATCGGTGCCGGCGCGGCCGTTGGCTTCGAGTCCGCGGGCGGCGCTGGAAAACGTGACAGGCACGCCAGCGGCCGCAGCGGCAGCGGGCGCGGCGCTCTTGGCAGCCGTTTCGGCGGCAGCCGCAGGGGCCTTGGCCTGCTTGGCAGCCGTGGCGGCTTGCGACACTGCATTGGCTATTTCGGGGTTTTGACCTATCTTCATCGCTCTCTCCCACCCCGCTCGATGTGGGGCACAGTAGCAATGTTTTCGACCACTTCGACAGGGACTTTAGGCTTTTCTTGCGCCCCATCGCTTACAAAGTGATCTCTACTGTTCCATTTTCGGACACAACACCGGCGACGACACGGCCATTCTCCATACGGATGCGCACAGTCTCGCCAACGGCGCCTGCGGTGATCGCCTGGCCTGCGGATGTTACCGAATAACCCCGCCCCTGCGCCACCACCCGCACCGCCGCCCCCGCCTTGAACAGGGTCGGCGCCTTCACCATGTGCTGGCGCACGGCCTGGCCGGCCATGAGCTGGCGCGAGGCCACCATCCCGACCCAGCTGTCGGGATTGGCCACGATCGCGGTGGTTTCCGCCGCCCAGTCCACTTCGGCCTCGGTCGCATCGGCGGCCGTGAGCACGGCCCCGGACGCGACATTGCCCGTGAGCACCCACGCCGGGCCATACGCCTTGACGGTGACGGGCAGGAACACGTTCCACGCGGTGGCACCGTCCACGCAGCGCAGCCCGAGGCGGGTGCGGCCCCACAACCGCGAGCCGGCAGGCAGGTAGGGCTCGACGCGGGCGCATGGTGCCAGGCGCAGGCGGGGGTCCAGGGCCCCCACGCTCACTTCCATGCGCAGCGGCATGCTGGCCGTGCCCGACTGGCCGCGCTGCAGCGCATCGTCCAGCCAGCGCTGGGTGATTCCGCCCAGGTCCGCCGCCGGTTCGGCCACGGCCTGGGCCCGCAGCGCCGCGGCGGGCAGGGCAAAGGCCGCCGCCAGAGCGGCCATCCGGGCCAGGCGCAGGGTGGGAAGGAGTCGGGGAGCGGTGGTATGTGACATGGGAAAGCCTCCTGTGGCGGGGAATGCGCCGCCCAACAGGGAAGGCCATTCGACCCCTGGCACTTTAGGGCCGGCCGGCGCGCACGAAGCACCGAACTGCGCGCCAATCGCCGCGTTCTTCGCGCTTTAGAAAAACCGGCCCATTTCCATAATCGAACCCACGCCGGAACCCCTCTTTTCCCCGGCCAGGACCCAACGCTTTGCGAGGCTGACATGCTCAACAAGATGACTGAAAGGCTGGATTTCCACGGCAACGCGCTTTTGCTGCGTGCCGAGCGCCAGCGTGCCATCGCGAGCAACATCGCCAACGCCGACACGCCGGGCTACGTGGCCCGGGACTTCAATTTCGCCGACGCGATGCGCGACGCGACCGGCGGCGGCTCGACCACGCTGAGCACCGGATCGGGGTCGACCATGTCCCTGGCCACCGGCCAGCGCCAGCAAAGCGCCACCGACCCGCGCCACATTCCGCTGCCGGCCGCCACGACAGGCATGGGATCGGGCAGCACGCTGGGCTACTCGGTGCAGACCCAGCCCAACCTGGACAACAACACGGTGGACCTCGATCGCGAGCGGGCCGCCTTCGTGGACAACGCCGTGCGCTACGAAGCCACGCTGCGGTTCATCAACGGCAACGCCAAGACGATGCTGAGCGCCATCCAGGGCCAGTAAGCGCCGTAACGCCACCACCCACGGAAAGCGGAAACCGCCATGTCCATGTTCTCCATCTTCAACGTCTCGGGCAGCGCCATCAGTGCGCAGTCGCAGCGGCTCAACGTGGTGGCCAGCAACCTGGCCAACGTCGAGGCCGTGGCCGGCCCGGACGGCCAGGCCTACAAGGCGCGCCAGGTGGTGTTCCAGACGGCGCCGATGGGCGCCGAGAGCGCCGCCGGCGTGCGGGTGAGCGCCATCAGCGAGAGCAACGCGCCGGGCAAGCGGGTGCACGACCCGAGCCACCCGTCCGCCGATGCGGAGGGCTACGTCACCCATTCCAACGTGAACGCGGTGGAGGAGATGGTCAACATGATCTCTGCCTCGCGTTCCTACCAGAACAACGTCGAGGTCATGAACACGGCCAAGTCGCTGCTCCTCAAGACCCTGCAGATGGGCCAGTAACTTTTCGGGAAGAACCTCGCCATGATCCTCAATCCCATCGGCTCCACCGCCACCGTGAATTCGGGCACCAGCGCCAATTCGGCCACCGACCCCAACGCCGCGCAGGACCGCTTCCTGAAGCTGCTGGTCGCGCAGTTGAACAACCAGGATCCGATGAATCCGATGGACAACGCGCAGATGACCTCGCAGATGGCGCAGATCAACACCGTCACCGGCATCCAGACGCTGAACCTGACCATGCAGACCATGGCCGAGCAGTTTTCCACGATGCAGACGCTGCAGGGCACGGCCATGATCGGCCGCTCGGTGCTCGCGGAAGGCTCCAAGATGACCTACACCGACAGCACGGGCAAGGGCTACTTCGAGCTGGCCGGCGCGGCGACCAGCACCAAGGTCGAGGTCGTCACGCCCGGCGGCGCCGTCGTCGGCACGGTGGACATGGGCGCGCAGGACAAAGGCCGCCACGAGTTCGAGTTCGACGCCAGCAAGTACGCGGGCAACAAGAGCGACCTGCAGTTCCGCGTGGTCGCCTCCACCAAGGACGGCACCGTGCAGTCCACGGCGCTCATGCAGGCGAAGGTGGTGGGCACCGGCTCCAACAGCGGCGCGCTGACGCTGGACCTGGACACCGGCAGCACCGTCAACTACAGCCAGATCAAAGCGGTGCTCTGACCGGCACGCCCTTCCCACCTATCCACGCGCTTTCCTTCTTCCTCTCAGGAGAACACCATGAGCTTTCAGCAAGGCCTGTCCGGCCTCAACGCCGCCAGCAAGAACCTGGACGTGATCGGCCACAACATCGCCAACTCCAACACGGTGGGCTTCAAGGCCTCCCGCGCCGAGTTCGCTGAAATGGTGGCCTCCGCCATCGGCTCCGCGGGGGGAACCAACGCCGGCATCGGCGTGGAGACCGCCGACGTGGCGCAGCAGTTCAACCAGGGCAATCTGTCGATCACTGGTAACAGCCTGGATGTGGCGATCAACGGCGACGGCTTCTTCAAGCTGCAGCAGCCCGACGGCACCAATGCCTATACCCGTGCGGGCAATTTCAAGCTCGACGACCTGGGCAACGTGGTCACCAACAGCGGTGCCAAGGTGATGGGCTACACGGTGGACCCGGCCACGGGCCTGCGCACGGCCAGCAACGCCACGCCGCTGTCGTTCCCCACCTCGCAGCCGATCCCGGCCAAGCAGACCACGTCGATCACCGCTTCTTTCAACCTCGACGCGCGCGCGCCGGACGCCGCGGGCGACTCCACCGCCACGCCGCCCGTGCCCGCCACGCCGCGCGCCACCTACGGCACGTCGATCAACGTCTACGACAGCCAGGGCGTCGCCAAGCCGGTGAGCCTGTACTTCCAGAAGAACGGCGCTAACACCTGGGACGTGTACGACAAGCTGGACGATCCCACGGCGACGCCGCCCGTGGTGGCCGCGCCCGTCGGCCAGATCACCTTCGACAACAACGGCAAGATCACCGCGCCCGCGGCGACCCCGCCCGCCACCGGCTTTCAACTGCCGCTCACGATCTCGCCCACGCCGCCCAATCCGAACAACCTCACGGACTACAGCGTAAACGTGAAGCTGGACGGCGTGACGCAGTTCGGCACCAAGTTCGCCGTGTCCGACCTGTCGCAGGACGGCTACACCGCCGGGGAGCTGACGGGCATCAACATCGAAAACAACGGCATGGTGATGACGCGCTACTCCAACGGCGTGACGCGCGCCGAGGGGCAGCTGGCGCTGGCCAGCTTCCGCAACACGCAGGGCCTGGCCTCCATCGGCAACAACAACTGGGCCGAGACGTTCGAATCCGGCCAGGCCGTGATGGGCGCGCCCACCGACGGCAAGTTCGGTGCCCTGCGCTCCGGCGCATTGGAAGACTCCAACGTGGACCTGACGGCCGAGCTGGTGAACATGATGACGGCGCAGCGGGCCTACCAGGCCAACGCGCAGACCATCAAGACGCAGGACCAGGTGATGTCCACGCTGGTCAACCTGCGCTGATCCTTTTCCTGAACCCCACCCCTACCGACTGAGACGCCTGCGCGAGACCCTCCATGGACCACATCATCTACACCTCGATGACGGGCGCCAGCGCTGCCGCGCAGCGCCAGTCGGTGCTGGCCAACAACCTGGCCAACGCGTCCACGAACGGCTTCCGTGCGGAAATGTCCACCTTCCGCGCCGTGCCGGTGCAGGGCGACGGTGCCAAGACCCGCGTGTTCGCCCTGGAGGCGACCTCGGGCCACTCCGAAGCGTCCGGCCCGGTGCAGCGCACCGGCCGCAACCTGGATGCCATGGCGGTGGGCAATGCCTGGTTCGCCGTGCAGGGGCTCGACGGCACCGAGGCCTACACCCGCAACGGCAGCCTGGAAGTCTCGGCCACGGGCCAGCTGCTCACGAGCAACGGCCTGACCGTGCTCTCGGACGGCGGCGGCCCCATCGACGTGCCGCAGGGCGCGGAGATCGCGCTGGGCTCGGACGGGACCATCACCGCCAAGGTCGGCAGCCAGCGCCCCGCAGCCGTGGGGCGCCTGAAGCTGGCCACGCCCACGCTGGAAGACCCGCTCAAGCGCGGCGACGACGCCCTGTTTCGCACCACCTCGGGCGATCCGCTGCCCAGCGATCCCAATGCCCGCATGCTGTCCGGCGCGCTGGAAGGCTCCAACGTGAATGCCGTGGAGAGCATGGTCGGAATGATCGCCGCCTCCCGCCAGTTCGAGGCGCAGCTGCGCCTGCTGCAGACGGCCGAGACCAACGACAAGTCGGCCAGCCAGCTGCTGAGCCTCAACGGCTGACCCCGACGCCGAGCCCGACGCAACCGCCTCCCCAAAGGAACCGCCATGATCAATTCCCTGTGGATCGCCAAGACCGGCATGTCCGCCCAGCAAACCCAGCTGGATGTCATCTCGCACAACCTGGCCAACGTCTCCACCAACGGCTACAAGCGCAACAACGCGGTCTTCGAAGACCTGATCTACCAGAACCAGCGCCAGGTCGGCGCGCAGACCACCGAGCAGAACCAGTTGCCCACCGGCCTGCACCTGGGCCTGGGCGTGCGCACGGTGGCCACCAGCCGCAACTTCACGCAGGGCAGCCTGCAGCAGTCCAACAACAACCTGGACGTGGCGATCAACGGCAACGGTTTCTTCGAAATCACCCAGCCCGACGGCACCATCGGCTACACCCGAGACGGCTCGTTCCAGCTGGACGCGCAGGGCCGCATGGTCACCTCCAGCGGCCTGCCGGTGGCCAACGGCATCACGGTGCCCGCCAACGCCACGGCCATCAGCATCAGCACCGAGGGCGTGGTCTCCGCCACCGTGCCGGGCAGCACCGCACCCCAGCAGCTGGGCAGCATCGCGATGGCCAGCTTCATCAACCCGGCCGGCCTCGAGCCGATCGGGCAGAACATGTACAAGGAATCGGCCGCGTCCGGCCAGCCCCAGCAGGGCACGCCGGGCACGAACGGCCTGGGCTACATGCGCCAGGGTTTCCTCGAAACCTCGAACGTGAACGTGGTGGAAGAGCTGGTGACCATGATCCAGACCCAGCGCGCCTACGAAATGAATTCCAAGGCCATCCAGACATCGGACCAGATGCTGGCCAAGCTCGCGCAGCTTTGAAGCGCAACGCCGACCGTTCCCACGAAGAACGCCCACGCCCCCACCGCTAGTTGCAGGATTCCGCCATGCGTACCGCCTCCTTCCTCCGCTCGTTCCCCCTGCCGGCGCCGTCCGCGCGCCTGGCCGCCGTCGCCGGCCTCGTGCTGCTGTGCACCGGCTGCGCCACGCTGTCGCCGCCGCCGCCCGTGGACCTGCTGCCCACCACGCCGCCGCCCGTGGCCGCCACGCCGCGGCCCTCCGGCCCCGCGACGGGCAGCCTGTTCCACGCGGCCAGCTACCGGCCGGTGTTCGAGGACCGCCGCGCGCGCCTGGTGGGCGATGTGGTCACCATCCAGATCATCGAGACGGTGTCGGCCAGCCAGAAATCGACCTCCACCGTGGACCGCAAGTCGGGCACGGCGTCGGGCATCACCGCGCTGCCGTTCATCAGTTCGACCAACCTGGGCAAGGCCTCGCTGGGCGCGACCAGCACCAACAACTTCGAAGGCAAGGGCGGCACCGAAAGCACCAACACCTTCACCGGCACCATCACCACCACCGTCATCGACGTGCTGCCCAACGGCCACCTGGTGATCGCCGGCGAAAAGCAGATCGGCGTGAACGACAACGTGGACGTGCTGCGCTTTTCCGGCACGGTGGACCCGCGCGCCCTGCAGCCGGGCAGCGTGATCAGCTCCACGCTGGTGGCCAACGCCCGGGTGCAGTCGCGCGGGCGCGGCGCCCAGAGCGAGGCGCAGGCCATGGGCTGGCTGTCGCGGGCTTTCAATTCGGTCACGCCGTTCTAACCGCGCCACCCATCCCCTGCCCGCAATCTGCCGCCACGGCCTGGCGGCAGATTGCTATTATTTTCATAGCATAATGCCCTAGTGCTGATTGCACTGGCGGCATTTTTCGCTGGTATTCCCCCGGGGCCGGCCGCCCCAATTGACCGGTAATCCGGCATCTTTTTGGCCCATCCCGTGAAGCGGTCCGCTTTCACAATCGAGGCCATGAAAGCCCTGCCCTCTCCCCTGATTTCGCGCGCGTCGCGGCTCGTGTGGCTGCTGGCCGCCCTGGCCACCCTGTGCGCGGCGTTGCCCGCCCATGCCCTGCGCATCAAGGAAGTGGCGGCCGTGCAAGGCGTGCGCAGCAACCAGTTGACGGGCTATGGCCTCGTCGTGGGCCTGGACGGCACGGGCGACCAGACCACGCAGATGCCCTTCACCACGCAGGCGATGACGAACTACCTGCAGCAGATGGGCATCAGCCTGCCGCCCGGCACGGCGGCGCCCCAGCTCAAGAACGTGGCGACGGTGATCGTCACCGCCCAGCTGCCCGCCTTCGCCCAGCCCGGCCAGACCATCGACGTGAGCGTGTCCTCCATGGGCAACGCCAAGTCGCTCAAGGGCGGCACGCTGATCGCCACGCCGCTGCGCGGCGCCGACGGCGAGATCTACGCCATGGCGCAGGGCAACATGGTCGTGGGCGGTGCCGGGGCGTCTGCCGGCGGCAGCAAGGTGCAGATCAACCACCTGAGCGCCGGCCGCATTCCCGATGGCGCACAAGTGGAACGCTCGGTGCCCACCCCGCTGAACGACAGCGACACCATCACCCTGGGCCTGAACGCCTCGGATTTCCAGACCGCCCGCAAGGTGGCCCAGGCCATCAACGGCAAGCTGGGCAACGGCGCCGGCATCGCCACGGCGCTGGACGGCCGCACGGTGCAGGTCCGCGCGCCCCTGGACCCCGGCGCCCGGGTGAACTTCATCGCCGACCTGGAAGAACTGGCGGTGGCCGACTCCGTCCCCTCCGCCAAGGTCGTCATCAACGCCCGCACCGGCTCCATCGTGCTGAACCAGGCCGTGACGCTGGGCCCCTGCGCCATCGCGCACGGCAACCTGTCGATCACCATCAGCTCCACACCCGTCATCAGCCAGCCCAATCCGCTGTCGCAAGGGCAGACCGTGGTGGCGCAAAAGAGCGACATCACCGTCAAGCAGGAGCCGGGCAACATCATCCAGATGCCGCCGTCGCCGCAGCTGGCCGACGTGGTGCGTGCGCTCAACACCCTGGGCGCCACGCCGCAGGACCTGCTGGCCATCCTGCAGGCCATCAAGGCCGCGGGCGCCCTGAACGCCGAGCTGGAGGTCATCTGATGACCCAGGCCGCCACCTTGCCGTCCCTGCGCCCCGCGGGACGGCGCCCGACCTGACGGGAGACCGCACATGGCCATGACCCTGCCCTCTGCCGCGACCGCCACCGCCACCAATGCGCTGGCCGTCGATTCGCGCTCGCTCAACGCGCTCAAGTACGAGGCCGGTCAGAACAGCCCGCAGGCCGCCAAGGAAGCGGCCAAGCAGTTCGAATCGCTCTTCATGCGCGAGATGATCAAGAGCATGCGCGAGGCGACGATGAAGTCCGGCCTCATGGAAGGCGGCCAGGCCGACCTGGGCACCGACATGCTCGACCAGCAGCTGTCCATCCAGATGTCGGGCCGCCAGGGCGGGCTCTCGGAGGCCATCCAGCGCCAGCTGACGCGCCAGATCGGCGGCGGCGATGCCGGCGCCGGCGCCGAGCCCACGTTTTCGGTGCCCTCCACCTTGAGCCTGGGCGCCGCCAGCCAGCGCGCCGCCGCCGTGGCGGCCGACCCGTCCGCCCCCGCGCCCAAGGGCCGCGAGAGCTTCGTGCAGCACCACCGCGATGCGGCCGAGCGCGTGGCCAAGGAAAGCGGCATTCCCGCCAGCTTCATGCTGGGGCAGGCCGGCCACGAGACCGGCTGGGGCAAGAGCGAGATCCGCAGCAAGGACGGCGACAACTCCTTCAACCTGTTCGGCATCAAGGCCGGCAAGGGCTGGACGGGCAAGGTCGCCGAGATCACCACCACCGAGTACATCGGCGGCGTGCCGCGCAAGGTGACGGCGAAGTTCCGCGCCTACGACTCCTACGAAGACTCCTTCAAGGACTACGCCAAGCTCATCAACGACAACCCGCGCTACGAGAAGGCGCGCGAGAAGACGCATTCCGCCGTGGCCTACGCCACCGAGCTGCAGAAGGCGGGCTACGCCACCGACCCCGAATACGCCAGCAAGCTGAGCCGGGCCATCAACAGCACCTTGCGCGTCTCGCCGCGCACGGCGGCGTGACGGAAAGCGCTCCATGAGCCTGCTCAACGTCGGCGCCCGCGCCCTGCTCGCCAACCAGGTGGCCCTGCAGACGGCGGGCCACAACATCGCCAACGTCAACACCGCCGGCTACTCGCGCCAGACGCTGTCGCTGCAGACCGTGCAGGGCCAGTTCACCGGCGGCGGCTACATCGGCCAGGGCGTGGACGTGCAGACCATCCTGCGCAACCACAACGAGCTGCTCACGCGGCAGGCCGCCGCGGCCAACGCCACCCAGGCGGCCGACCAGACGCGCGGCGAGCGCCTGTCGCAGATGCAGGACGTGTTCAGCGGCGGCACGAGCGGCCTGGGCGCCTCGATCACCGACATGCTGAACGCCCTGTCCGATGTGGTGGCGGCCCCGACCGACATCACCGCGCGCACGGTGGTGCTCACGCGCATGGACGAGACCGCCGGGCGCATGCGCTCCGCGGCCGACCGGCTGTCGGAGATCCAGTACACCGTCACCGAACAGCTCAACAGCAACGTCAACGCGATCAACAGCCTGGCCAGCCGCATGGCCGGCGTGAACGAGCAGATCGCGCGCGCCACCGGCAACGGCCAATCGCCTAACGACCTACTGGACCAGCGCGACCAGATCATCCGCGAGATCAACCAGTACGTGCAGACCACGCAGGTGCAGGCCGACGACGGCACCGTGGGCCTGTTCGTCGCGGGCAGCCAGCCCCTGGTGCTGGGCTCCACCGCCACGCAGCTGTCCGTGGGCGAGGCCACGTCCTTTCCCGGCAGCGGGCAGACCAAGCTGTTCTTCAACCGCCCCGGCGTCGCGCCCGTGGAGCTGGACGAGAACATGCTCGGCGGCGGCGAGGTCTCGGGCCTGCTGCGCTTCAACAACACCGATCTCGCCGAGGGCGTGAACCTGCTCGGCCGCATGGCGCAGTCCATCGGCATGACGATGAACGCCCAGCACAAGCTGGGCCTCACGCTCGACGGGCAGGCCGGCAAGGACCTGTTCTCGGTGCCCACCAGCATGCCCGGCTACACCAAGGGCACGGCCGTGGGCACCGTGTCGTTCAGCGACGCGACGAAGTTCGCCGCGTCCGACTACGAAGTGCGCTTCACCACGCCGCCGGCCGGCCAGGTGGTGCGCATGTCCGACGGCAAGGCCACCGCCTTCACCGACCTGACCGACCTGGCCAGCAAGCAGATCGACGGGCTGAACTTCAACATGACGGCCGCAGGCGCCACCGGCGAGCGCGTGCTGTTCAAGCCCTTCAGCACCACGGCCGCGAACATCCAGGCCAAGGTGCTGTCGCCCCGCGACCTGGCCGTGGCCAGCCCGGTCAACGCCGCCATGGGCAAGACCAACGGCGGGTCGATGCAGCTCACCAGCGTGCAGGCGACCTCCACGGGCTTCACCGCCCCTCCCATTCCGGCGGGCGTGAGCCTGAGCTTCGCCGCCGGCCCGCCCACCACCTACACGGTGACGGGCTCCACCACGCCGCCCTCGGGCACCGCGGGCCTGGCCTACACGCCGGGCCAGCCCATCCAGATCGACGGCTGGGAACTGACGCTCAAGGGCACGCCCAACACCGGCGACACCGTCACGGTGGGCAATGCGCTCGATCCGCAATACGGCGACACCTACACCCGCAACGCCGGCAACGCCTCCGCGATGAACGCGCTGCGCGACGTGAAGATGTTCGACGAATCCACCATGAGCGACGGCTACGCCGGCCTCATGGCGCAGGTGGGCACGCGCACGCAGAGCGCGCTGAACTCCGCCCAGCTGTCCACCACCATCGCGGGCAACCTCGAAAAGGACCGCACGGCCGTCTCGGGCGTGAATCTGGACGAAGAGGCCGCCAAGCTGATCCAATACCAGCAGGCCTACCAGGCCTCCGCGAAGGTCCTGCAGATCGCCCAGAGCATTTTCGACAGCCTGATCCAGACGATGGGCCGATAAACCGCGCCGGAGAAAGACATGGCCAACTTCTATCGCACCTCCACCGCCAACATGTACGACAACGCCCTGCGCAACCTGGGCACGCGGCAGACGGCGTTGTCCAACCTGCAGGAAAACCTCACCTCCGGCAAGCGCGTGGTGCGCGCCAGCGACGACCCGGTGGCCGCCGCGCAGGCCGAGCGCGCGATGACCCGGCTGGCGCGCGTGCAGACCGACCAGCGCGCGCTGGAAAACCAGCGCAACTCCATCGCCCAGGCCGAATCGACCATGGGCGAGGCCGTGGACCTGGTGCAGGAGGCCCGCCAGCTCATCGTGAGCGCCGGCAACGGATCGCTCACCCCCAACGACCGCAAGACCATCGCCAACCAGCTGCAGGGCCTGCGCGAGCAGCTGTCGTCCATGGTCAACCGCAAGGACAGCAACGGCATGCCGCTGCTGGGCGCCCTGGGCAGCGCGCTCACGCCGTTTCTCGGGCCGCAGTCCGGCAGCCCCGACTACACCTTCTCCGGCCTGCCCGGCCAGGGCTCGGGCACCGACAGCTCGCTGCCCCTGTCGCTGGACGGCGAATCGGCCTTCATGTTCGTGCCGCAGCGCGACGGCGCCTACAACGCCGCCGTCACCACCAGCTCGACCGACCACCTGCTGACCACCGACGGCATCAAGCCCACCGACACCAGCCTCATCACGGGCAACAACTACCAGATCGTCTTCAGCGGCGTGGGCCCGGGCGCCACGGCAGGCACCACGACGGCCACGTACACCATCACCAACACCACCACCGGCGTGTCGTCCCCGCCCGTGACGGTGCCCGACTTTCCGTCCGACAAGCCGGTGAGCATCGGCGTGACCGGCATCCCCGGCATGAGCTTCAACATCACCGGCACGCCCGTCAAGAAGGTCGATGGCACCTACAGCCTCTCGCCCGCCAATGGCGACAGCATCTCGTTGCAGCCCAGCGCCAGCATCTTCAGCACGCTGGACAGCGCCATCCGCGACATCGGCAGCGCCACCACCAGCGGCGCGGCCTCGCAGGCCGTGGGCCAGGCCCTGAACAACATCGACATCGGCATGGAGCGCATGCACAACATGCGGGGCTACGCGGGCGAGTTGCTCAACCGCGCCGACCGCATCACGGGCGACCAGGACAAGCGCGCCGTGCAGCTCGAAGCCGACCGTTCGCGCGCGGAGGATCTCGATATGATCAAGGGCATTTCCGACTTCCAGAACAACCAGGTCGGGTATGAAGCGGCCCTGAAGTCCTATGCCCAGGTGCAGAAGCTGTCCCTCTTCAACTACATCGGCTGAGCCCGCGCGGTAACGGCCGCCTTCGCATCCCATGGTCCAATCCGTTCTTGGCAGCCTTCTCCTCGGTTACCGCCCACTGTGGAACCAGGCGCGGCGCCTGGCAGCCGTGCAGCTCTATGTGCAAAGCGACGGTGCCGCCGTCGTGGACGCGCCCCACCTGCTGCGCACCTTGCAGGAACTGTGGAGTGCCAGCTCGCCCCCCCTGCTGCTGTCCCCGCAAACCCCGCAACTGCTCACCGACCTGCTGAGCCAGGCGCCGCGTGGCGCGCCCTGGATCGAAGTGCGCAACGATTGGCTGGGCGATCCGGCCTTGCTCACCCAGGTACAGGCCGCCCACCAGCGCGGCCTGAAACTCGTCTGGCGCGGCGAACTGCACCACCTGCCCGAACCCGCCGTGGCCGGCTGCTTCGACAACAGCCTGCTCACCCTCAGCGCCGCCGACGCCATGGCCGCGCTCAAGGCCACCGCCGCCGTGCCCCGCGCCGGAGCGGGCGCCCCCCACGCCGCCGCAGGCCAGCAGCCACAGCAGCCCAGCCCCGTGCTGGCCGGACAGATGTACGAGAACGTGGCCAGCCGCGCCCTCATGGAACACTGCCTGGACCGGCACAAGGCCCTGGCCCTGGCCGGCTGGCCCGCGGAAGACGTGCTGTACGAACTGCGCCACCAGCCGCCCCAGCCCGGGCACGACACCGTGCTCAAGCTGATGAAGGCCATCGACGCCGAGCAGTCGCTGGAGGCCTTCGAGCAGATCCTGGGCGAAGACCCGCTGCTCGCCTACCGCTTCATGGTCTACACCAACTCGGCCGCGCTCGGCCTGCGCACCGGCGTGGATTCGCTGCGGCGCGGCCTGGTGATGATGGGCTACGGCTCGCTCAAGCGCTGGCTGTCGGACCAGCTGCCGCACGCCAGCACCGACCCCAACCTGCAGCCCATCCGCGAATCCATGGTGCTGCGCGCCCGCCTGACCGAGCGCCTGCTGGACGCCGGCGTGGAAAACGACCTGCGGCGCGAAATCTACCTGTGCGGCCTGCTCTCGCAGATGGACGACCTGCTGGGCGAACCCCTGGGCGCCATCCTGCGCCGACTGCCCCTGTCCGAACGGATCTACGACGCCACCGTGCTGCACACCGGACCGTACGCGGCCAGCCTGGAGATGGCCTGCGCGCTGGAGACGGACAACGGCGCGGCGATCCGCCAGCTGTGCGAGACGCACGAGATGGATCTGGAAGAGGTGAATCGGGGGTTGCTGCGGGTGCTGGCGGATCTGGATGTGAAGCGCGGGGGTTGAGGCGCCAATCGCTGCAGATCGCGGTCGGGGCATGGCGTTGGGCCCCGTGGTTTGTAGCAGCGGTGGCGGGCGATCACTGTTCCGCTGGCAGACGCGACGGAGCCTCGCGAAGTGCCTTCCGGTCGCTCCTGTTCGGCTTGGACTCGTGCGCAGCGACGCGGAGGCTTTTCTGACGCCTTGATTGAAGTCCGCATGGCCCGGGCTCCTGCGCCGACTCACTGTTTTGCTGTTCTCTGAACAGCTCTGGGGGGTCTGCCGATGTTTCGCTATCCGCCAGTAAAACCATCTGTGTGATTCGATAGCCAGATCGCGCCGATGGCGGAAGAATCAGATGCATTCAGGCTCTAAAAACTGACAAATTCTCGAATACATGTTCGAGAGATAGAAAGTCAGTGATTTTTTCAAAATCATCAAAGCTGGGCGGCAAGGGCAACCCAATTCCTTGAATCCCATCAACGACGACACATCCGCCAAATGCAATCTGCTTTTTGCTTTTAGCGAGGACGTCGGAAACAGTCATCCCGGCCCACAATATTCCTTTGTAGTTGCCAGGGAATCGAGTACCGCACATCACAGAGTGAACAATACCTGATGATGACGCATAGCCAATCAAAATCAAACCACCGTCGAAAAGCGCAACCTCCTCCAATATTTCTATTTCGTAATTTTCCGAAAATCTCTCAAAAACAGAGTCAATTGCTTCACCGATGGAAATTCCCCCCAAAGATACACCGGGAATGATCTCTGAGTTCAACAACATATTTTCCAGCCTCTCGAAAAGCTCGATTTTTATTAAGAAAATTTTCAAGACAATGCCAAAGCACTCTCCTCCCTTGAAAATCTTAATTCATTATTCTAAACATTTTCTCCAAACTGATGCACTCTTCGTCATCAGATATTTCATAAGCTAGCGCACTCAATGCTACTTGAAAGACCTTATAAATCAAAAAACTCCACCCAACTAAAACGACATGAATTCTCTGAGCATCTTCCTCCTTCATAGAAACATCGTAGTTCCAAGAACTTACTACAGAAGGGTCTTTAATTAAAAGTTCTCCGCCAGAATTATAAAAAAACAATAGATCAATTGCTTTCAACGCGTCTTTCGTTCGCTGCATGAACTGAGCCGAGTCCAGTTTTTCGATTTTTATCGTGTATTCATAACCCATATATTACCCAAAATCCACCTAAGCAAATGGATTAGATGTATACCTATGCAGATTCAGCCCACCCGCCAACCCAATCGGATCAGGCGTCGTGAATACATCTAGGTCAGGACCGTATAACGGAACGTATTGTAATGCACCCCCTTTTCCCGGCCTAGGTATTGCCCTGCAATCGAATAACTGAGGCTAGTTTCTATAGATTCCCGCCTCATACTATTTCAGCAAAAAGTGCTTCAAATATATTTGCAGGCAAACCATCCATCTGCGTTAAATAGCCGACAGCTTCTCGGTCGTAAAATTCATAAAGTACCTCCTGGTAGCCGCTTTCGATAAGAAAATATTTTATTCTGAAAATTAGGTTCTGGGTTTTTTCTGGCAGAAGATCAATTGAAATGGGATGACTTTTCCCGAAAGCATTTTTTATCCTTCCCTTTTTGTCATTTATATACACGAAGAATAGATCCGCCTTCGATGAAATGTAAAATCTTATCTCGAAAATATATTCTGTTTTTGACGGATGGTCTATCTGACCGTTTAAATAAATTTCCAAGTATTGCGCCGGGCAGTAATCCATGCTTTCACAGTGAGTTACTCCTAGATGAGTTAATTCTCTGATGCTTTGCGCAAGTGCCGATATTTTTCGAGAGAAGGACTTTGAATAATCCGGCTCATTTGCTATGGACTTCAGTATGAAATCGGGAATATTTTTCATTTCGGGAATTGTGTCACAACGTCACCTGGGTTATATGTACCAGGATTTACAGAAGGATTCGCCTCAACAATTACTCTGCCGCCTTGTACAGTGCCACCCGCTTGATTTGTCCCCACGGGCCTCCCTAGATCATCTACTTCATATCTCCAACGTCCACTTCCTTGCTGCTGGGCTCGAACATCAGGGTGGTTGTAAATCTCATCTGAAAATTTACTACCTCCTTCTCCTACATTGAATTTACTTTTACCGACTTGCGATGAACCGTATGCATGCCCGCCAGCCTGGGGGTTCGGGTGATAACCGGCCTCGTGCAAATAGGATTCATGAGTGAAATTGGGTTTCGGTGGTGACTTCGCGAACCGACCTTGTGCGTCGATCCATTGGCCATTGCTATTTTTCTTAGTTGCTGGCCCACAAGCTAATCCCCAAGGATCAATCCAGCTAACAGGATTCGGTGCATAACTGTGCAGATTGCGCCCTCCCGCCAACCCAATCGGATCAGGCGTGGTGAACGCCCCCAGGTCTGGGTCGTAATACCGGAACGTGTTGTAGTGCAACCCCGTTTCCCGATCCAGGTACTGCCCTTGCATCCTCAGGTTCTGCGGCGCCGCCGCCGTTTGCTGACTCGCCCGCGCCCAGCTTTCGGCAACCGGCGCTCCGACCGGGCGGCCCACGGCATCGAACGCCTGCCACTCTTCCGCGACCGCGCTGCCCCAGGCCCGGTATTGCGCACGCCAGACCAGATTGCCGTTTCGGTCCGACATCTCTTCCGGCAAGCCATTGCCCTGGGTATGGAAGTAATAAATCCGGGCGCCCGGTGCCGCTGATCGCTCGTTGACGTTCATTGCTCCTGCCAGCGATGGCGTTGGCGGGCTGTTCTCCATCACCGCTGGTTGCGGTTGCGCGGCCTGGGCCTTGTCCAGCGCCGCCAGCATGCGTGCCAACCCACCCACCGGCCCGGCGACCGCGTGGTGCGCATCCGCCCACTCGCCATTGGTGGTCGGCACGGAGTTTTCCTTGCCCCGCGCGGTGTCCACGTCGCCCAGGGCCAGCGCGGACGCGGGGTGTTCCGGCTCCAGCACGCCATGCCCGTCGATGCGCGCCAGGGGCGTGTAGCTGCCCGGCTCGTAGATGTAGCTGCTGCATTGCCCGCCCCGGCGCTCCTGCAGCAGGCGCAGGCCTTCCCACGTGAAGGTGGTCTCGCCGAAGGCGTCGGCCTTGGCGATGCGCCGGCCCAGCGCGTCGTAGCGGTAGCGAAAGACCTGGCTCACCGGCTCGCCGTTTTGGCCCGCGCGCACCACGGCCGCCTGGGTCATGCGGTGCTGCGCGTCGTAGCGAAAGTGCTGCTCGGTGTGCGCGCCGATGCGCTTTCTCACCAGCCGGCCGAAGCCGTCGTAGTCGAAGCGCTTGTCCTGCAGCACCTTCACCCGGTTGTTGCGCACCCAGCCCCGGCCGGCGCCGTCCATCGCCTGGGCCCGGTCGGCGACGCGGTTGCCGGCCGGGTCGTAGTGGAAGACTTCGTTCAGCGCGGCGGCGGCGCCTTCGCCCGCCGCGCCCTGGCCAGAAGGCGCCAGGGCGGACGGCAGGCCGGCGTGCACCGCCGAGAGCAGCCGGCCGACCGGGTCGTAGCGGTATTCGGTCTCGCCATGGCGGCTGTGCCGCGCCCGCGCCAGTTCGCCCGCGCTGTCGTACTCCCACTGCTTGAGCAGGCTGTCGGTGGCGGCGGGGCGCTGCAGGCGCTGGGCCCAGGCGGCGCTTTGGCCGGCGGTGCGGCCAGGGGCCCACGCGCCGGTCACCCGCAGGGCGGCGGACTGGGTCCACTGCGCACTGCGCCGCCCCAGGGCGTCGTAGGCGAAGCGGCTGGCCAGGCGGCCCTGGGTGCGCAGCACTTCCCGGTGCAGGTCGTCGCGCTCGATGTCGGCCACGACCACGCCGTCCAGATGGATCTGGTGCAGATGCCCGCTGCCGTAGTACAGGTGGTGCAGCGTGCGCCCATCGGGCAGGCCCGTCTCGGTGCGGTTGCCCAGGGCATCGTGGGCATGGCGCAGTTCGGTGCGCTCGCCGGTGGCGGCGTCGGTGGCGGACTCCTTCACCACATCGCCGAGGGCGTTGTAGGCGTACTCCAGAGTGTGGACCGGGGCCTGCGTCTCAGCGTCCAGCATCTGCGCGCGCACCAGCCGGTGCAGCGGGTCGTAGGCAAAGCGCTGCAGCAGGGCGCCGCCCGGCGCGCCCTCGCCGGAGGGAAGGATCTGCTTTTCCTGCAGGCGCCCGAGCGCATCGCGCCGGTAGAGCGTGCGGATGGGCGAGGCCGGCACGTGCCCGGCAATGCCCTGCAGGCGCACGTCGTCCTCGCCCGGGTGTTCCACCAAGGCCACCACACGGCCGGCGGGGTCGTAGTCGAGGGCGTGGCGGCTGCCATCGGGTCGGCGCTCTTCCAGCAGGCGGTCGGCGGTGTCGTAGGCGAACTCGTAGCTGGCGTGGTTCTCGTTGACCAGCGTGGCCAGGCGGTGCGCCGCGTCGTAGCCCAGGTGGATGGCGCGGCCGTTCGGGGCCTGCAGGGTCAGCAGCTGGCCGTGCAGGTTGTATTGGTAGCGGGTCGCACGCTGGCTCGAATCGCTGGTGGAGGCCAGCCGGCCGGCCGCGTCGTAGCCGTAGTTCTGCACGCTGCCATCGGGGTGCTGCACGCTCAGCAGGCGGCCCAGCGGGTCGTGGATGTACTGGGTGGACTGGCCCAGGGCATCGGTGCGCACCCGCAGGTGGCCGTTGGCGTCGTATTCGAAGCGGGTGGTCTTGCCCGAGCAGTCGGTGTGGCTGGCCAGCAGGGCCTGCGGCGTCCAGCGCCATTGCTGGCGGCCCCCGTTGGCATCGGTGGTGAGCACGGGCAGGCCGCGCGCGTCGTACACGGTGGCCTCCCGGTAGCGGGCGTCGGCCGGGGTGCCCGAAGGGTTTGCATCCGGCGCAAGGGACGCGTCCGGCGCATCCTGCGCCAGGGGCGGGCCCAGCACTTCGGTGCAGTTGCCGCGTTCGTCGTATTCGTAGTGCCAGCGCGAGCCGTCCACGGCCGTCGTGGCGCGCACGCGCTGCAGGCGTTCGTGCCAGTCGATGCGCGCACTCTGGCCCAGCGGGTCGGTGGCGTGCACGAGGTTGCCCAGGCGGTCGTAGTCGAAGGTGAAGCGGCTGCCATCCGCCCGCGTCCACGCCAGCAATTGCCACTGGCCGTTCCATTCCATGCGCTGGATGTGGCCCAGGGGGTCTTCGTAGCGGGTGACGTTCTGGTCCGCGTCGTGGTCGAAGAGCTGCACGCGCCCCAGGTGGTCGGTAACGCGCGTGCGGCGGTCGCCGTCGGCTTCGCCGGGCAGGTCGTATTCGAAGGTCCAGCTGGTTGCCGGCAGGCCGCCGCCCGCATCGTCGAGCCAGTGGCGCAGCACGCGGCCTTGCGGGCCCGGCCGGTCCCACTGGTAGTGGGCGACCAAGCCGCTTTCGAAGGTCTGGGCCACCATGGCGTGCTCCGCCCACGCGAAGCGGCGCACCGTGCGGCCGGTGCGGTCGGTCACCTGGACCAGGTCGCCTTCGGTGCTGTAGCGGTATTCGACCAGGGTGCCGGGCGGCCCGCCCGCGGTGAGGTCGATGCGCAACAGGCGCGGCCCACTGCCGGCCACCGCGTCCGGGGTGTAGTGCAGCGCCAGCCGGTGGCCGCTGGTGTCGGTGATGTGGCGCACCAGGCCCTGGGCGTCGCGGTGGTAATCGATGGCGTTGTGGTTCAGGTCGGCCCATTGCAGCAGGGACAGGCGCTCGCCTTCGGCCTGGCTCCGGCGCGCGCCGAAGGTGTAGACCCAGCCCACCGAGGGCATGCCGATGTAGTAGACCCCGCCTTCGCTGCGGCTCAGCTGCAGGCCTTCGGGCACGCTGAACATCTGCCCGCCCGGCGGCAGGTCGTCAAAGGGAATGCCGCGCCCCTGCTCGTCGATGTAATGGGCCTTGCCATCCTGGAACACCAGCTCCACGCTGAATGGCAGGCTCCAGCCCGTTCCCAGCACGCCGGTGCGCGCGTCGGTGGAGGCATAGGTGCGCTGCCACACGATGGGCAGCGCGCCGCTCAACGCGAAGTCGGTGTCGTCGTCGCCCAGCAGCACCTTGGCCCCGGTGACGGCGTGCACGGGCTTGCCCTGCAGCAGGTTGCCCAGGGCGGTGCCGGCGCTGTTGCCCGCGCCCTTCGCCGCGCCCTGCCCGCCATCGAAGGAGGGCATGACCTCGCCCAGCACCTTGGCGCCGACCACGCCCATGCCCACGGCAATGCCGAAGCACTTGATGCCGGCTTTCAGGGCACCGGCGGCCCCGCCCAGGATGCCGGCCCAGAACCGGGCCTTGGCCGCCAGCTCGCGGTCGGAGTCCGGGATTTCCTGCGCCCGGAAATTGGCCACGGGCACCGACTCGCCGCCGAAGTTGACGTCCTCCGAGCCCTTGCTGATCTTGGCCTCGCAGTCCACGTAGTCGCCCTCGCGGCCGGCGCGGAAGGTGTCGATGAAGATGTTCTCGCTGCCGAAGTTGACGAGGCTGGGCGGCATGCTGTGCTTGTCGCACATGGCCACGTCCAGCCCGGCGCGGATGGCGGGCAGCTTGTTGATGAAGACCGTCGCCGACCCCGTCGCGGTGAGCTCGCCGCAATCGGAGCTGAAACTTCGCCCCAGCGCCTCCCCGAACGACTGGAAGAAGTCGCCCACCAGGCTGAACATGTGGCTCACCACCAGCGTGCCCACGAACACGGCCGCGCCGATCAGAAAGCCCGCCAGGGTGCCGAGCCCCGGGCAGGCGATGGTGCCCACGGCCGCGCCGATCGCCACCGCCGCCCCGAACTCGATCGCCACCGCCGTGGCCGCCCCCGCCGCATGGCCCTCGCGGGCGTAGGTGTGGGCGATGGGATCGTGCAGGCGGGCGGCTTTGGGCATGGAGCGCGGAAGGAAGGTACGCCGGTGGGCGGGTTTGTAAAAGGCCGTGCGGTCTGTCGCGAGGGCGGCGTGGAGCCTTGGGGGCGTGCCTTACTGCGGCCGCACGCGCACGCTTTGCAGGATGGACGCCCACTGCGCTTCGTGGTGCGGCTTCCAGGGCGCCGCATGGGTGCCGGTGAGCACCAGCGCCTTGCGCTCGGGCAGCTCGATCAGCACGATGCGCTGGTACAGCGTGTGACCTTGCTTGCTGTACGAGACCGAGGCACCCACGGCGTTGGGGGCAGCGGTTTCGTTGGCCGGTGGCTCACCGGCGGGGCCGTGCAGCGGCAGGCGCGCCCGGCTCATGTCGAGCTGCTTGTAGCTCTTGCCCACGGTGGACAGCGCACGCAGCTGCTCCTGCAGCAGCGCCTCGATCCCGCTGCCTTCGTCGAAGTAGTCGCGGGTGACGACCACGTTGAACGGCAGCGCCGGGTCTCCGAAGATGAGCACGTTCACGCTGCGGTCGATGAAGCCGTCGGAGGGCAGCTCGAAGGCCGCCTCCTGGATGTGGTATTGCATGGATGGGTTCCTAGGCTGCTGCCGGCGATGCCGGTGGGTCAGCAGTTCATGTTGATGGGCTTGCCGAACTCGTCGAGGCTTTCCGTGAAGCGCAGCAGGCCCTTGCGCACGCCGACGATCTCGATGTCCCCGTCCTTGGTGAGCTTGATGTAGGCCTTGCCCTTGCCGCACACCAGGGTGATGCTGTCGGCCGCCTCCAGGCGGATGTGCTGTCCGGCATCGACCAGGACCGAATCCTGCGTGGCCTTGATGTTGACGTTCTCGTGGCCCAGCACGCTCGCATCGAGCGTCTTGGATGCCATGGTGATGTTCTGGTTGGCCGTGAGGTTCATGTGGCCGGCCTGCGCCTCGGAGGCCACGTCGCCCTGGGTCACCGTGTTGCGCTGCCCGCCCTGGGAGACGTGGGTGAGCATGCCGCCCTTGGCCAGCTGGGTGAGCTGCGCGCCGCTCGATACCGTGATGTGCTGCGTGGCGTGCATCGATGCGCTCTGCCCGGAGCTGATCACGATGGGCTTGGGGCTGATCATCGAATGCCCCTCGGGGCTGACGATGGACACGATGGGTTTCGTGATGTCCTTGGACAGCTCGCGCAGCGCCTGCGACTGCGGCATGGCCGGGTCGGTGTTGGTCGGCATGCTGACCTCGGGCCCGCCCCCTCCACCGCCGTCCCCGCCGGCATCGGCAAAGGCGGCGACGGCCGCGGCGGCCTTCGCCAGGGACGACGCCCCGGCCTGGCCGCCGACCATGGAGGCCACGCCCGCGCCCAGGGCCATCATGTGCGAGGTCTTGAGGCCATTGATGGCGCCGATGGCCGAGTCCATGGCCTTCACGGCGCTTCCGGCCTCTTTCATCAGCGCCGCGGTGCCGGCCAGCCCGCTGCCCAGCTGATCGAACCCATCGGGGTTGTTGCTCGCCACCTTGGAGGTGAAGTCCTGCGGGTACGTGGTGATCAGCAGCCCCTTGTCCGCCCGGATCGACCCCCACAGGTCCGTGCGCAGCTCGAACCCGTACCCGCGCTGCGAGCCGC
>NZ_BQXE01000011.1:0-78468 GCF_030158935.1 Acidovorax sp. SUPP950 | reverse complement strand
AGGGCCTGGGCGAGCTGGACTGGCTGGCCTACGGCTCGGGCCACGTGCACGGGCTGCTGCTGGACAAGACCCCGGTGCTGGCCATCGAACGCGATGCGCTGCACCGGGAGGTCGCGCGCAGCCTGCAACTGGAGGGCGGCGCGCAACGGGTCCATGCCGCAGTCACCCAGACCCGGCGCCTGGACCCCATGGGCCGGCTGCTGCAGCAAGACTGGCAAGGGCTGCCCTCGGCAGGATTGGCGCAGGCACCGGGCCCGCTCGCCGCCCTGTCCGTGCGCCGCTACACCTACGACGCGCTGGGCCAACTGGTGGGCGTGCAGACCCCGTTGGATGCCACGCGCTACCACTACGACGTGCACCAGCGCCTGATCGGCGTGGCGCATGCGGCCGCCGACGCCGTGCAGCAGCGGCGCTGGCGGCTCGATCCGGCGGGCAACCGGCTGCCGGACCCCTCGGGCCAGGACGCGGCCCCGGGTGCGGACCGCCAGGACTGGGCGAGCCAGGTGCAGCAGAACCTGCACGACCCGGGCTTCGATCTGCTGCAGCCGCAGGGCGGTGAGCGAGGCCGCGCGGGCGGGCCGGTGCAGCAGTGGCCGGGCAACCGCATCGGCTGGAGCAACGGCGGGGCGGGAGCCGGTGCGGGAACCGGTGCGCAGGGGGGCACCCTGCAGTACCGCTACGACGCCTTCGGCAACCGGGTGCAGGCGCAGCACGCCGATGGGCGCACGCTGCGGCTGGAGTACGACGCGCTGCACCAGTTGACGGCGGTGTTCGAGCAGGCGCTGGGCGAGCCGGGCTGGACGCCGGTGGCGCGCTACCGCTACGACGCGTTCGGGCGGCGTCTGGGCAAGGCCGTGGTCCGCGAAGGACATCGGGAGAGCACCCACTACGGCTGGGACGGTGACCGGCTGGTGCACACGCAGGATGGGCAAGGCATCCGGCACACGGTGTACGAGCCGGCCAGCTTCGTGCCGCTGCTGCAGCTGCAGCGCAGGCAGGGGGCCAAGGATGCGGTGCAGATGCTGATGGGCCTGGGTGCAGAGCCGGGCGAAGACACCACGGATGCGGCGGACAGCTTCGCGGCCATGCCGCGGGCGCAGCGGGAGATGGTGCAGGCGGCGCTGAACACCGTGCTGGACCCCGCCAGCGGCGCGCAGGCACTGGCCCTGGTGCAAAAACACATGCCGCAGGATCTGGCGCAGGCCATGGCGGGCAGCGTGGGCCAGTTGCAGGCCGAGCGGCAGGCCCAGGCAGCGGGCAACCCGCTCACCATCCGGCACTACCTGTGCGACCACCTGGGCACGCCGATCGGGCTGGTGGATGGCAACGGAGAGAAGGCCGGCGAGATCACCTGGGCGGCCAGCTATGGCGCCTGGGGAGATGTGCAGGAGGAATACAACCCGCACCGGATCGAGCAGAGCATCCGGCTGCAGGGCCAGCAGCTCGATGCCGAGACCGGGCTGCATTACAACCGATTCAGGTACTACGACCCTCACCTGGGGCAGTACATCACGCAGGATCCGATCGGATTATCCGGTGGCGTGCATCCCAGTACCTATCCGGTCAATCCCGTTCAGTACATTGATCCGCTGGGTCTGTTCGAGTGGACCAATATCGAGATGCCGTCCCTTCCATCGTTCGATGGCAAAGGGGATACGGCAGTTTGCAGCTACTACGATGACATGGCGAAGAGCAAGCCCCAATGCAGTTATTACCCGGCTGGGGCATTGATATGCCGGGGCGAAAACATGAGTGTGAACGCGGTGGTCAAAACGGCCCTCGTCGCAGAGTCCGCCATCCAGGGAAAGTCGCTCAAGCAGTCCGAGGTTTTGACGAGCATCCGGGGGAAACTGGTCGCCTCGGACAAGGCGGCGCAGGCCGCGGGCAAGGTCGATCAAAACGGCTGTACGCAAGGCAATGAAATCGATGCGTACCACGACAAGGCCTTCACCGAATCCGGAGTCAGCAAAAACTTCTATGGCGGTAATTTGTGGCCCCAGGGTACATGGCCGAATCCTGTGCCCCTGGACCCCTCGGCATGGAAATACGACCCCAGGAGAATTTGGAATTGATGAAGAACCCGCGTCCCGAAGCACTGCAGGCCCCTTCGAAATGGATGGCTTACGCGTGTTGGATTCCATTCGCCGTTCTGGGCTTGGGCATCCTCGTGTTCTTTCTGTCGATGGTCGCATCGGCCTTTCAGGAACTGCTGCCCAAATGGGTGGCCGCCCATGATTATTTGCCCAAGGCGATGGCCTATCTGCTGCTGGGCGCCCACGTCCTTCTGACTTCGGGCCTGGCTTTTCTCGTCTTCATCCTGTTTTTCATCAAAAACAAGCAGCCGCGGCACGGGTTTTATGTGGGGATGTTTTTTCTCCTTTATTTTCCCTTGCGGGTGTTTTTCATCTTTATGGTGATGCCGCTTTTCCCGCTGTGGTTGGTCCTGGAATGCGGAGAAATCTGGGTGCTGAAAAAGATCTATCGCAAATTCCCGCAGCGGCTGGCACCCCCCTGACGGGAATCGGCCGTCGCAGCGACGCTTGCCGCTGTGATCGGCCGAGTCGGCGGCGCCCTCACTGCGGCAGGATGCCCGGCAGCAGCGGCCGGTCCAGCCGCTGGCGCCACCATTTGAGCGCCTCGCCCATGTGATCGGGCTTCCAGGCGAGCCAGAAGGTTTCGTCGGGTCGGGGTTCCTCCACCGGCAGCTCCACCAGCACCCCCGTCTCCAGCTCCACCCGGATGCACGCGCGCGGCAGGAAGCCGTGGCCCAGGCCCGCCGCCTGGCAGGCGATCTTGGCCTGCATCGACGGCACGGTGATGCGGCGCTGGCCCGACTGCAGGCCCACGGTGCGGTCGGTGAGCGACCGCGCGCCGTCGCCCACCACCACGGCGGTGTGGTCCAACAGGTCGCTGCGGGTGATCGGGCGCTGCAGCTGCGCCAGCGGGTGCGTGGCCGTCACGCAGAACACGAACGCCAGGCTGCCCACGGCCACCGCCTTGTAGCCGCCGCCGGCCGGGCCTTCGCCCGCCGCCACGACGATGTCGGCGCGGCCGTCGCGCAGCGCCTCCCAGGTGCCCGTGAGCGCCTCGCAGCCGATGCGCAGGCGCGTGCCGCAGTGCAGGTCCTCGAAGGCGCAGATGTCCTGGTTGAACGCGCTGGTGGGGATGAGCGAGTCGTGCACCAGCCGCAGCTCCGATTCGAACCCCGTGGCGATCTGCCGCATGCGCGATTCGAGCTGGTGCGCGGCCGTGAGCAGCCAGCGGCCTTCCTTGAGCATCTCCTGCCCCGCGGGCGTGAGCGCCACGCGCGGGCCGTTGCGCGTGAAGAGGGCGATGCCCAGTTGCTCCTCCAGCTTGCCGATGGCGTACGAGATGGTGGAGGGCACCTTGTGCAGCCGCTCGGAGGCGCCGGCGAAGGAGCCGTGGCGGGCGATGGCGTCCACCAGTTCGATGGCTTCGAGGGTGAGTTTCAACATGGCTTGCAGGCGAGGAATTGAATCATCGAAATTATCGATGATGAATGGTGAAACCTTTCAACCTGCGGCCCTGCCTGCCGCGAGATACTTTCTTCACCGCAGCACTGAAGCCCAATTAAATCAAGGCGATTTCGGCAAAAGGCCCACAGTGTGAATTTCATCGAAGACACCGAAAGGAAACGCACCATGCTCGACATCCGCAAAGCCCACCAACGTGGCAACGCCAACCATGGCTGGCTGCATTCGCACCACACCTTCTCGTTCGGCCACTACCGCGATGCCAAGCAGCAGGGTTTCTCGGACCTGCTGGTCATCAACGACGACCGCGTGGCTCCGGGCAAGGGCTTCGGCGCTCACCCCCACCGCGACATGGAAATCTTCTCCTACGTGCTGGAAGGCGCGCTGGAGCACCAGGATTCGATGGGCACCGGCTCGGTCATCCGCCCCGGCGACGTGCAGATGATGAGCGCCGGCACCGGCGTGCGCCACAGCGAGTTCAACCACTCGGCCGACGAGCCCGTGCACTTCCTGCAGATCTGGATCGTGCCCGGCGTGACCGGCGCCACGCCCCGCTACCAGCAGGTGCACTTCAGCGAGGCCGAAAAGCGCGGCCGGCTGCGGCTGATCATCTCGCCCGAAGGATCCGACGGCTCGCTGGCCGTGCACCAGGATGCCCGGGTGCATGCCGGTCTGTTCGATGGCGACGAGGCCGCCGAGCTGGACGTGGGCCCCGGCCGCAACGTGTATGTGCACGTGGCCCGCGGCAGCCTGGAGGTGAACGGCGAGCGCCTGTCCGAAGGCGACGGCGCCCGCATCCGTGACGCTGGCGCCCTGCGCTTTGCCAGGGGCGAAGGTGCCGAGGTGCTGGTGTTCGACCTGCGCCCCAACGAGCTGCCCGCCATGCCGCACTGACCGGTGAGGGGCGGCGGCACCGCCGCCCCGCCTGCCTTCTTTCTTGTCTTTCGATTCCCCGTTTTTTGTTTTCTCTCCTCCATTCACTCGATCCATCCAGGAGTTTTGCCATGACCGCCACCCGCATCAACGCCGCCGCCAAGCCCGTCGCCACCGCCACGCCCGGCGCCACGCTGCTGAACCCGCAGGACCACACGCTGGTGATGATCGACTTCCAGTCGCAGATGGCCTTCGCCACGCATTCGATCGATGCGATCACGCTGCGCTCCAACGCCGGCCTGGTGGCCAGCGCGGCGGCGGGCTTCGGCGTGTCAACGATCCTGACCACCGTGGCGGAAAAGAGCTTCAGCGGCCCGATGTTCGAGGAGGTGACCGCACCGTTCCCCGGCCAGGCGCTGCTGGATCGCACGTCGATGAACACCTGGGAAGACGAGGCCGTGATCCGCCGCATCAACGAGATCGGCAAGCCGCGCATCGTGCTGGCGGGCCTGTGGACCAGCGTGTGCATCGTGGGCCCGGCGCTGTCGGCGCTCGACCAGGGCTTCGAGGTGTACGTGATCGCCGATGCGAGTGGCGACATCTCCACCGAGGCCCACCACCGCGCCATGGAGCGCATGGTGCAGGCGGGTGCGCGACCCATCACGGCGCTGCAGTATCTGCTGGAGCTGCAACGCGACTGGGCGCGTACGGACACGTACGACATGACGACCGGCATCGCCAGAAAGTTCGGCGGCGGCTACGGCCTGGGCATCACCTATGCCAAGGCCATGTTCAACGCCCACGAGGGTTGAAAAGAGCGCACCCTTCGCATTGCCGATCCCCCAAGAAGCCTGCCCATGACCCCGCCCACCCCTCCCGACCTGATCCTGTACAACGGCCGCTTCACCACGCTGGACCGCGCCAACCCCGCGGCCAGTGCCGTGGCCATCGCGCAGGGGCGCTTCACCCACGTCGGCATGGACCGCGACGTGCTGGCGATGGCCGGGCCGGGCACGCGGCGGATCGACTTGAACGGCCGCAGCGCGCTGCCGGGCCTGATCGATAACCACCTGCACATCATCCGCGGCGGGCTCAACTTCAACATGGAGCTGCGCTGGGACGGCGTCAAAAGCCTGGCCGATGCCATGGGCATGCTGCGGCGTCAGGTGGCGGTCACGCCCGCGCCGCAGTGGGTGCGCGTGGTGGGCGGGTTCACCGAACACCAGTTCGCGGAGAAGCGCCTGCCTACCATCGCCGAGCTGAACGCCGTGGCGCCAGACACGCCGGTGTTCATCCTGCACCTGTACGACCGCGCGTTGCTCAACGCCGCCGCGCTGCGCGCCGTGGGCTACACGCGCGACACGCCCGCGCCGCCCGGCGGCGAGATCGTGCGCGATGCAGCCGGCAATCCCACCGGGCTGCTGCTGGCCAAGCCCAATGCGGCCATCCTCTACGCCACGCTGGCCAAGGGCCCCAAGCTGCCGCACGCATACCAGGTCAACTCCACGCGCCACTTCATGCGCGAGCTGAACCGCCTGGGCGTGACGGGCGCCATCGATGCGGGCGGCGGCTTCCAAAGCTACCCCGACGACTACCAGGTGATCCAGGAACTGGCCGATGCCGATCAGCTCACCATCCGCCTGGCCTACAACCTGTTCACGCAAAAGCCGAAGCAGGAAAAGGAAGACTTCCTGAACTGGACGGCCACGTCGCAATACAAGCAGGGCACGGACTACTTTCGCCACAACGGCGCGGGCGAGATGCTGGTGTTCTCGGCGGCGGACTTCGAGGACTTCCGCCAGCCACGCCCCGACATGGCGCCCGAGATGGAGGACGACCTCGAAGGCGTGGTGCGCATCCTGGCGCAGAACCGCTGGCCCTGGCGCATGCATGCCACCTACGACGAGACCATCGAGCGCGCACTCGACGTGTTCGAGAAGGTCGATCGCGACACGCCCCTGGCCGGCCTGAACTGGTTCTTCGACCATGCCGAGACCATCTCGGAAAAGTCCATCGACCGCATCGCCGCTTTGGGCGGCGGCGTGGCCGTGCAGCATCGCATGGCCTACCAGGGCGAGTACTTCGTCGAGCGCTACGGTGCCGGCGCGGCCGAGGCCACGCCGCCCGTCAAGCGCATGCTGGACAAGGGCGTCAAGGTCTCGGCCGGCACCGACGCCACGCGCGTGGCCAGCTACAACCCGTGGGTGTCGCTGTCGTGGCTCATCACGGGCAAGACCGTGGGCGGCCTGCAGATCACGCCGCAGCGCAACTGCCTGGACCGCGAAGCGGCGCTGCGGCTGTGGACCGAGAACGTCACCTGGTTCAGCAACGAAGAAGGCAAGAAGGGCCGCATCCAGGCCGGCCAGCTGGCGGACCTGACCGTGCCCGACCGCGATTTCTTCGTCTGCCCCGAATCCGACATCGCCGACACCACGGCGCTGCTCACGGTGGTGGGCGGCAGGGTGGTGTATGGCGCCGCTGATTTCGCCCGCTTCGACGACGCGGCACCGCCGCCCGCCATGCCCGACTGGTCGCCCGTGCGCACCTTCGGTGGCTATGCCGGCTGGGGCACGCAGGAGGGCGCGCCGCTGCAGGCCGTGGTGCGCCGCGCCGCCGCGGCGTGCGCCTGCGCCAACGATTGCAACGTGCACGGCCACCAGCACGCCACGGCCTGGAGCAGCCGGCTGCCGATTGCCGACCTGAAGGGCTTCTGGGGCGCCCTGGGCTGCGCCTGCTGGGCGGTGTGACCGTGGCGAACGGAATGGACGCGCTGCGCGGCGCCTTCACCGCGCCCTGGGTGCAGTCGCTCGCGCTGCTGTGCCTGTGCGCGGCCTACCTGCAGGGCGGCATCGGCAAGGCGCGCGACTTCGCCGGCGCCGTGGCCGAGATGCGCCGTTTCGGCCTGGCGCCCGCCGCGCCCGTCGCGGCGGCCACCATCGCGCTGCAGCTGGGCGCCTCGCTGCTGATCGTCTCGGGCTGGTACCGCTGGCTGGGCGCGCTGGCGCTGGCCGGCTTCACCGTGCTGGCGGCGTTCCTGGCCGACCGCTTCTGGCAGGTGGCACCGCCCGAGCGGCGGGGCGCCGCCAACGCATTCTTCGAACATTGGGGCCTGGTGGGCGGCATGCTGCTCGTCGCCTGGCACGACCTGGGAGGCCTCCATGGCACATGACGATCACCCACACGATTCACCGTCCGCCGCGGCCGCCGCCGCCGCCGTGCCCGCACCTTCGGGCAGCTTCGCGCCGCTGCGCCTGCCGCTGTTCGCGGTGCTGTGGTCCGCCACGGTGCTGGGCAACATCGGCAGCTTCATGCGCGACGTGGCCAGTTCGTGGATGGTGACCGAGCTGTCGTCCAACCCCACCGCCGTGGCGCTGGTGCAGACGGCGGCCACGCTGCCGATCTTCCTGCTCGCGATCCCGGCCGGCGTGCTGTCGGACATCCTGGACCGCCGGCGCTTTCTGATCGCCGTGCAGGTGCTGCTGGCCTGCGTGAGCGGCACGCTGCTGGTGATGGCGCGCACGAACACGCTCACCGTGGAATCGCTCATCGTGCTCACCTTCGTGGGCGGCATCGGCGCGGCGCTCATGGGGCCCACGTGGCAGTCCATCGTGCCCGAACTGGTACCTCGCAGCGAGCTGAAAAGCGCCGTGGCGCTCAATTCGCTGGGCATCAACATCGCCCGCGCCATCGGCCCCGCGGCCGGCGGCCTGCTGCTGGCCAGCTTCGGCGCGGCCGCGGCCTACGGCCTGGACGTGGCGAGCTACGGCTTCGTGATCGCCGCGCTGCTGTGGTGGAAGCGCCCCAAGGCCGAGCCCACCGGGCTGAACGAGCAGTTCTTCGGCGCCTTCCGCGCCGGCCTGCGCTACGCGCGCGCCAGCCGCGAACTGCACGTGGTGCTGCTGCGCGCGGCGGTGTTCTTTCTGTTCGCCAGCTCCGTCTGGGCGCTGCTGCCGCTGGTGGCGCGGCGCATGCTGGGCGGCACGGCGGGCTTCTACGGCGTGATGCTGGGCGCGGTCGGTGCCGGGGCCATCCTCGGCGCGGTGCTGCTGCCCCGCCTGCGCAAGCGCCTGGATGCCGACGGGCTGGTGCTGCTGGCCTCGCTGCTCACCGCGGGCGTGATGGCCGTGCTCACCCTGGCGCCGCCGCGCGAGGCCGCCGTAGCGCTCATGCTGGTGCTGGGCCTGGGCTGGATCATCGCGCTCACCACGCTCAACGGCGTGGCCCAGGCCGTGCTGCCCAACTGGGTGCGCGGCCGGGGCCTGGCGATCTACCTCATGGTGTTCAACGGCGCCATGGCCGCCGGCAGCCTGGGCTGGGGCCTGGTGGCGGGGCAGGCGGGCCTGCCGGCCACGCTGCTGGCCGGCGCGGGCGGCCTGGTGCTGGCGGCGTGGCTCTTTCACCGCGTGAAGCTGCCCACCGGCGAGGCCGACCTGCAGCCGTCCAACCACTGGCCCGAGCCGCTGCTGGCCGAGCCCGTGGCGCACGACCGCGGCCCGGTCATGGTGCAGATCGAATACCGCGTGCGCACGCCCGACCTGCCCGCGTTCCTGCAGGCCATGCAGCACGTGGCGCGCGAGCGCCGCCGCGATGGCGCCTACGCCTGGGGCGTGGCGGAACACTCCGCCGAGCCGGGCCGCGTGATCGAGTGGTTCCTGGTCGAGTCGTGGGCCGAGCACCTGCGCCAGCACGGCCGCGTCTCCAGGGCCGACGCGGACCTGCAGGCCCAGGCGCTGCGCTACCACGTGGGGCCGGAGCGGCCCGCAGTGCACCACTATCTGGCGCTGGATGCGCAGAGCGTTGCGGCACCGGCAGGGGCGCCCGGCTGATGGCCGAGGGCGCGATTCACGCCGGTGCGGGTGCGGGTGCGGGGATGGCTGGCAAGCGGGGCCTCGGCCGCTGCGGGCTTGCATCCGCCGCAGGGCCGGGCGCCGCTCCCTGGCACGGCGGCGGCAGGGTTTGGGCCAAAAACGGCTCCACCGCAATATCCACTAGGGCATATTGCTATCAAATAAATAGCATCGAAATCTGCTGGGTGGAGCCGTCGGCGTGGGACGGGCAGGGTCTCGCGGTCAGGCCACCTGCACCTCGATGCGCCGGGGCTGGGCATGCTGCGCTTTCGGAATGCGCAGCTTCAGCACACCCTGGGCGAGTTCGGCCGACACGCGTTCGGGGTCCAGTTCCTTGCTGAGCGTGAACACCCGCCGGAACCGGCCCAGGCCCACCTCCGTATGGCTGGAAGTGAGTCCCTGCGGCACGGCCAGATCGGACTCGGCCTCAATCGTGAGCGTTTCCGATTCGATGTGCAGGTTGAGCTTGTCGCGGCTCACGCCGGGCAGGTCCGCGTAGAGCGTGATGCCGCCCGCATCCTCGATCACGTCCACCGGTGGCGTGAGCGTTGCCTCCGCGTAGCGCGTGCCGTCCTGCGGCGCCGCGCCGCCGTTCTGGCCGGTCTGGGCTGGTGCTTGTGTTTGTGCTGGGGCAGGGTTCGAAGTCTGGAGGTCGTTGCGCATGGCTGTCGGTCCTTTCTTCTTGGGGGTCATGCGGGTTGCTGGATCGCGATGCGCCGCGGCTGTGCGCTCGCACGGCGCTGCACGCTGATGTGCAGCACGCCGTCGCGCAGCCTGGCCTGCACGGCATCCGGATCGGCGTCGTCGGGCAGGGTGAGCACGCGGCGGAACTTGCCGCCGAAGCGCTCGTGGATGTGCGCCGTGGCCTTGGCATCGGCCTCACCGATGGGGCTCTTGCGCTCGCCTGCGATGGTCAGCAGGCCGCGCTCCAGATGCACTTCCAGCGTGCCCGGATCGACGCCGGGCGCGAAGGCATAGATCTCGATGGACTGCGGCGTCCCCCCGACGTTCAGGGCGGGAAACCCGTTGCGGGCAACGCCGCGGATGGTGGGCGAAAGATCGAAGGCCTGCTGCATCTCGCGCTGCAGGCGATCCATCTCGGCGAACATGTCGCGCGGAAACAGGGATCGGTACATGGCGAAACCTCGTGTGGTGTCGTTGATGGAAACGGAGCGCGGGCCAGGTGCCGCGCGCTTCCGGTTCATGAACTAGCAGCGGGTTTCGGGTTTTCAAGAGGGGGCGGTGCAGAAAATGAGAGCGAGCAGTTTTCAGTGCCCAGCCTTCTTGGTCGAACCATAATCACCACGATCCAGAGTCCGGAATCATCTTGTCCTCACGCCAAACCCCTTACCAAACGCAATATTTCGCTTGGTTGCTTTCCAGGCAAATCGGGCGCGACTCTCCTGATCTGCTGGCCTCTACTCTGGTCGATGCCCGCGTGGACTTGAACCCTCATCAGGTCGAAGCCGCTTTGTTCGCCTTTCGCAGCCCGCTCTCCCAAGGCGTCATCTTGGCCGACGAAGTGGGATTGGGTAAAACCATCGAGGCCGGGTTGGTGATCGCCCAGCGCTGGGCGGAGCGCAAACGTCGCATCCTCATCATTGCGCCAGCCAACTTGCGCAAGCAATGGCACCAGGAACTGCAAGATAAGTTCAGCCTGCAGGCGTTGATCCTGGAGGCCAAAAGCTATAAGGAACAACGCAAGGAGGGGCAAAACAACCCTTTCGACCAAGTCCGCGTGCTTATTTGCTCCTACCAGTTTGCAAAGACCAAGGCCGACGATTTGCGCCGTGTGCCATGGGATTTGGTGGTGATGGACGAGGCCCATCGCTTGCGCAACGTGTACAAGCCCAGCAACGTCATCGGCAAAGCACTCAAAGACGCATTGGCCCATGCTCCCAAGGTGCTGCTCACCGCCACGCCGCTGCAGAACACGTTGCTGGAACTGTATGGGTTGGTCAGCCTGGTAGACGAACGCGTGTTTGGTGACTTGGCTAGCTTTCGCGATCAATTCGGTGCACTCAACAACCCCGACACAGTAGCCAAGCTGCGCAACCGCTTGCAAAACGTGTGCATGCGCACGCTGCGCCGCCAGGTGCAGCCCTACATCTCGTACACCAAGCGCATCCCCATGGTGGAGGCGTTCACCCCTTCGCAAGAAGAGCAGGCATTGCGCGACATGGTGGCTGACTACCTGCGCCGCCCTGCGCTCAACGCGCTGCCCGCAGGGCAACGCCAGCTGATTTCTTTGGTGCTGTGGAAACTGCTGGCATCCAGCAGCTACGCGATTGGTGGCGCGCTGGGCACCATGGCCCAGCGCCTCCAAGATCAACTGGGTGATGAACCTGCAGACAAGGCCGACGGGCAGCTTAGCGACGAGCTGGACAAAGACTACGAGTCGCTGGACGAAACTGAAGAAGAGTGGTCGGAGAGCGATGGTGAGGCGCCATCTTCGCCCAAAGCCAGCGTGGCTGATGAGATTGCCGAGCTGCGCGAATTTCAACGCATGGCCACCACCATTCGCGACAACGCCAAGGGCCAGGCCCTGCTCACCGCGTTGGGCAAGGCGTTTGCCGAGCTGGAGCGCCTGCACGCGCCGCGCAAGGCCCTCATCTTCACGGAATCGCGCCGCACGCAAGACTATCTGCTGGGCCTGCTGGAGCAAAGCGCCTACGCAGGCCAAACCGTGCTTTTCAACGGCACCAACAGCAGCGAACAGGCCACTCGTATTTACCAAGACTGGCTCAAGCGCCACGCGGGCACTGACCGCATCACCGGCTCCCGCACCGCCGACACCCGCGCTGCGTTGGTCGAGCATTTCAAAGAATCCGCCAGCATCATGATCGCCACCGAGGCCGGGGCCGAGGGCATCAACCTGCAGTTCTGCTCGCTGGTCATCAACTACGACCTGCCGTGGAACCCCCAGCGCATCGAACAGCGCATCGGGCGCTGCCACCGCTACGGGCAAAAGCACGACGTGGTGGTGGTCAACTTTGTGGACCACAGCAACCCCGCCGACAAGCGCGTGTACGAGCTGCTGGCGCAAAAGTTTCAGCTCTTTGAAGGCGTTTTTGGGGCCAGCGACGAAGTGCTGGGCACCATCGGCAGCGGCGTGGACTTTGAACGCCGCATTGCCGAGATCTACCAAACCTGCCGCAACCCGCAAGAGATCGAAGCCTCGTTCCAGCAACTGCAGCTTGATTTGTCGGGCGAGATCAGCGCTGCCATGCTCAAAACCCGGCAACTGCTGCTGGAGAACTTTGACGAAGCCGTGCAAGACAAGCTCAAGCTGCGGCAGACCGAAAGCACCAGCGCTCGCAACCGGTTCGAGCGGCTACTGATGGACCTGACCCAGGCCGAGCTGCAAGGCCACGCCGAGTTTGACCACGAAGGCTTTACCCTGCGCCAAACGCCCCACGGCCTGCCGCCCACCGACGCGCCCCCAGGCCGCTACGAGCTACCCCGCCGCAGCGAAGACGCCCACCTCTACCGCACCGGGCACCCGCTGGCGCAAGCGCTGATTCAGCAAGCTCGCCAGCGTACCCTGCCCACGGCGCGCGTTCAGTTCAGCTACGACGAATACGGCACCATGCTTGCCACCCTGCTGCCCCTGCGCGGGCAAACGGGCTGGCTCAGCCTGAGCGTGCTGTCCATCGACGCTCTGGGCGTGCGGGAGGACTACCTGCTGCTCGCTGCCATCACCGATGCCGGTCAGCCCCTGCACGAAGAAGACGTACACAAACTGCTGCGCCTGCCCGCCCAGGTGCAGGAGGCCGGCCTGTTCATGGAGCCCCCGGCCGCTCTGGCCGAAGACGTGGAGCGGCTGGAGCGCGAACAGGTCCAGTCCGTGAACACCCGCAACCTGGGCTACTTCGATGCCGAAGTGCAGAAGCTCGACGCCTGGGCCGACGACCTGAAGGTGGGCCTGGAAAACGAAGTCAAGGAGCTGGATCGTGAGATCAAGGACGTGCGCCGCACCGCCAGCGTGGCGGCCACGCTGGAAGAAAAGCTGCACTGGCAAAAGCGCCAGCGCGAACTGGAAGACAAGCGCAACCAGTTGCGCCGCAGGATCTTCGACCGGCAGGACGAGATCGATGCGCAGCGCAGCCGCTTGATCGACCAGTTGGAAGACCGCCTGGCTTCTAGCACGACGCTCAAGGAAATATTCCAAATTCAATGGGAGCTGATTTGATGGTCACTGCTGACGCACGCCCCTTGGAGGTGCAGCAAATACAGGCGTTCTTGAAGACGCAGTTCAATGGCGCCATCGTCGGCACAGGCAATGCGCCCATGGACCGGGAACGCAACTTCCTGTCCAAGGCCCTGGCCGCCCATTTCCTGATGGCCCATGCAGGCGCCTCCAAGGCGGAGGCCGTCGCAGCCAGCATCGATGGCGGAAACGACCATGGAATCGATTCGGTGTACATCAGCGCCACGGGTGTTTTCTGGCTGGTGCAGTCCAAGTACATCCATGAAGGCAAGGGCGAGCCTTCTTTGGGCGATGTCTCCAAGTTCAAGGATGGGGTGAAGGACTTCGCCGCCGCCAAGTTCGATCGCTTCAATCAGGCGCTGGTGGCCAGGGTGCCGGAGATCCGTTCTGCCATGGACAGGCCGCATGCCATCCGCTTCGCGCTGGTGTACACGGGCACCTCACTGAATGAAGATCGAATCCAGCTCTTCAGCGATGTGGAAGAAGGGCTCAACCTGGTGCAGCCCGATAGGGCGCGGTTCGTCCGGTTCGGCCTCTTCGACTTCCATGACTCCATCACGGCGAAAAGGGCGGAGCAGAGGATTCCCCCGACCGTCATCGAGCTGCGCAACTACGGCCTGATCGAAAGGCCCACGCGTGCTTTTTACGGGGTGATGCGCGTGCGCGACCTGGCCGAGCTCTACCAGAAGCACGATCATGCACTGGTGCGCGAGAACATACGCAGATACCGGGGCTCGTCCAGCGTCAACGCCGAAATCACCCGGACGCTGCTGGAGGCGCCCGAGAACTTCGTCTATTTCAACAACGGCGTGACCTTGCTGTGCGAAAGGATCACGGCCGTGGGGGCTACGGATGCCGAGCGGCGGCGCGGCCGGTTCCGGCTGGAAGGCGTCTCCATCATCAACGGCGCGCAGACCGCTGGAACCGTGGCGCAGCAGCCGCTTGCGCATTACGACACCCATCCTGCCGATGTGCTGGTGACGTGCATCCAGTCGTCCGGCGAGCAGGCCGGCTTCGGTGACCGGGTGACCGAATACCGCAACAACCAGAATGCCGTCCGCGTCCAGGACTTCATCGCGCTGGACGACAACCAGGAGAACTGGCGCCGCACCTTGAAAGCGTCCGGAGTCACGTACATCTACAAGCCCAGCGCCCAGGACCCGCACGCTGCCGAGCGGATATTCACCGCCCAGGAGGCCGTCAACTATCTGGCCTGCGCCAGCAAGGACGGCAAATACTGGGCAACGCTGGTCGGCTGGGTCATGTCCGGCTCCAGCCTGCTTTGGGAGCAGAAGCGCAATCTCGAAGGCAAGGCCGTCAAGCCCGTGGAAGATTCAGTGTACGGGCGCCTGTTCACGGGCAGCCTGACGGCACGCCGCTTGTGGCGCACCACCCAGCTGGGCCGCATGGTGCGCGAGCTGGTCGAGGCCGACGCCCAAACCCTGCCGTCCGAAGAGGGTGCGCTGCAGAAAGCAGCCGTTTTCCTGATCGTGCATCTGGTGTTCTCCCGGCTGCACCGCCTGTGCGACGGCGTCACCCTGATGCTGACCAGGGCCGAGCGGGACGCCGTATCGCAAGAGGCAGAGAAGGTGCGCGAGGCGCTTGCCCAGGCGTATGGCCAAGAAGACTGGGGCGGGCAAGAGCCCGCGGCCGTGCTGGCGGACCCGAGCAATCTTCAATACCTCAAGCGCCAGGTGATGGCGGCCCTGGCGGCCTGAGCGGCATAGACAATACCCACCATGGCACACCAAAAACTAGAACTCACCTGGATCGGCAAGGACCAGCGCCCTCGGCTGGAGCCGCGCATTTTGTTGGAAGACCCGGCCCGCAGCTACCACGCCAAGCAGCGCGTAACGGACCAGGATATTTTCGACAACCGTCTCATTAAGGGCGACAACCTGCTGGCGCTCAAAGCGCTGGAGGCCGAGTTTGCGGGCAAGGTGAAGTGCGTGTTCATCGACCCGCCGTACAACACCGGCAGCGCCTTCACGCACTACGACGACGGGCTGGAGCATTCAATCTGGCTGGGGTTGATGCGCGACCGGCTGGAGATCATTCGTCGCCTGCTGGCCGACGATGGTTCGCTGTGGATCACGATTGACGACAACGAGGCGCATTACCTTAAGGTGTTATGCGATGAGGTGTTTGGGCGGTCGAATTTTGTTGCCAATGTTGTTTGGCAGAAAAAGTATTCGAAGCAGAATGATGCCAAGTGGCTCAGCATTAGCCATGATCATGTTTTGGTCTACGCTCGAAATAAGAATCTTTGGAAACCTAACTCCATCGAGCGAAGCGATGATCAGCTGAAAGGGTATAAGAATCTTGATAACGATCCGCGTGGGCCCTGGCAGTCTGTTGTCTATACATGTGCAAAAACAAGGGCTGAACGGCCTAATCTTTTCTACGGTATTCGCCATCCTCGCACTAACGAGTTGATTTTTCCCAGCGAAACAAGAGTTTGGGGATACGACGAGAAGAGACACGCAGAGCACGTACGAGACGGCTTGATATGGTGGGGGAAAAATCAGGAGAAAGACAAGCCGCGTTTGAAGTCTTTTTTGAGTAAGGTTGGTACTGGACTCGTCCCTGACACCTTGTGGCTGCGCGAGGACTCAGGGGACAATCAGGATGCCAAACGAGAAATGCTGGGTTTGAACCCGGTGGATGTATTTCCTACACCGAAGCCAGAGAGGCTAATGGCGAAGGTATTGGAAATCGCCACCAACCCCGGCGACCTTGTCTTAGATTCCTTCGCCGGCTCCGGCACCACCGGCGCAGTCGCCCACAAAATGGGCCGCCGTTGGATCATGGTGGAGCTGGGGGAGCATTGCCACACCCACATCGTGCCGCGCCTGCAAAAAGTCATCGACGGGCACGACCCCGGTGGCGTGACCCAGGCCACCGGCTGGCAAGGCAGTGGCGGCTTTCGCTACTACACGCTGGCCCCCACTCTGCTGGCCACCGACCGCTGGGGCAATCTGGTCATCAACCCGGCTTACGACGCAGCCATGCTGTCGGCAGCCATGTGCAAGCTGGAGGGCTTTGCCTATGCGCCCAGCGAGGCGCTGTGGTGGCAGCACGGCCACAGCAGCGAGCGCGACTTTATTTATGTGACAACGCAGACCCTGAGCGCCGAGCAGCTCGACGCCCTGGCCGAAGAGGTGGGCGCAGAGCGCAGCCTGCTGGTGTGCTGTGGTGCCTACAGGGGTGTGACCGCTGCACAGGCCGCGCAGCGCTGGCCGCAGCTCACCATCAAAAAAATCCCGAAGATGGTGAAGGACCGCTGTGAGTGGGGCCACGACGACTACAGCCTGAACGTGGCCAACCTGCCAATGGCAGCGTCCAAGCCGGGCGCTGCGCCCGCGCAGGATGATTTGTTTGGCGAGGACAGGACATGACCACGTTGCCCGCGCAGACCGAATTGCTGGCGCGCATTCGGCACATTTGGGAGTCTGCGCGCACCCACGCGGCGCGCTCGGTCAACACGGCCCATGTGTGTGCCAACTGGCTGATAGGGCAGCAGATTGTGGAGGCGGAGCAGGGCGGTGCCAAGCGGGCGGCGTATGGCAAGGCTTTGCTCAAGGCGCTGTCTGAACAGTTGTCGGCTGAGTATGGAGCGGGGTTTTCTGTCAGCGCATTGCAGTACATGCGCAGCTTTTTTTTGGGCTACCCGCAGCTGCTGGCAAAACAACACGCAGTGCGTGTTGTTTTGGATGTACAGGAGATTCAACACGCAGTGCGTGGCGAATCTCCTGGGGCCCGTGATGTGGTCCAGCCGGGCGTGCTCAACCCCAGCTTGTCATGGACGCACTACCGCACCCTGTTGAAAGAAGAGCGCCAGCCCGTGCGCGATTTTTATGAAATCGAGTCCGTGCGCAATGGGTGGTCTGCCCGGCAACTGGAGCGGCAGATGCATTCCTTTCTGTTTGAGCGCCTTGCCAAGAGCCGCGACAAGCAGGGCGTGCTGGCGCTGGCCAACGAAGGGCAGGCGCTCAACCGTGCGCAAGATGTGATCAAAGACCCCTACGTGCTGGAGTTTCTGGACTTGCCGGAATCGCACCGCTTGGTGGAGTCGCGCATTGAAGAGGCGTTGATCAACCAGTTGCAGGCCTTTTTGCTGGAGCTGGGCAGTGGCTTTGCCTTTGTGGGGCGGCAGCGGCGGTTGACGCTGGATGGAGACCATTTTTACCCCGACCTGGTTTTCTACCACGTCAAGCTCAAGTGCTACGTGGTGATCGACCTGAAGGTCGGCAAGCTCACCCATGGCGACCTAGGGCAGATGCAGTTGTACGTGAACTACTACGACCGCGAAGTGGCCTCTCAGGGCGACAACCCGACCATTGGCCTGCTGCTGTGCAGCGAGAAGAACGACGCGGTGGTGCGCTATGTGCTGGGCGACAAGAGCGAGCAGATTTTTGCCAGCCGATACCAGTTTGCCCTGCCCAGCGAGGACGATTTGCGTGCGGAGATTCGGCGCGAGATGGAGCAGTTTCAACCGTTGGAGCGGTTGGAACCGTTAGTGCCATCGGAACCGTTGGAGCAGCGTGAGGGGGCGTCAGCCAAAGTAAAACGGGCGGCCACAGGCAAACCGAAGGCACCAGCGACCAAGACAACAAAGAGCCGTTCGAAATCCACGGCGGCCAAGGGACCCGAACAATGAGCCAACGCGAAGTCAACGCCATCGCAGGCCGCCTGAGCCTGCGCAAGCCGCAAACCGATTCACTGCAGGCACTGTCTCGTGCCATTGAGGCCAGCCCGCTGGTGCTGAAGCACGACCGCGACAGTGCTGAGCTGGCCGATGTGCTGAAGGTGCTGCAGGGCCAATTTGCCACGTTGAAAGACTTTGAGCGTGACTTTCCTTCGCTGTGCTTTGCGCTGGCCACGGGGGTAGGCAAAACGCGGTTGATGGGTGCTTTCATCAGCTACTTGTATGCAGCGCACGGTATCAAGCACTTTTTTGTGCTGGCGCCCAATTTGACGATTTACGACAAGCTGATTGGCGACTTCACGCCCAACACACCCAAGTACGTGTTCAAGGGCATTGCCGAGTTTGCGGCGTACCCGCCAGAAATCATCACGGGCGACAACTACGAGGAGCGGGCCCAGGCGCTGGGCGATTTGCTCTCTCCGGTAACGATCAATATCTTCAACATTGCCAAGATCACGTCGGAAGTGCGGGGCGGAAAAGCGCCGCGCATCAAACGCCTGAGCGAATACATCGGCCAGAGCTATTTTGACTACCTGGCCAGCCTGTCCGATCTGGTACTGCTGATGGACGAGTCGCACCGCTACCGCGCCACGGCGGGCCTGCGCGCCATCAACGACCTGAAGCCGGTGCTGGGCCTGGAGTTGACGGCCACGCCGTTTGTCGAGACCACCAAGGGGCCGGTGCCGTTCAAGAACGTGGTGATGGAATACCGCCTGGCCCAGGCCATGGATGATGGTTTCGTGAAAGAGCCCGCGGTAGTGACCCAGCGCAACTTCGACGCCAAGGCCCTGCCGCCCGAAGAGTTGGAGCGTGTGAAGCTGCGCGACGGCGTGCGCATGCACGAAGCCACCAAGGTGGAGCTGAAGACCTATGCGCGTACAAACGGAGTGAATGAGGTCAAGCCGTTCATGCTGGTGATTGCACGGGACACCACGCATGCCTCGGCCCTGTTGGCGCATTTGCAGTCGGACGAGTTTTTTACGGGACGCTACCGCAACAAGGTGATTCAGGTGGACAGCAGCAAGAGCGGCGCAGAAGAAGAGGAGATGGTGCGCAAGCTGCTGGCCGTGGAGAGTGTGGACGAGCCCACCGAGATCGTGATCCATGTGAACATGCTCAAGGAGGGGTGGGATGTGACCAACCTCTACACCATCGTGCCTCTGCGCGCAGCCAATGCGCGCACGCTGGTGGAGCAGTCGATTGGCCGGGGGCTGCGCCTGCCGTATGGCAAGCGCACGGGCGTGGATGCTGTGGACCGCCTCAGCATCATTGCGCATGACCGGTTTCAGGAAATCATTGACGACTCTGCCAAGGCAGATTCGCCTGTTCGCCTGAAGAAATTTGAACTGGACGCGCCCGAGGATGGCGACGACCAGCCGCAGAGTGTGACCGTGGCCTCGAGCCTGTCTGAGGCGCTGGGTTTGACGGAGGGTGTCTCGCAAGTGGGCGATGTTGCGGGCAACGCACGCAAGCCATTGCCGGGCGCAAACGCGCCAGCCCCGCTGTTCGCCACGGAGCGCGAGCGCCAGGCCGCTGTAGTGGTGATGGAGGTACTGGGCAGCTACGAGATCAAGCCAGAGCAAGCCCCCACACGCCAAGCCTTTCTGAACACGGATTTGCAAGCCCGCATTGCTGAGGCGGTGCGCGAAAAGCTGCCGCCCGCGCAGGCGGACCTGTCGCTGGGCGAAACCCCCGCTGCAGAACTGGACCTGCAAGCGGTAGTGCGCCGCACGGTGGAGGCGGTGGTGCAAAAGACCATCGACATACCTCGCATTGTGGTGGTGCCCCAAGGCGAGGTGCGTAGCGGCTTCAAGCCGTTCACATTGGATGTGAGGGGTTTGCACTTGCAGCCCAAGGACCGCTCGCTGGTCGGCCAGAACCTGGGCAACCAGGAGCAGTTCACCCTGTCTGCGCAAAGCGGGGGCACAGAGCGTCGGCCCGAGGACTACATCGTTCACGCGCTCATCGACTACGACGACATTGATTACCTCACCCAGGCCAGCCTGTTATATGACCTGGCCGGACAGGTGGTGGCGCACCTACGCAGCTACCTCAAGGATGAAGACGAGGTGCGTAATGTGCTGGACCTGGACCGGCAGCTGATTGCGCGCAATGTCTATGCGCAGATGCAAGACCATTTCGAAGAGTCCGCCTCGGCTGGGTACACCGTGGATGTGCGGCGCGGGTTCACTGCGCTGAAGGCACCTACGTACACCGTGGGCGCTGGCCAGGTGGTGCGTGACTACCGCGAGACACCCGAAGACCTGGGGCGCATCAAGCAGATGGTGTTTGGCGGCTTCAGCCGCTGCCTGTATCCGCTGCAGAAGTTCGACTCCGACACCGAGCGCAAGTTTGCCGTGCTGCTGGAGCGTGAGGCGGACAAGTGGCTCAAGCCTGCCAAAGGTCAGTTTCAGATGTTCTACAAGCTAGGCGCAGAGCAGCCTGAATATGTGCCCGACTTTGTGGTCGAGACTGCGCACCACGTACTGATGGTGGAAACCAAAGCCAGCAAAGAAATGGACAGCACGGAGGTCAAGGCCAAGGCGCGGGCTGGTGCACTGTGGTGCAAGAACGCGACAGATCACACCCGATCCGTTGGAGGAAAATCTTGGAAGTACCTGCTGGTTTCCCATGAACAGGTCACCGCAGACAAAACACTCAATGACTTTCTGCGCTTTGAAGTGTTGAGCCGCTGAATGGGTGGATCTTGAAGGTTTGAGAATATCTGTCGGCGCTTGAGGCCAAAGCGCTAGCAGCTAGCGAAACAGGGTCAATTTTCCTGCCGCCATCCTCGGAGCCTTTAGGTGGATGCCCCTGCGGTCGTGTGGGCCCCGCTGGCCTCTACCTGCACCACGCAGTCGTAGAACGTGGGTGCCGCACCGATGTCGGACAGGGCCTGGCTGGTCAGCTCGTTCACGTTCGTGCCGTTCACGCCGAACTTGCGCCACCAGATGCCCAGGCCGTTGACCACGCCGGGGCGGGCGCGGCCGTTCACGGCGGCGTGGCATTCGTAGCTGCCGCGGTCGTTGAACACGCGCACCCGCGTGCCGTCGGCGATGCCTCGGGGGGCGGCATCGTCGGGGTGGATCTCCAGCACCGGCTGCGTCTCGATGTTGCGCAGGCTCTGCACGTTCACGAAGGTGGAGTTCAGGAAGTTGCGCGCGGGCGGCGAGATCATGGCCAGTGGATAGCGGCCGCCGGGCTGCGGCAGCTCGTGGTTGGGCACGTGCACCGGTACGGGCGGCAGGCCCTGGGCCGCCAGCCGCTCGCTGTAGAACTCGCACTTGCCCGACGGCGTGTGAAAGCCGCCTTCGGCGAACGGCGCATCGGGCAGGGGCAGGGGCGCGAAACCCACGTCGAGCAGCTGTCCGAAGTCGATGCGATCGCCGTAGGCCTGGCGGCACAGGGCCTCGTCGCTGTCGGTAAAGCACGGCTCGGTGTAGCCCATGCGCTCGGCCAGGTCGCGGAAGATGCGGGCGTTGGAGCGCGACTCGCCCAGCGGCGCGATGGCCGGGCGGTTGAGCAGCACGTCGGTGTGGCCGTAGGAGACGTGCACGTCCCAGTGCTCGAGCTGCGTGGTGGCGGGCAGCAGGTAGTCGGCGTAGTCGGCCGTGTCGGTGCGAAAGTGCTCCAGCACCACGGTGAACAGGTCGTCGCGCGCGAAGCCCCGGGCCACCTGCGCGGAGTCAGGCGCCACGGCCACGGGGTTGCTGTTGTAGACCACGACGGCCTCGATCTTCGGGCCGAACTCCGGCGAGGATTCGCGCAGCAGGTCGTCGCCGATGGTCACCATGTTGATGGTGCGCGGCACCGGGCCCGTGTGCAGGTCGGGGCGCTGCAACTGGGCGCGCTGCACGGGAAAGTGGCCGGAGCTCGACAGCAGCAGGCCGCCCGCGCGGTGGCGCCAGGCGCCGGTGAGCGCGGGCAGGCAGGCCACGGCGCGCGTGGCGTTGCCGCCGCCGCGCACGCGCTGCATGCCGTAGTTCAGGCGGATGGCGGCGGGCCGCGTGGTGCCGTAGTCGCGCGCCAGCTGGCGGATCTGCTCCACGGGCAGGCCGCAGACCTCGGCCGCGCGCTCGGGCGGCCACTGCAGCGCGTTCTCGCGCAGCGCGTCCCAGCCCACGGTGTACTGCGCGATGTAGTCGTGGTCGAGCCAGTCGTTGGCAATCAGCTCGTGCATGAGCGACAGGGCCAGGGCCGCATCGGTGCCGGGGCGCAGTTGCAGGTGTTCGTGGCACTTCTCGGCGGTCTCGCTCTTGCGCGGGTCGATGCACACCAGCCGGGCGCCGTCGCGCTTGGCCTGTTGCGCGTAGCGCCAGAAGTGCAGGTTGCTGCCGATGGAGTTGCTGCCCCAGATGACGATGAGGCGCGATTCGGCGAAGAACTCCACCTTCATGCCCAGCTTGCCGCCCAGCGTGTAGTTCAGGCCTTCGCCGCCGGCGGTGGAGCAGATGGTGCGGCCCAGCTGCGATGCGCCCAGCCGGTTGAAAAAGCGCCGGTCCATGCTTTCGCCCTGCACGAGGCCCATGGTGCCGGCATAGCTGTAGGGCAGGATGGCCTGCGGGGCGCGGGCGGCGATGCGCGTCAAACGCGCCGCGATATCAGTGAGCGCCTCGTCCCATGTCACCGCCTCGAACTGCGCCCCCGGGCCCTTGGGGCCGACGCGCCGCAGCGGCTGCAGCAGGCGGTCGGGGTGGTTCGTGCGCTCGGCATAGCGCGACACCTTGGCGCACAGCACGCCGCCGGTGTGGCCGTGCGCCGGGTTGCCCTGCACGCGCGTGGCCACGCCGTTGTCCACGGTGGTGAGCAGGGCGCAGGCGTCGGGGCAGTCGTGGGGGCAGGCCCCGCGCACTTGCCGGACCGGCTCGGAAATGGGGGGGATTTCAGTCGTGGACATAGGGGTTTTCCTGTCGATACACTCACCGACCAGCAGCGATGGCGGGGTGGCGACCCCGCGGAACGTCGACGTTTTTGATCGAAGAGGGGATTTCACCATGAAGCATATTGCGTTGGGGCGCAGACGGTTTTCCATCGGCCTGGGGGCCGCCGCGCTTGGCGGTTTCGGGCTGGCACGGGCGCAATCGGAGGCGCCGATCGTGCTGGGACAGTCCGCCCCGTTCAGCGGGCCCGCCGCGCAGCTCGGGGTGCAGTTGCACCAGGGCGCCCAGCTTTACTTCGAGCAGTGGAACGCCCAGGCGGGCTCCGGCCGGCGCACGGTGGAGCTGCGCACGCTGGACGACGGCTACGAGCCCGACCGCTGCGCTTCCAACACGCGCAAGTTCATCACCGACGATGTGTTCGCGCTGTTCGGCTACGTGGGCACGCCCACCAGCCTGGCGGCGATGCCGCTGCTCACGCAGGCCAAGCTGCCGTTCTTCGCGCCGTTCACGGGGGCCGAGGCCTTGCGCCAGCCCTTGAACAAATTGGTGTTCCACGTGCGCGCCTCGTACAACGACGAGACCGCCGCCATCGTGAACAAGCTCACCCACCTGGGCCTGAGCAAGATCGGCGTCTTCCATCAAAACGATGCCTATGGCAAGGCCGGACTGGATGGCGTGGCGCTGGCACTGGGCGCCCACAAGCTCGCCCCGGTGGCGCAGGCCACGGTGGAGCGCAACTCGGTGGACGTGGCCGCAGCGGTGCAGACCCTGGTGGCGGCGCGGCCCGAGGCGATCGTGCAGGTCGGCACCTATGCCGCCAGCGCCGCTTTCGTGCGCGCCGCGCGCAAGGCGGGCTACGGTGGCACGTTCTACAACCTGTCGTTCGTGGGCACGCAGGCGCTGATGGACGAGCTCAAGGCCGATGGCGCGGGCGTGGTGGTCTCGCAGGTAATGCCCTCGCCCTACCAGTCCGCCCGCCAGCTCACGCGGGAGTTCCAGGACGCGATCAAGAAGGGCGGCAACAAGGTCCAGGCCAATTACTCCAGCCTGGAGGGCTACCTGGCCGCGCGCGTGTTCACCGAGGGGCTGCGCCAGGCCAGCGGCCGGCCCACGCGCGAATCGCTGATCTCGGCGCTGGAAGGGTTCGGCACGCAGCAGATCGCGGGCTTCCAGGTGGCGTTCGGCCCCGGCAACCACACGGGGTCGCACTTCGTGGAGATGTCGATGCTCACGGGCGACGGCCGCGTGCGCGTCTGACCCGGCGCGCGGTTTACAGCTGGCGCGTCGCGGCCAGCCCCTGCATGAAGGCCTCGCAGCGGGCGAGCTGGTCCAGCGAGACGTATTCGTCGGGCTGGTGCGCCTGCTGGATGCTGCCGGGCCCGCACACCACGGTGGGAATCCCGGCGTTCTTGAACAGCCCCGCCTCGGTGCCGAAGGCCACCAGCGTGGTGCCCTGTTCCCCGGCCAGGCGCTGCGCGAGCCGCGTGACGGCATCGTCCCGGTTGCCCAGGAAGCTCGGGATCTCGCAGATCGTCTCGAAGGTGATGCCGGTGCTGGGCGCCACTTTATGCATCGCGGGCTCCAGCGACCGGGCATAGGCGATCACCTCGGCCTGCATGCCGGCGGCGTCCGCCGTGGGCAGGTCGCGGAATTCATAGCGGAACTCGGCATCGCGCGGCACCACGTTGTCGGCGATGCCGCCATGGAACTGGCCCACGCTGGCGGTGGAAAAGGGCACGTCGAAGCCTTCGAAGCGCGGCTCGTGCCGCTCGAAGCCCTCGGCCATGTCGCGCACGCGACCCACCACGCGCGCGGCCATCTCGATGGCGTTGACCGAATGCGGCGTGAGCGAGGAGTGCGCCTCCTTGCCGCGCACGCAGCACTTGTAGCGGTACACGCCCTTGTGCGCGATGGCCGGCACCATGCTGGTGGGCTCGCCCACGATGCAGGCCAGCGGGCGGATGCCGGCGTCCTTCATGTCGGCGATGAGCTCCTTCACGCCGAAGCAGCCCACCTCCTCGTCGTAGCTGAAAGCGTAGTGGATGGCGAAGGGGGCATCGCTGTTCAGGAACGCTTCGGCCTGCGCGAGCGCGATGGCGATGAAGGCCTTCATGTCGGCGCTGCCCCGGCCGTACAGGCGCCCGTCCTGGACGGTGGCGCCCAGCGGGTCGAAGGTCCAGTCCTGGCCGTCCCACGGCACGGTGTCGGTGTGCCCGGACAGGATGATGCCGGCAGGCTTGCCCTCGCCCAGCGTGGCGAACAGATTGGCCTTGGTCTTGTCGGCGTTGAAGCTCAGGCGGCTTTTCACGCCGAGCTTTTCGAGCGTGTCGCGCACGAAATGGATGAGATCCAGATTGGAGTGGTGGCTGACGGTGTTCATGCGCACCAGCGTCTGGGCCAGTTGCAGGGCATTCGTGGAGATCATGGTTCCATTCTCCCGGATCCCGCCGGCCCGCGCTGCGAGCACGGGCTCAAAAGCCTTCCCAATCCTTTTCTCTGTGGGCTGCGCTCGCGCTCGGCGCGGTGCCCAGCCGCTTCACGGTGGCCTGCGAAGCTGGCAGCGGTGGCCGTACCGCGCTGGGGCGGGGGCGTGGCACGGCGGGCTGCTGTGGCTGTTGCAGCGATGCCCCGGGCGCGAGCTGGAATACCTCCATGGTCTGCACCAGTTGCTGCGCCTGCGTCTTCAGGCTCTGCGCCGCTGCGGCGCTTTCTTCCACCAGCGCGGCGTTCTGCTGGGTGACCTGGTCCATCTGGGTGATGGCCTGGCCCACCTGCTCCACGCCGGCGCTCTGCTCGCTGCTGGCGGCGCTGATCTCGCCCATGATGTCAGTCACCCGCCGCACCGAGGCGACCACCTCGTCCATGGTCACGCCAGCCTGGTTCACCAGCGTGGTGCCCTGGCCCACGCGGTCCACGCTGATGGTGATGAGGTTCTTGATCTCCTTGGCGGCCTCGGCGCTGCGCCCGGCCAGGCTGCGCACCTCGCTGGCCACCACGGCGAAGCCCCGGCCCTGCTCGCCGGCGCGGGCCGCTTCCACGGCCGCGTTCAGCGCCAGGATGTTGGTCTGGAAGGCAATGCCGTCGATCACGCCGATGATGTCGGAGATCTTCTTGCTGCTGTCGTGGATGCCCTTCATGGTTGCCACGACCTGCGTCACCACGTCGCCTCCCTTTTGCGCGATGGCGCTGGCGCCGGCGGCCAGCTGGTTGGCCTCCCGGGCGTTGTCGGCGTTCTGCTTGACGGTGGAGCTGAGCTGCTCCATCGACGCGGCGGTCTGCTGCAGCGCCGAGGCCTGCCGCTCGGTGCGCTGGGCCAGGTCGTTGTTGCCGGAGGCGATCTCCGCGCTGGCCGTGGCCACGCCTTCGGCGTTGTTGCGCACGTTCACCACGACGTCCGTCAGCGAAGCCTGCATGGTCGCCATGGTCTGCAGCAGCGGACTGAATTCGTCGTGGGCGCTGTCCATCACGGGCTGGGTGAAGTTGCCCTGGCGCACCCGGTCGGCCACGTCCTGCGACACCTTCACGCGGGTGCGCAGCAGCCTTGCGATGTAACAGGAAAAAGCGATCAGGCCAATGGCGATCACCGTGACCAGGGCGGTGAGCTGGCGCCGCGTGGCGTCGGCAGCGGACTGGATCCCCTGTACCTCCGTTGCCAGCGTTTGGCTCTGGCGCTCGCGTTCGGCCTTCAGCCAGGCCTGCATGGGCATGAAGGTGGGAATGGTCCTTTCCATCAGCATGGACTGCGCCTGCGGCTGCTGCCCCCCACGCACCAGGGCCATGTTGGCCTCGGCGGCGGGCCAGGTGGCGCGCTGCAGCTGTAGCCAGTCGCGCTCGAAGGCGTCGCGGCCGGCCTGGTTGGTCACCCCCTGCAGGAACGCGTCATCGTTGCGGGTGATCTGCTGGCGCATCGCGTCGATGTCCTTGGCCGCGGCGTCGATGCCCTGGGGCGACTGCACCAGCAGCGCCTGGCGCAGGTCCAGCAGCACTTGCGTCACGCTCAGCTCGGTGCTGGCGATGAGCCCGAGCTGGAGCACGCGTGTCTTGCCGGCCACGTCGGCCAGCCGCGCCACTTCCGAGAGCTGGAGCCAGGAGGTGAGGGCAAGGGCCGACAGTGCGGCGATCAATAGCAGGGACACGCCATGCAGGCGGGTGCCGATGCTCAGTCCGTTGAAGAATTTCATGGGGTTTCCTGGCTCTCTGCGCTGAAGGGATGCCCTGGGGGGCATCGGGGGATCGGACCGGGGGAAGATGGCTTGGACGTGGCAAGTAGCGGTGCCCATTCGATCGAGTTTGCGAAGGGCCGAAACCTGCAGGCTGCGTGCTGGCCTGCTGGGACTATCGGCATCCTATGGAGGCGATTAGCATCCCAGGTTGCGCCAGGTCAATCAAAGCAGTTTCCGGCGTGTGGGGCAGGCAGGCCCTAGACTCGGTGCGTCAGGCATGCATGTTGCATTCCTGCCCTTCTTTTTCGTCATGGTCGCTGGGTCCAGCCCTGGTGCACCGCTAAAGGAATGTTCCTATGAAAGTCCTCGACTCCATCGTTGCGCAGGCCGCCGGCATCGCCGCTGTGCGCCGCGACATCCACGCGCATCCCGAACTGTGCTTTGAAGAAGTCCGCACCGCCGACGTGGTGGCCGGCAAGCTCACCGAATGGGGCATTCCCATCCACCGCGGCCTGGGCAAGACGGGCGTGGTCGGCATCGTGCACGGGCGCGACGGCGGCGCCTCGGGCCGGGCCATCGGCCTGCGCGCCGACATTGACGCGCTGCCCATCACCGAATTCAACACCTTCGCCCACGCCAGCACCCACCCCGGCAAGATGCACGCCTGCGGCCACGACGGCCACACGGCCATGCTGCTGGCCGCGGCGCAGCACTTCGCCAAGCACCGCGACTTCGACGGCACCGTGTACCTGATCTTCCAGCCGGCGGAGGAGGGCGGCGGCGGCGCGCGCGTGATGATCGAGGATGGCCTGTTCGAGCAGTTCCCGATGCAGGCCGTGTTCGGCATGCACAACTGGCCCGGCATGAAGGCCGGCCAGTTCGCCGTGAGCCCCGGCCCGGTGATGGCCTCCAGCAACGAGTTCAAGATCGTCATCCGCGGCAAGGGCAGCCACGCGGCCATGCCGCACATGGGCACCGATCCCGTGCCGATCGCCTGCCTGATGGTGCAGGCCTTCCAGAACATCATCAGCCGCAACAAGAAGCCGGTGGATGCGGGCGTGATCTCGGTCACCATGATCCACACCGGCGAGGCCACCAACGTGGTGCCCGACAGCTGCGAACTGCAGGGCACGGTGCGCACCTTCAGCGTCGAGGTGCTGGACATGATCGAGCGCCGCATGAAGCAGGTGGCCGAACACACCTGCGCCGCGCACGAGGCCACGTGCGAGTTCGAGTTCGTGCGCAACTACCCGCCCACCATCAACTCGCCTGCCGAAGCGGAGTTCGCGCGCCAGGTCATGGCCGGCATCGTGGGCGAGGCCAACGTGGTGCGGCAGGAGCCCACCATGGGCGCGGAAGACTTCGCCTTCATGCTGCAGGCCAAGCCCGGCGCCTACTGCTTCATCGCCAACGGCGATGGCGACCACCGCGCCATGGGCCATGGCGGCGGCCCCTGCACGCTGCACAACCCGAGCTACGACTTCAATGACGACCTGATCCCGCTCGGCGCCACCTACTGGGTGCAGCTGGCACAAGGCTGGCTGTCCCGGCCGGCCGGCTGATCCGCTGGCGCGTGCCGGCCTCCATCCTGGCTCCCAAGGGTGCCGGATGGCATTCCTGTTTTTCGGGTGCTTCGGGCGCCTGCGCCCTGCCGCTCGCGGCGGGGTTTTTGCGTTGCCTTTTTTTGCCTCCCGGCCTCTTGAACGGAGATCTTCATGATCGGTATCGCCCCGGCGTTTTCCCCCAGCTACGCGCGCGCCCGCACCCAGTTCCTGGAGGCCGCCGCGGCCGCCGGATTGCTGGTGGAGTCGCACACGCACCCGCTCAAGGGGCGCGACGGCGAGACGCTGGCGATGGACGTGGTGCGCGACGGCCCGGACCATGCGCAACACCTGCTCATCGTGAGCAGCGCCTGCCATGGGGTCGAAGGCTACTGCGGCAGCGGCGTGCAGGTGTTCGCCCTGCACGACGAGGCCTGGCGCGCCAAGGCCCGCGAGCAGGGCGTGGCCGTGCTCTACGTGCATGGGCTCAACCCGTATGGCTTCTCGCACATCCGCCGGGCCACGCACGAGAACGTGGACCTGAACCGCAATTTCCACGACTTCACCCGGCCGCTGCCGGAGAACGCGGCCTACCGCGAGATCCAGCCGCTGCTGCTGCCCGACCAGTGGCCGCCCACGGCCGAGAACCGCGAGGCGGTGTTCCGCTTCATCGCCGAGCGCGGCGAGGCCGCGTGGCAGGCCGCCATCAGCCGCGGCCAGCATGAGTTTCCGGGTGGGCTGTTCTTCGGCGGCACGGCCCCGACCTGGAGCAACCGCACCTTGCGCCAGGTGCTGCGCGAGCAGGGCGAGCACGCCCGGCGCATCGCCTGGATCGATCTGCACACGGGCCTGGGGCCGAGCGGCCATGGCGAGCGCATCTATGCCGGCCGGGACGATGCCGCCTCGGTGCAGCGGGCGCGCGACTGGTGGGCCGGCGGCGGCGCCACGCCCGTCACCTCGATCTACGACGGTTCGTCCACCTCGGCTTTTCTCACGGGCCTGATGTGGAACAGCGTGTACGAAGAATGTCCACAGGCCGAAATCACCGGCATCGCGATGGAATACGGCACGGTGCCGGTGCTGGAGGTCATGCAGGCCCTGCGCGCCGAGCACTGGCTGAACCTGCATCCGGAGGCTCCGGCTGAGCTGGCAACGCAGATCAGGGCTCAAATGCTGGCCGCCTTCTACACCGACACCGACGCCTGGAAAGGCCAGGTGGTGAGCCAGGCGCGACAGTCGATGTTCCAGGCCGTGGACGGGCTTTGCGGCCCCGCATAGCGCTGCGGCGATAGATCCTCTGCATCCGTGGTGACACGGGGGGCTGGCATTTCCTGCGAATAACGCGAACAATGGCCCCTGCGCACCACCCGCAGCGCCCCGTATGGCCCGCCATGCGGCGGCGCTGTCAAAACAATCAAGGCACAGGGGATCGCTATGGAGGTTGGACAAGGACGGAACACGCTCGCACGCCGTTTGATGCTCATCAACGGGGTCATCCTGCTCCTGCTTGGCGGGGTGGCGGTCGCGATCTGGATCATGATGGGGCAGGTCACCGAGGACGCGGAGGTGGTCCGCTCCAGGAACGTGCCGCAACTGCAGCGGATCGCGGCCCTGGAGCTGAACGTGACGCGGGTGTCGCTGCAGCTGCGGCACTCGATCCTGTCGCGCACACCCGAAGAGCGGAATGCCGCGTTGGCCGACATCGCCGAAAAGCGCCAGCTGCTGCAAAAAACCCTGGAAGAGTTCGGCGCCAACATGGTCTCCGACGACGGGCGCCGCGCCTATGAGCCCCTGCCCGCGCTGATGCGCGCGTTCTGGGCCACCGGCGAGCAGAACCTCGCGCTCATCCAGGCCGATCGCAAGGAGGAAGCCTTCGCCTTCCTGGTGGACCAGACCATTCCCGCCCGCAACCGCCTGCTGGCGCCCTTGGGCCAGGAAAAGGACCGCCAGGGCGAGCGCCTGTCCTCCCGCATCAACGACGTGAAGGAATACGCGGCCACGGGCCGTGCGGTGGCAACGGCCGCGGTGCTGGCCGTGGTGGCTTGCCTTGCCGGCCTGAGCGTCTACCTGCGCACGGTGGTGCGGCAGCTCGGCGCCGATCCGTCGGAGCTCAAGCGTGTCGCGGACGCGGTGGCGGCGGGCGATCTGGCTTCGCGCGTTCCCGTGCGGCCGGGGGATACGAACAGCATCATGGCGGCGATGGCCAGCATGAGCGCGCGGCTGGCTTCGGTCGTGCGGACCGTGCGCAACAGCGCCGAAAGCGTGTCCGGTGCCAGCAGCGAGATCGACGCCGGCAACCACGACCTGTCCTCGCGCACCGAGCGGCAGGCCTCTGCGCTGGAGCAGACCGCGGCGTCGGCGGAGCAGCTGGGCAGCACCGTGCGCCAGAACGCCGACAGTGCGCGCCGGGCCAACGAATTGGCGCAGACCGCCTCGTCGGTGGCCGAGCAAGGGGGGGCGGTGGTGGCCGAAGTGGTGGACACCATGCGCGGAATCCAGGACAGCAGCGGCAAGATCGGCGAGATCATCGGCGTGATCGATGGCATTGCCTTCCAGACCAACATCCTCGCCCTCAACGCCGCGGTGGAAGCGGCCCGCGCGGGCGAGCAGGGCCGGGGCTTCGCGGTCGTCGCATCGGAGGTGCGCAGCCTCGCGCAGCGCAGCGCCGAGGCCGCCAAGGAGATCAAGGGCCTCATCACCGCCAGCGTGGACCGGGTGGAGCGCGGCAGCGCGCTGGTGGACAAGGCGGGACACACCATGGCCGAGGTGGTGGCCGCGATCCGCCGCGCCACGGACCTCATGGGCGAGATCAGCGCGGCCAGCGCCGAGCAAAGCAGCGGCGTGGACCAGATCAGCGAAGCCATCACGCACGTGGACCAGGCCACGCAGCAGAATGCGGCCCTGGTCGAGGAGATGGCCGCGGCGGCCAGCAGCCTGAACGCCCAGGCCAGCGAACTGGTGCGCGCGACCGCGGTGTTCCACCTGGGCGGCGAGGGCGCACTGCCCGCCGCGGCGCCACCACCGGTACCCCGGGCTGCGCCGGTGTCTGCACCACGGTTTGCGGCTTCCACGGCGGCCAAGCCGGCGGTCAAGCGCTTGTCGCCGGCCGTGGGCCAAAAGGCCGGGCCGCAGGCGCCGGACTCTCCGCCTGCATCGCCAACCGATGCCCCACCAGCCACTTCGCCAGCGCCCAAGCCCGCGCAAACCACCTCGGCATCGGCGGCGGCAAACCGCGCCGCGCCACCGGCATCCCGGCCCGGATCCGAGAGCGACTGGGAAACCTTTTGACGGGATGCGGCGCTGATGCGATGGGGGGTCACGGCGCTCCGGGCGTTCCAGGGCGCAGGAGCAACAGAGGCCCTAAGATGGCAGTTCGACCACCAACGGAGACCCTTTCCATGTCCGATCTGAACGCGGCGTTCGAAGCCGCCGTCGCCCAGTCCAAGAACCTCAGCGAGCGCCCCGACAACCCGACGCTGCTCAAGATCTACGCGCTCTACAAGCAGGCCACGGCCGGCGACAACGCCGAGAAGAAGCCGAGCTTTTCCGATGTGGTCGGCCGCGCCAAATGGGACGCCTGGGAAAAGCTCAAGGGCACCGAGGGCGATGCCGCCCGCCAGCAGTACATCGACCTCATCGAATCGCTGAGCTGACGCCGCGCTGGGCGCCAGTGTTTCCATGCGGGGCCGTGCAGTGCGCGGCCCCGCATTTTTGTTGCGGTGACCGATGCGGCTCAGGCCGCACTGGGCGACGGCCGGCCCAGCAGCTTGTCGAACTGCGCATCGATCTCGGCGGCGATACGGTCCTTGAAGGCGCTGAACAGGAAACCCAGTTCCGCCTGCAGTTCGAAGCGGTCGGCATGCACCTGCAGCGTGCCTTCGATGCCCGGGCGCTGAAAGCGCAGCGTGTCCTGCGCCGCGCCTTCTTCGTAGGCGCATTCCATGTCGAACTTGGCCTGGGCTTTCTGGGCCCACAGGCCGGCGATCTTGCGGGCCTCGGGCAGGCCGAGCCGGTGGGGGCGTTGGATGTGGATGTCAGGCAAGGGGCTTCTCCGGGGATGGCGTGGGCAGCAGGGCGCGCATGGCGGCCTGGCGTTGTTCGTGCGGCAGGGCCGCGAGGCGTTTCACCGCATCATAAAAGCGCGGCCAGTCGCGGCCTTCGCGCTCGAACAGCGCCTCGAAGGCCGGCACCCATTCGTCGTAGGCGGCCTGCGCGCCGAACGTGGCGTTGTTGGCCTCTGCCACCCATCGGTCGTAGCCCGCCAGCTGCGCGGGGGTGGCGCCGTCCTCGGCGATCCAGCGGGCGCGCAGCGCGGCGTAATCGGCGCGAAACGCCTGCATGCCCTTCTGTTTCAAGGTTGCCATCTCCGCGCTGGCAGCGGCGTTTTCGGCCGCAGCGACCGCCGCAGCGGCGGAGGCCGGGGCCGGGGCTTCCGAAGCACGGGGCGCATGGGCCGCGTAGACGGCGGCCAACCGCTCGCGGGCGTTCCGTGTGAGCGCGCGGAACGCGTTGCGGCGGCCATCGCCGCGCGCGTAGTCGGCCCGCGCCTGCGGCGTGGCGCGCTCGGCCAGCCAGCGCGCCACGCCCAGGCGCTCCACGGCGGTGGCGAACGATTCATTGAACAGTGTGTCGCCATGGGCGTACACGACCTGGTGCGCCAGCTCGTGGAAGAGCAGCCGCACGAACTCGCCCTCGGGCCAGCCGATGAAGGTGTTGAGCAGCGGGTCGCCGCCCGCCCAGTTCATGTAGCCCAGGGTGGAATACGCCGGCACGCCGTACACGCCCACCTCCAGGCCCTCGGTGGCCAGCCGCGCCGCCTCGGCGCGCGCATCGGCCTCGTTGAAATAGCCGCGGTAGCCGATGCACCCCGTGATCGGAAAGCACCAGCGGTGCAGCGTGAGCGAATCGGGCGGCGCGGCCACCACGTTCCACACGGCCGCGCGGCGGCCCAGGTCGGCATAGCGGCGGTAGCTGGCGTTGTCGGGCAGCGCCAGCTCGGTCACGGCGAAGCGCCGGGCCTCCTGTGCCAGCTGCAGGCGATCGCGCAGCGGCTGCGAGGTGTCGCCCCGCGCGAGCCACGTGTCGATGGGTTCGGCCGCGTGCATGAGCTGCAGGTGCCCGCGCACCGACTGCCAGTAGTACGCCAGCGACTGCCCCGTGCTGGCGCAGCCGGAGAGCAGGAGCGAGGCGGCCAGCAGCAGGGGGCGGGGCGACCGCAAGGGTGACGGGGGAAAGGGTGGCAGGGGCATTCGGCAATGGGTCGGCGGTCGGTGGGCCAAGGATAGCGAAAGCCATTGTTCGCCGCCGGGTGCCCCCGCGTTCGGGGCGCGGGCAGAATCCCGGCATGCCCGCCCCTCTTTCCGCTCCCGTTTCCGCCCACCCGTCTTCCAGTCCGGACAGTGGCCTGTTCACCGACGAGGCCGGATGCGCCCGCTGCCAGTGGTGCAGCGCCACGCCACTGTACCGCCACTACCACGACCATGAATGGGGCTTTCCGGTCGCGGACGACCGGCGCCTGTATGAAAAGCTGTGCCTGGAAGGCTTTCAGGCGGGCCTGAGCTGGCTCACCATCCTGAACAAGCGCGAAGCCTTCCGCGCGGGGTTTGCCCATTTCGATGCCGAGCAGGTGGCGCGCTTCGGTGCGGCCGACGTGCAGCGGCTGCTGGGCGATGCCGGCATCGTGCGCCACCGCGGCAAGATCGAGTCGGCCATCCAGAACGCGCAGCGCGTGCTGGAGCTGCGCCGCGAGTTCGGCTCGCTGGCGCACTACGTGTGGCGTTTCGCCCCGGCCGCCGCCGAAGGGCGCCCCGGCCGCATCACGCTGGAGTCGGTGCGCGCCATGCCCACCACGCCGGCTTCGGTGGCGATGTCCAAGGACTTGAAAAAACGGGGCTTCACCTTCGTCGGCCCCACCACGGTCTATGCCTTCATGCAGGCCATGGGGCTGGTCAACGACCACTTCGAAGGCTGCAGCGTGCGCGCGGCGGCCGAGGCGGCGCGTGCGGCGTTCGTGGTGCCCGGTCCGGGCTGATCACCGGGCCGCGGGCTACACCACCGTGTCGGAGCGGATCACGATGCGGTCGAAGCCCAGGTGCTGCATGCATTCGCGCAGGATGAGCAGCGTGGCGGCGAAGGCGGAGCCCTCGGGCAGGCCCTCCTGGGCGGGCGGGCGGCCCAGGGCCACCGAGACCAGGCGGTTGAAGGTGCGCTCCACGGCATCCAGCGGCAGGGTCATCTCGGGCTGGGCTTCGATGCCGGCCGCCAGCGCCACCTGGCGGATGCCGGCATCGGCCGTGTAGAGCGTGGTGTCCGGCGGCAGCACCGCGTGCACGGGCATCACGGCCTCTTCCACCACCTGGATGGCGTGCTCCAGTTCGCCCTCGGCCGGGGGATCGTGGCGAAAGCAGGCGGCGGCCGTGGCGTAGTAGCCCACTTCCAGGGTGCGCAGCAGCCGGGCCTGGGCCTGGGTGCCGCTGGCGATGGACGAGTGGCCCGCTCCGATGCGCAGCGCCGTGATGGGGCTTCCGGCCAGCGGGCCCGCCTGCAACGCCTGGTACAGGGCGCCGGCGTCGTTCGGTGAAAGGTGGGTGGACATGGTGCGGTCCCGGCAGGTGGAAAGGGTGGATCGATTGTGCCCTTTGCCGCAGGCCATGGGGCCCTGGCGGGTCAGTGGCCTGGATCGGCGGGCCGCCTGGGACGGCCGATGGCAGCCCCCGCCCCGGCGGCGCGCAGGAGGCGCCGGAAGGTGGGGCATTCCATGTGGCTGGGGGCCTTGCAGCGCGCGGCGTGCTGCAGCCCGTCGCGCATGGCGGTGAGCTGGCGGATGGTGGTGTCCAGGTCGTCGGCCTGGGCCAGGAGCCGGTCGCGGTCGATGCGCGGCTGGCCGTCGGGGCCGAACATCTGCCCGATGGCGTCGAGCGAGAAGCCGGCCGCCCGCCCGAGCGCGACGAGCGCGAGCCGCTCCACCACGCCCGCATCGAACAGCCGCCGCAGGCCGTGCCGCCCGACGGAGGCGATCAGGCCTTTTTCTTCGTAGAAGCGCAGCGTCGATGCCGGCAGGCCCGAACGGCGTGCCACCTCGGCGATGTCCAGGATCTCCATGGGCTTGACCTCAAGTCGGCTTGAAGTCGCACAGTCTAGCTTTCACTCCCTTTCCAGGCACCCAGGAGGCCGCCATGAACCCACCCCTTTCGATCGATTCCCCGCAAGCCGCGCTCTGGAACGGCGCCGCCGGCCATGCCTGGGTGCAGGCGCAGCCCCTGCTCGACCGCATGTTCGCGCCCTTCGAGGCCCTGCTCGCCGAGGCGGCCGACGCCCCTGGCGCGGGGCCCGGCATGCAGGTGCTCGACATCGGCTGCGGCACCGGGGCCACCACGCTGGCCATCGCGCGCCGGCTGGGCGACCAAGGGCGCTGCACCGGGATCGACCTTTCCGCGCCCATGGTCGCCGCGGCGCGCCAGCGCGGCCTGCGCGAGGGGCTGACGGCGCCCCGCGCGGACTTCGTCTGTGCCGATGCGCAGACCCATGCGTTCGCGCCGGCTTCCGTGGATCGGCTGGTGTCGCGCTTCGGGGTCATGTTCTTCGGCGACCCGGTGGCGGCGTTCGCGAACCTGCGCCGCGCGGCGCGCCCCGGTGCGAGCCTGTGCGCCGTCGCGTGGCGCAGCGCGGCGGAGAACCCCTTCATGACGGCCGCCGAGCGCGCCGCCGCCCCGCTGCTGCCGGGCCTGCCCGTGCGCCAGCCGGATGCGCCAGGCCAGTTCGCGTTCGCGGACCGTGAGCGGGTGGCGGGCATCCTGCGGGCCAGTGGCTGGGCCGGCATCGAGATCGAGCCCCTGGATGTCGTCTGCACGCTGCGGCGCGACGAACTGGTGCCTTATTTCACCGGCCTTGGCCCGGTCGGCCTGGCCCTGCGCGGCGCCGACGGGCCGACCCGCACCCGGGTCATCGCCGCCGTGCGGGCGGCTTTCGAGCCCTTTGTGCAGGGCGAGGCGGTGCGTTTCGGCGCGGCCTGCTGGCGGATCGCCGCACAGGCCGCGGCGGGTGGCACGCAAGGCTGGCGTTAGAGGGCCGTGGCCCGCCTCCTGGCCCGCTGCGGGGTGAACGATCGCCTGCCGGTCGCGCTGAACGTGCAGAACGTGTTCGACCGCAAGTACATCGCCGCGATGTCGGGCTGGTGGTATTCGGGCATGTACGGCGCGCCGCGCAGTGCGCAGGTGATGGCGGCGCGCTACCGGTTCTGAGCCGGCGGGCCGAGCGCGCCGCCGCCGCGTTGGCGCGCCACCGTCGCACCATGAAAAAAGCCCTCCGGAGAGGGCTTTGGCGTTGCGCTGGGCGCGAAGGGGGCTTTTCAGCCGCCCTTCTTGGAGCGCTTGCCGGGGTTCTTCTTGCTGCGGGTGGCGACGCCACGCTCCAGGCTCACGCGCTGGCCGCGGCCGGGGGTGGCCAGGGTCACGCCGGGCAGTGGCTGGGGACGGGGGGTGCGCTTGCGGTCGGCTTCGGTAACGATCTTGTTGCCCATTTGGGAGGCTCCTGGAGAGAAAAGTGAAAAACACGCTATTAGGCCACATCGTGCAGCCGCGCCCGGTGCGGGCCGTTTCCGCCCCCGCCGGGGCGCCGGGAAGTGCAGGGGGCCGCGCTCAGTCCGGCAGCACGGCGGTGGCCTCGATCTCGATGCGCGCGCGCGCTTCCATGAGGCCGGCGACCTGCACGCAGGCCATGGCCGGAAAGTGCCGGCCCAGCACCTCGCGGTAGGCGGCGCCCAGCTCCTTCAGGCGCGCGTTGTATTCCTCGCGGTCCACCACGTACCAAGTCATGCGCACCAGGTGTTCGGGGCCGGCGCCGCCGGCCTCCAGCACGGCGCGCACGTTCAGAAAGGTCTGGCGGGCCTGGACGATGAAGTCGTCGCTCTCGAACTCCTGGCGGGCGTTCCAGCCGATCTGGCCGCCCACGAAGAGCAGCGTGCCGCGGGCGGCCACGCCATTGGCGTAGCCCTTGGGGGGCGCCCAGTCGGGCGGTTGCAGTCGGGTGTGCAGGGTCATGTCTTGGGGGATGGAAGTGGGGCGTTGGCGGCCGCAGCGGCCGCGCTGTCGCGGGCCAGCGCGGCGGCCTGGCGCAGCTTGAAGCGCTGCAGCTTGCCGGTCTCGGTGCGCGGCAGGGCGGTGGCGAACTCCACGATGCGCGGGTATTTGAAGGGGGCGATGCTGGCCTTCACGTGGTCCTGCAGCGCCTTGGCCAGGGCGTCGTCGCCGGCATGGCCGGGGCGCAGCACGCAGATGGCCTTGACGACCATGCCGCGCTCGTCGTCGGGCACGCCGATCACGGCGCACTCGGCCACGGCGGGGTGGCGCAGCAGGGCATCCTCGACCTCGGGGCCGCCCACGTTGTAGCCGGCCGTGATGATCATGTCGTCGTCGCGCGCCTGGTAGAAGAAGTAGCCGTCGGCGTCCTGCACGAAGGCGTCGCCGGGGTGGTTCCAGCCGTTCTTCACGTAGTTGGCCTGGCGCGCATCGTCCAGGTAGCGGCAGCCCGTGGGGCCGATCACGGCGAGCTTGCCGACCGTGCCGCGCGGCAGCTCGCGCCCGCGCCCGTCCACCACCTTGGCCTGGTAGCCCGGCACCACGCGGCCGATGGCGCCGCGCCGCACCTCGCTGCCGGCCGACGAGATGAAGATGTGGAACATTTCGGTGGCGCCGATGCCGTCGGTCATCTCGATGCCGGTGGCGTCCTTCCACAGCTGGCGCGTGGCATCCGGCAGGGCCTCGCCGGCACTCACGCAGGTGCGCAGCGCGGGCAGGCCCAGGGCCTTGGCGAAGGGTGCCATCTGCCGGTAGAAGGTGGGCGCGGTGTAGCAGACGGTGGCGCCCACCTCGCGCATCAGCCGCACCATCACCTCGGGGGTGTAGGGCACGTCGGGAAAGTACACGCTCGCGCAGGCGGCCATGGGAAAGAGCAGCAGCCCGCCCAGCCCGAAGGTGAAGGCCAGCGGCGGCGAGCCGACCACGATGTCCTCGGGCGTGGAGCGCAGCACATGGTGCGGCCACGCGCCGCAGGCCGCCAGCACGTCGCGGTGGCTGTGCACCGGCGCCTTGGGATGCCCCGTGGTGCCCGAGGTGAAGGCCATGAGCGCGATGTCGTCCGCCGCGGTGGGGCAGGCGGGCAGCGGCGCGCAGCCGGCCGCGCGCACCAGCAGGTCGTCGGCCGCCGGCGCGGTGTGGAAGGGCACGATGGCGCGCAGCACCGGGTGCTGTGCCTGCGCGGCCTGCAGCTCGTCCAGCAGCCGGCCGTCGCACAGCGCGGCGGCGGGCTGGGCGCGCTCGATCACGTCGGACAGCTCCCGCGCGCGCAGCAGCGGCATGGTGGCCACCGCCACCAGCCCGGCATGCACCACGGCCAGCCAGGCGAGCGCCATCTCGGGCGTGTTGCCGCCGCGCAGCAGCACGCGGTTGCCGGGAACCAGGCCCAGGCCGTCCACCAGCACGCGGGCGATGCGCGCGACCTCGTCCTGCGCCTGCGCGTAGGTCCAGGTGCGCGTGGGCGAGCGCAGCAGCGGCCGCCCGCCGTGGCCTGCCTGTGCGGCGCGCTCGAACAGCACCTGCACGAGGTTGGCCTGCGCCGGCACCTGCAGCGAGGGCAGGTCGTAGTGCAGCGCGGGCCACTGCTCGCGCGGCGGCAGGCGGTCGTGGACGAAGGTGTCGGTCTGTGCGCTGGGGGTCATGCCTGCTCCTGCAAGACGGCTTTGCCGATGATGAGTTGCTGGACCTCGGTGGCGCCTTCGTAGATGCGCAGCGCGCGGATGTCTCGGTACAGCGATTCGATCTTGGCGCCCACCTCGACGCCGCGCCCGCCGTGCATCTGCAGGGCCATGTCGATCACGCGCTGCGCGTTCTCGGTGGCGGTCATCTTGGCCATCGCAGCGGCGACGCTGCGATTCCGGGCCTCAGAAGGATCGTGCGCGCGGCCCGCGGACAGCGATTCATCGCGCATCCATGCCGCCCGGTACGTGAGCAGCGCCGCGCCATCGACCAGCGCCGCCATCTCGCCCAGCTTGGCCTGCGTGAGCTGGAAGTCGCCCAGCGTCTGGCCGAACATGCGGCGCGTGCGCGCATGGTGCACCGCCTCGGCGAGCGCGCGCCGCGCCAGCCCCAACGCGGCGCCCGCCACCGAGGCGCGAAAGATGTCCAGCGTGCGCATGGCCAGCTTGAAGCCGCCGTGCAGCTCGCCCAGCAGCGCATCGGCCGGCACGGTGCAGCCCTCGAACGCGAGCGTGGCCAGCGGGTGCGGCGCCATCACGTGGATGTGGCGCGAATCGTCCAGGCCCGGCGTGGGCGCATCGACGATGAAGGCGCTGATGCCGCGCGTGCCGCCGGCCGGGTCGGTCTTGGCGAAGACGCAGTAGAAGTCGGCGATGCCGCCGTTGCTGATCCACGTCTTGGTGCCGTTCAGCGTGTAGGCGCCCATGGCCTCGCCCGCGGTATCGGAGCCGTTCGGGCCCGATGCCGGCGGATTGTTTGCCTGTGTAGCTATTGTTTTCATAGCGCCGACGTCGGAGCCGGCCTCGGGCTCGCTGAGCGCGAAGGCGGCGATCTTCTCGCCGCGCGCCACCGCGGGCAGGTAGCGTGCCTGCTGCGCGGCACTGCCGGCCAGCGTGATCGCGCCGCTGCCCAGGCCCTGCATGGCGAAGGCGAAGTCGGCCAGGGGCGAGTGGTAGGCCAGGGTCTCGCGCAGCAGCACCAGCGCGCGGGAATCGAGTTCGGCCAGCGCGCCGCCGTGCGCGGCGGGCACGCAGTAGCGCAGCCAGCCGCCGTCGCCCAGGCGGCGCACCCACTCGCGGCAGGCGGCGCGGTCGTCGGATTCGTCCACCGCCTGCGCGGCGGCCCAGGGCACGAGGCCATCCACCAATGCCCGGTGGGCTTCGCCGAAGAACGGCAGGGCGAGGTGCGCCGTGGACGGGGCGGCGGGCGCGGGGGGCGTGGCGGCGTGCATGGCCTCAATCCCCCGCGAACACGGGTTTCTGCTTGGCTGCGAACGCCTCGTAGGCGCGGCGGAAGTCCTGCGTCTGCATGCAGATGGCCTGCGCCTGGGCCTCGGCCTCGATGGCCTGGTCGATGGTCATGCTCCACTCCTGGCCCAGCATGGTCTTGGTCATGCCGTGCGCGAAGGTGGGGCCCTCGGCCAGCGAGCGGGCCGCGGCCTGCACGTGGGCGAGCAGGTCGGCCGATTCGTGCAGGCCGTTGAAGAAGCCCCAGGCCAGCCCTTCCTGCGCCGTCATCGCGCGGCCGGTGAACAGCAGCTCGGAGGCGCGGCCCTGCCCGATCATGCGCGGCAGCAGCGCGCAGGCGCCCATGTCGGCGCCGGCCAGGCCCACGCGGGTGAACAGGAACGCGGTGCGAGCGGCGGGCGTGCCGTAGCGCAGGTCGCAGGCCAGCGCCACCATGGCGCCGGCGCCGGCGCAGATGCCGTCGATGGCGCCCAGCACCGGCTGCGGGCAGGCGCGGATGGCCTTCACCAGGTCGCCCGTCATGCGCGTGAACTCCAGCAGTTCGGGCATGGTCATGCCGGTGAGCGGGCCGATGATTTCGTGCACGTCGCCGCCCGAGCAGAAGTTGCCGCCCGCGCCGGTCACCACCACGGCCTTCACGTCGGTCGCCGTGCGCAGCGCGCCGAAGAAGTCGCGCAGCTCGGCATAGCTCTGGAAGGTCAGCGGGTTCTTGCGCTCGGGCCGGTCCAGCGTGATGGTGCCCACGCCGCGGTCGAACTGCCAGGCGAAGTGCCGTGCCGCGTAGGGGGCCCGGGGCTCGAACTGCGGGCGCATGGGGTTGCCCGCGGAGATGTAGTGCTTCATGCGTTGGTTTCCTGGAGGGTGGGGGTGGCTGCCTGGGCGTGGGCCTTCACCTTGCCGAGCAGCCGGTGCAGGCTGGCGATATCGCGCTCGCCGAGCGGGCCGAAGGCCTCGACGATCCACTGCGCGTGCGCGTGGGCCATCGCGTCGAACTGTTCGCGCCCGCGCGGCGTGAGCCGCACGAGGAACACGCGGCGGTCGCCCGCCACGTCCACGCGTTCCACCAGCCCTTCGGCGACGAGCTGGTCGGTGATGCCGGTGACGTTGCCGCTGGTGACCATCATGCGGCGCGAGAGGTCCTTCATCTTCAGGCCCTCCGGCGCGCGTTCGAGCTGCGCCATCAGGTCGAAGCGCGGCAGCGTGGTGCCGAACTGGTCGCGCAGCCGGGTGCGCACCTGCTTTTCCACCAGCTGCGTGCAGGTGAGCAGGCGCAGCCACAGGCGCAGGGCCTCGGGGTGCTCGCTGGGGGCGGCGCCGTGAAGGCGGGCTTCGAGGTCCATGGTTTCAGTCCAGGGCATCATTTGCTATTGTTTTAATAGCGGTATGCCCTAGTACCGATTGCGCTGGGGCCTGTTTTTGCTTGGAGGCCTCGCGCAGCAGCTGGTCGCGGCCCGGGCCGTAGGGGCGCGGCCAGTGCACGTGGCGGCTGGCCGTCTCGCCCAGTTGCGCGGCGGCGTGCAGCGTCCAGGCCGGGTCGGCCAGGTGCGGGCGGGCGAGGGCGCACAGGTCGGCGCGGCCGGCGGCGATGATGCTGTTGGCATGGTCGGCCTCGCTGATGGCGCCCACGGCCATGGTGGCGATCTCCACCTCATTGCGGATGCGGTCGGCGAACGGCGTCTGGTACATGCGCCCGTACACCGGCCGGGCGGCGCGCGTGGTCTGGCCGGAGGAGACGTCGATCAAATCGCAGCCCGCGGCCTTGAACCACCGCGCCATCGCCACGGCGTCGTCCGGCGTGGTGCCGCCGGGTGCCCAGTCGTGGGCCGAGATGCGCACGCTCATGGGGCGCTCGGCGGGCCACGCGGCGCGCACCGCCGCGAACACCTCGAGCGGGTAGCGGCAGCGGTTTTCCAGGCGGCCGCCGTATTCGTCGGTGCGCTGGTTGGTCAGCGGGCTGATGAAGCTGGCCAGCAGGTAGCCGTGCGCGCAGTGCAGCTCCAGCCAGTCGAAGCCGCAGGCGGCCGCACGCCGGGCGCTGGCCACGAAGGCGGCGGTGAGCGCGTCCATGTCGGCGCGCGTCAGCGCGGCGGGTGTCTGGTTCTGCGGGCCGTAGGGCAGGGCGCTGGCGGCGCGCAGCGGCCAGTTGCCGTGCGGATCGCCCTCGGGCAGGGGCTCATCCGTGCCTTCCCAGCCCACGCGCGTGGAGCCCTTGGGGCCGCTGTGGCCCAGCTGCAGGCCGATCTTGGCGCGGCTGCTGCCGTGCACGAAATCCACGATGCGCGTGAAGGCGGCCTGCTGCGCATCGTTCCACAGCCCGGTGCAGGCGGGGGTGATGCGGCCGTCGGGCGTGGGGGCGGTCATCTCCACCATCACCAGCGCCGCGCCGCCGAGCGCGCGGGCGCCCAGGTGCACCAGGTGGAAGTCCTGCGGCACGCCCTCGACCGCGCTGTAGGTGGCCATGGGCGAGACGACGATGCGGTTATCGAGCGTGAGGCCGCGCAGCGTGAAGGGCGTGAGCATGGGCGCCACCGCGGCGCCGCTGTCGCCGGGCACGCCGGCGGGTGCCGGGGCCGGCGCCGCGCCGACCGTGGGGCGCGCCTGGGCCAGCCAGGCCTCGTAGCCCTCCAGCCAGCGCGCGTCGCGCAGGCGCAGGTTCTCGTGGCTGATGCGCTGGCTGCGCGTGAGCAGCGAATAGGCGAACTGCTCCACCGGCAGCCGGCTGTAGCGCGCCACGTTCTCGAACCACTCGGTGGAGTTGCGCGCGGCGTTCTGGATCTTGAGCACCTCGACGCTGCGGCGCGCCTCGTAGTCGTGCAGCGCCTGCTCCAGGGTCGCGCCGGTGGCCAGCGTCTGGGCCAGGTCGATGGCGTCTTCCAGCGCGAGCTTGGTGCCGCTGCCGATCGAGAAATGCGCCGTGTGCGCGGCATCGCCCATCAGCACGATGGGCACCGCCTTGCCGCCGATGGTTTCCCGATGCACCCAGGTGCGGCAGATCACGCGCGGAAAGCGGATCCAGTTGGCCGAGCCGCGCAGGTGCGTGGCGTTGCTGATGAGCGCGTGCCCGCCCAGGTAGGGCGCGAATAGCCGTTCGCAGAAGGCGATGGCCTCGGGCTGCTCCATGCGGTCCAGCCCGTGGGCCTGCCACACGGCCTCGGGCGTCTCGACGATGAAGGTGGAGGTGTCGGCGTCGAACTGGTAGGCGTGCGCCTGGAACCAGCCGTGCTCGGTCTCTTCGAACGCGAAGGTGAAGGCCTCGAACTTCTGGTGCGTGCCCAGCCACACGAAGCGGCACTGGCGCAGGTCGATGTCGGGCTGGAAGACCTCGGCATAGCGCGTGCGGATGCGGCTGTTCAGGCCGTCGCTGGCGATCACCAGGTCGGCTCGGTAGCGCGCGGCGAGCGCCTGGTCGTCGGACACGTCGGTCTCGAACACCAGCTCCACGCCCAGCGCCAGGCAGCGCTCCTGCAGGATGTTGAGCAGCCGCTTGCGCCCGATGCCGCAAAAGCCATGGCCGCTGGAGCGCACGCTGCGCCCGCGCAGGAACACCGCCACGTCGTCCCAGTGGTTGAACGCATCGCCGATCTGCGCGGCGGTTTCGGGATCGGCCGCGTGCAGGTTGGCCAGCGTCTGGTCCGACAGCACCACGCCCCAGCCGAAGGTGTCGAACGGCCGGTTGCGCTCCACCACCACGACGCGGTGCGCCGGGTCCTGCCGCTTCATCAGCAGGGCGAAATAAAGGCCGGCGGGACCACCGCCGATGCACAGGATGTTCATGTGAAAACAGTTTAGGCTTAAACGAATGACTGTCAATGGGGCCTGTGCCGATCGGGCGCGCCCGTGTCGGACAACGGCCATTGACGAGGCGTTGGGGCGGTTCAAGAATCGACGGCCATGAAACCGCTGCTGCACGCCCTGCAAGCCCGGCTGGAATCCCTGCCGGTGGACCTCTCGCTCGAACTGCCCGGCGGGCAGCGGCTGGGCCGTGCGCAGGCCCCGGTGGCGCTGCAGTTCCGCGACCGCCGCTCGCTGGCGGCGCTGCTCTCGGGCGAGGTGGGCGACCTGGGCGCGGCCATCGTCGAGGGGCGCGTGCGCTTCGAAGGCCGCATGCGCGACCTGGTGGCGGCCGCCGCCGCCCTGCTGCACGGCGACCCGGCGCGCGAACAGGCCGGGTGGTGGACGCGCATGATGGCCCGCGCCCGCTCGCGCGCGGTGCACACCATCACGCGCGATGCGCAGCAGGTGCGGTTCCACTACGACCTGTCCGACGACTTCTACGCCCTGTGGCTGGACCCGCGCCGCGTGTATTCGTGCGCCTACTACCGCGACGGCGCCATGGACCTGGCCCAGGCGCAGGAGGCCAAGCTCGACCACATCTGCCGCAAGCTGCGGCTCGCGCCGGGCCAGCGCTTCCTGGACATCGGCGCGGGCTGGGGCGGGCTGCTGCTGTGGGCGGCCGAGCACTATGGCGTGGACGCCACCGGCATCACCCTGTCGCGCAACCAGCACGCGCACGTGTCGCGCCTCATCGCCGAGCGGGGCCTGTCGGGCCGCGTGCGCATGGAACTGCGCGACTACCGCGAACTGCAGCACCCCGAGCCCGCGCCGTTCGACCGCATCGCCTCGGTGGGCATGTTCGAGCACGTGGGCCGCGCGCACATGCCCGATTACTTCGCCACCGTGCGCCGGCTTTTGCGGCCCGGCGGGCTGCTGCTCAACCACGGCATCACCTCGGGCGGCGTGGACAACGCGCAGCTGGGCGCCGGCCTGGGCGACTTCATCGAAAAGTACATCTTCCCGGGCGGCGAGCTGCTGCATGTGAGCGCCGTGCTGCACGATCTGGCGGCCAGCGGCCTGGAGATGGTGGACACCGAGAACCTGCGCCCGCACTACGCGCGCACGCTCTGGGCCTGGTCCGACGCGCTGGAGGCGCGGCTGCAGGAAGCGCTGCGCGTGCTCTCGGCCGGGGTCGGCGCGCCGCAGGGCGAGCGTGCCCTGCGCGCCTACCGCCTCTACCTGGCCGGCAGCGCCATGGGATTCGAGCGCGGCTGGATGGCCCTGCACCAGATGCTGGCCGCGCGGCCCGACGGCGACCTGGCCACGGGCGCCCTGCGCGGGGCCCAGTCGGACTATCCTTTCACCCGCGACTACATGCATTCACGCACCAGCCCGGCCGGGCATTGACGGCTGCAAGCCACCCCATCACCCCTACCTACCCACCCTTACCAAGGACCCTCGCCACCCATGCTGTACAAGTTCAAATCCCGCGCCACCGCCGACGTCATCATGCTGGAGGCCAACGGCCGCCAGCTGCTGCAGATCATGGGCAAGGGCACCGACCCGCACGGCATCGTCACCGCCGCGCAGATCCCCGCCGCGCTCCAGGCACTGGAAGCCGCCGTCGCAGCCGACGACGCCAAGGGTCGGTCCGATGCCGGCGAGGCGCCGGGCAGCGAGGACGACGATGCGGGCGAGCGCCCCGACACCGTGCGCCTGCGCCAGCGCGCGGCGCCGATCATCGACATGCTCCAACGCAGCGCCGCGGAAGGGCACGACGTGGTCTGGTGAACCAGGCCGGACCGGCGCTGCGGCAGGCCGCCATGAGGCCGGGCACGCGGGCGTCGGCCGCGGCATGCAAGTCCCTCCTGGCGGAGGAAGTGAAGGCCAGGATCGGGGCCGGCATGCCGGATTTTTCAGGCGAGAACGTTTCGAATTTCCGCAGCGCGGCACCCGTGGTGCCGATCGGGCCAAGCCGACCTTAAAAGTTCTGAATCCTGCTTCAGCGCGGCGTGGAAAGCGTGAATTTCAGGACCCGGGCACCTACAGTTCGAGTCCGAAGCCAGGGGTCGAGCGACCGTGACGCGAGACCCGGGCCCAGCGCCCCACCGTGGGCACCATATCCTGCGTTCTCACCGCTTTTCATGTTGACTCTCGTTCCGCGCGGCATCCGCAACCACAATCCCGGCAACATCGTGCGCAACCACATTGGCTGGCGCGGCATGGCCGAGGACCAGTCGGCCGACCCCCGGTTCGTGGTGTTCTGCGAGCCGTACTGGGGCCTGCGCGCCATGGCCCTGCTGCTGCGCAACTACCAGGCCAAGTACCAGCTGTGCACCATCGACGGCATCATCCGCCGCTGGGCAGCCTGCGGCGAGTGCGACCCCTGCGACTACGTGCGGCAGGTCGCCGGCAGCCTGGACATCAGCCCGCACGCCTTCATCTGCCTGAACGCTGCGACCCTGCCGCCGGTCATGCGCACCATCGTGCAGCTGGAAAACGGCATGCAGCCCTATCCGGATGGGTTGATCGCCCGGGCGGTCAGCGCGTACTGAACGCCCACCGGGAGGCGTGCGGCCGCGCCACCGCGGCTCAATCCACCTTTGCGCCCGACGCCTTCACCACCTGCGCCCACTTGCGGTGTTCGCTGTCGATGTGTTTGGCGAAGTCGGCCGGCGAGTTGCCGCCAGGGATCGCGCCCTGCGCCAGCAGGCGTTCCTTGACGGCCGGGGTGGCCAGGGCCTTGGCGGTTTCCTGCTGGATGCGGGCCACGATCTCGGGCGGGGTCCCGGCGGGGGCGAGCAGGCCGAACCACGAGCTGGCCTCGTAGCCCTTGAGATCCGGGCCGCCGACCTCTTCGACCGTGGGCACATCGGGCAGGGCGGGCGAGCGGTGGGCGCTGGTCACGGCCAGGGCCTTGAGCTTGCCGGCCTTGATCTGCGCCATGGAAGACGGCAGGTTGTCGAACATCACGTCCATGTTGCCGCCCACCAGGTCCAGCAGCGCGGGGCCGGAGCCGCGGTAGGGCATGTGCAGCATGTAGGTCCCGGTCATGCTCTTGAACAGCTCGCCGGCCAGGTGGATCGAGGTGCCGTTGCCGCTCGATGCCATGTTCAGCTGGCCGGGGTGGGCCTTGGCGTAGCGGATGAAGTCGGGCACCGACTGGATGCCCAGCGTGCGCGCCTTGTCGGCGTTGATCTCCATCACGTTGGGCACGGCCGCCACCAGGGTGATGGGCACGAAGTCCTTGATGGGGTCGTAGGGCAACCTGCTGTACAGCGCGCGGTTGATGCCGTGCGTGCCGACCGTGCCCATCAGCAGGGTGTAGCCGTCGGCCGGCGACTTGGCGACCACTTCGGCGCCGATGTTGCCGCCCGCGCCGCCCCGGTTGTCCACGATGAACTGCTGGCCGAAGGCGCGGCCCAGCTCGGGCGCCACGGCGCGCGCCAGGATGTCGGTGGTGCCGCCGGGGGCGAACGGCACGACGATGCGCACCGGCTTGGTGGGCCATGCGCCGGACTGGGCATGGGCGCCGGGCATCGCGTTCCAAAGGCCGGCGGCCAGCAGCAGGGCGGCGAGCGCCAGCGCGCGGCGGCGCGGCGTGGCAAGGGGCTGGCGAAGGGTCTTGGACGGGGTGGCGGAAAAGCGCATGGGGATCGGTCCTTGGGGATGGCGGTCAATCCCCCGTTGTAGGCCCCGCTGCGCGAGGCGGGCAGAGGGATGACCCGTAGGCCGGAGCGCGTTCCACGCCTCGCAAAATGCACGCCCCAAGAAAAAAACCGCCCGGGGCGCAAGGCCAGAGGCGGTCGGGGCGATGCGCGGGCGCTGCGTGTGGCGCAGTGCCCGGCCCGTCAGTGGGATCAGTCGGATCAGTCGGCGTAGGTGCCGGCGGCCTTGATGATGGGGCCCCACTTGTCGATCTCGGCCTGCACGAACTTCTTGTGCTCGGCGGGTTCGACGCGCTGGTCGGCCGCCACCACGGCGCCCAGGCCTTCCTGCTTCTTGATGAAGTCGGGGTCTTTCAGCGCGGCCTTCAGGGCGTCGTTGAGCTTCTTGAGCACGTCGGCGGGCGTGCCCTTGGGCGCGTACAGGCCGTGCCAGATCGTGACCTGGAAGTCCTTGACGCCGGACTCAGCCAGCGTGGGCAGGTCCTTGAGGGATGGCGTGGTGAGGCGCTTGGGCGTGGTGACCGCGTAGGCCTTGACCTTCTTGGCCTCGATCTGCGAGGTGGTGTTGGTGGTCTGGTCGCACAGCAGGTCGATCTGGCCACCGATCAGGTCGGTGATGGCGGGTGCCGTGCCCTTGTAGGGCACGGGGGTCATCTCGACCTTGATCGCGCTCTGGTACAGCAGGCCGCACAGGTGCGACGCGGCGCCCAGGCCGGCATGGCCCAGGTTGATCTTGCCCTTGTTCTGCTCGATCCAGGTGGCCAGTTCCTTGTAGTTGTTGGCGGGCAGCGTGGGGCGGGCGATGAGCGTCATGGGCACGTCGTTCACGACGCCCAGGTATTCAAAGTCGTTGGGCACGCTGAACGGCAGCTTGCGGTACAGCGCCGGCATGGTGGCCATGGCGATGTGGTTGAGCAGCAGGGTATAGCCGTCGGCACTGGCGCGCGCCACCTTGGCGGTGCCGATGCTGCTGCCTGCGCCCGCGGCGTTGTCGATCACCACGCTCACCCCACCCAGCGGCTTGCGCATGGCCTCCGCCAGATCGCGTGCCACGCGGTCGGTCGGGCCACCGGCGGCGAAAGGAACGACGATCGTGACCGTCTTGTCCTTGGAGGGAAAACCCTGCGCCTGCGCGCCGAAAGCGGCGGCCACGGCAACGGCCACCAGTGCGGTCTTGAATGTAGTTTTCATGAGGTTCCTTTGAAAAGACGCGCCATGATAGCCACCGGTTTTTACACCGCCATCAAGGTAATTACTTAGCAGTAACGTGTAGGGGTTTAAAGGTTTATAGGCCTGCAGCGCTTGTCTGTATTGGTTTTTAAGCTATTAATATAGGAGCGACGGGTGCGGCGATCCGGTGGGCGGCTGCCGGGCTCATCGATAGCTGCGTGCGTCCTCGATCACACGGCCGTCATTGGGCAGCGTGCCGGGGGCCACCATCTCGACCTCGCCGCGCAGCTTGGTCTGCTCGCGCATCGCCTCGGCCAATTGCACGGCCAGGCCGGCGGCGGTCTCGGTGGTTTCCACGCGCAGCAGCATCTGGTCGCTGGCCATCTCGCCGCTCACCACCAGGCGCGCGCGCAGCACCTGCGGAAAGCGCCGCACGATGTCGGCCACCTGGCCGGGGTGCACGAACATGCCGCGCACCTTGGTGGTCTGATCGGCCCGGCCCATCCAGCCCTGGATGCGGGTGTTGGTGCGGCCGGTGGGGCAGGTGCCGGGCAGCACGGCCGAGAGGTCACCCGTGCCGAAGCGGATCAGCGGGTAGTCGGGGTTGAGCGTGGTCACCACCAGTTCGCCCACCTCGCCTTCGGGCACCGGGTCGCCGGTGCCGGGCCGCACGATCTCCACGATCACGCCCTCGTCCAGCACCAGGCCTTCGCGCGCGGTGGTTTCGTAAGCGATCAGGCCCAGGTCGGCCGTGGCATAGCACTGGTAGCCGGCCACGCCCCGCCCGGCCAGCCAATCGCGCAGCGAGGGCGGAAACGCCTCGCCCGAGACCAGGGCCTTGCCCACGCTGGGCAGCGGCGTGCCCAGCTCGGCCGCCTTGTCCAGCAGGATCTTGAGAAAGCTCGGCGTGCCGATGTAGCCCGCGGGTTTCAGTTCGGCCATGGCCTGCACCTGCTGCTCGGTCTGGCCCGTGCCGCCCGGGAACACCGAGCAGCCCAGTGCATGGGCGCCGGTTTCCATCATCGAACCGGCGGGCACGAAGTGGTAGCTGAAGCTGTTGTGGATCAGTTCGCCGGGCCGAAAGCCGGCGGCGTGGATGGCGCGCGCCATGCGCCAGTAGTCGCGCCGCGTGCCCTCCGGTTCGTACAGCGTGCCGGGGCTGGCGAACACGCGCGGCATGGCGGCGCCGAACGACAGCGCGCTGAATCCGCCGAACACGTTGGTGGCACGGCCGGCCTGCTGGCGCGCGAGCAGCTCGTGCTTGCGCGTGACCGGCAAGGTGGCCAGCGCCTGGCGCGTGGCGATGCCCGCCGGATCGATGCCCTGCAGGATGCCGGCGAACGCGGGCGAGGCCCGCTGCGCATGCGCCACCTGCGCGGGCAGCGCGGCCATCAATGCGCTTTCGCGGGCTTCGGGCGGGCGGGTTTCGAGGTCGTCGTAGAAAACGCTCATGGATATACCTCCGGGGTGCACGTTCTGGGCGTGCTGGGGATGGGAGACAGGCAAATGGTGGGCTGGACTGCACCGCGCGGTCGCGGCGCGCCGGATTCGCGGTGGACCTAGGCCAGCCAGCGCTTGCGGCGCTTGTAGCTCTTGACGTCCTTGAAGCTCTTGCGCTCGCCGCCGCCGACGCCCAGGTAGAACTCCTTCACGTCCTCGTTGTTGGCCAGGTCGCTCGCCGCGCCGTCCATCACCACGCGGCCGCTTTCCATGATGTAGCCGTAGTCCGAGTATTTGAGCGCCATGTTGGTGTTCTGCTCGGCCAGCAGGAAGGTCACCTTTTCCTTGGTGTTGAGGTCCTTCACGATGTTGAAGACCTCCTCCACGATCTGCGGCGCCAGGCCCATCGAGGGCTCATCGAGCAGCACCATGCTGGGGTTGGCCATGAGCGCGCGGCCGATGGCGCACATCTGCTGCTCGCCGCCCGAGGTGTAGGCGGCCTGCGAGGTGCGGCGGGTCTTCAGGCGCGGGAAGTACGCGTACACCTTCTCCAGGTTGGCCGCGATCTCGGCGCGGCTGGTGCGGGTGTACGAGCCCGTCATCAGGTTCTCTTCGATGGTGAGGTGGGCGAAGCAGTGGCGCCCCTCCATCACCTGCACCACGCCGCGCTGCACGAGGTCGGCGGGCGAGAGGTTCTCGATGCGCTCGCCCCGCAGCTCGATGCTGCCCTTGGTGACCGCGCCGCGCTCGCCCTGCAGCAGGTTGGAGATGGCGCGCAGCGTGGTGGTCTTGCCCGCGCCGTTGCCACCCAGGATGGCGACGATGCCGCCTTCGGGCACCTGCAGCGAGACGCCCTTGAGCACGAGGATCACGTGGTTGTAGATGACCTCGATGCCGTTGACGTTCAGGACGATGTTTCTGGGTTCCATGGTGTTGCCTTCGCTGTGCCAATCGAAAGCGCTGCGGTGCAACGCTTTCGATTGGCGGCTGTGAACACAGCCTCAAAAAACCGGCGCGCCCCACGCCAGCAGACGCCGCGCAAGGGCCGCCCGCGGCGCTGGCGTCGTCCCCCTTCCGCTTCGCACAGCGAAGCCAGAGAAGGGGGAAGCCGCGCAGCGGCTCAGGGGGTTGTCCTTAGCTCTGGCAGTCGGCCGCATCCCGCCGCGTCATCTTCTTGTCGGCCAGGTACTTGTCGGAGCCGGCCTTGATCATGGGCTTCAGGATCTGCTCGTCGGCCTGGTACCAGTCGGAGGAGAAGTCCCACTTCTTGCCGTCCCAGGTGTGCACGCGCGACCAGGTGGAGCCCATGTGGTCGGAGCAGCTCGTGGACAGCGGCCGCATGATCCCGTTGAAGCCCAGCGCGTCGAGCTTCTTCTGATCGAGCGCGAGGTTCTCCATGCCCCAGCGCACCTGCTCGCCGGTCATGACCTTGCCCTTGCCGAAGCGTTCCTGCGCGCGGCGCACGGCCTCGACGGCCAGCATCTGGATGATCACGCCGCGCGTGTACAGCACCGATCCCACCTCGTCCTTCGGCCCCGTGCCCTGGCCCTTGTCGTGCACGTTCTTCAGGATGTCCTGGATCACCTTGGACTGCGTGCCATAGCCGTTCAGCGCCAGCGCGTGGTAGCCCTTGGCGCCTTCGCCCACGTCGCGCACATCCGGCTCGGCGCCGGCCCACCACACGCCATAGAGCTTGTCGCGCGGGAAGCCCGTGGCCTGCGCTTCCTTCAGGGCGGTGGAGTTCATCACGCCCCAGCCCCACAGCAGCACGTAGTCGGGGCGGCTCTGGCGCACCTGCAGCCAGGTGGCCTTCTGCTCCACGCCGGGGGCGGTCACCGGCAGCATCTGCAGCTCGAAGCCGTGCATCCTGGCGCGCTCCTGCAGCACGGGAATGGGCTCCTTGCCGAACGGGCTGTCGTGGTAGACCAGCGCGATCTTCTTGCCCTTGAGCTTGTCCAGCCCGCCGGCCTGCTTGCCGATGTGCTGGATCAGGATGTCGGCGCCCGTCCAGTAGCTGCCCATGAAGGGGAAGTTCCACTTGAAGGCCATGCCGTCCTGCGCGACCGACAGGCCGTAGCCCAGCGTCATCAGCGGGATCTTGTCCACCGGGGCTTTTTCGGTCAGCGCGAAGGTGATGCCGGTGGCCTGCGGATCGAACAGCGCCACGCCGGGGCGGCCCTTCAGGCGCTCGTAGCACTCCACGCCGCGGTCGGTGGCGTAGCCGGTCTCGCATTCCTCGAACGTGAGCTTGACGCCGTTCACGCCGCCGTCGCGCGCGTTGATCATCTTGATGTAGTCCTGCTTGCCGTTGGCCCACGGCACGCCGTTGGGCGCATACGGCCCCGTGCGGTACGACAGCAGCGGAAAGAACTGCTCCTTGGCCTGCGCGACGGCGCTGGTCTCCACGGAAACACTGCCTGCCGCCACGAGGGCGGCGATCACGAGTTTCGAAAGCTTCATTTGTCTCTCCTTGGAAATTGAATGGATTGAAGCGCGGGGGGGAACCGGGTGGATCAGTGTGGGAAGGGCCACAGGCGCAGCTTTTGCTTGGCCGTGGACCACAGCTTGGCCAGGCCGTGCGGCTCGACGATGAGGAACCACACGATGAGCGCGCCGAAGATCATCAGCTCGGCGTGCGACACGCCGGCCGTGGAGATGTGGATGCCGAACAGGCCCATCAGCGCGGGCAGGAACTGGTTGAGCACGATGGGCAGCACCACGATGAAGGCCGCGCCGAAGAAGCCGCCCATGATCGAGCCCAGCCCGCCGATGATCACCATGAACAGCAGCCGGAACGACACCTCCACCGAGAACGCCGCAGGCTCCCACGCGCCCAGGTGCACGAAGGCCCACAGCGCGCCGGCCATGCCCACGATGAACGAGCTGACGGCGAAGGCGCTGAGCTTGGCGTACATGGGGCGGATGCCGATCACCGCGGCGGCCACGTCCATGTCGCGGATGGCCATCCACTCGCGGCCCACCGCGCCGCGCACCAGGTTCTTGGCCAGCAGCGCCACCACCACGAGCAGGGCGAGGCAAAAGAGGTACTTGGACTGCGCGCTCTCGATGGGCATACCGAACACCTGCAGTCCGTTGACCGACACCGAGCCCGAGTCGGAGTTGTTGGTGAACCACTTGATGCGCAGGAACATCCAGTCGCTGAAGAACTGCGCCGCCAGCGTGGCCACCGCCAGGTACAGGCCCTTCACGCGCAGGCTGGGCAGGCCGAAGAGGATGCCGAAGAACGTGGCGCACAGCCCGCCCAGCACGATGGCCGGAATGAGCGGCAGGCCCGGCACGCGCACGAAGAAGTTGTAGGCCCCGTAAGCGCCCACGGCCATGAAGGCCCCCGAGCCCAGCGAGATCTGCCCGCAGTAGCCCACGAGGATGTTCACGCCCAGCGCGGCCATGGACATGATGACCAGCGGGATCAGGATCGCGCGGAAGAAATAGTCGCTCGCCAGCATCGGCACGGCGATGAAGGCCACGGCCAGCAGCACCACCATGGCGATGCGGTCCTGCGCGATGGGAAAGATCTGCTGGTCGGCGCGGTAGCTGGTCTTGAACTGGCCGTTTTCGCGGTAGAGCATGGCGTGTCTCCTGTGTTCTTGTCGTTATGGGTTACACGCGGTCAATGATCTTCTCTCCGAACAAGCCCTGGGGCCTGAAGAGGAGAAAGACCAGCGCCAGCACGTACGCGAACCAGATCTCGATGCCGCCGCCCACGAACGGGCCCAGGTACACCTCGGAGAGCTTCTCGCCCACGCCGATGATCAGCCCGCCGATGATGGCGCCCGGCACCGAGGTGAGGCCGCCCAGGATCACCACCGGCAGCGCGCGCAGCGCCACCGTGGTGAGCGAGAACTGCACGCCCAGCTTGCTGCCCCAGATCATTCCGGCCACCAGCGCCACCACGCCCGCCACACACCACACGATCACCCAGATGCGGTTGAGCGGGATGCCGATGGACTGCGCCGCCTGGTGGTCGTCGGCCACGGCGCGCAGCGCGCGGCCGGTGGAGGTCTTCTGAAAGAAGATGCTCAGCAGGATCACCAGCCCCGCGGCGATGGCGGCGGCGATCACGTCTTCCTTGTTGATGAGCACGCCGCCCTCGAACATCGACTCGAGGGCGAAGATCGGCTCCTTGGGCATGCCGATGTCGATCTTGTAGATGTCGCTGCCGAACATCGTCTGGCCCAGGCCTTCGAGGAAGTAGGTGATGCCCAGCGTGGCCATGAGCAGCGTGGCGCCTTCCTGGTTGACCAGGTGGCGCAGCACCAGCCGCTCGATGCACCAGGCCACCACGAACATGAGCGCGCCGGCCAGGACGAAGGCCGCGATGCCGGCCAGCAGCCGGCTGTCGATGCCGGTCCATTGGGGAATCCATTCGGACAGCCGGGCCATCGCGAGCGCCGCGAACAGCACCATCGCGCCCTGCGCGAAGTTGAAGACGCCCGAGGCCTTGTAGATCAGCACGAAGCCCAGGGCCACCAGCGAATACAGCATGCCCGCCATCAGGCCGCCGATCAGGGTTTCGAGAAAGAAAGCCATGGTGTGTGTTCTCCGGTCAGTGCGAGGTGCCGAGATAGGCGCTGATCACGTCGTCGTTGCTGCGCACTTCGTCGGGCGTGCCATCGCCGATCTTCTTGCCGTAGTCGAGCACGACCACGCGGTCGGAGATGTCCATCACCACGCCCATGTCGTGCTCGATGAGCACGATGGTGGTGCCGAACTCGTCGTTCACATCGAGGATGAAGCGGCACATGTCCTGCTTTTCCTCCACGTTCATGCCGGCCATGGGTTCGTCCAGCAGCAGCACCTGCGGCTCCATCGCCAGGGCCCGGCCCAGGTCCACGCGCTTTTGCAGGCCGTAGGGCAGCTGGCCCACGGGCGTCTTGCGCCAGGCCTGGATCTCCAGGAAATCGATGATGCGTTCGACGAACGCGCGGTGGCGCATCTCCTCGCGCTCGGCCGGGCCGATGCGCAGCGCCTGCAGGAAGAGGTTGCTCTTGATCTTGAGGTTGCGCCCCGACATGATGTTGTCGATCACGCTCATGCCCTTGAACAGCGCCAGGTTCTGGAAGGTGCGCGCCACGCCCATCTCGGCCACCTGGCGCGAGTTCATGTGCGAGAACGTCTTGCCCCGGAAGGTGATGGAGCCGTCCTGCGGTGCATAGACGCCGTTGATGCAGTTGAGCATCGAGCTCTTGCCCGCGCCGTTGGGGCCGATGATGGCGCGGATCTCGTGCTCGCGCACGTTGAACGAGATGTCGGTGAGCGCTTTCACGCCCCCGAACCGCAGGCTGATGTTCTGGACGTCGAGGATGACGTCGCCGATCTTCTTGGTGGTCATGGTGGGGTCTTGCGGCGTTGCGGTCAGGCGGCCTGCTTCGTCGGGGCGAAGGTCCGGGCGTCGTCGAGCTTGAGCGTGGCGCTCACGCTGCCCGTGCGGCCGTCCTCGAACTTGACCTGCGTCTCGATGAACTGTTCGGTGCGGCCGGCGTACAGCGCCTCCACCAGCGTGCCGTACTTGTCGGCGATGAAGCCGCGGCGGACCTTGTTGGTGCGCGTGAGCTCGCCGTCGTCCGCATCCAGTTCCTTGTGCAGCACGAGAAAGCGGCTGATCTGGCTGCCCGCCAGCAGCGCATCGCCCGCGAGGTCGGCGTTCACCTTCTCCACGCAGTCGCGGATCAGCTCGTACACCTCGGGCTTTTGCGCCAGGTCGGTGTAGCCCGCGTAGGGCAGGTTGCGGCGCTCGGCCCAGTTGCCCACGGCGTCGAAGTCGATGTTGACCATGGCGCACACCTTCTCGCGCCGGTCGCCCAGGGCCACGGCCTCCTTGATGTACGGAAAGAACTTGAGCTTGTTCTCCACGTACTTGGGCGCGAACATGGCGCCGTCGTTGGCGCCGCCCTGGATGCGGCCCACGTCCTTCACGCGGTCGATGATCTTGAGGTGGCCGTGCGCATCGAGAAAGCCCGCATCGCTCGTGCGATACCAGCCATCGGCCGTGAGCACCTCGGCCGTGGCGGTGGGGTTCTTGTAGTACTCCTTGAGCAGGCCGGCGGACTTGACGAGGATCTCGCCGTTGTCGGCCACCTGGATCTGCACGCCGCGGATCGGCACGCCCACGGTGTCGGCGCGCGCCTGGTGGTCGGGCTGCAGGCACACGAACACGGCGGTCTCGGTGGAGCCGTACAGCTGCTTCAAGTTGATGCCGATCGAGCGGTAGAAGGTGAACAGGTCCGGCCCGATGGCCTCGCCGGCCGTGTAGGCCACCCGCACGCGCGAAAAGCCCAGGTTGTTGCGCAGCGGGCCATAGACCAGCAAGTCGCCCAGCGCGTACTTGATGCGGTCCAGCAGGCCCACGGGCTGGCCGTCCATGCGCGCCGGGCCCACGCGGCGGGCCACCGCCATGCAGGCGTGGAACATCTTGCGCTTGAGCGCGCCCGCGTCTTCCATGCGGATCATCACGCTGGTGAGCAGGCCCTCGAAGATGCGCGGCGGGGCGAAGTAGTAGGTGGGGCCGACCTCCTTCAGGTCGATGGAGACGGTGCCGGCCGACTCGGGGCAGTTCACCACGTAGCCGCAGGCCAGCCACTGCGAGTAGCTGAAGATGTTCTGCCCGATCCACGCGGGCGGCAGGTAGGCCAGCACCTCCTCGGCGGACGTCAGGCGGTCGAACTCGGCGCCGGCCTGCGCGCGGTCGAGCAAGGTGGCGTGCGTGTGCACCACGCCCTTGGGGTTGCCGGTGGTGCCCGAGGTGAAGAACATGGCCGCCACGTCGCCGGGCTGCACCCGGTCGACCTGCGCGCGGAACCAGCCGGGGTTCTGCGCCACGAAGGCGGTGCCGGCCTCGACCAGGGCATCGAGCGACGCCAGGCCCGGCTCGCTGTAGTTGCGCAGGCCGCGCGGATCGTCGAAATACAGGTGCGACAGGGCGGGGCACTGCGCGCGGATCTCCAGCAGCTTGTCCACCTGCTCCTGGTCTTCCACCACGCAAAAGCGCACCTCGGCGTTGTTCAGGGGGTAGATGCATTCGGCGGCCACCGCATCCTGGTACAGCGGCACGGGAATGGCACCCAGCGACTGCGCCGCGAGCATGGTGGCATACAGGCGCGGGCGGTTGGCGCCCACCACCACCAGGTGCTCGCCCGCGTGCAGCCCGGCCTGGTGCAGGCCGGCGCACAGCGTCTCCACCATGGCGGCCAGGCCCGACCAGGTGTGGGTCTGCCAGATGCCGTATTCCTTTTCGCGCAGCGCCGCGTCGGTGGGCCGTTCGGCGGCGTGCCGCAGCAGCAGTTGGGGGAAGGTGGTCGTCATGCCTGTTCCTACCGGTGGTGTCCGCCGAGGCTGCTGGCGGGGCGCGCAGCCATGCAAGGGAGATGCAACGGATGGTAGGAACCGCTTTGACGTCTTCTTGTCTTGCCGACGACAATTTGCGGGAAACTCCTGACGGGTGTAACCCTGCCCGTGGCGGGTCCAGGGGGAAAGGGTGCCGCTGCAGGACCGCCACGGCAGGGCGGTATCCTTGCCGCCATGTACGCCCCGTTTTTCGGCCTGGAGCACGCGCCGTTTTCCATCGCCCCCGACCCGCGCTATCTGTTCATGAGCGACCGCCACCGCGAGGCGCTGGCGCACCTGCTCTACGGCCTGGACGCCGGTGGCGGCTTTGTGCTGCTGACGGGCGAGATCGGCACCGGCAAGACCACGGTGTGCCGGTGCTTCCTGGAGCAGATCCCGGCGCACTGCAACGTGGCCTACATCTTCAATCCGCGGCTCACGGTGGGCGAGCTGCTGCGCTCCATCTGCGACGAGTTCGGCGTGGCGCACACCCCGGCGGTGCCGGGCTCCGAGACGGTCAAGGACTGCATCGACCCGTTGAATGCCTTCCTGCTGCAGGCCCATGCGGCGGGCCGCAACAACGTGCTCATCATCGACGAGGCGCAGAACCTCTCGGCCGATGTGCTGGAGCAGTTGCGCCTGCTCACCAACCTGGAAACCAGCGAGCGCAAGCTGCTGCAGATCATCCTGATCGGCCAGCCCGAACTGCGCGGCATGATCGCCGGCCCGTCGCTGGAGCAACTGGCCCAGCGCGTGATCGCGCGCTTTCACCTCGATGCCCTGAGCGCCGAGGAAACCCGCCAGTACATCGCCCACCGCATGGCCGTGGCGGGCCTGCAGGGCGCGTTGCCTTTCACGGCGCGCGCCCTGCAGCGCGTGCATGCCCTGGCGCGCGGCGTGCCCCGGCGCATCAACCTGCTGTGCGACCGGGCGCTGCTCGGCGCCTATGCCGGCGGCGTGCGCGAGGTGAACGAGGCCATCGTGGACCAGGCCGCGCGCGAGGTGTTCGATGCCGCGCCTGCCGCCCGCACGGGCGCCGCGCGGGCGCCGCGCTGGGCGGTGGCGGGGGCCGGCGCCCTCGCCGGTGCGGCGGCCGTCGCGTGCGCGGGCTGGGCGCTGGGCTGGTGGCCGCCCACGGGCGCTGCGGTGGCGGGCCCGGGCCCGGGGCCGGTGGTGGCGGCCGGGCCGGCGTCCTCCGTGGTGCCACCGGTGGCCTCCCACGCGGCCTCCCTGCCCGCCGCCTCGGCCGCGGCCACCGTGCCCTCTTCGGCGCTGCAAGGCTTCCTGGCCCTGCAGCCCGAGGGCGAGCACGACGCCTGGCGCGCGCTGGCCGCGGCCTGGGGCGCCCCGTCCGCGCCCGGAGCCGATGCCTGCGCGGGCCTGGCTTCCCAGGGCCTGCGCTGCTTTCGCCAGCGCCGCACGGCGCTGGGCCTCGTGCGCCAGCTCGACCGGCCGGGCGTGATCACGCTGTTCACGGCGGACGAGCGCCCGGTGGCCGTCGTGATGTCCCGGCTGGACGGCGCCGTGGCCACGCTGTCGGGCGCGGGGCGCACGCTGCAGGTGCCCCTGGCCGATCTGGCGCAGGCCTGGCGCGGCGAGTTCGCCACGCTGTGGCGTGCGCCGCCGGGCCTGCAGGACGGCAGCGATCTGGCCGACCAGCCCGCCACGCTGGCGTGGCTGGACGCCCAGTTGCCGCCCGCGGCCGATGCCGCCGCCGCGCGCAGCGCCCCGCGGGCGGAAGCCGCGCAGCGCCGCGCCCGCATCCAGCGCTTCCAGGTCGCGCAGGGCCTGGTGCCCGATGGCCGCGCCGGACCGCTGACCCTGATGCTGCTCAACCGCGCCGCGGGCGTGGCCGAGCCGCGGCTGAGCACTGCAAATTAGCCCATGCCAGGCCTTCTCCGCACTTTGATGTCCCCGCCCGGCGGGCACCGCCCCACGCACTTTTTTCCATCCTATGTCCTACATCCTTGACGCCCTGCGGCGCGCCGAAGCCGAACGCGGCCGCGGCGCCGTGCCAGGCCTGCACACGCCGGCCGTGCCGGCGCCGGGCGCCCCGTCTGTGGCCGAACCGGCGCGCACTGGCGCCCTGCCGTGGTTGCCGGTGCTGGCGGCCGGCGTGGCCGTCGCCGGTGCGGCGGCGGGTGCGTCCTGGTGGTTCGCGCACCGCACGGCGGTGCCGTCCGAGCCGGTGCGGCTGGCGGCCGCGCCCGCGTCCAGCCCTGCAGGCCCGGTGGCCGCCCCAGCCGCTGCGGTGACGGCGCCCTTGCCTGCGCCGGCCCCCGCACCCGCCGAAGCACCCGCCCGCACCCGCGTGGCCCCGTTGCCGGCGCCAGCCCCTGCTCCGGCGCTGCGGCCGGAGCGTGTGGCCCCGGTCGCCGTGCCTTCGGCGGCAGTGGCACCTGCACCGGCGGTGCCGGCAGCCCCTGCGCCCGAACGCGCCGCCGAGCGCGCAGCGTCCGCCCCCCTGTCGCGCGCTTCGGCCGCGGCAGCGGCCACCGCGCGCCTGCTGCCGCCGGCCCAGGCTCCGGCTGCACCCGCCGTGGCGCCGCCCGCCCAGGCCTCGGCCCAGCCCGTCGTGGCGCAGCGCGATCTGCCGCCGTCCGTGCGCGAGCAATTGCCGGCCATGCAGTTCAGCGGCGCCACCTATTCGGCCAACCCGGCCTACCGCATGGCCATCGTCAATGGGCAGGTGCTGCACGAGGGCGACCAGGCCGCGCCGGGCGTGGTGCTGGAGAAGATCGAGCCGTCCGGCACGGTGTGGGCATTCCGGGGCTACCGCTACGCCGTGCCGTCGCAGTGAAGGCGAAGCCAAGGGCGAAGTCGAGGGCGCAGCGGATGCGCTGGTACAGGCCAAAACAGGCCCATGCCGGCGGATTGCATGCCTGTATTGCTATATATTTAATAGCAAATGATTCGTCCACCGCGTTCTGATGATCGCGGGCCGGCGACCGCTGTGCGGCTCAGCGGATGAACCGGCCGTCCCGCCCCACGAGGGTCAGCTCGACGAAGCGCGAGGCGCTGCGTTCCGGGCCGGTGGCGTTCACTTCGAAGCCGCCCAGGTCCCAGTTCTTGAGGCTCCAGGTGGCGTCCACGAAGGCGGCGCGCGACGGGTTGCGGCCCGCGCGCTGCAGGGCCTGGGCGAACACGCGGGCGTTGATGTAGCCCTCCAGCGCCAGGTGCGAGGGCTCGGCCGTGGCGCCCACGGCTTTCCAGGCGGCCTGGAATTCGCGCACCACCGGCACCACCACATTGGTGGGCAGCGGCACGACCTGCGAGATGGTGAGCCCGACGGCATCCGGTCCCAGGGCCTTGACGGCGGCCGAGGTGCCCATCACGGACGTGGCATACAGCGCGGTGCCGCGCCGAAGGCTCCGGAAGGCTTTCACGAACTCCAGCGCCGGCTTGCCGGCCAGGCCGATCAGCACCGCCTCGGGGTTGCCGTCGGCCACCTGGCGCGCCGTGGCGCCGGCGTTCGACGCATCGCTTTCGACGGTGCCGGACAGCGGTTCGCCCAGCTTCAGCCGGGCCATGGCGTCGCGGGCGGCGTTGAACACCTCCTTGCCGAAGGCGTTGTTCTGGTAGGCCACGGCGATGCGCCGGATGCCCAGCGTGGAGAAGTGCTGGACCAGCTTGTCGGCCTCTTCGGCGTAGGTGGCGCGCACGTTGAACACGCTGCGCGCGCCCTTCACGCGGCTGAGCGTGGCGCCGGTGAACGGGGCGAAGAACGGCATGCCCGAGGGCAACACCTTGGGCAGCATGGCCTCGACCATGGGCGTGCCCATGCAGTTGAAGAGCGCGAACTGCTCGCGGTCGGCGAGGAATTTGTCCACGTTGGCCAGCGCGCGGGGGATGTCGTAGCCGTCGTCCAGCGTGGTGAGTTCGATCGCCTGGCCCTGCACGCCGCCCTGGGCGTTGATGGCGGCGAAGGCGGCCTTGGCGCCCTGGTGCATGGCCGAGCCCAGGTCGCCCAGCGGCCCGGTGAGCGCGGTGGACTGCGCGATGCGCAGCGCCGTGCCCTGTGCGCGCGCCGGCGCGGCGCCGATCCAGGGCAGGGCCAGCGCGGCCGCCCCCGCGAGCAGGCGGCGGCGCGCGGCGGGCGAGGCCGGCGTGGCGGACGGGGCGAAGCAGGGGGCCTGTTGGAATAGTTCTGGCATGGTGTCTCCGTGGCCTTTGGGCGGATCATCGGCGCGAGCGGGCCGATTCTTTGTCGTCCCGGCAACAGTCCGCGTCGTGGTATTCCCGCAATCGCCCAGCGGCCTTCCTGCGCCATGCTCGCAGTCCATGAACGATGACCTTTCGCTGCACCAGCGCCGCCGCCTGCCGTCCCAGGTGGAGCTGGACGGCATTCCCTGGCTGGCGCTGCTGTCCGCGCCCGAGCGCGAGCGCGCCGTGGCCGCGCTGCTGGTGGGCGATGCGAAGGTGGGCGACTACGTGTGCCGCGTGGGCCGGCCGGTGACCTACTGGTTCGGCGTGGTGGAGGGGCTGCTCAAGATGAGCACCGACAACGCCCAGGGCCAGACGATGACCTTCACCGGCGTGCCCCCGGGCGGGTGGTTCGGCGAGGGCACGGCGGTCAAGCGCGAGCCCTACCGCTACAACATCCAGGCGCTGCGCAAGAGCGTGGTGGCGGGCCTGCCCATCGACACCTTCCACTGGCTGCTGGACCACTCCATCGGCTTCAACCGGTTCGTGATGAACCAGCTCAACGAGCGGCTGGGCCAGTTCATCGCCGCGCGCGAGATCGACCGGCTGGGCAACCCCGACGTGCGCGTGGCGCGCAGCCTGGCGGCGCTGTTCAATCCGGTGCTCTACCCGGGCGTGCGCGAGGTGCTGCGCATCACGCAGCAGGAGCTGGCGTACCTGGTGGGGCTGTCGCGCCAGCGCGTGAACGAGGCGCTGGCCGAGCTGCAGGCGCAGGGCGCGATCTGCGTGGAATACGGCGGGCTGCGGGTGCTGGACCTGCCCGCGCTGCGCGAGAGCGTGTTCGCCGCGCAGGCCGAGGTGCCCGTGCGGCGCGCCATCCGGGCGCCGGGGTCGCCGGACGCCCAGGCGGTCATGCGCGGCTGACGGGCGCTGCCAATTCGGGGGTGCGCGTCAGGCGGAAGGTGCCCACCATGTCCGTGAGCCGGCCAGCCTGGTCCTTGAGGCTGCCGGCGGCCGCGCTGCTTTCTTCCACCAGCGCGGCGTTCTGCTGCGTCATGGTCTCCAGCGCGCCCACCGACTGGCTCACTTCGGCGATGCGGTCGCTCTGCTCGCGGGCGGATGCGGTGATCTCGGCCATGATGCCCGAGACCTGTTGCACCGACTGCACCAGTTCGCCGATGGTGGCGCCCGCGTGGCCCACCAACGTGGTGCCTTCCTGCACCTGATTGGCGCTGGCCAGGATCAGCGCCTTGATCTCGCGCGCGGCGTCGGCCGAGCGCCCCGCCAGCGCGCGCACCTCGCCGGCCACCACCGCGAAGCCGCGGCCCTGTTCCCCCGCGCGCGCGGCTTCGACCGCGGCATTGAGGGCCAGGATGTTGGTCTGGAAGGCGATGCCGTCGATCACGCTGATGATGTCCGCGATCTTGCGCGAGCTGGCGCTGATCACGTCCATGGTGCGCACCACCTGCGAGACGACCTCGCCGCCGCGCTCGGCCACCTGCGAGGCGGCGGCGGTCATCTGGTTGGCCTGGCGCGCGGCGTCGGCGCTTTGCTGCACGGTGTGCGTCAGGTCCTCCAGCGCCGATGCGGCCTGCTGCAGGTTGCCCGAGGTCTGCTCGGTGCGCTGGCTCAGGTCGAGGTTGCCCGAGGCCACTTCGGAGCTGGCCAGCAGGATCGAATCCGCCGTGGTGCCGATGCCGCCCACCAGCGAGCGCAGCTGCTCCTGCATGGCGGCGATGGCGTCCAGCAGCCGGCCGGTTTCGTCCTGGATGCGCACTTCCACGCGCGAGGTGAGGTCGCCGCGCGCGATGCGTTCGGCCACCACCACCGCCCGTCCGATGGGCTGGGTGATGCTGGCCGTGGTGCGCCAGGCGATCAGCGCGCCCAGCACGATGGCCAGCGCGACCAGCCCGCCGCCGATGGCGCGGGCCCGGTTTTCCATGCGCGACGCGCCGGCCGCGGCCTCGGTGTTGAGGGTGTTCTGCAGCTGCACCAGTTCGGCCAGCTTGTCGCGCCAGGCGGCTTCGGCAGGGGCCACGCGCGTCATGAGCGAGAGCGTGGCGCTCACGGTGTCACCGTCGGAGATGGCCTTGAGCGCCGTGTCCAGCTCGGGGCGGGTCTTGCGGGCCAGGGCCTGGATGTCGGTCTGCAGCTGGCGTTCGGCTGGCGTGGCGCCGGAGTCGAGCAGCGTGGCCAGCTCGGTCTCCTGCGCCGCGTAGCGCTGTAGTGCCTGGCCGACGCGGCGGGTCTGCTCGTCCGCGCTCTTGGGATCGACCTCGCCGAGCATGGCGGCCGAGCGCCCCTGGATGCCGATGGCGCTCACGTTCTCCAGCATGCTGTTGACCAGCCGCATCTTGGCGGCGCTGGCGCCGGTCATCTGCTGCATCTGCTGGTTGACCTCGTTCAGCGAGGCGTGCGCCACGAAGGCCACCGCGATGAGCAGCGCCAGCATGCAGCCGAACCCCAGGAAAAGACGGCGGGAGATGGAGAGGGTCTTGAAGAACGAAGCGGTCTGCATGGTGTTTTCCGTGGCCGATGGCCTTTGAACGAAATGCACAGCAAAAGCAGTGCCAGTGATCGGTGTGCGGCGCCGTCCGGGCAGTGGCCGCATTCGCAATGGGTGTTACATATGAAAGACCCAACAGGGAGTATCTGCCTCTAAAGTGCCGGGTGAATGGCGCACTTGTATGAATTGATTTAATCGCTCATATCTTATTAAATGCATCGTTCCGATGCTATTTTTTTGGTAGCGTAGCGCCGTGCCATTTTTGCGCATTCCACTCTGGCGCCCTTCGATCCGCCGTGGTCTTGTTACATTTTTGGAAGGAACCGGCCCCATGACCCGACTTCGCTCGACCATGCTCCGGAGCATGGTTGCCGTGCTCTGTGCACTGGCGTTGCCGGCGATGGCCGCGGAGGTCCAGGTGACGGTGCAGGACGGCTCCGGCAAACCGCTGCCGGGCGCGATCGTGTTCCTGGATTCCCCGGAGGCGCACAAGCTGGTGCGTCCCATGGCCCAGCAGGACATGGGGCAGCTCAAGCGCCGCTTCGTGCCCGAGGTGCTGGCCGTGACGGTGGGCACCGAGGTGCGGTTTCCCAACAGGGACAACGTGCGCCACCATGTGTATTCGTTCTCGCCGGCCAAGAAGTTCGAACTGCAGCTGTATTCCGGCACGCCGGCCAACCCCGTGCTCTTCGACCGGCCGGGCGTCGTGGTGCTCGGCTGCAACATCCACGACCAGATGGTCGCCTGGATCCTCGTGCTGGAGACACCGTATTTCGCGCAGAGCGCCGCGCCGTTCGGCAGCGCGCGCCTGGAGAAGGTGCCCGCGGGCAACTACACGCTGCGCGTGTGGCATTCGGGCCTGCCGGTGGGCGCCGCGGCCTATGCGCAGCCCCTGGCGGTGGCCGAAGGCGCGGCGCCGGTGGTCGTCCGCCTGACGGGGGTGACCCCTTGAACCTGCGCGCGCTGCACCGCAGTCTGATCCTTCGGCTGGTCGGCATTTCCCTGCTGCTGCTGCTGATCGTGCAGGCGGCGGGATTTGCCGTGGTGCAGACCTTCATCGTGCGCAATGCCCGCGCCCAGATCGAGCGCAGCCTGGACGTGGACGAACGCGTCTGGCGCTGGCTGCTGACGCAGAACGCCGTGCGGCTGCAGGAGGCCTCGGTGCTGCTGGCGGCCGACTACGGTTTTCGGTCCGCCGTGAATTCGGGCGACTCTGAGACGATCCAGTCCGTGCTGGAGAACCACGGCGCGCGCATCGGCGCCGCGATGACGGCGCTGCTGGACACCCGCATGCACCTGCAGGCCACCAGCCCCTCGCGCACTCCGGCCGACTACCAGAGCGCGGTGGACCAGGCCGTGCCCGCGCTGGTGGCGCAGCCACAGGGCAGCCAGATCGCCGTGGTGCACGGCATCCCGTACCAGTTCGTGATGGTGCCCATGCGGGCGCCTTTGCTGGTGGGCTGGGTGCTGATGGGTTTTCCGGTCAACGAGACGCTGGTGTCCGAGATGCAGCAACTGCTGTCGGTGGACGTGGCCATCCAGGTGCGCGATGCCACCGGTGCCGTGGCCGTGCCGGTGAGCACCCTGCCGGACCGCGCGCTGGCCGATCTGCGCGACTTCCGCATGGGCGGTGAGCAGGTGCTCGGCGGCGAGACGCTGCTGGTGCGCCCCGTGCGCCTGGACAGCGGCGCCACCAGCGCCCGGGCGCTGCTGCTTCGTTCGCTCAACGACGTGGTGGCGCCCTACCGCCAGCTGCAGGCCCTGCTGGGTGGGATCACCGTGGCTGGCCTGGTGCTCTTCGCGCTGGGCAGCGCCTTCATGGCTCGCCGCGTGACGACACCGCTGCGCTCGCTGGTCTCGGCCACGCACCGCCTGTCCCAGGGCGACTACGACGCCCCCATCGAGCACACGCGCCGCCTCGACGAGATCGGCAACCTCGCCCGCTCGTTCGACCGCATGCGCGTGGACATCGCAGGGCAGCAGGGTGAGATCCTGCGGCTGGCCGATACCGACCGGCTGACCGGCGTGCCCAACCGGGAGCGCTTTCGCCGCGCCATCATGGAGGCCATCGGTCCCGGCAGCGGAGGGCGCCCCGTGGCCGTGATCGCGCTGGACCTGGACCGATTCAAGCACGTGAACGGCGTGCTGGGCTACGCGCTGGGCGACCGGCTGCTGCAGGCCGTGGCCGAACGCATCAGCGGGCAGACGCGGTCGCCGCAGGACGTCATCGCCCGCCTGGGCGGCAACGAGTTCGCCATGCTGCTGCCCGGCGCCGACGAGGCGGCCGCGCGCGACATGGCCCAGCGCATCCTCCGGGCCTTCGAGACGCCCATGGCTTTCGACGACCGCACGGTGGATCTGAGCGCGGGCATCGGCATCGCCTGCTGGCCCGGTCCGGCGCAGGATGCCGACACCCTGCTGAGCCACGCCGAAATCGCCATGTACGCGGCCAAGCTGCGGCTCAGCGGGGCGCTGGTGTACGAGCCGTCGATGGATTCCTCCAGCGCCGTCTCGCTCTCGCTGCTGACCGAACTGCGCCGCGCGGTGGACCGCAACGAGCTGCGCCTGTTCCTGCAGCCCAAGGTGTCGCTGACCGGCCAGCCGGGCCACGCGGCCGAGGCCCTGGTGCGCTGGCAGCACCCTGAGCGCGGCATGGTGCCGCCGATGCAGTTCATCCCCTTTGCGGAGCAGACCGGCTTCGTGCGGCAGCTCACGCTGTGGATGTTCGAGCAGGCGGTGATCTTCCTGGCGCAGCCGCGCGTGCAGGATCTGGCGCTGCGCATCTCGATCAACCTGTCCACGCGCGACCTGCTCGACCCCGAGCTGAGCAACCGCCTGGGCACCCTGCTGGCGCGCCACGGCGTGAGCGCCGCGTCGTTCTGCCTGGAGATCACCGAGAGTGCCATCATGGACGAGCCCCTGCGGGCCGAGGCCATGCTCAACCGCCTGTCCGAGCAGGGCTTCAAGCTGTCCATCGACGACTTCGGCACGGGCTACTCGTCGCTGGCCTACCTCAAGCGGCTGCCGGTGGACGAGCTGAAGATCGACAAGTCCTTCGTCATCGGCATGGCCTCCGACGACGGCGACGAGCAGATCGTGCGCTCCACCATCGACCTGGCGCACAACCTGGGCCTGAGCGTGGTGGCCGAAGGGGTGGAAACCGTGTCCATCCTGGAGCGACTGCGGGCCCTGCATTGCGACGATGCGCAGGGCTACTACATCAGCCGGCCGCTCCCCACGGACGACTTTATCGCCTGGCACGCCGCGGCGGCCGAGCGAAAATAGCGCCCATGTCCGATTCGCCGCCCCGCCGCCGCCTCTCCCTTCCCCCCGCCGCCCCCGCCAAGGTGGCGCCGCCTGCGGCCACCGCACCCTCCGCACGCCGGGCACCGGCCACCGCGCAACCCGCCACCCGGGCGAATGCCGGCCCCGCCGCCCGGCCGTTCAATGGCCCGAATGCCGGTGCCAACAACGCATCGCCGCGCCCCGCTGTCCGTCCTGCCGCGGCCCAAGCCCCGTCCCGGCCCGAGCCTTGGCAGGGCCGGTCGCCGGACCGCGCACCGCAGGCGGCCGCCCGGCGCGGGCCTGCCGCTGCGCCCCTGGCGGGCGAGGGCGGCACCTCGCGCCTGAACAAGCGCATGGCCGAGCTGGGCCTGTGCTCGCGCCGCGAGGCCGACGACTGGATCGCGCAGGGTTGGGTCAAGGTCAACGGCGAAGTCGCGCCGATGGGGCTGCAGGTGCTGCCCACCGACCGCATCGAGGTCGAGCGCGTGGCGCAGGGCTTTCAGGAGCAGAAGGTCACCATCCTGATGCACAAGCCCATGGGCTACGTGAGCGGCCAGGCCGAGGACGGGCACACGCCCGCCGTCGCCCTCATCAACCCGCGCACGCACTGGCGCGAGGACCCGAGCCGCATGCGCTTTTCGCCGCCGCAACTGCGGGGCCTGGCACCCTGCGGGCGGCTGGACATCGACTCGGTCGGCCTGCTCGTGCTCACGCAGGACGGCCGCGTGGCGCGCCAGCTCATCGGCGAGGACTCCGACGTCGAGAAGGAATACCTCGTGCGCGTGCAGTACGGCGATGTGGCGCTGAACGTGCAGGACGCCTTTCCCGCCGGCCAGCTGGCCCGCCTGTGCCATGGCCTGGCCCTGGATGGCCAGCCGCTCAGGCCCGCCCGCGTGGACTGGCAGAACCCCGAGCAGCTGCGCTTCGTGCTCAAGGAAGGCAAGAAGCGCCAGATCCGCCGCATGTGCGAACTGGTGGGCCTGAAGGTGGTGGGCTTGAAGCGCATCCGCATCGGCCGCATCACCCTGGGCAACCTGCCCGTCGGGCAGTGGCGCTACCTGGGGGCGCACGAGAAGTTCTGACGCCGGGTGCGCGTGGGGCATGGCGCCGCCGCGGGCACCCATGGCAGGATTCTTGGGTGCTTTTGCCTCCATGCCCTAGTGAAATATGCCTTGATTGCTATTAAATTAATAGCAACCTCCTTGGGCAGGTTCCATCGGGGCACGGGCGCTCAGGGCAGGGCGCCCCCGGCGGTGCCGATCACGCCGACGCCCGCCTGACGCCGCACCGAGCGGGCCGTCTCGGCGGCGGATTCCGGCGCGATCAGCCAGGCCCGCCACGCACCGAAAGCCTGGATCGCCGGCGCATCCAGCGCTGGCGCGTCGGCGGTGCCGCTGGCCGTCTGGTCGTTGGGCACGCAGTCCCGGCCGATGGCCTGGCGGCACAGGCCATCGGGCGGGTCGGCCTGCCCGGCGAACGGGGCGAAGGCCGGGCCCGGGCCGGGCGCGTGCGGGTAGCGGTACACGGGCCGGGTCACATGGTCGAAATGGTTGCCCTCCATCAACAGGCGGGCCGTGGCCGTCAGGGGCATGGCCGCGCCTTCGCCGCTGAGGTTCTCGAAATAGTTGTTGACCAGGTGCGCGGCCACGGTGGCGTTCTTCATGCCGCCCGCATGCGGCCCGCGGCCCGAGGTGTCGTGCACGTAGTTGCGGGCCACGGTGATCGTGTCCTGCGCGCCCAGGAACAGCCACAGCCAGTAGTGGTGGCCGTCGCAGGTGGCCGACTGGCCGGTGCGCCCATCGAACTCGTTGCCGGACAGGGTGACGTGCGCGGCGCTGCCGAAGCCCGTCACCACCATCTGGCGGCCGATGCGCGCGAACAGGTTGTGGTCCACCCACACGCCGTCGGCGCCGTCGATGGTCAGCGCATCGCCGCCCCAGACGACGCCCGGGTTGATGTCGGTGATGCGGATGTTCTGGACGATGACGTTGCGGTTGCCGTCGCCGATGCGCAGGCCCCGGCCCTGGATGCCGGCGTTGCGGCCGACGCCGACGAGGGTCTTGTTGGAGCCCACGGGCAGGGGGCGGCGCCCGGCGTTGTCGTAGGTCACCGGGGCGGCCGGGCGGCCGTCGCAGAAGTGGGCGACGTTCAGGCCCCATTGGCCTCCCTGGCCCGGCGGGGTGCCCCGGCAGGCGAAGGCCAGGCACCCGGCCTCTGTGGTGGTGTTGGTGGTGGTGCCGTTGGCCTGCAGCGACCCCCGGAAGTCGAACAGGCGGTCCAGCACGATCACGCGCGGTGCGTCGTCGGTGCATCGCGGGCCCTCGGCGCGCTGGCACAGCGCGCGCTCCAGGCCCTGCAGCGAAGTGGGGCGCACCACCTCGGCCTGGCCGCCGCCCGTGACCCCGGCGGCGAAGCCATCGGGACGGCCCGTGGCCTGCTGCGCCCACAGCGGCGGTGCGGGGCCCAGCAGCAGGGCCAGGCACGCCGCCATCGGCAGGTGCCTGTGAAGCAGGCTTCGGAGTGGGTGCATGGATCGGGTTTCCGTCGTCGGGGATGCCGGCCCTAACCGGGCCGGGGCGGGATGGCGGCTTGGAACGGGGCGTGCGCCCGGAGTTCAATGGCCGAGGCGCCCCCGGCGCGGCGGCTCGGCCGGGAGTGGACCGGCGAGCCTTGATAATGCGGCGCCTGCCCCGAACTGCCGGGGCATCCCTCTTTTTGTGAATGACCCAGACCTCCCAATCCACACCATGAGCAAACAGACCCATTCCTTCCAGGCCGAAGTGGCGCAACTGCTGCACCTGGTCACGCATTCGCTGTACTCCAACCAGGAAATCTTCCTGCGCGAGCTGATCTCCAATGCGTCCGACGCCTGCGACAAGCTGCGTTTCGAGGCCCTGAACAACAACGCCCTGTACGAAGACGCGCCCCACCTCGAAGTGCGCGTGGCCTTCGACAAGGACGCCAAGACGCTCACCATCACCGACAATGGCATCGGCATGAGCCAGCAGGAGGCCATCGACCACCTGGGCACCATCGCCAAGAGCGGCACCAAGGACTTCATGGGCAAGCTCTCGGGCGACCAGAAGGCCACCGCGTCCGAGCAGGGCCAGTTGATCGGGCAGTTCGGCGTGGGCTTTTATTCCGGCTTCATCGTGGCCGACAAGATCACCGTGGAATCGCGCCGGGCCGGCCTGCCCGCCGAGCAGGGCGTGCGCTGGATCAGCGGCGGCACGGGCGACTTCGAGGTCGAGACCATCACCCGCCCCGAGCGCGGCACCAGCATCATCCTGCACCTGCGCGACGACGCCGAAGAGTTCCTGAACGCCTGGAAGATCAAGTCCATCATCGGCAAGTATTCCGACCACATCAGCCTGCCCATCCTGATGGAAAAGGAAGAGTGGAAAGAGGGCGAGCTGATCAACCCCGGTGACGAAAACGGCGGCCGCCAGCCCGGCGGCATGGTCAAGACCGGCGAGTGGGAAACCGTCAACAAGGCCAGCGCCCTGTGGACCCGCCCCAAGAAGGACATCACCGAAGAGCAGTACCAGGACTTCTACAAGGCCATCAGCCACGACCACGAGAACCCGCTCACCTGGAGCCACAACCGCGTGGAGGGCAACACCGAGTACACGCAGCTGCTGTATGTGCCCGCCAAGGCCCCGTTCGACCTGTGGAACCGCGACAAGAAGGCCGGCGTGAAGCTGTACGTCAAGCGCGTGTTCATCATGGACGATGCCGAGGCGCTGATGCCCACCTACCTGCGCTTCGTGAAGGGCGTGATCGACTCCAGCGACCTGCCGCTCAACGTGAGCCGCGAGCTGCTGCAGGAAAGCCGCGACGTGCGCGCCATCCGCGAAGGCTCCACCAAGCGCGTGCTCGGCATGCTGGAAGACCTGGCCAAGCACGACAAGCACACCGCCGGTGAAGAAGGCGCCGACGGCGTGACCGATGTGGTGAGCGACGAGGACAAGGCCAAGGAAGGCAAGTACACGGCGTTCTATGCCGAATTCGGCGCCGTGCTCAAGGAAGGCCTGGGCGAGGACTTCGGCAACCGCGAGCGCCTGGCCAAGCTGCTGCGCTTCGCCTCCACGCAGAGCGATGCGGTCACCGTCTCGTTCGCCGACTACAAGGCGCGCATGAAGGAAGGCCAGGACGCCATCTACTACATCACCGCCGACACGCTGGCCGCCGCCAAGAACAGCCCGCAGCTCGAAGTCTTCAAGAAAAAGGGCATCGAGGTGCTCCTGATGACCGACCGCGTGGACGAGTGGGCGCTGAACTACCTGCAGGACTTCGACGGCACGCCGCTGCAGTCCGTGGCCAAGGGCGCGGTCGATCTGGGCAAGCTGCAGGACGAGGCCGAGAAGAAGGCCGCCGAGGAAGCCGCCGAGGCCTTCAAGCCGCTGCTGGCCAAGCTCAAGGAAGCCCTCAAGGACAAGGCCGACGACGTGCGCGCCACCACCCGCCTGGTCGATTCGCCCGCCTGCCTGGTCGTGCAGGACGACGGCATGAGCACCCAGCTGGCGCGCATGCTCAAGCAGGCCGGCCAGCAGGCGCCCGAGTCCAAGCCCGTGCTGGAGGTGAACCCCGATCACGCCCTGGTCAAGAAGCTGGACGGCAGCGTGCACTTCCACGACCTGGCGCACATCCTGTTCGACCAGGCGCTGCTGGCCGAAGGCGGCCTGCCCGAGGACCCCGCCGCCTATGTGAAGCGCGTGAACGCGTTGCTGGCCTGATCGGCCTCCAGCGCATGATTCACTAGGGCGTATTGCTATTAAATAAGTAGCAATCAAAAAGCCCGGTCTTCTTGGGAGGCCGGGCTTTTTGCATGGCGGCGGGCCTGCTGGCCGATAATGCACCCGTCTGAAACGCCACCCCTTCGAGGCCGCCGCCATGCTGCGCTTTTTCCTGCTCTTCCTGACCCTGCAGTTGACGATGTTCGGCATCAACATGCTGGGCTGGGTGCAGCAGCACTTGGTGCTGCCGTGGACGGCGCTGCTGGCGCGCATCTGCGCCGGGTTGGTCACCTGGTTCGACAGCTCGGCCGCCGCCTCGGGCAAGGTGCTGTGGAACCAGGCCACGGGCTTCGGCGTCTCCATCGAGGCGGGTTGCAACGGCATCGAGGCGTGCATCGTGCTGTTCGCCGCCGTCATGGCGTTCCCGTCCACCTGGCGGCACAAGCTGGTCGGCCTGGTCGCCGGTTTCGTGGCCGTGCAGGCCATGAACATCGTGCGGGTGGTCAGCCTGTTCTACCTGGGGCAGTGGAACACCGCCATCTTCAACTTCGCCCACGAATACCTCTGGCAGGCGCTCATCATGGTGGACGTGCTCATCGTCTGGCTGCTGTGGGTGCGGGCCGGCAGCCGGGGCGGCGCGGGCGCCCCGCCGAACGAGCCGCCGGCGGCACCGCCCTCGGCGCCGTCCACCTCCCCTGCGGCCGTGCCGGCGTGATCCGCGGCACCGCATGCGCCGCGCCGCCAGCCTGAAAATCTTCGTCCTCGGCCTGTTCGCCGGGGTGGTGCTGCTCACCCTGCTGTGGATCCGGGTCTCGCCCTGGACCTCGTACCCCGTGGGCATGGTGGCCGGCGCGGTCCTGGAGCACGCCGCCCCCGGCTGGGTGCGCGAGACGCGGCTGCGGCCCGGGGCGTTCGAGGTCGATACCTCGGTGGCGGTCGCCACGCCGCAGACCGGCAACCGCCTGGTCGAGATCACCGTCGAATCCGACCCCGGCCGCTATGCCTACGGCCTGCCCATCTTCCTCGCCCTGCTGCTGGCCGCGCGCGGCCCGGGCCGCACCTGGCGCGCGCTGGCCGGCTTCGCGCTGCTCGTGCCGCTGCAGGCCTTCAGCCTGGTGATGCACCTGCTCATGCAGGTGGTGCTGACGGCGCAGCTCGACGTGCGCGTGCTCAAGGTCGCCCAGTGGCAATTGGAGGCCCTGGTGTACGGCTACCAGGTGGGCGTGCTGGTGCTGCCCACGCTCGCGCCCATGGTGCTGTGGCTGTGGCTGGACCGGCAGTTCGTCAACGAGGTGGTGATCGAGGCCTGGCGCCGCTCCCTGCCGGCCGCGCGCGCAGCCGCGCCCGTTCCGGCTGCGGCGGCAGTGGCATCGCCCCAGCCTGCCGCGGATGCTGTGGCTGAGCCTGCGGACGCCATCCCTGAGCCGATCCCCCACGTGCCGCCGGGGCTGGGCGGCAAGGTCTCGGCCAGCGCCGCAGCCACCCTGCCTGTGCGCAAAAAACCACGCTGAAGCGCGCGGCGGTCGCGCGGACACGCGCCAGCCACCAGGGCCTGACAGAATGCCGCCGCATGCTGTTGCTCCTCTCCCATTTCTTGCGTGGCTTCGGGCCCCGGCGCGTGCTGCAGGCCGCGCTGGGCGGCACCGCGGCCGTCCTCGCTGCCCAGGCCCTGGCCGCCCCGTCCGGCGATGCCGGCAACCCGGCGGAAGGTGACCCGCCCCCCTGGGCCCTGCACGCGCAGACCACCTACGTCTGGCAGCACAAGCCCTCGTTCGATGCGCCCTACACCGGCCCCAACAGCCTGGTGCCCACGGCCGAGCGCTCGTATTCCTTCACCGCCACCGCCGACCTCGGGCTGCGCCCCTGGAGCGGCGCGCAGATCCACTTCAACCCCGAGGCGGGGCAGGGCGTGCCGCTGTCGCACCTGTCGGGCGCGGGCGGGCTCTCCAATGGCGAGCTGGCCCGCACCTCGGGCGCGCAGATCAAGGCCTATCGCGCGCGCCTGTTCCTGCTGCAGCGCTGGGACGCGGGCGGCGACACCGAACGCATCGAGCCCGACTTCAACGAACTGGGCGGCAGCGCCAGCGCGCGCCGGTGGACCCTGGTGGCCGGCAACCTCTCGCTGCTGGACTACTTCGACAACAACCCCTACGCCAAGGACCCGCGCGAGCAGTTCTTCAACTGGTCCTTCCTGACGCCCGGCGCCTGGGACTACGCCGCCGATGCGCGCGGCTACACCTGGGCCGGCATCCTCGAATACCGCACGCCGCAGTGGGCCGTGCGCGGTGGCCGCGCCCTGCAGCCGCGCGAATCCAACGGCCAGCCGCTGGACCGCTCGTGGACCAAGCACTACGGCGACCAGATCGAGGCCGAATCCGATCTGCCCGTGGCCCTGCCCGCCGGCCCGATGCGCGGGCGCGTGCTGCTGTTCCGCAACCGCGCCGTGATGGGCGCGTTCGCCGATGCGCTGGCCGCGTCCCGGGCCGTTGGCGGCACGCCGGACGTCGGCGCCGTGCGCCGCCTGCAGACCAAGACCGGCTGGGCCCTGACCCTGGAGGCCCCGCTGGCCGAAGACGCCGGCGTCTTCGTGCGCGCCAGCCGCAGCAGCGGCCGCCAGGAAACGTACGCCTTCGCCGAGATCGACCGCCAGCTGTCCTTCGGCGGCCAGATCGGCGGCGCCGCCTGGGGCCGCGCCGCCGACCGTGTGGGCGCCGCCTTGGCGGTCAACGGGTTGTCGGCCGACCACCGTAACTATCTCGCAGCGGGTGGGCTGGGGGCTTTTCTCGGCGATGGGGCGCTGCGCTACGGCAGCGAGCGGGTGTGGGAGGCGTATTACCGGTTCACTTTCGACCCTGTGCCGATGTCCGGCGGGCCGCTGCAGTCCGCCGTGTCGCTGGGGGTGCAGCACATCGTGCACCCGGGCTACAACCGCGACCGGGGGCCGGTGGATGTGGTGTCGGTGCGGGTGCATGCGGAGTTTTGAGGGCGGCTGGTCATGCATGAATTGATTGCTTGTGAGTCAATTGATTTGTGACTAATAATTTAGTTTTTTAGGCATTAGACAAAACAGCAGGCGGGAGAAGAAATGCAATGTGCAAAAAATGAGGCATCGGTTGACGGTGCCTTGACTGTGGGTTGCCCTGTGTTTGGCACGTCGGTGCTCAGAGCCGCGGGACCTCAAGGCGGTTTTTTGGGGTGGACAGCGTTTGTCATGCGCCGGCTGAGCGGGTTGTGCCGTTGCGCGATGGCGCGGGCACTGTTGCATGCTGCGTTGGGCCTTTTGATGCTCACAGGCAGTCTCGCTGCGCATGCGGAACTGCAAAAAAGCTTTCTGTACCATTGGTCGACGGGAAACCCGAAGTTCGCCACCAAGGAGGCGTACTGCGCATGGTTTGCTGGAGGCTATTCCAATGCCACGGGCTTTGTGGTCGCAGGCGACTACTGCGCCGTCGACTCCTCTGAGGGCCCGGCGTATTACTGGGCCCCCATCTGGAAACAATCTACGTTGTCCTGCCCGCCCAACAGCACCACCACGGCGAGCGGCACCTGTGCCTGCCAGCCGGGGTTCGCCGAGGACGTGCCCACCAACGCCTGCATTGCCGCCACGCCCGAACCATCGGCATTTTCCTGCAGGGCCTCCGGCGTGGAAGTGGGGCAGCCCATCATGCCGTCGAACGAAGCCAAGGTCCGCACCGAGACCGACTGGAGCGGGCAGGGGCCTGCGGCGCTGTCTTTTACTCGGCGGTACGAAAGCACCTGGGGCAAAGACCCGGGCCGGCCCCAAGGGCCCTTGAGCATGGCGTGGAGCCACAATCACCAAGCGTTTCTGTTGGCCAGCAGCGCGGCCACCGGAATCAGCGTGAGCATCACGACGGGAGAGGGCCACCTGCGGACCTTCTTCAAGGCGACGGGCAGCAGCACCTGGACCACGGCCAGCAACGACGTGCTGACGCAATCGGCCTCCGGCACCTGGACCTACCAGCGCAGCGACGACGACGCCACGCTGCAGTTCAGTAGCGGCGGCAAGCTGCAGTCGGTCACGGCGCGCAACGGCTGGGTGACGTCCTACGCGTACCACACTTATGGACTCTTGGCCTCCATCACCAATCCGTTCGGGCAGAAGCTCTTGCTTGATTACCAACCGTCGGGCCGGCTGACCTCCGTCATCACGCCCGATCAGCAAACCATCGGCTATGCCTACGACGGTAGCGGCCGGCTCTCCAGCGTCACCTATCCCGATGGCAAGAGCCGGTCCTTCCTGTACGAAGATGCGGGCTTCCCGCAGGCCCTCACCGGCATCGTGGACGAGACCGGCGCGCGCTGGGGCACCTTCGGCTACGACAGCACGGGCCGGGCCACCAGCACCGAACTGGCCGGCAGCGTCAACCGCTACCAGGTGAGCTATCCGGCAGCCGATGGCTCCGGCGCCACCGTCATCGACCCCCTGGGCACGGCGCGCACCTTCAACTACAGCCTCAACCTGGGCAAACTGGTCGTCAGTGGTGCCAGCAAGCCCGATCCACTGGGCAAGCCCGATGCCGCGCAGCGTGTGCAGAACGCGCAAGGGCTGATCGACTCCGAGACGGACTTTCTCGGAAGCGTGACGACGTACCAATGGGATGCGGGCAGGCGCGTGCCGCTGAGCACCACGCAGGCCAGCGGCACGGCGCAGGCGCGCACGACCAGCACCGAATGGCACCCACAGTGGCGCCTGCCGGTCAAGGTGACGGAGGCGGGCCGCGAGACGGCCTACACGTACGACGGCCAGGGCAACGTCCTCACGCAGACGATCAAGGACACCTCGGTGAACCCGTCCGTCTCGCGCACCTGGGTCTGGACCTACCACCCCTCGGGCCTGGTCGCCAGCGAGACCGACCCGGGCGGCGCTGTGACCACCTACGCCTACGACAGCGCGGGCCACCTCACCCAGGCCACCAACGCGCTGGGCCAGAGCAGCCTGTACACCCACGACGCGGCCGGCCGGGTGCTCACCCACACCGCACCCACGGGCTTGGTGAGCAGCTACCAGTACGACGCGCGCGGGCGGCTCACGCGGGCGCAGCGCGGCGACGAGGTCAGCAGCTACACCTACACCGCCAGCGGGCAACTGGCCAGCGCCAGCGTGGCCAGCGGCTACGCCACCAGCTACACCTACGACGCCGCGCAGCGCCTGACCGGCTGGAGCGACAACCGGGGGGCGAGCGCCAGCTACACCCTGGACGGCATGGGCAACCGGATCAGTGAGAGCATCACCGATGCGCAAGGCCAGGCCGCATGGACGGTCGCGCGCACCATCAACAGCCTGAACCGGGTGGAGAGCGTCACCATCGGCTCGGCCGCGACCGGCACGGTCAGCACCAGCGGCTATGGCTACGACGCCAACGGCGACCTCGTCCGCAGCACCGAGATCGTTGGGGGCGCCAGCCGCAGCACCACGCTCGGGCTGGACGCGCTGCGGCGCGTGAAGACCCTCACCAACGCGCAGAACGCCAGCGCCGCGCTGGAATACAACGCCCAGGATGCCGTCACCAAAGCCACGGACTTCAAGAGCGTGGCCACCCGCTACACGCGGGATGCCCTGGGCAATGCCAGCCAGGAAGCCAGCGCCGACAGCGGCACGCTCACGCGCACCTACGACAGCCTGGGCCTGCCGCAAAGCCTCACCGACGCGCTGGGGCGTGCCACCGC
>NZ_BQXE01000010.1:0-111309 GCF_030158935.1 Acidovorax sp. SUPP950 | reverse complement strand
ACGTGAATTGGCACATCGCCATGCGGCCCGGCAAACGTCGCCTGCTCGACCCGGCCAAACCGATCGAGGCCCTGACCGGGAAACTGGAGCGCGTGAAGGCCAGCATTCGGGCGCGGGTGGAACACCCGTTCCGAGTGATCAAGCGCCAGTTCGGCCACATCAAGGTGCGCTACCGAGGGCTGGCCAAGAACACCGCGCAGTTGCACACGCTGTTGCGCTGGCCAATCTCTGGATGGTGCGGCGCAAACTGCTGGGAGCATCGGCATGAGTGCGTCCGCGTTCGCCAAACCGGCCATTCAGGCCGCCGGTTCGTGCCACAGGCACCGGAGCTGAGATAAATCAGGTTGGCCGCATCGCATTCCAACTGGCTCAGGGCATCAGCACGTTCGTGCGTGTTTTGTGCAGAGCTTCCCTAAGGCGATACCCCCTGAATCAGTGGCGATGCCCCGTGTCGATCAAATCGGCCGCTGCTTTGGGTGCCTGGGCAGCATAAGCGGCGGCGACTTCCGCCTTCATCGTCGCGAGCTCCGCAGATGAGAATACCCGTCCTTTCAGCACCACCGATGAGATCTTGCTGAGGTTGGCGACATCGGCGATCGGGTTGGCATCGAGCACCACCAAGTTGGCGTCCTTGCCGACCTCCACCGATCCCATCGAGGATTCGCGGCCTAGAAAGCGTGCACCGTTGAGCGTCGTCATCTGGAGGATTCTCAGCGGCGACAGGCCGGCCTTAGCTAGTAGCCGGAATTCATCGTGCAGTGAGAAGCCGTGCACCTGATTGCCACTGTCAGTGCCGGCGAGCATGGGAACGTTGGAGTCGTCTAGCATCTTCACCAGCTTTTCCTCCAGACCGTAGAAGGCTTCCATCGTGGCAACCACTGCCGGGCCCTGTGCTGCGAACAGCTGCCCAGTCTGCTGATAAAGCGCGCGCGTCGTCTTGTCCGTATATTGAAGATCGGGGTTTTGCATGTAGGCTGGGTCGTTCCCGAAGCTCTGGGTGCGCAAGCGGATCAGCGTTGGCACGTGCCAGGTGCGGGCAGATGAGAACTGGTTGACTAGCGACTTACACGCGGCCTCGTCATACGTGTCGAGGATTTTTTGAAACGTCGGCGCAAGCGCCGTTCCGTCGAACGCGCGAGGATTCAGTAGATAGGTGACGGCAGCAGCGGGTGAGCTGACTGGCGGCTGAAACGGCGGACTGGCCAACAGCGACTGTCGAATAGGCGAGGAGGCGCTCGAACAGTCGAGCATGAAGCCGAAATTGCCGCCCAAATGTTCGATGGCGAACCAGCCCGCTTGCACAGCATCCGTCGTCGCCAACGCAGGCACCATGTGGCCGGCGACGTGGCGGCCCTTCGCTTTCGCTTGCGCAAGGACCCCCAGAACCGCGTCGCGATTACCGCCCACGACCTTGACGAAATCGGCGCCGTCCGCCACGTTTTTGTCAACGAACGCCGCGCCCGCCGCTGCCGTCGTACCCTGAAGGCCAGTGAAGATATCCGAGGGCACGAGCAGGATCTCGGGTGCCTCCAACTTGTGAGCAGCGCTGTCCAGATTCAGCTGACGCGCCTTGGCGATAGTGGCGGCGTCGCCGCTCATCTGGCGGAGGCCCGTGATGCCATTAGCGATGAACAAAGGCCACGGTGCGGGTACCTCATCTGCGTCGCCCATGGCGTGACTGTGCATGTCATTGAACCCAGGCACGACGAACTTCCCGCTTGCATCGACGGATTGTGCCGTGCCTGTCACATTAACCCGATCACCGGTGATGGCCGTAATCCGGCCGGCGTTGACGATGATGTTGCGTCCAGTGCTGACGGAACCGTCCGTCGTGTTAACAATTGACGCGTTGCGCAGCACAACGCCTTCGCTGACGGTCATATCCTCATGGGAATTGCAGGCCGTTACGGCGATGCCCGCCAGAATCGCTACCGAAATTGTCTTGATCCGCACTTGGTGCTCCAGCTTCTTGGTTGAACTCGGCCGCCACAGCCGCGTGAAATAACAGGGGATTGAATGCAAATGGATAACGTCGATCCGGCTAGATGCCCCGCCTAACCGGCCGATGGCGTCCCTTCCAGGGCTCGGAGTATGTAACCCACCTTCAGTCAAAACAAACGTTATAAAATGACCAATTCATCAAATTAATTGATCAATCACCATGGAGCTGCGGCAACTTCGCGCTGTGCTTACTCTGGCGGAGGAAGGCCATTTCGGCAAAGCCGCGGAGCGGCTGAACATCGTGCCGTCTGCTTTGAGCATGCAGATCCGGCAGCTGGAGGAGGAACTTGGCGGCCCCTTGTTCCATCGAACCACGAGGCGTGTGGACCTGACGGATGCCGGAAGTACCCTTGTGCTGGGTGCACGTGCGCTCGTAGAGCAGACAACATCGTTACGGGACGAAGTGAGGCGCCGCCTGCGTGGAGAGCTTGGCCGGATCCGCATCGGGTTCACTGGCAGTCAGGGGGTGACCGGTCAGATGAAGCAGCACATCAGGGCGTTTCATATGCGCTATCCGGATGTGGATCTCATCTTGCGCGAGATGGGCCCAGTGGACCAGTACGAAGCCATCCGTCAGCGCGATCTTGACCTGGGCTACACGGCGCGGCTCACGCCGGCGTTGCCGGAACCGCTCATCGTTCATCGCGCGTGGCCCATGGATTGGCAGATACTCATGGCCACAGATCATCCGTTGGCCAGCGAGGCCGTCGTACACCCTCGTATGTTGGCGCATCAAACCTTCGTGACCTACGCTGGACAGGCGTCGGATTTACTTTATGCGCATCCGCTAGCGCGGTTGCTTGGCACGATGCCAGTCAAGATGGTGCGTGCCAACAGCGCCATGGCGGTGCTGTCGCATGTGGCGACGGGTTTGGCGATCACGATCGTGCCGTCCTTCGAGATGGATGCCCAATTGCCCGGCCTTGTTAGCCGTCCGGTCGATCGTCTCGGCCCCGTCTTAGATCTGGTCATGATCAGTCACATGCAGTTGGACAGCCCAGCTGTCCAATTGTTCATCGACTCGGTGGACCACGAAGAACTGGACGACGCGCCGAAATGAAGGTTATGGGGCCAACCGCCTCAGCCGGTCAATCAACATGAACTGCACGATTGCTCGTTGGACAGTCGCTCCGTCGTCGCAATGTGCAGCCTTTACCCGATGAGAGCGTTATCCATGTCGGCTTGGCTTCGCTCCGCTGGCGACGGCTGCTACTCACTGGAGAAACATTGAATTCTGTAGAGACGTGGTCCGCGGGACTTCAGACGGGCTGAAACACCAGCCTAAACGATTCGTGCAGAGCATCCGTAGGCCTCCCCCTTGCTCGCTAGAACGCAGAGGCTGTTTCTTGCCGTCGGCAACAGGGATGACTCTTAGAATCACGAAAAATGGAGGAGAAGCATGTCCAATCTGACACCCGTTCAGACCGCACAGCCTGCGCCCGGTGCCGCCGCTGCAAGCACCTTTAAGCTAACCCCACCCGAGGTGGTGCAGCCCGTCAGCAACGAGGTGGCCAGCACGGCCGTGCCCCTGGCCCCCGAAGTAGCGCGCGCTGTAGAGGACCAGGTAAGTCGTTTTGTCGACAGCCTTATGGCCGAGGACGTGCAGAGCGAAGGATTTCGTGCCAAGCTCGACAGCGCCTTTGCCCTGGGGCGTGAAGAAATTTCGGTGGCGGCCAGCCTGATGCAAGGGCGCTTCATGGAGCGCAATTTTGTGGGCGTGGAAGACGGCACCGCTTTTCGGGCCATCCAGGACATGCGCCGCCAGCTCGATGCGCTGAACCCTGGCAAAGAGGGCGACCTGTTCCAGCCGCAAAAGTTGCTGGGCTTCATTCCCTTTGGCAACCGGCTACAGAACTACTTCCGCCGCTTTGAAGGCGCAGGCAGCCAGCTGCAAAAAAGCATGGAGCAACTCTACGCCGCACGCGACGACATGCAGCGCGATGTCGTCGAGATCGAGGCCACCCGGACCAAGCTGTGGGATGCCATGCAAAAGCTCACTGGCGCCATGCACTTTGCGCAGTTGCTTGATGAGCGGCTCATGGCCAAGGTGGATACCCTCAAGGCCAGCGAACCGCAACGCGCCAAGGCACTGGAGCAAGAGGTGCTGTTTTACGCCCGTCAGAACCTGCAAGACATGCTGACCCAGCAGGCCGTTTGCACCAATGGCTACCTGGCGCTGGACGTGCTCAAGAAGACTGGGCGCGAGATGATGAACGGTTGCTCGCGCGTTGCTACCACCGGCATGAGCGCCCTGGCCGTGGCCCAAACCGTGGCCCGCGCCACGGGAAACCAGATCAAGGTGATGGACATGCTCACGGGCGTGAACAGCACCATCGAAAACCTGATTGCCGAAACCGGCCGCCAGCTCAATAGCCATGTGGACAAGACTACGCAGTTTGCGCAAAGCCCCATGGTTGGCATCGACAAGCTCAAGGAAATGTTCGAACAGACCTTCAAGGCCATGGATGCGATGGACGACTTCCGCTCCAAGGCCATTGTGGTCATGGGGCAGAACAACGCCATGATCGCGTCCGAAATTCAGCGGGCCGGGCAATACATCGACAAGGTGCGCATGGAGCAGGTCAAGAAGGCCACTTCTGCGGAGCTCAGCGGCCCCGTGAAGCTGTGAGCATGCTAGTCATCCTGCGTACCTTGGCTTTTAACTTGATGAAGGAAAACTGAAATGGCATCCCGGTACATGGTTCAACGCGACACCACCGCGTGGCGTCTGCAAGTGCGAATCTCTTTTGCCCTGTCGGTGCTGTGCACTGCCATTGGCGTGATCAACCTTCCCGGCCAGGAGCTAGACCGTGCCTTTCTCGCCATCGGCATGTTCTTCTGTCTGTTCAGCACCTTTTCCGTGGCCAAGACTCAGCGCGACAACCGCGATGGAGTTGTGGACACGTCGCAGTGGATCATCACCGTGTGGGTGGCGTTTGCGGCTGCTATTTTGCTGACTGGCTGGGGCCTGTGGCGCATGAAGATCGAGGAGTGGCAGCGGTATTACATGCTGGTGAGTTGGCTGTTCCTGGTCAGCTCTACCTTCACGCTGTCCAAGACCGTGCGCGACGGGCAAGAAGCCGATCTGCTGGAGCGCCGCGCCGCGCGCGCCCGTGAAGGAAGCGACGCGTCCTGAACCATAGTGCAGCCAGTCTGCCAGTGAATAGGCGGGCACTGCTCTCAGCGCGATTTCTTGGATTCGAGAAACCGCTGCTGCCTTGTCAGCACTTCGGCCGCACTGCGGCCGATTTTGTTTTCCCGGGCCTGAATTTCAGTTTGCAACAGTGCCAGTTGCTGTAGCAACCCGTCGTGGGCCGAAGTCTGGCCATCGTGCAACGTTTGGCTGCGTTGCGCAGGTGGCACACGAAGATAAGCCTGCAGGGTGTCGGGAAGGTAGCGGCGCAAGCATTCGCGCAGAAACAGGCGGTCCTCCACCGTGAAGTGCTCGTCGTGGGTGGGGCGCTCGTGGCCCATGCGTTTGAAGGCCATCTTGATCTCCAGCATGCGCTGCGTGGCTTTCTCGCCCAACTCGGGCGCGGCGGCCTCCAGGCAGCGATCAAAGGTTTGCAGGGCTTCCGTATCAAACAACGCTGCCGCCGGTGGGGAACTACTGGCGGGTTGGGCGGGGCGTGTGCGCCACCAGCCCACGGCACCCAGCAGGGTGACGCCCGTGCCCCCCGCCAGTGGCAGTACCGCTGATTGGATCAAGCCCAACAATGCCACGATTGCACCGCCTGCTGCCAGCACGCTGGAGGCGATATGCAGCGACGATGGCGCCACATGCGCCTGTGGTGGCGTGGCAAAGTACTCAGCCAGTGTCGTGCCCAATTGGGTGCGGGCATGCGCTCTGTGCAGCCGCTCGGTCAACTGGGTGTCGGCTTGTGGCTCATCGGTGGCGCGGGCTTGGCGCTCCTGCAGCAGCGCCGTGCGCCGGTTGACAGGGCCGTCACCGGCCACAAAGCGTGAATCGTTGTTGGGAGAGTTCATCAAAAGGGCCCTGACAGGTGGAAGCGGGCAGTTGCAAGAGCGAAGATTACAAGAGCGCCGGACCGTAAACGCAAGCACGACGCTCCAGATGGTGTGGTCTTGAATCAAATCGGCCTGGAGGGATTGATGTGTCAAAGGCCTGTTGGGGCTTCCTGATTTGCCGGATAGTCACAATTGCGTTGCGACAGTTGCACCAGAGCCCTCCCAAAAACCTCACAGTTCTCGTTGACGAGACTCCTGTAGACCGAGAAAACCACTTTTCCCGCCGTCTCCAGTGACTAGTGGCGGGCAGGGTCTTGGATAGATTGTGCAAGCAGGCGGTGGAACTAGGAGATGGGCTGGCTAGCGCCATCGGCGGCCTCGCTCCTATGTCCAGATTCAACTCGTCGAGAAATAATCCCTTGACGCTCAGTTTGGCGGAAATGAAATTTTCCGACGCGCGACGGGCGCGTCTTATTCGCCGCAAATTGTGCGGTGAATCAATGGGCTAATCGCCGCATAGCTTGGGATGCTGGCTGAACGCAATTGCTCGCCTCCAGAGTCGCATTTCTATAGATGGGCTCGGAAATTTATCGAAGAACCACAGCATCTTCAGGCCTTTTCAAAGCCAAAAGAGCAGCCTTCCCACCCCGCGCTCACACCCGCACCGACGCCCCCGTCGCATAAAACTGCCCACCCGCCACGTAATGCAGCGTGCGCAGTCCTTCCGGCGCTTCGTCAAAGTGCCAGTGCCCGTCGCGAAACACGCGGTCATCCGCCCACGCGGCGACCACCTCGGCGATGAACAGGTCATACGCCTGCTGGTTGTGCGGCTCCGGCACCACGCGGCACACCAGCCAAGCCGCGCAGCCCTGCACCAGGGGTGTGGCGTGGCCGGGCGCGTGGAACAACTCCACGCCGTAGTGCTGCAGCTTGTCGGGCCGCGCCTTGGCGCTGTCGGTGCCCACGCCCACGGTGAGCGCGGCCATGGCCTGGGTGGGCAGCTGCAGCGCGAACTGGCCGCTGGCTTCCACCAGCTCGCGCGTGCGCGTGGCCTTGTCGATCACCACGGTGACCTTCGGCGGGCTGAAGTCCAGCGCGCAGGCCCATGCGGCGGCCATCACGTTGTCGGTGCCGGAGTGGTGGGCGGAGACGAGCACGGTGGGGCCGTGGTTGAGCAGGCGGTAGGCCTTGTCGAGCGGGACGGGGGTGAAGTGGGTGGGTGGCATGGCGGGAGGGGCGGCAGGGTGGATGGGGATGAGGTGAGATGGGACTGGGTTGGAGGCAGCGGCTGGCGTGGGGTTGCAAGGTAATGCTCTGTTTTTGATAGCAATATGCCCTAGTGCCAATTGTGCTGGTGGCCATTTTGATGCTTGGTTTATCAGCGCGGACCCGGAGGGTCTTCCCCCACCGGCCCGAACCCCTCCGGGATGTCGCCAAGGCGGCGCGCAGCGCCCGCGGGCGACCCGCACGCGGGCAGGCGGCCGCTACCATCGTCCGATCCCTTTTTTGCCCGGCGACGGGTGCCACGGAGACAAAAGCCATGTTCAGTCATGTGATGTTGGGTGTGAGCGATCTGGAAGTGTCCAAGCGGTTCTACGACGCGGTGCTCGGCACGTTGGGCATCGCCCCCGGGTCCGCCCACAAGAACCGCTATTTCTACCGCAGCCCCACGGGCACGTTCGCGATCTCCACGCCCATCAACGGCGAGCCGGCCTGCCACGGCAACGGCAGCACCATCGGGTTCACCGTGCAGTCGCCGGAACAGGCGCAGGCGTTCCACGACGCGGGCGTCGCCCACGGTGGCACGACCTGCGAAGACCCGCCGGGCTTTCGCGAGGGCCCGAGCGGCGCGCTGTACCTGGCGTATCTGCGCGATCCGGACGGCAACAAGCTCTGCGCACTGCATCGGCCGCCCAAGGCGTGAGGCGCTCGCTGCGGTCGGGACGGTTTTCAGCGCGGCAGGCGTCAGCCCGGCGTTGAGGGCGGTTGCTGCGGGGGATGGCCGGTGCCGTCCGCCGGGCCCGCGGGCAGGCCGGCCAGGAACCCCGCGATCCGCTGGGCCACCGCGTCGGGCTGTTCGCGGTGGGGCACGTGCGCCACGCCGGGCAGGATGTCCACACGCGCCGGCCCGGCGGCCCAGCGGGCGATGCGCTCGGGCTGTTCCGTGGAGCCGTATTCGTCGCGGTCCCCATGCAGGGCCAGCACGGGGCAGGTGACGCGCGCCATGGCCTCGGCGAGCGACCAATCGGCAAAACCCGGGTGCAGCCAGGTGTCCACCCACGCGCTCAGCACCCAGCGCGCCTGGTCGGCGCCGTGGTAGCGGGCCAGGCGCTCCAGGGCGCCGGGTTGGTTGAACTGGTCCCGCGCCTCGCGGATGCCCTGCAGCGTGCGCTCTTCCACGCAGGCCTGGGCGGCGATGGTGATGAGCGCGTCGCAGTCGCTGCCCGCCGCGCCGCCGGGGCCGTCACCCGGCGTGCCCCGCGTTGCCGCGCAATGGGCCGCCATGCCGCCGCCCACGCTGTGCCCCAGCGCCACGAAGCGTTGCACGCCGAAGTGCGCGCGCAGCGCCGGCAGGCTGGTGCGCGCCTCGTCTTCCACGAAGTCCCGCGGCAGCAGGCCCGTGCGCGCGTCGGAGCGGCCGAAGCCCAGGCGGTCGTACGCGATCACCCCGCGGCCCGTCGCGCGGCACAGCACCGCAGGAAACTCGCGCCACAGGTCCACGCAGCCCAGCGAGTCGTGGAAGAGGACGATGGGCGGCGGCGCGGATGGGTCGGGGCAGGGCGCGGGCCCGGCGGCCCAGCGCCGCGCGAACAGGCGGCCGTGCGCGGTGGCGATCCAGTGGTCGGACGGGGCGGGACCGGGTGGTGCGGAAAGGGGCGTGGAGGAGGGGGCTGCGCTCATGCCGGACCATTGTGTCGCGTCCATTCGAATCGGGTGATGCAGTGCCGTGCCATGCCGTATCGCCGACGCCGGACGGCGCCGGCCTGTCCTGCGGCGCACACGGCGGTGGGCATGCAGAGGGCGCGTGGCCGTGGCGATACGGGATACTCGCTGCCACCGTTTTGGCGTCGCCCCCCCCAGCCCCTCCCTTCTTTTCCACTTCCCTGCAAGGACCGCCTCTTTGAAATCAGCCAGCGCAAGCACCTTCGACGAGGCGTACTACCAGCGCTTCTACTACGACAAGAAGACCAGCGTGGTGGACCCGCAGCACATGGAGCGCCTGGGCACTTTCGTGTGCAGCTACCTCAAGTACCTGCGGGTGCCGGTGCAGCGCGTGCTGGACGTGGGCTGCGGCATCGGGCTGTGGAAGGGCATCGTGGCGCAGCACTTTCCCGCGGCCAGCTACCAGGGCGTGGAGTTCAGCCCCTACCTGTGCGAGCGCTACGGGTGGCAGCAGGGCTCGGTGGTGGACTACCAGGCCAGCGAGCCGTTCGACCTGGTCATCTGCCAGGGCGTGCTGCCCTACCTGAGCCCGCCCGATCTGAAGGCCGCCCTGCGCAACCTGGGCCAGTTGAGCCGTGGCGCGCTGTATGTCGAGGCCGTGTCCCGAGAGGACTACGAGCGCGACATCATCGACGAAGACCTGACCGATGCGCGCATCTTCCGGCACTCCGCCACGCTGTACCGGCGCGGGCTGCGCGAGGGCGCGCTGGAGCTGGGCGGCGGCCTGTGGCTGAGCCGCCAGGCCGAGGTGCCGCTGTTCGAGCTGGAGCACGTGGGCGGTTAGCGGGGCGCCGGTGGAGGAAGTCGAGCGGTTGGCGATGTAGGGCGCCGGCACCCTGGAAGATTCAATAAAAAGCGAAGGGAGAGGTGATGGAAAACGCAGGGATCGGCGAGTTGTCCAAAGGCATTGTGGCGTGGCTGCCGTTGGCATTGCCGCTCCTCCTGCTCGTGATGTTTGGGTGGGTGATCTTGCGCTCCGAGTCGTGGCACCTGCTGCGGCGGCGCACCTGGCAACTGGTGCACGGCAAGGGCGGCATCACCGATCCGGCCTTGCAGAGCTATGTGGAAGAGCAGACCAACCTGACGGCATTCCGGGTGTTCGTTGGCATGCCGGTGACCACGCTGGCCGAGGCGCACACCCTGATGGCGTGGTGCCGCGCGCACGATGTCCGGCTGGAGATACTGCGGCGGTGCGGGCAGTACTTCGATCTGGAGACGCGCACCATCAAGGCGAGCCCGCGGTTGCTACGGATCAAGGGCAACGTGTGGGGCATTTGTGCCATGGTGTCGCTGGTAGTGGCTGCGATTTCTTGGCAGTTGATCACCCTCCCCTATGCGGGGCTGACCCTGAAAGAGAGTGGTCAGCACTTTCTGGCGTCGGAGGTTGAGATCCGGACCGTGTGGCCGCTGCTGAACGCGCCTACTTTGAAAGCAAAAGATTGCGCCAAAGAGCAGGCTGCTGCAGTCCAGCGATTGGGCTTTTCAGCGAGCGATGTCGCCCTGCTCTGCGAAATGCTGCCAAAGCAGGAGTTTCGGGAATTCGCCCGAAAGGCCCTGCTGGAACAGCGGATCGGACTCTTCGTTTTGGGTGCATTCATGTTGGTTTTGATGTATTTCGAAACAATGGCCGCGCTGAGTTGCCGATGCGCTGAAAGATTGCTCAAGCGCCGGCTGCCACCCTGGTTGCCCGGAGAGCAGATGCCATTGGATTTCGATGCCCGTTGAACCACATGGGGATGTTCCCCACGCCGTCTCCCGCCTGCGCACCGAGCGCCTGGCGCGCAGCTCCAAGCCGTTCCTCGCCCGAGGCGGCCCGCGCGGCGAGCGCTGCCCCGGCTGCCGGCTGGTGCCCAGCCACTGCCTGTGCGCCGTGCGGCCCCAGGTCGCCACCCAGGCCGGCATGTGCCTGCTGATGGCCGACATCGAGCCGCTCAAGCCGAGCAACACGGGCTGGCTGATCGCCGACGTCGTGCCGGACACCTTCGCCTTCGGCTGGGCGCGCACGGTGGTGGACCCGGCCCTGCTGGCGCTGCTGCGCGACCCGCAGTGGCAGCCATATGTGGTGTTTCCTGGCGAGTTCGCAGAGCCTTCGCGGGTGGTGACCCGGGTGGAGCCCACAGAGGTTCCAGCGCAGGGCATGACGCCGCCGCCCCTGCGCCCGCTGTTCGTGCTGCTGGATGCCACCTGGACCGAGGCGCGCAAGATGTTCAGGAAGAGCCCCTACCTGAACCACCTGCCGGTGCTCAGCCTGCAGCCCGAGCAGCTGTCGCGCTACCGGCTGCGCCGCTCCCAGCGCGACGACCATTTCTGCACCTCCGAGGTGGCGGCGATCTGCCTTGAACTGGCGGGCGAGTCGTACGCAGCGCAGACACTGGAGGCCTATCTCGACGTGTTCACCCACCACTACCTGCAGGCCAAGCACCAATTGCCGGTGGAGATGGACGGCGAGGCGCACCGCCGGTTGCGGGCCCTTCGGACGCCGGCGCCGGGCGCTGCGGCGCAGGGAGCCGCGCAGCAAGACGGATGAGGGCGCGGCGGCTTGGCGGCGCGCTCCTGCCTCCTTCATTTCACCGCTTGCAAACCTCGCAGTAGTAGAAGTAAACGTCTTCCTCCCGGCCCTTGACCACCGGCGACAGATAGCCCACGCCGCTGTCGGCCGCGAACGAAAGGCGCACCTGCCGGCCGTCCTTGAATTGCACGTCCACGGGATCGCTGGTGCATTCGCCGAAGGATCCGTAATAGTTCATCACCGCCACCTGCGAGATGGGGATGGCCTGCCGCAGGAAGTTGCGCACATACCGCTCAGTGACGCGGGCCGGCGGCGGATCGGCCGTGCATGGCTTGCCTTCCGCATCGAAGAATCGCGCACTGGACAACGTGATGCGGCGCAACGGGCCGATGACGTAGGCGCGGGCTTCCATTCGGCGGCGGTCTTCCTCCAACTCTGGGGCTGCGGCGGCCGTCGATACGGCGGACTCTGCCTTTGGCGGCGCAACAGGCTGTGGTTGTTGGCTCGTTGGTGCCGAATGGGCCAGTGTGGCCAACATCAGCCCTGCCAGCGTGGCAATCTCAGGGGGCGTTGTCATTGCCATGCTGCCGTGCTCGCTTCGGTTGGGTTTTTCCGGCTGACGGTGGGATGGCGGAACACCTCGGTTTTTGGAATGGAGAGCGACATGGCCAGCTCGTCGAGCAGCCATTGCAAGGAAGCGTTTTGAGCGTTGTTGACGGGCTCATAAACCGCGTTTTGATTGAAGAAGATTTCGCGCTGCTTTGGCGTTGCATTCCCTGGTGGATTTTTCCCCGGAGGCAGGGAGGGGCGCCCCACGATTTCTATGCCAAGGCTGTCGACATTGGACGGGTAGCGGACTGGCACCGACTTCTGCATTTCTATCTTGTGCATCCTGTCGGGGACGCTGGACTGAGGAAACTGCTTCGACTGCTTGAATTCAGCAGGTTGGCATTTGAACTCAACCAGGCAGCGCGCCAGCAAGGGGCCGACATGATTGGTGCGCTTTTTAACGGATGCCGTTTGATAAATGGCGCCATCTTTGTCGATGAGGAAATGGGCGCCATTGGCATTGGCGTTGCCGTAGCTGTTGAAAGCGCTTGCAGACGTGGCAGCACCTGTTTGATGAACGATGATTCCCTCGATTTCAGTGAAAGGTTGCCGCTCAATCTGTGAATAACGTCGTGCTATGACTCGTGCGTGAACAACCATCCCTTGTGCGTCTAAGTTGAGCAATCTCTTCTCCCTTTTTCAATAGCAGGATTTATGAAATTCCGATCGCCCCATGATCTGCGATGCGTCAATCGTGTGTTGCTGTCTGATTGTGAAGCTGCTGCCAGCCATCGGCCCGAATTGGACGGATCGCCAAAATTCCCGGCGGGCGTCAAACGCTTCCATGACGGGGAAATCTATCTGCGAGAGGAAATCTCGGTGTGAAAAATCGTCAAACCAAGTTTGGTGGAGGTTCGCGCGATTACAGATCAGATAGGTGTCTGTTGTCTCGTCCAAACGGCCGGCTCAGAAACCGCGAACCCTTCTCCCCGAACCGCCAGGGCACTTCGACCGCCTTGGAGATGCCGATGCGCGGCCCGGCGATCACGTCGGGCGCCGGGTGGCCCGGCGAAGGCTGCAGCAGCGCGAACGGCGGCAGGTGCAGGGACTCGCCGTCCAGGCGTGCGTCGATGCCCAGCGCCTGCGCCAGCCGTCCGGGGCCGGCGCATAGCAGCCGGGCGTCCTGCAGGCCGCGCCGTTCGCGCAGGGTGTCCAGTCCGTGGGTGGGCTCGATGGCCCGCAGCAGCACGCCTGCGCCATGGCCCGCTTCGCGGCACACGGTGTTGACGCACCAGTGCAGGCCGTAGGAGCGGTACACGTAGGCGCAGCCCGGCGGGCCGAACATGGCCGCGTTGCGGGCCGTGGGGCCACCGAAGGTGTGCGAGGCCGGGTCGGTCTGGTCGTAGGCCTCGGTTTCCACGATGCGGCCGCCCACGCCGTCGACCAGCAGCGTCACGCCGATGAGCCGGCGTGCCACCTCGTGCGCTGGGGCGGTGAAGTCGATGTCGGCAAGGGTCAGGGCCAGGGGCAGGTCGTGGGGCATGGGCGTGATGCTACGACCCGCAGCGGCCGGCGACGGCCGGGCCCTGTGTCATGGGGGCGGCACGCCACGGCGATACTGGCGGGCCGAACGCCTCCGCCCGGCCGGCGTTCTGCCGGGTCCAGCGTCTCCCCTTGTTTCTTCAACCAACGAACCCGACCACGAAGGCATGCCATGAATTTTCCGTCCCACCGATGGCTCCGCGCCGGCTTCGCGCTGGTCCTCGCCTGCCTGCTGTCCAGCGCACCCTGGGCGGCCGAGCTGAGCGCCAAGCGGCAGGCGCTGCTGATGTCCATGTTCAAGGAAGACGCCGTGCTCACCGAGCAGGTGCACCGCGACTTCTGGGCGGGCGTGGACGCCTCCGACGCCGCCGCCACCGAGGCCGCGCAGGACCGACTGGCCGCGGCCATGCGCAATTCGATCGAGTACGAGCGCGCGACAGCACTGAGCTACCAGGCCAGCATGAAGCAGCGCAAGCCCGTGGTGAATCCGCGCTACGAGGCGGCCCTGAAGGACCGGCTGGCCATGCTGAAGGCGCGCAACCTGGCGCCCGACGACGTGCTGGCCAAGGACAAGGCGTTTCGCGCCTCGCTGGTGCCGATCTCGCGCGGCAAGCCGTTCGAGGCCGACGGCAAGCGCATCGTGATGACGCCTGCTCTGGTCGATGCAGCATTGCAGCGCGTGGAGGCTTCGCACCAGCGGCTGGAGCGTTTGCTCAATCCGGTGTGGGCCGGTGCCGGGGGCTGACACGGCCCGCGTTGCGGTGCAGCTAATGCACCGAGGTTGGAGGCCTGTTCACTTGACGGAAGGAAAGGTGAAGTCTGCGCCCATCAGCCCTTCACAGGCCTCGCAGTAGAGGTAGTACGTGGTCTGGTGAATTTGCAGCACACCCCAGCCCGTCGCGTTGTCCAGCGACAGCCGGCCTTTTTTCCGGTTCGTCAGTTGCAGTTGCGCTTCGGCCTGGCAGTCGCCCTGGTCCAGACTCTGGAGGTAGTTGTACCGGGCGCTTCGGACGGCATGCTGCCAAAAATAGGCCACCCGGCGGGTGTCGATGGAAAGGTTTTCGCAGTTCGCATCCCCGCCTTGCATGCTGTGTGCGGCGCCCTTGTGGATGTGAATCGCAGAGGGGTGGCCGATGGCGTGGATAGCTTGTGCGGCGGTGGGCGCGTCGGCCTGCGCCGTGTTCGTTCCGCACAGCGCCCAGGCGATGCCCAGCATCGCCACGCCATGAACGCCGCGTTTCCGGCGCCGGGGATTGGTTGTCTTCAAGATCATTGGCATGGACGTGGAGAGTGCTTCATGGATGCGCCCGGCGCAGAAGCATAGACGGTCTTGCCAGGGGGCAAAATGCCCCGATGAAAGCTCCCCCCAGACTCCAGTCCCTCATCGAGGAAGGCCTCATCGACACCGTGGTGCGCCAGCTCATGAGCGGCAAGGAAGCCATGGTGTACGTGGTGCGCTGCGGCGACGAAACGCGCTGCGCCAAGATCTACAAGGAGGCCACGCACCGCAGCTTCCGGCAGGCGGTGGACTACACCGAGAACCGCCGGGTCAAGAACTCCCGCTCGGCCCGTGCGATGGCCAAGGGCAGCAAGTTCGGCCGGCAAGCGCAGGAGGCCGCGTGGCAGAGCGCCGAGGTCGATGCGCTCTACCGCCTGGCGGCAGCCGGCGTGCGCGTGCCGCAGCCGTTCAACTTCCACGAGGGCGTGCTGCTCATGGAGCTGGTGACCGACGCGCACGGCGATGCGGCGCCGCGACTGAACGACGTGGCGTTCACGCCCGAGCAGGCCCGGGCGCACCATGCCACGCTGATCGCCGAGGTGGTGCGCATGCTGTGCGCGGGCGTGGTGCACGGGGACTTGTCCGAGTTCAACATCCTGCTCGCCCACCTGCCTGGCGCCGGTGCGGACGAAGGCGCCGAGGGCCCGGTCATCATCGACCTGCCCCAGGCGGTGGATGCGGCGGGCAACAACCATGCGCCGCGCATGCTGCTGCGCGACGTGGCCAACCTGCGCGATTTCTTCGGCCAGTTCGCGCCCGAGTTGCGGGCCACTGAGTACGGCCCCGAGATATGGACCCTGTACCAGAGTGGCCAGCTCACGAACGAGACCCCGCTCACCGGCCGCTACGAGCGCCGCCATGCGGATGTGGACCTGCAGGCGGTGATGCGCGAGATCGACGATGCGCGGGCCGAGGATGCGGCGCGCCGGCTGCGCATGGCGGGCGGGTAGCGGCAAGGGCGCGCGCGGGGCGGGGCTCACAAACCTTCACAAAACAGGCGCACGCGCACGGGGGTTGCCCTGCAAAATCGTTGACCGGGCGAAATGGCCGGACTTCCCAGGCGCGCGCCGCCTTGGGGGCCGCCGCCGAGCCCGCGCACGGCCCTGCCGTGCCTTGGCGATGACACCACCGGAGCCTCACCCATGAACCCAGCCACCTGCGCGATCTGCGGCCAGCCCCTGGACGATGCGGCCGAGGGCGCCTATGGCGACTGGGTCGCGTTTGCCGACCACGACAACCACGCGCTGCCCGAGCCTGGAAGCCGGGCGCCCGGTCTGGCCTATTTTTGCGCGGAGCACCTGGCCCGGGCCCGTGAGCGCGCCGCATGGCGTTGTCACGATGCAGTGCAGGCCCTTCGCCTGCATGCCGGCGCGCAGGCTGCAAGCGCGCTGCAGGCCCTGTCCGCCCCGGCGCCGCTGGGCGGGGCTGCGGAGGCCGTCACCGCCCCGCAGTCGCCCTGGTGGCAACGCTGGTGGGGCTGACGTGCGGGCCGGGGCCATGGGGCTGGCCATCGCCCGCCTGCGCCGCCGGCCGGGAACTGATCGGCCTGCCCACGGTCAGTCACTGCCGTTGCTGGTCTTTTCTTTTCTGCACATGAGGGTGTCCGCCACGATGGTTGCTTTCCGTTCGATTCCGCACCCCGCGCACTCCAAGCCCTCCACAGCACCCCGTGGCGTTTTCCGGGCCGTCTGCGCCGCGCTCGCCCTGGCCGCCTGCGCCGTGGCGCCCCAGGCCTGGGCGCAGAGCTACACGATCTCCGCCGAGCAGATGCAGGGCGCCGTGGCCGAGAAGTTCCCCCGCCGCTATGCGCTGGGCGGCCTGATGAACCTGGATGTGCAGGCGCCCCGGCTGCGGCTGCTACCGCAGCAGAACCGGCTGAACGCCGACATGGACGTGACCGCCTCGGGTCCGCTGCTGCAGCGCCGCTACGCCGGCGCGTTCGATGTGGACTTCGCGCTGCGCTACGAGCCATCGGACCGCACGATCCGCGCGCACCAGCTGCATGTGAACGCGCTGCGCCTGGAGGGGCTGCAGCCGCAGGCCGCGGAAATGCTCGACATCTATGGCCCGCAGCTGGCCCAGCAGACGCTGAGCGAGGTGGTGCTGCACCAGTTGCGGCCGCAGGACCTGGCCGTGCCGGATGGCCTGGGCATGCAGCCGAGCAGCATCACGGTGACGGACAAGGGGCTGGTCGTGCGCTTCGAGCCCAAGGCCGCACCTTAGAAAGGAAAGTGTTCACCGCTTTTTCGGGGATGGCTCTTCTACCCGCGGGGCCAGGGCCTTTCCGGGCGGTTTGCCGCGTTGCCGCGTCTGCACGCAAGCCCCTGCCATTGGCGGCGCACCGCGCCTTGTATCCCGCGTTGGAGATGTTCTGAGCGCCGGGCCCGGCGCGCCGCAGGGCAGGTGCGGCGTGGTCCTACCCCGGTCCGGCCCGGCGTTTTTTACGATGGGTGCTTTCCGGCGCGGCCACGCAGCGCCGTTGCGCACGGTCCCGCCGTGCCCGCAGGGGCCACCGGCCCCTTCCGCCCCATTCCTTTCATGCCACCGGCGGCGCCTCGCGCGCGGCCCGGTCCTTCTTTTCAAGGAGCTCCATGAACACGCCATCCTTCACCTCGTGGTTCCAGACCGAAACGCTCTGGGGCCTGTCCCTGGTCAGCCTTGCGCTGGCGCTGGCCGCCGCGCTGGGCGCGTACCTGGCCATGTCGCTGCTGCTGGGCGTGGCCGTGCGGCGTGCGCGGCGCCTGGCCGAAGCGCAGGGCGGCAGCCACCGCACGGCAGGCGTGGTGTACGAGCTGCTGGCCGGCACCAGCCGGCTGCTGGTGTTCGTGGCGGCCGTGCTGGTGGGCGTGGGCATGCTCGATCTGCCGGGCCGCTGGGCCACGCGCGTGGGGCAGCTGTGGTTTCTGGCACTGGCGCTGCAGGTGGGGCTGTGGGGCACGCGCGCGGTGGCCCTGGGGATCGCGCGCTACCGCATGCACCACGGCCTGGCCGCCGCGGGCGACGCGGCGCCGTTCAGCGCGTCGGCCACGCTGCTGTCCTGGGGGCTGCGCACGCTGCTGTGGGCCACGGTGCTGCTGGCCATGCTGTCCAATCTGGGGGTGAACATCACGGCGTTCGTGGCCAGCCTGGGGGTGGGCGGCATCGCGGTGGCGCTGGCGGTGCAGAGCATCCTGGGCGATCTGTTCGCCTCGCTGGCGATCGCGGTGGACAAGCCGTTCGATGCAGGCGATTTCATCGTGGTGGGCGGCGTCGCGGGCACGGTGCAGCGCATCGGCCTCAAGACCACGCGCATCCGCAGCCTGGGCGGCGAGCAGGTGGTGATGAGCAACACCGACCTGCTCAAGCAGACCATCAACAACTACCGCTACCTGCAGGAGCGGCGCATCGTGTTCCAGTTTCGCGTGCCCTACGGAACCACGGCCGAGCAGGCCGAGGCGGTGCCGCAGGCCGTGCGCCGCATCATCGAGGCCGAAGACCAGGCGCGCTTCGACCGCGCGCACCTGCAGGGCTTCGTCGAGAACGGGCTGCAGTACGAGGTGGTCTACATCGTGCTGGACCCGGCCTACAACGTGTACATGGACCTGCAGCAGCGCATCAACCTGTCGCTGATGCGCGAACTCGCAGCGCTGGGCGTGGACTTCGCCGTGCCGGCGCGCACGGTGCAACTGGCCGCGCCGGCGGGCGGGCCGCCGCCCGGGGGCTTTCTGCGCGTGCAGCAGCCGGCGACGGCCTGAGCCCGGCGCGGTTGGTGCGAGCCGGCGCGGCAGGGCGCCGTGGCCCTTGCGGGCCCCGTTGGTTAAAGTAGCGGCCCTCGCCCCCACAGGCGCCCTCGATCCCCAACGCGGCAGAAAACCCCATGACCCAGGACCCGGCTCGACAGAGCGAATTGAAGAAGATGGAGCTGTGCGATGGCTGCGCCGGCATCCAGCGCAACTGGCGCCGCGCCCCCGGCCATGCCGAGCTGGTGCAGCGCGGCAACCGCAAGGAAGAGCGCGACCACGGCCTCGTCACCATCACCCGCTACCAATGCGACCGCTGCGGCACGGCGTGGGAGTACGAGAACGACAAGACCGACCAGCGCGCCGGCTGGTCCGTGGTGGGGCGCTGAAAGCCTGCCAAGGCGTGGCCGCCGGATGCTATTAAATAAATAGCGTGATGCCCTAGTGGATATTGCGCTGGCGGCCTGCAGGAGTCGCCATGCCGTGCTCCGTAGGGTGGCCCGTGCGGCCGCCTTTCCGGCACCGTCCTACGCCCGGGCCCGCGATCGGGGGATACAACGGCCATTGGAAGGCGGCGCCTTCGCGTCTGGGTGGGTCACTGCATTCAGGCGCCCGCGCCGTTCGCAGCAACGACGACCCCAAGGAATCCCGGCCCCATGCTCTTTGCCCGCTCCCCGACCCCCGATCCCGAAACGTCTGCCGACCAGGCCCCGGCCGCGCCCCTGCCCGAGCGCACGGTCGTCGTCATCACGGGCGCGTCCAGCGGCATCGGGCACGCCACGGCGCTGGCCTTCGCCCGGCGCGGCGCGTGCATCGTGCTGGCCTCGCGCGACGCGGGCACCCTGTCGGCGGTGGCGCTGGCCTGCCGGGCCGAGGGCGGCACCGCCATTGGCGTGCCCACCGACGTGACCGATCCCCAGGCCGTACAGGCCCTGCGGGCCAAGGCGCTGCGCCATTTCGGCCACATCGACGTGTGGGTGAACAGCGTGGGCGTGGGCGCCGTGGGGCGTTTCGAAGACGTGCCCGTGGCCGCGCACCGCCGCGTGCTGGAGTCCAACCTGCTGGGCCACCTGCACGGCGCGCACGTCGTGCTGCCGCACTTTCGCGAACGTGGCCGCGGCACGCTGGTCAACCTCATCTCGATGGGCGGCTGGGTGCCCGCGCCCTATGCGGCGGCCTACACCGCGAGCAAGTTCGGCCTGCGCGGGCTGTCGGAAAGCCTGCGCGCCGAGGTGTCCGACCTGCCCCACGTGCACGTGTGCGACGTGGCCCCCACCTTCGTCGATTCGCCGGGCCTCTCGCACGGCGCCAACTACACGGGCCGCAGCATCCGGCCGCCGCTGCCCATGGTGGACCCGCGCCGCGTGGCCGATGCCATCGTGGGCCTGTCCACCCGCCCGCGCGACGTGACCTGGCTCGGCGCGCCCGCGCTGCCCGGCCGCCTGGCCCACGCGCTGGCGCCGGCCAGCGTGGGCCGCGCGATGCGCTGGCTCGCCGATGCGGCGCTGCGGCGGGCGCGCGAAGTGCCCGCGTCCGAAGGCAACCTGTTCAAGCCGTCGCGCGGCACCGCCATCGACGGCGGCCACCGCGATCACCGCGACAGCCGGCTGGCCGCCGTGGCCGCGCTCGGCGTGGCGGGCCTGGTCTGCGGCTGGTGGCTGGCCACGCGCGAGACCGGCAGCGACGGCACCGGCCGGCAGCCTTGACTTGACGCGCCACGCACCGCAGGGGCCTGTGCGCAAGTCCCGGGTGGCCCCCGTTTCGTTGGAACTGAAAGGATGAGTCCATGACCGCTTCCTCGCTCTCCCAGGCCGCGCGCGCCGCGCAGACCTTCACGCTCTATGCGGCCGGCGGCCGCGTGTACGCCAGCAACGTGCGCGACAAGCTCATCGACCTGGGCGGGCTGACCGAGGCCCAGGGCCGCTACGGCTATGCGCTGGATGGCGGCGACCAGGTGGCGCGAGACGGGTTTCCCAGCCCCGAGGACGCGCTGGCGGACATCGCCGGCACCGTCACCTTCCTGTACCTGGACGGGCAGTTCACCGCGCTCGAAGACCTGTCCGATGGCCGCAGCCCGGACCTGAGCGACGTGCCGCAGATCCAGATCAGCCTGGATGCGCTCGGCCATGGCGAGCCGGCCATCGCCGCCGATATCTGACCGATGGCCCTGCGCCCCGGGTCCGGGAATCCCCGGTGGACGCTGTCCGGCAGGCCGGCTATGGTTTGTGAACGGTGTTCACAATCGTGATGGGCGCCGCACCCGGCCCCGGCGCGGGCCGCCAGGAGACGACGCATGAAAGTGGAACCCTACCTGTTTTTCGACGGCCGGTGCGAGGAAGCGCTGGCGTTCTACCGCACGGCCCTGGGCGCGGAGGTCACCGCGCTGATGCGCTTTTCGGACAGTCCCGCCCCGACCGATGCGTCCGGTTGCGCGGGCGCGGCCCCGCCGCCGGGCGACAAGGTCATGCACGCCGCGTTCCGCATCGGCGAGACCACGCTCATGGCCTCTGACGGCATGAACGGAGGGCAGCCCGTCTTCCAGGGCGTGTCGCTGTCGCTCAACCCGGCCGACGAGGCCGAGGCCCGGCGTCTGTTCGCCGCGCTGTCCGAGGGCGGCCAAGTGCAGATGCCGCTGTCGCCCACCTTCTTCTCGCCCGCGTTCGGCATGGTGGCCGACCGGTTCGGGGTGCCGTGGATGGTGGTGTGCACGCCCGCTGCCTGACCGGCCCGCCCTGATGCCGAACGCGTGCCATCGTCCCTCCGATTGACCACCACGGCCCCCGCGCCCGCTCAGCCCATGATCGACACGCCCCACATCGCCGACCTGCCCGCCCGCCCTACGGCGTTCATCCACGTCACCTGCACCCGCGAGGAGATCCAGCACGTCATGGGCCAGGGCGTGCGCGACCTCATGGACGCCGTCGCCGCCCAGGGCGCATCGCCCGCCGGCCCCTGGTTCACCCACCACCGGCGCCGGCCCACGGACACCTTCGACTTCGAGATCAGCGTGCCCCTGGCCACGCCCATCGGCCCGCACGGCCGCATGCAGCCCGGCGAGTGGCCCGCCATGCGCGTGGCCCGCACCGTGCACCGCGGGCGCTATGAAGACCTGGCCGGCGCCTGGGGCGAGTTCCTGCAATGGATCGAGGGCGAGGGCCTCACGCCCACGGGCGAGCTGTGGGAGTGCTACCTGACCGGGCCCGAGACCGGCTCGGACCCCACCGCCTGGCGCACGGAGCTGAACCAGCCGCTGCAGGATTGAGCGGCCTGCCAGCTGCGTTGGGGCGGATTGCTATTGAATCGATATCAATGCGGGCATGCAAATCGCCGGCATGGACTGGTTTTTCCTTGAAATGCAGGCTTGGAATGGCATGGCAGTGCGGACCCGTCCCGTCCCTGCGGCATGATCCGCGCGCAGGCCACTGTTCCATCCCCGCACCAGTCCGTTCTGCCACGCCCGCGTTGCAGCGCCGCCGGCCGCCCCCATGTGCAGTGACAGACCATGCCGCCGCATGGCCCGCGCCACGCTGGCCGCACCCCACCGTGCATGCCGGCCGCCGGGGCCGCGCGCGGCGCCACCCAGGAGCTTTCCATGCCAGCCGTTGCCGACACCCCCATCCTGAACACCCAGCCCCTGGGCCCGCTGTGGCCCACGGTGGACCCGTTCCTGTTCTGCGCCCACCACGACGACGCCTATCCGCCCGGCAATGCCGAACTGGGGCCCGATGCGCCGCTGGACGGCCGGCAGATCGGGCAGGACTTCTCGCGCCGGGACGGCTGGAGCATGTACCACGGCGACGTGGTGCCCGGGTTCCCGCCGCACCCCCACCGCGGGTTCGAGACGGTGACCATCGTGCGCAAGGGCCTCATCGACCATGCCGATTCGCTGGGCGCCGCCGCCCGCTTCGGCCAGGGCGACGTGCAGTGGCTCACCGCCGGCGACGGCGTGGTGCATTCCGAGATGTTCCCGCTGCTGGACCGCACCGGGCCCAACCCGCTGGAGCTGTTCCAGATCTGGCTCAACCTGCCGGCGCGTTCCAAGCGGGTCGATCCGCACTTCACCATGTTCTGGTCCGGTGACATTCCGCGCGTGGTGGACCCCGGCACGGACGGCGGCGGCGCCACCCACGTGGCCGTGGTGGCTGGCCGGCTGGGCGAGGCCGCGCCCCTGACGCCCCCGCCGGGATCGTGGGCCGCGCAGGCCGATGCCGACGTGGCCATCTGGACGCTGCGCCTGGAGCCCGGCGCGCGCTTCACGCTGCCCGCTGCCACCGGCGAGGGCACCCGGCGCATGCTGTACTTCTTTGCCGGCGGCGGCGTCACGCTGGCGGGCCGCCCGGTGGACCACGCCGCGCTGGAGTTGCGCGCGGGCGAGGCGGTGGCACTGCACAACGGCGGCACGGCCGACGCCGAATTCCTGCTGCTGCAGGGCCGGCCCCTGGCCGAGCCGGTGGTGCAGTACGGCCCCTTCGTGATGAACACGCAGCAGGAAATCGCCGAGGCCCTGGCCGACTACCGCCGCACCGGCTTCGGCGGCTGGCCCTGGGGCGATGCGGCGCCGGTGCACGGGCCGACCCTGGGCCGGTTCGCGCAGCGGCCGGGCGCGGCGCCGGACGTGCCCGCGCCGGTGGGCGAGGCCCCGGCCCGGCCGGCCGCCGTGCAGGCCTGAGCCGTGCGGCCGCCTGGCGGCGTTGGGGGCGCGGCTGCGGCATACTGCGGCCCCTTTTCCACACGCTTTGCCCGACCGCCATGCCCAGCCCCGTTCTGATCCGCCCCCTTCGCCCCGATGACCGGGCGGCCTGGCAGCCGCTCTGGGACGGCTACAACGCCTTCTATGGCCGCGAGGGCGCGACGGCCCTCTCGGCCGAGATCACGCGCACGACCTGGGCGCGCTTCTTCGATCCGGCCGAGCCGGTCTTCGCGCTGGTGGCGGAGTCCGGGGGCACGCTGTGCGGTCTGGTGCACTACCTGTTTCACCGCAGCACCACGCGCATCGAGCCCACCTGCTATCTGCAGGACCTGTTCACCGCGCCGGCCGCGCGCGGGCAGGGCGTGGGGCGGCAGCTGATCGAAGGGGTGTACGCGGCGGCGCAGGCGGCCGGCGTGCGCCGCGTGTACTGGCAGACCCACGAGACCAACGCGGCGGGGCGCCGGCTGTACGACCAGGTGGGGCGGCACGCCGGCTTCATCGTCTACGGCAACGATGCCTGATGGTGGCCATCGCGCCGTGGCGGGCCTCCTGGGATCCGTGCGCGCGTTGCTCGACAATGCAGGCCTGCACCGCCGGGCGCACGCCGCCCGGCTTCGACCGATTCACCGACCTGTCCGGACCCTCCCTCCATGAACATCTCCAAAGACACCGCCGTCACCTTGAGCTACAAGGTCACCACGCCGCAGGGCAAGCCGCTCGATTCCGGCCACATGGCATACCTGCACGGCGGCTACGACGGCATTTTTCCGAAGGTGGAGGCCGTGCTGGACGGCCAGGCCACGGGCTTTGCCACCACGCTGGACCTGACCGCGGCCGAGGCCTTCGGCGAGCGTGACGAAAGCCTGGTGCGCACCATCCCCAAGAGCGAGTTCCCGCCCGGCGTGAAGGTGGGCGGCCAGCTGCGCGGCGCGGGCAACGACGGGCGCGAGCACGTGTTCAACGTGGTCAAGATCAAGGGCCCCGAGGTGCACCTGGACGGCAACCACCCGCTGGCCGGCCAGGCGCTGCGCTTTTCCTGCAAGGTGACCGAGGTGCGGCCGGCTTCGCCGGAAGAAGTGGTGCACCGCCACGTGCACGGCGGGCACGGCCACCACCACTGATCGGGGCGTTCATGGGCATTTGCTATTAAAAATATAGCTAAATGCCCTAGTGTTGATTGCGCTGGCGGCCTGTTCGGCTGGATTTTCGGGACGGACGGGCTGGATGGGTGGTGCGGCTCAGAACTGCACGTCCACCACCACGTTGTCCAGGTAGGTGCCCTCCACCGGCGCGGCCTGGTCGGGGTACACGCGGGCGCGGTACGGAAACACGTGCGACCCCGTGCCGTTGGCGATGCCGCCCGCCGGGCCGGACGTGGCCTGGCTGCTGGACACGCGGGAGCCGACGGTCGTGCCCCAGGGCGTGGTGCCCGCGCCGAAGAAGATGTCGTAGGCCAGCCGGTTGCTGCCGTTGGCCATCTGGCGCCGCCCGCCGCTCGGGTTGCTGCCCGGCCCCAGGCCGACGGTGTAGACCATGCCGCTGGTGCACACCATCGCCACCTGCGACGCGGCCTCGCCGAAGCCCGTGGGCAGCGCGGCGCTGCCGAAGTTGATGGCCCCGGGCGTGATGAGGCAGTCGTTGTTCACCTGCAGTTCCACCGTCACGGTGCGCGTGGCCGTGCCGGCGTACACCGTGCCCAGGCAGGTGGCGAGCAGGCCCGCGCCGTCGCACAGGTTGTAGGTCCAGGCCAGCCGCAGGGTGTCGCGGTAGGTGCCGGCCGGGACGTTGGCGTTCAGCGTGGCGATCTGCACCGGCACGGTGGCCTTGCGGTTGGGCAGCAGGGTGAGGATGTTGGCCCCGGTGGCGTTGATCACCAGCAGGCCCGACGAATAGGTGAGCCCGCTGCCGTTGCCCGCCTGGTAGCCGATGGCCTTGGTGCTGTCGCTGATGTTGCGCAGCAAAAAGCCGTTGTCGCTGGTGAGCGTGGCCCGCAGCACGCTGTCGGTGGACAGCAGCGACAGCAGCCCGGAGCCGCAGGTGATGGAGAAGCTGCCTGGCGTGGTCAGGCTGCCGTCGCGCACGGCGAAGGAAGACGCGGCGCCCAGCGAGGCGCCGGTTTCCGCATAGGTGCAGACGGCGGCGAACGCCGGTGCGCCGGCGGCGAGGGTTGCCAGGGTGAGCAGGCTGCGCACGGCCTGCCCCGGCCCGGCGAAGGGAGAGGGCCGGCGGCCGGACGGGCTCACGATTGCATCTCCGGGCCGGCGTCGGCCGGCGCGTCGCCCGTGCGGCACACCACGCGCAGGTCGCGCGTGCCGGCGTAGGCCTGTTCGCTGAATGCGCCGCGGCACACGGCTCCGTCCGGCAGGCGGGCCACCAGCGTGTTGCGGGCCTGCAGCGCGGTGAGGTACACCACGCCGTCCCAGCCCACCACCGTGGGCACGTTGCCCTGCTCGTGGACCACGGCGGTGCCGGCTGGCAGCGGCGCGCCCCGGCCGTCCACCAGCGTGATGGTGGCGGTGCGCACGCGCATCACCGGCAGCCGCACCAGGGTGCCGGTGCCGCGCGCCACCGCCACGCGCTTTTCCAGGCTGGGGGTGTGCACGTCCGCCGGCAGCGAAAGCGGGTCGATCTCGTAGCGGCCTTCGTAGTAGGCCGGCACCTCCGGCACGAGCAGGTAGCCGCGGGCGTTGGTGCGGCCCACCCGCTGGTGGTTGAAGAGCACCGGCACGTCCGCCATGCCGTCCGTGGACACCAGCGCGAAGCCGTCGCTGATGCGGTTGGAGGCGAAGGCATAGCCGTCCATCAGCCCGATCGATCCGGCCGCGCCCGCGAAGCGCGTGCCGTGGCCGGCCATGCCGTAGGCGCCGCCCTGCACCGTCATGGTGTCGCCGCGGTAGAGCGCCGAGGCCTGGCTGTAGCGGTTCGCCTGGCCGCCCACGGTGTGGCCCAGGTTCCAGCCGAAGCCGCCGTCCGATGGCACGGTGCGCTGCACGCTGGCCTGGGCCTGCGTGGTGCCGTCACCGTAGCGGGCCACGGCGGTCTGCGCGCTCGACTGGGGCCCGAGCACGTAGGTGAGCTGCAGGCGCATCTGCGTCTGGCCCGTCTCCAGCGTGCGGCCGGCGGTGAACGACAGGTAGCTGCGGTCCCCGAGCGGCGTGCTGTAGCCGGCGTAGGCCAGCCGGCTGCGCTGGCCCTCTCGGCTTTGCAGGTCCACCCAGCCCACGCTGAACGAGCCGCGCGCCACGTTCAGGCTGGCATCGAGCTGCCGCGTGCGGCGCGGCAGCTGAAAGCCGTCGTCGGCGTAGGTGCTGGCATCGCCGTAGCCGGGCGTGCGCTGCAGCTGCTGCAGCGAGATGCCGCCGCCCGTGCTCTGGAACTGGTAGCCCAGGCCGAGCTGCCAGCCGCTGCGGTCGCGCTGCGCCTGCCCCCGCGTGACGGAGGCATTGGCGACCCCCAGCAGGCCCAGCCGCAGCAGCCCGCCCGCGCCGGCCACGCCGAGCCCGCGGCCCGCCTGCGCCTGGGTTTCGAGGGTGAACGCCTCGGTGATGCCCTGGCGGTACACGCCCGAGGCCAGGGGCCGGCCGTAGGACAGGCTGCGAAAGCCGTAGGCGCGCCGCAGCGCCCCCAGCGACAGCGAGTAGTCGGTCCAGCCCGGGCGCAGCAGCTGCGTGTTGACGTAGAACGGCACCGAGGTCAGCACCTGCCGCCCGAGCGCGTCGGTGGTCACCACCGAGGCCGTGCCCGAGCCGTTCACCGTGGGCAGCTCGCCCAGCGTGAACGGGCCCGGCGCCACGGCCCGGTTGGCCGCGCGAAAGCCGTTGATGAACACGTCCACCGCCGAGGGCACGGCCGCCTGGCCCGAGAAGGCGGGCAGCGGATAGGTCACCAGGTCGGGCCGGATGCTGAAGTTGCGCGACCACTGCACGCCGCCCATGCGCACCGGCGTGCTCCACGGCAGCGAGCCGGTGATGACGTCGCCGTACACGGTCTGCGTGGCCTCCTGCGTCTCGGGCCGGGTCCACTGCGTGTCGTAGCGCACGTAGCCGGTCGACATGCCGGTGGCGCCGCTGCGCAGGATGCCGGTGCTGGACACCACGCCGGGCTCGCCGAAGTACCGGGCCTCGGACCAGACCGACGAGGTGGTGCGGCCCTGCGTGGTCATGGCGTAGGCGTCGTAGTTGAACAGCACGCCGCTGCCTCCGCCCAGCGGCAGCTGCGTGCGGCTGTGGTCGGCCAGGTCCTGCATCGGCAGCCATTCTGGCGGCACCTGCAGCAGCAGGCGCTGGCCCAGGCTGTCGTACTGGGCCGAGACGCCGGGCAGGGTGTCCACCGCCACGGGAGCGCCATCCGGCTCGGGGGTCTGCACGTGCAGCTCGCGCAGCGTTTCCGCGTCGATCTCGTAATGGGGGCCGCTGTGCTGCACCTTGACGACCTCGCCGGTGGTCCTTCCGTTGACCACGATCTCCAGGAACAGCGTGACCGGGGCGCCGGCATGCGCGTCCGGCACCGGATAGTCGCTGGCGCTGAGCAGGCGCGGCAGGCATGCCGCCAGCACCCCCCACCGGGCGATGCGGGTGCGCAGCGGAGAGGGGCGCGGTTCATTGCGATGCACGGGGCAGCTGGGCTTCGCGCCCGTTGACCGTCACCATCAGGTCGTGGTCGGGTGAGGGCGGCGGCGCCAGGTCCAGCGGCATCTGGCCATGGGGCAGCACGTAGTTCAGCACGTCCTTGGGCGGCGCCGCACGGCTGCCGCCGCGCGCCCAGGCGACGGAAGTGATGCGCGCGTGCGACGCGCCATGGTTGTGCACCACGACCTGGCCGGTGCGGCCAGCGCCCGTGAGGGCCCACGACAGTTCGGGGGTGATGACGGTGGTGCCATCGACCAGCGACCGGGTGTCGGCCAGACGCTGCGGCAGCGTGTCCGGCCCGTAGACGAAGAGCGGGATCGCATAGCGGATCTGCAGGCGCACGGCCACCGCCGCGTCGCTGGGCAGCGCTTGGGGCGTGCGCGATGCGCCGGCCGAGGGAGGTGTTGGCGCGGGCGGGTCCGGGGGCGGCGGGGGTGTCGCGGCGGGCAGTTCGTCCACCAGCACGCGGTAGGCCTGCTCGGTGCGCGCCGGCACCGGCTGCGTGGACAGCAGGCGCACCATCTGGCGCTGGCCCGGCGGAATCTGGCTGATGGGCGGGCTGGCCACCACCTCGCGCTGCGCCTCGAAGCGGTCCTGTCCGTCGGCCTGGCGCCACTGGAACACCCGCACCTGCATCGACACGGGCTCGGCGCCGCGGTTTTCCAGCCACAGCGCCACCGCGCGCTGCGGGCCGGTGATGACCGGGTCCACAGGCCAGATCATGATCGGCGTGGCCGCATGCGCCGGTGCGGCCGCCGGGCCGATGCCGCAGAGGCAGATCAGGGCCAGGGCGAGCGCGAGGAAACGGTGCAGCGTCACCACGACAAGGTCACCTGCACGGTGTCGGTGTAGGTGCCGGCGCTGAGCCCGGAGCCCGGGAACGTCGCGGTGGCCTGGATGGGCAGCGCCGTGGGTGTGGCGCCCAGCGCCATGTCCGCCGCCACGTTGGGCAACAGGGCCGGCGAGCCGGCCGCGACCAGCGTGAGCGCATAGGGAATGAACTGCGAGCCGTTGGAGAGTCGGCGCTGCGCGCCGCTGGCGTGCAGGCCGCTGCCCACCGTCACCCGCAGTGTGGTGCCCGGCGTGCACAGCACCTGGGCCTGCGTGCCGGAGCCGCCCGTGGCCATGACGCTGTGCGTGCCGGTGCGCACGGGCGAATGCACGCCGAAGTCGAGCAGGCCGAACGACAGCCCGGTGGTCTGCGCGCTGCCCGAGATCTGGCAGCCGCGGGCTACGGTCGCGCTCACCGGAATCGTGGCCGTGGTGGCGATGGGCGTGGCGGCCTCGGCGGGCGCGGCGACCCACGCCGGCAACGCCGCGAGCACCGCCACCGAGGCGGCTTGGCGCACGCGCGCCGGGGTGGGGTGCGGCCTGCGGAAAAGGTGCACAGGGCTTTTCAGGGCGTGCATGGGCCCACCATGCCGTCCGATGGCTTGCATCATGGGTGTCCTCCGGGCGGGCCGGGCGCGTGGCCGGCCGCCAAGCTGTCAGAACGTCAGCGTGACCCCGAGCGTGTCGGTGTAGGCGCCGAAGGGCAGCGACTGGCTGCCAGTCTTGTTGACCTGCCCGTAGATGGGCAGATTGAACGCCGCTCCCGCCGTGGGAATGGCGACATTCGCCACCGGCGTGTTGAGCGGGTAGGGCGTGGTGTGGCTCGCGTCCTGGTACACCTCGTAGGGGATGTAGGCCGACGCGGAGTTCATCGCCCGCGTGCCCACGCCCACCCCGGCGCCCTGGCCGGCATGCAGCCCGCCGCCCACCGTCACGCTGATGACGGTGATCTCTGGCGAGCACAGGATCTGCGTGGTGCCCGCCCCGCCGGCGCCGCCCGTGGGGGCCGCGCTCACGGTTCCCGTGAACGTCGCGGGCTGGGTGCCGAAGTCCAGCGTGCCGAAGCTCACGCCGGACTGCCCGCCCGAACTGCCCGAGATGACGCAGCCCGTGCTGATGCGCATGGTCGCCTGCAGGTTGCCGGTGAGGGTGTCCGCCGCCGCGGTGCCGGGCCCGGCCACGAGGGCCAGGCAGGACAAGGCCACCGCGGCAGGCATCGCGCGCAACGGCAGTCTGGGGGACGGGTCGGTGTGGATTCCGCGCGGCGTGGCGCCTGCGGCTGACGGTCTCGTTGGCATCGCTTTCCCCTATTCGTTGCAGGAAGAAAATTTCGATGGGACAGTGGTTTACGTCGTCTTGCAGCTCTCCAAGCTGCACTGTCTCCGGACACGGTTATTGCACATTTACAGGGAGAGCTTTCGCATTGCTAACAAATGGTAACAATCGGTCGGAAAGGCGCGCATTGATTGTTGCAACGCGAAACAGCGACCCCACCGCTGTGCCGTCTGGCGGTGGCGCTATCGTTTTTGATAGGTACGGTTGAGGTAGCGCGCGCCCCTCAGCGGCGCAGCAAAAGGGCCTGCCGCAGCAGTCGGGCGGCACGATCCCGGATCTGGAAGGGGCTGTGGCCCGGCAATGGACGCACTTTGGAGCGCGAACAGGCCGCCAGGAAGTCCTCCAGAATGGGCGCGTCGTCCATGGTCTGCGACGAGCCGGGCTTGAAGAATTCCGGGTGCCACTGGGTGGCGGCGATGTACCCGCGCCCACGCTGCGGGCGCCGCCGGATCGCCTCCGGCACGCCGTCGGGATGGCTCCAGGCCTCGATCTCGAAGCCCGGTGCGAGGTTCTTGATGCCCTGGTGGTGGATGCTGTTGACCACCACGCGCTGCTGGCTTGGGTACATCTGCGACAGCCGGGTACCGGGCACCAGCTCCACCTCGTGGAAATGCTGGTCGTAGGTCACCGCATTGCGGTGCTGCTGGGCGCCGGGGTGCTGGGTTTCGATGTCCTGGTAGAGCGTGCCGCCGAAGGCCACGTTGATCAGCTGCAACCCCCGGCACACGCCGAAGATGGGCTTGCCGGCCTGCTCGAAGGCTTCGACCACGGCCAGGTCGTACAGGTCGCGGATGCGGTCGCCCAGCCAGGCGTCCTTGAGCGGGACCTCGCCGTAGGTGCCGGGCCACACGTCGGACCCGCCGTGCATCACCACGCCATCGAGCCAGTCCGCGTAGTGCGCCAGGGTGACGTCGCCGCGCGCGGTCTCGCCGGTGGGGCAGGGCACCATCACCACCATCGCGCCGGCGGACATGATCCAGTGGGCGATCGACTGCTCCACGTACTGCAGCGTCTTGTTGGTGAACAGCGAGCGGGCGGGGTCCGCGTGGGAGAAGCAGGCGGACAGGCCGATCTTGAGGCGCTTGGAAGTGGACATGCTCAGCGGTCCGCGAAGGAGAATCGGCGGCGAATGGATGCGCCGCAGGTCAGGGCAAAAGGCATCCGAACGTTGTAACACCCGCCCCCGGCACCGGCTGTAGGAACCGGCCGCTCCCGCCGTGGGCGCCTGCCCGACAGCCCGGCGGCGCCGCGCGCTGCGGTGGCCCGGCGCTGCGATGTGCGACGATGCCCCCGGGTGGTGGCCGGAACGCGGCATCCACGCGCCGGTCCCGCCCTTTCGTCTTGCCCGGCCCCTGCCGGGCGCCATTGGAAAAAAGGAGCAACGCTATGCAAGTACAGGTGCACACCGACGACTACATCCAGGGCGGCGAATCGCTGGCCCAGTGGATCCATGACGAGACCAACAGCCGGCTTGCACGCTTTCGCGACCACCTGACCCGCGTGGAGGTCTTCCTGTCCGATGTGGATGCCGGCAAGTCCGGCGCGGCCGACAAGCGCTGCGTGGTGGAAGCCCGCGCGGCGGGTCGCCCACCCGTCGCCGCCAGCGCCGATGCGGACAAGCTGGCCGATGCCTTCACCAGCGCGGTTGAAAAGGCGGCCCGCGCCCTCGACACCGACCTGGGCCGCCTCAAGGACCGCCACGGCCGCGAGACCATCCGCACCGCGACCGAGTGAGTCCGGCAGGGCCGGGCCTGCGCGGGCCCCGGCCCTCCGGGCATCGAACCGCCACGGCCCCGCTTTCGCGGGGCTTTTTTATTCCGCAGGCCTGGCGGCGGCGCGGCCGGGGCCTGCAGCGATGCGCCGGCGCGGTACGGTGCCAGGCGCCTCCACCATGCGCGTGCTGCGGGCCTGCGCCGTCTGTGCGAGTTCGCCGATCAGCGTGGCCTCGGGCAGGTTCTTCCAGTAGCGCGTGGGCATCTCCTTGCGCATCATGTCCAGCTTCAGGCGCGCGGGGTTGAAGATGTTCCGGTAGTAGGTGAGCCACAGCGCCTCGCCCGCATCCGGTGGCGGCGCGTCGCTGCGCTGCGCCGCCGGGCCCCGGTGCAGCCGCTGGCCGTCCCAGTGCACGCTGGCGTCCGGCGTGAGGATGGCCCAGCGCATCTGGGTGAAGCGGCGCGCGAAGAACGGCGCGTTGGCCTCGGTGATCCAGTGGTCCGGCTCGAACCAGGCGATGTGCAGCGTGCCGCCGTCGGGCTCGGGCACGGGCCGGAACCGCACGAAGGCGCGCATCTTGTGCATGTCGCGCTTCACGGCGCGGTCCAGGTGCTGCAGCCGCAGGCGGTCGGGGTCCAGCGGGTCGTGGCGCAGGCCCGGCTCCTGCGCGAGCCGCCACAGCAGCCGGTACATCAGCGCGAAGCGGCCGGGGTCGCGGTGCAGCACCACGCGCTCGCACCGCTGTAGGAACTCGCGTGGCACCCGCAGCGGGGAGGCGGGCGGCGGTGCATCGGGCGAAAGGGGTGCGCCCGGAGGGCGCGCGGCATCGTCCGCTGTCGCCGGGCCGGCCTCTCCGGGCCCCTCGGCGAACAGGTCGCCCGCCGCGTCCGCGGCCGTGAACCATTGCACCTGCTGCGGCGGGTGGCCGCCTTGCAGCAGCGTGCGCGCCGCCGCGCGAAAGCCCGCCCAGTCGGTGGCGTGGCCCAGGGTCACGGTGGTGACCGCACCGGTGGTTGTGGTGGTGGCGTCGTCCATCAGCCGAACAGCGAGGCCTGCACGGGCGGCGCGGGGGCGGCGGGGGCGCCCGCCAGCGGGACCGGCCGTGCCGGCGTGGCGAAGAACGCCTGCAGGTGCACCGAATCGAGCAGGCGCCCCGGCCGATGGTCCACCGTCTCGACGAACGGCAGCACCTTCTTGAGCGGCACGCGCAGGCGCGACAGGTCGGCATGCCGCACGCGCCGCACCCGGCGCGAGGCCAGCAGCCGGTCCACCGAGCCCACGCCCAGGCCGGGCACGCGCAGCAGCATCTCGCGCGGGGCGGTGTTGAGGTTGACGGGGAAGCGCTCCGGGTGCGCGATGGCCCAGGCGAGCTTGGGGTCCATGTCCAGCGACAGCATGCCGCCCTGGCGCGCGGGCACGATCTCCTCGTGCGCGAAGCCGTAAAAGCGCATCAGCCAGTCGGCCTGGTACAGCCGGTGCTCGCGCACCATGGGCGGGGCGGCCAGCGGCAGCGCGCGCGAGGCGTCCGGAATGGGGCTGAAGGCCGAGTAGTACACGCGCCGAAGGCGAAAGCCACCGTACAGCTGGGCGCTCGTGGCCAGGATGGTGCGGTCGTCCGCCGCATCCGCGCCCACGATCATCTGCGTGCTCTGGCCCCCCGGGGCGAAATGCGGCGCGGCGGCCCGCCGCGTGCGGCCGGGCAGCGAGACGACCTGCGCGGCGCCCTGCTGCTCGCGCCGGGCCTGCCGGGCATCGGCGATGTGTCCGGCCATGCGCGCCATCGAGCGGCGGATGGCGGCGCCGTCCTTCTCGGGCGCCAGCGCCGCCAGGCCCTGCGTTGTGGGCAGCTCCACGTTGATGCTCAGGCGGTCGGCGTAGCGGCCGGCGCGCTGCATCAGCTCCGGCGAGGCATCGGGAATGGTCTTGAGGTGGATGTAGCCGCGAAAGTCGTGCTCCTCGCGCAGCACGCGGGCCACCTCCACCACCAGCTCCATGGTGTAGTCGGGGCTCTGGATGATGCCGCTGGACAGGAACAGCCCCTCGATGCAGTTGCGCCGGTAGAAGTCGAGCGTGAGGTCCACCACCTCCTGCACCGTGAACCGCGCGCGCTGCACGTTGCTGCTCACGCGGTTCACGCAGTACAGGCAGTCGTACAGGCAGAAGTTTGTGAGCAAGATCTTGAGCAGCGAGATGCAGCGCCCGTCCGGCGCGTAGCTGTGGCAGATGCCCGAGCCCTCGGTGGAGCCGATGCCGCGCCCACCCACGGAGTTGCGTGGCGCCGCGCCGCTGGAGGCGCACGAGGCGTCGTACTTGGCGGCGTCGGCGAGGATGGCGAGTTTGGCGTCGAGAATCACTGTATGAATTTACAGTGATGTGCGGCGGGCCGCAATGAAAATCTGCTGTGCTACTAAAAATGTAGCACGATGCCCTAGCAACATATGCGCTGGAGGCCGATCGGGCCATGATCCCTGCAGGCTGGAAAGGCCTGCCGATCACAGGCCTTTTTCCACCATGTCCAGGAGCCGCTGGGCCATCCGGTCCATCTGCGGCCCCACCGCGCGGCCCAGGGGGCCGTCGATCACCAGCAGGGCCAGGCCGTGCACCGCCGACCAGGCCAGGAACTCCGCCCCGGGCCGCCGCTCGGCGGGCAGCACGCCGGCCGCCACCATGCGGTCCAGCGTGGCGCCCAGCAGCTGGAAGGGGTCGAGCCCGGCCGCGCCGCCCTTGTCGGCATGGTGCGGCGTTTCGGGGCCGATGTCGCCCGAAGCGGCGAAGGCGGCATGGAACAGGCCCATCTCCTCGCGCGCGAAGCGCAGGTAGCCGGTGCCCACCGCGCGCAGGCTGCGCCGGGCCTGATCGGGCGGCGCCAGGCCGGCGGGGATGGCGGCCAGCTCGGCTTCCATGGCCCGCGCCACGCGGGCCAGCGCGACGGCGCGCACGGCCTCCAGCAGGTCCTGGCGATTGGCGAAGTGGCGGTAGGCCGCGTTGGGCGCCACGCCCGACCGGCGCGTGGCCTCGCGCAGCACCACGGCCTGCGGGCCGCCCTCGCGCGCCAGCGCCACGCCCGCGTCCAGCAGGGCGCGGCGCAAATCCCCGTGGCGGTAGGTCTGGCGCTGCGGCATGGCGTTAGGGGGCGGGTTCGGGGCCTGCGGGGCGGGTTCGATCATGCGGGTTTGTCGATGTGGACGCTGTCCATTGTGTCTGCTAAGGTTTTTGAACGGCGTACACAAGCCCCGTCCTTTTTTGGAGATGTCCATGGCCACCCAGATGTTCGTGAACCTGCCCATCCAGGACCTGCCCCGGTCCGTCGCGTTCTTCACCGCGCTGGGTTTTCGCTTCGACCCGCGATTCACCGACGACAAGGCCACCTGCATGATCGTGGGCGAGCACAGCTTCGTCATGCTGCTCACGCAGCCGTTCTTCCAGACCTTCACCGACAAACCCGTGAGCGACGCGCATCGCTCCACCGAAGTGTTGATCTGCCTGTCGCGCGACAGCCGGGCGGCCGTGGACGAGATCGTGCGCCAGGCGGTCGCCGCCGGCGGCAAGGCGCCGCGCGCGGCGCAGGACCACGGCTTCATGTACCAGCACGGCTTCGAAGACCCGGACGGGCACCTGTGGGAGGTCATGTTCATGGAGCCCGGCGCCATTCCCCCCACCGAGTCCTGACCCCTGCCCCGGAGGCCCCGCCATGCGATTCATGCTCTTGATGATTCCCCACGGCTACGAATCCGCCGCGCCCGGCACCGTGCCCGAGGCCGATGCCGTCGCGGCCATGATGGCCTACAACGAAAGCCTGCAGGCCGCCGGCGTGCTGCGGTCGCTGGAAGGCCTGCACCCGCCGTCGGCGGGCGTGCGCATCACCTTCAAAGGCGGCGCCCCCCAGGTGCAGCCCGGGCCCTTTCCCGGCGTGGCCGAGGTGCTGGGCGGGTTCTGGATCATCGAGGTGGCCTCCCGGGAGGACGCGATCGCCTGGGCCTCGCGCTGCCCGGCGTCGGACAACGAAACCATCGAGGTGCGGCAGATCCAGGAGCTGTCGGACTTCCCGCCCGATGTGCAGGAGGCCGCCAAGGGCTTCACCGAAATGCAGGGGCGCTGAGGGGCGCAGAGGCGTGCCCCGCAACAGCGCCCCTCAGAACGCGCTGCCGGGCTCCTGCAGGAAGGCCGTCTCCTGCGGCGTCGAAGGGCGGCCCAGCACGGCGTTGCGGTGCGGAAAGCGGCCGAAGCGCGCCACGATGTCCCGGTGCCGCACCGCGAAGTCGAGGTTGTTGGCGTTGTCGAGCTGCGTGAACAGCGCGACCGATCGCGCCTGCACCGCAGCGGACTCGCTGTGCATGTAAGGCATGTAGAGAAACGCGCACCACGCGGGCGGCAAGGCGGCGTCGGCCTGGGCCGCCATCGCCTCCTGCGCGAGCACCAGGGCCATGCCGTCGTGCGCGAACGCCTGGGCGCTGTCGCGGTGCAGGTTGCGGGAGAACTGGTCCAGCACGATCACCTCCGCCAGCCGGCCCTGCGGCGTGGCGCGCCAGTCCCACAGCTCGGCTTGCGCCGCCTCGTGGTGCAGGCGGGCGAAGCGGTCGCGGATGGCGGCGTCGAACGCTGCGTCCTTGGCGAACCATTGCTGGGGCGTGGTTTCCTCGAACCAGAAGGTCAGCACATGGCGTGCGGCATCGGGCAAGTCGGGGTGCATGGCGGATCGGATCCAGAAAGGGTGGGAGACGAAAGAAAGCCGCCGTGCCCGGCAGATGCAGGGAAACGGCGGCGGTCGGTGCGGGCGGTGTCCCGCCCGCGGATCGGTCGGACTTTAACGGCCCTTGAGGTTGCCCTGTGCGTCGGCGATCACGATCTCGACGCGGCGGTTCATGGCACGGCCTTCGGGCGAGCCGTTCTCGGCCACGGGGTAGGACTTGCCGTAGCCGCGTGCCGTGATGCGGCTGGTGTCCACGCCGCGCTGCACCAGCGCGTCACGCACGGCCTGGGCGCGGCGCTCCGACAGTTCCTGGTTGTAGCTGTCCGAGCCCACGCTGTCGGTGTAGCCCTCGATCAGCAGCTTGCGCTCGGGGAACTGCTTGAGGAAGTTGGCCAGCTTGTCCAGGCGCGGACCGGCCTGGGCCGACAGGTCGGCCTTGTTGAAGGCGAACAGCACATCGCCCAGCGTGACCAGCAGGCCGCGCTCGGTCTGCTGGCCTTCGATCTCGCGCAGCTGCGCTTCGAGCTGGCGCACGCGGTCCTGCGCGGCCCGGGCTTGCGCCTGCTGCTGCGCGGCGAGCTGCTCGGCTGTCATGGCTCGGGCCTGGGCGACCTGCGCATTGCGGGCCGAGGCTTCGGCCTCGCGGGTGCGCGCTTCCAGGCGCAGGCGGTCGGTCTCGCTGCCGGCCTGCTTGATCTCGGCGTCCAGGCGGCGGGCCTGGGCCGTGTTGGTGGCGATGGCGGCGCGCTGCGTGGCCAGGTAGGCCAGGTGGTTGGCTTCGGACTCGTCCTTCTCGTCGCGCAGCACATGGTCGGCGCGGGCCAGCGTGTCGGTGGCGGCCTTCAGTTCAAGCTGGGCGTATTGGTTCACAGCCGGATCGGTGGCGGCGCGGTTCACGGCGGAGCGGGCCTGCTCCACGGCCGGCAGGGGGCCCGGCGACGCGCAGGCGGCCAGCAGACCGGCGGCGAGCAGGGCAGCGGCCAGGGTGGAGGTTCGGCGGAGGTTGGATGACTGCATGGTGGTGTCCTTCAAATCGGGGGGTGGGCGGCCGCGCCGCGGTGGCGCGTGGGTGTCGGCGGCCGGTCAGGGAGGCGGGCCCGAAGGCCCGGCGCCTCAGCGGGCCGGAGGCATGGCACCGGGCATGGGTGCTGGCATGGGGGCGGCCATGGGCACTGGCGCGGGAGGGGGCGGCGGCATGGCACCGGGGACGGGCGGCGCGCGGCGGGTGATTTCGTCCTGCAGCGACTGGATGCTGGTCTTGACCTGCTGCAGCGTGGCGGCGTTGTCCGTGGCTTCGGCCTTCGTCTCGGCCACGCGGGCGTCGGCTTCCGCTTCGGCGGCCAGGCGGCGCGCCCGCGTGTAGTCCTTGCTGTCCAGGGCCTGCTGGGCCTGGGTCCACTTGTCACGGGCGCTCTGCAGTTCCACGGGGGCGTTGGCGGCCACCTTGGGCGCGGTGGTCGCGCGGTCCACGGCAGTGCGGCTCACGGCCATCTGCTCGGTGGGCTTGGGGGTGGAGGAGCAGGCGGCAAGCGCGCCCAGCGCCAGCACGGCAGTGGCAGTTCGGATCAAGGTGAAGGTCGGCATGGTGTTTTTCTCCGGACAGGGATGGAATGGCGCTTTGGGGCGGGTCCCGGTGACGGGAGCCCCTGGCGACAGGGTTCCGATTGTTCGGGCTGGGCCTGCCACTCGGCGTAGGCCCATCGCAGCAGGCCGCGTGGGCAATGTCCGACGAAACGTGAGCAATGCATCCGAAAGCAACGGTTGCGAGCGCGTTCCTGCGGATGCCATTCATATTCATGCCGATGGGCGGAGGCGAAGCGGCCAATGGCGGCACAAACCATTCGCCCAAAGAAAAACGCGCCCGAAGGCGCGTTCCGATGGTCCGGCGAGCGGGCGCTGCTGTCTCAGCGGGAAGACACCACGCGCACCATGTCCAGGCACTTGTTGGAGTAGCCCCATTCGTTGTCGTACCAGGACACGATCTTCACGAAGGTGTCGTCGAGGGCGATGCCGGCATCGGCATCGAACACGCTGGTGCAGCTCTCGCCGCGGAAGTCGGTCGCCACCACCTTGTCTTCGGTGTAGCCCAGGATGCCCTTGAGCGCGCCTTCCGACTGCGACTTCATTTCAGCGCAGATCTCGGCGTACGTGGCGGGCTTTTCCAGCTCGACGGTCAGGTCCACCACCGACACGTCGGAGGTGGGCACGCGGAACGACATGCCGGTCAGCTTCTTGTTGAGCGCCGGGATCACCACGCCCACGGCCTTGGCGGCGCCGGTGGAACTGGGGATGATGTTTTCCAGGATGCCGCGGCCACCGCGCCAGTCCTTGTTGGACGGGCCGTCCACGGTCTTTTGCGTCGCGGTGGCGGCGTGCACGGTGGTCATCAGGCCGCGCTTGATGCCCCACTTGTCGTTCAGCACCTTGGCCACGGGGGCCAGGCAGTTGGTGGTGCACGAGGCGTTGGAGATGATGGGCTGGCCGGCGTAGGAATTGCAGTTCACGCCATGCACGAACATCGGCGTGTCGTCCTTGGACGGTGCCGACAGGATGACCTTCTTCGCGCCCGCGTCGATGTGCTTTTGCGCCGTTTCCTTGGTCAGGAACAGGCCCGTGGCCTCGATCACGACGTCCGCGCCGACCTCGTTCCACTTGAGCTGCGCCGGGTCGCGTTCCTGCGTGAGGCGGATCTTCTTGCCGTTGACGACCAGGGTGTTCCCCTCCACCGCGATGGTGCCCTTGAAGCGGCCATGCACCGAGTCGTACTGGAGCATGTACGCCAGGTAGTCGGGCTCCAGCAGGTCGTTGATGCCAACGACCTCGATGTCGGAGAAGTTCTGCACGGCGGCGCGGAACACCATGCGGCCGATGCGGCCGAAGCCATTGATGCCAATCTTGATCGTCATGGAACTATCCTCAGTAAAAAGAAAAGATTGATAAAAAGCCCTTGAATGAACCTCAAGAGCTACCCAGTACGTTGTTCATGAAAAGCTCGCCCTTTCTCGCCGGGAGAATGCTTTTCAGAAAATCGGGCACCCGGGGCGTCAGGCCGCCGCACTCGTTGATGCACGCCGTGTCGGTCATCGCCGAGGTGTCCGGGCTGAGCATGGGCTTGAAGCCCCTGTTCTTGTTGGCGCCCACGGCCCCGTTGCGATCCCAGATGGCCAAAGCCGTGGCTTTGGAGACGGGTTTGGCCATGGCGATCACCTGCGATTTGGTCACGGTGCCGACCGCGATGTGAAAGCCGATCAGGTTGGAAACCAGGTCTTCCTGGCTGAACCCGCTGTCCGTGATGAATTTGGGAAAGTATTCCTGGTAATTTTCGAATTCCAGGCTGACTTCCATGAAGATCGCCAATGCCACGGATTTCTTTTCGTCGGTGGACAGGTGGTGGCGAACGATGTATTCCCGCGATACGCCTGTCGACAGGTTGGCGCCGAACACGCGCTTGCCCATGTCCTGCTTGTACGTCAGCTTGAAGCCAGTGGAAGACTGGTCGGGAAATTTCGCCGCAGGATAGACATTCGAAAGCGCCGGCAGCGTGCAGATCTGCCGAAGGGTGCCCATGCAGTGCCGCACATCGGGACCTCCCGCGTTGATTTCTTTCCAAAGCGCGGAAGCTCCCGTGTGCGCACGGGTGGATTTGGGATCCATATGGCCCAGATCCAGCCAGCCCAGATGGCAGGTGTATACGAGGCCATAGGCTTTCGCCGCGGCTTCGCTCCCGTCCACAATATCTTCGCGCTTGCTCATTCGTCTCCAGCGGATTAATAGTTTTCCAGGAAATCGAGAGTGACTTCTTTGCAACCGCCTGCGTCGGTGATGAATAGGTCAACCGATAAGAAATCCTGCTGCGCGCAAACGAGCGCCAAATGATTTTTGTTGCCCACGCTCTGGATTTCGTCTTTCACTTTGCATGATTTTTTATCGAAAGCGCTTCGATACGATTGCACTAAATCAGCCGAGCTCTTCAGACTGCCGTAGGTGACTGACGAATAAGGGCTGCTCTCGCCGTCACGGCCCTTCCACCGGTATCTCGGTTTTTGGCATTCGTCCAGAATCTCCACCGATCGAAGGTATTCGGGCGCGCCAAGGCGGTACACGAAAGAACCTCGATCCACCCCGCTGGACTCGAACAATTCACCCGCCATGAAAAGCCCAGCCGCGCCGCAAAGCAGCAGGCCACCTGCAACGGCAGCCATGATTTTGGTAGCTCTGGACGCGCTCTTCATTCCGGCAGGTGGTTCCTGATGTTTTCAAGCGCGGCGGGAGTTTTCTGCCAATCTGGAGCAGGTCGGCAGAATCCCCCATCGCGCAGGGTTGGATCGATCAACGTTTGCGCAGCACCGCCTGCACCGTATCGGCCACGTTCTCTTCCGTGAAGCCGAAGTGCTTGAACAGCACCGGCGCCGGGGCCGATTCGCCGAAGGTGTCGATGCCGACCACGGCGGCGCAGCCGTATTTCCACCAGCCGTCGGTCACGCCCATCTCCACCGCGATGCGGGGGATGCCGGCGGGCAGCACGGATTGCTTGTACTTGGTGTCTTCACGGTCGAAGGTCGTCGTGCTGGGCATGGACACCACGCGCACGGCGATCTTGCGCGTGGCAAGCAGTTGCTGCGCCTTGAGCGCCAGTTGCACTTCCGAACCCGTGGCGATGATGACGGCCTGTGCCTTCTTCTTGATGCCCACGTCGGCCGGCTCGGACAGCACGTACGCGCCGCGGCTGATGTCGCCCAGGTCGCGCTTGGGGGCATAGGCGATGTTCTGGCGCGACAGCAGCAGGGCCGTGGGCTGGGTGCGGTTGGACAGGGCCACGCTCCAGGCGACGGCGGTTTCGGTCGTATCGCCCGGGCGCCACACGTCCAGGTTCGGGATGAGGCGCAGGCTGGCGGCGTGCTCGATCGACTGGTGGGTCGGGCCGTCTTCGCCCAGGCCGATGGAGTCGTGGGTGAACACGTGCACCACGCGAAGCTTCATCAGCGCGGCCATGCGGATGGCGTTGCGGCTGTAGTCGCTGAACGTGAGGAAGGTGCCGCCGTAGGGGATGAAGCCGCCGTGCAGGGCGATGCCGTTCATGATCGCGGCCATGCCGAATTCGCGCACGCCGTAGTTGATGTGGCGCCCGCCGACGCGCACCGTCTCGGCGCCCACGTTCACTTCCACCTGCTGCACGTCGCCGTGTTCGTCGAAGCGCAGGGCCGGCGTGCTCTTGGTGTTGGTGAGGTTGGAGCCGGTCAGGTCGGCGCTGCCGCCCAGCAGCTCGGGCAGTTGCGCGGTGAAGGCTTCCAGGGCCAGCTGGCTGGCCTTGCGGCTGGCCACGGTTTCGCCCTTGGTGTGCATGCCGACCACGGTGTCCACGGCGGTCTGCGCGAAGTGCTTGGGCAGGTCGCCGGCCATGCGGCGGGTGAACTCGGCGGCCAGTTCGGGGAAGGCGGCGGCATAGGCGTCGAAGCGCTGCTGCCATTCGGCTTCGGCCTGGGCGCCGGTGTCCTTGGCGCTCCAGTCGGCATAGACCTCGGCCGGGATCTCGAAGGGCACGTGGCTCCAGCCGATGGCGTTGCGCGTGAGCGTGATCTCGTCGGCGCCAAGGGGTTCGCCGTGGGCCTTGGAGGTGTTCGCGCGGTTGGGCGATCCCTTGCCGATGGCGGTCTTGCAGACGATGAGCGTGGGCTTGTCGGTGGAGGTCTTGGCGCTTTGCACCGCGGCCGCCACGGCCTCGACGTCGTGGCCGTCCACGGGGCCGATCACGTTCCAGCCGCAGGCGCGCAGGCGGGCCGGGGTGTCGTCCACGAACCAGGGGGCGACCTGGCCGTCGATGCTGATGCCGTTGTCGTCATACAGCGCGATCAGCTTGTTGAGCTTCCAGGCGCCTGCCAGCGACAGCGCTTCCTGGCTGATGCCTTCCATCAGGCAGCCATCGCCCAGGAAGACGTAGGTGTGGTGGTCCACCACGGCATGGCCGTCGCGGTTGAATTCCTTGGCGAGCAGCTTCTCGGCCAGCGCGAAGCCCACGGCGTTGGTGATGCCCTGGCCCAGGGGGCCGGTGGTCGTCTCGACGCCGGGCGTGATGCCGTATTCGGGGTGGCCGGCCGTCTTGCTGTGCAGCTGGCGGAAGTTCTTCAGCTCCTGGATGGGCAGGTCGTAGCCCGTGAGGTGCAGCAGCGCGTACAGCAGCATGGAGCCGTGGCCGTTGGACAGCACGAAGCGGTCGCGGTCCAGCCAGTGCGGGTTGGTGGGGTTGTGCCGCAGATGGCGGCCCCACAGCGCGACGGCCATGTCGGCCATGCCCATCGGGGCGCCGGGGTGGCCGGAATTGGCCTGTTGAACTGCATCCATTGCGAGTGCGCGGATCGCATTCGCCATTTGTTGAGAATTGGCCATCAGGGGCGGCTCCGGAAGGGGGCGGTGGGGGGAAAACCCGGCATTTTACCGGGGCGGCCCCCGGGGCTCCGTCCCCGGGCCCCGATGCACTACAGTGCAGCCCCATGCAAGGCCTGCACCTCACCGCCGATCTCCAGCAATGCCGCTGCGCGCCGCACTGGCTGACCGATGCTGCCGCGCTGGGCCGCGCCTGCGCCGGCGCCGTGCAGGCGGCCGGGCTGCAGGCCGTGGGGCAGCTGTTCCACACCTTCCCGGCCACCGCGCAGGGGCCGGGCGGCGTGACGGCAACGCTGCTGCTGGCCGAGTCGCACCTTTGCGTGCACACCTGGCCCGAACTGGGCGCCGTCACGCTGGATGTGTACGTGTGCAATTTCGGCGGCGACCATTCGGCCAAGGCCGAGTCGCTGATGGCCGCGCTGCTGGCCTTGTTCGAACCGGCACGGGCGCAGCGGCATGCGCTGCAGCGCGGTGCGGTGGCCCAGGGCGTTGCGGCATGACCGCGGCCGTGCAGACCCCATTGCCGGTCCAGGGAGGCGCGCAGATTCCCGCCATGGTGCTGGCCGCCGGCCGCGGCGAGCGCATGCGCCCGCTGACCGATGCGTGCCCGAAGCCGCTGCTGGCGGTGCAGGGCGTGCCGCTGCTGGAGTGGCACCTGCGTGCGCTGGCCCAGGCGGGCGTGCCACGCGCCGTCATCAACACGGCGTGGCTGGGCGAGCAGATCAGCGAGCGGTTTGGGGGGCATTTCGGCCTCCAGGGCAATGAATCCGCCGGCAGCCTGCTATCGATTTCATACTCGCACGAAGGCCGCGACTTCGGTGGTGCGCTGGAGACCGCCGGCGGCATCGCGCGGGCGCTGCCGCAGTTGGGGCCCGTCTTCTGGCTGGCGGCGGGCGATGTGTTCGCGCCCGATTTCGTGTTCGCGACCGATGCCGCGCAGCGCTTTGCCGCCAGCACCGCGCTGGCCCATCTGTGGCTGGTGCCCAACCCGGAGCACCACCCGCGCGGGGACTTCGGCCGGTCGGACGCCGGCTTGGCGCTGAACCTGCCGGCCGACAGCACCGCGCCGCGCTACACCTACAGCACCCTCGCACTGCTGCGGGCGGAGTTGTTCGGCGCGCCCTGGTGCGATGTGCCCGCCGGCAATCCGACGGGGATCAGCGCCGCGCTGGCACCGCTGCTGCGCCGGGCCATGGATGCGGGCCGCGTCACCGCATCGCTTTACACCGGCCGCTGGACCGATGTGGGCACGCCGCAGCGGCTGGCGCAGCTCAACCGCTGAGGGGTCGGGGCGGCCTTTTTCGGCGCGTTGCGATCACTGGGCCGGTGCGGTGCCGCCGTTTGCGGGCTGCACGGCAATGGGTGGCGCCGCCTCGCAGTTGCGGAACAGCCATTGGCTGGGCAGAAAGCGCGCGGCAGGGCCGTCCGGTGGCGGCTTGCCCACCTCCGCCGGCACGTCGTAGGGAATGTGCGGCACCTGAAACACGGCCATCTGGCCCTTCTTGCAGGCCAGCGCGGGCACCAGCTTGTTGACCACCCAGCCCTGGCTGGACGCGTCGTAGCGGTAGAGCGGGCCGATGCGCTGGTCCTGCGCCAGCTCCACGCGCAGCGGGTTGACCTGCAGCGCGCTGGCCCACACCCCGGCCACCAGCACCGGCTGCGAAAACCGCACCGCTTCCAGCCCATGCAGCGCCACGGGGCGCGACGGCTCGCCCTTGTCGAACGGGTCCTGGCGGTTGACCAGGCTGCCGGCCGGGATCAGCAACTCGCCGTACTGGAAATCCTGCGCCAGCGCGAAGCGCTCGCGGCTGGCGCGGTACACGGCGCCGTCCTTCCATTCCTGCCGCTCGCTGTGCGACAGGTACAGGCGCAGCCCCAGCCATGCGTTGCACAGCAGCGCCACGCCGCACAGCACCAGCAGGGCCCGGCGCGACAGCACCAGCTTTTGCGGCACATCGACCCACAGGGCATAGGCGCCGTAGCCCAGCAGGGCCACCGTCAACCCCAGGCCCAGCAGCGGCAGGAAGGTCGTCAAAATGAACTGCAGCGGGGCGAAACCGGACATGCGCGATCCAGGAGAGGGGGAGCCCGCCATTCTCGAACGCTTTGTGGGCACCGCCGGGGCGGTGCGTGCCTGCAGTGATTCGAAATGTAATTTGCCCGGTGGAATTGCAAATGCTCCCCAGCCGATGCCCTGAGAATGCCTGCATGAGCCCACAGAACTCCCTCTATGCCCAGCGCCGCGCCCGCCTTGCTTCGATGCTCGGCGAAGGCGGCATCGCCATCGTGCCCACCGCCCCGGAGCGCCCGCGCAACCGCGACAGCGACTTCCTGTACCGGCACGACAGCTATTTTTACTATCTCACCGGCTTCACCGAGCCGGGCGCCTGCCTGGTGATCACGGCGCAGGGCCAGAGCACGCTGTTTTGCCAGCCCAAGGACCTGGGGCGCGAGATCTGGGACGGCTACCGCCTGGGCCCCGAGGCCGCCGTGGGCACGCTGGGCGTGGACGCCGCGCACTCGGCCGCCGTGCTGGAGTCGCAACTGCCCCGCCTGCTCGAAAACCGCACCCGGGTCTGGTACCCATTCGCCATCCACACCGGCCTGGCCGCGCGCGTGGAGGGCTGGCTGAACCAGGTGCGCGCACGGGTGCGCTACGGCGCGCTGTGCCCGGCGCAGCAGGACGACCTGTGCACGTTGCTCGACGAAATGCGGCTGGTGAAGGACGCGCACGAGCAGGACACCATGCGCCGCGCTTCGGCCATCAGCGCCCAGGCCCACATCCGCGCCATGCAGCGGAGCGCGCGCATGCTGCGCGCGGGCGAGGACGTGCGGGAGTACCACCTGGACGCCGAACTGCTGCATGCCTTCCGCGAAGCCGGCTCGCAGTGCCCGGCCTACAACTCCATCGTCGCCGCCGGCGCCAATGCCTGCGTGCTGCACTACCGCGCCGACGCCGCCCCGGTGCGCGATGGCGAACTGGTGCTGATCGATGCGGGCTGCGAACTCGACGGCTACGCCAGCGACATCACGCGCACCTTTCCTGCCAGCGGCCGCTTCACCGGGCCGCAGCGCGCGCTGTACGACCTGGTGCTGGCAAGCCAAGACGCGGCCATCGCGGCGACGAAGGCCGGCGCCCGCTTCAACGACCCGCACGACGCCACGGTGGCCGTGCTGGCGCAGGGCATGCTGGACCTGGGCCTGCTCGACAGGAACACGGTGGGCACGGCGCAGGACGTGATCGACAGCCGCGCCTACTTCCAGTTCTACATGCACCGCACCGGCCACTGGCTGGGCATGGACGTGCACGACTGCGGCAGCTACGTGGAGCCGTCCGAGGTCGGGCAGGTCAGCGAACGCAAGGACCCGCTCTCGGGTGAGACCATCGCCAACCGCCCCAGCCGCATCCTGCGTCCCGGCATGGTGCTGACGATCGAGCCGGGCCTGTACGTGCGCCCGGCCCCGGGCGTGCCCGAGGCCTTCCATCATCTGGGCATCCGCATCGAGGACGACGCCATCGTCACCGACGGCGGCTGCGAGCTGATCACGCGCGGCGTGCCGGTGAAGGCGGACGAGATCGAGGCGTTGATGCGGGGCTGACGCCCCTCACCCCGCGCTACGGGGCCAGTACCCGGAAGGTCAGCGTGTAGTTGTGGCCGTACATCGGGGCCGCCGCGCCTTGCGGCGCGGGCGCACGGTGGCGCACCAGGGCCAGGTACACGCCGGGCTGTGGCGGCACGTAGTGGATGCGGCCTTGCGCATCGGTCTTCAGGCTCTCGGCGCTGTGCTGGCTGGCGAGGTCCATCGCCGAGCGGTAGAGATCCACTTTCTGCCCGGCCAGCGGCTGGCCGTCGAACTGCACGGCGAAGTCGAAGGCTTCCTTGGCGAACAGATCGCTCGGGTGCGTGGCGGGCACGATCTCCAGCCCCTTGCCCGAGCCCGCCAGCGCGGCCCGCGTGGGGGGGCCCGCGGTCACATAGGCCTCGGAGATGGATAGCGACTGGTAGTGGCTCAGCAGCCTGGCGCCGGACGGCATCGGCGTGGCGGGGTCGCGTGCCACCTCGACCTTGCCGCCGTGCTCCCAGCTGCGAAAGATCGCGCCCAGGCGCGGGCCGGTGCTGAGCCGGTACGTGCCCTGGGCGCCGGGCAGCTTCTGCTCGGCCACGGTGCGCGTCTTGAACTGGCGCACGTCGCTGAACGGCAGCGTGCCACCATCGGGCGTGGTGATGGCAAAGCGCGTGTCGCCGAACGCCACGTCAGGCAGGAAGAACTTCTCGGTGAAGCCGGCGTCCACGCTGACGGTGGAGCCGGGCTCGATGTCGAAGCTTGCGGGCAGCAGGTAGGGCGTGTGGGCGCGGGCCAGGCCGCAAAGGCCCAGGGCCAGCGCCAGGCCGGCGCGCCGCAGCCACGGCAAGAGAGGGGCGGTGTGCATGGCAGGCATGGATGGCGGCCTCAAGGCTTCTTGGCGTCGGCGGCATTGACCACGCCGTCGCCGTTGGTGTCCGCGCCTTTGAAGGTCCGGTCGGCGATGGCGAGTTCTTCGTCCTCGGTCAGGCGGCCATCCTTGTTCTTGTCCAGGATGCCAAATCGCACATGGGCCTGCTGGATCGACGCGGCGTGGGCCGCGTCGGGCGGGCGCTTCTGGGCGGCGTACTGCTGCTGCAGGCGCCCCTCGAACTCGGCCACGTATTCGGCTTCGCTGAGCCAGCCGTCCCGGTTGGTGTCGGCAGCCGCGAAGCGCTGCTTGCGCATCGCGTCGTATTCGGCGCGGGTGACCTGGCCGTCCTGGTTGGCGTCGTAGCCACCGATGAAGGCGGCATTGCCGTGGCCGCCTGCCGGCCGCGCCGGGCCGTCGCCGGCAGGGGCCGATGGGGCCGCGCAGGCCGCGAGCAGTGCCGCCACGCTGGCGGCGGTGGCGATGCCGGCCCGGCGGATGGCGCGAGGACGGCGGGAAAAGAGGGACAGTGGGTGTGGCATGGGAAGACTCCTGTGGAATGGGGAAAAAGAAGGCCGGCTGAGGCCGGCGCGGGCGGATCAGAACGCGACGGACATCGACACCGCCACCGTGCGGCCGGCATGGGTGAGCAGTTCGATGTCGCGCTGGTCGCGCGCCACCGAAGGCTGCAGGCTGCGGGCGCTGGCGTAGTCCCAGTAGCGCTTGTCGGTCAGGTTGTAGATGCCGGCCTGCAGGCGCACGCTCTTGTTCACCTGCCAGTAGCCGCTCAGGTCGAGCACGGAATAGCCGGGCACGCGGAACAGCTGGGTGGTGGCGTCGGTGAGCGCCGAGCCCGCGTTGGTGTAGCTGTCGCGGTTGGTGGCCTCTGCCCGCTTGGCGGCCACGAAGGTGCCGGTGAAGTTCACGCCCCATTGCTTCATGGGCGCGTCGTAGCCCACGCCGACGATGGCCTTGCGTGGCAGCACGGAGTCGAGCGCCACATCCTTGTCGCCGGCGTAGTGCGACCGCGACGTGCCCTTGCTCAGGCCCACCGCCCAGGTGGTGTACAGGCCGCGGGCCGCCGGGCTCCACTGGCCGTGTTCCAGGCGTGCGCTCAATTCGAGGCCGTAGATGGTGGCTTCGTCGCGGTTTTCGGCCTGGTAGATGGTGCCGATGTGCGCAGGCACGTTCGTGAACAGGCTGGGCGCGCTGGCGCGCGTGTAGCGGGTGTAGGCGATGAAATCGCGGTAGCGCGTGTAGAAGACCGAGCTGTTGAGCGTCACGCCGTCGGCCGGCGATCCCTTGACGCCCACCTCGAACGCGTTGCTCGACTCTTCCTTCAGGTCGCGGTTGCCGATCAGCGCGTACTGGTTGCCCGTGGCGTAGTTGCTGGCCATGTTCCACGAGCCGAAGATCTCGCCCGGCGACGGCGCGCGGCCGCTGCGCTTGTACTGCGCATACGTGATGAAGCGCGGCGCGAGGTCATAGGTCAGGCCCAGGCTGGGGCTCCAGAGGGTGGTGGAGGGCGCATTGCCGTACAGGCGCCTCACGTCCTGCTCAGTGAGCACGCCGGAGACGAAGTTGCCGAGGTTGCGGGTCTGGATGTCGATGCGGTCCACGCGCAGGGCGGGAATCACGGCAAGCCGCTTGCCGCCCGCATCGAAGGCGATGTCGTCCTGGAGAAAGGCGCCCAGGCGCCGGGTGGTGGTGTCGGGCTGGGGCTTCATGTAGCCCGCCACGTTCCAGGGGCGGTCCACGTCCTGGGTGGAGGCATTGGCGCCGAAGCTCAGCTGGTGCCGGCCGATGCGTTTGTCCGCCGTGGTGGACGCGCCCCAGGTGCGGGTCTGGTTCTCGGAAAGATTGCGCACCAGGGCGCCGGTGGCCAGCGTGGTGGTGTCGGTCACGTCCGTGGTGCCCGTGTCCTGGAAGTACAGGCGGGTGTCCGCGTGGTCCACCCAGGCATTGCGCGGCGTCCACTGGTGGGTCAGCTGCAGCGTGTTGCGCTCCGTGTCGCTGGCCTGGCGGGACTGCTCGGTGATGGCCGTGTTGGTGGTGTTCCACCCGTGAAAGAAGGTGTCATTCTTGCGGCGGTACAGGTCGGCCGAGAGTTCCAGCCGGTTGCTGCCGTCCAAGCGCAGGCCGCCCTTGAGCAGCAGGGCGTCCGAGTGCCAGTCGTCGGGGTAGCTGTTCACCACGTCGCTGTGGTTGCGCGCCGCGTGGCCGTCCCGGCGCGAATAGGCGATCAGGCCATCGAGGTCGCCGCTGCGGGCGGCGCCGGTGAAGCTCTCGTTCCATGCTCGGTCGGCTGAGTCGTAGCCGATCTTGGCGCCCAGGTACGAGGTCCGGTCGCCCCGCAGGTAGTCGCTCGCCGATTTGGTCTTGAAGCTCACGGCGCCCCCGATGCCGCCGGCGGAGCGCTTGGCGGAGGTGGTGCCGGACAGGATGTTGACCGAGGAAAACATCTCGGGGTCGATGAAGTCGCGCCCGATGCCGAAGGTGTTCGCGCCCACGCGGCTCACGTAGGGGCGGGTGGTGGCGTCGGGCATTTCCACGCCGTCCACGTCCATGCCCACGCGGTTGCCTTCGATCCCGCGGATGTTGTAGCCCGTCGTGCCGGAGCGGTCGAAGCTGCTGCGATTGCGGGTGGTGCCCGCAGCGGTGCCCGGGGCCGAGACCAGCGGCTGGTTGCGCACCACGTCCTTCATGCTGCCAGCCTGCTCCAGTGCCTCGCCGCTGACGACGGTGGAGGTGCCCGGACTGCGTTCGGCCTCGTCCACCACGTCCACCTGCGGCAGCAGTGCCGTCCTCACGGCGCCTGGGGTGCCGGTGCCCTGTCCCCACGCCGGCGCGGCAGGGGCGGCGAGGACCGCCAGGAGCGCAGCACCCGCCAGCGGGCGAAGGGCATGCGGAATGGGGGCGAAGCGCAGGGCGCCGTGCGCAAGAGAAACAGGCCGGAGGTGCAGGCAGTGAACCATGGAGTGCGTCGAAAAGGGTTGTCTGCTGGATACCCTCTCGCGCGGTCTGGACACTGCCGATCGCGGCACCGTCGTCCCTGCAGGTTGTCTGGCTCACGGCGCACATTGTCACACAAATGAGAATATTTCTCATTTGCGTTGGTGCATTGAATGGAAGGATTCCACGCTGCGCGATGCACCTTGCGGCCTGATGGAATCAGGCCGCTCGGCGGGGGGGCATGATCCGGCGCGCCTGCCAAGGTTCAATGTCGCGCGTTCCTGTCAACTTTGTTTTTCGCAACCCGGCCAATCGCTTCGCTTGTCGAGGCATGTGGCGCCTTCGCACATTCAACGATGGAACGGCCGGCACATTTTCAGAGACGACTGCCGGCTGGTGTAAAGGGCACCAAATCCGCATGTCGCGCGGAAATATATAAGCGATAACGGTTGAAAGAACGACGATGAAAAACGCAAAACCGAAGCCACCCGTGCGTGGCCCCGCACTGTCATCCCGGCGCAAGGCCTGTGCCAGGGACGCAGCCCTGCAACTGGGGGCCGACGAGGCCACTGCCCGGATTTTTGGAGAAACGGGCGAAGCGAAAGTGGGGCCGTTCACGCTGCGCGTGGCACCCCTGAGCCATCGGGACAATGGCCCATGGGCCGCCATTGCCACGATGGCCCGGCCCGAGCATGTTCCGGCGGAAACCTGGACCGACGCGCTGCTGGTCGCCAACGGGCAGTCGATGCTCAGCTCCGACTGGGGCTATGGCATGGAAGACAACGGCGATGCCGTGCTGGTGCGCCGCCTGGAGACGCAGCAGGAAAACGAGCAGCTTCTTGCCGCGCAGCTTGGCGGCTTGCTGGCCATGTGCCAAGCCACCCGGGAGGGGGTGCTGGCACTGGGCGCAGCCTCGCCGCGCAAAGGAGGTGTGCAATGAGCGCCGTTCTCGCACCCCGCCCGCAGCCACCCGCCCCTGTGCAGGAGTTCGAAGCGTCATCCCGCGTTCTGGCGCTGGTCAGGGACACGGCCTTGTTCCTGGGCGCATCGCAGGAGCAGGCAAAGGATGCCTCGCGCACCGGAACCATCGCCCTGGAAAGCCGCACCATTGCCTTGGTGCCCGACGTGGACGAGGAGGCGCTGATCATGACAGCGCCCTTGCTCGCAGACTGCCTGGACGATCCGGCCCGGCGCGTGGCTGCGCTGCAGGCATCCACGCAGCTGATGCTCAGCCTTGGAGCCGTTTTTGCCCGCGGTTTCGCGGGGCCGCAACTGCTGTGCCGGTGTCCACTGGGCAACGCCTCGGCGGAGGTCGTCGCTCGGCACATTCTGCAACTGGCTGCGCTGGCCAATGCCGTGCAGGCGGGCGTTCCCTGCGCGGCACCCGAAGCCTCCGGCGGCCACAAGGAGCGTACCCATGCTCAATAAAACGAACGCGTCCGGTTCGACCACACCGATCCGCCCCACACTTTCCCCTGAACCTCAGACGCCCCAGGCCCGCTCCTCGGGCGCCAGCATTTCCGGACGCCTTCAGCACGAGTCGCTGACCGGCCGGCGAGGCCTTTCCCATGCGCATCCGCAGACGATGCCGCCGCGCCAGGCGCTTCAAGAAGGGGATTCCTTCTCCCTGCTGTCCAGTCCTACGCGTTCCGAATCCTTCCATACCCCTCTATCCGGAGGCAGCCGTCGCTGGATTGGCAGCGAACCCGTTACTCCGAACGCCGGTGGTTTCGGTGAGGGAACGGCGATGACCGAGGTTTCAAACGCCAATGCGTCGTTCTCGCCCATGGGCCAGTTGCCGGCGCTGGAAGAGCTCGTTGATATCCCGCTGGACCGGTTCCTGCGCGCCAGTCGCCGGGTCGATATGCCAGAGCTGCAGGAACACGAGGAGCCGGCGGTGCCTGAGCCGCAGAGCTGGAACGCGATGCTGCGGCAATTGGGCATCGGCGCGATGGAAACCGGAGGGGCGGCCTTGCACCGGCTCGGGGAGGCGGCCACTGCGGCCCGCACCGCGGTCTCGGAGTCCACCACGGTGCAGGCCGTGGGTTCGATGCTGCCCAGCCAGCGCATCATGGGCGCGGTACTGGGCCATGGCATCCACCAGGCGGCTTCGGTCTTCGTGCCCACCTTTCTGCGCGAGATGATGGGAGAGTCCATGAAGGTCGCGTTTCGCGCCACACCGCCCAACATGGTCCTGGGCATGCAGGTGGGCGTGGGGCTGCTCAACATCGGCATGGCCGTGATGCGGGAACGGCGCGAGGCACGCGATCCGGACACGGCCGCGCGGGGTTTTCATGCGATGACCGCGGAGCAATGGGCCGAATGTTCGGACGATCAGCGCGCGTCAATGCGCCAGACGCAGCAGCTCATGTCGCGCATCGTGACGCTGGAGCAGATCGGTGCGTCCATGGCCTCAATCGGGCTGTCGCTGCATGGCACGCTCACCGGCAACGTGGGCATGGCCACCGATGTGCTTGCAGGGGACATCAAGACCGTTGCGTATTCCTTCGCACGCGACTTCATTCAGGCGTCCTTCAGCATGGTCGGCACGCGGGAGGAAACGTCCGGCGGCGTGAGCGGCAGCCACCTCAACTCGGCCAGCCTGTTCTATGGACTGGCCAACGTCGTGGGCAACAACGCGTGGTCCCAGCTTCCGATTCTGGGAGGGGATACTGCTGCCGCCCGCGCCGTGCTGTTGGATGGGGCCAGCAGCAGTGGCGCCCGAAGCGATGCGTGGGGCGACATTGCAGGGGTGTCCGCCATCAAGGCCGCCATCAACTGGGCGGTGGAGACCGCGGACTGGATATCCGTCACCCAGCAGGAGGCGCTGCAGTCCGGTACGGTGCAGCAATGGAATCCTCGCGTCACGGGAACGGACTATGGCCGTTTGCTGGACCAGACGCCTGCGCGCATCACCGCCATCTCGGCGGGGAATGCCGTCTTCAACATCCTCGGGAATGTGAACCGCGGGGGGACGCTAAGTCAGCAGGACTTGTTGAGCAATTCCCTCGCCGGCATGTTGGCGGGGTTGGGGTACGCGGCCATCGGAGGAAGCTGGCAGGCAGAGGGCGCGGTGCGTGCGGTCCGCTGGGAAGCCGAGGCCGAGGCTCGCAATGCCGGCGTTGCTCCCCAGGTCGGGTTGCGGCAGCGCCGGCCCCATCCGGAAGGCGACGCACAGGTCTGAGGTTTCGATGCCCGGGCGGATGGACCGCCCGGGCATCGAGGGCGGCCCAAGGTCTGCCGCAGCGGGGGTGGCCCTCTGCAGCCCTGCCAGTGCAGACCTGCTTTGGCCATGGCGCGCAGTCGGGGTCTGCCTGAAGGTGATGTAACCTCTTTTCATGCAAAATTGAAACCCGATTACATCCATGCAGAGAGACCGAACCGCCATGCAGATCCGCCGCGCCACCAAGATCGTTGCCACCCTCGGGCCCGCTTCCAGCGACCCGCAACTGCTGGAGCAGATGATCCGTGCCGGGGTCAATGTGGTGCGGCTGAACTTCAGCCACGGCAAGGCGCAGGACCACATCGATCGCGCCATCGCCGTGCGCGAGGCCGCACAGCGCGCGGGCCGCGAGGTGGCCATCATGGCCGACCTGCAGGGCCCCAAGATCCGCGTGGGCAAGTTCGCCGAAGGCCGCGTGCAGCTGCAGCAGGGCCAGTCCTTCATCCTCGACGCGTCGCGCACCATTCCGGGCGACGACAACGGCGTGGGCCTCGATTACAAGGAACTGCCGCGCGATGTGAAGGCCGGCGACGTGCTGCTGCTCAACGACGGCCTGATCGTGCTGGTGGTGAACGCCGTGCGCGGTGAGGAAGTGCACACCACCGTCAAGATCGGTGGCGAGCTGTCCAACAACAAGGGCATCAACAAGCAGGGAGGCGGCCTCACCGCACCGGCCCTCACCGCCAAGGACATGGAGGACATCCGCACCGCGATGAGCTTCCAGGCCGACTACGTGGCCGTGAGCTTTCCCAAGAACGCCACCGACATGGAAATGGCGCGCCAGCTGTGCAATGTGGCTGCAGCCGAGTACCGGCACAAGCCGGGCCTGATCGCCAAGATCGAGCGGGCCGAGGCCGTGCCGCGCCTGGAGGAAATCCTGCGCGTGTCCGACGGCATCATGGTGGCGCGGGGCGACCTGGCCGTGGAGGTGGGCAACGCGGCCGTTCCGGCGCTGCAAAAGAAGATGATCCGCATGGCGCGCGACATGGACAAGGTCGTCATCACCGCCACGCAGATGATGGAAAGCATGATCACCAATCCCGTGCCCACGCGCGCCGAGGTGAGCGACGTAGCCAACGCCGTGCTGGACGGCACCGACGCCGTGATGCTGAGCGCCGAGACCGCTGCAGGCAAATACCCGCTGGAGACGGTCGAGGAGATGGCCAAGATCTGCGCCGCCGCCGAGGCGGCGGAAGACCCCGAGCGCGATTCCGACTTCACCGGCCAGACCCTGGGCCGCATCGACCAGTCCATCGCCATGGGCGCGCTCTTCACGGCCCACCACCTGGGGGCCAAGGCCATCGTGGCCATGACGGAGAGCGGCTCCACCGCGCTGTGGATGAGCCGCCACCGCATCCACATTCCCATCTACGCGCTCACCCCCAAGGTGGCCACGCAGCGCAAGATGGCCATGTACCGCAACGTGCGCCCACTGCTCATGGACACCAGCGCCGACCGCGACACCGCGCTGGAACAGGCCGAAGGCCACCTCAAGAGCCGCAACATCGTGCAGCAGGGCGACCTGTACGCGATCACGTGCGGCGAGCCGATGGGCGCGCCGGGCGGAACCAATATGCTGAAGATCTGCCGCGCCAGCTGAGCGCGTGCCGCAGCAGGGCCCTGGCGAACAGGGCGCTCGCGCAGCCGGTCAGTGCGCCCGCCAGCACGTCCGCGGGAAAGTGCACACCCAGGCAGACACGGCTCCACGCCACGGCCGCCGCCAGTCCGAAAGCCAGCCATTGCCAGGGCGCGTGGCGCCGGTGCAGCCCCAGGGCCAACCCCTGGGCCAGCGCGAACGCGCCGGTGGCATGCATGCTGGGAAAGCCCGCGCGGACGCCGTGCTCGATCCACTGCACGCCGAGGCCCAGCTGCCCCGGGCGGGGCATGGGAAACCATGCGCGGATGCCGTGCGCGGCGCACCAGGCGACTACTACGGCCACCAGGCTCAGCATGAGGGCCTGGCGCAGCCGGGGGCTGCCAAAGGCCAGGCCCGCGGCCACCAGCAGCCCTGCAAGGATGGGGAACCCCTGCGACAGCCAGCGCGCGGCGGTCACGATGCCGGCCGGGGTCGCTGCCGTGGCGTTCACGGCCGTGAACAGGGCCAGTTCAATGGACAGCATGGGCGTCGGCTTCGGCGGTCAGGTGGCTGTCCAGTTCCGGGAAATGCCGGCGCATCCACTGTCCCCCGAGGTCGCACAGCCAGCCCGTCATCCAGCAGAACCAGCCAGTCCACAGCGTGTGGCTGGTGAAGTGGGCGCCGCGTGCCTGCTGCGCCAGTCCGAGGATGACACCGGCGGCCAGGGCGCCGGCCAGCCACCAGCGCGCGGCGCGTGGCGCCTTGCGGCGCAGGGCGAAATAGCCACCGAGGAACGCGAAGCCGGCCGAGGCATGCCCTGCGGGAAAGCAGTGGCCGCCGCCGCCGTCCGTCACGCCCAGGGCCCAATGCGAGGCGTAGCGCGCCACGCCACCGAACTCCGCCAGGTCCCAGGGGCAACTGGTGGTGCTGCTCTGCTTGAGCAGGGCAATCACCCCCAGCGACAGCAGGGCGCTGATCGCCATCTGCACCCGCTCGCCGTGGGCCAGGCGGCGCAGCACGCCCACCGGCCACCACACGCCGACAGCGAGCACCAGCACCAGCACCCAGCCCAGCCGCCGCGCGCCCTCATGGAGCACGTGCACGAAAAGCCAGTGGTCGCGCAGGGGAAAGCCCTGTGCCGAGCCGAACACCCGGGCCAGATCGAGGTCCAGGCCCGAACTGTCCCAGGCGATGAGCACCGCCAGGACGCCCAGCGCCCAGGCCAGCGGTGGAAGCGAAGCGGAGAGTCGCGATGCGGCAGGCGCAGCGACAGGGGAGTAGGAAGTCGGCATGGGGGCGGACGATAGGCAGCCGCTCTTAACGCCGTCTTAACGGTGGTCCCCGCCATGTTTGTCGGTCCGCCGGACGGGCGGGCTCTGGCGAATCCGCATCGCGGTGACAATCGCCCCCATGCGAATCCTCGTGGTCGAAGACGATGCAGGCATTGCCGACGGCCTGCGCACCAACCTGCACCAGCGCGGCTATGCGGTGGACGTGTGTTCCAGCGTGGCGGCCGCCTGGAGCGCCCTGCGCATGGAGCGGTTCGATGCCGTGCTGCTGGACCTGGGCCTGCCCGATGGCGATGGCGCCCAGCTGCTGCGCCGGTTGCGCCACAGCCCGCCCGGTGCCCCGGGCGCGCCCGCGCTGCCCGATCCGGCCCTGCCGGTGCTGATCCTCACCGCCCGGGACCAGGTCCACCAGCGCATCGCGGGCCTGGATGAAGGGGCCGACGACTACCTGGCCAAGCCGTTCGACGTGGACGAGCTGGAAGCGCGCCTGCGCGCCCTGCTGCGCCGGGCTGCGGGCCGGGCATCGCCCACCATCCGCCATGGCGATCTGGAGGTGGACCCCGCCGCGCGCACGGTACGCCGCGCCGGACAGCAGGTGGACATGTCCCCACGCGAGTTTTCGGTGCTGCTGGTGCTGCTGGAGTCGCGCGGCCGGGTGCTGTCGCGCCAGCAGATCGAGGAAAGCCTCTACAGCTGGCAGAGCGCGGTGGAGAGCAATGCGGTGGAAGTGCACATCCACCATCTGCGCCGCAAGCTCGGCAGCGGGCGCATCCAGACCATGCGCGGCGTGGGCTACTTCATGCCGCTGGAGGACACGCCATGAGCCGCGTCCTTCCGACCGACCCACCGATCCCCGAGCCCGCCGACATCGCCGCGGCGCCCGTGCCACCTGTGCCACCTGTGCCACCTGTGCGCAGGGGCTCGCTCATGCGGCGCCTGCTGCTGTGGACGTTGGGCGCGCTGGTGGTCGTGTGGGGCACCTTCGTCGGGCTGGGCTACCAGACCGGGGTGCACGAGGCCGACGAACTGACCGACGGGCACCTGGCCAGCGTCGCCGCGCTGCTGCTCAATTTGCGCGCCTCCGACGGGGTCGAGCCGTCACTGGCCACGCGACGCGCCCCCACGCCCTGGCTCAAGGCGCATGACTACCAGCAATCGCTGAGCGTGGTGTTGTGGGGAGCGAACGGCCAGTTGCTGTCGCGCACGGGCAGCGCGCCGCTGCCGGCGTTCGACCTGCCGGACGGCTTCGCCGACCTGGAGCTGGGCGAGCCGTCGGTGTCCTGGCGCGGGTTCTCGCAGTGGGATGCGGCCCACGAACGCAAGATCATGGTGCTGCTCAACCTGGACGAGCGCGACGACCTGGCCGACGACATCGCCGGCCAGATCATCGAGCCCGGGCTGTGGCTGCTGCCGGTGGTGGCGCTGGCGCTGGGCCTGGCGGTGCGGCGCGGGCTGCGGCCGCTGTACTCGCTGTCGGACGCCGTGGCCCGGCTGGACGTGGTGCGGGCCGAGCGGCTGGACGCCGGCAACGCCCCGCGCGAACTCGACCCGATGGTCGTGTCCATCAACACCCTGCTGGACCGCCAGCAGGCGGCGCTGGCGCGCGAGCGGCGGCTGGCCAACGAGGTGGCGCACGAGCTGCGCACGCCGCTGTCGTCCATCGTGCTGCAGGCGCGGGCGCTGGACGGGGGGCTGTCGGCGCAGGAGCAGGCCCAGGCGCTGGCCCGGATCGGGCAGGATGCGCTGCGCGCCGGGCACGTGCTCAACCAGCTGCTCGCCCTGGCACGCGCCAGCCGCACCCAGCTGCACGAGGCGGCCGCGCCCGTCGATCTGGCCGAACTGGCGCGCGGCGTGAGCGCCGACTACGCCCAGGCGGCCTGGGCGCGCGAGGACAGCATCGCCGTCGCGGCGCCCGGCGCCTTGGTCTGGCACGGCAACGCGGTGCTGCTGGAGATCGCTCTGCGCAACCTGCTGGAGAACGCCCTCAAGCACACGCCGCACGGCACCCGCATCGAGGTGCAGCTGGGGCAGGCCGAGCACGGCGGCCCCTGGCTGCAGGTGGTGGACGACGGCGCCCGGCACCATGCCCAGGGCGCTGCGCCCGCACCGGTGGACAGCCTGCACCTGGGGCACGAGATTGTCGCGCGCGTGGCGGAGGCGCACGGCGCGCGCTTCGGCCCGGGCGCCGTGCCGCCGCCATTCACCACCTGCTACCGTCTGGAATTCATGGATTCCCCGGCGGGGCCGACCGGATAAAATCGCCGGTTACGAAGCGGTTACCACCGCGGCCGACGGCCCTTCAGGGCCTGCGTGCCTTCCCCACTGCCCACCATTGAACGGACCCATCCCATGCCTCTCGTCTCGATGCGCGAACTGCTCGACCATGCCGCCGAAAACCGCTACGGCATTCCCGCCTTCAACGTGAACAACCTGGAACAGGTCCAGGCCGTCATGGCCGCCGCCGACGAGACGGGCGCCCCGGTCATCCTGCAGGCCAGCGCCGGCGCCCGCAAGTACGCCGGCGAAGCCTTCATCAAGCACCTGATCCAGGCCGCCGTCGAGGCCTACCCCCACATTCCCCTGGTCATGCACCAGGACCACGGCCAGAACCCCGCCGTGTGCCAGGGCGCGATCGACCTGGGTTTTTCGTCCGTGATGATGGACGGCTCGCTCGAGGCTGACGGCAAGACCATCGCCAGCTACGAATACAACGTGGACGTGACGCGCAAGGTCGTGGACATGGCGCACAAGGTCGGCGTCACGGTCGAGGGCGAACTGGGCTGCCTGGGCTCGCTGGAGACCATGAAAGGCGACAAGGAAGACGGCCACGGCACCGACGCCACCATGACGCGCGAGCAGCTGCTGACCGATCCCGAGCAGGCCGCCGACTTCGTCAAGCGCACCCAGCTCGATGCGCTGGCCATCGCCATCGGCACCAGCCACGGCGCCTACAAGTTCACGCGCAAGCCCACGGGCGACATCCTGGCCATCGACCGCATCCAGGAAATCCACCGCCGCATCCCCAACACCCACCTGGTGATGCACGGCAGCTCCAGCGTGCCGCAGGAACTGCTGGAGATCATTCGCCAGTACGGCGGCAACATGAAGGAAACCTATGGCGTGCCCGTCGAGGAAATCCAGAAGGCCATCCAGATCGGCGTGCGCAAGATCAACATCGACACCGACATCCGCCTGGCCATGACGGGCGCCGTGCGCAAGTTCCTGGCCGAGAACCCCGAAAAGTTCGATGCCCGCGAATGGCTCAAGCCCGCGCGCGAGGCCGCCAAGGCCATCTGCAAGCAGCGCTACATCGAGTTCGGCTGCGAAGGCCAGGCACCCAAGATCAAGGGCCACAGCCTGCAGGTCGTGGCCGGCCAGTACGCCGCGGGCGCGCTGGCCCAGGTGGTGAACTGACCCCTGCGCCGCGCGGGGGCGCTGGCGCCCCCGCACGCCAAGGCCCGGCGCATTCGCGTGCGCCGGGCCTTCGTCATGGGGGCGTGCCGATGCCGCGGAGCGCATCGGGTAAGCTCGGGCCCAGTGAGCGGAGATCGCCGAGCACACGCCAGCCGGGAGACAGACAACATGCAGATAGGTGTACCAGCCGAGTCCATGGTTGGAGAAACCCGGGTCGCCGCGACCCCGGAGACGGTCAAGAAGCTCAAGGCCCAGGGCCATGCGGTGCGCATCCAGGCGGGTGCCGGCGTGGCCGCCAGCGTGCCGGATGCCGCCTATGCCGCGGCCGGCGCCGAGATCGTGGACACCGCCAGCGCCTGGGGCGCCGACCTCGTGCTCAAGGTCCGCTGCCCCACCGAATCTGAAACGCCCCTGTTGCGCCCCGGCGCCACGCTGGTCGGCATGCTCAACCCCTTCGATGCGGCCGGCCTGCAGCGGCTGGCGCAGGCGGGCGTCACCGCCTATGCGCTGGAGGCCGCGCCCCGCACCACGCGCGCCCAGAGCATGGACGTGCTGTCTTCCCAGGCCAACATCGCCGGCTACAAGGCCGTGATGATCGCGGCCGACCGCTACCAGCGCTTCTTTCCCATGCTCATGACCGCCGCCGGCACGGTGAAGGCCGCGCGCGTGGTGGTGCTGGGCGTGGGCGTGGCCGGCCTGCAGGCCATCGCCACAGCCAAGCGGCTGGGCGCGGTGATCGAGGCCTCCGACGTGCGGCCCTCGGTCAAGGACCAGGTCGAATCGCTGGGCGCGAAGTTCATCGACGTGCCCTTCGAAACCGACGAAGAGAAAGAGGCCGCCCAGGGCTCCGGCGGCTATGCGCGCGCCATGCCGGCCAGCTGGCTGGAACGCCAGAAGGTGGAGGTGGCCAAGCGCGTGGCCCAGGCCGACGTGGTCATCACCACCGCCCTCATTCCCGGCCGGCCCGCACCGGTGCTGGTGACCGAGGCGATGGTGCAGTCCATGAAGCCGGGCTCGGTGATCGTCGACATCGCCGCTCCCCAGGGCGGCAACTGCCCGCTGACCGAAGCCGGCCAGACCGTGGTGCGCCATGGCGTGACGCTGGTCGGCGAAACCAACCTGCCCGCGCTGGTGGCGGCCGATGCCTCGGCACTCTACGCGCGCAACGTGCTCGATTTCCTCAAGCTCATCATCCACCCCGAAGGGGCCCTGCACGTGGACCGGCAAGACGACATCGTCGCCGCCTGCCTCGTGGCCCATGAAGGCGCGGTCACCCGCGCATGACAAGACAAGCATTCCTGTGAAGACCCGGCTTTCATCCCTGCTCCCCCTGTCCCCCCGCCTTGGCGGCCCGCTGCTGGCCATCGCCTCGCTGCTCACCCTGGCCGCCTGCGCGCCCGTGCAGCCCGCGCTGCCGCACGTGGGCCGTGCGCAGCTGGAACTGCCGCCCGGCGACTGGGAGGCGCTGGGCCGCCGCGACGAGGTGATCGACGTGCTGCCCGACGACACCTCCGCCGACCTGCCCACGCAGATGACCGCCATGGGCCTGCGCGGTCCGGGCAAGGACCGGCCGCTGCTGGCCGTGCTGCTGGTGCAGACCAACAGCACCAACTACCCGCGCGACACCACGCTGTGGACGGCCCCGTGCCCCCAGCAGCAGGGCGTGTTCGTCGAGGACAAGGCCCAGGGCAGCCCCGCGCGCATCGACTGCCTGCGCTACAAGCGCCGCGCCGATACCGAGGACTACCTGGCCAAGAACCGCCCCGCCGTGGCGCAGTGGCTGTCCATGAACCAGGCGGCGCCCGCCAAGCCGTACTCGCACGTGTTCTTCCGCTATACCACCAACGGCGGCGCCATCGTCACCATCGATGCACTGGTCGATCAGCGCCTGCTGCGCCCGCCCACGCGCGACAACGAGGCCTTCCTGCGCGCCGGCCGCCCCGCGCTGGAGTGGGGCGACAAGATGGCGCAGGCCGCGCGGTTGAGCACCGCGATGATGGACGGCCGGCTGATCGTGCCGCCGTTCCCGGTCGCCCCGCCGCAGTAGCCATTCCGCCGTTCCGCCAGTCGTCCGTTCCTTCGCCCCGTTCGCCCCTTCACCTTCAAGGAGTGCTGCCATGGATGCCGTTTCCCCCACGCTGATCAACCTGATCATCTTCGTGCTGGCCATCTATGTCGGCTACCACGTGGTGTGGACCGTGACCCCGGCGCTGCACACGCCGCTGATGGCGGTGACGAATGCGATCTCGGCCATCGTGATCGTCGGCGCCATGCTGGCCGCGGCCCTCACCGAGACCACCCTGGGCAAGACCATGGGCGTGCTCGCAGTGGCGCTGGCCGCGGTGAACGTGTTCGGGGGCTTCCTCGTCACGCGGCGCATGCTGGAGATGTTCCGCAAGAAGGAGCGCAAGCCCGCGGCCTCCGCTGGCGCCGGCGCCGCTTCCGACAAGGCCGCGCCATGAGCATGAACCTTGTCACGCTGCTGTACCTGGTGGCCAGCGTCTGCTTCATCCAGGCGCTCAAGGGGCTCTCGCATCCCACCACCTCGATCCGGGGCAACCTGTTCGGCATGGCCGGCATGGCGATCGCCGTGCTCACCACCGCCGCGTTGATCTGGAGCGTCACGCGCGGCGCGCCCATGGGCCTGGCCTGGGTGCTGCTCGGGTTGCTCGTCGGGGGCGCTGCCGGCACGGTGATGGCCCAGCGGGTGGAGATGACCAAGATGCCCGAACTGGTCGCCTTCATGCACAGCATGATCGGCCTGGCGGCCGTGTTCATCGCCGTCGCCGCGGTGGCCGAGCCCTGGGCCTTCGGCATCGTGCCACCCCCTGTTCCGGCCCTGGCCAGCGCCGCCACACCCGAGGGCACCGTGCTGGTGGAAGGCTTCGCGCGGCTACCGATCCCGTTCGGCAACCGGCTGGAGCTGTTCCTGGGCGCGGCCATCGGCGCCATCACCTTCAGCGGCTCGGTGATCGCCTTCGGCAAGCTGTCGGGCAAATACAAGTTTCGCTGGTTCCAGGGCGCGCCGGTGCAGTTCAAGGGCCAGCACCTGCTCAACCTCGTGCTGGGCCTGGCGACCATCGGGCTCGGGCTGGTCTACATGGCCACCGAGAGCTGGACCGCCTTCTTCGCCATGCTGGCGCTGGCGTTCGTGATGGGCGTGCTCATCATCATTCCCATCGGCGGCGCGGACATGCCGGTGGTGGTCTCGATGCTCAACAGCTACTCGGGCTGGGCGGCGGCGGGCATCGGCTTCAGCCTGAACAACAGCATGCTCATCATCGCCGGATCGCTGGTGGGCAGCTCTGGCGCCATCCTGTCCTACATCATGTGCAAGGCGATGAACCGCTCGTTCTTCAACGTGATCCTGGGTGGGTTCGGCGGCGATGCGGCGGCGGCTTCGGCCGGCGGCGCGCAGGCGCAGCGCAGCGTCAAGAGCGGCAGCGCCGACGACGCCGCCTTCGTGCTGGGCAACGCCGAGACCGTGGTGATCGTGCCCGGCTACGGCCTGGCCGTGGCGCGCGCCCAGCATGCGGTCAAGGAGCTGGCCGCCAAGCTGGCCGAGAAGGGCATCACCGTCAAATACGCCATCCACCCGGTAGCCGGGCGCATGCCGGGCCACATGAACGTGCTGCTCGCCGAGGCCGAGGTGCCCTACGACCAGGTGTTCGAGATGGAAGACATCAACGGCGAATTCGGACAGGTGGACGTGGCCATCATCCTCGGCGCCAACGACGTGGTGAACCCTGCCGCGCACACCAAGGGCAGCCCCATCTACGGCATGCCCATCCTGGAGGCCTACAAGGCCAAGACCGTGATCGTGAACAAGCGCTCCATGGCGGCGGGCTATGCCGGCCTGGACAACGAACTGTTCTACATGGACAAGACCATGATGGTCTTCGGCGACGCGAAGAAAGTCGTGGAGGACATCGGCAAGGCCATCGAATAGGCCCGCGCGTCCTCCGGCGCCGCCCGCTGGTGGCCGCTGCGGCAGGGGCAGCACGGTTTAGGGAAACTACAGGCCCCTGGCGCCTTCGCCCGCGACGACAATGCGGGCTCCTTTTTGTAACAGCAGGTTTGGAGACACACAGCATGAATGACCGCCCGTGGCTTGCCGCCTACCCACCCGGGGTGCCGGCCGACATCGACCCGGCGCAGTACCCCTCGCTCATCGCCCTGATGGAAGAGGGCTTCGGCAAATACGCCGACCGCGTGGCCTACAGCTACATGGGCAAGGATGTGAGCTTCGGCGAGACGGACGTGCAAAGCCGCCACATTGCGGCCTATCTCCAGGGTCTGGGGCTGGCCAAGGGCGACCGCGTCGCGGTGATGATGCCCAACGTGCCGCAGTACCCCGTGGCCGTGGCCGCCATCCTGCGCGCGGGCTTCGTGGTGGTGAACGTGAACCCGCTGTACACCCCGCGCGAGCTGGAGCACCAGCTCAAGGACTCGGGCGCCAAGGCCATCGTCATCATCGAGAACTTCGCCGCCACGCTGCAGGCGTGCATCGGCGCCACGCAGGTCAAGCACGTCGTGCTGTGCGCCATGGGCGACCGCCTGGGCTTCCCCAAGGGCCTGATCGTCAACTACGTGGTGCGCAGCGTGAAGAAGCTCGTGCCGCCGTTCAACCTGCCCGGCGCGGTGCGCTTCAACGACGCGCTGTCGCAGGGCGCGCGCGGCACGCTCAAGGTTCCCGACCTGCGCCCCGACGACGTGGCCCTGCTGCAGTACACGGGCGGCACCACGGGCGTGAGCAAGGGCGCCGTGCTCCTGCACCGCAACATCATCGCCAACGTGCTGCAGGCCGAGGCCTGGAACCTGCCCGTGATGCAGACCGTGCCGGCCAACGAGCAGCCCACCACCGTGTGCGCGCTGCCGCTCTATCACATCTTCGCCTTCACCGTGAACATGATGATGAGCATGCGCACGGGCGCCAAGAACATCCTGCTGCCCAACCCCCGCGACCTGGCGGCGGTGCTCAAGGAGCTTTCACGGCACACCTTCCACAGCTTCCCGGCCGTGAACACACTGTTCAACGGCCTGGCCCACCACCCCGACTTCAACACCGTGAACTGGAAGAACCTCAAGGTGTCGGTGGGCGGCGGCATGGCCGTGCAGGGCGCGGTGGCCAAGCTCTGGCTGGAAAAGACCGGTTGCCCCATCTGCGAAGGCTATGGCCTGTCGGAGACCAGCCCCACGGTCGCCTGCAATCCGGCCACGGAAAAGGCGTTCACCGGCACCATCGGCGTGCCGATCTCCAGCACCTACATGAAGCTCATCGACGACGATGGCCGCGACGTGACCGAGCCGGGCGCGCGCGGCGAGATCGCCATCAAGGGCCCGCAGGTCATGGCCGGCTACTGGCAGCGGCCCGACGAGACCGCCAAGGTCATGACGGACGACGGCTACTTCAAGTCCGGCGACATCGGCGTGATCGATGAGCGCGGCTACTTCAAGATCGTGGACCGCAAGAAGGACATGGTGCTGGTGAGCGGCTTCAACGTCTACCCCAACGAGGTCGAGGACGTGGTGGCCACGCTGCCCGGCGTGCTCGAGTGCGCGGTGGTGGGCGTGCCCGACGAGAAGACGGGCGAAGCCGTCAAGCTGGTCATCGTCAAGCGCGGCACCGACCTCACCGAGGCGCAGGTGCGCGAGTTCTGCAAGGCCAACCTCACCGGCTACAAGCAGCCCCGCGTGATCGAGTTCCGCGAATCGCTGCCCAAGACTCCGGTGGGCAAGATCCTGCGCCGCGAGCTGCGCGACAAGCGCTAGTGCGGCCCGTCCCGTCCTGGCTCCGGGCCACCTCGGCGCGGGCGCAACCGCTGGGGGCGTTGCGGCCGTGACAACCGCCATCCTCAGCGCCCTGGCCGAAGAGCAGCAGGGCCTCATCGACGCGCTCTCCCGGGGGCGCCGCACCCTGCATGCCGGCCGCACGTTCTGGAGCGGCAGCCTGCACGGGTGCGAGGTCGTGCTGGCGCTCTCGGGCATCGGCAAGGTCGCGGCAGCCACCACCGCCACCGCGCTGATCGAGCGCTTCGGCGCGGCACGCGTGGTGTTCACCGGCGTGGCCGGCGGCCTGGGCGCGGACGTGCAGGTGGGCGACGTCGTCGTGGCGCACGACTTCCTGCAGCACGACATGGACGCCTCGCCCCTGTTCCCCCGCTGGGAGCTGCCCGGCTACGGCCGCACCCGGCTGCCGTGCGATGACGCGCTGGCCGGCCGGCTGGCCGATGCCGCCGGCGAATGCCTGGCCGGCGGCGCGGCCGCGCTGCTGGACGGCGCCGGACTGCCGCCGCCCCTGCGCGCTCCGCGCGTGCACTGGGGCCTGATCGCCAGCGGCGACCGCTTCGTGTCGACCGTGCAGGAATCGCAGGCGCTGCGCGACGCGTTCACCGCCGCCGGCCATGCGGTGCTGGCGGTGGAGATGGAGGGCGCCGCCGTGGCCCAGGTCTGCAGCGACTACGGCGTGCCCTTCGCCGCCGTGCGCACGGTCTCCGACCGCGCGGACGACGCCGCACACGTGGACTTCCCCCGCTTCGTGCAGGCCGTGGCCAGCCAGTATGCCGATGGCATCATCGGGCGGTTTCTCAGGATGCTATAAAAATAATAGCTACATGCCCTAGTGACCATTGTGCTGGAGGGCCGTTTGGCTCTCAATGGGCACTTGGAGCAGGGCGCGTGCTTGAGGGCCCGCAGACGCCGCGCGGCGTGCTCCTGGCATTCGATTGCTGCGAAATAAATAGCAGAATGCCCTAGTACTGATTGCGCTGGGGGTCGATTCGACGCTAGACCGCCGCTTCTCGGCAGCGCGCCTGCCTTCAAGCCAGCAGACGCCGTGGAACCGGCTCCGCCGGGCCACTGGCGTCGTTCCCTGGGGGGAGGCCGCGCAGCGGCTCAGGGGGGGGTCACTTCAACCAGCCGCGCTTTCGGAAGTACCACATGGGGCCCAGGGCGCTGGCCACCATCAGTGCCAGCGCGTAGGGGTAGCCCAGCGACCAGTCCAGCTCGGGCATGAACTTGAAGTTCATGCCGTAGACGCTGGCGATCAGCGTCGGCGGCAGCAGGGCGACGCTGGCCACCGAGAAGATCTTGATGATCTTGTTCTGGTTGATGTTGATGAAGCCGACCGTGGCGTCCATCAGGAAGTTGATCTTGTCGAACAGGAACGCCGTGTGGTTATCGAGCGATTCGATGTCGCGCAGGATCTGGCGCGCCTCCTCGAACTGCTCGGCGTTGAGCATCTTGCTGCGCATCATGAAGCTCACGGCGCGGCGCGTGTCCATCACGTTGCGGCGGATGCGGCCGTTCAGGTCCTCCTGGCGCGCGATGGCGGCCAGCACCTCGCCGGCGCGGGCATCGGTCACGTCGCCGGCCAGCACCTGCACGCTGACCTTCTTCAGGTCGTCGTAGATGCCTTCGAGGGTATCGGCGGAGTATTCGGCGTCGGCGTCGAAGAGCTTGAGCAGCACCTCCTTCGCATCCTCGATCAGGCCCGGCGCACGGCGCGCGCGCATGCGCAGCAGGCGGAAGACGGGCACGTCTTCGTCGTGGATGGAAAAGAGCACGCCCTTGCTCTTGAGCGTGTCGTTGACGAGGTTCAGGATGAAGGCCACGCGCACCGAGCGCGGGTCGTCTTCGTCGTCGATGAGAAAGTCGCTGCGGATGTGCAGCTCGCCGTTGTCTTCTTCATAGAAGCGGGCGGATTCCTCGATGTCCTCGTCCATGGCGTCTTCGGGGATGAAGAGGCCGTAGTGCTGCTTGACCCAGCGTTTTTCTTCGAGGGTGGGCGACTCCAGGTCGACCCAGATGGGCTGGAACTGCGCCAGCTCTTCCAGGGATTCGATTTCTTCCTGGACGAGCCGGCCGTTGGCGAGCGTGAAAATGTTGAGCATGTGGGCTCACTCCCGGTGTGTGGTGGGCTTTTTCTGCGAGGGATGGGGCGGCTTTCAACCCTCGGCAGGCCGGGAGCTGAAAGCTACCAACTGGGGTAGGTTTCCACGGAGGAATCTCCAAAAATGCAAGCCGCGGATTATGGCATTGCGCTGCGTCAATCCCATGACACCCGCCGAGGGCCGGCGGGGCCTGGCAGCCCGTGGGCGCAGTAGCGGTAAGGCTTTGTTTTCCGTCAGCCCGCCTCGGGCGCGCGGGTGCCCGCCGCCCGCACCGTGGCGAGGGCGCGGCACAGGTCGGCCCAGGCGGCGGCCTTGGCCTCGGGCGCGCGCAGCAGGTAGGCCGGGTCGTAGGTGACGATGGCCGGCGTGCCGCCGGGCAGGGCGTGCAGGCCGGCGCGCAGCCGGCCCAGGGGTTCGCGGCTCTCCAGCACGGCGCGGGCCGCACCCAGGCCGAGCACCAGCACCATCGCCGGGCGCAGGGTGGCCAGCGCCTCCTGCAGGGCGTGCGCGATGCCGGCATCGCCAGGGCCCGCCGCGCCGGTGCGCTGCACGGCGGCGAAGAACACGCGGGGATGGCGGTGCAGGCGCATGGCGCGCAGCATGTTGTCCAGCAGCTTGCCGGCGTCGCCGGTCAGCGGGGCGTCGGGCGTGGCGCTTTCGGCCAGCACCAGCCAGCCCGAGCCGAGGTCCACCGGCGTGGCCGACGGGTCGGCCTGCGGGTACAGCGGCAGCGGCGCCTGCAGGGCGGCGGCGGTGCCCGCGGCCTCGTCTCGCGCCGGTGGCACCGCCGCGGGCGCAGGCATGGGCACCGGGGCCGGGCGGGCCATGGTGGGAGTCGGGGCCTGCGGTGCTGGCGCCAATCGGGGCGCGGCCGGCACGGCGGAGGAGGGGGGGGTGTCCGTGGATTCGGCCGCCGGAGTCTTGGCCACGGCCGGCTCCTGCACCGCCACGGAGGCCGGAGCCGGCGCCCACACGGTGATGCCCATCTCGGCCAGCATGGCGCGCTGGCGTGCGTCCAGGTCCAGGCTCATAGTGGCAGGCTCATCACGACGGCATCCTCGCGTTCGCCGCCGTGGGCGGGGTAGTAGCGCTTGCGTTCGCCCACGAAGCGAAAGCCCCGGGCTTCGTAGATCGACCGTGCCCGCGCATTGCTCACGCGCACTTCCAGCCACAGCCATTGCGCGTTGCAGCCGCGCGCCCACAGGGCCAGTGCATCCAGCAGCAGCCGGGCCCAGCCCTGGCGCTGGTGGGCGGGTGCCACGGTCAGGTTGAGCAGGTGCACTTCGTCCACGCCTTTCATGGCCACGAAGTAGCCGATCAGTTCATCGCCGGCCATCAGCAGCTGGGTTTCGTAGCCGGCCGCCATGGCATCGATGAAGTTGCCGCGCGTCCAGGGGTGCGTGTAGGCGACCTGTTCGATCGCCAGCAGCGCATCCAGCCGCGCGAGCGTGAGCGGCTCGAACCGGGCTTCTTCGGGGGTGTGGGGAACGGCGCTCATGGGGCACTCAGAATGGGAGGCAGGGCGGCTGCGGCCGCCTGCCTCGCCGCCAGGCGCTCCGCCGTGGTTTGCGCCACTTTATCGCGCACGTACAGCGGCAGGGCTTCGCTGGCCGGTTGCGCGCCCCCCGCAGCGATGCGCGCGGGGGCCAGGTGCAGCAGGGCCAGAGCGGTCGGCAGGGCGAACACGTGGGGGGCGTCGGGTGCGAGCCGCTCGCCATAGGCCGCGCGGGCATTGCCGGCCACGGTGTAGCCGGGCGGCACGGCCACGGACTGCGGCGCGCACAGGCCGAAATCGTCGCCTCCGCGCCATGTGCCGTCGGCCTGGAATTCGAAGGGCGCGGTGTAGACCTCGTCCATGCGGGCGTCGAGCACCGCCACCACGCGCGTGCAGCCGTGGGCATGGCGGGCCGCCTCGGCCACGGCCAGCAGGGTGTCGATCGGCAGCACCGGCACGCCCGCGCCGCCGCGCGCACCGAACGCCAGTCCCTGCGCCACCGAGCACGCCGTGCGCAGGCCGGTGAACGAACCCGGGCCGCGCCCGAAGACCACGGCATCCAGCGTGTCGAACGACAGGCCGGCCTCGGCCAGCAGCGCCCGGATCGCCGGCAGCAGCGTGGCGGATGCCTGCGCGCCGCCGGGCCCGCTGTGCTCCCAGGTCGCATCGGCGCGCTGGACGGCGATGGACAGGGTGTCGGTACTGGTATCGAAGGCGAGCAGGTTCATGGGGTGAGGGTGGGTGGCCCGCCCGAAGCGCCGGGTCTGCGAAACCGCAGCCGTGCGCCGCACCCGGTGCTGGGGAGCCGGTGCGCATTATCGGCGCCCCGGCCGGCGGCTGCCTTCCCGCCGCGCGCAACCCCAGCGCGCGGTGATGGCGTCAGGCGGCCGCGGCTTCCAGCGCCGCCGGCTGGGCGAGGGCATCGCCCTCGCCGGCCAGCAGGCCCAGGGGGGCGTCGGGGGCGGGCTTGTCGCACGGCTGGGCGGCCACGCGGGTGGCGATGTCGCGCGCCGCGGGCGAAAAATACAGCCAGAGGTTGTCGCTGGCGAGGTCGTAGCTGGAGAAAAGGGCGCGTCCCGAGCCGGGAGGCGTCATCAGGAACTTCGCCATGAAGATCTGCTGGATCTGGCGCGCGGGCTCGAACGCGTCCTGGTCATTGCCGAGAGCCAATTTGTACCAAGTGCTCACAGTTGCCTTTCTCCCCGGAGGCCGGGACTTCAAGATTGGAGGCCATCCTAGGGTGAACCCGAAGGCCGCCGGACCTCCCCGCGAGCGCATCGATCTGTAGGACGAAGGCCGATCCTCGGCCGCTGGCAGCGCGCCAGGGCAATGGCGCCAGCGTGCATCGCTAGACTCGTCCGCCATGTTGCAAGTCTTTTCATGGCGCCGGCGTCTGGCCGTGCGCGCGGCCACGCTCGTGGCATTTGCGGGGGCGGCGCTGCCGGCCCTGGCCCAGTCTCCCGCCACGCCCGAGGCCGCCGCCCTGCCGCCCGCGGTCGAGGCCGCCCTGCAGCGCGCCAAGCTGCCGCGCGAGGCCCTGTCGGTGCTGGTGGTGGATGCGGAGGGCCGGCAGGCGCCCCGGCTCGCCTACCGCGCGCAGGTGCCGGTCAATCCCGCCTCGGTCATGAAGCTGGTCACCACCTATGCCGCGCTGGACCAGCTGGGGCCGGCCTTCACCTGGGACACGCCGGTGTACCTGGACGCCCGCCCCCGGTCGGGCAGCCTGCAGGGCAACGTGTACATCAAGGGGCAGGGCGACCCCAAGCTCGTGGTGGAGCGCCTGTGGCTGCTGATGCGGCGCCTGCAGGCGCAGGGCATCCAGGTGATCGTCGGCGACATCGTGCTGGACCGCAGCGCCTTCGACGTGCCCGACCACGATGCCGCGCGCTTCGACGGCGAGCCCCTGCGCCCCTACAACGCCGCGCCGGACGCGCTGCTGGTCAACTACAAGTCGATCGCCATGACCTTCGTGCCCGATGGCCCGGCCGGGCTGGCGCGCGTGCAGTACGAACCGCCGCTGGCCGGCGTGCAGTGGCCCGCCACCGTGCCGCTCGCAGCGGCGGGCGCGGAGTGCGGCGACTGGCGCACGGCCCTCAAGGCCGAGCTGGCCGACCCCGCCCGCATCGCCTTCCAGGGCGTGTACCCAGCGGCCTGTGGCGAGCGCACCTGGGCGGTGGCGCCGGCCGATCCTGCCGGCTACGCGGCGCGCGCCATCGAAGGCATGTGGCGCGACCTGGGCGGCAAGCTCACCGGCAGCGTGCGCGACGGGCGGGTGCCCGCCGGCCTGGCCCCGGCCTTCAGCACGTCCTCGCCCGCGCTGGCCGAGGTGGTGCGCGACATCAACAAGTACAGCAACAACGTGATGACGCAGCAGGTGTTCCTCACGCTGGCGCTGCAAAAGAACGGCCGCGGCACCTTCGACGGTGCGCGCGCCGTGGTCGGACAGTGGTGGCGCCAGCGCTTTCCCGGCACGGAGGCGCCCGTACTGGACAACGGCGCGGGCCTGAGCCGCGAGGCACGCATCAGCGCCCAGGCCCTGGCGCGCATGCTGCAGGCGGCATGGCTCTCGCCTGTCATGCCCGAGCTGGTGTCGTCGCTGCCGATCACCGGCGTGGACGGCACCCTGCGCCGGGCCCAGGGACGCTCGGTGGGCGCGGCCCACCTCAAGACCGGCAGCCTGCGCGACGTCTCGGCCATGGCCGGCTACGTGCACGCCGCCAGCGGCCGCCGCTACGTGATGGTGGCCATCGCCAACCACCCGAACGCGGCCGCGGCGCGCCCGGCCATCGAGGCCCTGGTCGATTGGGTGGCCCATGACCGCTGAAGCGCCCCGGACGGGCGCCTGCGCGCGGCGCGGCTATCGGTAGTTCCCCTGTGCGGCCCCGGGCGGTGCGGGTTTACGATGGGCCTCAGTAAAACGCACGACCGTGCTATTTTCAACCTGACGGAGAACACCTTGATCTCGAAAACCACTAAAAACAGAGCTTCCTGGGCGGTGACGGCATTGGCGGCAGCCGCTTTGCTGGCGGCCTGCGGGGGCGGCGGCTCGGACACGACGCCCGCCGTGAGCGTGAAGTCCGTGAAGGTCATGGGTGACAGCCTGGCCGACAGCGGCACGTTCGGCTTCAAGTTCACCGTGCAGGGCACGGCGGCCACGGGCGCCGGCTCCAGTTCCGTCTGGCCCGAGCGCGTCGCCACGAGCTACGGGCAGACGCTGTGCGCGCACTACCAGTCGACCGGCACCACGTTCGGCACGCGGGCGGAATGCACCAACTACGCCGTGGGCGGCGGGCGCATCAACAACTTCACGGCGCCCACCTCGCCGGTCTCCATCACCAAGCAGATCCAGGATGCCGGCGCCGCCGGATTCACCGACACCGACCTGGTGCTGATCGACGGCGGCGCCAACGACGCGGCCGACCTGATCGGCGCCTACCTGCGCGCCTCGAGCGACGGCGGCGCCACCTACCGCGCCGTGCTGGGCACGCTGCTGGACGCCAACACCGTGAACACCGCCCTGGCCGGCGGCGCGACCGGCATGGCGCAGGTGGGCGGGCTGTACATGCAGACGCTGGCCACGCGTTTCGCGGCCACCATCAAGACCAACACGCTGGACAAGGGCGCCAAGCGCGTCGCGGTGCTCAACGCCCCGGGCATCACCCTCACCCCGCGGTTCCGCCTGGTGGTGGCCTCCATCGCGGCCGCCAACGGCGCGGCCGCCGCCGCCCAGGCCGAAGCCCTGTTCGACGGCTGGATCCAGGCCTACAACGCCCGCCTGGCCACCAGCCTGGGGACCGACAGCCGCCTGGCCCTGGTGGACTTCTACAGCTCGTTCAAGGACCAGGCCACCAACCCGGCCCAGTACCAGCTGACCAACGTGTCGACCGCTGCCTGCCCGGCCACCGGCGTGGGCAGCGACGGCCTGCCGACCTACTCCTTCCCGACCTGCACGTCGGCCGCCCTGTCGGCCCGCACGCCCCCTGCAGGCGCCACGGGCGGTGCCGACTGGTGGAAGTCCTACGGCTTCGCCGACAGTTTCCACCCCACGCCGTACGGCCACCAGCTGGTCGCCCAACTGGTGTCGCGTTCCCTGTCCACCGCCGGCTGGCTCTGATTGCCCAGGCCCCATCCCCTTCGAGGAGTTTTCATGAAGCCATTTTCCTGGGCCTGCGTGGCGATCGCCGCGGCTGCCGTCTGCGGCACGGCCAGCGCACAAGTCGCCGGCACGCTGAGCCTGCGCGCCGGCGTGACCCAAATCTCGCCCCAAGTCAAAAGCGGCAACCTGAGCGCGCCGAGCTTTCCCGGCACCCGCGTGGACGTGCATTCCGCCACGGCCCTGACCGGCGGCCTGAACTACATGCTGACCGACCACTGGGCGGTGGACGTGCCCATCGGCCTGCCGTTCAAGCATTCGTTCTACGGTGACGGCGCCATCGGCGGCGTGGGCAAGGTGGGCGAGACCAAGGTGGTGCCCGCCACGGTGTTCGCGCAGTACCGTTTCCAGGAGGCCAACGCGGCCTTCCGGCCGTATGCCGGGCTGGGCGTGACCTACGCCAAGTTCTTCAAGGAGCGCACCACCGCCACGCTGAACGGGCTGACGGGCGGCACGCCGACCAATCCCACCACCGCGTCGATCGACGACAAGTGGGGCGTCACCGCGCAAGTCGGCTTCGTATGGCAGTTCAACGAGCGCTGGTTCCTGGACGCGGCCTATTACAAAGGCTTCCTCAAGACCACCACACGCCTGTCGAGCGGGCAGAACATCGACATCAAGCTCAACCCCAACGTGTTCGCGGTCGGGATCGGCTACCGGTTCTGAGGCCCCAGCCGTGCCGCACGGAGCCCGCGGCACCATCAAAAAAGCCGACCCGAGGGTCGGCTTTTTCGCGTGGGCTGCGAGGCGCTTACCAGCGGGCGCGCAGGCGGTCGTACGCGTAGGTGCCGAACTGGCGCTGGGCCGAGGGCGTGAAGTACACGCGGTCGGCGAACACGTACTTGTCCTGGGCGGCGCCCGTCAGCAGCGTGGAGGCGTTGCACAGCAGCGAGTTGACCTGGCCTGCGCCGATGCCGATGCCGTTGTTGGGGTCCACCGAGGTGCAGACGGCGTTGTCTTTGTCGGTGAAGCCGTAGCCCGAAGGCGAGCCCACGAACACGTTGCCGTAGTAGGCCAGATCGACGTACAGCACCGTGGTGCCGAGGTCTTCGATGTTCACCAGCAGGGCCTGGTTGAACTGCGTGCTGGCGTTGCTCAGCAGCGTGGTCTGGTTGATGCCCACGGCCCAGGGGCTCTTGCCCAGGTCGTAGGTGCCGGTCACCACCACGTGCTTGGCACCCGCGTTGGACAGGCGGCGCACCTGCGCGGCCAGTTCCTTGCCGGCCGTGGCCGCGTTGGTGAGGAACTGCGCGCTGGTCTGCGTGCCCGCGTTCACCGCGGCCATGCCGGCGATCACGTCGCTGATGCCGCCGTTGATCAGCACCAGGTCGTTGTCGGCGAAGCCGCCCTTGGACAGGAAGGTGTCGATCTGCTGGGTGACGGACGGAGTGGTGGTCCGGCCGGCGGCGTCGGTGGTGGCCGTCACGCGGGCGTTGCCCTGCGCGTAGCCCGTGCCGCCCGCCGCGGCGGCGGTGAAGCTCTTGCCGTAGTTGTTGGCGATCTGCTGGGCCCAGTTGTTGATGCTGCCGTCGTTGACCGTGTAGCGGGCCCCGTTCTGGCCGATGTCGGTGAAGCCGTCACCGAACGTGATGAACCGGTCGGGCGTGATGGCCGACTCGGTTGTGCTCGAACCGCAAGCCGCGAGCAACGTGGCCGTTGCACAAGCGGCGACCACGAGGGTGCGGCGCATCCAATTTGCTGCCATGGGTTTTTCTCCAGAAAATGTGGCGAGAGTTTAACGACTGGCGCGGCACGGCCTGCAACAGGGCGTGCCGCGGGACATGCAATCCGGGTTATGCGGCCGCGGCACGCTGCAGGCGGTCGCGCACGCCTTCCCATTCGGGGGTGGCGGGCGGGGCTTCGATCCAGATCAGCTTCACACCGTCGTCATCGAAGGCGCGCAGCACGGCAAAGAGCTGCTGGGCGGTGGCCGTGGCGTCGTCGGGCATGCGCCGCACCTGGACTTTGGCCGAGCGCGAGCGCAGCGGGCTGCGCGCATAGACGGCCAGGTGCGCGGCATCGGCGCCCAGCAGGTCCAGCCCGGTCTGCAGCGCCTTGGCCTCCATCAGCCGCACCTTGGCGGCCGGGGCGTAATGGGCCTCCAGGGTGCCCGACGCGCGCGGGGTGTGCGCGGGCAGGTCGTCTTTCGACAGCGGCGCCAGGCCGCACGCCTGGGCGATCTGCGCGCGGGTGATGGCGCCGGGCCGCAGCAGCACCGGCACGCCGCGCGTGCAATCGACGATGGTCGATTCGATGCCCACGCCGCAGGGCCCTCCGTCCAGCACCAGCAGCGCCTCGCCCAGCTCGTCCTGCACGTGCAGGGCGGTGGTGGGGCTCACGCGGCCGAAGCGGTTGGCGCTGGGCGCGGCCACGCCCCACACGGGGCGGCCCTCCAGCGCCGGGTCGTCCGATGCGCCGGCGCGCAGCACGGCCTGGGCGACGGGGTGGGCGGGGCAGCGCAGGCCCACGCTGTCCTGGCCGCCCGTGGCGGCCGTGGCCACGCCGGGCCGGCGCGGCAGGATGAGGGTGAGCGGGCCCGGCCAGAACGCATCGACCAGCGCCTGCGCGAACGCCGGCACTTCGCTGGCGAAGTGGGCAATGCCGCCGGCATCGGCCACGTGCACGATCAGCGGGTGGTCGCTCGGCCGGCCCTTGGCGGCGAAGATCTGCGCCACGGCGGCATCGCTGGCCGCGTCGGCGGCCAGGCCGTACACCGTCTCGGTGGGCAGGCCCAGCAGCGCGCCCGTGCGCAGGGCGCGCGCGGCGGCGGCGATGGATTCGGGGCGTTGGCCGTCGAGGATCATGTCGTGTGCGGGCCCGCGTTCAGAAGGCTTCGATGCCCAGCAGCGCCGCCGCCTGCAGCGCCGTGGCGCGCGCGGCCTCGGCGGTCGGGGCCGTCACGTTCAGGTGGCCCATCTTGCGGCCGGGCTTGGCGTCGGCCTTGCCGTACAGGTGCAGGTGCGTGCCTGGCAGCGCCAGCACCGCGTCCCAGGCGGGCGTGCGGGCGTGCGGGCCGTGCGTGAACCACAGGTCGCCCAGCAGGTTGAGCATGACGGCGGGGCTGTGCTGGCGCGGCTGCGTGAGCGGCAGGCCGGCCATGGTGCGCACCTGCAATTCGAACTGCGAGACGTCGCATGCGTTCTGGCTGTAGTGGCCGCTGTTGTGCGGGCGCGGGGCGATCTCGTTGACCACCAGTTCGCCGCCGTCGAGCACGAAGAACTCCACGCACAGCACACCCACGTAATTCAGGCCGTTTGCTATCGATTTGGAAGCGTCGACGGCATGTTCCACTAGGGCATGAGGCACATTTCCCTCGTAAACCTCGGTGACCGCCAGAATGCCGTCCCGGTGCAGGTTGCGCTGCACGGGCAGGTGCACGCAGGTGCCGTCGGCGCCGCGCGCCACGATCACCGAGCATTCGAGGGCCAGGGGCAGCATCTTTTCCAGCACGCAGGGCACGCCGCCCATGGCCTGCCACGCGGCGGCGAGTTCGGCCGGCGTCTTCACGCGGGACTGGCCCTTGCCGTCGTAGCCCATGCGCGCCGTCTTCAGGATGCCGGGCAGAAGATCGGGCGCCACGGCCGCCAGATCGGCGGCGGTCTCGATCACCGCGTAGGGCGCGCAGGGCACGCCGCAGCGCACGAAATGGGCCTTCTCCTGGGCGCGGTCCTGCGCAATGGCCACGGCGCTCGCCGCCGGCGCCACCGGGCGCTCGGCGCCCAGCGTGCGCAGCGCCTGGGCCGGCACGTTCTCGAATTCGGTCGTGATGGCATCGCACAGGCCGGCCAGCCGGGCGAGGCCGTCCGGGTCCTCGTAGGCGGTGCGGATGTGGTGGTGGCTCACCCGGCCGGCGGGGCTGTCGGCGTCGGCATCCAGCACGGCCGTGAAGTAGCCCATGGCCTGCGCCGCGTGCACGAACATGCGGCCGAGCTGGCCGCCGCCCACCACGCCGAGCGTGCTGCCGGGCAGCAGCGGGGGCGTAGGCTGCGCGCTCATGCGGACACCGGCGGCAGGGCCATGGCGCGCGCCGCGGCGGTCTGCTCGGCGCGGAAGGCCTCGAGCCGCTCGCGCAGGGCGGGGTCCTCGGTGGCCAGCAGGGCCACGGCGAACAGCGCCGCATTGGCCGCACCCGCCGTGCCGATGGCGAACGTCGCCACCGGAATGCCCTTGGGCATCTGCACGATGCTGTGCAGCGAATCGACGCCCTGCAGGTGGCGGCTGGCCACCGGCACGCCGAGCACCGGCACGGTGGTCTTGGCGGCGATCATGCCCGGCAGGTGGGCAGCGCCCCCCGCACCGGCGATGATGGCCTTGAGCCCCGCGCCGGCCGCTGCCTCGGCATAGGCGAACATGTCGTCCGGCATGCGGTGGGCCGAGACCACGCGGGCTTCGTGGGCGATGCCGAATTGCTGGAGAATCTGCACTGCGTGCTGCATGGTCTCCCAGTCGCTGCTGGAGCCCATGACCACACCGATCTGGATGGGTTTCATGTGAGTGGGGCGCTGGCCGAACCGGCCGCCCGCCGAAGTGGAACCCGCGATTTTACTTTTTGTGTGCCGAGCGCACCCACCGGGCCTGAACACATGATCGACGTCACCGTAGAAAATTTTGAAACCGAAGTCATCGCCGCCTCGATGGACGTGCCCGTGCTGGTGGACTTCTGGGCGCCCTGGTGCGGCCCGTGCAAGTCGCTCGGGCCCATCCTGGAGAAGCTGGAGACCGAGTACGAGGGCCGCTTCAAGCTCGTGAAGATCGACTCCGACCAGGAGCAGCAGATCGCCGGCATGTTCGGCATCCGCAGCATTCCCACCTGCGTGCTGCTGATGAACGGCCAGCCCGTCGATGGCTTCATGGGCGCCCAGCCCGAGGGGCAGGTGCGGGCCTTCCTCGACAAGCACGTGCCCACCGCCGAGGCGGCCCTGGCCGAGCAGGAGGAGGAGCTGGCGCAGGACGCGCTGGCCGACGGCGATACCGACACCGCGCTGGAAAAGCTGCAGCACGCGGTCGCCACCGACCCCGCCAACGACGACGCCCGCTTCGACTACGTGAAGCTGCTGCTGCAGCTGGGCCGCGAGGACGACGCCAAGGTCGCCTTCGCCCCCGTGATCGCCAAGGCCCCGGCATCGCGCAAGCTGGGTGCGCTCAAGGCCTGGATGGATGCGATCGATTTCGTGGCCAGGGAGGCAAACGGCCCTTCGGCATTGGCCGATTTCGATGCCGGGATTGCCGCCAACCGCCGCGATTTCGACGCCCGCTTCGGCCGGGCGCGCTGGTTCATCGCGCACCAGCGCTGGACCGAGGCCATGGACGAACTGCTGGAAATCCTCATGCGCGACAAGGCCTGGAGCGACGAGGCCGCGCGCAAGACCTACGTGGCCGTGCTCGAGATCATCGAGCCGCCTCGGGTGAAGGTGGCCGAAGGCCAGATCCCGCCGGAAGACCCGACGGTCGCCACCTACCGCCGCCGCCTGTCCAGCGTGGTGCTGAGCTGACCGGCGCCCCAGCCACCGAAGCCGCCCGGTCCATGGGCGCTGAACGGGCCCGTGCGGCCGCCCTGGCCGTGGCCTCGGTGCTGGCTCTCGCCCTGGCGGGCTGCGCCACATCGCCCCCGCCCGATGCCATGGTCATCGGCACGGTGTTCTCGCGTGAGCGCCTTTACGTGCCGCCCGACGAGCCCGCCGTGTTCGAGGCGGCGCTGCTCGACGTCTCGCGCCCCGATGCGCCGCCCACGGTGCTCGGGCGCCAGCGCATCGAGCTGCCGGGGCCGCCGCCGTACCAGTTGCAGATTCCTTTCCGGTCCGCGCTCACGCAGCCGCTGCTGCCGGGCCGCTACCGGGTTCGCGCCTCGCTGTCCCTGCAAGGCTACGTGCGGTTCGCCTCCGATGGCATCCATCCGCTGCCGCCGGACCCGGCCTATCGGCGCGTGGATGTCGAGCTGCACCGCCTGCCTCTGGACAAGGCGACCGCGCAGGCCGAGGTGCCGCTGCGGCAGACCTACTGGCGGTTGGTGGAAATCGACGACACGGCCGTGCCGCCGGCCCCCGCTGGCGCGCCCGAGCCGCATCTGGTGCTGGACAGCGAAGGGGGACAAGCGCGCGGGGCAGGGGGCTGCAACCGCTTTCTGGCGAGCTACGCGGTCGATGGCGTGCGCCTGCGGATGACGCAGATCAACACGACCCTGCAGCTGTGCCTGCAGACGGCCACCCTGGAGGGCCGTTTCCTGCACGCGCTGGACGAAGTCCGGACCTACCGCCAGGAAGGGCGGCAACTGCTGCTGTTCGGCGAAGAGGCGCGCGTGCTGCTGCGGCTGGAGGCCATCGAGCTGGAGTGAGGCGGCCACACGGCCGCCCGATGCCGCTGCGCTCCCTGGCGCGCGCGGCAGGGCCGTTCAGCCCACCAGGCGCTCGAGCGCCTCGCGGTACTTGGCGGCGGTCTTCTCGACCACCTCGCGCGGCAGGCGCGGGGCGGGCGCGGTCTTGTTCCAGGGCTTGCCGTTGATCTGCGTCTGCTCCAGCCAGTCGCGCACGAACTGCTTGTCGTAGCTGGGCGGGTTCTCGCCGGCGGCCAGAGCGCTTTCGTAGCCTTCCACGGGCCAGTAGCGCGAGCTGTCGGGCGTGAGCACCTCGTCCATCAGCACCAGCGTGCCGTCGGGCGCGAGGCCGAACTCGAACTTGGTGTCGGCAATGATCATGCCCTTTTCCAGCGCGATGGCCGCAGCCTCCTGGTAGATGGCGATGCTGAGGTCGCGGATCTTCGTGGCCAGCTCGATGCCGATCATCTCCACCGTGCGCTCGAAGGTGATGTTCTCGTCGTGCTCGCCCATCGCGGCCTTGGCGGCCGGGGTGTAGATGGGCTGCGGCAGCTTGGCCGCGTTGGTCAGGCCTTCGGGCAGCTGCACGCCGCACACGGCGCGCGATTCCTGGTATTCCTTCCAGCCGCTGCCGGCCAGGTAGCCGCGCACCACCGCCTCCACGGGGATCGGCTGCAGGCGCTGCACCAGCATCGAGCGGCCCCGCACCTGGGGTGCTTCGTCCGGCGTCACCACGCTCTCGGGGTCGTCGCCCGTCAGGTGGTTGGGGCACAGGTGGCCCAGCTTGTCGAACCAGAACAGTGCCATCTGCGTGAGCAGCTCGCCCTTGCCCGGAATCGGCTCGCCCATGATCACGTCGAAGGCCGAGAGGCGGTCGCTGGCCACCATCAGGATGCGGTCGTCGCCCACGGCGTAGTTGTCGCGCACCTTGCCGCGCGCGAGCAGCGGCAGGGACGTGAGGGCGGAGGTGTGCAGTGCGGAGGAAAGGGGCAGGGTCATGGTGGGTGAAGCGATTGCGAACGGGAAAGCCGCGGCTTTCGGCGGCAGGGCCGGCCAGCCCGCGATTTTAGGGCGCGAGCCGGGATGGCCGGTGCAGGGCGGTCGGGAGGGTGGGGCGTGGGTCGGGACCGCAGCGGACGGCGGACCATCGGGTCGGCAGGGCGTCGTGCAGGCGGTGCGCCCCGCAAAGGCGTCTGCGCTGTGTGCCGCGGAGCAAAGCCAAGCTATTTTGCGCCGTTTTTCGGCCCTTGGCACCTGGGAGGGCAAGACCCGACAGCCGACTTCGGTATGCGTTTGCAATTGCCCGGGGGCGGGCGCATAGTGAATCCAACACATGCATGAGTTGACCTTTCGCCGGGCCGTCCTTCCACCAGACCTTTGAGGACGGCGCTTCTTCAACGCAAGCCCAGGAGGCCAGTTTTATGAACCTGACGATCAGCGGTCACCACCTCGAAGTCACTCCCGCATTGCGCGCCCATGTGACGGAAAAGCTGGACATCATCAGCAAGCATTTCGACCAGGTGGTCGACGTCAAGGTGCTGCTCACCGTCGAGAAGCAAAAGGAGAAGGAAAAACGCCAGCGCGCGGAATGCAACGTGCATGTGAAGGGCAGTGATCTGTTCGCCGAGAGTTCCCATTCCGACCTGTACGTGGCCGTGAACGACCTGGTGGAAAAGCTGGACCGCCAAGTCGTCCGGCACAAGGACCGCATCCAGAACCACCACCATGGCGCCATCAAGCGCGAACTCGTGGCCTGATTCGCGCCAGGGGCCTGAGCAGCCAGGCCCTTCGCCACGCCGCCCCGAGGGGCGGTTTTTTTATGCCCCCCGGAAAGTGCTCAGGGTTTATGCTAGGGGGTGCATAATCGCAACCCTTCACCATGAACCGTCTTGCCTCCATCCTGCCTGCCGCTCAAGTGCTCGTGAGCGTCGACGCCACCAGCAAAAAGCGCGCTTTCGAAGAGGCAGGGTTGTTGTTCGAGAGCCAGCACGGCCTGTCGCGCGCCCTCATCACCGACAGCCTCTTCGCCCGCGAGCGGCTGGGCTCCACGGGGCTGGGCCACGGTGTCGCCATCCCGCATGGCCGCATCAAGGGCCTGAAGGCGCCGATGGCCGCCGTCTTCCAGCTGGCCCACCCGATCGGTTTCGATGCGCCGGACGAGCAGCCCGTCGGGCTCCTGATCTTCCTGCTGGTGCCCGAGGCGGCCACGCAAAAGCATCTGGAGATCCTGTCCGAGATCGCCGAGCTGCTGAGCGATGGCTCGCTGCGCGAGCGCATCAAGGGCAGCACCGATGCCGCCGAGCTGCACGGCCTGATCGCCGGCTGGCAGTCCGCCCAGGCCACCGCCTGACCCCGCCGCCGCCGCTGCAAACGCTGAACCTTCCGTGAAACCCAATGTCGTCAGCGCCGATGTCCTGTTCGAGGAGTTCCGCGGCCCGCTGAAGTGGGAGTGGGTCGCCGGCCTCGGGGCCTCCGAGCGGCGTTTCGACGAGGTGGCCGTGCGCTCCGCGCGCTCCGGCGCCGACCTGGTGGGTTACCTCAATTACATCCACCCGTACCGGGTGCAGATTCTGGGCGAGCGCGAAACCGCCTACCTCACCAACGCGACGCCCGAGGACTGCAAGCGCCGCATCGCCCGCATCGTCACGCTGGAGCCGCCCGTGCTGGTGCTGGCCGACAGCCAGGTCGCGCCCGATGCGCTGCTGTCCATGTGCGAGCGTGCGCAGATCCCGATGTTCTCCACGCACGAGTCGTCGGCCTTCGTCATCGACGTGCTGCGCGCCTACCTGTCCAAGCACTTCGCCGACCGCACCACCATGCACGGCGTGTTCATGGACATCCTGGGCCTGGGCGTGCTGATCACCGGCGAGTCGGGCCTGGGCAAGAGCGAGCTGGGCCTGGAGCTGATCTCGCGCGGCAACGGCCTGGTGGCCGACGACGCGGTGGACCTGTTCCGCATCAACCAGACCACTATCGAGGGCAAGTGCCCCGACCTGCTGCAGAACCTGCTGGAGGTGCGCGGCATCGGCCTGCTGGACATCCGCGCGATCTTCGGCGAGACCGCCGTGCGGCGCAAGATGCGGCTCAAGCTCATCGTGCATCTGGTGCGCAAGGAAACGCTGGAGCGCGACTACGAACGCATGCCCTACGAGCCCCTCACGCAGGACGTGCTGGGCGTGCCGGTGCTCAAGGTGGTGATCCAGGTGGTGGCGGGCCGCAACATCGCCGTGCTGGTCGAGGCGGCCGTGCGCAACACCATCCTGAACCTGCGCGGGATCGACACCTACCAGGAATTCGTGGAGCGGCACCGCCGCGCCATGGAGCGCGACGGCTCCTGACCATCGCGCCGCGTCCCGGGCCCGCCGGGCGGCGCGCGCCCGCTGCTCAGCGGTGCTGCGTGGTGGCCAGCTTGGCGCAGGTGGCGCACTGGCCGTATAGCGCCATCGAATGGTCCTGCACCACCCAGCCCTTCGACTTGGCCACCAGTTGCTGGCGCTTTTCGATCTCGGGGTCGTAGAACTCCTCGACCTTGCCGCAGACCGTGCAGATGAAGTGGTCGTGGTGCTGGCCCTCGTTGAGCTCGTACACCGCCTTGCCGCTTTCGAAGTTGCTGCGGTTCAGGATGCCCGCCTGCTCGAATTGCGTGAGCACGCGGTACACCGTGGCCAGGCCGATGTCCGAGCGCTCCTGCAGCAGCACGCGGAACACGTCTTCTGCGGTCATGTGGCGCTGCGCGCCCTTCTGGAAGATCTCGAGGATCTTCAGGCGCGGCAGGGTCGCCTTCAGGCCGGTGCTCTTGAGTTCGTCGATGTTCGTCATGACAGGGGTTTCCGTGTACCAAACCAGCGTGCCAAAGCCCGGGAGAAGCTGCCGCTACAATGGGTCGGATCATATCGCCTATGCCTAACTCCATGTCCGTTTCCGCCCGCTGCAGCGCCCGTTGGGCCCTGACCCTGTTGATCGGCGCCAGCTTGACGGCCTGCGGCAGCTTCGACAGCGCCAGCAACCGCGTCGCCAGCCTGGTCACTCCCTACAAGGTGGACGTGGTTCAAGGCAACTTCGTCTCCCGCGAGCAGGTCGAGGCGCTCAAGCCCGGCATGGGGCGCCAGCAGGTCAAGGAAATCCTCGGCACGCCGCTGGTGACCAGCCTGTTCCACGCCGACCGCTGGGAATACGTCTTCACGCTCAAGCGCCCCGGCGTCGAGGTGCAGTCGCGCAAGCTGACCGTGTTCTTCAACGGCGACGTGTTCGAGCGCGCCGAGGGCGACGAGATGCCCACCGAGGCCGAGTTCGTCGCCACCCTGGGCACCCGGACCCCCAAGAACAAGGTGCCGGTGCTGGAGGCGACCGAGGCCCAGCTGGCCAAGTTCCCCAAACCGGCCACGCTGCCCGAACCTGCCGATTCGCCCGTGCCCACGCCGCCGTCCAGCTACCCGCCGCTGGAATCGTCGACCCGCTGATTCCCGCCGGCCAGGGCCTGGTGCACACCGGCCCTGCGGCTTAGCCGCTGATCTTTCCATGACCGCCACCACTTCCCCGAACGCATCCCCCTCCACCCCTTGCCGCGTGGCCGTCGCCGGGGCCTCCGGCCGCATGGGGCGCATGCTGATCGAAGCCATCCGCGACACCGGCGGCGAATGCGTGCTGGCCGGCGCGCTCGACGTGGCGGCCAGCCCCGCCATCGGCTCCGACGCCACCGCCTTCCTGGGCCATGCCAGCGGCGTGGCCATCACGGCCGACGTGCGCGAAGGCCTGCGCCATGCCGACGTGCTGATCGACTTCACCCGCCCCGAGGGCACCATGGCCCACCTCGCGGTATGCGCCGAGACGGGCGTCAAGATGGTCATCGGCACCACGGGCCTGTCCGACGCGCAAAAGGCCGAGATCGCCGCCGCCAGCGAACGCACCGCCATCCTGCTGTCGCCCAACATGAGCGTGGGCGTGAACGTCACGCTCAAGCTGCTGGAGCTGGCAGCCAAGGCCATGTCCACCGGCTACGACATCGAGATCATCGAGTCCCACCACCGCCACAAGGTGGATGCGCCCTCGGGCACCGCGCTCAAGATGGGCGAGGTCATCGCCCAGGCCCTGGGGCGCGATCTCAAGGACTGCGCCGTCTATGCCCGCGAGGGCATCACGGGCGAGCGCGATCCGTCGAGCATCGGCTTTTCCGCCATCCGCGGCGGCGACATCGTGGGCGACCACACCGTGCTGTTCGCCGGCACCGGCGAGCGCATCGAGATCACCCACAAATCCGCCAGCCGCACGACCTATGCCCAGGGCAGCCTGCGCGCCGTCCGATTCCTCGCCGCGCACCAGACCGGCCTGTTCGACATGTTCGACGTGCTGGGCCTGAACGCCGCCTGACGGCCGGCGCGCACGCGATGGACGGCCTGCACTGGTGGCGTCAGGGCGACGCGGTCACCCAGATCAGCGCGCTGCTGCTGCTGGCCATGTCGGTCGCCAGCTGGGTCGTGATCGTCTGGAAGGCCCTGCTGATGCGCCGTGCCCGCCGTGATGCGGCCCGCGCCATCGCCGCCTTCTGGCAGGCCCCGTCGATCGCCCTGGCGGCTGAGCGCCTGCCTGCCTTCGACCGCGATGGCCTGGTGATGCCGCTGGTGCAGGCGGCCAGCGCCGTGGCTGGCGCCAACCAGGCCCCCGCCACGCTGGCCGCGCGCGGCAGCCTGTCCCAGCAACTGACGCGCGGCCTGCGCGATGCGCTGCACGGGGTGCTGGGCCGCCTGCAGTTCGGGCAGGTGCTGCTGGCCACCGTGGGCTCCACCGCGCCGTTCGTGGGTCTGCTGGGCACCGTGTGGGGCATCTACCATGCGCTCACCGCCATGGCCGGGGCCGGCCAGATCACCATCGACCGCGTGGCGGGCCCGGTGGGCGAGGCGCTGGTCATGACGGCCGCCGGCCTGACCGTGGCCATTCCCGCCGTGCTGGCCTACAACGTGTTCGGCCGCTTCATCGGCCGCACCGAGGCCGACCTGGAAGGCTTCGCGCGCGACCTGCGCGAGCTGGTGCTGGATGAATCCGGCATCGCCCCGCCCGCCGCGGCGAACGACTGACCGGCGACGGACTCCCGCCCCGCACGCGCCATGGCATTCGGCCGACTCGAACGCACCACCGGGCCGCAGCCCATGAGCGACATCAACATGACGCCGCTGGTGGACGTGATGCTGGTGCTGGTGGTCATCTTCATCCTGACCGCGCCGCTGCTGGCCAGCTCGATCCGGCTGGACCTGCCGCGCGCTGACGGCGCCACGCCCGGCGCGCCCCCGCAGTCGGTCACCGTGGTGCTCGACAAGGAGGGCCAGGCCTACCTGGACGACGTACCACTCGCCCCGCAGGCGCTGGCCGCGCGCCTCGCGCAGCTGGCCAGGGAGCAGCCCGACACCGAGGTGCAGTTGCGCGCCGACACCGCCGTGCCGTATGGCCGGGTGGTCGAGGTGATGGGGGCGGCCAACGCCGCGGGCCTGCGGCGCATCGGCTTCGTGGCGGACCCGGCCGCGCCCGGCATCCCTTCCGCCGCTTCGGCCTCTCCCGCTGCTGCTGCTGCCGCTGTCCGCTGACCGGCCGGGCCCTGCACCAGCCGGGACCGCGCACCGTGTAACGCTTCGCGCCGCCCGCGGCCGGCATCGCGCCTAAAATCCCCGGCTGACACCCCGCTCACTTTCTTTCCTGGCCGCACCGCCGCGGCCCCGCCAACCCATGCAAGACAAATACAACCACACCGAGGTCGAGCGCGCCGCGCAGGGCCACTGGACGGCCACCGATGCCTACCGCGTGACCGAGGATGCGGGCCGGAAGAAGTTCTACGCCTGCTCCATGCTGCCCTACCCCAGCGGCAAGCTGCACATGGGCCACGTGCGCAACTACACCATCAACGACATGCTCGCGCGCCAGCTGCGCATGAAGGGCATGAACGTGCTGATGCCGATGGGCTGGGACGCCTTCGGCCTGCCGGCCGAGAACGCGGCGCTCAAGAACGGCGTGCCGCCCGCGCAGTGGACGTACGACAACATCGCGTACATGAAAAAGCAGATGCAGGCGATGGGCCTGGCCATCGACTGGTCGCGCGAGGTCGCCACCTGCGACCCGAGCTACTACCGCTGGAACCAGTGGCTGTTCCTCAAGATGCTGGAAAAGGGCATCGCCTACCGCAAGACCCAGGTCGTCAACTGGGACCCGGTGGACCAGACCGTGCTGGCCAACGAGCAGGTGATCGACGGCAAGGGCTGGCGCACCGGTGCCACGGTGGAAAAGCGCGAGATTCCGGGCTACTACCTCAAGATCACCGACTACGCCGAAGAGCTGCTGGGCTTCGTCACCGGCGACCAGCTGCCCGGCTGGCCCGAGCGCGTGAAGCTCATGCAGGAGAACTGGATCGGCAAGAGCGAGGGCGTGCGCTTCGCCTTCCCGCACGACATCCGCGCGGCCGACGGCACGCTGATCGGCGACGGGCGCATGTACGTCTTCACCACGCGCGCCGACACCATCATGGGCGTGACCTTCTGCGCCGTGGCGCCCGAGCACCCGCTGGCCGCGCGCGCGGCGCAGGGCAATCCGGCCATCGCCGCCTTCATCGAGGAGTGCAAGAGCGGCGGCACCACCGAGGCCGAACTGGCCACGCAGGAAAAGAAGGGCGTGCCCACCGGGCTGGTGGTCACGCACCCGATCACCGGCGAGGAAGTGCCCGTGTGGATCGGCAACTACGTGCTCATGGGCTATGGCGACGGCGCCGTGATGGGCGTGCCCGCGCACGACGAGCGCGACTTCGCGTTCGCGCTCAAGTACGGCATCGACATCAAGCAGGTGGTGCTGGTCGATGGCGAGACCTTCGACTACCACCACTGGCAGGACTGGTACGGCGACAAGCAGCGCGGCGTCACCGTCAACTCCGACAGCTTCAGCGGCCTGTCCTACGCCGAGGCCGTGCAGGCCGTGGCGCATGCGCTCGCGCAAAAGGGCCTGGGCGAGACCAAAACGACCTGGCGCCTGCGCGACTGGGGCGTCTCGCGCCAGCGCTACTGGGGCACGCCGATCCCCATCATCCACTGCGATGAGCATGGCGCCGTGCCCGTGCCCGAGAAGGACCTGCCGGTGGTGCTGCCCACCGATTGCGTGCCGGACGGCTCGGGCAATCCGCTGCACCACCACGAAGGCTTCCACGCCGGCGTGACCTGCCCGGTCTGCGGCAGGGCCGCGCGCCGCGAGACCGACACCATGGACACGTTCGTGGACAGCTCGTGGTACTTCATGCGGTATTGCGACCCGAAGAACAGCGAGGCCATGGTGGCCGAGGGCGCCGACTACTGGATGCCGATGGACCAGTACATCGGCGGCATCGAACACGCCATCCTGCACCTGCTGTATGCGCGTTTCTGGACCAAGGTGATGCGCGACCTGGGCCTGGTGAAGATCGACGAGCCCTTCACCAAGCTGCTCACGCAGGGCATGGTGCTCAACCACATCTACTCGCGCCGCACCGAGCAGGGCGGCAAGGAGTATTTCTGGCCGCACGACGTCGAGCACGTGGTGGACGAGGGCGGCAAGATCGTGGGCGCGAAGCTCAAGAACGCCGTCGGCGGCCTGCCTGCGGGCACCGCCATCGACTACGAGGGCGTGGGCACCATGTCCAAGTCCAAGAACAACGGCGTCGATCCGCAGGACCTCATCGAGCGCTACGGCGCCGACACCGCACGCCTGTACACCATGTTCACCGCGCCGCCCGAGGCCACGCTGGAGTGGAACGACGCGGCCGTGGAGGGCAGCTACCGCTTCCTGCGCCGGGTGTGGAACTTCGGCCTCAAGCTCGCGGCCCTCGACAAGGACGCGGCGCTGGCCAGCGTGGCCGGCGCCACCACCCTCAAGGACGTGCCCTTCGGCAAGGAGGCCAAGGCCCTGCGGCTGGAGATCCACACCGTGCTCAAGCAGGTGGACTACGACTACCAGCGCATGCAGTACAACACCGTGGTCTCGGGCGCGATGAAGATGATCAACGCGCTGGAGGACTTCAAGGCCCTGGACAGCGCTGGCGCCCCCGTGGCGCTGATCGAGGGCTTCGGCATCCTGCTGCGCGTGCTGTACCCGGCCACGCCGCACATCGCGCACAGCCTGTGGAGCGGCCTGGGCTACGCCGGCGCGCTGGGCGACCTGCTCGATGCGCCGTGGCCCCAGGCCGATGCCGATGCGCTGGTGCAGGACGAGCTGGAGCTGATGCTGCAGGTCAACGGCAAGCTGCGCGGCTCCATCCGCGTGCCCGCCTCGGCCGACAAGGCCGAGATCGAGCGCGCCGCCCTCGCGAGCGAGGCTTTCGTCAAGCAGGCGGACGGCGCCACGCCCAAGAAGATCGTGGTCGTGCCGGGCCGCCTGGTCAACGTGGTCATCTGACAATGCAAAAACGCACCCTCCTGTCGCTGCTGGCCGTGGCGCCCCTGGCCGCCTGCGGCTTTCACCTGCGCCGCGCGCCCGAGTTCCAGTTCCGCTCGCTCTACGTGGAGGCGGGCGGCGGCTCGCCCCTGGCGCGCGAGCTGCAGCGCACGCTGCAGGGCGCGGGCGGCAACCTCACGGTGCTGCGCGATCCCACGCAAAAGACCACGGCCGACGCCATTTTCGAGCTGCTGTCCGAGCAGCGCGAGCGCGTGGTGGTGGGCTACAACGCCTCGGGCCAGGTGCGCGAGTTGCAGTTGCGCCTGCGCATCCACTTTCGCCTGCGCAACCAGCAGGGCGCGGAGCTGATCCCCGACACCGAGCTGCTGCAGCAGCGCGACGTGAGCTACAACGAAAGCATCGCGCTCGCCAAGGAGGCCGAAGAGGCGCTGCTGTACCGCAACATGCAGACCGACCTCGTGCAGCAGCTGCTGCGCCGGCTCGCCGCGGCGCGCCCGGTTTGATGGTTGGCACCCTGATTGCTATTGATTTGATAGCTACGGCCGCATGTTTTTCTAGGGCGTGCGGCCTGTTTCATTCAAAGATCCTGCCCAGGCCGCTCCCATGCAAGTCGCTCTGAACCAGCTCGCCGCGCACCTGCAAAAGGGCGTGCGGTCGCTCTACACCCTGCATGGCGACGAGCCGCTCCTGCAGCAGGAGGCGGCCGACGCCATCCGCGCGGCGGCGCGGGCCCAGGGCTACACCGAGCGCAGCAGCCACACCGTGGCCGGCGCGCACTTCGACTGGAGCGCCGTGCTGGCGGCCGGCGGCTCGCTCTCCCTCTTTGCCGACAAGCAGATCGTGGAGATCCGCATTCCCTCGGGCAAGCCCGGCAAGGACGGCGGCGCCGCGCTGCAGCAGATCGCCGAGGCCGCGCAGGGCAACGACAGCACGCTGACCCTGGTGCTGCTGCCGCGCCTGGACAAGGCCACCCGCACCGGGGGCTGGTTCAGCGCGCTGGACGGCAGAGGCATCTCGGTGCAGATCGACCCGGTGGAGCGCGCCGCGCTGCCGCAGTGGATCGCCCAGCGCCTGTCGCTGCAGGGCCAGCGCGTGGCCGGCGGCGACGAGGGCCAGCGCACGCTGCAGTTCTTCGCCGACCGCGTGGAAGGCAACCTGCTTGCCGCGCACCAGGAGATCGCCAAGCTCGCGCTGCTGCACCCGCCCGGCGAGCTGTCGTGGGCGCAGGTCGAGGCGGCGGTGCTCAACGTGGCGCGCTACGACGTGTTCAAGCTCTCCGAGGCGGTGCTCTCGGGCCAGGTGGCCCGGGTGCAGCGCATGCTCGATGGCCTGCAGGCCGAGGGCGAGGCCGAAGTGCTGGTGCACTGGGCGCTGGCCGAGGACATCCGCGCCTTGAAGCGCGTGAAGGACGCGCTCAACGCCGGCAAGCCCCTGCCCATTGCCCTGCGCGAAAACCGCATCTGGGGCCCCAAGGAGCGCCTGTTCGAGCGCATCGCGCCGCGCTTTTCCGACGCCGCTGCAGCCCGGCTGCTGCAGTCCGCGCACACGGTGGACGGCATCGTCAAGGGCCTCAAGGCGCCCGACTGGCCCGCCGATGGCTGGCAGGCGCTGCAGCGGCTGGCGCTGCAGCTGTGCAAGGCCTGCGGGGCGCGCTGAGCGCCCGCAGCGCCTTTCGATCGCCTTGCCGACACCGCGTCCCACTCCCTTGCGCCTGCCGGCCGACGATGCCACCAACGGCTGGTCGGCCATCCTGCCGGCGCGCGCGCCGCGCCCGGCGCTGCAGGGCCCCGTGCGGGCCGACTGGCTGGTGCTGGGCGCCGGCTGCGCGGGCCTGGCCGCCGCGCGCCGCCTGGCCGAGCTGCGCCCGCACGCGCACGTGGTGCTGGTCGATGCGGGCATGGTGGGCGACAACGCCTCGGGCCGCAACTCCGGCTTCGCCATCGACGTGCCGCACAACGTGGGCAGTTCGCTCGAAGAGCTGCGCCAGGCCGCGCACTACCAGCGCCTGCTGGCCGCGGGCATGGCCGACCTGCAGCGGCACATCGCCGCGCACGCCATCGACTGCCAGTGGCGCCGCGCGGGCAAGTACCACTGTGCCGTGTCGCCCGCGGCCGGGCGCACGCTGGACCACCACGCCCAGGAGCTTTGCGCACTGGGCGAGCCGCACGAACGGCTGGACCGCGATGCGCTCGCCGCGCGCCTGGGCACGCGCTACTTCGCCGCCGGGCTGTACACGCCGGGCACGGTGCTGCTCAACCCGGCCGCGCTGTGCCGGGGCCTGGCCGATGCGCTGCCCGCCCAGGTCGCGCTGTACGAGAACACGCCCGTGCACGCGCTGCACATCGCCCCGCACGCGGTGGTGGCCCACACCGCGCAGGGGCGCATCGAGGCGCCGCAGCTCATCGTGGCCAGCAACGCCTTTGCGCAGCAGCTCGGCCTGTTCCAGGGCGAGACCTTTCCGCTGGCCACCTTCGGCTCGCTGAGCGCGCCGCTCACGCCCGCGCAGCGCGAGCGCCTGGGCGCACCGCAGGGCTGGGGCGTGACGCCGGTGAACGCCGTGGCCGGCGCCACGCTGCGCTACACCGACGACCACCGCCTGCTGGTGCGCCAGGGCTTCGAATACGCGCCGCGCTTTCGCGTGGCCGCCGCCGTACGCGAGCGCGTGCGGCGCGCGCACCGGGCCGTGTTCGATGCGCGGTTTCCGCAGCTGGCCGACGTGCCGCTCGCGCATTTCTGGGAAGGCGCCATCGCCATCACGCGCAACGGCGCGCCGCGCTGGGGGCGCTTTGCTTCCAACGTGCACGGCGTGGCGGGTTGCAACGGCGTGGGCATCGTCAAGCACACGGTGCTGGGCGCGCTCGCGGCCGATCTGGCGCTGGGCCAGGACCATCCGCTGATCGCCGACGCCCTGGCGCTGGGCACCCCTGCGCGCATGCCGCCCGCGCCGTTCCTGGGCCTGGGCGTGCGCGCCTACATCGCCCGGGAGAAGTGGGCAGGGCGCGCCGAGCGGTGACCGGGCGGTGGACGGTGCGCGGTGTCCGGCCCGGTCAGCCCGCCTGGCGCAGCACGTCCCCGGCCTTGTCCACCCACTGCTGCAGGCTGTCCAGCAGGTCCTTCTGGCTGAACGAGCAGCTTTCCTCGGAAAACAGCGCGCTCGATTCGAGGCGGTCGAGCAGGCCGTGCAGCACCTCGGCATAGCGCGGGGGCAGGGCGGCCAGCAGCGCGTCCTGCGCGCGGGCCGTGCTACTCAGTTCGGTGGCGCTGCCGCCCGGAGCACGGCAGCGGGCCAGGGCGGAGTCCAGCGTGGCCAGTTGCACGAGGGCGGTGGTGGTGTCGGAAAAACGGGTCATGCGGCAAGGGTAGCGCGGGCCGGGATCAGAACGTGGTCAGGTGCTCGTAAAGGATCACCGAGCCGATGCCGATCAGCAGCACGCCGCCCACGGCCTCGGCCCAGCGGCCTGCGATGTTGCCCAGCACCCGGCCGACCATCACGCCGATCGTGACCATGGCAAACGTCGCCAGGCCGATGGCGGCCGCCACGGGCAGGATGCCCACGTCGAGGAACGCCAGCCCCACGCCCACGGCCATCGCATCGATGCTGGTGGCAAAGCCGGTCACGGCCAGCAGCCAGAAGCCGTGGCGGGCGGGTTTTTCGGTTTCGGCATCGGGCGCCTGGAACGCCGCGTACACCATGCGCAGGCCGAGGATGGTCAGCAGCGTGAACGCGATCCAATGGTCCCATTCCTTCACGTAGCCCGAGGCGGCGTAGCCCAGCGCCCAGCCGGCGATCGGGGTGAGGGCCTCGATGACGCCGAAGATGGCGCCGGTGCGCAGGGCTTCGGACCAGCGGGGTTTCTGCAGGGCGCTGCCCTTGCCGACGGCGGCGGCGAAGGCGTCGGTGGACATGGCCAGCGCGAGCAAGGCGGTGGAGGCGAAATTCATGGTGGGGACGTCGTTGTACGGCCGGGCGAGCGCAAAGGCACGCCCCCGCTGCCCGACCTTTCGTCGCGGTGGCATGCCGATGGTCTCGCCAACCGCAACGGTTGCCGGCGCCACGGCATGCAGCATGCCGAGTGTGTTGACGCAGGCGCCTTCGTACAACGCTCGAAAGACATGGCACGAAAGCCGGCTACTCCCCAAGGGAGCGCGGATTATAGAAGCCCCTGCCGGCCTGGGGCCGTGCCGGCCCTGGCGCGTGCGGGGGCTTGGCCCGCTGTCAGAATCCGCGCCACCCCGACGAGCCGGATCCCGAACGTGCCAGACCCTTCCTCCCTTTCCGCGGCCCCCCCGCCCGCGCCGCGGCAGGCGCTGCGCGCCCTGGGCCTGGCCACCGCCACGGTGCTGGCGCTGGTGGCCCTCGGGCACGATGGCCGCCGCGTGGCGCAATTGATGGCGCTGGCCCTGCCCGCCCTGCTGTGGCTGGCCTGGCCGGTGCGCAGCGACGCCGTGCACCGGCTGCGCACCGCCGCCGTGTGGCTGTGGGCCATGGCCTTCGCGCTCGACGGCGTGGCACGCGCGTATCTGCTGGACGCCTACCAGGCCGCGCCCGACAGCACGCTGGTGCTCGGCGCGGCCGCCAACACCACGGGCCGCGAGAGCGCCGAATACCTGTCGATGCACTGGCGCTCGGTGGCCGTGTGGTCGGCGGCGCTGGTGGTCGCCGCGTGGCTGGTGGGCCGCAGCGCGCGCCGGGGCCTGCGCACCGCCGTGCGCTGGCCGCGAAGCCTGGTGGCGCTGCTGTGCGCGCTGCTGGCGCTCAGCGCCCTGGGCTATGCCAGCAAGCCGTGGCGCCGGCTGCACCCGGTCGCCTACTGGATGCACTGGAACGCGGCGGTCCACGGCCTGCGCAGCGGCTGGGCCGACCAGGAGCGCCAGCGCGGCGCCCTGCTGGAGCGGGCGCGGCAGGCGGCGCCCGCGGTCACGCGCCCCGGCCCGTCCACCGTGGTGCTGGTGGTGACCGACAGCATCAACCGCGACAACCTGGGCCTGTACGGCTACGCGCGCTCCACCACGCCGCGCCTGGAGGCGCAGCAGCGCGTGCTGGGCGGGGAGATGGCCGTGCTGCGCCATGCGTGGTCGGTCGATGCCAGCACGCTGCCCGCGCTGGCCAACATCTTCGGCTTCGGGCAGCCGGGCCGGGCCGACGGGCAGCACGTGCTGGCGCTGGCCCGCGCCGCGGGCTACAAGGTCTGGTGGATGAGCAACCACGACGACGTGGCGATCGAGCAGCAGCATGCGCGCCTGGCCGACGTGGTGGACATGGTCAACCGCACGCCGGGCCGCGCGGGCGCCTCGCTGGACGGCGAGCTGCTGGACTGCGTGCAGGAGGCGCTGGACGACCCCGCCGAGCGCAAGCTGATCGTGGTGCACCTGATGGGCGCGCACCCGCACTACCGGCTGCGCTTTCCGAGCGGCGACAACCCGTTCGACGACCACGTGGACGCGGTCGAGGCGCAACTGGCCGGCCAGGGCCGCTCGGCCTGGGTGCGGCGCTACCGCCAGCAGTACGACGCCGCCCTGCTGTACCACGACTTCGTGGTGTCCGAGACGCTGCAGCTGGCGCGCGCCGGGGCGCGGCCGGGCGAGTCCCGGGCGTGGATGTACCTGTCCGACCACGGCCAGGAGGTCGGACACGGCAGCGACCGCGCGGGCCACAGCCCCGCGACCGCCTCGGGCTACCGCATTCCCACGGTGATCTGGCGCAGCGCGGCGGCGCAGCCGGTGTCCGCCGCCACGGCGCAGCGGCCGTTTCGCGCCGACTGGGCGGCCTGGACCCTGGCCGATCTGCTGCACATCGGCTGGGCCGGTGCCATGCCGGAGCGCAACGTGCTGGACGACCGCTACCGCTGGGTGGCGCCGCAGCTGCCCGTGGCGGTGCCGTCGTTTTCGGAGTGAGGGCGGCGCAGGCGGGCATGCCTCTGGCTTTTGGATGCATGCCCCAATCGGGCTCCACCGCAATAATACCTAGGGCATGTAGCTATTAATTTAATAGCATCTGCCGGGGCATCGCTTTCGCGCCCGGAATCAGGCCATCGCACGATCGACCAGCAGGGTGTCGGTGAACTGCTCGAAGCGCACGATTCGCTCGCCCTGCACCTGCCACACGTGCGCCGCCCGCACCTGCATGGCCTTGCCCGTGCGGCCATGGGTGCCCGAGTAGCTGCCGACGCCCACGATGCGGTCGCCGCCATCGATCAACGTCTCCAGATCGAAGCGGTAGCCGATCCAGTCGGCGCCCAGCACCTTGAAAACTCTGTCGATCACCTGCTGAGGCCCCACCCAGGTGCCCGCGCATGGAAAACCCGCCATTTCGGTCCACTGCACGTCGGGCGCCATGTCGGCCATCATGGCGGCGATGTCCTGGCGGGCGGAGGCGGCGTAGTGGGCGGTGATGAGTTCGAAAGGCGTGCGCATGGAGATTCCGAAAGCAGTGAAGGACAGGCCGCCATGCCGAACGGGGCAGGGCGGTGGCGAGACGGTCCGGCATGTTTAACACGGCCGGCGCCCGCCGGGGTCGCCCGGGCCGGCCGCTACCCGGGACAATGCGATCCGCAAGGCCATGGAATCGCTGCGATTTTCGGGGCTGGGCCTGCGGTGGATGTGCCAGCATCGGGGGGTTGCGCCGGTGGACCCTCAGGAAAAGTCGGCCTGCCCTTTATTTCGCTAGGAGTTGTCATGAGCTTTCCCCACCGTTTCGTTGCGGGCGCCGGCGCGCGCTGGCTGGCTGCGGCCTGTGTCGCCGTGTTGGGCGCTTTTCCCGGTGTCCCCGCCTGGGCGCAGGGCACGATCAAGATCGGCGAGATCAACAGCTACAAGGCCCAGCCGGTGTTCCTGGAGGCCTACAAGAAGGGCATGCACCTGGCGGTGGACGAGGTCAATGCGGCGGGCGGCATCGGCGGCAGGAAGCTCGAACTGGTCACGCGCGACGACAACGCCAACCCCGGCGAGGCCGTGCGGCTGGCCGACGAGCTGGTCTCGCGCGAGCGGGTGGACATCCTGGCGGGCAGCTTCCTGTCGCACATCGGCCTGGCGCTGTCCGACTACGCCAAGCAAAAGAAGCGCTTCTTCCTGGCCAGCGAAGCGCTCACCGACAAGATCACCTGGCACAACGGCAACGCCTACACGTACCGCCTGCGCTCGTCCACCCACATGCTGTCGTCGGCCCTGGTGCCCGAGGCGCTCAAGCTCCAGAAAAAGCGCTGGGCCATCGTGTACCCCAACTACGAATACGGTCAGTCGGCGGTGGACACGTTCAAGAAGCGCATGAAGGCGCAGCAGCCCGGCATCGAGTTCGTCACCGAGCAGGCCGCGCCGCTGGGCAAGCTGGACGCCGGCAGCGTGGCCCAGGCCATCGCCGATGCCAAGCCCGACGCCATCTTCAACGCGCTGTTCGGCCCCGATCTGGCCAAGTTCGTGCGCGAAGGCACCACGCGCGGCCTGTTCAAGAGCACCCCGGTGGTCAGCCTGCTGACCGGCGAGCCCGAGTACCTGGAGCCGCTGCGCGACGAGGCGCCCGTGGGCTGGATCGTCACCGGCTACCCCTGGTACAGCATCGACACGCCGGCCCACAAGGCGTTCGTCGCGGCCTACCAGGCCAAGTACGGCAAGGAAGACCTGCGCCTGGGCGCGCTGATCGGCTACGACACCATCCAGTCCCTGGCCGCGGGCGTGAAGCGCGCGGGCGGCAAGACCGATGCCGAGTCGCTGGCCAAGGCGTTCAGCGGCCTCCAGGTGTCCACGCCCGACGGCCCCATCGAATACCGCGCGATCGACCACCAGTCCACGCTGGGCGTGTATGTGGGCAAGATCGCGCTCAAGGATGGCAAGGGCGTGATGGTCGACTACCGCTACGTGCCCGGCGATACCCTGCTGCCGCCCGAGGCCGAGGTGCGCGCGCTGCGCCCCGCGCCCTGACGCGCCGGCCTGCCGATCGCCCGCGACCCCGCCGCGCCCCGTTCCGCCCGCGATGGATTTCTCCGGCTTCCTGACCCAGCTGCTCAACGGGCTGGCCGAGGCGTCGTCGCTGTTTCTGGTGGCGGCCGGCCTGTCGCTGATCTTCGGGGTGACGCGCATCGTCAACTTCGCGCACGGCTCGTTCTACATGCTGGGCCTGTACCTGGCGTATTCGCTGGTGGAGCGCATGGCGGGCCTGGCCGGCGGGCCGCTGGGCTACTGGCTCGGCCTGCTGCTGGCGGCGCTGGCGGTGGGCGCCTTCGGCGCGCTGGTGGAGGTGGTGCTGCTGCGGCGCATCTACCGCGCGCCGGAGCTGTTCCAGCTGCTGGCCACGTTCGCGCTGGTGCTGGTGGTGAGCGACGCGGTGCTGTGGCTCTGGGGCCCAGAGGAACTGCTGGGCCGGCGCGCGCCGGGCCTGGCGGGCTCGATCGAGCTGATGGGCCGGCAGTACCCGGCCTACAACCTGTTCTTGATCGCCCTGGGCCCGCTGGTGCTGGGCCTGCTGTGGCTGCTGCTCACGCGCACCCGGTGGGGCACGCTGGTGCGCGCCGCCACGCAGGACCGCGAAATGCTCGGCGCCCTGGGCGTCAACCAGGCGTGGCTCTTCACGGGCGTGTTCGCGCTGGGCGCGATGCTCGCGGGGCTGGGCGGCGCGGTGCAGCTGCCGCGCGAGCCGGCCAGCCTGGCGCTGGACCTGCGCGCCATCGGCGAGGCGTTCGTGATCGTGGTGGTGGGCGGCATGGGGTCGATCCCGGGCGCCTACGTGGCCGCGCTGCTGATCGCCGAGATCAAGGCGCTGTGCGTGGGGCTGGGCACGGTGCAGTGGTTCGGCGTCGAGGTGTCGTTCTCCAAGCTCACGCTGGTGGTGGAGTTCCTGGTGATGGCCCTGGTGCTGGTGTTCCGGCCCTGGGGGCTGATGGGGCGGCCCCAGGCCGTGAGCCGCAACTCGGCGCCGGCGGAGGCGCCGCTGCGCCCGGGCACGCCGCTGTTCCGGGCCGCGGTGGTGGCCGTGCTGGCGGCCCTGGCCGCGCTGCCGCTGCTGTCGGCCTGGCTGCCGTATGCCACGGTGCTGGCGCAGGACGTGCTGGTGGCCGTGCTCTTCGCGGTGAGCCTGCACTTCATCATGGGCCCGGGCGGCCTGCATTCGTTCGGCCACGCGGCCTACTACGGGCTGGGCGCCTACGGCGCGGCGGTGCTGCTCAAGGCCTTCAGCATGCCCATGCCGCTGGCCATGGCGCTCGCGCCGCTGGTGGCCGGGGGCGGTGCGTTGGTCTTCGGCTGGTTCTGCGTGCGCCTGTCGGGCGTGTATCTGGCCATGCTGACCCTCGCGTTCTCGCAGATCGTGTGGTCGGTGGTGTTCCAGTGGGATGCCGTCACCGGCGGCTCCAACGGCCTGATCGGCGTGTGGCCCGCGCCGTGGCTGGGCGGCGCGGCCTACTACTACCTCACGCTGGCGCTGGTGGGGCTGTCGGTGTTCGCGCTGCGGCGCGTGCTGTTCGCGCCGTTCGGCTACGCGCTGCGCGCGGGGCGCGACTCGGCGCTGCGGGCCGAGGCGGTGGGCATCGACGTGCGGCGCGTGCAGTGGATGGCCTTCGTGATCGCGGGCGGGTTCGCCGGCCTGGCGGGCAGCTTGTTCGCGTTCTCCAAAGGCAGCATTTCGCCCGAGGCGGTGGCCGTGGGCCAGTCGGTGAACGGGCTGGTCATGGTGCTGCTGGGCGGCCTGCAAACCCTGCTGGGCCCCATCGTCGGCGCGGCGGCGTTCAGCGTGCTGCAGGACGCCATCCTGCGGGCCACGGAGTATTGGCGCGCTCTGTTCGGCGGGGTGATCCTGCTGCTGGTGCTGGCCTTCCCGCAGGGCATCGCGGGCTTCGCGCAGCAGATCGCGCAGCGCCGGGCCGAACGACCGGCGGCGGCGCCCGCCATCCCCGAAGGGCCGTCGCCATGACGCTGCTCCAGGTGCGCGGGCTGCGCAAATCCTATGGCGGCGTGCAGGCCGTCGATGGCATCGGCTTCGACCTGGCGGCGGGGGAATTGCTCGCGCTCATCGGACCCAACGGGGCGGGCAAGTCCACCACCTTCGACATGGTGGGCGGGCAGACGAAGGCCACGGCCGGCTCGGTGCAGCTGCAGGGGCGCGAGCTGCTGGGCCTGCCCCCCCGCGCCATCGCGCGCCTGGGCGTGGGCCGCACCTTCCAGATCGCGGCCACGTTCGCCTCGCTCACCGTGGTCGAGAACGTGCAGATGGCGCTGCTGTCGCACCACCGGCGCGTGTTCGCGCTCTGGCGGCCTGCTGCCTCGCACTACCGCGCCGAGGCGATGGCGCTCCTGGCCCAGGTCGGCATGGACGCGCAGGCCGGCCGCCCGTGCAGCGAACTGGCCTACGGCGACGTCAAGCGCGTGGAGCTGGCCCTGGCGCTGGCCAACGATCCGCAACTGCTGCTGATGGACGAGCCCACGGCCGGCATGGCGCCGCAGGAGCGCAGCGACCTCATGGCGCTCACCCGGCGGCTCGTGGCCGAGCGCCGCATGGCGGTGCTGTTCACCGAGCACAGCATGGACGTGGTGTTCGCCCATGCCGACCGCATCATCGTGCTGGCGCAGGGCCGGCTCATCGCCGAGGGCGATGCCCACGCGATCCGCAACCACCCCGGGGTGCAGGCGGTGTACCTGGGCGCCGGCACGACCTTCGGGGAAAAGAGCGGGCACCGGGAAGCGGTGCCGGAGGGCGCGGCATGACGGCCCCCGCGCCGACGCCACCGCCGCTGCTGCTGGAGGTCTCCGGCCTGAACGCCTGGTATGGCGCGGCGCACATCCTGTTCGACGTGTCGCTGCAGGTGCGCCGCGGCGAGGTCGTGGCGCTGATGGGCCGCAATGGCGCGGGCAAGTCCACCACCTTCAAGGCCATCATGGGGCTGCTCGCGCGGCGGCAGGGGCGGGTGGATTTTCTCGGCCGCCCGATCGCGGGGCTGGCGCCCTACGAGATCGCGCGGATGGGCCTGGGCTTCGTGCCCGAGGACCGGCGCGTGTTCGCCGACCTCACGGTCACCGAGAACCTGGAGGTCGGCCGCCAGCCGCCCCGGCACTGGCCCGACGGCAGCGAGGCGCCGTCCTGGACGCCCGCCGCGCTGTACCGGCTCTTTCCCAACCTGGGCGCCATGCAGGACCGGCCCGGCGGGCAGATGAGCGGCGGCGAGCAGCAGATGCTCACCGTGGCGCGCACGCTCATGGGCAACCCGTACCTGGTGCTGCTGGACGAGCCCTCCGAAGGGGTGGCGCCCGTGATCGTCGAGCAGATGGCGCAGACGATCCTGCAGCTCAAGGCCCGGGGCGCGAGCATCCTGCTGTCCGAGCAGAACGTGCGCTTTGCCGAGATGGTGTCCGACCGGGCCTATGTGCTGGAAAAGGGCCAGATCCGCTACGAGGGCCCGATCGAGGCGCTGTCGCGCAACGAGGACGTGCGCCGCGCGTACCTCGCGGTGTAGGCCGCGCCATGGACACCGCCTGCGACGAAGCCCTGCCCACGGCGCCGGCCCACGGCGTGGTCGGCGTGCTGCTGGCGGCCGGCCACGCGCGGCGCTTCGGCAGCGACAAGCGCCGCGTGCCCTGGCCCGGCCATGATTCGCTGATGGAGGCCGCGCTCGCGCCGCTGCAGGCCGTGTGCCCGCGCGTCGTCGCCGTGCTGCCGCCGGGCGATGCCTGGGGGCTGATGCGGTGCCGCCGCCTGCAGGTCGAGGTGGCGTGGTCGTTCCGGCGCGGCGATGGGCTGGCGGCCTCGCTGTCGGCCGCCCTGCCGCTGGTGCGCGGCGCGCCGGCCATCGTGGTCGCGCTGGCCGACATGGGGGACGTGCGGGCGGCCACCGTGCGCGCGCTCATCGCGGCCTGGCAGCGCCAGCCGGGGCAGCCCGTGCTGCCGGTGTTCGGCGGCCAGCCCGGCAATCCGCGGCTGATCCCGGCAGTGCTGTATCCCCGGCTGGAGGGACTGTCGGGCGACGACGGCGTGCGCCGTGCGCTCGACTGGGCGGCCGCGCAGCGCTGCGCGGTGGACGACCCTGGCGTGCTGCGCGATCTGGACACGCCCGCCGGACTGGGGTGACGGCAGCGGTCCCGGAAAGGGTTCGGGGTCGAACCGGGCTCCAGTGCAATCAGTACTAGGGCATCGTGCTATCAATTTGGTAGTGATTTCGCTCTCGAGGGTGAGCGGCGCGACAGCCCTGCGTTTCCGCGGCCGCGGCAACTGCGTCAAAATCACGCCCATGAACGCGCTCCACATCGCCGAATACACCCATGGCCTCGGCATCCAGGCAAAAGCGGCTTCCGCGCAGATGGCGCGGGCGCCCTCGGCGGTCAAGAGCCGGGCCCTGCTCGCCCTGGCCCGCCTGCTGCGCGAGCAGACCGCCCCGCTGCAGGAAAGCAACGCCCGCGACCTGGAGCGCGCCCGCGCCGCCGGCCTGGCCGAGCCCATGGTCGACCGCCTGAAGCTCACCCCCAAGGTGCTGGAAACCTGCGCGCTCGGCTGCGAGCAGCTCGCCGCCATGGGCGACGTGATCGGCGAGATCACCGGCATGCGCCAGCAGCCCAGCGGCATCCGTGTCGGCCAGATGCGCGTGCCCATCGGCGTGTTCGGCATGATCTACGAGAGCCGCCCCAACGTGACCATCGAGGCCGCCAGCCTCAGCATCAAGAGCGGCAACGCCTGCATCCTGCGCGGCGGCTCCGAGGCCATCGACTCCAACAAGGCCCTGGCGGCCCTGGTGCAGCAGGCCCTGGCCGAGGCCGGCCTGCCCGAGGACGCGGTGCAGCTGGTGCAGACCACCGACCGCGAGGCCGTGGGCCACCTGATCGCCATGCCCGAGTACGTGGACGTCATCATCCCGCGCGGCGGCAAGGGCCTGATCGAGCGCATCAGCCGCGACGCCAAGGTGCCGGTCATCAAGCACCTGGACGGCAACTGCCACACCTATGTGGACGACCCCTGCGACATCGCCATGGCGGTGAAGGTGGCCGACAACGCCAAGACGAACAAGTACAGCCCGTGCAACGCCAGCGAGAGCCTGCTGGTGGCGCGCGGCGCGGCGGCCGCCTTTTTGCCGCAGATCGGCGCGGTCTATGCCGCCAAGGGCGTGGAGATGCGCGGCTGCCCCGAATCGCTCGCCCTGCTGGCCGGCGTGCCGGGCGCGAAGCTGGTGCCTGCCACCGAGCAGGACTGGAGCGAGGAATACCTCGCCCCGATCATCAGCGTGAAGGTGGTGGACGGCCTGGACGAGGCCATCGCCCACATCAACCGCTACTCCAGCCACCACACCGACGCCATCCTCACCACCCACCACGGCCACGCCCAGCGCTTCCTGCGCGAGGTGGATTCGGCCAGCGTGATGGTCAACGCCAGCACCCGGTTCGCCGACGGCTTCGAGTACGGGCTGGGCGCCGAGATCGGCATCAGCACCGACAAGTTCCATGCCCGCGGCCCGGTGGGCATCGAGGGCCTGACCTCGCTCAAGTACGTGGTGCTGGGCGAAGGCGAAGTGCGCGGCTGACGGTCCCCATCGAGCCTGCGGTCCGGTCCAGCCCAAAACACTGACATGAAAATCATCATCCTCGGCGCGGGCCGCGTCGGCTGTAGCGTGGCCGACAGCCTCGTGTCCGAGCAGAACGACATCACCGTCATCGACACGGACGCCCAGCGCCTGCGCGATCTGGAATCGCGCTTCGACCTGCGCGGCGTGGTGGGCAACGGCATCGACCCCGAGGTGCTGGCCGAGGCCGGCGCGCGCGACACCGACCTGCTGATCGCCTGCGCCGCGCAGGACGAGACCAACCTCGTGTGCTGCAAGGTCGCCCAGCTGCTCTTCAACGTGCCCACGCGCATCGCGCGGGTGCGCTCCTCCGGCTTCGAGCACGACCGCGAGCAGGCCGCGCTGCTGCTGGGCAAGGACGGCTTCGCGGTGGACCGCATCATCTGCCCCGAGGAATCGCTGACGCGCTACATCGGCAAGCTGGTGGAGTACCCCGAGGCGCTGCAGGTGCGCGAATTCGCCGGCGGCCGGGCCTGCCTGGTGTCGGTGCGCGTGCGGGCCGGCGCGACCGTGGCGGGCGTGCGCATCGCCGACATGCGGGCCGGCATCCCGGACGTGGCCATGCGCATGGTGGCCATCTACCGCCGCTTTCCCGAAGAGCCCGACCGCTTCATCGCCTGCGACGGCGACACGCGCATCGCGGCGGGCGACGAGGTCTTCGTGCTGTCCGCGCGCGAGCACATCCCCCAGGTGCTGGCCGCCATGCACCAGCGCGACGGCCAGCCCGCGCGGGCGGTGCGCCGCATCATGATCGCCGGCGGCGGCCGCGTGGGCCTGCGCCTGGCGCGGCAGCTGGCGCAGCGGGGGCGCTTTCACATCAAGGTGATCGAGGGCGATCCGGACCGCTGCGTCGAGCTGGCCTCCACGCTGCCCTCCGAGGTGCTGGTGCTGCAGGGCGATGCCACGGACGAAGACCTGCTGGGCGACGAGAACGTCGAGGAGGTGGACCTGTTCCTCGCGCTCACCGACGACGACGAGGACAACATCATGGCCTGCCTGCTGGCCAAGCGCATGGGCGCGAGCCGCGTGCTGGCGCTGATCAACCGGCGCTCCTACGCCGACCTGATGCACGGCACGCAGATCGACATCGCGCTGTCGCCCGCGCAGGCCATGCTGGGCGAGTTGCTGGCCTACGTGCGCCGTGGCGACGTGCAGGCCGTGCACAGCCTGCGCCGGGGCGTGGCCGAGGCGCTGGAGATCGTGGCGCGCGGCGACCGCAAGAGCTCGCGCGTGGTGGGCCGCAAGGTCGGCGACCTGCACCTGCCGCCCGAGGTGCACATGGGGCTGATCGTGCGGGGGCTGTCCGGCGCGGAGCCGGGGGCGGATGCGGCGCCGGCCGATGGCGATGGCCCGGACGCCTTCGCCGAACCCCAGGTCATCATCCCGCGCAGCCACACGGTGATCGAAAGCGGGGACCACGTGGTGTTCTTCCTGCCGAACAAGCGGCTGGTGCGCGATGTGGAAAAGGCCTTCCGCCTGGGCGCGACGTTCTTCTGAGCCTGCGCCCCCGACCCTCTTCGTTTCCTTCCACACCGACACCATGGCGGACCTTCTTCCCGTTCTGCGCGTGCTGGGCGCGCTGCTCGCCCTGTTCTCGCTGGCTTTCGGCGTGCCGCTGGCGGCCTCCTGGTGGACGGGCGACGGCCTGTGGCCGCAATACGCCGGCGCCCTGGCGGCCACGCTGCTGTGCGGCGGCGGGCTGTGGGCGGGTCTGCGCCACCAGGCGCGCGAACTGCAGCCGCGCCACGGCATCATCCTCGTCGCGCTCGTGTGGGTGGTGCTGCCGCTCTTCGCCGCGCTGCCGCTGCTGCTGGCCATGCACCAGATCGGCCGGCCGATATCGTTCACGCATGCGTACTTCGAGGCCGTCTCGGGCCTGACCACCACGGGCGGCACCGTGCTGACGGGGCTGGATGCGCTGCCGCTGTCGATCAACGTGTGGCGCACCTTCATGCAGTGGCTGGGCGGCATGGGCATCCTGATCCTGGCGGTGGCTGTGCTGCCGCTGCTGGGCGTGGGCGCCAGCCAGCTCTTCAAGGCCGAGGCCGCCGGCCCGGTCAAGGACACCAAGCTCACCCCGCGCATGACCGAAACCGCCAAGGGGCTGTGGGGCGTGTACGTGCTCTTTTCGCTGGCGTGTGCGCTGGCCTACTGGCTGGGCGGCATGCCGCCGGCCGATGCCGTCATGCACATGTTCACCACGGTGAGCCTGGGCGGGCTGTCGTCGCACGACAGCAGCTTCGGCCATTTCCAGTCGCCGTTGCTCGAATCCATCGCGGTGGTGTTCATGGTGGTGGCCAGCTGCAACTTCGCGCTGTATTTCGTCGCGCTGCGCAAGGGCCACTGGCGCAGCCTGTGGTGCGACCCCGAGATGCGCGCCACCGTGCTCACGCTGCTGGGCGGCGGTTTGTTCGTCGCGCTGCTGCTGTGGGCCAAGGACGTCTATGCGCCGCTGGCGGCGCTGCGGCACGGGTTCTTCCATGTGGTGTCGGTCGCCACGACGACGGGCTTTGCCACCACCGACTACCTGGCCTGGCCGGTGTTCGCGCCGATCTTCATGCTCATGCTGTCGGGCGTGGCCACCAGCGCGGGATCGACCGGCGGCGGCATCAAGATGGTGCGCATGCTGATCCTGCTGAAGCAGGCCCGCCGCGAGATGACGCGCCTGGCCCACCCCCGCGCCGTGCAGCCCGTGCGCCTGGGCCGCGCGGTGGTGGACCACCGCATGATCTTCTCGGTGCTGGCGTTCATGCTGGTCTACGGCGCCACGGTCACGGTGCTGAGCATGGTGCTGCTGTTGACCGACCTGGACCTGGTGAGCGCGTTCTCCGCCGTGCTGGCCAGCGTCAACTGCACGGGGCCGGGCCTGGGGCTGCTCGGGCCGTCGGCCACCTACGCGGTGCTCACCGAGTTCCAGCTCTGGGTCTGCACCCTGGCCATGCTGCTCGGGCGGCTGGAGATCCTGAGCTTCATGGTGCTGCTCACCCCGGCGTTCTGGCGGCGGTAGCCGGGGGCGGCCCGGGCGGGCTAGGGCGGCGCACCGCTGGCGAAAGCCGGCGGCCGGGGTTGCGAAGCCGGGGCGCGTCCCCATATCCCTACAATTCAACGCGTCTTTCGTCTTCCGAGGGCTTTTCATGGTTCCGCATCTCATCACCGCCCTCACGGGACCGATCAACGAGCTCGAACAGCGCATTCTCGATTCCATGCCCGCGATCGAGCGGTGGTTCCGCCTGGAGTGGATGGAGCACACGCCCCCGTTCTATACGTCGGTGGACATCCGCAATGCCGGCTTCAAGCTCGCTCCGGTGGACACCAACCTGTTTCCCGGCGGCTGGAACAACCTGACCACCGACATGCTGCCCCTGGCCGTGCAGGCGGCCATGGCGGCCATCGAGAAGATCTGCCCCGAGGCCCGCAACCTGCTCATCGTGCCGGAGAACCACAGCCGCAACACGTTCTACCTGGCGAACGTGATCCAGCTGCAGCGCATCTTCAACATGGCGGGGCTCAACGTGCGCGTGGGCTCCATCAGCCCCGAGATCAAGAAGCCCACCACGGTGACCCTGCCCAACGGCGATTCCGTCACGCTCGAGCCCGTGGTCCGCACCAAGGGGCGCCTGGGGCTCAAGAACTTCGACCCCTGCACCATCTTGCTCAACAACGACCTCTCGGCCGGCCCCCCGGGCATCCTGGAGGACATCCACGAGCAGTACCTGCTGCCGCCGCTGCACGCCGGCTGGAGCGTGCGCCGCAAGAGCCGCCATTTCCAGAGCTACGAGGAAGTGTCCAAGCGCTTCGGCAAGCTGCTGGGCATCGACCCGTGGCTCATCAACCCGCTGTTCAGCCGCTGCGAAGGCGTCGACTTCAACGAAGGCACGGGCATGGAGGGGCTGCGCGCGGCCGTCGATGCGCAGCTGGGCAAGGTGCGCCGCAAGTACAAGGAATACGGCATCAACGAAAAGCCCTTCGTCTTCGTCAAGGCCGACAACGGCACCTACGGCATGGGCATCATGACCGTGCGCGACGCCAAGGACCTGGACGCGCTCAACCGCAAGACCCGGAACAAGATGGCCGTCATCAAGGACGGGCAGGCGGTGAGCGACGTGATCATCCAGGAAGGCGTGCTCACCCAGGAGCGGGTGCACGAGGCCGTGGCCGAGCCGGTCGTCTACATGATGGACCGCTACGTGGTCGGGGGCTTTTACCGCATGCATGCCGAGCGCGGCGTGGACGAGAACCTCAACGCCCCCGGCGCGAGCTTCGTGCCCCTGGCCTTCGAGCACAGCACGCACCTGCCCCAGCCCGGCGCCCGCCCCGGCGCCAGCGCGCCCAACCGCTTCTATATGTATGGCGTGGTGGCGCGCCTGGCGATGCTCGCCGCCAGCTACGAGCTGGAAGCCACCAACCCCGAGGCCGAGATCTACGACTGACGGCCCCGCGGCCACGCTCGGGCAGGGGAGGGGGCGGCCGTGGCCGCCTCAGTTGCTGCATTGCAACAGCCGGGCGGGGGCCGAACCATCGGGGGCGAGCCGCGCCACAATAGCGGTCCCCCAATATCGGAATCCCGGTTGGCCCCGGTGCCAGCGGGCCAGTCTGTGCAAAGTTCCAAGTCCTCGCTCGCGGCGCTCACCCTGGGCGCCATCGGCGTCGTGTATGGCGATATCGGCACCAGCGTGCTGTATGCGGTCAAGGAGGTGTTCGGCTCGGGACACGTGGCCTTCACGCCCCAGAACGTCTACGGCATCCTGTCCATCTTCTTCTGGACGCTGACCACCATCGTCTCGCTCAAATACGTGGTGCTGGTCCTGCGGGCCGACAACAACGGGGAAGGCGGGCTCATCGCCATGCTGGCGCTGGCCTCCCAGGCGGTGAAGGACAAGCCCCGGCTGCGCAGCGTGCTGCTGTGCATCGGCATCTTCGGCACCTCGCTCTTCTATGGCGACGGGGTCATCACCCCGGCCATCTCGGTGCTGTCAGCGGTCGAGGGGCTCGAAGTGGTGTCGCCGCACTTCGGCAAGGCCGTCATCCCGCTTACCCTTGTCGTGCTGTTTTGCCTGTTCGCGGTGCAAAAACGCGGCACCGGCGGCATCGGGCGCTACTTCGGGCCCATCACCCTGGTGTGGTTCCTGAGCCTGGCCGCCCTGGGCATTCCGCACATCATCGGCCACCCCGAAATCTTGGGCGCCCTGAGCCCGCACCATGCGCTGGGCTTCATCTGGAACAACCCGGGCACCAGTTTCATCGTGCTGGGCGCGGTGGTGCTGTGCGTGACCGGCGCCGAGGCGCTCTACGCCGACCTGGGCCACTTCGGGAAGAAACCCATCCGCCTGGCCTGGTTCAGCGTGGCGATGCCGGCGCTCACCATCAACTACTTTGGTCAGGGCGCGCTGCTGCTGGCCGAGCCCGAGGCGGTGAAGAACCCGTTCTACATGATGGCCCCCGACTGGGCGCTGATCCCGCTGGTCATCATGGCCACCATGGCGACCGTCATCGCCTCGCAGGCGCTCATCACCGGCGCCTTCAGCGTGACCAAGCAGGTCATCCAGCTCGGCTACCTGCCGCGCCTGAACATCCTGCACACCAGCGTGCGGGACACGGGCCAGATCTACATCCCGTTCGTCAACTGGATGCTGTTCGTTGCCATCGTGCTGGCGGTGGTCATGTTCCGCTCCAGCAGCAACCTGGCGGCGGCCTACGGCATCGCGGTCACGCTGGACATGCTCATCACCACCGTGCTCACCTTCTTCGTGATCCGGTACGGCTGGAAGTACCCGCTCGCCCTGTGCGTCGCGGCCACGGGCTCGTTCTTCGTGGTGGACCTGGCCTTCTTCAGCTCCAACCTGCTCAAGCTGTTCCAGGGCGGTTGGTTCCCGCTGCTGATCGGCGGCATCGTCTTTACCCTGATGATGACCTGGAAGCGCGGGCGCGAGCTGCTCAACGAAAAGCTGCGCGACGACTCCCTGGACCTGCGCGACTTCCTTACCGCCGTCTTCGTCAGCCCGCCCACCCGGGTGGACGGCACCGCCGTCTTCCTGACGGCCGAGACGGGCTCGGTGCCCAATGCGCTGCTGCACAACCTCAAGCACAACAAGGTGCTGCACGAGCAGAACCTGTTCGTGACCGTGCGCAGCCACGAGGTCCCCTGGATCGGGCTGGACCGGCGGCTGCAGGTCGAACCCCTGGGCGGCGACTGCTGGCAGGTGATCGTGCACTACGGCTTCAAGAACGATCCCGACCTGCCTGGCGCCCTGGCGCTGATGCGCGGGCGCGGCTGCGAGCTGGAACCCATGACCACCAGCTACTTCCTGTCGCGCGATGTCGTCATCCCCACGATCGGCAGTGGCATGGCACCGTGGCGCGAGAAGCTCTTCGCGCAGATGCACCACAACGCGAGCGGCGCCGCCGGCTTCCTGAACCTGCCGGGCAATGCGGTGGTGGAGCTGGGCTCCAAGATCGAGATTTGAGAATTCATGGGCTTTTCTGCCGCATGCCGGCGGTTTGATTGCCCTTAATGCTATTAAGTTAATAGCAATTCGACCAGATCGAGGTCGGGCCGGCGGCCGGTGACAGAATCGCGGCCCATGTCCTTCTTCAAAGACCTGAGCCTTTCGACCGCCACCGCGGGCTTCGTTTCCGTCCTGGTGGGCTTCACCAGTTCGGTGGCCATCGTGTTCCAGGCGGCGCAGGCGTTCCAGGCCACGCCGGCGCAGATCACCTCCTGGATGTGGGCCCTGGGCCTGGGGATGGGACTGTGTTCGCTGGTGCCGTCGCTGCTGCTGCGCCAGCCCGTCATGGTGGCCTGGTCCACGCCGGGCGCGGCCGTCCTGGCCACCGCGGGGCTCGCGGGCGGGTTCAGCATGGGGGAGGCGGTCGGTGCCTTCATGGCCTGCGCGGTGCTGATCGCGCTGGCCGGTGCCACTGGCTGGTTCGAGCGCATCATGGGCCGCATTCCCATGGAAATCGCCTCGGCGCTGCTGGCCGGCGTGCTTGCCCGGTTCGGCATGCAGGCCTTTTCCTCGGCCAACACCGCCCTGCCGCTGGTGCTGCTCATGCTGGTCTGCTATCTGGTGCTGCGCCGGCTGCTGCCGCGCTATGCGGTGGTCGCGACGCTCGCGGTGGCCGTGGCTTTTTCGGCCGGCAGCGGGCAGATGGCCTGGTCCGCCGTCCACTTCGAGCTGGCCGCGCCCGTGTTCATGGCGCCGCAGTTCAGCCTGCCGGCGCTGATCAGCCTGGCGCTGCCGCTCTTCGTGGTCACCATGGCGTCGCAGAACCTGCCGGGCGTGGCGGTCATGCGCGCGACCGGCTACCGGTTGCCCGTTTCGCGCTTGGTCACCCTGACCGGCCTGGCCACGCTCGTGCTCGCGCCCTTCGGGGCCTTCGCGCTCAACTTCAGCGCGATCACCGCCGCCCTGTGCATGGGCCCCGAAGCGCATGAAGATCGCACCCGCCGCTATACCGCGGCCGTCACCTGCGGGTTCCTGTACATCGTGATCGGCATCTTCGGCGCGGTCATCACCGGGTTGCTCAGCGCGTTCCCGAAGGAGCTGGTCAGCACCATCGGGGGGCTGGCGCTGCTCGGCACCATCGGCACCGGCCTGGCGTCGGCGCTCAAGGAGGATTCGCATCGGGAGGCGGCGGTCATCACCTTCCTCGTCACGCTGAGCGGTGTGGCCATTGCGGGCATCGGTTCGGCCTTCTGGGGCGTGGCGGCCGGCAGCCTCGCGCTATTTGTGCAACAGTACGGCCGCAAGCGCGCACCGGGCGCATAGCCGATCCCTTCCTTTCGCAGACCATGAACATCCTCTTCATCGCCGATCCGCTCGAACATTTCAAGATCTACAAGGACACCACCTTTGCCATGATGCGCGAGGCCCAGCGGCGCGGCCATGCGATTTCCGTGTGCCAGCCCTCGCAAATCGCGTGGCAGCGCGGCGGGCAGGTGATGGCGCGGGTGCAGGACATCGTGCTCACCGGGCAGCCCGAGGCGTGGTTTACCGTTCAGGGCCACCGCGAAGTGCCGTTGGCGGGCTTCGGTTGCGTGCTCATGCGCAAGGACCCTCCTTTCGACAGTGAGTATTTCTACGCGACCCACCTGCTGGAGCAGGCCGAAAGGGAGGGCGCACGCGTGTTCAACAAGCCCCGGGCGCTGCGCGACCATCCGGAGAAGCTGGCGATCATGGAGTTTCCGGAGTTCATCGGCCCCACGCTGGTAACGCGAGATGCTGAAGACATCCGCCGCTTCCATGCGGAACACCGGGACATCATCCTCAAGCCGCTCGACGGCATGGGGGGCATGGGCATCTTCCGCGTGAAGGAGGATGGCCTGAACCTGGGAAGCATCATCGAAACCCTCAATAAGGAGGGCTCGCAGAGCGTGATGGTGCAGAAATTCCTGCCGGAGATCGTCGACGGCGACAAACGCATTCTCATCATCGGGGGCAAGCCTGTTCCTTATTGCTTGGCGCGCATTCCCCAGGGCACGGAGGTCCGGGGCAACCTGGCGGCGGGCGGTAAGGGCGTCGCCAAGCCTTTGACGGAAAGAGACATGGAGATCGGTCAATCGCTGGGCGCTGTTCTTCAGAGCCGGGGACTGCTGCTGGCCGGCGTCGACGTGATCGGTACGTGCGTCACAGAAATCAACGTCACCAGCCCCACCTGTTTCCAGGAGATCTACGACCAAACAGGATGCGATGTGGCCGCGTTGTTCGTGGATGCGTTGGAGGCTGAGGTTGGCGGAGGGGGTTGATGACAATTTTTTGTCATCTTTCTCCTACGGGGGTGAGGAAAGTGGTCTATACTTGCGGGCTTGGCAGGTGAGACGGATGACTGAGTTGTTCGGAGAGTCTGACAAGAAAGGTTGGTTTTGAGT
>NZ_BQXE01000009.1:0-116283 GCF_030158935.1 Acidovorax sp. SUPP950 | reverse complement strand
TTGCAGCAGGGCGCTGGCGGCCAGCTGGCCCGCGCTGGTGTAGCTGCGCTGCTCTGCCAGCGGCGCGGGGTTGCCGGGGGTCTGCACGAACCCGGGCCATTGCCAGCCGGTGGCCTGGCCCAGCGGGCTCCAGGTGATGCCGCTGACCAGCGGCTGGCCGTTCCACTGCAGCCCGGTGAGCTGGCCGGTGGCGTCGTACTGGTGCACCAGCTGGCGACCGCTGGGGTAGGTGATGCGGGCGATCTGCCCCACGCCTGCGCTGCCGGCAGGAACGTACTGGTAGCCCACGGTGCTGCTGCTGCCGTTGGCCAGGACCTGGGTGCGTGCGGTGATGCGCCCTTGCGCGTCGCGCTGGTAGCGCGTGGTGACGCCCGTGTCCTGGATCTCGCTCAAGGACCCCACGCTGGCGCTCGGGCTGCCGCTGGCGTTGTACTCGGGCCCGGGCAGGTCGTAGCGCAGCACGGTGGTGCGGCTGGCCCCGCCCAGGCTGCTCACGATCTGCGTGGGCCGGCCCAGCGCATCGCGCGTGATGGCGGTGGCACGCCCCAGCGCGTCGGTGAGGCTTTGCGGCAGGCCCAGGCTGTCGTAGGTGCGCGTGAGCGTGCCGCTGTCGGCGCTGGCTTCCTGGCTGGCATTGCCCAGGGCATCCCGCGTGTAGCTGGTGGCCACGCTCTTGAAGTCCGTGGCTTTGGTGACGGCATCCTGGGCGTTGTAGGTGAGGCTCGCCTGCGCGTTCGATGGATTGCTTTGCGTGGACAGGCGCCGCAGGTTGTCGAAGGTGTAGCGGGTCGCCTGGTTCAGGCCATTAGTGTGGCTGACGAGATCGCCAAAGGGGTTGTATCCGTAGGTGGCGCTCTGGTTGCCGCCCACGGTTTCAGAGGCCACGCGGTTGACGGCGTTGATGGTGCGAGAGAGGGTATGGACGATGTTGCCGGCGCTGTCCTGAACCTGCTCATTGATGCGGTTGCCCATGCCGTCCAGCGTGTAGCTGCCGGCATGGCCCCGGTTGTCAGACCAGCCGGTCAGTCGCTGGGCGTCGTCGTATTGATAGGACACCGCGTAGCCCGAGGGCTGGGCGACGCTCTGCAGCAAACCCGTGGGCTGGTAGGTCATGACAACGGCCAAGCCATCCTGTGTGATGCGGGTCACCCGCTGCCGCACATCGCGCGCATAGACGGTGACACTCCCCGTTGGATCGATCTGCTCAACGACATTGCCATGCCGGTCATAGCGCGTGTAGCGGGTGACCTGCCCACTGGGGCCGGTAACGCTCATGAGGTCGCCCTCGGTGGCGTCCCCCGTCGTCGCAGCATGGTAGGCGTAGCGCGTCACGCTGCCGGCAGGGTCGGCTTCACTGAGGACCTGGCCGGCGTCGTTGTACGTCCAGTTCCAGGTGCGGGACACCCCACCCGCTACTAACTGAGCCGCGAAGCCGCTGCCCCCGTTGGCGTCGGCCGTTTCCTGCTCGACCTTCTTGCAGAGCGCCGCGATGGGCGAACCATCGGGCAACAGCGCCGAGGCGGGCGCGCAGCGCAGCACGGCGCCGCCGGCCAGCGGATCGGGCTGGCCGTGGTACACGTAGGTGGTCAGCTTGCGTGGCTCGGCCACGCGCGTGGGCAAGGTCCACACGGGGTGCCACTGGTAGGAAGTCCTGCGGGCCGCTTCCGGAAAGCCGTACTGACCGGAGGCGAGTGTGGAGCACGCGAGCCCTGGAGGAAGCCCCTGCGTCTTCGATGTCTGCAGGCCACGGGCCTGGTCGTATTCGAAACAGGTGAAGTTGCCCGAATCCGAACGCTGCAGCACCCTGCCCTTGGCATCCCGCCAGAACGCCTGGCTGGACGCGATCGCGGGATCGACGGGGCTCGCGATGGTGACCTGGCTCGGCCAATACTTCTCACCGATTTTTTCGAAGCCGTGACGGCGCTGTGTTCCCAGAGGGTCGGTCACGGTGGTTTCACTCGGCGTAGACGAGTAGTAGCTGAAGCTGTATCGATGCACCCCGCCTGCATGCTCCGAACTGGACGCCCGGCCGTCGCAGAGGTATCGATAGGTGGCGTAGCGGTGACCGGCCTCGTCGGTGATTCCGGTCAGCAGGTTGTCGCCATAGGGCGCAGCACAGCCATTTTGGGCGGCGAATTCGTAGTGGTAGGTTTTCGAGGCCCCGTCGGGGAAAACGACCTTGCTGAGCCTGTGCGGCCCGGAGTATTCGTACCGATACGTCTGGGACGCGGGATCGACCATCGACGCCAACTGGTTCGAGGTGTCGTAGCTGAATTTCAATGCCCGGCCGAACCGGTCCGTCACCTGGGCGAGCAGGCCGGACAGTCCGGAGTACGACGAGGGATCATTGGATTCCGAATAGGTGTACGACAGCCCGACACGGCCATCGGCAGACATCTTTCGGATCACCCGTCCACGCGAATCTAGCGCGTAGAGAAAGTTGTCCCTGGAGCGAACGTAGCCCCCGCCGGAACCACCCGGCGCGACGAAGGCGTATTCCCCGAGGGACACCTCGCTCAAATTGCCGGGCTCGCCCCGGTACATACTGAAGCGCCCGGCACCCAACTGCCAGACATGCGGATTGTTGGTGACCTGATAGCAATGGGACGCGGTTTCGGTGCGGTTTTTCCACCAGAAGGCCGGGTAACAGGGATTGCCCTGGTTGGAGACGTTTCCGTACCACCCTTGATCGAGTGTCGAGTAGAACCGCCCTTTGGTGCTTCGATAGACCCGCTCGAAGACCAGACCCGTTTTGGCCATCGGGTAATCCAGCTCGGACTGGATCTTCTGCCCCGTGCTGGGCAACACCGGATTGCCCTGCGCATCGCAGTCGTCACAGGAATCGTCATTGGCGACGTACAGCACGCAAGTGATCTGCTCGTTCGAGCCGTTTTGCGTCCTTTCGACGTCCTTCGACACGACGCTGGCGTCGAAAACTGTGGGGCACTCATACCCCAACGTGACCTGGACGGCGGCCGCCCTGCCGGAGCCCAGGTCCGGGCTGCCCTCCGAGTAGAAGCTCGCCGGCAATCCATTCACGGTACCGCCCAGAATGACGGGTGCTTTTGCGCTGCGGCAGAAAACGCCACCCTCGTCCGTGGGATGGCAACTGGTGTCGTGGTATCGCTGGGCCGCGATGGAATAGGCCTCGCCCATGGTTTCGGCTTTTTCCACCACGACGCTGGGCCAGCCCCCTCCGCCGCCCAGCCATGCCACCGACTGGTAGGTGAACTTGGGCTCGACTTCGAACCTCACCACCCCTGCCAACGCCGTTGGCAGGAAGGCCAGCAACCATGCCGACAAAAGTATCTTTATTCTCATTCTTTGAATCCCCCCTCGATGCCATTCAGAAATGCGCGGAACAAAGCATGTCTCTTTCCGCCGTGCGCCCGGCCGCCCCGCACCAGGGGCCGCGCCGAAACGCACGATGTTAACCAAAAATCACGTCACTGCGGCCGCACCATCTTGCAGCTCTGCGGCTGCTCCGCCTTCTCCGCGGCGATCTGGCGCACCACGCGAAACCCATAGCCCGAACCCTCCACGTCGAACGGCACGCCGGGCGCGCCCTGCCGGTCCATCACGCCCACGGCCAGGGGCTGCTGGAACTGGTGGTCGGCCGCGCGCATGGTGCCGGCCTGGCCGTTCAGCTGCACCTTCGCGGTTTCCATGGCGCGGGCGACGGCGGTGGCGTCAGTGCTGCCGGCGCGTTCGATGGACTGGGCGAGGGTCTCCACCATGAGCTGCATGCGCATGTGCACGTAGTCGTCCGCGGGCTGCGGGAAGCGCTGGCGGAAGGAGCGGTAGAAGGCTTCGCTCTGCGCGCCCGGCACGTTGGGCAGCCAGTCGGCCACGGCCACGACCTTGCCCACGCCGGCATCGCCGAGCGCGGCCGGCGCGCCCAGGGCGTTGCCGTAGAAGGTGTAGAACATGCCGTCGTAGCCGACCTCGCGCGCGGCCTTGACGAGCAGGGTGAGGTCGTTGCCCCAGTTGCCGGTGACGACGGCCTGGGCGCCGCTGGCCTTGATCTTGACGGCGTAGGGGGAGAAGTCCTTCACGCGGCCGACGGGGTGCAGCTCGTCGCCCACCACGGCGACGTCGGGGCGCTGGGCGGCCAGCTGCTTCCTGGCCTCGCGCAGTACGGCTTGGCCGAAGCTGTAGTCCTGCCCGATGAGGTACACGCTCTTCAGGGCCTTGTCCTCGCGGATCACGTCCATGAGCGCGGCCATGCGCATGTCGGCATGGGCGTCGAAGCGAAAGTGCCAGAAGCTGCACTTTTCGTTGGAGAGGATGGGATCGACGGCCGAGTAGTTGAGGAACAGCACGCGCTTGCCCGGCTCGCGCTCGTTGTGCTTGTTGATGGCCTCGATCAGCACGGCGGCGGTGGCCGACGAGTTGCCCTGCAGGATGATGCGCGCGCCGTCGTCGATGGCCGCGCGCAGGGCGGACAGGGCCTCTTCGTTCTGGCCCTTGCTGTCGTAGCGCTCGATCACCAGGGACCGGGCACCGCCGGCCGCGGTGGGCAGGCGCACGCCGCCGCGCGCGTTCACGCGCTCGGTGGCCCACAGCACGTTGCGGAACACCGCCTCGCCGGTATTGGCGAAGGGGCCGGACATGCTTTCGATGAGTGCCACCTGGATGGGCGCGCCAGTGGCTGCGGCCGCCTTGCGCGGCGCGCTGGCGGGCGTGGCCTGGGCCGTCGCAGCGGCCGATGGCGACACCGCCGGACCGGGGCCCGAAGCCGCAGCGGCGGCGGCCGGGGCGGCCTGCGCGGCGCTGGCCGCGATGAAAGCCAGGGGAGCGAGCGTGGCGGCGGCCACGGCCAGGGCGCGCGCGCGGCGCGCGGCGGGCGAGGAGGAATGGGTCATGCGAGCGGTCCTGTGGGCCGCGCTGCCGGCAGGGCAGCCGCCCGGGATGGGAAAGGCGCGCAGTGTATCGGAGCGGCCGGGCGCGGATGGCGCCCCAGCCCTGCGCCATCACCGCCGCCCGCCCTCAGGCGGCTCGCCCGGCCCGGCCGCGGAACGGCATCGCACGGGGCCCCGTTGGCATCGCGCGGCAGGCACCGCGCTCCCGGCGCCGTGCGCCGTTCAGTTCGCCGGCGTGGAGGCCGGTGCCGAAGCAGGCGCCGCAGCCGGTTCGGCCGCTGGCGTTTCCACCCCGGCGTTCGCGGCGGGCGGCATCGGAAATCCGGTGACGGCCGGCGGGCGGGGCACCGGGGCGGGAATGGTGACGGGCATGGGCAGGATCTCGTGCACCTCGCCGGATTCGCGGGCCTCTTTCTTCGCGGTTTCGTTGGCGACCGTGGGCGGCACGGCGGGCGATGCCTGCCCCACCTGCTCGCGCGCGGCGGGCACGAAGCGGTCGAACAGCTGGAAGAAGCGGTCGTAGAAGCGCGGGTCGGTCACCGTCTCGCTGCCCACCTTGACGAGCGTGTCGTCGCTCGCGGAAAACGGCAGCGACACCGAGCCCAGCGCGCCCACGCCGAGCGAGGCGGAGTTGTTGATCTTCTTGATGACGTAGCGGTCCTGCAGGGCGCTGGCGAAGGCGGCGGTGCGGGTCTTGTCGCCGCCCTCGGTGGCGCAGACGACGCGCATCTCGACCTCGTAGTGGATGTCGCTGGACGGCTGGAAGTACTTGCGCCCGGCCACCACTTCGGCGCTGGCGGTGCTCACCAGGTAGCCCTGGCTCAGGAGGGCGCGGCGGGCGCCTTCGCACACGCGCGCCTGCGGTGCATTGATGTGGCGGGTGTGCATGCTGGCGCTGTCGAAGTCGTCCGGGTCGAAGCGCGGCGTGCGGTCCAGGCCGGGGACCGAGCTGGAAGCGCAACCGGCCAGGGTGGCGACGAGCGCAGCGGACAGCGCGAGCACCCAGACGGTGCGGGGATGGCGCGAAGGCATGGGGCTTGAAGGTGATGGACGAAGAGTAGGCATGGCGATTCCCTGATCAGCGTGCATTGTGAAGGCTGCGAAAGACGCGTCCGGACAAAGGGATGTAACCCCGCGCAACCGGCGCGGGGGCGGCTGCACATGGGATGCGGCAGCGCCGCGCGGGTTCCGGCCGCGCAACCCCGTGCGCGGGGGCACCTTGTAAAAACGGCAGGCATCCCCAGGCCGATCCAATGCGCGTGAAGCGCCGATTCGCGTGCTCGAAAGCCCTTGAAATGCAGCGCGCCACACACATTTGTGGACCATGCGGCGAACGACCCGGGAGCCGCGAAGACACTGTTTTTCCAGGAGTTTTTCCATGATTTTCGCCCCCGTGATCCGCCGCGCCGCTTTCAACGCCCCCCGCTCCGCCGACGTGGCCCTGCAGCGCTTCCTGAACCATACCCTGTCGGCCCCAACGGCTGCCGGCTACACCGTGCAGCAGGACGAAAAAACCGTCACCCTGCAGATGGATCTGCCCGGCCTGAGCCGTGACCAATTGCAGTTGACCATCGAAGGCAATCAGGTGCGCCTGACCAGCGTGGAGGGTGCGCCGCGCCAGGTGCAGCGCGCCTGGGAGCTGCCGGCGGACATCGACGTGTCCACCAGCTCCGCCAAGCTGGAAAACGGCGTGCTGACGCTGGTGCTGGGCAAGGTGGTGCCGGTGAGCCGCGCCACGCAATTGACCATCGCCTGAGGCCGTCCCGCCGAGGCAGGCAGAACGCAAAGCGCCCTGGCCGAAACGCCAGGGCGCTTTTTTGTGTCCCCGGCGTCTCCATGGAAAGGCGCCGTTTCACGGCTGAACGGGCTGCGAACGGGCTAATCGCCCGTACCGAGGCGCCGGCCGAAACTCTTGCGGTAGTGGCTTGGACTCACGCCGACGATCCGCTGGAACTGCAGCCTGAAGTTCGCGGCAGAACCCAGGCCCACCTGGCTGACAATTTGCTCCACCGAGAGACGGCTGCGTTCCAGCAGTTCTTGCGCCCTCTGCACGCGCATCCGGGACAGCCACTGCGCGGGCGACTCTCCGAACTGCTCATTGAACCGCCTGTGCAGCGTCCGGGTGCTGCTGCACGCCTGCCGGGCCAGGGACGTGAGGGTCATTGGCCGATGAAGGTTTGCCAGGGCCCAACTGACCAGGGGCTGCAGGCTTTTGTCGGTGGCCTGTGCCGGCGGTGGAATGAACTGCGCTTGTCCCCCTTCGCGCTGCAACGGCACCACGGACAGCCGGGCCACGTGCGCAGCGACGGCGGCGCCAAAGTCTGCGCGGATCATGTGCAGACAGAGGTCCAGGCCCGCAGCGGCCCCTGCAGAGGTCAGTATCTGTCCGTTGTCGACGAACAGCACCGACGGATCGACATCGATCGCAGGATACCGGTGGGCCAGTGCCGGCGCGGCCACCCAATGGGTGGTCGCCCGCAGCCCATCCAGCAAACCCGCTTCCGCGAGAACGAAGGCGCCAGAGCAGATGGAAGCGATGCGAGCGCCTCTCTTGGCCGCCCGGCGCAGAGCTTGCGAGGCGGCAAGAGACAGGGGTGGCGAAGGCAGCAGGATGCCCGGCACGACGATCGTGTCAGCCGTATCGAGCGGTTCCAGGCCGTGCCTGATGCGGATGGCGAAGGGGCCTGCGTCGAGTTCCTGTTGCTCCGCGCATACCGCGATCTGGTAGCAGGGCGCGCCAGAAGCATTCGTCGCAAATCGAAAGGACTCGCAGGCGGTCGCCAGATCGAACGACAAGACGCCCGGGAGCGCCAGACATGCAATGCGATGGGGTCTTTGAAGCGGAGGTCTCGTTGAGGTCATGCGGGAGGGGGCACCAGAGCCGTGCAGCGCAATCTGCGGCGCTGTCTCAAAACCATCGAATACTGGCATTCTTGCCACTGTCCCAGTGTAGGGGTTCCAGCAAGAATGGGGAATGACGCATCACGATCCAGCCCCTGACTCTTGTGCCCGCCCGGATGGGCCCGCTCACGGTGTCGCAGCGCTACGCACCTGGTGCGTCCTGGAAGCGACCACGCTGTTGGCACTGCTTTTTGTCGCGGTGCCGTTGAAGCACCTGGGGGGCTTTCCCATGGCCGTCTCGGTGATGGGGCCGATACATGGATTTGCATTCCTCGCGTTGGGATGGGCCGCAGTGCGAGCAGTGGCAAGCGGAGGACTTTCAAAGCAGGCCGCGGGAAAGCTGATGCTCGTTGCCTGCTTTCCCTTCGGAGGGCTTTACAGCAGATGGGTTCTTCGATGACGTACCTGTGGATCAAGGGCCTGCACGTCGGCGCGGCCCTCATCTTCGTGGGAGGCCTGCTGCTGCTGTCTGTGGTGGCATCGCGATGGCCCGCGGCCGGCGGCGTGCTCCTGCCGCATGAAAAGCGCCTGGGTACGGCGGTGCTTCAGTGGGACCGGCGCGTGACCGCACCGTCCATGGCGCTGGTGTGGGTGCTTGGCCTCGGCCTCGCGGCAGGGGGTGGCTGGATCGGACAAGGCTGGCTCTTCGGCAAGATGGCGCTGGTCATCGCCCTTTCAGCGATTCACGGGGTGATGTCGGCGACGCTTCGCCGGCGCCTGCAAAGCGAGATCGGGCCCCAGCCGTCGCTGTTTCGACACGGCCCCACGGCAGTCGCCGCGCTTTCGGCGGCCATCGCCGTGTTGGTGACGGTGAAGCCGTAGTCGCCGAAGTTCGCCCATCCGGTGGCAGAGCGTCCCCACGCCTGGTCGCGGGCTGCGGCCAGCGGCGCATCCGCTTCGAGCGACAACGGTTCACCCGGCTGGCAAGGCGTCCGCTCGACGGCGCCATCGCCTGCCAGCGGTTGCTCAGCGGTCTGGCCGCCACTTCCGGCCGCCGCTCCTTACTGCAGCGTATCGAGGGGCCAGCGCGGCTTGACGTCGAAGGCGTAGTCGCGGTTGGCCTGCTGGCGGCCGGCCTGCAGGCGCATGGCGGCGGCCATGGCGATCATGGCGCCGTTGTCGGTGCACAGGTGCAGCTCGGGGTAGTGCACGCGCACCTGGGCGCGGGCGCAGGCGGCATTGAGCTGCTCGCGCAGGTGCCGGTTGGCCCCCACGCCGCCCGCCACCACCACGCGGCGCAGCCCGGTCTGCTGCAGCGCGGCGGCCGTCTTGCGCACCAGTACGTCCACGATGGCGGCCTGCGTGCTGGCGGCCAGGTCGGCCTTGCGCGCGTCGAGGTCGTCGCCCAGCTTGCGCGCCTGGGTGAGCACGGCGGTCTTGAGGCCGGCGAACGAGAAATCGAGGTTGCCGCTGTGCAGCAGCGGTCGCGGCAGCTTGAAGGCGGCCGGGTCGCCCTGCTCGGCCAGCCGCGACAGCGCGGGCCCGCCGGGATAGCCCAGGCCCATCAGCTTGGCGGATTTGTCGAAGGCCTCGCCCGCGGCGTCGTCGATGGTCTCGCCCAGCATTTCGTAGCGGCCCACGCCGTCCACGCGCATCAGTTGCGTGTGGCCGCCCGAGACCAGCAGCGCGATGAAGGGAAATTCCGGCGGGTCCGCGCTGAGGAAGGGCGACAGCAGGTGCCCTTCGAGGTGGTGCACGCCCAGCACGGGCTTGTCGAGCGCCGCGCCCAGGGCGCAGGCCACGCCGGCGCCCACGAGCAGCGCGCCGGCCAGCCCCGGGCCGCGCGTGTAGGCCACCACATCCACGTCGGCCAGGCGCCTGCCGGATTCGGCCAGCACGGTTTCCGTCAGCGGCAGCACGCGGCGGATGTGGTCGCGGCTGGCCAGTTCGGGCACCACGCCGCCGTAGGCCTGGTGCATTTCGATCTGGCTGTGCAGGGCATGGGCGAGCAGCGTGGGCACCCCGTCGCCGGTGGGCGACTGCACCAGCGCCACGCCGGTTTCGTCGCAGGAGGATTCGATTCCGAGGATCAGCTGGCTCATGGGCCTGCAGTGTAGTGCGGCCGCCAAGGCCATGAGGCGGCACCCCGGGTGCGTGAAATCATTTTTATCATTTTTAATGAAACAAATGTTTTATTTGAAATATTTGATCGCCCCAGAAGAAACAAACACTTACATTGGGCCGGTCCATCCACCCCTGCCGGGGCCCGCGTTCGAAAACCCTCCCGCTCCGGCACCGCCCCAGGGAAACCTCCATGCCCCGTCCCGCCCCCTCCCTGCCCGCCCGCTGCCACCCCGGCAGCCCCCTTTGGCCCCTGGCCGCTTTGGCGGCGGCCTTTCTCGCCTCCTGTGGCGGCGGCTCCACCACCGATGGCGCGGCCACGCGCGACGGCGAGGCCGCCGCGAGCGTGACCACGCTGTCGTCGTCGTCCGCCGACCTGCCCACGGCGGTGCCGGCCGAGCTGACGGCGCGGCCAGCCTTCCACATCGCGCCCGTGCTGCTGCCCGACCCCGGCCCCGAGGATGCGGCCGACCCCACCGCCAGCGCTTCGATGGCGCCACGATCGACTGCGATCGACGCCGGCCTGGCCACGCTGTCGACGCGGCACCTGACACCGGACCGTATCAAGGCGGCCATCGCACAGGAGCAGCAGGCCCCCTCGGCAGACGGCACGGGAGAGGCCCGCGCCGCCAGCGTGGTCACCACCTACACGCCGGCGCAGGTGCGCGCGGCCTACGGCCTGCCGGCGCTGCCCGCCACGGGCGCAACCCCCACCGCGCAGCAGGCAGCGCAGATGGGCGCGGGGCAGACGATCTACATCGTGGCGGCCCGCCACAACCCGAATGCGGCCGCGGAACTGGCCACGTTCAACCAGAAATTCGGACTGCCGGCCTGCACCGCGAAGGTCCTTCCCGCCAGCACCGCCCTGCCCCTGCCCCTGCCCGCGCCAGCGGCCACCGCGGGCTGCGAGCTGTGGCAGGCCTACGCCACGTCCGCGGGCGGGCTGACAGGGACCGCCCCGGCCTACGACGCGGGCTGGGCCACGGAGATCGCGCTGGACCTGCAGTGGTCCCACGCCATCGCTCCGGCCGCGCGCATCGTGCTCATCGAGGCGCCCGACGCGTCGGTCGGCGCGCTCACCGCCGCCGTGCGGCTGGCCAACGCCATGGGGCCGGGACAGGTGTCCATGAGCTTCGGTGCGCCCGAGGGCAGCTGGGGCGGCGGACTCGAATCCGCCTTCGCCGGAACGCGCATGGGCTACCTGGCGGCCACCGGGGATTCGGGCGCAGGCGTGATGTGGCCCGCCGCATCGCCGGGCGTGCTCGGCGTGGGCGGAACCTCGCTGACCTACACCGGAGCGGGCGTGCGCTCGGAAGTCGCGTGGTCGGGCACGGGCGGAGGCACCAGCGCGTACTTCGCGACGCCGGCCTACCAGCAGTCCGGCCTGCCCGGGGTGGGATCGGTGGCGCGCCGCACGGTGGCCGACGTCGCGATGAATGCCGACCCGTCCACCGGCCAGTACGTGGCCGTGATGCCCCAGGGCGGGGGCGCAGCGCAATGGCTGAGCGCGGGCGGCACCAGCCTGTCCACGCCGATGTGGTCGGGCCTCATGGCGGTGGCCGGCGCCCTGCGCGCCCAGGCAGGCGGGGACGCGCTGGGCCGGCCGCATGCCGCTTTGTACGGCACGGTGGGCGCCCAGCCCGCCAGCTACGCCGCGGGCTTCCTCGACGTGGCCGCGGGCAGCCACGGCACCTGCGCTACCTGCACGGCCCGCTCGGGCTACGACCAGCTCACCGGACTGGGCACGCCACGCGCTGCGGATCTGCTCGGCCGGCTGGCAGGATCCACCGTGGCGGCTCCGCCGCCGGTGGTGGGCAGCGCGGCGGTGAGCGGGCTGGCCGGCCAGCCGCTGTCCTTCACCATCTCGGTGGCCTCGGCCAACGCGGTCAGCCTCAGCCTGGCGGGAGCCCCTGCGGGCATGGCGGTGTCCGGCACGGGCGTGGTCACCTGGGCTGCCCCCGTGGCGGGCAGCTACGCGGTGACCGTGACGGCGCGCGACACCAAGACGGGCCTGAGCGGCCAGGGCACCTACACGGTGACCATCACCGCGCCCCTGCCTCCTTCGGTGCCGGGCGGCAGCATCTCCGGCACCGAAGGCGTGCCCCTGGCATTCAGCGGCGCCGCCACCTCGGTGAACCCCCTGCGCTACGCGCTGAGCGGCGCGCCGTCCGGCATGGCGATCGGCGCGGACGGCTCCGTGACCTGGGCACGCCCCGTCCAGGGCACCTACGCGGTGACCGTGGCAGCCACGGACACCAAGACCGGCCTGACCGGCCGCGGCACCTATTCCGTGCGCATCGCGGCGGCCGGCAGCAGTACGCCCCCGGGCGGCCTCTCGGTGGCCGCCGCGCCCTGGACCGGCACGGCCGGCCAGGCACTCACCGGCACGATCACGGTCTCCGCGCCGGGAGCCTCCTGGCTGTCCGTGACGATCACCGGCGCCCCGCTGGGCATGGGTTTTTCGATACAGGGCACCACGGTGACCGCCCGCTGGCCTTCCCCGGTGGCTGGCAGCTACGCGCTGACCATCGTGGCGCGCGACTCTCTGGGCCGCACCGCCCAGGCCACGGTGCCGGTGTCCATCCGCTGAGCGCCGCCGGGGGCCGCCGGCACGCCGCGGCTCCCGGCCCTCACCAGCGGTCGGAGCGCATGCGCAGTTCCCAGTTGCCGGCGCGCAGGCTGTACACGCCCACGGCGCCGTAGCGCTGCTCGCCCTTTTCGTCCCAGGTCATGGTGCCGGTAACGGGCGCGTAGCCGTTGATGGCCCGCAGGGCCTTGGTGATCTCCTTCGGATCGGCGGACTTGGCCTGCTTGATGGCGGCCGACAGCACGTAGGTGGCGTCGTAGCTGTAGTGGCCGCCGTAGGCGGGCGGCTTCTTGAACGCGGTGTTGTAGCGGTCCAGGAACTGGCGGCCGGTGATGAACTCGCGCGCCTCCAGCACGGGCGAGGTGGCATAGATGGCCGTGACCATCCCCATGCCCTTGACCATGTCGGTGGTCTTGATGGTGTCGCCGCCCAGCACGGACAGCTGGGTGTAGTTGATCTTCTGCAGCGCCTGCAGCAGCGCCAGCACCTGGAAGTCGTTGAGCGTGGTGACGATCACGCCCACCTTCGCCGTCTGGATGCGGCGGGCCACCTCGTCGAAATCCGTGGTCTTGTCGTCGAACGACTGGCGCACGGTGACTTCCTTCTTCTCCGTCGCCAGCTGCTTGGCCGCGCCATCGGCCAGGCCCTTGCCGTAGGGCGTGCCGTCGTCCAGCACGGCGTAGCTGGCGGTGCTGAGCTGCGTGGCCGCGAACGAGCCCATGGCGCGGGCCTGCAGGTTGTCATTGGCCACCAGGCGCAAGGTGGTCTGCAGGCCCAGTTCGGTGAAGCGCGGGTTGGTGGAGATGGCCAGCTGCGCGATGCCCTTTTCGGCATAGATGGGCGCCGCCGCGATGCTGACGCCCGAATTGAGGTTGCCGATGACCGCCACCACGCCGGACTCCACCAGCTGCTGCGCGGCTTTCTTGCCGGAGTCGGCATCGGCCCGGTCGTCCTGCGCGACCACTTCCAGGGTGACGGTCTTACCATCGACCGTGAAGCCGGACTTGTTGAGCTCCTGCACCGCCAGCGTCACGCCGTTGAGCATATCCTGCCCCAGCGCGCCGAGCGGCCCCGACAGCGGCTGGGCCACGCCGATCTTGATGGTGTCGGGCACCTTGCTGCACCCTGCCCCCAACGTGGCGGCCAGCGCCGCGATCGCCAGCAGCGCGGCACGCCTGCTTCCTTGTGTGCTCATAGACCCAGCTCCAATCCATTCAATGGTTTACATGTATCCGGATGTATATAAGACCGAAGAGTCTTACGCTATCGGGTAACCCCTGCTCCATAGCAAGTTACATCCATTAGCAATTTCCGTCCCAGGCCGAAAGCGGTGCTAATGCACCCGCACAGTGCGCTTTCGGGTATCCGCGGCGATCCATCGGGGTTTGCACCCCGCCGGCGCACCAGCATGGGCGTATTTATTGCTTAAGCTTGGGGCATGACCGACTCCCTGCGCATCGTGGTGGTGGCCCCCGACCTGGCGGTGGGCGCCGAGGACGACGAGCACGCCCAGCTGCAGGCCGAGCGCTCGCGGGCGCTGCGCATCGGCCTGCTGGAAAACAACTTCAACCTGGTGGCCACGCTGCCGGCCGACGTGTTCCTGAGCGAGCGGCTCGCGCAGCTGCAGCCCGACCTGGTGATCGTGGACGCCGAGAGCGACGCCCGCGACGCGCTGGAGCACGTGGTGATGGCCACCCGCGATGCGCCCCGCGCCATCGTGATGTTCACCAACGACGACGATCCCTCCCACGTGCGGCAGGCAGTGGCCGCGGGCGTGTCGGCCTACATCGTGGCCGGGCTGTCGCCCCAGCGCATCCGCCCCATCCTGGACGTGGCGATGGCGCGCTTCCAGCACGAGCAGGCCCTGCGCGCCGAACTGGCCGATGCGCGCAGCGAGCTGAAGGACCGCAAGACCATCGACCGCGCCAAGGGCCTGCTGATGCAGCGCCAGGGCCTGACCGAACAGGCCGCCTACGACAAGCTGCGCAAAAGCGCGATGGACAAGGGCATGAAGCTGGTCGAGGTGGCCCAGCGCATGCTGGACGTGGCAGACCTGCTGGGCTGACCGGCGCGGCCGGCGGCGCTGCACAAGGGCAGTGCGGCACTGCACCATCGCGCGGCTTCCGTGCCCGGCCCTGCACGCGCCGCGGCCCGCTTTGGCCCAGGGCCACGCGGCGCCCGGCGCCGGACGGTTCGAGCCCAAAAGGCCTCCAGCGCAATCAACACTAGGGCATATCGCTACAAAAACAATAGCGAACATCCCGCATGGCCCGCTCTGGCACAAGGCTTGCAATGACGGAGGCAAGACCAACGTTGGTCGATTGCCAGGCCCCACCCAATGGCGGGTGCGACCTGGCAGAACCCGGACAAAGGCGTCCCCACCGCTCGCGGCGCTGCCCCCAAGGCAGCCTGCGGGCGTGTGAGGACGCCTTTTTTGTTTTTCACGTTGCCAGCCAAGCCAAGGGATGCCTTCCATGACCGACCTGTCCAAAACCAGTCTCCACCGCCGCACCGTGCTGCAGGCCGCCGCCGTGGGGGCCGTGGGCGTGAGCCCCGCGCTGCGCTCCATGGTGCATGCAGCCGGCTCCGACGCGCCGGAAAAGAAGGAAGTCAAGATCGGCTTCATCCCCCTCACCGACTGCGCCAGCGTGGTAATGGCCTCGGTGCTGGGCATCGACCAGAAGTACGGTGTGAAGATCGTGCCCTCCAAGGAAGCGAGCTGGGCGGGCGTGCGCGACAAGCTGGCCAACGGCGAGCTGGACTTCGCCCACGTGCTGTACGGCCTGGTGTACGGCGTGCACTTGGGTGTCGGCGGCCCCAAGAAGGACATGGCCGTGCTCATGACCCTGAACAACAACGGCCAGGCCATCACGCTGAGCAAGAAGCTCGCCGATGCCGGCGCGGTGGACGGCGCGGGCCTGGCCCAGCTCATGGCCAAGGAAAAACGCGAATACACCTTCGCGCAGACCTTCCCCACCGGCACGCACGCCATGTGGCTGTACTACTGGCTGGCCGCCAACGGCATCGACCCGCTCAAGGGGGCCAAGGTCATCACCGTGCCGCCGCCGCAGATGGTGGCCAACATGCGCGTGGGCAACATGGACGGCTTCTGCGTGGGCGAGCCCTGGAACCACCGCGCCATCATGGACGGCATCGGCATCACCGCCACCACCACGCAGGACATCTGGAAGGACCACCCCGAGAAGGTGCTGGGCACCACGTCGGAGTTCGTGCAGAAGTACCCCAACACCGCGCGCGCCGTGACGGCCGCCATCCTGGAGGCCGGCCGCTGGATCGACGAGGGCCTCGCCAACAAGAACAAGATGGCCGAAACCATCGCCGGCAAGGCCTACGTGAACACCAGCGTGGACGCCATCAACCAGCGCATCCTGGGCCGCTACCAGAACGGACTGGGCAAGACCTGGGACGACCCCAACTACATGAAGTTCTACAACGACGGCGCGGTGAACTTCCCCTACCTGTCCGACGGCATGTGGTTCCTCACGCAGCACAAGCGCTGGGGCCTGCTCAAGGACCACCCGGACTACCTGGCCGTCGCCAAGTCGATCAACCGCACCGAGCTGTACAAGCAGGCCGCCACCGCCGCCAAGGTGCCCCTGCCCAAGAGCGACATGCGCTCCAGCAAGTTGATGGACGGCGTCGTCTGGGACGGCAAGGACCCGGCCAAGTACGCCGACAGCTTCAAGATCAAGGCCTGACCCCGGGCCCCGCCCGAGCCGCCCGCCCCCAGCCCCCGCCAGGAGAATCCCACCATGGTCAGCGCCGTCTTCCACGCCCCGCCGGAGCCCACCCCAGCCGCGGCCCCTTCTGCTATGCAAACGATAGCAACACCGGCAATCAAAACGCCGGCATCGGGGCAAAAACCACTGCAGTCCGCCCCGCCCAGCCCGCCGCGGGCGCCGCGCGACTGGGCGGCCGCCTCGCGCGCCTTCTGGCTCGCCGTGCTGCCGCCGGCCTGCGGCCTGGGCCTCTTGATCGGGCTGTGGGCCGTGGTGTCCTCCACCACTGGCCAGAGCATTCCCGGCCCGCTGGAGACCTGGAAGCAGGCGCTGGAAGTCTTCAGCAACCCCTTCTACCGCAACGGCCCCAACGACCAGGGCGTGGGCTGGAACGTGCTCGCCTCGCTGGAGCGCGTGGCGGTCGGCTTCGGGCTGGCGGCGCTCGTGGGCATTCCCGCGGGTTTCGTGATCGGGCGGTTCCACTTCCTCTCGCGCATGTTCAACCCGCTCATCAGCCTGCTGCGGCCCGTGTCGCCGCTGGCGTGGCTGCCCATCGGCCTGCTGGTGTTCAAGGGCGCCAACCCGGCCGCCATCTGGACCATCTTCATCTGCTCGATCTGGCCCATGGTCATCAACACCGCGGTGGGCGTGCAGCGCGTGCCGCAGGACTACATGAACGTGGCCCGCGTGCTCAACCTCTCGGAATGGAAGATCGCCACCACCATCCTGTTCCCCGCCGTGCTGCCCTACATGCTGACCGGCGTGCGCCTGGCCGTGGGCACCGCCTGGCTCGTGATCGTGGCGGCCGAGATGCTGACCGGCGGCGTGGGCATTGGCTTTTGGGTGTGGGACGAGTGGAACAACCTGAACGTCAAGAACATCATCATCGCGATCTTCGTGATCGGCATCGTCGGGCTGCTGCTCGAATACGCCCTGGTCAAGCTGGCCACGGCATTCACGTTCGAAGAGGTGAAGGCATGAACAACCCCGCGAAATTCATCGAGGTCCAGGGCGTCGCCCAGACCTTCAAGACCGCCAAGGGGCTGTTCCCGGCGCTCAAGGGCATCGACCTGTCCATCGCCAAGGGCGAGTTCGTCGCCCTCATCGGGCACTCGGGCTGCGGCAAGTCCACCTTGCTCAATCTGATCGCCGGACTCACCGTGCCCACCGCCGGCGCGCTGCTGTGCGCCAACAAGGAGATCAAGGGCCCCGGCCCCGAGCGCGCGGTGGTGTTCCAGAACCATTCCCTGCTGCCCTGGCTGACCTGCGAAGGCAACGTGCACCTGGCGGTCGAGCGCGTGTTCGGCAAGCGGGAACCGAAGGCCCAGCTCAAGGCCCGCACCGAGGCCGCGCTGGCCATGGTGGGCCTCACGCACGCGGCGCAAAAGCGCCCCGGCGAGATCTCGGGCGGCATGAAGCAGCGCGTGGGCATCGCCCGGGCGCTGTCGATGGAGCCCCAGGTGCTGCTGATGGACGAGCCCTTCGGCGCGCTGGACGCCCTCACCCGCGCCAAGCTGCAGGACGAGCTGCTGGAGATCGTGGCGCGCACGCAGAGCACGGTGGTCATGGTCACCCACGACGTGGACGAGGCCGTGCTGCTGTCCGACAAGATCGTGATGATGACCAACGGCCCGGCCGCCACCATCGGCGAGGTGCTGGCGGTGGACATCCCGCGCCCCCGCAACCGCGTGGCCCTGGCCGAAGACCCGCGCTACCTGCGCAGCCGCAAGGCGGTGATCGATTTCCTGTACACGCGCCAGGCGCATGTGGAAAAGGCGGCCTGAGGCAGCGGCGGCCCCGGAGGCACGGCACCGCGCAGGCCGTGCGCTCCGATTGTTTTTCATGTTTTATCAGATCGTTTAAGCAATTTTCAGGGATTTTTCAATCTGTTAGAAAGCCGTCCCCATAATATCGCGCAGTGGCCCGTGCGCCACCGTGAAAATCCTGATTCCAGTCAGCACCCCCATCAGGGGAATGGAATATCACGATTTTTGCGCATTATTCACCAAAACGGGGATTAGCGACGCCATGGCAGACCAGAAAATCACCACCATTGACAATGGTGCCGGCGTCAACGCCACGCTCAGCAGCGTTCATTACTCCGGGGACCATTGCAACCTGCCGAAAAGGCGGGTAATCCAAACCGGAAGCAGCGATGGCGACTGCATCCGGGTGCGTGCCATCACGAAAGATCCCGCAGGGGCTTTGACGGTGGCCTGGTCCCCTTCCTGAGGCTGCGCCCGCGCCCATCGCCGCGCACGCCACCGCCGCCCAGGAAGCGCTGAGCCCCTGGGCGGGCCCCTCCGCCCTGCCGGCCTCGGCAGATCGCAACCCTTGAAACGCCCTCCACCATGACCCCGACCCCCATTCCGTCCGTGCCGCGCTCGATTTCCATCGAGGACACGCAAGCCCATCATCTGCAGCTGTTGAACCCCGCCCAACCAGCGCTCGGGGCTTCGCCTTCCGCCCGGCCCGACGCACCGGCGCTGCAGACCTTCAACGGCTACTACACCCTTGGAAACGCCCAGGGCGCCTTTTTCGCGGTCGACACCAACATGGTGTTTCAAGCAGGCACCATCGCCCCTGCGTACCACGTGTCGCTGATCATCTCGCTGGACGGAACCTCCGCCACCCGCTACCCCTTCACGGGAAGCTTCGACGGCAAGACCCTGCACCAGACGTCCGACCAGGGGCTCTCGGTCGAGCTGGAGTTCACCCGCGCGGGCGACACGTACGGGCCGGTGGCCTTCTGTTCGGGAAGCATCACCTTGCCGAAGCAAACGAAGGTCGATGTCTCCGGCGCCACCTACAACAACCCCATTGCCGCCGCCCTCTTCGCCGGCGATTACGTCGATACGGCGACCGGAAAAAAGGTGATGCGGATCGGCTCGGACAACCAACTGCAGTACGACCCTGGCACCACCGGGAATCTTCAGCCGGTGCACACCTATGCGTACAACCTGAACATGTACTTCTTCACGGTCGCCCAGGGCAGCGAGACCGTGTCGCTCATCATGGGCACCGCTGCCGAGCAGGGTTTCGCCTGCAACAACATGGTGACCGATGGGCAAAAGCCCGCGCAGATCCGGTCGCTCGTCACCATTCCCCAGGCCGCGAAACCCGACTTCGCGCTGTACGACCTCAGCGGGTGCGAACTGGCGGATTTCAGCGGCTACTACCCCTTCCAATTCGACATCGAGACCCTGCAAAGCCGGTCTTTCGTCTCCATCCAGGCGCAATACGCAACGCTTCTGCCGGGCACCGACTGGGATCTGAATTTCGTGGCCATCAGCATTTCGACGGATGGCATCAATTCCCAGGCCTATTATTTCAATCCATTCACAATGAGTTTCAAGGATGGCATTCTGGACATGCCCGAGCAGAATATCCACCTGCAACTCACCCGAAAATACGATCCCGCCAATGGATCGCTGGTTCAAATGAGCGGCACGATCAACGGACAGAAAATAACGGGATCGACCCCCTTCAACCCCGTTCCTTTATCTGCCTTCGCTGGCCAACCCCTCACCAACCACCTGGGCGACCGGCTCGCGGTGAATGGCGAAAACAGCGTGACCTACAACGGCGATAATGTCAAAGGCATTATCTACGTCCCTTTGATGTACATCTTGGCCTACCCCGTCGGCAATCCCGACGTGGTGATGTCTTTCGGCACCGATGGCGCCCATGGCACCGCGTGCATCGTGACCACGAAGGCCAATACCCCGACGCGGGCCACCACGACGGTCTGGGCCATTCCCTCATAGGGACGTGGTCCGACGGGTGGCACGGCCGCCGGGCCGTCAGGCGGGGTCGTCCAGCCAGCCCCGCACCACCCCGTTCGTCCAGCCGAACCCGTCCTGCAGCGGGTACTCGCCGCCATCGCCTCCGGTGGAGGGGCTGTCGCCGGATTCGCACAGCGAGTATTTTTCGACCAGCTTGCCCTCGTGGTCGTACACGTCCTGCACGGTTTTGACCCAACGCGTGCGGATGTCGTCCGACAGCTGGCGGCAGCTTTCGTCGGCCGTGCCGTAGGCGGCGAAGCCTTCCACCGCCATCCACTGCAGCGGCGCCCAGCCGTTGGGGCGGTCCCACTGCTCGCCGCTGGCGGTCTCCGAGGTGGACAGGCCGCCCCGCACCAGCAGGCGCCGGCGCACGGTGGCGGCCAGCGCATGGGCCTGCTCGGGCGTGGCCGTGCCGGTGAAGAGCGGCACCACGGTGGCGGCATTGAGCGAGGGACGCGGCGTGCCGGCCTGCCAGTCGTGGTCGAGGAAGGCGCCGGCCTCGGCGTTCCACAGCACGCGGGACATGGCCTCGGCGCGCTGGCGGGCCCGGTGGTCGAACGCGTCGGCCGTGGCCGTGTCGCCCACGCTGCGGCTCAGGCGAGCGATGGTGGTCTCGGCCTTGTGCAGCAGCGCGTTCAGGTCCACCGGAAGGATGCGTGTGGTGCCGATGGTGGACAGGGTCTGAGTGCGGCAGGTGCCGCAGGCGCCATCGTCCAGCCAGCGCGCGCTGAAGTCCCAGCCCGACTCGGCGGCGGCGCGCAGGTCGCGGTACACCTCGTTTGCGGGGCGCTGGCATTGGGCGGCGGTCTCCACGTCCTCGCGCCACGATTCCTCGCGCGGCGTGTCGCGGTCGTCCCAGTAGCGGTTGAGCACGGCGCCGTCCGGCAGCGCCACCACGCGGCGGTGGGCACTGCCCGGGGCCAGGGTGTCGGCACCCTCCATCCAGAACTCGTATTCGCGCCGCATCTGCGGCAGGTACTGCGCGGCGCCGTGCCCCGCGCACGATTCGCACAGCTCGGCCATCAACGAGAACACCGGCGGCTGCGAGCGGCTCAGGTAGTAGGTGCGGGTGCCGTTGGGCACGTGGCCGTAGGTGTCGATGAGGTAGGCGAAGTTGTCCGTCATCGTGTGCAGCAGATGCCGCCGGCCGCTGCGCACCAGGCCCAGCATGGTGAAGTACGAATCCCAGTAATACATCTCCACGAACCGGCCGCCCGGCACCACGTAGGCGTGCGGCAGTGCCAGCAGCGAGCCGCGCGGGGGGTGGTGGGCCGGGTGGCGGGTGAGCTCGTCCCACAGCGCATCGATGTGCGCCGCCATGGTCAGCCCGGGTTCGACCGTGGGGCCGTCGCAGGCGCGGGTCTGGGGCTTGAAATGCCGGTGCACGAAGGCATGCAGGTCGAAGCCCGGCGCTTGGCACTGCGCGCGGTAGGCCGCGAGGATGGTCTCGGGCGGCTGGCGCGGGGCGCAGTCCACGAAGGTCTTGGAGTCTTCGAAGATGCGCTGGCGCTGCACTTCGATGAAAAGCTCTTCGTAGCGGTCCGCGGGCGTGTGGGTGTCGGCCGGCGGCGCCAGCGCGGCTGCGGCGCGCCGCAAGGCGCTGTGCGCGCGGTGGGTGGGCGAATCGCCGCCCGGCAAGGACGGCGGCGGTGCGGCGGGAGACTCGGTGCGGGACGGCAAGGCGGACATTCGGGTTCCAGGCGAAGGGGCCAAAGAGAAGGGTCGGCGGGGGATGGCCCTATTGAACGACGGCTGAGCCGACCGCACTGGCCCGCGACCCCGGCAAATGCGCAGGACAAGACGCCGAACCGGCGTCGGCGCCGCAGGGCATGCCGGCGCGCTTCGGGTCGCCCCTAGCGCCCGGGGGCCGCGCCCCGCAGGAAGAAGTCCACGGCCCGCACCACCCGCGCGTGGATGTCGGCGACGGAGACGGCCGGTGGGTCCTGCTGGTACAGGCGCGGCCCGGTTTCCGCGGTGAGCAGCGCCATGAACTGCATCGCCATGACCTGGGGATCGCCCTCGCACACCTCGCCGTGCGCCATGGCGGCGCCCATGAAGCGGGTGAGCGCGTCGATGCACTGGCGCGGGCCGGCGCCGTCGAACAGCTCGCCGATGTTGGAGCGACCCGCGTCCGCCAGCACCATGCGGTACACCGAGAGCGCGCGGCGGTCGTTCAGCATCACCTGCAGCGCCTCGTCCCCGAACCGGGTCAGCGTGGGCCGCATCGGCGGGCGCGTTTCCAGCGCCGCCAGCAGGTGGGAGGTGGCGTCGGCCAGGTGGGAGGTCGCCAGCGACTGCACCACGGCGACGAACAGCGGCTCCTTGGACGGGAAATAGCCGTAGAGGGTGGCCTTGGAGCCCCCGAGCCGCTTGGCCAGCTCGTTCATCGACGCCGCCTCGTACCCCACCTCTTCGAACAATTTGGCCGCCGCTTCCACGATGGCATCCCGCCGCGCCTGGGTCCTGACCCGCATTCGCATCTCCAAAAGTGAACTAACTTGTACTCTTTACTTGACAGGGCTCCCTCGTGCAAATCATACTATACCGTACATGTATGTTCAGTTATAGACCCATCCCCTGGCCCCTCGGCCGGGGCTGGACCCCCTTCGTCCCTTTCTTTTGGAGAAGCTCCATGCATGCCACCCCTTTTATGCGCCCCGCGACGCTCCTGCCCCTGCTGTGCCTTGCCGCCCTGGCCGGCTGCGCCAGCACCCAGCCCATCGCCTACACCGGGCTGCAGTCCGCGCCCCAGTTGCGGCCCAACCTGGACGACGACACCGGCCGCATTCCCTACCGCGTGGCATCGCACCGCGACTGGAGCCAGTACACCAAGGTGATCCTCGACCCCATCGTGATCTACTCCGGGCCCGACCACCAGTTCGAGGACGTGCCTGAGGCCCAGCGGCGCCAGTTGGCTGGCGACATGCGCCGGCAGTTCACGGCGCGGCTGGCCACGCGCTTTCAGATCGTGGCCCAGCCCGCCCCCGCCACGCTGCGCCTGCGCGTGACGCTGACCGGCGCCAGGCTCACCACGCGGGGCCTGAGCACCTTCACGCGCTTCGACATCGGCGGCGGACCCTACAACCTGGTGCAGGGCATTCGCGGCAAGGAAGGCACCTTCACCGGCTCGGTCAGCTACGCCGTGGAGATCTTCGACGCGGTGTCGAACCAGCTGCTCGACGCCTTCGTCACCAAGCAATACCCGAACGCGCTGAACATCGGCGCGACCTTCGGCACCCTGGATGCAGCGCAGGCCGGCATCGAAAAGGGCGCGCAGGAACTCACCGCCCAGTTCCAGTGACCGCCGCCATGATCCCCACCCACCCCGCCCCCCTGCCCGCCGCGGCCCCGAGGATTGCCATGCCCCTGATTGCCTTCGTTCGCGCCGCGTGCGTGTCTTCGCTGCTCGCCACCGCCGCCCTGCCCGGCCATGCGGAACTGTTCACCTCCATGGCCTCCAGCGCGGGGTCGGCGGCCTCGAGCGCCTCGGACTCGATCGGCCATTCGAGCGGCGGCGGGGGCCGCGACCGGCGCCTGGCCGAGGGCGAGTACCGCGTGATCGGCGTGGAGCAGGTGCCCGGCCGGCCCGACGCCACGGGCCTCAGGCTGCGCGCGACCGAGACCGGCATCGCGCGCGAGTTCGTGCTGAACCTGCCGCGCCAGGCGCAGGGCGCGCGGCCGCTCGCCGCCGGCGACCTGGTGCAGGCGCGCGAGCGGCCCTACGGCTTCGAGTTCGCGCGCGGCAACACCCGCGAAGCCTTCTTCCTGGTGCTCAACGACGACTGGTACGAGGAGATGGACTCCCGGCCGCTCGCCCTGTGATGCGGCGTGCCGCCTTGCCATCCCGCATGCGGCACCGGCGCGCGCTGGCGCGCTGGACCGGGATCGCCGCCATCGGCCTCGCCGCGCTGGGGGCGGAGGTTCCGGCCCACGCCGGCACCTGGGGCCTGTGCGATGCCGCCGCGCCGCTGAGCGCCACCGATCAGGACCGCATCCTGCGCTTTGCCGCGGTGGTCAAGCAGGTGCTCGACGCCTCGGGCCAGCGCGTGGCGCTGATCTCGCGCTCGGGCCTGGACCTGGGCCGCTTCGGGGTGCGCTACTCGCACGCCGGCCTGGCCCTGCGGCCGCAGCCGGACCGCCCGTGGGCGGTGCGCCAGCTGTACTACACCTGCGAGGAGTCGCGGCCCCGGCTGTTTGACCAGGGCATTCCGGGGTTCCTGATGGGCCGGGACGATCCGTCCCGGGGCTACGTTGCCATCGTGCTGCTGCCCGCGCTGCCCGCCGACGCGCTGGAACGCACGGCCCAGGATAAGCGCGCCGCGCTGGCCCTGCTGGCGGCCGACTACAGCGCCAATGCCTACCCGTTCAGCACGCGCTACCAGAACTGCAACCAGTGGGTGGCGGAGATGATGGCCAGCGCCTGGGCGCCGGCCGGCGACGCGCCCCCAACGCGCGAGCGCGCGCAGGCGTGGCTGCACTCGGAGGGCTACCGGCCCGAGCCGATCGGGCTGGGATCGCACGGCATGGTGTTCGCCGCGCATTTCGCGCCGCTGGTGCATGTGGACGACCACCCGCGGGACGACCTCTACGCGCTGCGCATGCGGGTGAGCCTTCCGGCCTCGCTGGAGGCCTTCGTGCACGATCGCATGCCGGGCGCGGAGCGCATCGAGCTGTGCCACGACCGCCGCCAGATCGTGGTGCGCCGCGGCTGGCAGGCGCTGGGCCCGGGGTGCGAGGCCGGGCCGCAGGACGAGGTGATCGCCCTGGATCCCTAGAGGGCAGTTTGCGCGGCGCGGCAGCCTCAATTGCGCTGGCCGCCAGTGATGTACTGCTCCATCTGCTCGATGATGAACTGCTGCTCGGACATGATGTTCTTCACCAGGTCACCGATGGAGATCAGGCCCACCAACCGGTTGGCGTCGTCCACCACCGGCAGGTGGCGCAGCCGGTTGTCGGTCATGAGCTGCATGCACTGCTCGCTGCTCTGGTGCGGCCGCACGAAGCGCACGGCGCGGGTCATCACGTCGCTCACCTGGGTGGCGCCGGAGGTGCGGCCCAGCAGGGCCACCTTGCGGGCGTAGTCGCGCTCGGTCACGATGCCGGCGATCTGCTCGCCCTCCATCACCAGGAGGGCGCCGATGCCCTTGTCGGCCATGAGCCGCAGCGCATCGAGCATCGAATCGGAGGGCCCGATGGTGTGGACCTGGGCATGGGGCTTGGACTTGAGGATGTCGGCGACTGCGGTCATGGGGCCTCCCTGAGTGAAGTGGCGTGGATGGCTGCAGTTTCCGCCCAACGGCGGGGTGCGCGCAACAGGGGTTTGCGAAGCCGCCCGGGGCGGCGATGCAGTTGGTTGCAAACCCGCGCGCCGCCGGTCGCCGGTCGCCGGTCGCCGGTCGCCGGTCGCCGGTCGCCGGGCCCTCGGACCGCGCTTGCGCTCTCAGCTCAGCGTCGCCCGCCGAACAGGCCGCCGCCGAGCTTGACCAGGTCCGACAGGCCGACCTGGCCGTCGCCGTCCTGATCGAGCAGGCTGCCCAGCACGCCTCCACCCAGGCCACCCAGGCCGCCCGGCTGCCGGGCGCGGTCGCGCTCGTGGCCGAGGGTGCGCCCCAGGCTGCCGGCATCCAGCCCGCCGGCCTGCACCCGCTGCGCAAGGAACGACATCACGATGGGCGCGAGCAGCTGGAGCAGTTGCCCCGCGTTGGCGCCCAGGCCCGTCGCCTGGGCCAGCCCGGCCTCGGCCTGCGGGCGCTGGCTGCCGAACACGTGGCCCAGGATGTCGGCGCCCTGCCCGCCGCCGGCGGCACTGCCGCCGCCCAGCAGCGACCCGAGGAGCCCGCCCAGGTCCAGCCCGCCCGCGCCGCCGCCGGCGGCCGGCTGGTGGTCGCGCTGCAGGGCGCCCAGCAGGGCCTCGGCGCCCTGCGGCTGCGCAGCGTTGCGGCCCAGCGCGCCCAGCAGCAGGGGCAGTGCGGTCGCCACCGCGGAACGGGTCTGCGTGGCGTCGGTGCCCAGCTGGCTGGACAGCTGCTGGAGCGGGGCCCCTTGCAACTGGGCCATCAGTTCATCGGCCAGGGAGGGGGTGGACGGGTTCATGGGCGGCTCCTTCATCAACATTCGGTGCGGTTGGCAGCGCGTGGCGTTGCCGTGGGCGTGGCGGACGGACATCGGCCCCGGGCCCCATGCTATCCGGCCGGGCGCCCCCCCTGCTGCCACCGCATTTGCCTTCAGGCCCCCCGCGCGGCGATGAGCGATGGGCCGGGGCGCGCCGCCCTGCGCAGGGCCACGGCATCGGACGCCGCGGCGCCGCGCGGGCCGCCGTGCACGCGGAACACCTGCACCGCGTCCGACACGGTCTGCGCCTGGGACTGCAGCTCCAGCGCCAGGGCCGCGTTCTCCTCCACCAGCGCCGCGTTCTGCTGGGTGATGCCGTCCAGGTGGGAGACCGCGCTGTTCACCTGCGAGATGCCGGCCTGCTGCTCGTCGGCCGCGCTGTGGATCTGGCCGATGAGGGCGCCCACGCGGCGCACCAGGTCCAGCGACTCCTGCATGGTCTTTTGCGCGCTCTCGGTGCGCTGGCGCCCCTCGCCCACCTTCTCGGCCGACTGGTCGATGAGCTGGCGGATCTCTCGCGCGGCGGTCAGCGTGCGCTGCGAGAGGCTGCGCACCTCGCCGGCCACCACCGCGAAGCCCCGGCCCTGCTCGCCCGCCCGCGCCGCCTCCACCGCCGCGTTCAGCGCGAGGATGTTGGTCTGGAAGGCGATGGAGTCGATGAGCTGCGTGATCTCGCCGATGCGGCCCGAGGCGGCCTGGATCTGCTGCATGGTGGCGGCCACGCCGTCCACCGCGCCGCTGGTGCGCTCGGCCACGCCCGTGGCCTGCCGCGCCAGGTCGGCCGCCTGGCGGGCCGATTCGGCCGTCTGCTGCACGGTGCCGGTGATCTCCTCCATCGAGGCGGCCGTCTCCTGCAGGTTGCTGGCCTGCGTCTCGGTGCGGCCGGACAGCTCCTGGTTGCCCTGGGCGATGGCGCGGCTGGACACGCGCATCTTCTCGGTCTCCTGCAACGCATCGCGCACGATGGACTGCAGGTTCACGTTGAGCTGGCTCAGCGCCTTCTGCAGGTCGCCCACGCCGTCGGAGCGGGTCACGCGCAGGCGCTCGGTCAGGTCGCCGGCCGCCATGCGGTTGGCGGCGCGCACCATGTCCGACAGCGGCAGCACGGCCACGCGGCGCACCTGGGCGAAGGCGGCCATCGCCACGCCGGCCACGGCAGCCCAGGCCGCGGCCGAGAACAGGCCCTGCTCTTCATCCACGAGCCCCGCCAGGAAGGCGGCCACCAGCACGGCCAGGAACGCCATGGCCACCTGGCCGCCCACGCCGATGCGGGTCCACTCCGCGACGCGGCCCAGGGCGGTCAGGCGTGCCAGCCGGCCCGCGCGCAGCACGTGCACCGGGCGGCCGGCCTCGGCCTCGGCGCGCATGCGGGCGTAGAGCGCGTCGGCGGCCTGCACCTGCTCGCGGGTGGCCTCGGTGCGCACCGACAGGTAGCCCACGGGGCGGTCTCCCTCCATCAGCGGGGTGACGTTGGCCATCACCCAGTAGAAGTCGCCGTTCTTGCGCCGGTTCTTCACCGCGGCCGACCAGGGCCGGCCCTGGCCGATGGTGTCCCACATGTCGCGGAACGCCTCCTCGGGCATGTCGGGGTGGCGGATCAGGTTGTGGGGCTGGCCCAGCAGGGCCTCGCGCTCGTAGCCGCTCACCTCGATGAACATCGGGTTGCAGTACAGGATGCGCCCTTTCAGGTCGGTGGTGGACACCAGGGTTTCGCCGGAAGGAAACGGGTATTCCTGCGTGCTGACCGGAAGATTTCTTCGCATGGGAAGCCTTTCTGGGGAAGAAGCTTTTGTCTCGTACGGACGGTGCGGCACGGCGCCGCGGGCCCCTGCGGGATGCAGTGCGGCCGATGGTAGGTGGCACATCCCGGCTTGTGGAAACCTTTCGGCCGGGGCTTGATCTGGGTCAAGAGCCCGGGGGCGCCGCGAACGCGGACCGTCGTTTCCCGACCACCCATTTGCTATCAATTGAATAGCTACCAAGACAATGAAAACGCCGGCATGCGGGCGATTTGGATCTCAAAACCCCGTTCCGTCCCGCAGAAACCCTTCGGATCGACGGCCCGGCCGGCCGGCGGCCCGCCAGCGCGGCCACACACTCCCGGGGCCAGCGCCCGAGGGGCCCGCCACCGCCTGCGAGGGGCACGCGCGGCCCGCACGCGGCATGAAGGTTGCAAGGTCCGGACACGAGGCCCGCCGGAGGGCTTTCCAGCCTGCCACAGCTTCACACGATCTTTTCAATTGACCGTCAGAATGCTCGCCACAACGAAAGCCGTGCCTTGTCCATGAATTGCCCACGCCCTGCCACACGCTCGCTGCCCTCCGCCCCCGCTGCCATGGCCCCACGGCCCTCCTCCTTGACCTCTTCCTGTGTGACCGCTGTCCCCGGTGCCCTGCGCCGGGCCGGCGCTGCCGTGCTGGCGGCCGCCTTCGTGGTGGCCGGGTGTTCGGACAAGGCCGCCAAGCAGCCCGCGCCGCGCGCCCCGGTGGAAGCCGGCGTGGTCACGATCCAGCCCGAGCGGCAGTCGATCACCACCGAGCTGCCCGGGCGCACCAGCGCGTTCCTGGTCGCCGAAATCCGGCCGCAGGTGGGCGGCATCGTGCAAAAGCGGCTCTTCACCGAAGGGGCGGACGTGAAGGCCGGGCAGGTGCTGTACCAGCTGGATGCCTCGCCCTTCGAGGTGGCGCTGGCAAGCGCCGAGGCCTCGCTGGGCAAGGCCCAGGCCACCGTGGGCACGGCGGAGACCAACGCGCGTCGCAATGCCGAGCTGGTCAAGATCGATGCGATCAGCCGGCAGGTGTATGACGACAGCCAGGCGGTGCTGGTGCAGGCCCGCTCGGACCTGGCCGTGAACCGCGCGGCGGTCGAGAACGCCCGCATCAACCTGGGCTACACCCGCATCAAGGCGCCCATCTCGGGCCGCACCACCACCTCGGCGGTGACGCCGGGCGCGCTGGTCACCGCCAACCAGACCACGGCGCTCACCACCATCTCGCAGATCGACCCGCTGTACGTGGACGTGACCCAGTCCAGCACCGACGTGCTGCGCCTGAAGACCGACCTGGCCAAGGGGCGCTTTCAGCGCGCGGGCGAAGGCCAGGCGCGCGTGGCGCTCAAGCTGGAGGACGGCAGCACCTATGCCCAGGCCGGCCGGCTGCAGTTCAGCGGCGTGACGGTGAACCCCGCCACCGGCGCGGTCACCCTGCGCGCGGTGTTCCCCAACCCGGACGGCCTGCTGATGCCGGGCATGTACGTGCGCGCGGTGCTGGAGACGGGCGTGAACGAGCAGGCCCTGCTCGTGCCCCAGCAGGGCGTGACGCGCGACACCGCCGGCAATGCCAGCGTGCTGCTGGTCAATGCCGAGAACAAGGTCGAGCGCCGCAAGATCCAGGTCGAGGCCGCCGTGGGCAACCGCTGGCAGGCCGTGGGGGGCCTGGCCGCCGGCGACCGCGTGGTGGTGGACGGGCTGCAGCGCGTGAAGGTGGGCGACACGGTCAAGCCGGTGGAGGTGGCGGCCAAGGCGGCGGCAGCCCCGGCAGGCGGCGCCTCCTCGGCCGCATCGGCTGCGGCACCCGCGGCGTCCGGCGCTGCGGCCCCGGCCGCCCGCTGAAGGACCGCCCGCCATGGCACAGTTCTTCATCAACCGGCCCATCTTCGCGTGGGTCATCGCCATCGTCATCATGCTGGCGGGGGCCATGTCCATCAAGACATTGCCGCTGGAGCAGTACCCCAACATCGCACCGCCGCGCGTGTCCATCAGCGCCACCTACACCGGCGCCTCGGCCAAGACGGTGGAGGAATCGGTCACGCAGGTGATCGAGCAGCAGTTGAAGGGCCTCGACAACCTGATCTATATGGGCTCGACCAGCGATGCCTCGGGCGGCTCGCGCACCACGCTCACCTTCAATGCCGGCACCAACATCGACGTGGCGCAGGTGCAGGTGCAAAACAAGCTGCAGCAGGCCATGTCGCGCCTGCCGCCCGCGGTGCAGAGCCGGGGCGTCACCGTCACCAAGGGCGGCAACGACTACCTGATGATCGTCACCTTCACCTCGCCCGACCCGAGCGTGACGCAGGTGGACATCGGCGACTACATCTCCAGCAACCTGGTGGACGTCATCAGCCGCATCGACGGCGTGGGCGACGTGGCCACGCTGGGCACGCCCTACGCCATGCGCGTGTGGATGGACCCGGCCAAGCTCGAGAAGTACGCGCTCATGCCGTCCGACATCGGCAACGCCATCAACGCGCAGAACGCCCAGGTCTCCGCCGGCCAGCTGGGCGCCCTGCCCGCCGTGGGCGAGCAGCAGCTCAACGCCACCATCACCGCGCGCAGCAAGCTGCAGTCGCGCGAGGAGTTCGAGAACATCGTTCTCAAGTCCACCGTGGACGGCGCCATCGTGCGCCTGAAAGACGTGGCCCGCATCGAGCTGGGCGCCGAGAACCTCACCATCACCTCGCGCCTGAACGGCCAGCCCGGCGCCGGCATGGGCGTGGTGCTGGCCGACAGCGCCAACGCCATGGCGGTGGCCAACGCGGTGAACGCCAAGATCGCCGAGCTGCAGCCGTTCTTTCCGTACCAGCTCAAGCCCTTCACCAGCTACGACACCACGCCCTTCGTGAGCGCCTCCATCGAAGAGGTGGTCAAGGCGCTGGTCGAGGCCATGCTGCTCGTGGTGCTGGTGATGTACATCTTCCTGCAGAACTTCCGCGCCACGCTGATCCCGGCGATCGCGGTGCCCGTGGTGCTGCTGGGCACCTTCGGCGTGCTGTCGGTGGCGGGCTACTCGATCAACACGCTGACCATGTTCGGCATGGTGCTGGCCATCGGCCTGCTGGTGGACGACGCCATCGTGGTGGTGGAGAACGTCGAGCGCGTGATGAGCGAGGAGGGCCTGCCCCCGAAGGAGGCCACGCGCAAGTCCATGGCCGAGATCACGCCCGCGCTGGTGGGCATCGCGCTCACGCTGTCGGCGGTGTTCATCCCCATGGCGTTCTTCGGCGGCTCCACCGGGGTGATCTACCGGCAGTTCTCCATCACCATCGTCTCGGCCATGGTGCTGTCGGTGCTGGTGGCGCTCACGCTCACGCCTGCGCTGTGCGCCACGCTGCTCAAGCCCATCCCCCAGGGCCAGCACAGCCCGCACGGCGCGCCGCGCCGGGGCGTGCTGGGCTGGGTGGACCGCTTCTTCACCGGCTTCAACCGCCGCTTCGACCGCACCGCCGACGGCTACCAGCGCGGCGTGGGCCGCATCGTGCGCCGCGGCGGGCGGATGATGCTGGTCTATGCGCTCATCGTGGGCGGCATGGCCGTGCTGTTCATGCGCCTGCCCACTTCGTTCCTGCCCAATGAGGACCAGGGTGCCGTGCAGGTGCAGATCACCCTGCCCCCGGGCGCCTCCAACACCCGCCTGCAGGTGGTGATGGCCGAGGTGCAGAAGTATTTCGCCGCGCAGCCCGACGTGGTGAGCTTCAACTCCATCACCGGCTCCAACGGCGACCAGAGCTCGGCGCGCGGCTTCGTGCGCCTCAAAGACTGGAGCGAGCGCCCCCTGGCCTCGCAAAGCGCCGACGCCATCGCCCGCAAGGCCACGCGCGATCTGTCCAGGATCCGCGACGCGCGCATCTTCGTCGTGCTGCCGCCGGCCGTGCGCGGCCTGGGCGCCAATGCGGGCTTCAACTTCCAGCTCAAGGACCTGAACGGCCTGGGCCACGACGCGCTCGTGGCCGCGCGCGACAAGGTGCTGCAGCTGGCCGGCCAGCGGCCTGAGCTGTCCAACACCCGCAGCAACAACCTGGACGACACGCCGCAGTTGGGCGTGGCCATCGACGACGCCAAGGCCGGCGCCCTGGGCCTGGCCACCACCGACGTCAACAACACGCTGGGCAGCGCCATCGGCGGCACCTACGTGAACGACTTCCTGAACAAGGGCCGGGTCAAGCGCGTGTACATGCAGGGCGATGCGCCCTACCGCATGCTGCCGCAGGACATCGCGCCCTGGACGGTGCGCAACAGCCAGGGCCTCATGGTGCCGTTCTCGGCGTTCTCCAGCACCAGCTGGACCTACGGCTCGCCCCAGCTGCAGCGCTACAACGGCAGCCCCAGCTACGAATTCGTGGGCGACGCGGCCACGGGGGTCAGCTCCGGCGCGGCCATGGACGCGGTGGAAACCATCATGAAGGAGATGCCGCCCGGCATCGGCTACGAATGGACGGGCGCCTCCTACCAGGAACGCCTGTCGGGGTCGCAGGCACCGCTGCTGTATGCCGTGTCCATCCTGTTCGTGTTCCTGTGCCTGGCGGCGCTGTACGAAAGCTGGTCGGTGCCGTTCTCGGTGATCCTGGTGGTGCCGCTCGGCATCGTGGGCGCGCTGCTGGGCATTGGCATCCGCGGGCTGTCCAACGACGTGTACTTCCAGGTCGGGCTGCTCACCACCGTGGGGCTGTCGTCCAAGAACGCCATCCTGATCGTGGAGTTCGCCACCCAGCTGCAGGCCCAGGGCAAGAGCGTGATCGACGCCACGCTGGAGGCCGTGCGCCTGCGGCTGCGTCCGATCCTCATGACCTCGCTGGCCTTCGGCTTCGGCGTGCTGCCGCTGGCCATCGGCACGGGCGCCGGCGCGGGCGGGCGGCAGGCCATCGGCACCGCGGTGCTGGGCGGCATGATCTCCGCCACCGTGCTGGGCATCTTCTTCGTGCCCGTGTTCTTCGTTCTCATCCGCGGCTTCTTCGCCGACCGGGCCGCCAAGGCCGGCGGCCAGCCCACCGGAGCCCCCGCATGACGCCGCGCCAAGCCCCCACCCTCCCCGCCCTGCGCCCGCTGGCCTGGGCGGTGGCCGCCACCGTGGCGCTGGCCGCGCTGCCCGGCTGCACCAACCTGGCGCCGCCCTACCAGGCGCCCGCGCTGCCGGTGCCGGCCGCCCTGGGCACGGGCTCCGTGCCGGTGGCCGTGACCGCTCCCGCCGCCCTGGGGGACGGGTCCGCCGCGGCGGTCCCGGCCGATCCGCTGGACCGCCCCCTGGAATGGGCCGAATTCTTGCAGGAACCCCGCCTGCGCGCCCTGGCCGAGATGGCCGTGGCCAACAACCGCGACCTGCGCGTGGCCGTGCTGGCCATCGAGCGGGCGCGGGCGCAGTACGGCGTCTCGCGCGCCGACCTGTTCCCCGGCGTGAACGCCACCGGCGCGGGCAGCCGCAGCCGCACGGCCGACGACCTGACCACCGCGGGCCGCTCCAACGTGGGCGGGCAATACAGCGCGCAACTCGGTTTTGCCAGCTACGAGATCGACTTCTTCGGCCGCGTGCGCAACCTGAACGACGCCGCGCTGCAGGAGTTCTTCCGCGCCGCCGAGAACCGCCGCAGCGTGCAGTTGAGCCTGGTGGCCGAGGCGGTGAACGCCTGGCTCACCCTCGATGCCGACGGCCGCCGCCTGCAACTGGCACGCGACACGCTGCGCACGCGCCAGCAGTCGCTGGACCTCACGCAGCGCAGCCATGCGCTGGGCGCCACCTCGGGCCTGACCCTGGCGCAAACGCAGACCACGGTGGACACCGCGCGCGCCGACGTCGCCACCTACACCGCCCAGGTCGCGCGCGACCGCAACGCGCTCGCGCTGCTGGTGGGCGCCGCCGTCCCCGACGACCTGCTGCCGCCCGTGGCCCTGGCCGCCGCGGCGAATGCCGCACCCGCCACGGTGCCGCCCGCCACGGCAACGGCAACGGCCGACGGCACCTCGCGCAGCAGCGCCCCCCGCAACACCAGCACCGCCATCGTGCCCACCACGCCGGCCGCCGCTTTGCTCGCCGTGCCCGCCGACCTGCCCTCCGGTGTGCTGCTGCGCCGGCCCGACGTGCGCGCGGCCGAGCGCACGCTGCAGGGCAGCTACGCCAGCATCGGCGCGGCGCGCGCGGCGTTCTTTCCGTCCATCACGCTCACCGGTTCCATCGGCACGGCCAGCAATGCGCTGTCGGGCCTGTTCGACGGCGGCAACGGCACCTGGAGCTTCGCGCCGCAGATCCGCCTGCCGATCTTCGACGCCGGCCGCAACAACGCCAACCTGCGCGTGGCCGAAGTGGCGCGCGACACGGCCCTGGCCCAGTACGAAAAATCCATCCAGACCGCGTTCCGCGAAGTGTCCGACGCGCTGGCCGACCGCGCCACGCTGGACGAGCGCCTGGCCGCCCAGCGCTCGCTGCTGGACGCCACCCAGCGCGCGCTGGACCTGTCGGACGCGCGCTACCGGCTGGGGGCCGACAGCTTCCTCACGGTGCTGGACGCGCAGCGCTCGCTGTACGCGGCGCAGCAGACGCAGATCACCCTGCTGCTGGCCGAGCAGACCAACCGGGTCACGCTGTACAAGGTGCTGGGGGGTGGCTGGGCTGCCAATGGAGCCGGGGTGGCGGACGACCCGATGCGCTGAGGGGCTGCGGCCCAGGGGCTCAGTCCGCCGGCACCAACTCGACGGCGGCGTGCTCTTCCAGCCAGTCCGCGACTGGCAGGCCGGCCTCGTCGGCCACGCCCTGGTTCCAGAACTGCGAGGCGCACAGCACCTCCACGTCCAGGCCCTCCAGCGTGCTGCGCGCCAGCACCGCGCCGATGTAGGCGCTGCGCGCACGCTCGACGATGCCCCAGACCAGCGTGGTCTCGGCGGCGCATTGCAGGCCGATCAGGAACGCCTCCTTGCGCGCGCCATCGGCGGATTTCTCCACCATCCAGGGCAGTTGCCCGGCCAGCCGTTCGTCCTGCAGCAGCACGTTCAGCAGGTCGCGCGCCGGCTCCGCACCCAGCGGAACGACCACGAAACGCTCGGTTTCGAATTTCGGGGCCTGGGCGGGCAGCAGCTCGACGCTGGCTTTCATCTCTTGGTACGACATTGTTTTGAACCTCCGTGGGCACCGAGCCTAGGCGCGCGCCCGCGCGGGCCGGGCCAGGCGTCCGAAGGAAGGTGGCCGCAGCCGAAGGCCATCGGCCCGGGCGGCGCTCTCCTCGCCGCCTCGATACGCACCAACGGTGGCTAACCGGCGAGCGCCGGATAGTCCGTATAGCCCTGGGCCCCGGGCGTATAGAACGTGGCCGGATCGGGCGCGTTCAGCGGCGCGCCCTGGCGCATCCGTTCGACCAGGTCCGGATTGGCGATGAATGCACGGCCGAAGGCGGTGAGGTCGGCCAGGCCGCCCTCCAGCGCGCGCTCCGCACCGGCCTTGTCCAGGCCGCCAGCCAGGATGAACGGGCCGTCGAACGCCGCCTTCAGGTCGGCCTTGAGCTGGGCGGGAACCGGTGGCGTTCCCATGGCCGAGTGGTCCAGCACGTGGACGTACAGGAGGCCGAGCGCGGACAGCGCCTTCACCAGGGCCAGGTACTGACCGTCCACGCCGTCGAAGGCGCCCGCGCTGTTGACCACTCCATGCGGCGACAGGCGGATGCCCACGCGTTCGGCGCCGATTTCCTTGGCGGTGGCCCGCGCCACTTCGAGCACCAGGCGGTTGCGCCCCTCGGCGGTTGCGCCGTAGCCATCCGTGCGGCGGTTGATGTTGGCATTCAGGAACTGCTCCAGGAGATACCCGTTGGCCGCGTGCAGCTCGATGCCGTCGAAACCGGCTTCGATGGCCAGGCGCGCGGCCGTGGCGTATTCGCCGATCACGGCCTGGATGTCGGCCTCGGTCATGGCGCGCGGTGGCGTGTGCGGCTGGCTGCCTTGCGAATCGGTGTACATCTCGCCGGGGCACGCCTCGGCGGACGCGCTGAGCACTTCGGCGCCGGCGGGCAGGTTGGCCTGGTGGGCCACGCGGCCCGTGTGCATCAGTTGCACGACGATCTTGCCGCCCTGGGCATGCACGGCGCTGGTCACCCGCTTCCAGCCTTGCACGTGGGCATCGTTGAACAGGCCGGGAATCCGGGCATAGCCCAGGCCGTTGGGCGACGGCGACGTGCCTTCCGTGACGATGAGGCCGGCCGTCGCGCGCTGCGCGTAGTAGGTCGCCATGAGCGGATTGGGCGTGTTGTGGTCCACCGCGCGGCTGCGGGTGAGCGGCGACATCACCACGCGGTTGGCCAGGGGGATGTTGCGCAAGGAAAAGGGTTCGAAAAGCATCGGGGCTGTCCTTGGAAAAAAGCAGGGCGAAAACGACGGAGGAAAAGGCCATCGGCGTGCGGAGAACCGCGTCCGATGGCGGTGGGGTCCATGGGCTGGCGTCAAACGACGTTGTAGCGAGGGGCCGGCGTTCCCACCTGGCTGCCGGCGAGCAGCGCGGCGCGGGCCGCCTCGTAGCGATCCCACAGGCCGGTGTCGGCAACGGACGGCCAGGTGACCGTTTCGCCCTGGTCCAGCCCGGCGAGCGCGGCGTCGACCAGGTGCTCGGTGGTCATCACGGTGTCTTGGTTGAGTGCCGCCAGCGGCACGCCCGACAGGTCCCACAGTTCGGTGGCGGTCGATGCGGGCAGGACCAGTTGGACCTGCACCCCCGTGTCGGCCAGTTCCTGCTGCAGGCCTCGGGTGTATTGCAGGACGAAAGCCTTGGTGCCGCTGTAGACCGCGCTGACGGGCAGCGCATGGATGCCCAGCACGGAGGCGATGTTGACGATCACGCCCTGCTTCCTGGCGATGAAGGGGGGCAGCACCGCCTGGGTCAGCCGCGTCAGGGCGGTGATGTTGAGGTCGATCTGGGACACCGCGTCATCGGCAGACCGCTGGGCGGCGGGCCCCAGGCGGGCGATCCCGGCGTTGTTCACCAGCATGTGCAGGCGTTCGTGGGTGGACAGGAGGGCTTCGATGCGCGCCAGGTCCTCGGCCTTGCCGAGGTCCGCCGCCACCGGCTCGGCTTTCACGCCATGGGCCTCGGCGATCCGGGCGCTGAGGGCTTGCAGGCGGTCGGCACGCCGGGCCACCAGAATAAGATCGTATCCACGGGCAGCGAGGCGATCGGCATAGACCGCACCGATGCCGGAAGAAGCCCCGGTGATCAATGCGACTTTGCTGGAATGGGGACGGGTCATCGGGTGTTCTCCAATAAAATTGAGGGCTCAACCAAATAAGTTGAGGGCTCAAATGTAGAGCAGGACAGCGATGCATTTCGAATAGTGCAGCACTCAACCATTTGGAAAATATGGGAATTAGGAACCACCCTGTCGATGCGGCTGCGGATGCCGACTGCGCCTTGAATCAGGCGATCGCGGAGGTCACCGCCACGACCGGTGCGCAGGTCTGCACGAACACGTCGGTGCGCCTGGCGGCGCGCAGATTGGGGCAGCTGTACGACGACGCCCTCGCGCCCCTGAACATCAAGGCGACGCAGCTGGCGCTGATGGTCGAGATCGGCAAGTTCCAGAGTGCCGATGGGCAGGGGCCGACCCTGCAGGACCTGGCGAACCGGCTGGCCATTCAACTATCGGCACTGACCCATGCCCTCAGGCCCCTTGTGCGCGACGGCATTGCCGAGTTGCGGCAGGACGCCCAGGACCGGCGCACCAAGCACGCCGTGCTGACCGCGCGCGGCAAGCAACTGCTGGCGCAAGCGATCGGGCGCTGGGCCGCCGCCAACGAGCGGGTCGAGGCCGTCCTGGGCCCGGCCTCGGCCGCGAGCCTGCGGGCGCTGGCCGACCAGGTGGCGTCGGATGCGTTCATGGTGGCCTATCAGGCAGAGAACCCGGCGCGGGTGCCCCTGCCTTCCCGGAGCGCGCCGCCAGCGAAAGAGGACTGACCCACGCACCGGCCTGGGCGCCATGCACCAAGGCGGGTCGCCCCCGCCCTGCCCTCGCCTCCGTGCAGGCCACGCCACGCGGCCATTCGCTACCAAATCAATAGCACAATGCCCTAGTGGAATATGCACTGGGGCCCGATTTCCCTTCAACCCCTCCGATCCCACCCAGACCTGGCACGCGCATTGCAACAGCGTCCCCGTGACCAATGCCGGTCACATGGCTGGCCCCTTCCAATGGCGGAAACGGGGCGGTCAGGACGAAGGCGTCCCCACAGGCAGTGCAGGCTTCAACCGCCCGCACCCTGTGCGGACGCCTTTTTTGTTTTTTGGTTTCGGCTTCGTCTGCCGGCAGGCGCTGTTCATTCGTTTTTGCAGCGCCGCGGCGGGCACCCATGGGGGTCACGATGAAAAAATCCAGGCTGGTGATGGTGGGCAATGGCATGGCCGGGGTGCGCACGCTCGAAGAGCTGCTCAAGATCGCTCCGGACCTCTACGACATCACGGTGTTCGGCGCCGAGCCGCACCCCAACTACAACCGCATCCTGCTGTCGCCCGTGCTGGCGGGCGAGCAGACGATCGACGAGATCATCCTCAACGACTGGTCCTGGTACGAGGAGCACGGCATCCACCTGCACACGGGCTTCACGGTGCACGAAGTGGACCGCGTGCGCCGCGTGGTGCACGCCACCAACGCGGCGGGCGAGGCCATCAGCGCCGAGTACGACCGGCTGATCCTCGCCACCGGCTCCAACCCGTTCATCCTGCCGATTCCGGGCAAGGACTTGCAGGGCGTGCTGGCCTACCGCGACATCGCCGACACGCAGGCCATGATCGACGCCGCCGCCACGTACCAGCATGCGGTCGTGATCGGCGGCGGGCTGCTGGGCCTGGAGGCCGCCAACGGCCTCATGAAGCGCGGCATGCAGGTGAGCGTGGTGCACGTGGGCGACTGGCTCATGGAGCGCCAGCTCGACGACGTGGCCGGCAAGATGCTGCAAAAGTCCCTGGCCGAGCGTGGCATGCAATTTTTGATGAAGGCGCAGACGCAGGAGCTGGTGGGCGGGCCGGACGGCCGCGTCACCGCCGTGCGGTTCAAGGACGGCACCGAGGTGCCCGCCGACCTGGTGGTGATGGCCGTGGGCATCCGCCCCAACACGCAGCTGGCCGAAAAGATGCGCCTGCACGTCCACCGCGGCATCGTGGTGAGCGACACGCTGCAGACCACCACCGACGCGCGCATCTACGCCGTGGGCGAATGCGCCGCGCACCGGGGCATCGCCTACGGGCTGGTGGCGCCGCTGTTCGAGCAGGGCAAGGTGCTGGCCAACCACCTGGCGGAGTTCGGCATCGGGCGCTACCAGGGCTCGCTCACCTCCACCAAGCTCAAGGTGACGGGCATCGACCTGTTCAGCGCGGGCGACTTCCAGGGCGGCGAAGGCACCGAGGAGATCGTGATGAGCGACCCTTTCGGCGGCGTGTACAAAAAACTCGTCATCAAGGACGACAAGCTCGTGGGCGCGTGCCTCTACGGCGACACGGTGGACGGCAGCTGGTACTTCAAGCTGCTGCGCGACGGCCGCACGGTGGGCGACATCCGCGACAAGCTGATGTTCGGCGAGAGCAACATCGGCGACGCGGGCCACCAGGGCCACAGCAAGGCCGCCGCCATGGCCGACACCGACGAGGTGTGCGGCTGCAACGGCGTGACCAAGGGCGCCATCTGCAAAGCCATCAAGGACAAGGGCCTGTTCACGCTGGACGACGTGAAAAAGCACACCAAGGCCAGCGCCAGCTGCGGCTCGTGCACGGGCCTGGTGGAGCAGATCATCATGTTCACGGCCGGCGGCGACTACTCCGCCACGCCCAAGACCAAGGCCGTGTGCGGCTGCACCGACCACGGCCACCAGGCGGTGCGCGACGCGATCCGCGCCAACAAGCTGCTGTCCATCGGCGACGTGTTCGCCTTCCTCGAATGGAAGACGCCCAACGGCTGCGCCACCTGCCGCCCGGCCGTCAACTACTACCTCATCAGCACCTGGCCGAAGGAGGCCAAGGACGACCCGCAAAGCCGCGCCATCAACGAGCGCAGCCACGCCAACATCCAGAAGGACGGCACGTACAGCGTGATCCCGCGCATGTGGGGCGGCGAGACCACGGCCAGCGAACTGCGCCGCATCGCCGACGTGGTGGACAAATACCAGATCCCCACCGTGAAGGTGACCGGCGGCCAGCGCATCGACCTGCTGGGCGTGAAGAAGGAAGACCTGCAGGCCGTGTGGAAGGACATCGGCATGCCCAGCGGCCACGCCTACGCCAAGGCCCTGCGCACGGTGAAGACCTGCGTGGGCAGCGAATGGTGCCGCATGGGCACGCAGGACAGCACGCAGATGGGCAAGGACCTGGAGCGCGCCATGTGGCGCATGTACGCCCCGCACAAGGTCAAGTTCGCCGTGAGCGGCTGCCCGCGCAACTGCGCCGAGAGCGGCATCAAGGACGTGGGCATCATCGGCGTGGACAGCGGCTGGGAGATGCACATCGCCGGCAACGGCGGCATCAAGACCGAGGTGGCGCACTTCTTCACCAAGCTCAAGACCGCGGCCGAGGTGCTGGAGTACACCGGGGCTTTTTGCGAGCTGTACCGCCAGGAAGGCTGGTACCTGGAGCGCACGGTGCACTACGTGAATCGCGTGGGCCTCGATCACGTGAAAAAACGCATCCTCGAAGACCACGAAGGCCGCCGCGCGCTGTGGGAGCAGCTGCAGTTCGCGCTGGATGGCGAGCCCGACCCGTGGTTTGACTTCCAGGAAGCGCGCGTGGACACGCGGCAGTTCGCCGCCATCGCGCCATGAGCCCCGGCCCAGCCATTGCCACCACCCCTTTCATTCATTCATCCCCCCGATTCGCAAGGAGCCGCCATGAGCGACTGGAAATACATCTGCCGTGTGGACGACATTCCCGTGCTGGGCTCGCGCCGCGTGGCGCGGCCGCAGGGCCTGGACGTGGCCGTGTTCCGCAACGGGGCGGACGAGGTGTTCGCGCTGCTGGACCGGTGTCCGCACAAGGGGGGGCCCCTGTCGCAGGGGATCGTGTTCGGCACGAGCGTGGCGTGTCCGCTGCACAACTGGACGATCGGGTTGTGCGATGGGCAGGCTTCGGCGCCGGACGAGGGGTGTACGCCGAAGTTTGCGGTGAAGGTGGAGGGGGGGGAGGTGTTTTTGGATGCTGTTGAGTTGGCGGGGCATGCGGTGGAATTGGTTAGGCCTGTAGCGGGGCCTATCAGGCGTTTAGTTGCTGGTTCGGGGGCTTGAGGTTGTGGGTGTGGCTTGTTTTGGCGCTGGTGGTGGCTTTTCTTTCCGGGGCCGGGGTGTGCGCCCGGCGGCGCACTCACTTTCTTTTGCTTCGCCAAAAGAAAGTAAGCAAAGAAAAGGCGACCCTGCTGGCTGCGTCCCTGCGCTTCGCTCCGGGCAACCTGCGGTGCTCGTGCGCGGGGTGCGCCGTGGAACTCGCTTCGCGCAGCGCGCTGCGCTCGGACAGCCACGGCGAGTCAGTTCACGAAGCAGGTGTGTCCTACGGCACACCTGCCACCCCGCGCCCTGCGCGCCGCAGGCGCATCCAGAAGGGAACCCGCCACACGGGCCATCGCTGCGCTCGGCCCAGCGTGCGCGGCGCCACGCGCTCGCGCACCGGAGGCCGAGCGAAGCAATGGCCCGTATGGGCAGTTCGGCTGTTGGGTTCCCTTCTGGCCGTGCCGAGGAGCGCAGCGGCTGGCGGAAAAAGGGCCGCGCGCTGTTTGAGCGCAACGCAGTGGAGCGAGTTTGCGCGGACCCCGCCAGCCGCGAGCACCGCAGGTTGCCCCGGAGCGCAGCGCAGGGGACACGGACAGTAGGGTCGCCTTTTCTTTGCTCACTTTCTTTTGGCGAAGCAAAAGAAAGTGAGTGCGCCGCCGGGCGCAACTCCCGGCCCCGGAACGTAACCATCCAGCAACGACAAAAACAATAGCACCCCACCCAACAAAAAACCCGGCAACCAGCCCAACAAAAGACCCACGCCATGACCCAAACCCAATCCACCTGCCCCTACTGCGGCGTAGGCTGCGGCGTGATCATCGAATCCACCGGCCCCCAGATCACCGGCGTGAGAGGCGACCCCACCCACCCCGCCAACTTCGGCCGCCTGTGCACCAAGGGCTCCACCCTCCACCTCACCGCCGCCAGCCCCGTCACCCTCCAGACAAGGCTCCTCACCCCCCAGCACCGCCCCCAGCGCGGCGACGAACCCCAGCCCATCGCCTGGGAAGCAGCCCTCGACACCGCCGCACAAAAATTTGCCGACACCATCGCCCGGCACGGCCCCGACGCCGTCGGCTTCTACGTCTCCGGCCAGCTCCTCACCGAGGACTACTACGTCTTCAACAAGCTCGCCAAGGGCCTGGTCGGCACCAACAACATCGACACCAACTCGCGCCTGTGCATGAGCAGCGCCGTGGCGGGCTACAAAACCACGCTCGGCGCCGACGCCCCGCCCACCTGCTACGACGACGTGCAGCACGCGCAGTGCCTCTTCATCGTGGGCAGCAACACCGCGTGGGCGCACCCCATCCTGTTTCGCCGCATCGAGGACGCCAAGGCCGCCAACCCGGGCATGAAGATCATCGTGGCCGACCCGCGCCGCACCGAGACCGCCGGGCTGGCCGACCTGTTCCTGCCCATCCAGCCGGGCAGCGACGTCATGCTGTTCCACGGCATGCTGCACCTCATGCTGTGGGAAGGCTGGGTGGACAGCGCCTACATCGCCGCGCACACCACCGGCTTCGACGCGCTCAAGGCCCTGGTGCGCGACTGCACGCCCGCCCGGGTGGCCGAGGTGTGCGGCATCAGCGAGGCGGATCTGGCCACCGCCGCGCGCTGGTTCGCCGGTGTGGGTGCTGGTGCAAGTGCTGGTGCCGCGCGCCAGCCCACGCTCAGCCTTTACTGCCAGGGCCTGAACCAGAGCACCAGCGGCACGGCCAAGAACGCCGCCCTCATCAACCTGCACCTGGCCACGGGCCAGATCGGCCGACCGGGCGCGGGGCCGTTCTCGCTCACCGGGCAACCCAACGCCATGGGCGGACGCGAGGTGGGGGGACTGGCCAACCTGCTGTCGGCCCACCGCGACCTGGCCAACCCGCAGCACCGCGCCGAAGTGGCCGCCCTGTGGGGCGTGCCCGAGGTGCCGGGCACGCCCGGCAAGACCGCCGTGGAGATGTTCCAGGCCGCGGCCGACGGCGAGATCCGGGCGCTGTGGATCGCCTGCACCAACCCGGCGCAGAGCCTGCCCGACCAGGCCACCGTGCGCCGCGCGCTGGAGCGCGCCGAGTTCGTGGTGGTGCAGGAGGCCTTCGCCACCACCGCCACCGCGCAGTACGCCGACCTGCTGCTGCCCGCCACCACCTGGGGCGAGAAGACCGGCACGGTGACCAACAGCGAGCGCCGCATCTCCCGCGTGCGCCCTGCGGTGCCCGCGCCCGGGGACACGCGCCACGACTGGGCCATCGCCGTGCAGTTCGCCCACCGGCTGGAGGCGCGGCTGCGCCCGGGGCGGCCCACGCTCTTTCCGTACGCCACCGGGGACGGCGAGGCCGAGCGTGGCGCCGAGGCCGTGTGGAACGAGCACCGCGAGAGCACGCGCGGGCGCGACCTGGACATCACCGGCCTGTCGTGGGCGCTGCTCGATGCCCAGGGCCCGCAGCAGTGGCCCTGCCCGGCCGGCACTGCCGACAACACTGATGCCGATGCCGACCCTTCGGCCCCGCCCCGCCCGCTGGGCAAAGCGCGCCTGTACGAAGACGGCGTGTTCCCCACCGCCGACGGCCGCGCGCGCTTCGCCGCCAACGCCTGGCAGCCCGTGGCCGAGCCGCGCCAGGCGCGCTACCCGTTCAGCCTGACCACCGGCCGCCTGCGCGACCAGTGGCACGGCATGAGCCGCACCGGCACGCTGGGCCGCCTGTTCGGCCACGTGGCCGAGCCCAGCGTGCAGATGCACCCGCAGGACATGGCGCGCCGCCAGCTGGCCGAGGGCGACCTGGTGCACGTCACCAGCGCGCGCGGCGCCGTCGTGGTGCCGGTGCAGGGCAGCACCGACGTGGGCCTGTCGCAGGCCTTCATCGCCATGCACTGGGGCAGCGAATACCTGAGCGGGCAGTCGTCCACCGGCACGCCGCTGGCGGGCGTGAACGCGCTCACCACGCCGGCCTTCTGCCCCACCTCCAAGCAGCCCGAACTCAAGCACACCGCCGTCAAGATCCTGAAGGCCGAGCTGCCCTGGCGGCTGCTCGCCATGGCCTGGCTGCCGGCCGACAGCGCCCTGGCCGCGCGCGAGGCGCTGGCCGCGCTGATGCCCGCCCTGCCCTTCGCCAGCTGCGTGCCTTTCAGCAACAACGCGCCCCTGGCCGGCCCGCAGCGCGAGCGCCACGGCGTGCTGCTGCGCGCCGCCGGCCACGAGCCCGCGCCCGATGCGCTGATCGAACGCATCGAGGCCCTGCTGGGCCTGGACACTCCCGACACCCTGCGCTACGCCGACCGCCGCCAGGGCCAGCGCCGCGCGCTGCGCCTGGAGCGCCAGGGCGGCGACACCCTGCTGGCCGGCATGCTGCTGGCCGGCGACACCCGGGCGGAGGCCTGGCTCAAGACCCTGCTGCAGGAAGAGCTGCCCGCGCAAGGCTACGGCCGCCTGCTGCTCGTGCCCGGCGGCCAGGCGCCCTCCGGCGCGCAGGCCGTGCAGTCGCGCGGCAAGCCCGTGTGCTCCTGCCTGAACGTGACCGACGCCGCCATCACCGCCCACCTGGCGCAATGCCACGGCACCGACGCCGACCGGCTCGCGCAGCTGCAGGGCGCGCTGCGCTGCGGCACCCAATGCGGCTCGTGCGTGCCCGAACTCAAGCGCATGGTGCGCGCCACCGGGCCGCTGGCCCCGGCCTCCCCGCAGACCCCCGCCGCCCTCTCTATATAACCAAAAGTTGGCAGAAGTGGGGGAGAATCCGGTCCCCTTCGATCCGCCAGAAAAACCCCCACGCCATGGCCATCAGCCACTATCTCAAGGACCTCGGCCGCGGCGCGCGCGGCGCCCGCGCCATCGGCCGCGAGCAGGCCAACGACCTGTTCGGCCAGGTGCTGGACGGCCAGGTCACCGACCTGGAGATCGGCGCCTTCTGCATCGCCATGCGCATCAAGGGCGAGACCGCCGAGGAGATGTGCGGCTTTCTCGACGCCACCCACGCCCGCCTGGCCCGCCTGCCCGCCAGCGACCGGCCCGTGGTCGTGCTGCCCAGCTACAACGGTGCGCGCAAGCTGCCCGTGCTCACCCCGCTGCTGGCGCTGCTGCTGGCGCGCGAGGGCCTGCCCGTGCTGCTGCACGGCATGCGCACCGAAGCGCGGCGCATTCTGGCATCGGATGTGCTCGACGCCCTAGGAATATCTGCCCTGAATGCTCCTGAAAAGATAGCAAACGGCACCGTGGCCCACATTCACACCGAAGCCCTGCACCCGGGCCTGGCCCGACTGCTGGCCGCGCGCGAGGCCATCGGCCTGCGCAACCCGGGCCACAGCGTGGTCAAGCTGATGAACCCCTGCGCCGGGCCGTCGCTGGTCGTCACCGCCTACACCCACCCCGAGTACCAGGACATGCTGCACGCCACCTTCGCCACGCTGGGCATGAACGCCCTGCTCTCGCGCGGGTTGGAAGGCGAAGTGGCCGCCGATCCGCGACGCACGCCCCGTTACGACGCCTTCGTCGCCGGCGCGCACCATCTGTGGGAAGAGCAGCAGCCCGGCACGGCCAGCGAGGTGCCCGGCCTGCCCCAGGACATCGACGTGGACACCACCGCCCGCTACACGCGCCAGGTGCTCGACGGCGCGCTGCCGGTGCCCGCGCCGCTGTCCCGTCAGGTGGAACACATCTTGCGTCTGGCCGGGCAAATCCCTTTGGAGACAAACCCATGAATCGCCCATCCCCCCCCGCCTTCGAAGGCGTCCCCCCCGGCCGCTGCACGCTGGTCGGCGCCGGCCCGGGCGATCCGGAACTGCTCACCATCAAGGCCCTCAAGGCCATCCAGGCCGCCACCGTGCTGCTGGTGGACGACCTGGTCAGCGACGAGATCGTGGCCATGGCCCCGCCCGGCGCGCGCATCGTCCATGTGGGCAAGCGCGGCGGCTGCAAGAGCACGCCCCAGGCCTTCATCGAAAAGCTCATGGTCATGGCCGTGAACGAGGGTGAGAACGTCGTGCGCCTCAAGGGCGGCGACCCGTTCATCTTCGGGCGCGGCGGCGAAGAGGTCGAGCACCTGCGCGCGGCCGGCATCGACGTGCAGGTGGTCAACGGCATCACCGCGGGCCTGGCCGGCATGACGCTGCTGGGCACGCCCCTCACCCACCGCGAGCACGCGCATGGCGTGGTCTTCGTCACCGGCCACGCCAAGCCCGGCGACGCCGGCACCGACTGGCGCCAGCTGGCCGCCACCGCGCGCGATGCACGCCTCACCCTGGTCATCTACATGGGCGTGAGCAGCGCCGCGCACATCCAGCAGGAGCTGCTCACCGGCCTGCCCGCCAGCACCCCCGTGGTCGTCATCCAGCACGTGAGCCTGCCCCAGCAGCGCCACGCGCTCACCACCCTGGGCGAGTTGCACGCCACCATCGAGCGCGAGCAGCTCGCCAGCCCCTCGGTCATCGTCGTGGGCGACGTGGTGAGCGGCGTGGCGGCGGCCGGCGCCCCTCGCGCGGCGCGCCCTGCCACCACCACTCCCGTCTCGCTGCGCAACGCCGTGGGCGGCTGACACGCCGGCAGCCCCGCGTCCAGCAGGCCAGCGCCGGCCTGAACCGAGGACCGCCCGACGCCCTGCGCCGGGCGACGCCAGAGGGCCCCCGAAACCCCGCGGAAAGTGGCCGATGAACCCGCGCGCGCGCTTTCTCTCGGCCCGGTCGCAGGCACTCACCGCGCGGCCGGCCGGTGCCCGAATACCGCGCCATGCTTCAGCATCTGAAGTGTTCTGAAATTTCATATTCAAGGCCTACAGACCCGTGAAAAACGGGCAGCGCATCGGTACATTGGCTCCCTGGCAGGCACCGCCATCACACGATGCGGCACCGCCAAAAACAATACTCAAAGGGAGAGAACCATGGCGATTACCGTGATCGAAAACGCCGGCTACGGCGTCTACAACCAGACCATCGATGTGACCGCGCAGGTGGCGGACGCGTATGCCAAAGGCACCCGCGTCTTCACCGCCAACAACAACTGGGGCGATCCGGCCCCAGGCGAGCGGAAATACCTCTACATCTTCTGGACCACCAACAGCGTGACGTCGTCCGGTGTGACCGGCGAAAACGACAAGCACGGCATCACCGTCCCCTGAGCACGGCGCTGCGGGCCCCCGGTGCCGGCCCGCCTTCATTTTTTTGTATTCCATGCATTCACGGCACTGGCTGCGGGCCCGGTGGGCCATGCCGTGGCTCCATGGTTCAGCGGGATCCGCACGCGAGGGCGCGGCAGGACCCATTTCACCCCACCTTGAACAAGGAGTAATCCATGCCATCCATGTACGTTCAGAACATTTCGATTCCGGTTGCCAACGCCTCGGTGTCCGACGCGGGCGTCGTCACGGCACAGACGACCTACAGCTTCCCGACGAACGTGATTTCGGCCGGAGCCTCCGTTGCCGCCTACACCGCGTCCTTCGGCAACACGGACCACCATCTGCGCACCGTGGGCGCCAGCGTCCAGGTCCAGACCCAGGCCAACTCCCCCACCGTGACGATCACGGGCACCCTGCAGTTGCTGGACAACAGCAACAACAAGCTCAACCCGGCCAGTTGCAGCCTGACCGCCTCGGTGATTGCCTGGGCGCAGTAAATCCACTGATTCACCGACCGGACGGCCCTCCTTTGCTGCGTGAAGGAGGGCCGTTCCCATTGGAGCCTTTTCTTTTTCCAAGGAGTCGCCATGCCATCCACCGCCGGTCAGTCATCCAGCGCCCCAGCCCTCGGAATTCTCCAGTTCGACGCAGGCAGCCTGGGCACGGGCGTCAACCTGTTCCGGGGCAACCTGGCCTTTCCGCTCAAGTTGCTCACGCTCCCGGCGCGGGGCGGACTGGCCTGCGATCTGACGCTCATGTACCAGAGCAGCGTGGCCGACCAGGTGGCGCAGTGGAACCTCACGCACCCCAGCGGCGGGCTCGGCGTGGGGTGGAACATGCCGATGGATCAGATCGTGGCGAACACCGGCAGCGCTCCGCTGCGGGATGCCGAGTACTACCTGATGAACCAGGGGCAGGCCCTGCGCCTCGTGCCCATTCCGACGCAGTGGAGCCGTGGCACGGTCAGCGCGCAGGTGCTCGCCGGCGCGCTGCCGGGGCGGGTGCCGCCGGGGCTGGTCACGGCACTGGAAACGCATGGCTGGCGCCCCTCCAGCGCGGCATTGATCCGGCCCACGGAGCGGCCGGGCGAATGGCGCCTGGACGATCCGCAGCAGCGCCGCTCCCACGCCCTGATGCCGCAAGCGGACGGCACGCTGGGCATCGAGACGGCGGGCCAGTCCTATGAGACCGTGCCCTACCAGTTCTGGCAGGTCACGTTCTATCCCCAATGGAACAGCTGGGAAGTGGTGCGCCCCGACGGCTCGGTCGCGATCTACGGCGAGAGCGACCGCCAGCTCGACGGCATCGAAGACCGCCATCTCGTGCAGTGGGGCATCCACTGGGACAACTGGACCGGGCCGAGCACGCAGGCGCAAGGGCAGGCGCGCCATGCACAGGCCTGGAACCTGGCGGAGCTGCGCAACACGGCGGGGAACTGGATCGCCTTCGCGTACCGCACGTCGGAGCAGACCGTCGGCGCCGGCACGCTCACCTACACCCGCGAATGCCAGATGGCCCGGATGGAAAACGACCTGGGCTGGTCCTGCCGATTCAACTGGAGCCCGATGACGTACGACAACACGTCGCTGGATGCCCCCAAGGAATACCTCGCCCTTCACTCGGACCCACGGCAGCGCCCCGGCCAGGTGCCCAACGCCTGGCAGGACCGTTTCGAATCGGTCTACCTGCACAGCGTGGATGTGTTCAACGACGCAGGCGCCCCCCAGGTCCGCCTGAACTTCGAATGGCATGACCTCGTGAACCTCACGCCCCCGGATGCCAGCAATCCGCTGGGCACGGGGGCGTGCTTCAAGCGGTACCTCAAGGCAGTCACCGATGTCCTTCCCGGGGGCGCCAGCAGGCCCGGCATCTCCTTCGAGTACGACCTGCAGGGGCAGGGGCCGCTTCCAGGCGCCCTGACCGCCATCACCTTGCCGACCGGTGGCATCACCCGCTACGAATATTCGGAAATCGACGTCGGGGCCGATGCCGAACTGGACCCCGGCGCCCGCAACCTGACGATTGCGAACCCCTTCGGCAGCGACACGGCTGCCACGCCCCGGGTCTGGTACGGCTCGGACTACGTGGTGATGGCCTGGTATGACAGCGCGCAGAACGCCTTGCTGGCGAATGTTCTGACCTGGGTGGGCCGATGGATGCCCGCCTGGCAGACCTGGCAGCGTTTCGACGGCGCGCTGGATGTCGACCGCATCGGCGCGACCACCAGCGAGCACAGTTTCTTGCTGATGCTGCCCCGCCTGGACGACAGCGCCACCGCGGTCTATCTGGCCTCCCGCCGCCCCATCGCGGTGGCCGACTGGGCCTTCGCCTCCGAGGGCGGCCAACCCGAGCCCTATCCCCATGCCAGCGGCCAGCTGCAGGTCGTGGGCGGCAGCGACTTCTATGTGGTGGTGGACAAGGACAACCGCCAGTTCACCCGCTATGCGCTGAACTGGCAATCCCGGTCCTGGGACATCGCCACGGAAACGGCGCCGCAGAGCGGGAACAACGCCCGTCTGTTCGCCTGCGCCGCGGGCCAGCACTATCTGACCTTCTGCTACGACCCGGACACTGAGCAGGGACTCTTCAACCTTCGCTTTCGGGACCCCTTGCTGGCCTGGCACGAGGGTGCGTCGCTGGCGACGACGCAGGTGGTGATTCCAGCCTTCGGGACCACGTCGTATTTTCAGATGACCACCGAAGGCGGCATGGCGGCGGCCGCGTGGATCACGGAGTTCACCGCGAAAGGCAGCGCCATCCAGGCGTTCGACTATCGCCTGGCCGTGCTGCGCTGGGACGCGGATTACGGCGATCTCGCCTTCCAGGCGATGCCGGACGTCTTCGACGGCCCCGGCTTCACCAACCTCTCCACGGCCTTCCTGCAGACCCTGGGGCCTTCCCTCGTCGGCGGCAGCCTCGTGGGCTCCGGACCGAACGTGCTGCGGTTCGATGGCGTCGACTGGTCCTACCACTTCGCCGGGATCCAGTACGCACCCGGCGCCGACCCCAGCACCCAGTTCTACTGGTATGCCTGGAACGGGCAAGCGGTGCTGAAAACGGAGAACACGACTTCGGCGCTGTACTCCGCCCTGGACAGTTTCGACCCCAGCGATCCGGCCGCGGGCTGGACCACGCAGGTGCTGCAGGACGAAGATCCCCCGCCGCCATCGCGCGAGACGCTCGGCTTTCCCACCCTCGCGGGCACCTATGCCTCGCAGGGGGGAACGCTGTATTCGCAGTCCGTCTGGCCCAGCTGGGCTCCGGTGCAGTCGCACCGGCTCGGTGAAATCACCGCGGCCTCCTTCGACAGCACGACGGTCATCGACCAGGCGCCGGACTTCCTGGCTTACATGACGCTGGACGCCGACGGGGCTCCCCAGGACACGCAGGTGCTGTTCTTCCGCAATGGCGGGCTCCTGAAAGATGCGCAAGGCGAGCCGGTGCGCGAGACCTTCGCCGGGCAGCAGATGTTCCGCATGCTGAACCACACCCTGCGCTACGAGACCGCCGTTTCCGGGAAACTGCCGGCCATTCCATCGGGCTTCGTGACCTTCCCGACCGGCAGCGACATCGATGCGTCCGTCGAGATGACGCTGCACCGCTATGCCAACCATTCCGTGAAAGCGCCGCTGAGGGCCTTCGTGGTCACCGCGCTCACGCAGGACAGCGGCTACGGTGTCTTGAAAAAAGCCTACGCCTACACCGATGTCTCTGCGGCCACCGACAGTTCCGGCAGTGTGGTGCAGTTCGCCACGGTCACCGAATACGCGGCCACCACCGATCCCGCGCTCCAGCAGTACGGCGGGACGACCAGCCACTTCTACAACGGCTTGCCAGCGCGCAGCTTCCAGGCCGCTGCCGAGCGGCAGGTGCGGGCCGGGGCGCTGGCGGACACCCGCTTCGCGGTGGAAGACGCCTACTCGCTCGTGGCGGGCATGCTCATCTCCAAGCAGGTGTTCGGCGCTGACGGCAGCGCTTTGTCGTCGCAGATCAGCGAATGGACCTACGTCGACCAGGTCGCAACGGCGCCCGCCGGCGGCACGCTGCGCAACCTGTATGGTGGCGTTCCGCAGGTGACCTCGTCCACGGAGGTGCTGCAGGGCGTCTCACGCACGATGGCGTTCACCTATTCCCTGGCCGGCGGCAGTCCCGATACCGTACAGACCGGGTACTACGGCAGCACCGGGCAATGGCGGGCCACCAGGCGCTCGTCCGTTTTCGGGTTCGAGGTCTATCCGGCGCTTTGGAGCGCGAACATCCTGGCTCCCGTGGCGCAGGCCCTGATGCACAACCAGGACGACGACGGCGCCTGGCAGTTTCAGGCGGGCAAGGTGCAGACCTTCCGGACCTGGCAGCATGCCGATGGAACGCCCTACTGGGCGGAAGCGGACACCTGGGTGGCGAACGAGGCCGATGCGGTGCCCTTCACCGCCTGGGACGGCACGGACCCGGGCCACGGCTGGCTCCTTCAGGAACGCATCTCCGAGCGGGACGGACTGGGGCAGGTGCTGCTGTCCCATGACCTCGCGGGCCGCCCCATGGCCTCCCTGTTCGACGACCGGGCGAGGTTCCGCATCGCCGGGTTCGTCAACTCCGCCTCGGGCAATGCCTACGACAGTTTCGAGGACTATCAGGCCCCCACCTGGAGCCTTCCCGAGGGCAGCGTCGTCCAGGCCGGCGATGCCGCCACCGGCCAATCCTGCCTGCAGGTCAGTGCGTCGGGCACGCTGACGCGCAGCGTGTCCATCGCGCAGGGCCAGGCGCCGCAGGTGTTCTCGCTCTGGATGAAAACGCCCCAGGGCGCCGCCGGCACGGAGTTCTCGGCCACCCTGCGCATTACCTCGTCCCAAGGCCAAAGCCTGGAGCGCCCCTTGAAGCCGACCGCCGGGCAATGGCAGCCCGTGCAGTGGACCATCGACATGTCGGGACTGGGGCTTGCGGGCCCGGCGACCGTGACCCTGGCGATCGCGGTGCAGATCGATGGACCATCCGTCCCCTGGATCCGCCTGGACGACATCGCCTTCGCCCCCCTGGACTGCCAGTTCCAGGCCGTGGTGTACGACAGCGCGAGCCTTCGGACGGTCGGAGCGCTGACCCCCAACGGCAACATCTCCCGCACGGTCTACAACCCGGTGTCGGAACCCGCCGCGACCATCGGCCCGTGGAACAACCCGAGCCTGATCTGCATGGCCTACTTCTGCCGGCAGGACCACGTGGTGGACAGCACCCATCCCTTCCCCACGGACCGTCCCAATGCGGCCATCAACATCCAGGGCAACGGCGACGGCTTCTACGACCCCTTCGCCGACGATGCCCTGCAAAGCTACACGGCGGTCTCCGGCTCCGAATCCGAATGGACCTGCGGCCAGGGACGGCTCATCTACCAGGGGCAGTCGCAACAGCCGCTCGGCGCGCGCCTGGCGCGCACGGGATTCACGGCCGAGAGCCTGGCCGCGCGGATCCTGGTGGACCCGGCCAGCCTGGGCGAGGTCCTCTTGGGCACGGGCGAATGGTTCGTGGCGCGCACCGGGGGTGACGAACCCGAATGGCAGCTTCGGAACGCGGCCGGCGCGGTGTCCGCACGGGCCGCCGCCGATGGCCGTGCGCGCGAGTGGCTGCTGGTGGCCACGCCCGGCAGGCTGCTGTTTTTCGCGGACGGCCTCAAGGTCTTCGAATACGCCGGCCAGGACGTCACGGCCCCCTTCGGCATCCAGGTGGGCATGAGCGCACCCGGCACCTTCAGCGGCTTCGTGGTGGCGCAGGACATCGCGCTGGGTGTGAGCTATGCCGACGGCCTGTCCCGCAGCTTGCAGACCCTCTCCCTGGAGTCCGGTGACAGCGCCATCCTGGAGATGGGGCTGTATGACGATCGCGGCAACATCGCGGTCAAGGCGCTCGACAGCCGCATCACCGCGCAGGGAAATGCAGCGCTTTTCGAATACCAGGCGGGCATGGCCACCAACGCCGGAGAAGGCGGCAGCCTCTGGAGCGGAGCGCCCCTGGAAGGCCTGCTGTCCAGCCAATACCACCCGCAGGCCGGTGGCTATCCGTTTTCACGCACGGCCTTCGAGGCGGCCCCGCTCGCGCGGCCCGTGGCGATGGGGCAGCCCGGCTTCGACTATGCGATCCGGCCGGGCAGCACGCACTACGCCACCCGGGCCTATTCCACCAACCAGACGCCCGGCGAATTCGCCTACCCGCTGCCGCTCGGGGAATACCACCTGGTCATCGACACCGACCCCAACGGCGCGGTGACGCAGGCCTGGAAGGACACCGCGGAAAACCTCGTTGGCCGGGTGGTGCAGACCTCCGCCCAGGACACATCGCTGAACTGGCGCATGAGCCAGGTACAGGACGCATCCGGCCGCACCATCGCCTCCGTGCCGCCCAATTCCTATGCGGCCGCTGGAGCGTCACAGAACGGGATTCCGGCGGGCAGTGCGACCGCCACCTACGACTTCGCGGGCCACCGCATCGGCACCACCGACCCCGACAGCGGCCACTGCGAGATGGTGTACAGCACTTCAGGCCTGGCACGCTTTCTCTCCAACGGCAGCGGCTTGCCCGACGGCCACATCATCTACCGCAAGTACGACTCGCTGAGCCGGATCGTGGAGGAAGGCACGGTGCAGCAGGCGTGGGACAGGGAAGTGCTGCAGCAAAAGGCCGACGACGCCTCCTGGCCCCCCTCGCCAACGACATGGGGCATTCGCCGCTACTTCGATGGCGACGGCAGCGAGGCGACGCAGGCCGACAGCCTCGTAGGCCGGCTCTGGAAGGTGGAGATGCAGCAAGGCGCACAAGGCAGCGCGCAACTGGTGGAGACATTCGCCTACGACCGGGCCGGGAGGATCGAGCGGCGCGCCCGGACGATTCCCGGCTCGCCGCAGGGCTCCTGCACCGTCACCAACACCTGGTCGCGGGGCGGCAACCTGCTGTCGAGCACCGATTCGTCCACCCAGTTGACCAGCCTGCTGGCCTACGACCCGCTCGCACGCGTGACCTCGGTGTCGGCCCGAGTGAACGGCCTGGACACGGTCCTCGTCGCGCACACCTACTCCCCGCAGGGCAAGCCCGAAACGACGACGCTGCTGCCCACCCCTTCGGGCGCCCTGCTGGAGCGCACCTTCACCTACGAAGCGCCGGGCTGGCCGCGAACCCTCGACGCCGGCCCGCTGTGGAACGAAACGCTGGACTACACCAGCGGTGCGTGCGACGGCCAGGGCTACTACAACGGGGAAATCGCCCGGCAGGGAATCGACTCCAGCATCGCCGACCTGCCCGAGCCTCCCCTGTGCACGCACATGGACGCACTGGGCAGGCTGACCGGCTGCGGCACCGGCATGAACGCCCAGAGCTGGCAGATGGATCTGAACGGCAACTTCACCCGCCACGACCGGGCGGACAGCAGCGCGACCTATGCCTATCAGGATGGGACCAACCGGCTCTCCAGCTATGCAGCGGCAGACGGCACGCTCACCATGGAATACGACCGTGCAGGGGCCATTTCCCAGGCCCGCGGTCCCGGCGGCGCGCCCGCATGGGAAACCGGCTATGACGCCTGCACCGGCCGCCCGGTGTCCTACCGGGGCGGCGACGGAACCTCCCTGGACATCCTGCGTGATGCCGACGGCCACCGCGCACAGCTCACGCGCACGGCCGGCACCGGAGAGCGGCAGCAACGCTGGCAGATGCCCTCGCCCGGCGGCGAGGTGCTCGTGCAGGATTCGGGCACGTCAACCTCCATCGCCCGCTTCATCTCCGCCATCGACGTGCAGGTGGCGTGGATCGATGGAAAGTTCTATTTCGGACTGCTGGACCATCTGGGAAGCGTGCGTGTCGTGCTGGATGCCGACAACGCGGTGGTCGGGGCATGGCGCTACGACATCTACGGCGCGCCGACGGCGGTGGTGCCCTGCCAGGTGCCATGGCCGCGGCTGTTCACCGGCCACAACTACGACGAAGACTCGGGCCTGTACGACTGCAATGCCCGCTTCTACAGCCCCCTGCTGGGTCGCTATCTCAGCGTGGACCCGCTGCTGGAAAGCCCCTCGCCCTACGTGTACGTGGGCAACAACCCCTTGTGCTTCACGGACCCCCAGGGCATGAACGTGTGGGGGATCATCGCGGGGGCCGTGGCGACCCTGGCGATCGGCGTGGCGGGCGTGCTGCTGCTGGGGACCGGCGTGGGCGCTGCGATTCTCGTCGGCGTCGTGGCAGGCGTGGTGGGGTCGATGGCGGGAGATCTGGTGAGCATGGCCACGGGAGACCCCATCTCCTGGAAGCAGTTCGGCATCGATGCGCTGGCGGGCGCGGCATCCGGGGCGGCCGGCGCGCTGGCAGGCGGCGCGCTGGGCTCGCTGACCGCGCGCGCCGCGCTGGCCGTCGGCGCCGGCAAGGCGGCCACCACGATATCGATCTCGGTGGTGTCCGGCATTTCCGGTGGCGTGGCGGGGGCCGCGGCGGGCTCCGGTGTTTCCGCCTACATGTCCGGGCAGCCCTTCTTCAGCCGCGCCACGTTGCTGAACATCGCCATTGGCGGCATCGCGGGCGGCGGGGCGGGACTCATGGCGGCAGGTGCGCACCTGACCTTTTTCACCGGCGGCAAATCGCTGGGGGTCAACCCGACACCGCTCACGGAGCACACGCAGATCCCGTCCTTCCCGGACCCGGCGGCCAATCCCAATTTTCCGAGAAACGCCGGGGACGGGATGCTGAAGGGAAAAGTACGGATCCTGATGCCCAACGACCCTGTCACCCAGTCCATGGAAAATACCTGGACCCACCTGGATCCTGTGCAGCGCGCCACGTTCGAGCAGAACCTCACCACCATTAACGGCACCAGCGTGGACGTGGTGGCGACCCACGGCATTGCCGGCAGCGCGATGGTGGAGTGGACCGCACCCAACGGCACACCCATCAACCGCCCTGTGTCCGCCCAGACGCTGGCAGCCTTCCTCAGGCAGGAAGGCTATGGTGCCACCGGAACGAACCAGCCCATCAAGCTCGTCACCTGCTTCGCCGGCATGCCGGGACGGTTCAGCCTGGCGCAATCGCTCGCCAACGAGATGGGGGTCAGCGTGTACGCCCACTGGTGGGTGGTCAACCCGAACCCCGATGTGGCGACACCCTGGATCCGTTTCGATCCGCGTTGACGCGCGATGCGGTGGATGGGCCGAGGCGGATGGAAACCACCCACAGGCAGGCGGTCCAGCCCCGCCACTCGCGCCGGCCTCGCAGCGGCGCATGGCAACGGGTGTTCGAGGCTCTGGCGGGAAGCGGCCCGGTCGGTCGTTTCCATGGCTCGCTTCCTCTGGCGCCCCTGCCCTCGGGCGGGCGGTGGGGGAGCATGGTGGGCGGCAGGCCCGACCGGGGCATGCCACCATGCGAAGCCGTGCGCGCACCGGCGCACGGCCACCGCGAGTCTGGCGTCTCTTACCTCTTACAGGCCGGCCGGCCCCGCCGCCGCCAGCCGCACCTGCTCGAAGCGCTCGGCCTGCTCCTTGCGCAGGGCCTTGCGCAGCAGCGCGGCCTCCCAGCGGCGGCGCTCGTCGGCGGTGGAGGGCGACAGGGGCGGCACGGCGACGGGCTTGCGGTCCTCGTCCACGGCCACCATGGTGAAAAAGCAGCTGTTCACGTGGCGCACCACCTGGGTGCGGATGTTTTCGGCCACCACCTTGATGCCCACTTCCATCGACGAGTTGCCGGTGTAGTTCACGCAGGCCAGGAAGGTGACGAGCTCGCCCACGTGGATCGGCTGCAGGAAGGTGACCTGGTCCACGCTGAGCGTGACGGCGTAGCAGCCCGAGTAGCGCGTGGCGCAGGCGTAGGCCACCTGGTCCAGCAGCCGCAGCACCGCGCCGCCGTGCACGTTGCCCGAGAAGTTGGCCATGTCGGGGGACATCAGCACGGTCATGCTGAGCTGGTTGGCCGGAAGGTTGATCGTCATGGCGCGCGATTTTAGAAGCGCGAGGGCCCGCGGCACGGGCCTTGCGTGGCGCGGATCGGGCCGGTGATGCGGCTTCGCTACACTCGCGCCCGGCGTTCCCGCCCGGAGAAAAAATGCTCGACAAACTCAACGAACTCACCGCCAGCCATGGCGAACTGCGCACCGGCCGCGGCCTGGTCTCGGGCGTCATCGCCCTGTCGCTGGCCATCCTGTGCATGCTGGGGGTGCTGGCCTTCCACTTCCCGCAATACCTCACCACGCCGGAGCTGCGCAAGAGCTACAACGTGGACGTGATCCGCATGATCATGCTGGCCGCGCTGGTGGCGGCGGGCGGCATCTCGCTCGTCAACATGCTGTTCAACCGCTCGCGCTGGCTGTCGGCGGCGGCCTTCCTGCTGGTGGTGTCCACCGCGCTGCTGGGCGGGCACAAGGTGCCGGTGAACGACTTCGCGGACAACACGCCCTACATCGGCCTGGACTGGTTCATCCTCGACCTGCTGGGCAGCGCGCTGATCTTCATCTTCATCGAAAAGCTGTTCGCCCTGCGGCGCGACCAGCCGGTGTTCCGCGCCGAGTGGCAGACCGATTTCCACCACTTCATCGTGAACCACATGGTGGTGGGCTTCGTGCTGCTGGCCACCAACCTGCTGGTGCACAAGTTCTTCGGCTGGGCCGCGAGCGACGGCGTCCGCGGCTGGGTGCAGGGGCTGAACTTCTGGGTGGCGCTGTTCCTCATCATCCTGGTGGCCGACCTGGTGCAGTACTGGACGCACCGGGCCTACCACGAGGTGCCGGTGCTGTGGCGCCTGCACGCGGTGCACCACAGCGTGAAAAGCATGGACTGGATGGCCGGCTCGCGCCAGCACATCCTGGAGCTGCTGATCACGCGCACGCTGGTGCTGGCACCGATCTACGTGCTGGGCTTTTCCAAGGAGGTGATCGACGCGTACATCGTGATCGTGGGCTTCCAGGCCGTGTTCAACCACGCCAACGTGAGCGTGCGCCTGGGGCCGCTGCGCTACCTGATCGTCACGCCCAACTTCCACCACTGGCACCACAGCCAGGACCAGGAGGCGCTGGACAAGAACTACGCGGCGCACTTCGCCTTCATCGACTACGCCTTCGGCACGGCGGTCAAGAGCACCAAGCTCTGGCCCGAGCACTACGGCGTGCTGGGCGACTACGTGCCCAACGGGTTCATGAAGCAGCTCAAGTTTCCGTTCACGTGGAAGGGCTAGTGGCTTCCATGAACACGGCGGACACCGCGCGGCGGTTCGACGCCGTCGTCATCGGCGCCGGCGCGGCGGGCCTGTTCTGCGCCGCGCAGGCGGGGCAGCGCGGCCTCTCGGTGCTGCTGATCGACCACGCTGAAAAAGTGGCCGAGAAGATCCGCATCTCGGGTGGCGGGCGCTGCAACTTCACCAACCGCGACCTGGACCCGGCCGCGCCGCACAAGCACTTCGTGGGGCAGAACCCGCAGTTCTGCCGCTCGGCGCTGTCGCGCTACACGCCGGCCGACTTCATCGCGCTGATGGACCGGCACGGCATCGCCCACCACGAAAAGCACAAGGGCCAGCTCTTCGCCGACCGCTCGGCGGAGGACATCATCCAGATGCTGCTGGCCGAATGCGCCGCGGGCGGCGTGCAGCGCTGGCAGCCGTGCCGGGTGAAAAATGTGGTCTTTTCGGCCTCCAGCGCAGATTCCACTAGGGCGTTTTGCTATCAAATTGATACCGATCGCGGTCCCGTGCTGGCCCGCAGCGTGGTCGTGGCGACCGGGGGGCTGTCGATCCCCAAGATCGGCGCCACCGACTTCGGCTACCGGATCGCGCAGCAGTTCGCCATCCCGCTGGTGGAGCGCCGCCCGGGGCTGGTGCCGCTGACGTTCGACGGCGATGCCTGGGCGCCCTACGCTCAGCTGGCCGGGCTGGCGTTGCCGGTGGAGATTTCCACGGGCGCCAGGAAGGCGCGCATGGCCTTCCACGAAGACCTGCTGTTCACCCACCGGGGGCTGTCGGGCCCGGCGGTGCTGCAGATCTCCAGCTACTGGCAGGAGGGCCTGCCCCTGTCCATCCACCTCGCGCCGGGCACCGACCTGCCCGCCCTGCTCGCGCAGGCCAAGGCGCGGTCGAGAAAGCGCATCGCCAACGAACTGGCCGGCCTGGTGCCCAGCCGCCTGGCCGACACCTGGGTGCAGCAGGACGCGGACTGGCAGCGGCCCATCAACGAGGCCTCCGACAAGGCGCTGGCGCGGCTGGCGGAGCGGCTGTCGCGCTGGGAGGTGGTGCCCACGGGCACCGAGGGCTACAAGAAGGCCGAGGTGACGCTGGGCGGCGTGGACACGCGGGCGCTGTCGCAGCAGACCATGGAGGCCAAGGCCCAGCCGGGGCTGTACTTCATCGGCGAGGTGGTCGATGTGACCGGCTGGCTGGGGGGCTACAACTTCCAGTGGGCCTGGGCCAGCGCGCATGCCTGTGCGCAGGCGCTGCCGGGCGGCTGAGCCCCGCCGGCACGGGCACCGGCGCCAGCCCGGGCCCCGGCACGAGGCCAGGGCCTGCGGTCATGCGCGCCCGATGGACGGCGGAATCTCGCTCGGTTCGCGCACGGGCGTCTGGTTGCGGTCCGCGCGGAACTGCGCCGAGCGTTCGTATGCCAGCTTGCGGGCGCGCATCACGTTGCCCAGGGGCTGGTGGTCCGCCAGACCGCGCCAGGGGCTGAAGAAGAGCCCGTCTTCCGACACGGCGGCCACGGCCTCGCTCCACGCGGTCTGCGGCTGCGCCACCAGCCGGGCCACGGTGATGTAGGGGCTCTGTTCCTGCGGCCACTCCACGGACGCGTCTTCGACCGGCATCGACTCCAGGTCGGTGCACAGCTGCACCCGCAGGTCCCACTGCGCGGGGTTCACCGCCATGAAGCGGACCACCTCCTCGCGCAGGCCATCGGGCCGGCCGTCGAGATCGACCTTCTGGTCCACCAGCGCCTTCAAGGCGTCCGATGCCGGCGCCAGCGACAGCTTGGCGATGTATTGGCCGTGCCGCAAGGCCGCGCCCGAGAAGAAGGTGGCGCCCAGCACGTGCGTCGGGGCATGCCCGCCCAGCGAGATCAGCTTGCCGCTCTTGCCGCCGAAGGCCTCGACGACCCTCTCCGCCACCTGCAGGGTGGCCGACAGCGCTTTCTTCGCCCCCTCCGCCACATCGGTCGTGGCCGCCAGGGGCTTGAGGTTGCTCAGGAATTTCCGGGCCGTGGGCGCGGCGAAGACCGGGCTGTCCGCAAAGACGAAGTTCTGGGTGGTGTCGGACTCCGAACCCGGGAGCCGCGCGCCCTCGACGCCGAGGACCTTCAAGCCCAGGCCCCGGGGCAGGGACACCTTGTCGTCCAGCACGTCGCCCGGATTGGTGGAGAACCGCAGGATGGCGTCGTACGTGCCGGGCCGGGCGAACAGCCCCTGGGCGAGCGGCTCGGGCAAGTCCGGCAGCACCATCAATTGCGCCCGCAGCACGCCGTGCGCCTTGGCATGGACGCTGCGGCGCGCGTGGCCGCTGTGCTCGAACGTCGTCTCGCGGATCTTGGCGAGCGTCTGGTCCAGGTCGGCGAAAACCTGCGGCTCGTCGGGATCGGCCTGCTCGACGGCAGGGTGGTAGCGAACGGGCGACTGGCTGGCGGGGTCTTGGCGCATGGCGGGTCCTTGGCAATGAGAGGGTGGGGGCGGGCGCATCAGCCTGGGAACAGGCGGACGGGAATGGACTTGGCGGCGGGAACGTGGCTTTCCCTGGCGTGGTGGTCCAGGGGCATCAACGGATTGAGTTCGGGGTAGTAGCCCGCCACGGCACCGCGCGGCAGGTCGTAGGCCACGACGGTCAGTCCGGACACCTCGCGGCGGACATCGTCCTGGCGCCACTGCGTGCGCGCCGTCACGCGGGCGCCGGCCTGCAAGCCGAGCCGCTCGATGTCGTGGGCATTCATCAACAGCACCTGGCGCGTGCCCTCGATCCGGCGAAAGCGGTCGTTCAGGCTGTAGATGGTGGTGTTGAACTGGTCGTCGCTGCGGATCGTGAAAAGGCGCAGCACCTCGCCGTCCACGGGCGTGGGCACCTGGTCCGGATCGGCCTGCAGGCCGCCGGGCGCGACGAAAGCGGCCCTGCCGCTGTCGGTCTCCCACACCCGATGGCGGGCCGCGATGGGCCGCGCGAAGCCGCCCGGGACGGCCAACCGGCGGTTGAAGTCGTGGAAGATCCTGGGGAAGGTCAGCGCGATGGCGTCCCGCACGCGGGCGTAGTCGTCGGTCCACCCGGCCCACGGAACGCAGGCGTTCGGCGCGAGGGTGGCCTGCGCGATGCCCGCCACGATCGACAGCTCGGAGCGCAGCGTCGCGGCCGCCGGCTCGGCCACGCCACGGGAGGGGTGCATGAAACCTGTCGAATCCTCGGTCGACACCGTTTGCTCGCCGCTGGCCTGCCGGTCGATCTCCACCCGGCCCAGGCACGGCAGCAGGTAGGCCACCTCGCCATGCATCACGTGGCTGCGGTTGAGCTTGGTCGCGATCTGAACGGTCAGCCGCATCCGGCGCCACGCGCCCTCGATGAGCGCCGTCTCGGGCACCGCGCGCACGAAATTGCCGCCGAGGCCGAGGAACGCCCGCACCGACCCGTCCAGGATGCCCCGGCAGGCGGCGACGGTATCCAGGCCCTTCTTGCGCGGGGGCTCGAACTGGAACTGCGAGGCCAGCTGGTCCAGCGGGGCGAGTTCCGGCTTCTCGGTGATGCCCACCGTGCGCTGCCCCTGCACGTTGGAATGCCCGCGCACCGGGCACAGCCCGGCACCGGGCTTGCCCACGTTGCCGCGCAGCAGCAGCAGGTTGGCGAGCATCTGCACGTTGAGCACGCCCTCGCGGTGCTGCGTGAGCCCCATGCCGTAGATGCCGATGACGCGTTCGGCCGAAAGGTAGGTGCGTGCGGCCTCCTCCAGCGCCGAGCGGGACAGGCCGGAGTCGCTTTCGATGTCGGCCCACGAGGCGGCGCGCATCGCCTGCGCGAGTTCGTCGTAGCCCTGCGTGTGCTCGGCGACGAACCCGGCATCGATGGCGCGGGGGCCGCCCGATGCCAGCGCCGCGTCGTCCGCCTCGATCACGAACTTGCACAGGCCGGTCAGCGCGGCGATGTCGCCCCCGGGCCGGACCTGCAGGTACTGCGTGCTGATGGCGGTGCTGCCCGGCGTGAGCATGTCCACCGGCGACTGGGGGTTGTTGAACGCCACCAGGCCGCTCTCGCGCAGCGGATTGAAGGTCACGATGGGCACGCCCCGGCGCCGCGCGTCCTGCAGGGGATGCAGCATGCGCGGACTGGACACGCCGACGTTCTGGCCGAAGAAGAAGATGGCGTCGCACTGGTCGAAGTCGTCCAGGTCCACCGTGCCCACCGGCGACCCGATGGACTGCTTGAGGCCGACCGATGTGCTCTCGTGGCACATGTTCGAGCTGTCGGGCAGGTTGTTGGTCCCATACAGCCGGGCGAAGAGTTGCCACAGGTACGACGTCTCCAGCGACGCCCGGCCCGACGCGTAGAACACCACCGCATCGGGTTGCAGCGCTTTCAGTTCCCGGCCGATGCCGTCGAAGGCCTCCTGCCAGGAGACCTCAACATACCGGTCCCGGCCGGCGTCGTAGCGCAGAGGAACCGTCAGCCGCCCGCCCGCCTCCAGCGCGTGGTCGGTCCAGCCGGCGAGTTCCGCCAAGGGGTGGGCCTCGAAGAAGGCGGCGTCCAGGCGCCGGTCCGTCAGCTCCCACGACGTCGCTTTCGCACCGTTCTCGCAGAACTCGGCGGGATGCGGATGCAGCGGCTTGGCCCAGGCGCAACTGGAGCAGGTGAAACCGTCGTGCTTGTTCTGCAGGGCCAGCGCCTTGATCACCGTGACGCCCGGGCGATCGCGCAGCAAGGTGCCGGCGACCGCTCTGACGGAGCCCCAGCCGCCGGACGGCGGAGGATCCTGCCCTGCATCGGGGGAGGCGCTGCTGGCTGGCGTGGCCAGGTCTTGGGCGGAGGGCGACGGCTTATCGGACATGGACCGCCTTCGACGCAGGCCTGCGGCGGTGCGGGGCAGCGGCCCGCTCCAGGAAGCCAGGGCGGGCGCGCAGTGGATGGCGGTGTCGGAATCGATGGATCGAAGGGGGTGGCATGCGGGGCTCGGCGGGCAATGGGGCGTGGCCCCCGATTACGCGGCTGGGGGCCGTGCAGGCCCTGTCGGATGGAGCGCCTAATGGCCATGCGCGTTGGCCGACAGCGGGCCGACGAGGCCTTTGCCAACGCACCGGCGCGGTGGGCCGGGCGGCTGCCGCTGCAGGCCAGGGAGGGCCCGGGCCCGATCGGGCCTTCGTCGTTTCAGGCGCCGGGCGATGGCGTCTGCACCACGCCGCTCCAGCGCGTGGTGCCCAGCCAGCCCTGCAGGGCGGCGGCCCCGGGCGGGGTGATGGCGAGCGCGCGCGAGCCTTCGCGGCGCACCAGCCAGCCCTGGTCGAGGCAGTGCGCGCACACCAGCGCGCCCAGGCGCCCGGCCAGGTGCGGACGCCGCTCGCTCCAGTCCAGGCACGGGCGGCACAGCGGACGCAGGCCCCGCTGCGACGGGCCAGCGGACGGGCCCGCCAGGTCCAGCCCCAGGCGCCCGAGCACGGTGGCGGCCCGGTCGGTCACCTGCCCGCCCGCCTCGGTGTCGAACACGATCGCGCCCTCTTGCAGCAGGTGCTCGGCCACCGCCACGCCGAGGCGCCCGGCGATGTGGTCGTAGCAGGTGCGCGCCCTGCGCAGCGCCGCATCGCGCGGGCCCACCGCCACCGGGCGCGCCGGCGGGGCCTGGCCCGCGGCCAGTTGCATCAGCCCCTCCAGCAGCCGCGCCACCTCGGCCGAGGCGAGGCGGTGGTAGCGGTGGCGGCCCTGGCTCTGCACGGACAGCAGGCGCGCCTGCACCAGCAGCGCGAGGTGCCGGCTGGCGGTGGCCGGGGTGATGTGCGCGGCATCGGCCAGCTCGCGCGCCGTGAGCGCCCGCCCGTCCATCAGCGCCAGCAGCATGCCGGTGCGCGCCGGCTCGCCCACGAGCGCGGCGATGTGCGCGATCTGGTTGGTGTTCATGCCGGCCAGTGTGCCGCAGGCGCCGGCCGGGATGCTTCGTTCCACGGCGAAGCATCGACCCCGCGGAACGCGGCCCAATGGCGGCCATGCCGTGCGGATGCGGCGCCCCGCCGGCCCCGTGCCTTCGCCCCCGACCTTCTACCCAAGGAACCCTCCATGGCCCTCACCTGCTTCATTCGCTACCAGCTCGACCCCTTCCAGATCGCCGCCTTTCGCGAGTACGCCGCGCAATGGGGCCACATCATTCCGCGCTGCGGCGGCCACCTGCTGGGCTACTTCGTGCCCAGCGAGGGCACCAACGACGAGGCCTGGGGCCTGATCGCGTTCGACAGCCTGGCCGCTTACGAGGCCTACCGCGCACGGCTGCGGACCGACCCGCAAGGCCGCGCCAACTTCGAGCGGGCGCAGCGCCAGCGCTTCATCCTGCGCGAGCAGCGCACCTTTGCCGAGGTGGTGGAGGGCACGTTCCAGCGCCCCGCCCTGCCGCCGCACCCGCCGCTGTCGCTGCTGGCATCCGCAGGGGAGCCGCCCGCCGCCGGGGCCGCCGCATGATCGCCGTCATCTTCGAGGTCGTGCCCAGTGCCGCAGGCCGCCAGCCCTACCTCGACACCGCCGCCTCGCTGCGCTGCGAGCTGGAGCGCATGGACGGCTTCGTTTCCATCGAGCGGTTCGAGAGCCTCAGCCAGCCGGGCAAGCTGCTGTCGCTGTCGTTCTGGCGCGACGAGGCCGCCGTGGCGCAGTGGCGCAGTGGCGCCAGTGCGAGAGCCATCGCCAGGCGCAGGCCGCCGGCCGCGCGGGCGTGTTCGCCGACTATCGCCTGCGCGTGGCGGCCGTGCTGCGCGACTACGGGCTGAACGAGCGCGCGCAGGCGCCGGCCGATTCGCGCACGGTTCACGACGGCAGCAGCGCCAGCCGCGGGCGCTCGCCCGCGTAGCCCCGCACCCAGGCCTCCAGGGCCGGCACGGGCAGCGCCTGGCTGAAGTGGTAGCCCTGCAGTTCGTCGCAGTCGAGCGAATCCAGCGCCTGCGCCGTGGCCAGATCCTCCACGCCTTCGGCCACCACCTTGAGGCCCAGGGTGTGGCCCAGTGCGATGACGGCGCGGGTGATGGCCATGTCCGCGCCATCGGTCAGCATGTCGCGGATGAACGACTTGTCCACCTTGAGCTTGTCGATGGCAAAGCGCTTGAGGTACGCCAGGCTCGAATAGCCGGTGCCGAAATCGTCGATGGACAGCTGCACGCCCAGCCCCTTGAGCGCGGCCAGCTGCTGCTGCGTGGCCTCGGCGTTCTCCATCAGCTGCGACTCGGTCAGCTCCAGCTCCAGCCACTTGGGGGGCATGCCGCAGCGCGCCAGCAGGGCGCGGATGTCGGGCACCAGGGCCGGGTCGGCCAGTTGCGCGGCGGAGAGGTTGACCGACACCGGCAGCCCCGCCAGCGCCACGGGCGGCCTCGCCCGCCGGGCGTCGTGGGCGATGGCCTGGCCCTCCTCCGCGCCTTGCGCTGCCGGGCCTGCGGCGTGACGCCCGCCTCCGTGCGCGGCCTGCCAGCGCGTCCACTGCAGGCAGGCCTGCTCCAGCACCCAGCCGCCGATCGCACGGATCAGGCCAGCCTCTTCCGCGATGGGGATGAACTCGCCCGGCAGCACCTGGCCGAGCACCGGGTGGTTCCAGCGCACCAGCGCCTCCACGCCCGTGAGGCGGCCCGATCGCGTGTCCACGCGCGGCTGGTAGTGCAGCTCCAGTTCGTGGCGCTCCAGCGCGCGGCGCAGCATCTGCTCCATGGCCTGGCGGGCCTGCACGCGCCGGTCGGTCTCCAGCGAATACAGGCGCGCCATGTCGCGGCCGGTGGTCTTGGCCTCGTACATGGCGGCGTCGGCGCGGCGCATCAGCTCGTCCAGCCCCGTGCCGTCGTCGGGGTACACGGCGATGCCCACGCTGCACGACACGTTCAGCTCGTGCCCCTGCACCGGATGGCTCTGGCGGATGAGCGGGATCAGCCGGCGCTCCACGGCCTGCAGCACGTCGTCCGGGCCTTCCACGTCGCGCATCACGATCACGAACTCGTCGCCGCCCAGGCGGCTCACGGTGTCGTGCGTTCGCACGGCCTGCAGCAGCCGCGCCGCCACCGAGCGCAGCAGTCCGTCGCCGATGTGGTGGCCCAGCGTGTCGTTGATGGACTTGAAGCGGTCCAGGTCGATGAACAGCACCGCCACACGCTCGCCCGTGATGGCGGCATGCGCGATGGCCGCCTGCAGCCGCTGCACGCACAGCGAACGGTTGGGCAGCTCGGTGAGCACGTCGTGGTGGGCCAGGAACTGGATGCGCTCCTCGTTGCGCTTGCGGTCGGTGATGTCGATGGCGATGCCGATGTGGTTGGCCACGGCGCCGCCCTTGCCGCCCTCGCGCACCGCCGACACCATCAGCCAGGCCGGGTAGGTCTCGCCCGAGCGGCGGCGGAACCGCACCTCGCCCTGCCAGGACTCCTTGTCCAGCAGCGTGCGGGCGATGCGCGCGCCCAGCGGCGGCTCGCCCGGGTCCTCCAGCAGGAAGCCCAGGTTCTCGCCGATCACCTCGTAGAAGTCGTAGTGCGTGCTGCGGCAGAACGCCTTGTTCACGCTCAGGATCTTCTGGTCCGCCGCCATGATGATGATGCCCTCGGACGAGGCCTCGAACACCTTGGCCCACAGCTCCAGCCGCTGCTCCATCACCTTGAGCACGTTGATGGGCGTGAAGGCGGTCAGCATGGCATCGCGCCCCTGGAAGTGCAGGCGCCGGGCCGACAGCACGGCCCACAGCGGCTCGGCGCTGCCCTTCCAGCGCACCTCGAACTCGTCCACCACGCCCTGGTCGGCCAGCCGCTGGAAAAAGCGTGCGCGCACGCCCGGCTCCATGCCCGTGCGCCAGGGGTCCAGCGTGGTGCCGTTCAGCCACAGGCCGGCCGGGGCGTTGGCGTGCAGCACCTCGTGCTCGGGCACCGAGGTGACCACCATCGGAATGGGCAGCGCCTCCACCAGCTCGCGCTGGGCCTCGGCGGCGCGCGCGCTGGCGGCCAGCTCCTGCTGCAGCACGCGCTCGCGGTCGAGCTGCGCCAGCATGCCGTTGAAGGCCGTCACCAGCCGGCCGATCTCGTCGCGGCTGATCCAGTGCGCGCGCAGGGTGTGGTCGCCGCTGCGGCGCACCTCGTCGGCCACCCGGGCCAGCTGCTGCAGGGGCTTGGCGATCTGCCGCGCCACCAGCGTGACCAGGCTCAGGATGCAGCCCAGCAGCAGCACGGCCGTGCCCAGGTGCAGCCACATGCGCGCGAAGAGGTCGTCCACCCGGGCGTAGAGCAGGCGGTCGAGCTGCGCCGTGCCCTGCACCCACGCCGTCTGCAGCGCGCCCAGCAGCGCACGCTGGCGTGCGGGCAGCTCGGCTGCCGCGGTACGCCCCTCGCCCTGGGCGATGCCCTGCAGCAGCGCCTGCAGATCGTTGCCGGCCTGGCGCAAGGCCGCGCGCTGCGCGTCCAGCGCCGCCCGCAGCGCGGGCGAGCCGGCGATGAAGGCCTGATCGTAGTCGGCATCGATGCCCAGCATCACCGCATCGAGCCGGCCCGCCAGCGTGAGCAGTTCGGCCGCGCGGTGGTCGCCCTGGCGGGCACCGGGCGCATTCAGGAAGGCCGCTGTGTCGTGCGTGACCTGCAGCAACTCCGGAAAGCGCAGCAGGATCAACGACATCACGTAGTAGCTGTCCAGGTCGGGATCGAGGATCAGGTTGGACTGGTTGCCCACGGTGGTGAGCAGCTCGCGCCCCTGGCGCAGCAGCGGTCCACGCACCGGCTCGCCCACCCCCCCCTCGCCCGCGGGGTCGCCGGCGGCCGACTGGCGCAACAGCGCCTCGAAGCGCGCAGCCGGCTCGCCGGTCTTGAGCGCGCCGTCGTGCGCGCTGCGCACCGCGGCCAGCCGGTCGATCAGCAGGATGCCCGCAATGCCGTCGCCCTCCATGAACGCTCCCATCAGCCCGTCGCGCACCACCGAGGCGTAGGCGGTGCCCACGATCTCCTTGCGCGCGAAATCGATGGCCAGGAATTTCTCGTGGATCAGGATGCCCGAGACGTAGATCACGGCCGTCAGGTCCAGCAGGTAGATGAGCATGAGCTTGCGGCCCACACTGAGCCGGCCCAGCCAGCCCGATACGCGGTGCATGATTGCCATGGTGTCGTGCTTGGGGCCCCGCGCGGGGAAAGAAAGGCGCGGGGCGGTTGCGGGAACGAACGGGGGGATGAATCGAATCAGCGCCACCAGAGCCCCATGCAAATTCCAAGCCACACGCCCGATGGCCACGCGATCGGAACGCAGTCATCGACAGAGCGGATTACAGGGCTATAATCTTCGGCTTTGCTGGCAATACCCCGTCGGCCAATACTAGTTACAGACGGGGAACCCGCTGCACACGGCATTCAGGCCCGATCTCCTGGATACCCTCTGTGGGCACATTTTGGAAACCATTAGCTAATGACCACCATCCGCGTAAAAGAAAACGAACCCTTTGACGTCGCCCTGCGCCGCTTCAAGCGCACCATCGAAAAGCTCGGCCTGCTGACCGACCTGCGCGCCCGTGAGTTCTACGAGAAGCCCACCGCCGAGCGCAAGCGCAAGAAGGCCGCCGCCGTCAAGCGCCACTACAAGCGCGTTCGCAGCATGCAGCTGCCCAAGAAGCTGTACTAAGCTCTGACAGAGTCGGCCTCACCGCCGCAAAACCCGCGCTAGGGACGCCAAGCGCGGGTTTTTTCGTTTGGGGCACAGCGCGCCACCCCACCCACCCCTGGTTTGAACGGAGAACACCATGAGCCTCAAAGAACAGATCACCGAAGACATGAAGACCGCCATGCGCGCCAAGGACGTCGAGCGCCTGGGCACCATCCGCCTGCTGCAGGCGGCGATCAAGCAAAAGGAAGTCGACGAGCGCATCACGCTGGACGACGCCGCCGTCGTCGCCATCCTGGACAAGCTCATCAAGCAGCGCAAGGACTCCATCACCGCCTTCGAAGGCGCGGGCCGCCAGGACCTGGCCGACAAGGAAAAGTCTGAAACGGCCGTGCTGCAGGCCTACCTGCCCGAGCGCATGTCGGCCGACGAAACCCTGGCCGCCGTGAAAGCCATCGTGGCTGAACTGGGTGCCGCGGGCCCCAGCGACATGGGCAAGGTCATGGGCGTGGTGAAGACGCGGCTGGCCGGCAAGGCCGACATGGGCCAGGTGTCCGCCGCCGTGAAGGCCGCGCTGGCCGGCTGATCGGGCCCTCGGGACGCGTGCCATGCGCGTCCTTGCAAAGCGGGGTGCCAGCGCGCTGCACCCCGCCATATCTCCCTCCTCATTCCCCCGTACCGCCCACCGCGCCAATGGGTGCGCCGTCGCCGCCGGCCGCCCACTCCTGGCGGAAGTGCTCCTGCAGAAACTCCACGCACACGCGCACCTTGGCCGACAGATGGAGCCGCGTGGGATACACCGCCCACACATTCGCCTCCTGCCGCCACTCGGGCAGCACCGGCACCAGATGCCCCGCGCGCAACTGCGGTCCCACGTCCCACAGCGAGCGCAGCGTGATGCCGCGGCCGTCCACGGCCCACTGCACCACCATTTCCCCGTGGTTGGCCGACAGCGGGCCGCGCACCTTCACCGACTCTTCCACGCCGCCGCTGCGCAGGCGCCACACGCCGAACGGGTGGTCACGCTCCTTGATGACGAGGCAGTCGTGGCTGGACAGTTCCGCCAGCGTGCGCGGCGTGCCATGGCGCGCCAGATAGGCGGGCGCCGCGCACAGCACCCGGTGGTTGTCGGCCAGCCGCCGCGCGATGAGGTGCGGCGCGATCTCGTCGCCCACGCGCACGTCCAGGTCGAACCCCTCGCCCGCCACGTCCACCAGCCGGTCGAACACCTCCAGCCGCACCTGCAGGGCCGGATGGCGCTCCACCAGCCGCGACAACGCCGGCGCCACCACGCGCCGCCCGAAGCCGAAACTGCAGCTCACCCGCAGCAGGCCGCGTGGCTCGCGCCGCGTCACGGCCACCTCCTGCAGCAGCTGGTCCACATCGTCCAGGATACGCTGCGCCCAGTGGAAGACGCGCTCGCCCTCCTCCGTCACCACCACGCGGCGCGTGGTGCGGTGCAGCAGCTTGACGGCCAAATCCTCCTCCAGCAGTCGGATGCGCTTGCTCACATAGGCGGGCGATGTGCCCAGCTCGGTCGCAGCCTCGCCGAAGCTCGATTTGCGCACCACCACGGTGAACACGCGCAGGTCGTCGTTGGAAGGAATTTTGTGCACGAAGTGTGAAGAATGAGACCACAGGCGGCGGATTGTATTTTGCGAGGCACTGCCGAACAATGCCCCCATCCGGCACCTGCCGCTCTGCTTTTTTCCACAAGGACCCCCATGCAAAAAACCAAGTACCAGATCGCCGTGATCCCCGGCGACGGCATCGGCAAGGAAGTCATGCCCGAAGGCCTGCGGGCCATCCAGACCGCCGCCGAGCGCTTCGGCTTCGAGCTGGAATGCCGCACCATCGACTGGGCCAGCTGCGACTACCACGCCGCCCACGGAAAAATGATGCCCGACGACTGGAAGGCCCAGCTCGCCGGCGTGGACGCCATCTTCTTCGGCGCCGTCGGCTGGCCCGCCACCGTGCCCGACCACGTGTCCCTGTGGGGCTCGCTGCTCAAGTTCCGCCGCGAGTTCGACCAGTACATCAACCTGCGCCCCGTGCGCCTCTTTGAGGGCGTGCCGTGCCCCCTGGCCGGCAGGAAGCCCGGCGACATCGACTACTTCGTCGTGCGCGAGAACACCGAGGGCGAATACACGTCCCTGGGCGGCATCATGTACGAGGGCACCGACCGCGAGATCGTCATCCAGGAATCGGTCTATTCGCGCCACGGCGCCAACCGCCTCTTGAAGTTCGCCTTCGACCTGGCGCAAAGCCGCGCCAAAAAGCACGTCACCCTCGCCACCAAGAGCAACGGCATCGCCATCAGCATGCCCTGGTGGGACGCCCGCGCCGACGACATCGCCAAGGCCTACCCCGAGGTCACGCTCGATAAGCAGCACATCGACATCCTCACCGCGCGCTTCGTGCTGCAGCCCGGGCGCTTTGACGTGGTCGCGGCCACCAACCTGTTCGGCGACATCCTCTCCGACCTGGGGCCCGCCACCACCGGCACCATCGGCCTGGCGCCTTCGGCCAACCTGAACCCCGAGCGCACCTTCCCCAGCCTGTTCGAGCCCGTGCACGGCTCGGCACCGGACATCTACGGCCAAAACATCGCCAACCCCATCGCCATGATCTGGTCGGGCGCGCTGATGCTGGACTTCTTGACGCAAGGCCAGGGCGCAGGAAGGCAGGCACACGATGCCATCGTGGCGGCGATCGAAGAGGTCATCAAGACCGGGCCGAAGACGCCCGACTTAGGGGGCACGGCCAACACCACGCAGGTGGGCGAGGCCATCGCGGCACACATCGCACGGGCCTGATCCACGCGCGGCACGCCTTCGACGAGGGCGCTGCCAGCGCCTCTTTCCAACGCAGGTCCTGTCCTCCCTGCCAGCCGGGCAGGCGCTTGCCGCGGCAGCGGCAGAGGCGGATGCCGGGGCGCGCATGGACGAGCGCACGCATGGCCACTCGGGTCACGCCTTCGCGCCGCATGCCAGGCACGTCAGCGATCCGCTCCCTCGCCATGACCTGCCAGCGGCCCTGGCTTCGGCCCGTGCTCAGCCAAGGGCCAACGGCCCCATCTCCGATCCAGCACATGCGGCCGATGGCACGCGGCCGTGTGCAACCTTGCACAGCCGTACGTCCTGGCGCGTCCAGGCCGCCGGCGCGGGCACGGCTTCGCACGCAACGCAACCCCGCATTCATTCCCTGAGCCCTCCCTGAAACGGTGCCGGGCAGGCGCTCCACCGCCACGCGCCTTCGGCACCCGCCCCTTCTCTTGCACCCAGGCGGCGAGGCGGCCCACGCCTACAACGCTATGTGGGTCAGCGAACAGACCGCGTTCCAACCCGCACGCACCATCGCCCGTGCCGTGCAAAAGGAGAGCGGGCCGATGGAGCATGGGCTCTGGCCACTCCACTGCAGCGCGCGCGCCGGCACTGCGACTTCCCTCCGGGATGCCTGGCTTTTTCCTCTTTCCTCTCTCCCACCCCCGACACCGCAAAGGATCGAGCCATGCAGGACATTCTCATCGTCTCGGGCACGCGCCCCGAGATCATCAAGCTGGCGCCCCTGTACCACGCGCTGCGGGCCCTCAGCTGGGCCCGCGTGCATTGGCTGCACACGGGCCAGCACGACGAAATGGCCATCCAGATGCTCGATTGCTTCACCATCCGGCCGGACATCGTGCTCCACCGCGAAGGCAGCACCCTGCAGGAATTCAGCGCCGGCTGCCGCCGCCAGATCGACGGGGTGCTGCAGGCGAAAGACTACGCGCTGGTCATCGTGCAGGGCGATACCGAATCCGCGTTCATCGGGGCCTTGGCGGGCTTTTACCGTGGACTGCCGCTGGCCCACGTGGAGGCGGGGCTGCGCACCTACAACCTGGCGAGGCCCTTTCCCGAAGAAGGGCTGCGCCAGATGATCAGCCGGCTCGCGCAGTTCCACTTTCCGCCCACCTCGCGCTCACGCACCGCACTGCGGTCGGAGGGCATTCCCGACGAACGCATCCACGTGACGGGCAACACCGTGGTGGATGCGCAGCACTGGACCTGCACCCACCACGGGGTGCGCCGCCGCGCCGCCGGGCGGGGGCACCTGCTGGTCACCTTCCACCGGCGCGAGAGCTAGGGCGAAGGCGTGCGCGGCATCTGCCGCGCCATCGCCGATCTGGCGCGGCAGAACCCCGGGCTGCAGGTGCTGTTTCCGGTGCACAAGAACCCCGTGGTGCGCGAGCCGGTGCAGGCACTGCTGGGCGGCATCGCCAACATCCGGCTGAGCGATCCGCTCGATTACATGGACATGCAGCAGGCGCTCGCCGACGCCTGGCTGCTGCTCACGGACTCGGGCGGGCTGCAGGAAGAGGCCCCGACCTTCGGCGTGCCCGTGCTGGTGCTGCGTGACGAAACCGAGCGGCCCGAGGCCGTGCAGGCCGGTTGTGCGCTGCTCATCGGACCGTCGTACGACGCCATCGTCTCGCACGTCACGCGGCTGCTGGGCGACCCCCAGGCGCACCGGCGAATGGCGCAGGTGCACAGCCCGTTCGGCGACGGCCAGGCCTGCCAGCGCATCGTCTCCGTGCTGGCGAGCCACCTGGCGCCCGCGGCACCCATGCCCTTGCCCCTGGCGGCCTGACACCATGCATCCGCTCGGACTTCTTCCCGCCTATTCGGCGCAGCCGGTCGCCGCCGTGATGGCCTACCTGCTCATGTTCGTGGTGCTGTTCATGGTGCTGTACGGCATCCGACACTTTGCGTTCACCATGAGCCGGCTCGTCGGCACACAGCGCCACCCCTATCTGGACATCGCGGTGGCCCAGTGGCCCATGATCACCGTGTTCATTGCCGCGCACAACGAAGAGAAGGTCATCGCCGGCTGCATCGAGGCGCTGCTCAAGACCGACTACCCCGCCGACCGCATGATGATCATTCCGGTGAACGATCGCTCCAGCGATGCGACGGCGCAGATCATCAACGGCTACGACGAACGGTTCCCGTCCCGGCTGGCCCCCTTTCACCGCACCAGCGGCAAGCCGGGCAAGTCGGCGGCGCTCAAGGACGCACTGCGCTTTGCCGAAGGCGACATCGCCATCATCTTCGATGCCGACTACGTACCCGGGCGCGGGCTCCTCAAGCAGCTGGTGGCGCCCTTCTTCGATCCGGAAGTGGGTGCGGTGATGGGCCGCGTGGTGCCCGTCAACAGCGGTGCGAACCTGCTGACCCGCTTGCTGGACCTGGAGCGCTCGGCCGGCTACCAGGTCGACCAGCAGGCGCGCATGAACATGAACCTGATGCCGCAGTACGGCGGCACCGTGGGGGGCGTGCGCATGTCGGCGGTGGAGGCCGTGGGTGGCTGGCACGACGACACGCTGGCCGAGGACACCGACATCACCTTCCGGCTCATGTTCAACGGCTGGAAGACGGTCTACACCAACCGCTCGGAGTGCTACGAGGAAGTGCCCGAGGAATGGCCCGTGCGCATCAAGCAGGTCAAGCGCTGGGCCAAGGGGCACAACCAGGTGCTGGCGCGGCATTGGTGGAAGTTCGTCACCAGCCCCTACCTCACGCTGGGCCAGCGCGTGGACGGAATGCTGCTGCTGTTCGTCTTCGTGATCCCGCTCATCATGCTGGCCGGCTGGTGCCTGGCGCTGGGGCTTTACTTCCTCAACGCGGGGTCGCTGCTGTCGCAACTGATCCCCGTGTTCGCGCTGATGGTCTACGGCACGCTGGGCAACTTCGCCGCGTTCTTCGAAATCGTCATCGCGGTGCTGATCGATGGCAACCGCAGGCGCCTGCGGCTGCTGCCATTGAACATGCTGGGCTTCATGGTGAGCCTGTTCGCCATCTCCGGCGCCGTGTGGAGCCTGCTTCTGGACGCTCTCTTCAAGCGCGAGATGGTGTGGGACAAGACGGCGCGTTACCGCAACGAGGTCAAAAATGCCTGAATATCCTTCCATGCTGCTGGCCTTCACGACGGCCTGCGCCGCGCTGTTCTTGCTGCCTTTCGTGCCCGCCATCCGCGAATGGCGCCGCCCGACCGACAGCGCCGCCCTGCTGGTTCCACCCGACCATGCGGCCGACATCGACCACTTTGCCCGGCGGCTGCGCGCCGATGCGCAGGCCCGGCTCGGCCACGGGGAGTCAACGGGGTACGAGTCCTTCGACCTGATCCCGCCCGACGCCGCGCCTGCGGCATGGGCCAGCGATCAGCTCCTGCGTCATGACGAGCGTGCTGCCCTCCAGCCGGTCCAGGCTGAGCAGCAGCCAGCGGCACAGTTGCTGGTCCAGCATGTGGTGGCGATTGCAGACCGCGGTCTGCGACATCTGCGTGATGAGTGCCTGGATGTAGCGCAGCAGCAGCGGCAGGATGGCCGGATTGGCCACGTCGCCGCGGATGCGATCGGCCCGGATGCGGAACGCCCGGCCGGCACTCTGCACCACGGCCCGGCTCAGGATCGACCCGCCCCCCATGAAGAGGGAAATGCCCACCACGCCTTCCCGCCCCACGACGGCGATCTCCGCGGAAGAGCCGTCCTCCATCACATACAGCAGCGACACGATGGCGGTGGCCGGAAAGTAGATGTGCCGCACCGCCGCACCGGACTCGTACAGCACCTGCCCCAGCGGAAGCTCCAGCACATCGATGAGGGGCAACCAGCGCTGCAAATCGTCTGCGGCCATCGCATGCAGTATTCCGTTGCTGGAGACGTCTTCAGGTTGCAGTGGCTGCAGTGGCACACGGGACATATTTTTGACTTGTTCGCTGGGATGTGTTTCAAAAAGTATATGAACAACGCGGTAGACGTTATGTGCGGTGGCGCACATAAGGGGCTTTGTTGCGGAAAAGCCCTTGCGCGAAGCGGCGCCAGGAAACATGTTGCCTTCGCCACCAGTAGCCCACTTTGTGGTGCGGCTCGACTGCTTCGACGTGGTGGCCGCCACCAATCTGGTCGGCGACATCCTCAGCGACCTGGGGCCCGCCACCACCGGCACCATCGGCCTGGCGCCTTCGGCCAATCTGAACTCCGAGCGCACCTTCCCCAGCTTGTTCGAGCCCATGCACCCGATATCTAAGGCCAAAACATCGCCAACTCCATTGCCATCGGGCGCGCTGATGCTGGACTTTTTGACGCAAGGCCAGGGCGCGGGACGGCAGGCGCACGATGCCATCGTGGCGGCGATCGAGGAGGTCATCAAGACCGGGCCGAAGACGCCGGATTTTTTTTTGGGGGGGGCACGGCCAACACCACGCAGGTCGGGGAAGCGATTGCGTCGACAGTTGCGAAACGGCAATTCAATGAAAGTAGTCAGCTTTTGTCTAAGGGCCCAACAGCGGCGACTGAGCAAATATCGATATGAAATCAGCTATTACCAATTGACCCTCCATCTGCCGCCACCTGTGCATGCAGAGCAATGGGCAATACTTCTCCAATTATTCCTGCCTTCGAGTTTATGCAGGCCTTTTTCAGCTTGATCCCCCTTGAAAGCAGGTTTCCAATTTGACTCTTTGTGGTTGCAAGACGCAGTTTGGACAAGTGTATCGACGCCGCCACCGCTTCCAATCTTTTTATAGTAAATAGTGCTCCCCGCTGTAGGAGTTTTCTTTTTTATAGTCTCATGAGTGAATTCGGAAGCACTTTCATTTTGATCATTGGCGACTTCATGATAACCAGGATGATCAAGCTTCCACCGCAAAGATTGATTGATCGAATTGACTTTCTCCACCTCAACCGAAAGCCGAGCATTTTCCTCAATTATTGATGTCAATTCATAATCACGAGCATCTTCCTCAAGAGCTAAAAGCCGCTCTTTTTCAGCAGAAGTTCTAATCTCCCGAAACAGTACAGGAGGCACCATAGTTAATGCGGCCACAGACATTATTTCTCGGCGCAAAGCGGCGAGAAATCGATTGCGCCCGCCATCATCAATTCCTAATGAAGCCAATTTTGATGCAATCCAATTAATGCCCGCCAATGAACCGTCATGCCTGCGACCAGGCCAATAAAGTCGAACCGCACCTAGATAGCAAGAATCACGCTGCTCAAGTTCATCAGTCAAAACCCAAGATGATTCAGCACTCACAAAAGCTGTATCAGCTAAACCAACTAAATGCTCTGCAATTTTTGTCTGAAGATCAGGCCAAATTGCCTCATCTTCATCGTTTGACACAACGACCACAGGTAATCGGCGACTTTCTGATCGGAGAATATCGCAAAGAATTTTTGCGTTTTTCGAACTGGTAGCGTCAAATGCTTGAGCCAATGGAACTGATTGATCCGCAAATTTCCAATCTCCAAATTTTTCAATTATTGAGCGAATTACAAGGGGGCATCGGGGATAAACCCTGATCGGCGCTACACGTGACTCCGCTGGAGTCGCTGAAAGCGTGGCGTAAACGACGATACGACGTCCAGTAGTGGCAATCTGCATCCGAGTTGTGAACATCGCACCATCGTCCACGCTTTCCATTAGCTCTACTTGACTCAGGGAGCCAACACTACTTTTGACCATTTGCCGAGAGAAATGCCCAGTGCCATCGCCAGTCTTCGACACAAAGTAGCCGTCTGATGTGCGTGGCCCTTGTACGCCCTTTTTCTCCAGCCAGCTATCAATCAAATGATCAAGAACATCCAAACGACTGTTTGGATCGTCTATATCAGCTTCAAACAAATACGCAGCTAAGTTTTGCATACATCCTTTGGTTGCTAAAAGCCAAGATATGAATCCCTTAGTTACAAATATATTACTTGTCGCAAAAAATAACAAACAAATTTATTTAATTTTTCTATTACAAAACTGGACGCGATATAAATTTATTTTCAAAGAACACTTTCCCAATTCCCCACCTCCCTCAAACACCCCACCAACGCCTGCGTCACCGGCGTCCCCTCCGCCCCCCGCATCCGGATCAGCCCCACCGGCGGCAACTCGATCTCCACCGGCACCTTCACCACCGCCAGCATTCCCTGCTCCGCGAAATGCCGCGCCACCGTGCGCGCCATGAAGGCCACGGCGCCGCGCTGGTGCAAGAAGGTGATCTGCGACAGGAACGACGCCGACTCCACGATGTCGGCCGGCGGGTGCAGGTCGTGCGCGAAGAACTGCTGCTCCAGCTTCACGCGCAGCGAGGCCCAGGGCGGGGGCAGCACGCAGGGCTGCCCGGCGATGTCGGCCCAGCGGGGCTTGCGCTTCGTGGCCAGGGGATGGCCCGGCCGCACGACGGCGACCATGGGGTCGTCGTAGAGGGCCTCGGTTTCCAGGTCGGGCGAGGCGTAGCCCGGCTCCAGGCGGCCGACGAACAGGTCCAGCTCGCCCAGGCGCAGCTTCGGCAGCAGGCGCGTCAGGTCGCCCTCTTCGATCAGCACGGTGGTGTGGCGGGACCGGGCCTTGAGCTTTTCCACCGCCTGCGCCAGCAGCACGGGCGTGGCGGCCACCATGGCGCCCACGCTGGTGCGGCCGCGCGCGCCGCTGGCCTCGGCGGCGATCTCGTCACGGGTGCGGTCGTAGCCGGCCAGCACGGACCGCGCGAAGCGCACCACGCTCGCACCGGCCGCGGTGGGCTCGGTGCCGCGGGTGGAGCGGTCGAACAGCGGCAGGCCGAACATGCGCTCGATCTCGGCCAGGGTCTTGGAGACGGCGGGCTGGGTGACGGAGAGGAAATCCGCCGCGCGGCCGACGTGGCGAAACTGGTCCAGCGCCACGAGCATCTGCAGGTGCCGCAGCTTGAGGTTGGAGCGTAAAACGCGGTCGATCTGGCTCATGGGCGTGGGCGTGGAAGGTGGTGGAAGGAAAGGACAGGAAAGGAAGCCGCAGGTGGGCGATGCAGCGCGTGCACCGCGGCACAGGCCGGCACGGGCCGGCCGCCGCTCCGGTCAGCGGTGCAGCACGAACTGCCCGGTGAACTGCACCGCATCGTCCTCGCTGCCCTCGGCCCGGACGCCGGTGTGCAGCGCAAGCCGCGCGCGGCCGCGGCGCTGGTACGTGGTGATGAAGGTGCGCCACAAGGCCGGGTCGGGCGCCTCGCAGATCGCCACCGCGGCCCCGCGCACGGGCAGCGGGTAGCGGATGTGGCTCTCCTGGATCACGATGTGCCCCCCCTCGATGCCCGCCTCCCGCAGGCGCAGGTGCAGCCAGCCCCAGCCGGCCAGCACGGCGCCGCAATACAGGCTGCCGCCGAACATGGTGCTTTTGTGGTTGACGTTGGGCTCCAACGGCAAATGCAGGTGCAGCGCGTGGCCCTCCCAGCGCAGCACGGTCAGGCCCATGTCGCGGGTGAGCGGGATGTCGTGGTGCAGCACCTGCTGCAAGGCCTCGGTCGGCTCGGTGGTCATCGGTGCGTCTTTCAACAAAGGGGAAGGTGCCGTTCGGCTTCATAACCTGCAGGCTATGAAGCGAGTCTGCTAATTCATTGGAAAGCAATGATTGTCTGCCCAAGAATCCAGCCTGTGCTTTACCGATAAAAAACAGACCGGAGACATCGATGAATTCTTCCCGCCCCCTGCAGCGGCGCCAGTTCGTGCTGGGCGCCGCCGGCGCGGCCGCGCTGGCCGCCACGTCCACCCTCCTTCCCTCCCGCGCCCTGGCCAACGGCTACCCCGAGCGCCCGATCACCTTCATCTGCCCCTGGCCGGCCGGCGGCACGGCCGACCAGTCGATGCGCACGCTGTGCACGGTGGCCGGCCGCATCCTGGGCCAGGCGGTGGCGGTGGAAAACCGCGCCGGGGCCTCCGGCATGATCGGCTCGAAGGCCCTGGCCTCCGCCCGGCCGGACGGCTACACGATCGGGCAGATCCCGATCTCGGTCACGCGGTTTTCGCAACTGGGCACGCTGCAGGCCGACCCGCGCAAGGACTTCACCTACCTCGCTCGCACCTCGGGCCAGACCTTCGGCATCGCGGTGCCGGCCGATTCGCGGTTCAAGACGCTGCAGGACTTCGTGCAGCACGCCAAGGCGAACCCCGGCCAGGTGACCTATGCGCACGCGGGGGTGGGCGGTGCCACGCACGTGGGCATGGAAGAATTCGCCAGCGTGGCAGGCATCCGCCTGAACCACGTGCCGTTCAAGGGCGGCGCTGAGGCGCTGCAGGGCGTGCTGGGCGGCCATGTGGATGCGCTGGCCGATTCCAGCTCGTGGGCGCCGCATGTCGAGGCCGGCAAGCTGCGCCTGCTGGCCACCTGGGGCGAGCAGCGCACCGCGCGCTTCAAGGACACGCCCACGCTGCGCGAGCTGGGCTACGACGTGGTGGTGGATGCGCCCAACGGCATCGGTGCGCCCAAGGGGCTGGACCCGGCCATTGCGGCGAAGCTGCGCGAGGCCTTCCGCCAGGCCGTGGCGAGCCCCGAGTTCAAGGCCGTGGCCGACCGGCTCGATGCGCCGCTGCTTTACCTGGACGGCCCCGACTACGAAAAATACGTGAACACGGTCTACGCCAAGGAGACCGTGCTGATCGACAAGCTCAAGCTGCGCGAGCTGATGAAAAGCTGATGCCGAGCGAACGGGCGGCGGCATCGCAGCCGCCGCGCCGCCCCACCCCGCGAGAGAGCGCCCCTCCCGAAGCGCCCCCACCCGAAAGCCCTACCGATGAACGCCATTGCGCCGCTCCCCGCCCCCACCGACAGCCCGCTGCTGCACCTGCATCCCAACGACAACGTGCTGGTGGCCAAGTCGGCGCTGGCGATCGGGCAGGCCATCGCCGAACTGGGCGTGCGCACGCGCGCCCAGGTGCCGGCGGGCCACAAGATCGCCGCGCGGCGCATCGCGCAGGGCGAGCAGGTGAAGAAGTACGACACGGTGATCGGCGTGGCCACGCGCGACCTGGAGCCGGGCGACTACGTGCACAGCCACAACATCGAGCTGGTCGACTACTACCGCGACCCGGCCTTCGGCGCGGACGTGCGGCCGGTGGACTATGTGCCGCAAGCCGAGCGCGCCACGTTCCAGGGCTTCGTGCGCGAGGACGGCAGCGTGGGCACGCGCAACTTCATCGGCATCCTGTCGTCGGTGAACTGCTCGGCCACGGTCATCAAGCAGATCGCCGCGCACTTCACGCCCGAGCGGATGAAGGCCTTCCCGCACGTCGATGGCGTGGTGGCGTTCGCGCAGACGAGCGGCTGCGGCATGTCGTCGCCCAGCGAGCATTTCGACGTGCTGCGCCGCACGATCGCCGGCTATGCGCGCCACCCCAATCTGGCGGGCGTGCTGATCGTGGGCCTGGGCTGCGAGCGCAACCAGGTCGATGGGCTGGTGGATTCGCAAGGATTGCAGCGCGGGCGCCTGATGCGCACGCTGGTGATGCAGGAGGTGGGCGGCACGCGCGCCACCATCGCCGCGGGCGTGGAGGCGATCGAGGCGATGCTGCCCGCAGCCAACGCCGCGCGGCGCAGCACGGTGAGCGCCAGCCACCTCAAGATCGGGCTGGAGTGCGGCGGCTCGGATGGGTTCTCGGGCATCACGGCCAATCCGGCGCTAGGCGCGGCGATGGACGTGCTGGTGCGCCACGGCGGCACGGCCATCCTGTCGGAAACGCCGGAGATCCACGGCGTGGAGTTCATGCTCACGCGCCGCGCGATCACGCCCGAGGTGGGGCAAAAATTGCTGGACCGCCTGGCCTGGTGGGAGCGCTACGCGGCCGGGCAGAACGCGCAGTTCAACGGCGTGGTGGGCCACGGCAACCAGGCCGGGGGGCTGGCGAACATCTTCGAAAAGTCGCTCGGCTCGGCGATGAAGGGCGGCACCACGCCGCTGCGCGCGGTGTACGAATACGCCGAGCGCATCGACGAGAGCGGCTTCGTCTTCATGGATTCGCCGGGCTACGACCCGGTGGCGGCCACGGGGCAGATCGCCAGCGGCGCGCAGCTGATCTGCTTTACCACCGGGCGCGGCTCGATGTTCGGCAGCAAGCCGGCGCCGACGATCAAGCTGGCCAGCAACACGGCCATGTACCAGCGGCTGGAGGAAGACATGGACATCAACTGCGGCGTGATCCTGGACGGCGAACTGACGGTGCCCGAGATGGGCCAGCGCATCTTCGAGCAGATCCTGCGGCACGCGAGCGGCGGCGCCACCAAGAGCGAGCTGCTGGGCCTGGGCGACCACGAGTTCGTGCCGTGGCACCTGGGCATCGTGAGCTGACCCTGGCTGAACCGGGCCAGGCACAATCACTACAAAATTGATAGCACGATGCCCTAGTGTCATTTGCACTGGAGCCCGATTTCATTCCAACCCCATTCCGTCCCTGCCATGCCCCTGACCCTGCCCCTGACTCTCCACCGCCCCGACCTGATCCGCAGCGCCAACTTCATCGCAGGCCAGTGGCACCCCGGCCCCGGCGCGCGGCTGCCCGTGACCGACCCCGCCACCGGCACCGTGATCACCGAGGTGCCCGACTCCGGCGCCCCCGAGGCCCGGGCCGCGCTGGAAGCCGCCCATGCCGCCTTCCCCGCCTGGCGCCAGGTGCCGGCCAAGCAGCGCGCGGCCATCATCAAGCGCTGGAACGATCTGGTGCTGGCCCACCAGGACGACCTGGGCGCCTTGATCTCGCTGGAGCAGGGCAAGCCTCTGGCCGAGGGCAAGGGCGAGGTGGCCTATGCCGCCAGCTACATCGAATGGTTCGGCGAACAGGCCACGCGCATGAACGGCGAGGTCATCCCCGCCCCCGTGCCCGGCCGGCGCATGTTCGCCCTGAAGGAGCCCGTGGGCGTGGTGGCCGCCATCACCCCGTGGAACTTTCCCGCCGCGATGATCGCCCGCAAGATCGCCCCGGCCCTGGCCGCCGGCTGCACGGTGGTCTGCAAGCCCGCCGAGGACACGCCCCTCACGTCGCTGGCCCTGGTGCTGCTGGCCCACGAGGCCGGGGTGCCGCCCGGGGTGCTGAACATCGTCACCGCCTCGCGCGAGAAGACGCCCGAGGTGGTGGACGTGTGGCTGGACGATGCGCGCGTGCGCAAGATCACCTTCACCGGCTCCACGCCCGTGGGCAAGCACCTGGCGCGCCGCAGCGCCGACACGCTCAAGAAGCTCTCGCTGGAGCTGGGCGGCAACGCCCCCTTCATCGTGTTCGAGGATGCCGACGTGGACGCGGCGGTGGACGGCTTCATGGCCGCCAAGTTCAGAAACGGCGGACAGACCTGCGTGTGCCCCAACCGGGTGTTCGTGCACACCAGGGTGCATGCCGAGTTCGCACAGAAGCTCACCGCCCGCGTGGCGGCCTTGAAGGTGGGGCCGGCGAGCGACCCCGCCTCGCAGATCGGGCCGATGATCAACGCCCGCGCGGTGGAGAAGATCGAGCGGCACGTGCAGGACGCCGTGGCCAAGGGCGCGAAGGTGCTCACGGGTGGAAAGCGCCTGGCCGACCTGGGCGCCACCTACTACGCCCCCACGGTGCTGGAGAACGCCGACGCGACCATGGCCTGCGCGTGCGAGGAGACGTTCGGCCCGGTGGCGCCGCTCACGCGCTTTGACAACGAACAAGAGGTGATCGCCGCCGCCAACGACACGCCGTTCGGGCTGGCCGCGTACTTCTACAGCCAGGACGTGCGCCGCATCTGGCGCGTGGCGGAGGCCCTGGAGACGGGGATCGTGGGGATCAACGAAGGGGCGCTGGCGGCGGAGGCGGCGCCGTTCGGGGGGGTGAAGGAGTCGGGCTACGGGCGCGAGGGATCGACACACGGGCTGGAGGATTACCTGCACACGAAGTATGTGTGCCAAGGTGGGCTGGGCTGACAGGCAAACGGCCCACACCAGCACACCGACCGCACGAAGCTCCCTCCACCCAACCGCCTGTCACCGCCACGCAAGCCCCCACCACGGAAGCCCCCCATGCATTGATCGATTTCCCCACCGGCACGGCGCGACATGGGCGCGGTGCCGGTTTTTTCGTCCAAGTAAAAACCACACACCAGGAGACAACACCATGGTTCCCATCGCTTCCCGTGCCGATGCACACCCCGGCGCACGCACCCGCACCACCGGCCGCCGAGCGCTCGTCGTATCGGCCGCGCTCGCCCTGTGCGGGCTGGCCGCGCCGCTCGCCGCCGTCCATGCGGCCGACGCCTATCCGACCAAGCCCGTCACGCTGCTGGTGCCCTACCCGGCCGGCGGCGCCAACGATGCCGTGGCGCGGCTCGTGGGGCAGAAGCTGGGCGATGCGCTCAAGCAGCCCATGGTGATCGACAACCGCCCCGGGGCCGGCACGACCATCGGCACCACGGTGGCCGCCAAGGCCGCGCCGGACGGCTACACGCTGGTGCTGGGCTCGCTGGCCAGCCACGCGGTGAGCCCGCACCTGTATGCCAAGCCCGGTTACGACGCGGTGGCCGACTTCACGCCCATCGGGCTGATCGGCGTGGTGCCGATGGTGCTGGTGGTGGCGCAGGATTCGCCGTACACCAGCGTGCGCGCGCTGGTGGAGGCCGCGCGCAAGCAGCCGGGGGCGCTCAACTACGGCTCGTCGGGCAACGGCTCGCCGCTGCACCTGGCGGCGGAACTCTTCAAGCAGGCCGCGCAGGTGCAGATCAACCACGTGCCTTACAAGGGCGGCAACGCCCACACCATGGACCTGATGGGCGGGCGGCTGGACATGATCCTGGACACGCTCACCAGCGCCTCGCCGCTCATCAAGGGCGGCAAGGTGCGGGCGCTCGCCGTGGCCGCGCCCACGCGCCTGCCCGAGCTGCCGGACGTGCCCACCTTCGCCGAGGCGGGCTACCCCGGCTTCGAGGTCAACGCCTGGTATGCCCTGTACGCCCCCGCCAAAACCAGCAAGGACGTGGTGGCCACCCTGAACACCGCGCTGAACGCCGTGCTGCGCCAGCCCGAGGTGCTGGAACGCATGGCCGCGCTGGGCGTGCGCCCCCAGCCGGGCACGCCGCAGGCCCTGGCCCGCTTCACGCAGGACGAGCTGGGCCGCTACGGCAAGGTGATCCAGGCCAACGGCATCCGCATCGACTGACACGGCACGCACGGGGCGGGCGTGGCCCGGCCCGCCCTGCATTGCGCCTGTCCAGTTCGCCGACCCCATTTACCCATTTGCCCCACTGCACGCACGCGCCATGAACGTTTCCACGACGCCCGATCCGGCCCCATCCTCCCTGGCCCCTTCCCCCGCCCCGTTCGATGTCCTCGTCACCGCCGCGCACTGGCCCGAGGCCGCGCAGGACCTGGTGCGCCGCAGCGGCGGCCGCGTGCATTGCATGGCCGAGCCCATCACCGAGGACACACTGTCCGAACGGCTGGCCGCCACGGGCGCGCAGGCCATCGTGCTGCGCGGCTCCAAGCCCATCACCGAGCGCGTGATGGCCGCCGCGCCCGCGCTGCGCATCGTGGCCAAGAACGGCGCCGGGGTGGACAGCGTGGACCGGGCCGCGGCACAGCGGCGCCAGGTGGCGGTGGCCGTGGCCCTGGGCGCCAATGCCGATGCGGTGGCCGAACACGCGCTGGCGCTGATGCTCGCGCTCACGCGCCAGTTGCCCGAGCTGGACCGGCGCGTGCGCGCGGGCGGCTGGGCCGACAGCCAGTGGCAGGGCCGGGATTTCCGGGGCAGCACGGTGGGCATCGTGGGCTACGGCAGCATCGGCCGCGCCACCGCGCGGCTGGCCGCCGCGCTGGGCGCGCAGGTGCTGGTGCTGCGCCCGGCGGGCCAGGCCGACGGCTTTGCCACCGAGCCGGACCTGCATGCCTTCCTGGCGCGCGTGGACATCCTGAGCCTGCACTGCCCCTTGACCGACCGCACGCGCGGCCTGATCGGTGCGCGCGAGCTGGACTGCCTGCGGCCCGGCAGCATTGTGGTCAACACCGCGCGCGGCCCGGTGGTGGAGGAAGCGGCCCTGCTGTCGGCGCTGCGCAGCGGCCACCTCGCCGGCGCGGGGCTGGACACCTTCGACACCGAGCCCCTGCCCGCGGACCACCCGCTCAACACCCTGCCCCAGGTGCTGATGACGCCCCACGTCGCCGGCGTGACGCGCGATGCCGCGCTGCGCGTGGCCACCGCCACGGCGCGCAACATCGTGGACCACCTGCAGGGCCGGCCGCTGCCGCCCGGCCACCTGCTGGCCGGGGTCTGAGCCCGGCCGGCTACCCTTCGTTCTTCTTCCCCTTCGCTTCACGCACGACCCGCACCATGCCCGCACACAACCCCTTCAAATCCGCCCTCGCCGCCCGCCAGCCCCAGATCGGCCTGTGGCTGTCGATGGCCGACCCGTACCTGGCCGAGGCCGCGGCCACCACCGGCTACGACTGGCTGCTGATCGATGGCGAGCACGCACCCAACGACGTGCGCAGCACCTTGGCCACGCTGCAGGCCGTGTCCGCGCAGCCCGCCCAGCCGGTGGTGCGCGTGGTGGAAGGCAGCACCGCGCTCATCAAGCAGATGCTGGACATCGGCGCGCGCACCCTGCTCGTGCCCATGGTGGACACGGCCGAGCAGGCCCGCGCCATCGCCGCCGCCACGCAGTACCCGCCGCACGGCACGCGCGGCGTGGGCAGCGCCGTGGCCCGCGTGTCGCAGTGGAACAGCCGCACGGACTACCTGCAGGTGGCCGACGACGAGGTCTGCCTGCTGGTGCAGGCCGAAACGGTGACGGCGCTGCAGAACCTGCCCGCCATCTGCGCGGTGGACGGCGTGCACGGCGTCTTCATCGGCCCGGCCGACCTGGCCGCGTCCATGGGCCACCGCGGCAACCCCGGCCACCCCGACGTGCAGGCCGCCATCGAAGGCGCCATGCGGACCATCATCGCCAGCGGCAAGGCCGCCGGCACGCTCACCTCCGATCCCGTGCTGGCGCAGCGCTACCTGGACCTGGGCTGCACCTTCGTGGCGGTGGGTGTGGACGTGCTGATGTTCGTCGGCGCGGCACGCAAGCTGCGCGCGCAGTTCGGCGGGCCAGCGGCGGTGCCTCCGCAGGCGGGTGCCGCGTATTGAAGGGTCCCCGCGGCGGAGGGTGCGGGCGCGCTGCGGCCCGCCGGGGAGATGGGGAGACGGGGACCATGCGGGGGGAACATGGGTGCCAATGCCATCGCGCGCCGCGCCAGGGGGTGGTTTCGAAATTGGCACCCACGCAACACTTACAAATTCGCCCCCGGTTCCGAATTAAACTTTCAGGCGGTAACAATTACTAACCCTTGGAGGCGGTTATGAGGAAAATCCTATTGGGCACCGTGCTCGCTCTGGCGGCAGGCACGTCGTTCGGTGCCACGGTCAACATCAACAGCACCGGCAACTACGCCAGCCTGCAGAACTACACGAACTGCACCACGACGCCCGCGAGCCTGTGCGCCAACTTCCTGACCACGAACAACGTCACCGGCACGTTCACGACGGCCGGCAACCTGCCGGCCAACGCCAGCAACCTGGAGATCGGCTCGACCGTCACCTCCTACAGCTTCTCCACCGGGCTCGATACCGTCGCCTCGACCGATGCCAATGCGCGCCTGAACACGCTGCGCATCTCCACCGACGCCTCCGGCAACCTCACGAACGTGAATCTGATGCAGGCCGTGCTGTGGCTGACGGGCACGGCGCCCCACACCACGGCGGACCGTTTCACGGCCGCAGTGATCTCCGGCAACGCAGGCACCGCCACCCACAATTCCGGCTGCCAGACCGTGGGCACGGGCAACAGCGGCGTCACCAACACCTGCCTCGTCTCCACCGTGACCGACACCTCCCGCAGCACGGCCAACGCCTCGCCCGTGAGCTTCTCCATGGCGGCCGCCGCGGTGACGGCATCGCCCATTCCCACGGTGTCCGAATGGGGCCTGATCCTGATGGCCTCGCTGCTCGGCATGTTCGGCATCGCCCGCCTGCGCCGCCAGCGCTGATCGGCTTTCGTTCAGCCCAACAAAAAACCCGCCGCTGGCGGGTTTTTTGTTGGGGCCGGCGCTTTCGGCACCGCTGCGTTTTGCATCAGCTGCCCGCCACCTTCATGCGGTTCACGAGGATCGAGCCCACGGTCTTGGCGCCGTAGTTGTAGGCATCGGCGCCCACGGCTTCGATGCCTTTCAGCATGTCCTTCAGGTTGCCGGCGATGGTGATCTCATGCACCGGGTAGGCGATCTGGCCGTTTTCCACCCAGAAGCCGCTGGCGCCACGCGAGTAGTCGCCCGTCACGTAGTTCACGCCCTGCCCCATCAGCTCGATCACGAACAGGCCAGTGCCCAGCTTTTTCAGCATGGCGTCGAGGTCGTCGCCCGCGCGGGTGCGGCGCGAGGTGAGCGTGAGGTTGTGCGAGCCGCCCGAGTTGCCGGTGGTCTTCATGCCCAGCTTGCGCGCCGAGTAGCTCGAGAGGAAGTAGCCCTCCACGCGGCCGGCATCCACCACCTTGCGGGGCGCCACGCGCACGCCTTCGTCGTCGAAGGGCGAGCTGCCCTTGCCGCGAAGAATGAACGGGTCTTCCAGGATGTCGATGTGCTTCGGTAAAACCGGCTTGCCCAGCGAGTCGAGCAGGAACGTGCTCTTGCGGTACAGCGCGCCGCCGCTCACGGCCTGCACGAAGCCGCCCAGCAGGCCGGCCGCCAGGGGCGACTCGAACAGCACGGGGCACTGCGTGGTGGGGATCTTGCGGCTGCCCAGGCGGCTCAGGGCACGTTCGGCGGCGTAGCGGCCCACCTGGGCGGGCGCGGCCAGCTCGCGCGCATCGCGCATGGAGCTGTACCAGGCATCGCGCTGCATGTCGGCATTCTTGCCGGGCAGCGCGGCGATGGGCGCCACCGACAGGCTGTGGCGCGAGCTGGCATAGCCGCCGCGAAAGCCGCGCGTGTGGGCGCTGAAGAAGTGGCTCTGCTGGGCCGATACGCCCGCGCCTTCGCTGTTGGTGATGCGGCGGCTGGTCTGCAGCGCGGCGGCTTCGCATTCCATGGCGATGCGCGCGGCCTCCTCGCTGGTGATGGCCCAGGGGTGGAACAGCTCCAGCTCGCGGTGCGAGTCCTCGGGGGCGATGTCGGCCTCGTCCGGCAGGCCGGCCACCGGGTCTTCGGCAGTGAAGCGGGCGATGTCGTAGGCCGCCTGCACGGTCTGCTCGATGGCGGCGCTGGAAAAGTCCGAGGTGCTGGCGTTGCCGCGCCGGTGGCCGATGTAGACCGTCACGCCCAGCGACTTGTCGCGGTTGCGCTCGACGTTCTCCAGCTCGCCCTTGCGCACGCTGACCGACAGGCCGCAGCCCTCGGAGGCCTCGGCGCCGGCGTCGGTGGCGCCCAGCTTCTTGGCGTGCGCCAGGGCTCGGTCCACGAGGTCTTCGAAAAACGGGCGGGTGTAGCTGAAACCGCTGTCGGGTGTCTTCGGGGCGGCGCCGGCGGCGCGTGGGCTGGGTGTATTCATATCGGCGGCTATGATACTTGCCGCCTTCGGCACCAAGGTGCCGAAGCCTGTATGGGCACACGCGTGCCCCTCCCATTGCCCCCACCATGTCACGCAAACCCAAAAAAGGCTACTACGTGCGAGGCCAGTTCGTTGCCGAAGGCAGCGAGCTGGACATCGAACTGAAAGCCGAGCTCAAAGGCACGCACGAAGCGAGCCGGACCGACCTGAAGCGCGAGAGCGATGCGCTGCAGAAGCTCGGCGAAGACCTGCTCACGCTGCGCGCCGACCTGATGGAACGCCTGCAGCTGCCCGAGAAGCTGCGCGACGCGCTGGCCGAGGCCCGGCGCATCACCAACTTCGAGGGCAAGCGCCGCCAGATGCAGTACGTCGGCAAGATCATGCGCCAGCTCGATCCCGCCGCCGTGGCCGCCGCCCAGGCCGCGCTGGACGAGCAGCACAACGGCTCGGCCGCCGAAAAGCTCGCGCTGCACGCCTCCGAGCGCTGGCGCGACCGGCTGATCGCCGACGACGCCGCACTGCCCGACTGGCTGGAGCGCTTTCCGCGCACCGACACGCAGCAGATCCGCGCGCTGATCCGCCAGGCGCGCAAGGATGCGCAGCCCGAGGGCAAGACCGCGAACGTGCAGGTGTCCGAGGGCCTGGCCCCGCGCAAGGGACGCGCCTACCGCGAGCTGTTCCAGCTCGTGCGCGAACAGATGGAAGACGCGGCCACCCACGCCCGCCACGAAGAGACCGGCCGCGATGCCTGAGGCCGTGGCACCTGCCGCGACCGGCGGCTTCGAGCCGGTGCGCATCGGAATCGTCTCCGTCAGCGACCGGGCCAGCACCGGCGTCTACGAGGACAAGGGCCTGCCCGCATTGCAGGACTGGCTTACCCGCGCGCTGCGCAACCCCATCGCCTTCGAGCCCCGGCTGATCCCCGACGACCAGGCCACCATCAGCGCCACGCTGATCGAGCTGGCCGACACCGCCGGCTGCAGCCTCGTGCTGACCACGGGCGGCACGGGCCCCGCCCTGCGCGACGTGACGCCCGAGGCAACGCTGGCCGTGGCCCACAAGGAGATGCCGGGCTTCGGCGAGCAGATGCGCCAGATCGGCCTGCGCTTCGTGCCCACGGCCATCCTCTCGCGCCAGGTGGCGGTGGTGCGCGGCAGCACGCTCATCGTCAACCTGCCCGGCCAGCCCAAGGCGATTGCGGAAACGCTGGAGGGCCTGCGGAGCGAGGACGGCAGCCAGATCGTGCCGGGCATCTTCGCCGCGGTGCCCTACTGCATCGATTTGATCGGCGGGCCGTACCTGGAAACGCACGACGCGGTGTGCAAGGCGTTCCGGCCGAAATCGGCCGTGCGGCGCTGATGCTATATTTTTTATAGCATAATGCCCTAGTATTTATTGTGCTGCAGGCCTTTTTGGCTTGCACACCGAAGCCGGGGCCGCCACCGGCCACCTGCCAACGCGCCGGCTACTTCCCCACCAGCTCGTTGAGCTTGTCCGCCTGGAACTGCTCCTCGCGCGCCGCGTCGCAGGGCACGCAGTCCTTGGCCGGTGCCTGCGGGTTGGCCGAAAGCTTTTCGATGGCCTGCCACAGCAGCGCGATCTGGTGCTCCTGCGACGACGCGTTGTCGATCAGGCCGCGCATGGCCTGCGAGAGCGGATCGTCTTCCTGCGTGATGCCGTAGGCAGTGAAGGGGCGCGCGGCCTGCGGCTCGGTCACGTCGGCGCTCTGGCCGGCCTTGGAGGGGATGATGCGGGCCGGGATGCCCACGGCCGTGGCGCCTGGCGGCACAGGCTTGATGACCACCGCGTTGCTGCCGATCTTGGCGCCGTCGCCCACCTCGAAGCCGCCCAGCACCTTGGCGCCGGCGCTCACCACCACGTCCTTGCCCAGCGTCGGGTGGCGCTTGGCGCCCTTGTAGAGCGAGGTGCCGCCCAGCGTCACGCCCTGGTAGATGGTGCAGCCGTCGCCGATCTCGGCGGTCTCGCCGACCACCACGCCCATGGCGTGGTCGAAGAAGACGCGCTCGCCGATCCTGGCGCCCGGGTGGATCTCGATGCCGGTCATCCAGCGCGCGAAATGCGAGATGAAGCGCCCCAGCCACGGCAGGCCGTGGCGCCAGCACCAGTGCGCCGGTCGGTGCAGCCAGATCGCGTGCAGGCCGGGGTAGCAGGTGACCACCTCCCAGGTGCTGCGCGCGGCGGGGTCGCGGTCGAGGATGCACTGGACGTCGGAGCGCAGGCGGGCAAACATGGGGTGGTGGGGCGTGGGGGCGCAGCGGAAAAAGAGCCGCCGAGTCTAGCGCTTTGCCTGCGCGGCGCCGGTCATGGCCTTGGCGACACCGCGCAGGATGTGGATTTCCTCGGGCGTGAGTTGCGCGCGGTTGAACAACTGGTTCAGGCGCGGCATGAGCTTCTTGGGCGCGGCGGGGTCGAGAAAGCCGATGTCCACCAGCGCGCGCTCCCAGTGCGCCAGCATGCCGGCCACCTGCGCGGCATCGGCCCGCTCGGTGGCGGGTGCTGCGGCCGCCGCGCCGTCGGCGGCGGCGAACCCGCCGAGCGCCAGGCGCCATTCGTAGGCGACGACCTGGATGGCCGCACCCAGGTTGAGGGAGCCGAAGGTGGGGTTGGTGGGAATCGACAGCGCCACGTGGCAGCGGTACACGTCGTCGTTGGCCATGCCGAAGCGCTCGCTGCCGAACAGGAAGGCCACGCCGGCCTCCGCAGTGGGAGTGGGAGCCGAATCGGGCTCCAGCACATGTTCTTCTATGGCATATTGCTCACTTTTCAATAGCAAATCGAAATGCTCGCGCGGCGAGCGCGTGGGCGGGCCGAAGTCGCGCGGGGTCATGGCGGTGGCGCACAGGTGGCTCATGCCGTCCAGGGCCTCGTCCAGCGTGGCGACGATGCGCGCGTTCTCCAGCACGTCCAAGGCGCCGCTGGCGCGCTGGATGGTTTCCTCGCGGCGCAGCACGTTGGCCCAGCGCGGGGCGACGAGTACCAGGTCGCCGAAGCCCATGGTCTTCATGGCGCGGGCGGCGGCGCCGACGTTGCCGGCATGGCTGGTGTGGAGGAGGATGAAACGGGTCTTCATGGCGCGCGGTCGGTGAAAAAAGGCAGTACGGGTAAAATCGCGCGCTCATTGTCGCCGTCCGCATCGCCGGGGCGCCATTCCCCGTTCCTGAACCGCCAGGCCGCCCTTGCCGCGCGCCCGGCCCACGCCACAATCCAATGTCGACCAATCTGCACCCCATGCTCAACGTGGCCATCAAGGCCGCACGCGCCGCCGGCGCCATCATCAACCGCGCGGCCCTGGACGTGGAATCCGTGCGGATCTCGCAAAAGCAGATCAACGATTTCGTGACCGAGGTGGACCACGCGAGCGAAAAGGCCATCATCGAGACGCTGCTCACGGCCTACCCCGGCCACGGCATCCTGGCCGAGGAATCGGGCAGCGAGTACGGCGCGAAGGATTCGGAGTTCGTCTGGATCATCGACCCGCTGGACGGCACCACCAACTTCATCCACGGCTTTCCGGTCTATTGCGTGAGCATCGCGCTGGCCGTGCGCGGCAAGGTCGAGCAGGCCGTCATCTACGACCCGACCCGCAACGACCTCTTCACCGCCACCAAGGGCCGCGGCGCCTACCTGAACGAGCGCCGCATCCGCGTCTCCAAGCGCACGCAGCTCAAGGAATGCCTGATCTCCACCGGCTTTCCGTTCCGCCCGGGCGACAACTTCAAGAACTACCTGAACATCATGGCCGACGTGATGCAGCGCACCGCCGGCCTGCGCCGCCCGGGCGCCGCCGCGCTGGACCTGGCCTACGTGGCCGCGGGCTACACCGAAGCGTTCTTCGAGACCGGCCTGTCGATCTGGGACGTGGCGGCCGGCTCGCTGCTGGTGACCGAGGCCGGCGGCCTGGTCGGCAATTTCACGGGCGAGGCGGACTTCCTGGAGCAGCGCGAATGCCTGGCCGGCGCACCGCGCATCTACGGCCAGCTGGTGCCCATCCTCACCAAGTACAGCCAGTTCGCCAGCGCCGGCGACAAGGCGGCCGTGCGCCAGGCGGCGGCCAACCTCTCGCTGCCCACGGACGGCCTGGACGACGTGGTGCCGGCCACCCCGGCCGAGGACGGCGAAGCCGCCACCGGCGCCCGCTGACCGGCAGCGCCCGCGCGAAGGGATTGCCGCTGCGGCCCACGGGCCGCGCGGCAGTCCCTTTTTTCTTTTCAGGCCCGTGGCCCGTGTGGGCCTATTCCGGGTCGGGGTACTTGAGCGCGATGTGGCGGAAGTCGTCGGCCAGGTCCACGAAGGCATCCACCATGTCGGGGTCGAAATGCGTGCCGCGGCCCCGCACGATGGTGGCGCAGGCCTGTTCGTGCGAGTACGCGGGCTTGTAGATGCGTTTGCTGATGAGCGCGTCGTACACGTCGGCCACCGCCATGAGCCGGGCCGAGACGGGAATGGCATCGCCCGCCAGGCCCTCCGGATAGCCGCTGCCGTCCCACTTTTCCTGGTGGCTGTAGGCGATCTCCTTGGACACGCTCAGAAAGGCCACGCGCATGCCCAGGCGGCGCTCGGCGTCCTCGATGGCATTGCGGCCCAGCGTGGTGTGCGTCTTCATGACCTCGAACTCTTCCACCGTGAGCTTGCCGGGCTTGAGCAGGATGCGGTCGGGAATGCCGATCTTGCCGATGTCGTGCAGCGGCGCCGATTTGTACAGCAGCTCGATCATGCGTTCGGTCAGCGTCTGCTCGAAGCGCGGGTGCAGGCGCAGGTGCTCGGCCAGCGCCTTCACGTACAGCTGCGTGCGGCGGATGTGGTTGCCCGTCTCGTTGTCGCGCGTTTCGGCCAGGGAGGTCATGGCCATGATGGTCACGTCCTGGATGGCCTGCACTTCCAGCGTGCGCATGGCCACCTCGCGCTCCAGGTAGGCGCTCTTGTCGCGCAGGAAGTCGGCGGTGGCCTTCAGCGCCAAATGGGTGTGCACGCGCGCCAGCAGGATGGGCGGGCTGATGGGCTTGGTGATGTAGTCCACCGCACCGGCCGCCAGGCCCGTGCGCTCGTCGTCCGAGGTGGAGCGCGCGGTGAGGAAGATCACCGGGATGTCGCGCGACTGCGGGTGTGCCTTGAGCTGGCGACAGACCTCGTAGCCGTCGATGCCCGGCATCATGATGTCCAGCAGGATCAGGTCGGGCGGCGGGGACGACTGCGCGATCCGCAGGGCCTTCTCCCCCTGGTTGGCGACCTTGACGTGGTAGTGGTCACGCAGCAGCGTGCCCATGAGGGTGAGGTTGTCGGGCGTGTCGTCCACCACCAGCACGGTGGCGATGGGTTTTTCGACAAAGAGGGACTCGTCGGCATAGAAATGGGGAATGTCCATGGGGTGGTCCTGTCATGCGGCCCCGCCTGGTGAAGGCTCGGACCCGTCGAGGTCCGATTGCGCCGCGGCATGCAGCGTGTCCAAGGCCCGCTCAAACTCGAAACTCCGGGTATCCGCTTCCAGCGCGGCGAACGCCACGCCCAACGCACTTTCCAGCACCGGCCTATTTTGCTGCAGATGGTCCACGGCGGCCGGGTCGTCGGCCTGCAGCAGCACCTGCAGGCGCTGCAAGGCCGGGCGCAGCGCCATCGGCGCCGGCTGGCCCGGCAGCGCATCCGCCGGCAAGGGGTCAGCGGGTTGCGCCGCCGCCGCCCAGGCGTCCAGGCCTTCCAGCAGCTCGGCCACGCGCCGGTCCACGCCGTCGCACAGGCGCTGCAGCGTGGCGCTGCGCTGGCCGGTGCGCAGCGCCTGCTCCAGCGCCTCGGCCTCGTGCGACAGCGGCTGTGCGCCGATGTTGGCCGCCACGGAGCGCAGCGTGTGCGCCAGCCGCTCGGCCTGCTCCCAATCCTGCGCCCGCACCGCGCCCGACAGGTCGCGCGCCACGTGCCGCTGGCCTTCGGCGAAGCGGCGCAGCATGTCGGCATACAGCGCGGGCCGGCCCAGCGCGCGCTGCAGCCCGAGTGCCGTGTCGAGCCCCGGCACGCCCTGAGGCGGTTGCGCGGGCCCGGCCACCGCCGCCGCGATCGCGGCCGAGGCCCCGGAGCCCGTCGGGCCGGCGGCCGCCGAGGGCTCCGCCGCCCCGCCGGCCTCGTCCAGGCGCACGCCCAGTCCCGGGCGCGGCCGGATCCAGCGGGCCAGCGCCCGCCAGAGCACCGCCGGTTCGATGGGCTTGGGAACGTGGTCGTTCATGCCGGCGGCAAAGCAGCGCTGGCGGTCGGACTCCATGGCGTTGGCGGTCATGGCGATGATCGGCAGGTTGGAGTGGCGCGGGTCCGCGCGCAGCGCGCGCGTGGCGGTCTCGCCGTCCATCACCGGCATCTGCATGTCCATGAGCACGGCGTCGTAGTCCTGGCGCTCGATGCATTCGAGCGCGGCCTGCCCGTGCGCGGCCACGTCCACCACGAATCCGGCATCGCGCAGCAACTCCAGGGCCACGAGCTGGTTCAGCTCGTTGTCCTCCACCAGCAGCACGGTGGCGCCGCGCACAGCCAGCGGCGGCTGATCGCCGCCGGGCTGGGCCAGGTGGGCCTGCGTGGGCATCCAGCCGTGCTCCAGCGGCTGCATGAGCGTGTCATACAGCACCGAGGCGCTCACCGGCTTGACCAGCACGGTCTCGATGCCCTGGGCGCGGGCGGCGAGCATGACCTCCTCGCGACCGTAGGCGGTGACCATGAGCATCTGCGGCACGCGGTCCAGGCCGATCTCGCGGATGCGGCGGGCCAGCTCGATGCCGTCCATGCCCGGCATGTGCCAGTCGATCAACAGCAGGCCGTAGGGGTGCCGCTCGTCGATGCCCTGGCGCAGCGCAGCCAGCGCCTGCAGGCCGGACTCCACCTGGGTCGTCTCAAAGCCCATGGCCTGCAGCATGTCGGACAGCACGGTGGCCGCCGTCTGGTTGTCGTCCACCACCAGCACGCGGCGCCCGCGCACGCCGGGCGGCGGCCGCAGCGCGGGAGCGGTCATGCCGCAATCGAGCGGCAGCGTCACCCAGAAGGCCGAGCCCTTGCCGGGTTCGCTCTCGGCACCCACCTCGCCGCCCATGAGTTCGGCCAGGTTCTTGCAGATGGCCAGGCCCAGGCCGGTGCCGCCGTAGCGCCGCGTGGTGGATGCATCGGCCTGCTGGAAGCTCTGGAACAGCCGCCCCATCTGCTCGGGGGTCATGCCGATGCCGGTGTCGCGCACCTCAAAGCGCAGCAGCACGCGCTGGCCCGCGCGCTCGAGCACGCGCACCAGGATGTGGATCTCGCCGCGCTCGGTGAACTTGATGGCATTGTTGGCGAAGTTGATGAGGATCTGCCCCAGCCGCAACGCATCGCCCACCAGGTGCGCGGGCACGTCGGCGGCGGCATCGAGCACCAGCTCCAGCCCCTTCACGCCCGCCTTGTAGCCCACCACGTCGGCCACGCCCTCCAGCATGCGGTCGAGCACGAAGGGCTGCTTTTCGACGATGAGCTTGCCAGCCTCGATCTTGGAGAAATCCAGGATGTCGTTGATCACGCCCAGCAGGTGTTGGCCGGCCTGCTGGATCTTGGAGACGTAGTCGCTCTGGCGCGGCGTGAGGCCCGATTTGAGCGCCAGGTGCGACATGCCGATGATGGCGTTCATCGGCGTGCGGATCTCGTGGCTCATGTTGGCCAGGAAGTTGGATTTGAGCGCGGTGGTCTCCTCCGCCATCTCCTTGGCGCGGCGCAGCTCGCGCTCGGCCCGCTGGCGGTCGGTGATGTCCACGAAGGTGCCGATCACGCCGCCCGGCGTGCCATCGGGCCTCTGGAACCCATGCAGCCAGAACAGCGTGTGGTGGATCTCGCCGTCGGCATAGGGCAGGTCCACCTCCTTGTGCACCGACTGCGCGCCGCTCAGCGCGAACTGCGCATCGGAGTCGAAGGCGGCGCGCTCGGCCTCGGACAGGTAGTGCAGGTCCAGCACGGTGCGGCCGATGAGGTCGTCGCGCCGCACGCCGAAGGCGCGCTCGTAGGCGCGGTTGAAACCCACGTAGCGCCCCTCCGCGTCCTTGTAGAACAGCGGCACGGGAATCGCGTCGATGAGCGCCTGCTGGAACACCAGCTGCTCGGCCACCTGCGCCTCCAGCAGCTTCTGGTCGTTCACGTCCACCTGCACGCCGATCAGTCGCCGCGCGCGGCCTTCGTCGTCGCGGATGATGCGCGCCGCGCACAGGAACCAGCGCACCTCGCCATCGTGCCGCACCACGCGCCAGGAGTCCTGCAACTGGCCGTCGCTGCCAGCCAGGGCGCTGTCGATGCGCGCCTGGGCGCGGGCCCGGTCCTCGGGGTGCAGGCGGTCGAGCCAGTCCTGCAGGCTGCGCCCTTGCGGCTGCGGCGGCACGCCGTACAGGGATTCGAGCTTGTCGCTCCACACCAGCCGGTCCGAGGCCAGGTCCAGGTCGAACACGCCCACCTTGCCGGCCTCCTGCGCCAGCGCCAGGCGGTCGTTGATCTCGCGCATGGCTTCCTCGGCCGCGCGCGCCTCGCTCACGTCCTCGATCACCCACAGGCACGAATCACTGAAGCCGTCCATCTCCAGGCCGCGGCCGGACACGCGGGCCTCGAACGTCGTGCCGTCCAGTCGGTGCAGCGTGCAGACCTCCCGGACCGCCTCGCCCGCCGCCAGCCGGGCGCCGGTGCGCTCCAGAAACACGCCATGGCCCTGCGCGCCGCCGAACATCCGCGACACGGAGTGGCCGAGCAACTCGGTGGCCGAGCCTTTCATCAACTCGGCGAATGCCGGGTTGAACTGGCGGAACACGCCGTCGCACACCAGCAGGATGGGCGGCGCGTTGTCGAAGATGGCGGTCTGCTGGGCCAGCAGGTCGTTGAGCAGGCGCTCGCGCCGCTGCAGTTCGTGGTGGGCGGTGATGCGGTCGGTGACGTCCTCGTGCAGCCCGACGATGGCGATGCGCCGGCCCCGCTGGTCGAACACAGGCGAGAGCGTCGCCTCTTCATGGAACAGGGTGCCGTCCGCCCGGCGGTTGATGAATTCGCCGCGCCAGGACTGGCCCGACAGTAGCCGCGCCCACAGTTGCTGGTAGGTCTCGGGTGGCGTCTGGCCGCTGGAGATGACCGAGGGCTTGCGGCCACGCACCTCCTGCAGCGTGCGGCCGCTGTTGCGCTCGTACTCGGTGTTGACCCACTCGATGCGCCCCTGCGCGTCGGTGATGACCACCGCCACCGGGCTGGTCTGCAGCGCCGCGCCCAGCACCTGGAACCGCTCCATCGCGGACGTCATGCGGGCGCGGTGGCGCAGCATCTCCAGCATCATCCCGCCCATGAACAGCAGCAGGGCGAACGTACCGCCGCCGATCAGCCAGCGCCGCGACGGGGGCAGCAGCGCGCTCAAATCGTCCAGCGCGACAAGCTGCCAGGTGCCGTCGGGGTCCTTCCAGTCGAGGGGGTGCTTTTCGAGCGCGTAGGTCGTCCCGTTCACCACCACCTCGCGCGCATCGAGCCGAAACGGCAGCGCCGACGCCACGCCGTTGTCGAAGACCTTGCCGAACTGCCGCTGGTCGCGCACGGCATCGATGCGTGCCTGGGTGAGCGGCGGCGCCATGGCGTAGCGCCATTCAGGCCGGGTGGCCGAAAAGGCCACGCCCTTGGGCGACATCAGCAGCATGGGGTAGCCCGAGCGGGCCATCTGCGCATCGAACGCGTCGAACGACACCTTGACCATCACCACGCCGATGATGGCGCTGGCCGGCGAATCGCCCTCGTACAGCGGCGCGGCGTAGTACAGGCCGCGCTCCTGCGTGTTGCTGCCCAGGGCCGGGTACACGTTCACGCCGCCCCGGATGGCCTGCTTGAAATACGGCCGGTAGGCCAGGTTGATGCCGGTGGACGGCGCGCCCGGCGTCTCGTGCGCCACCACGGTGCCATCGCGCGACAGCACGTACACGCCGCTCATGAGGAACCGGCCGCGCACCACGGCCAAGCGGGCGAGCGCCTCGGGCGCATCGGGGGGCAGCTCGCCGGTCGCCACCTCTTTGAGCGCGGGCTCGCTGAGCCCCAGCAGCGTCACGGCACCGAGGATCGGGCTGCCCATGCTCTGGTTGAGCAGCGAATCGGCCGTGTGCGCCAGCTGGCGGCTGCGCTCTTCCCCCCGGCCCGACGCACGCACGTGCGCCACGGTTTCGACCACCAGCCACGCACCGAGCAGCGCCATGGCGATGACCAGCGCAGCCCCACGGCGCCACCGCGCGTCGCCCATGGCGTGGTCGTGCAGGCCGCCGATGCCGCCGGAGCGGGTGCTCACCGCCATGGGCCGGTACCCCATGCCGCTGGCCGGCCCCGGGGGCCGAAGGCGGTCGCGCAGGCAGCGCGCTCGCTATGCATTCGTGGAGACACCATCACAGTCGCTTTGAACCTTCCATCACGGCAGGACACACACACTGGTCAGGACATGCCTGAGGGGCACGCGCCCTGCAGTATGTCAAAACGTAACAGTTCTTGGAACCTTTTACTTCCAAGCCGTTTCTGGACAATCGGGATGTACCCGCGCCCGGCCCGCTTCGGCCAGGGCACCGCCCTGTCAAAACCGGGGGGTCAACTGGTCCTGTTCGTTTCCCATCTCGCCCGGCCGGCGAGCGGCCGCCCCGAAGCGGCCGCCCATCCCGCCGCCGTTTCTTTTCTTGCCACCCCATCCCAAGGAGCCCCCTCGACGATGCTGGATTTCCTGTCCCTCTCCCCCTGGCTCGCCACCTTGCTCGGCGCCAGCCTGGCCGCAATGGCCGGTGCCATGGCCCACCGCATCGCCGCGCTGCTCGCCCTGCGGGCCACGCGCGGGCTGCCCGTGCTGCAGACCGTCGTGCAGGCCTGCGTCCCCGCCATGCGCGTGCTGCTGCCCCTGTTCGCCACGCAATTGGTCTGGGTGGCCGCGGCCGATACGCTGCCCCACCTCGGCACGGTGCGGCACCTCACGGGGCTGGCGCTCATCGCGGTGACGGCCTGGGCGCTGATCGCCGCCATCGGCGGGGTCGCGGACGGGCTCATCGCCCGCTACCCGGCGAACGTGGAAGACAACCTGACGGCGCGCCGCGTGGCCACGCAGGCCCGGGTGCTGTCGCGCACCGCCATGACGGGCGTGGTGATGGCCGCCGTATCGCTCATGCTCATGACCTTTCCTGGCGCACGGCAGGTGGGCGCCAGCCTGCTGGCCTCGGCCGGCGTGGTCGGCATCGTGGCCGGTATCGCGGCACGGCCCGTGTTCAGCAACATCATCGCGGGCCTGCAGATCGCGCTCGCCCAGCCCATCCGCATCGACGACGTGCTGATCGTGCAGGGAGAATGGGGCCGCGTGGAAGAGATCACGGGCACCTACGTGGTGCTGGCCATCTGGGACGAGCGGCGGCTGATCATCCCGCTGCAGTGGTTCATCGAGAACCCCTTTCAGAACTGGACACGGACCAGCTCGCAGATCCTGGGCACCGTGTTCCTGTTCGCGGACTACCGCCTGCCGCTGGACCCGCTGCGCGCCGAACTGAGCCGCGTCCTGGAGACGGCTCCGGAATGGGACCGGCGCGTGAGCGTGCTGCAGCTCACCGACGTGACCGAGCGCACCATCCAGATCCGCGTGCTGGTCTCGGCCCGATCGTCGGGCCTGGCGTTCGACCTGCGCTGCCGCGTGCGCGAGGCGCTGGTCACCTTCATCCAGCGCGAATACCCGGACTGCCTGCCGCAGGTGCGTGGCCCGCAGGAGACCGCGCGTGCCGACGCATCGCTCGCCCCGTCGCCGTGACGACCACCCACAAACCCCTATTGCAGGAACTCCGTTTGCCACGCGGCGCTGGCGGCCATGCCATGTCTTTTGACATAGGCGGTTGGAGCGCTTGCAGGTATAAAACGCAGTTACTAGAAAGACGAGCGGAATGACCCAAAGGGCGGCGGAAATACTGGTGGTGGACGATCATCCCGAGACGGCGGAGCTGGCAGCGATGGCCCTCCAACTGGATGGTTTTACCGCTGCGATTGCCAACAGCGGCGCGGACGCGCTGAACTACATCGAAAAGCACCAGCCGGCCTGCGTGCTGCTGGATTTCGACATGCCAGGCATGGATGGCCTGGAACTGGCGCGGCGCGTGCGCGACAAGCACAACGACGATATCGTCCTGATCGCCCTGACCGGCTGGACGGACACCAACGACCGCGTCACCGAACTGCTGGCGGTGGTGGACCACCACTTTCTCAAGCCCGTCGATTGGCGGCGCCTCACGGGCATTCTGTCGCCGCTGCGCTGAACGCTTTCGCTGGGCGAAGGTTGCGGCTTCAAGGCGCCGCGCAGAAACCCCTCCCCTGCCTTTACGACGCCTTCGTTCTCCGCCGCGCGGCCTGCCGCCATCGGTTTCCCCGCGCTGCCACTCAGGCCTCTTTTCCCGGGCATTGCAGGCCTTCTCGACCCACAAGCGACACGGCGAGCGGCCCTCCACGACACCGCAGCGACGCCTCGCCCAGCGATTTCGCACGGGCCTTGCCCACCCGGGGGAAAATCGGCGGATTCATCCCCACGCGAAGCCATATGGCCGCAGGCGGAGGATGCTCCGAAGACGAACGGCGCTTGCGCCACCAAGATGGGTCGAACATGAAACTTGCCACCTGGAACATCAACTCCCTCTCCGTGCGCCTGCCCCAGGTGATGGCCTGGCTCGCCGACAACCCCGTGGACGCGCTGTGCCTGCAGGAACTGAAACTGGTGGACGAAAAGTTTCCCCACGACGCGTTGAAGGAGATCGGCTACCACGCGGTGGCCTTCGGCCAGAAAACCTACAACGGCGTCGCCATCCTGAGCCGCAGCCCGCTGCGCGACGTGGTGCGGAACATCCCCGCCCACGAAGACGCGCAGGCCCGCGTGATCGCCGCCACGCTGGACACCCCGGACGGCCCCCTGCGGCTGGTGAATGGCTATTTCGTCAACGGCCAGGCGCCAGGGTCGGAAAAATTCGCCTACAAGATGCTGTGGCTCGAAGCGCTGCACCGCTGGCTGCGTGAGGAACTGCAGGCGCACCCGCGCCTGGCCCTGCTGGGCGATTTCAACGTGGCCCCCGAAGACCGCGACTCGTTCGATCCGGTGGGCCTCAAGGACACCATCCACCACACCGTGGAGGAACGCGGCCATTTCCAGCAGCTGCTGCAACTGGGCCTGACCGACGCCTACCGACTGTTCGACCAGCCCGAAAAGAGCTACTCGTGGTGGGACTACCGCATGCTGGGCTTCCAGAAGAACCGCGGCCTGCGCATCGACCACATCCTGGTGAGCGAAGCGCTGCGGGCGCGCGTGACCGCTTGCACGATCGACCGCGCGCCGCGCAAGAACCCGCAGCCCAGCGACCACGCGCCGGTCGTCGCCACGCTGGACTGACCAACGAAACCGCGGCCCCTCGCGGGCCGGCGGCGGTCAGCGACGGGCCGTGCCCGCCAGCCCCATTTCCACATCCAGCGGCCTGCGGGCGGCGGGCCCCAGGCGCTCCTGCGCCCAGGCCATCACGTTGGGCGCCTGCTGCCAGCCGTCCTGGATTTTCCGGGCGGCGTATGCACCGCCCTGGGCCACATACGGGACCCCGATTTCGATCAACCCCGACATGAGTCCGAACAGCATGACCGACGAGGCCCGCTTGCCCGCCAGCATGCCGGCATCGGCCCGGTCGGGGGGCAGCGATGCCGGCGATCCTGCGAGGTCGATGCTGGCGTTGGCGGCAAAGAGCTCGGACGCAAACAGGCCCACCGTGGCCACCACCGCGACCGGCACGGGCGAGGTCACCAGGGATTTGGCGCCCTGCAGCGCCGACGGGCCCATGGCCTTGATCCTGTCGCCCCAGGAGGTCTGGGTCTTGTCGATGACTTCGGGCAGGTCGTCGCGCAGCAGCATGCGGGCGTCATATGGCACCGTCTGCGACAGCTTCATCACGTTTTTCGCCCCGGCGGCCAGCATGCCGCCGAACCCATCGATGAAAGTCGCGTCGATGCGGTCCGCCCAGGCACGGTTCACGCTGTGGTCGCCCCGGCCCTCGATGGCAGCCTGGATGTAGGGCTCCACCGTCCTGGGCAGGTTCTTGGCCACGTTGAGACCCGCCGAAACGCCCGCGTTCTTCAGAATCTCCGCGTGCGGATCCGGCCGCAACGACGCCGGCAACCGGGCGTTGCCGCCATAGTCGTTGTAGATGCCGGGCTTGATGACGGCCCCGCCCACCACGCTGGTGAACACATCGACCGCGCCCACGCCGACGCCCACCGCCAGCCCCAGCAGCGAGGGATTCCTGAGCAGCGTCAACGGCAGCATCGCCACCAGCTTTTCGTTGGCCGCCGTCATGCCGGCCATGTAGCCCGCGCCGTCGGCAAAGCCCATCCCGATAAAACTCAGCACCGCATCGTGCCGCCACGCCTGGCTCAGGAAATCGTGGAGCTTCTTCGGGGTGTCGATGCCTTTCGTGAAAAGCACTTCGGTGTTGCGCTCCAGCCGCGCGACGACGTCCGGTGCCTGCGCGGCGGTCGGGCCCAGGAGAGCGGCGATGGTGTCCTCGACAACGTCATGCAATGCCTCCTCCCGAGGGAGAGACGTTCTGCCAGAGAAATAGACCGATGTCTGATCGGACATACTGTCGGACAGGTCGACCTCGACGAATGAAGCGGCCTCCAGGAAGATTGACCCAGGCACGGCGGCATGTACGTCTCCAGCCGGCTGCACCGGCCCCGATGGGCGCGGCAATTCGGCCCGGGGCGAAGGCATGGCGGCACCGCCGTTCAGCCGGCCAGAGCGCGGAAAAAGCGGCTGCAGCCCGTCGGAAGAGACCGTGGTGCGCGTACGGGAGCGTTGCTGGGGCTCAGCCCTGTTGGCATTGGCCTCGCGCCGATCGGCACCAGGAAAGCTCTGCCCCCGCTCGGGGACCGGTCGCCGTGCGGATACCGGGCTGCTGTAGATTGCGTTCATGAAATCCCCCCCTTTGTTGTGAACGAAATGGTCGACCGGGTTGTTACAACACCGGTGAACCGCTCACTCTAGGGTTCGTCCATGGACCGTTCAAAGCCCCCATGCGAAGCGCCGCAGCACGATGCGAACGGATGTGAGGAATTGCCCGCAGACGAAAAAAAGCCCCGGGTCCGGGGCTTTGGGGGGATTGGGTTGCAGCGAAATGGACGCCGCCATGGTCACCGCGGTGGCGGTAACAGCGGCTCCTCAGCTTTCGCAGACCGGCTATACAAGCGTTATGCCGCAGCCTGGAAGCGATTGCGCAAGGCACGCACCTCGTCGTGGTTGCGCTGTGCGCCCTCGGCCTGGCGTTCCACCATGGCACGCACGTTCGCCGGCAGGGACGCCTTCAGCGCCTTGCGGTAACGGGCCACGGCCGCGTCTTCGCCGCGCTCGCACTCTTCCAGCACCGCCTTGTCGTCACGGGTGGACATCGCCGCCTTGACGGACACCCAGCCGCGGTGCAGTGCGCCGGACATGGAACCACCGCTGGAAGGCTCGCCGCCGTGGTTGCGGATTTCGCGCTCCAACTCGGTGGCGGCCGCCGCACATTCGCTGGCGTGGCGCAGGAAGATGCCCTTCAGTTCAGGCGAGTCGGCATGCTCGGCCGATGCCTTGAAGCCGTATTCGCCGTCGCGGCAGGATTCGAGCAGGTCGTCCAGCACATCGACCACGTCGTCGTTGTCCACCAGGGCAGTGGTGTTGTCGTAGGTGTTGCCGTAAGCGGAGTCGGAGCCCAGCGTGGTGCCACGGCCTGCGCGCTCCCAGGCGGCGCGGGCAGCGGGGCGGGCCTCTTCCCACTCGAGGCGGCTGGTGGAACGTGCCGTGCCCCAATCGCGGGCCAGGTTGGGTTCGACGGCGTCGAAATCGCCGTCGTAGCGGCCAACTGAACTCCAGCCCAGCTCGTAGGCAGGACGGTATTCGTCATAGGCGCGGCCCTTCACGTAGTAGGGCTCGCGGTCGTAGCTTTCACGCCAGTAGGCATCTTCCACGGTGGGGTTGACCGACTCGGCGGCGGCCTTGCCGGCCAGACCGCCGACCACGGCACCCGCCACACCGCCGACGGCCGCGCCGATCGGGCCGCCGAAGGCACCGGCCGCCGCTCCCGCCATTGCGCCACCAGCAGCGCCGACGCCGGTGCCCACGGGGTGCGCGCCAGGCTCGTTGGTCAGAGGGTCGCGGTTTGCATCGTTGAAATCGGACATGAAGTAACTCCGGTTGGTTGAACAGTGCCTTCATTCTTCAAGGCATCCATTGCGCCGGAGGTCGGCCTGTGCACCGCACGCCTGTAGGACTCGTGCCTGCACAGGCCTGTGTGAAAACACTGGCCGAATATTGCTTCTTTGCTACAAAATTAATAGCTACATGCCGGCGTTTTCATTGCCGTGGAGGCCTTTTTTTCATGCATCTTCGGGCGCGTCCAGGCCCAGCTCCTGGATCTTGCGCGTGATGGTGTTGCGGCCAATGCCCAGGCGCTGCGCCGCCTCCATGCGCCGGCCGTGCGTGGCGGCCAGCGCCGTGCGGATGAGGCGCGACTCGAAACGCCGCGACAGCGCATCCCAGACCTCGGTCTGCCCCCCGGACAGCAGCTTGTGCGCCTCGGCCTCCAGAGCCTGCTCCCAACCCGGCGAGTCCGCCAGGATCGCCTGCGACGCCCCGGCCGGCGGGAAGGCCGTCCCCAGGGCCGGTGCGGCAAACACCCGGTCTTCCCGGGGCGCCGCCGCCGCAGGAATGGCCGGTGCAGTGCCTTGTAAAGCCGGGGCCGCCAGCGTGGAAACCGGCGCCTCGCTGCGCGGCTCCGGCACGGCCGGTGCAGCTTCCAGTGGCGCCGCCGCCACGGGCGCCTCCAGCACTTCGGGCGGGAGGTCCTGCAGCGAGATCACCTGCGCCGGCGCCATCACGGTCAGCCAGTGGCAGATGTTCTCCAGCTGCCGCACATTGCCAGGAAAGCCGAACTGGCCCAGCCGGACGAGCGCGGCGTCGGAGATGCGCTTGGGTTCCACGCCCAGTTGCCGCGCGCTCTGCTGCAGGAAATGCCGCGTCAGCATGGGCACGTCTTCATGGCGCTCGCGCAGCGCGGGCAGGCGCAGCCGGATGACGTTGAGGCGGTGGAAAAGGTCTTCACGGAACACGCCGTCCTTCACCCGGCGTTCCAGGTCCTGGTGGGTCGCCGCGATCACGCGCACGTGGGCCTTGACGCCGGCATGGCCACCTACCCGGTAGAACTGGCCATCGGACAGCACGCGCAGCAGCCGCGTCTGCAGGTCGAAGGGCATGTCACCGATTTCATCAAGGAACAGCGTGCCGCCTTCCGCCTGCTCGAAGCGCCCGCGCCGCTGCGTCTGCGCGCCGGTGAAGGCGCCGCGCTCGTGGCCGAACAGTTCACTCTCCAGCAGGTCTTTCGGGATGGCCGCGGTGTTGATGGCCACGAAGGGGCCGCCGGCCACGGGCGAATGCTTGTGCAGCGCGCGCGCCACCAGCTCCTTGCCAGAACCCGATTCGCCGGTGATGAGCACCGTGACCTGGCTCTGGCTCAGCCGACCGATCGCCCGGAACACGTCCTGCATGGCCGGGGCCTGTCCCAGCATTTCAGGGGTGGCGGTCTGGCGCTCTTCGGTGACTTCTTCGCGCTGGCTTTCTTCGACGGCGCGGCGGATCAATTCCACCGCCTTGGGCAGGTCGAAGGGCTTGGGAAGATATTCAAAAGCGCCGCGCTGGAAGGCCGAGACCGCGCTGTCCAGATCGGAATACGCCGTCATGATGATGACGGGCAGGCCCGGCTGCTGTTCGCGCACTTTCTCCAGCAGTTGCAGGCCCGAGCCACCCGGCATGCGGATGTCGCTCACCAGCACCTGCGGACCTTGCCGCTCGGGATCGCCGGGGGTGATTTCAGCCAGCGCTTCCAGCACCTCGCGCGGGTGGGTGAAGCTGCGCGTCGGCAAGCTCTCGCGTGCCAGCGCCTTCTCTAGGACGAAGCGGATCGAGGGGTCGTCATCTACTATCCAGATCGGCTTCATGTGTTGGTTCTACCTTGTTCCCATGGATTGCTTATCGGGACCTCAAGGCAAGGGAATGAGGATTCGGAAATCGGTGCGACCCGGCACGCTGTCGCACTCGATCAATCCGTGGTGCCGCTGCACAAAGGTTTGCGCCAGCGTCAGCCCCAACCCCGATCCCCCATCACGCCCTGTCACCAAGGGATAGAAAATCCGCTCCTTGATGGCTTCGGGCACGCCCGGTCCGTTGTCGATGACATGCAATTCCAGTGCCAGCCGATAACGCTGCCGGCCGAAGGTGACCTGGCGCGCCACGCGCGTGCTCAACGTGATCAGCGCGTCGCCCACGGCGATGCGATCCGTGAGTACCTGCGCCGCGTTCTGCACGATGTTCAGCAGCGCCTGGATGAGTTGTGCGCGGTCGCCGCGGAACTCGGGAATGGAGGTGTCGTAGTCGCGCTGCACTCGCAGCCCCTGCGGGTACTCGACCAGCACCAGCGACCGTACACGCTCGCACACCTCGTGGATGTTCACGTCGCCCACCAGGTGCGGATGGCGGTGCGGTGCCAGCAGGCGATCCACCAGGCTCTGCAGCCGGTCCGCCTCGTGGATGATGACCTGGGTGTATTCAGTGAGCTCGGGATTGTCGAGTTCCATCTCCAGCAACTGCGCCGCGCCGCGAATGCCGCCCAGGGGGTTCTTGATCTCGTGCGCCAGGTTGCGGATCAACTCCTTGTTGGCCAGCGCCTGTTCACGCAGGCGCTCCTCGCGGTCCTGCCGGGCCTGAGCCTCCAGGGGCCACAGCTCGACCAGGATCTCGCCGGTGTGCTCTGCGACCGCCAGGTGCACATGAACGGGCATCGCATCCTGCTGCTGTGCACGGCGCAGCGCGGCCTCGAAGCGCAGCGCGGCAAAGTCCTGTCCGCGCGCTCCGGCCAGGGCTGTCTGCAGCAGCGCCGGGTCGGAAAAATAGCCGCTGAAGTCAGAGCCTTCGAGCGTGCGCCGCGACAGCCCCAGCATGTTCTCCAGGGACGCATTGGCGAACAGCACGGCCCCGTCGGGTTGCAGCACAGCCACCAGCGTGGACACGAGGTCCAGCGCCTGGTAGCGCGCGGTATCGGATTTGGAAGAAGCCACCACGCTCAGCGATTGGCCGCGGGCAGGCGGGCGAGTTCGCGCTTGATGCCGGCCACATCGCTGTCCGCACGGGCGAGGCTGGCCTTCAGCTCGGCGGTGCGCTCCATCCACAGCTGGGGGTTGCGCAGTTCGAGGGCCGTGCGCTGGGGCTCGCCGTTGTTGTATTCCTTGGCGATCTCGGCCTGACGTGCCTCGGCCTTGCGGAGTTCGGCTTCCAGGATGGCGCGAGCATCGGAGTCCCTTGCGCGCTGGTCGTTGGTGTCCACCCGGGGGGCGTTGGCGGGCGAGGTGCTGGCGCTCGGCGCGCTGCCACCCGAGGCCGCTGGCGTCCCGCCTGGCCGCGCACCCTGCACGACCGTCACATTGCCGCCTTCGACCAGTTTGCAGCCACGCTCCTTGGCCTGGCTGGCATTGTTGGTGTATTCATTGCCGCAGCGGTAGATGCGATCCTGCGACCACGCGGCGGGCGCCACGGCGGCGATGGCCATCAGTGCGATGAGTGTTTTTTTCATTCAGGTTCCTCGCAAGGCATGCCGGCGGCATGCGGGAGATGCCAGGGGAGTATCTCCCAATCGCTGGGCCTCGCCAATCGGCGCCCCCGGTCGGGAGCGGTTATTCGCCCAGGGACCACGGCGCTGGCAGCGCCATGAAAAAAGGCGGCCGAAGCCGCCTTTTGGTGGTGTGTCCCGTGGCCGCAGCCCAGGGATCACAGCGAGTAGTACATGTCGTATTCCACGGGGTGGGGAGCCATGCGGAAACGCGTGACCTCGCCCATCTTCAGGTCGATGTAGGCGTCGAGCATGGAATCGGAGAACACGCCGCCCTTGGTCAGGAAGCCGCGGTCCTTGTCCAGATACTCCAGCGCCTGATCGAGGCTGTGGCACACGGTCGGCACCAGCTTGTCTTCCTCGGGCGGCAGATGGTACAGATCCTTCGTGGCGGCTTCGCCGGGATGGATCTTGTTTTCCACGCCGTCCAGGCCGGCCATCATCAGGGCCGAGAAGCACAGGTACGGGTTGGCCGATGGATCGGGGAAGCGTGCCTCGATGCGGCGGCCCTTGGGGTTGGCCACGTAAGGAATGCGGATCGAGGCCGAGCGGTTGCGGGCCGAGTAGGCCAGCTTCACCGGGGCTTCGAAGCCGGGCACCAGGCGCTTGTAGCTGTTGGTGCCAGGGTTGGTGATGGCGTTCAGGGCACGTGCGTGCTTGATGATGCCGCCGATGTAGTACAGGGCGAAGTCCGAAAGGCCTGCATAGCCGTCGCCAGCGAACAGGTTCTTGCCGTCCTTCCAGATGGACTGGTGCACGTGCATGCCGGAGCCGTTGTCGCCAGCGTAAGGCTTGGGCATGAAGGTCGCGGTCTTGCCGTAGGCATTGGCCACGTTCCAGACCACGTACTTCAGGACCTGGGTCCAGTCGGCACGCTCGACCAGCGTGCTGAACTTGGTGCCGATCTCGTTCTGGCCTGCGCCCGCCACTTCGTGGTGGAACACTTCGACCGGAATGCCCAGGGATTCGAGGATCAGGGACATTTCAGCGCGCATGTCCTGCGTGCTGTCGACGGGGGGCACCGGGAAGTAGCCGCCCTTGACCGTGGGACGGTGGCCGCGGTTGCCGCCTTCGAGCTTGGCGCCGGAGTTCCAGGGCGCTTCGTATTCTTCGATCTCGAACATGACCTTGCCGGGCTCATTGGACCAGCGCACGCCGTCGAAGATGAAGAATTCAGGCTCGGGGCCGAAGAAGGCCGTGTCGCCCAGGCCGGAAGCCTTCAGGTAGGCCTCAGCGCGCTTGGCGATGGAGCGGGGGTCACGGTCGTAGGCCTTGCCATCGCCTGGCTCGATCACGTCGCATTGCAGGAACAGCGTGGTTTCCTCAAAGAACGGGTCGATGTTGGCGGTGTTGGGGTCGGGCATGAGCTGCATGTCCGAAGCTTCAATGCCCTTCCAGCCCGCCACCGAAGAGCCGTCGAATGCGTGACCCGAAGAGAACTTGTCCTCATCGAAATGGGACACGGGCACAGTCACGTGCTGTTCCTTGCCGCGGGTATCGGTGAAGCGAAAGTCAACAAACTTGACCTCGTTCTCCTTCACCATCTTCATCACGTCTGCAACGGTCTTTGCCATCAGGTTCTCCAGGATTTAAGCGCTTGTTGAAAAAAACACCACGAAAGAAAAGCAGGTTGCGTGCCAGCCAGGTGCTGCAATGCACTAAGGCGGAGCACGCCCTCCTCCAAACCTGCCGCGCCACCGAATTTGCACCATTAAAGTGCAAATCATCGAGCGCAGCGTCGTTTCAAATATCTCGCACCATTTCAGGGCCGCAGTTTGCACCAAATTCATGCAAAGCCACCTGCAAAGCGGTCCAGGCGGCAGGTACAAGCTCTGCAGGCCCCTTGACGCCGAGTTCGATATGGCGCCCGTGCACGGGATGGTCCACGCTCGGCAAGCTGAAAACACGTACCGACGCGTGCTGGCTTTCAATGCGCTCCATCAACGGCGTCAAAGCTGCCTCCATCGCGCCGTAGACGACGACGGAGTGCTCGGTTTGGGGCGCACGGTTGAACCACTGCGCACAGTGATGGTCCAGCACCCACTCCACCATCGGCCACGCCATCACGGGAAAGCCTGGCACGAAGTGCACGGCACCACCGGCACTGCCATCGCATGAAAAACCAGGAATCTTGTTGTACGGATTCGGGATGATGCGAGCCCCCTCGGGAAACACCCCCATGTTCAGCCGGTGCACATTGTCCGCACGGTCGGGTTCATAAGCCACGCCCTGCTCCATCGCGACATCCTGCATCCGCTCCCGAATCAGCGATTCGGCCTCCGGATGCAATCGGAGCGGAACGCTCAACGCGCGCGCAGCACACTGGCGGGTGTGATCGTCGGGCGTGGCACCGATGCCACCACAGGAAAACACCACATCCCCGGAAGCAAAGGCTCGCTGCAGGGTTGCGGTGATGCGGCCTGGGTCGTCACCCACATAGTCGGCATAGGCCAGCTGCAAACCGCGCGCGCCCAGCAGCTCGATCACCTTTGGCAGGTGCTTGTCGGCGCGCTTGCCGGAAAGGATTTCGTCGCCAATGATGATGAGTCCGAAAGAGGGGGTCATGGTGTCGGGTTTGCGAGGGCAATGGGGGGAAGGATGGGGGCTGGTGGAGTGCCAACGCCACCACCAGGACCGCCAGCGTGCTCGGCGCGCAACTGCTGCAGCGCGTCCAGCGCGTAGTGGGTAAACCACAAGGAGGAGAAGGCGAACACCAGGGTGTAGATCCAGACGGCCAACGGAATCAGGACGAAAAACGCCGCGGCGAACAACACCCCGGACGCCCAGACGATTCCAGGCGCTGCCCCCAGGTAGCCGCACAAGATGCCGATGGTCAGCAGGCGCATGCGGTGGCGCTTGAAAATGGCTTCGCGCTCCTGTCGGCTCGCATGCTCGGCCAAGGCGTCAAACGCCATGACGCGATAGGTCAGCCAACCCCAGATCAGCGGTGGCAGCACCAGCACCAGCGGTGGAATGAGCCAGAGCGGAACGGACACCACCAGCGCCGCCATGGCGGCCATCGTCGCGCCGAGAGACCATGCCAGGCTGGCCACCATCGACGCGCCGCGCTTGCGCTCCAGCAATGGGAAACGGCACCTGGCCACGACTGTCACGAGCGCAGGCGTCATGATCACTGCGACCACCAGCACCGAAACGATCATGATCACCGGTGTCGAGAGAACCACCACGATCAAAGGAGCGATGGCGGCGGGTGCCTGCTCGATGCCCCAGGCCTGGAACCATCCCCACACCATCGCCAGGATGTCCGATGACTCCAGTGCGGAGCGGACCGCCTGCACCGCAATGCCCCAGAAAAAATGACTGGCCACCCAGGCCAGCAGCAGCATGAGCAGCAACGGCAGCAGGGAAAGCGCAATCACGCGGGGGTGCAGGCAATAGGCGGCCGCGCGCCAGAAGGAATCGATCAGCAATGCCATGGCGCGAGCATAGCGTGGACACGAGTCCAGTCGGCGGCTAGGCTTTGCCCAGCAGGCGCAAAACACCTCGCCACTGCTGCGCCCAGAACCCTTGCCCATAGTTGCGAACGCGGCCATCCGGCCCTGGCTGGACCTGATCACGGACGCCGGTCGGATCGTATCGGAGTTCGAAATTGGCAGTCCGAAAGAGCATGTCCCACCAAGGCAGCAACACGCCGAAATTGCAGCCGCCCAACACCGTGACGGGCTTCTGAACGGGCTCAGCCTGGACATACCGCTCCGCCATCACCTTCGTTGGAGACGGGACTGAGCGCATTGCCACCGATTCATGCCCGATGCCGATCGCATGGTGCAGGCGGTGAAACCGGGGACTCACCCAGAGACGCTCCCCCCAGGGACCGAACCACAAACGCAAATTGGCATGATGGAAGTTCTCGCTCAACTGGGTCAAGGCCACAATGGCCACGAATTGGCCCGGGGCCACACCGATCAGTTGCGCCACAGTGACCACGATGGCATCCCGAAGCAGATCATCCAGAAGGTGGTTGCGGTTGTCGCTCCACATCGTCATTTGCCGCTGCGAATGGTGCAGCGAATGCAGCCGCCACCACCATTCGAAATGGTGTTGTCCGCGGTGAATCCAGTAGTCCAGAAAATCAAACACTGCCAGATAAACCAGCAGGCTGACCCAAGGCAGGTCGGTCACGCCCGGCCATAACGCATCCAGATGGAACGTGCTGATCCCATCCATGCGCAGCGCACCGAAAAATGCATCCCACAACGGATCGACACTGAAAAAAAGCGCCAACCGGAACAAGCCGAGGCGGTGAATCAGTGTGTAGAGGATGTCCGTTCGCACCGCGGCCCGGTCAACCAGGGGCTCCACGGGCCGCCAGCGCTGCAGCGGCGCAATGATTGCCAACATCACGACCAACTGCAGCAATCCGACCAGCAGCCACCCGGTGGCAGCATAGCCATCCTCCAACAGCCCCGCCATGCCCGTTGCGAACATGACAGGCTGAATCACCGACTCGAACAGCCATTGCTGTGCGGTGTCGAAACCGTTACTCAACCAATCCATCGCTCACAACTCCTGTCCTGTCCATCGACTGTTTGGACTCAACGCTTGCCCGCCAGCCAATCACGGTAATCGGGATGGTCATTCAGCGTTCTGAAGCAGAACCCGCGCTGCTTCAACCCGTCGATCAGGGGCTCCAGCACCGTTGGAGCCCACGGGTCTTTCCGCGACCAGATACCCAGATGGGCCAGCAGAATGTCTCCGCCGCGAATATTGTCCAGCGCTTTCTTCAACAACGCTGCATTACTGAATTTCTCACTGGGCAGTTCATCGCCCAAGAAACCTGCCGGCGACCACCCCACGTGCGCATAGCCGCAGGATTTGGCAACGGCCAGAAGGCGAGGCGATGTCTTTCCGCCAGGCGCTCGGAAAAGTGGAAGGGGTGCCTTGCCCGTCACTTCGCGCAGGCGATCGGAAGCCCTTCGTATCTCGGTGCAGTACTGCTCTGCGCTGAGGGTCAAATCCTTGCCTGCCTGGGGGCCAGATGAGGAACGCACATGGAACTGCGGCGCATTCGGCGCACCAGCATCGGCGCGCCAATAGGTATGGTCCATCGTGTGAGAGGCAAAAGCATGCCCCTCTGCCGCCCGGGCATGCCACCACGGTGCCCACGCAGCCCCCAAACTGCCATCGCCCGTTTTTGTTTTTTCATTGGCTGCAAAAAAAGTGACGAGGACTTTTTTTCGTTTAAGCACATCAGCAACCAAGGGGGCAATTTCCATGTGCCCCGTATCGAAGGTCAGGTACAGCGGTTTCTGACAATCGGCAGTTTCGGCCGCTAACGCAATATTGACGGGCACAGATGCTATTAAAAAAATAGCATACAGCCCTAAGAGCGTCTGGTTGCGCAATGCCATCTTTTCCTTGAGTCCTCACCGTGGAGCGTGCTGAAGGGTCCAGACGCCGTGAGGCGATTTGCCCACATTGATTTTCTGAACGACCTTCCGTTCTACCGTGTCGATGACCAGCATCTTGCGAGCCCATCGGGCACTGACGTAGATCCATCGGCCATCGGCAGAAACGTCCATGCAGTCTGGTCCGCCAGGCGCCGGATAGGTATCGACCACTTGACGTTTGACCATGTCGATCTTGCTGATCGTATTGGCGACCCGATTGCTGACAAACACATGGCGCTTGTCACCCGCGCCGCGGAAAGCATGGGCACCGCTACCGGTCTTGATCCTTTGGACGCTGCGAGGCGGATTTTCAGACACGTCGAACACCTCGACGCTATCGCTGCCAGTCAAACCGATGAACAGGAATTTATCGTCTGGGCTTCCGTAGATATCGGCCGGCATGGCGCCGGTCTTGATTCGCCATTTGATCTTCTGGGTTGCGATGTCGATCGCCACAAGTTCATCACTGTCTTGCATCGTGGAGTAGACCGTTCGGCTCTGGCTATCCACCCAAAGATGACTCGGGGTTTTGGCCGTCGCCACCCTTTGTACCAAAGTCAGGTCTTTGCCATCCCAACGATAAAAGTCCACGTGGTTCAAGCGATTGGCCGCGGTGATCAACCACTTCATATCGGGGGTGAACCGCAAATGGTAAGGATCAACAATGCCTCGCACCGTGCGTTGCACTTGAGCGGTCTTCGGATCAATGAAGGTCAGCGTATCTGCCAACGCATTTGCCACCACGAGAGATTTCTCGTCTGGTGTCAGGTACATGTGGTGCGGCTCTTTCCCCGTGGGAATTCGAGAGGTTTCCGTCCAAGTAGCCGGATCAATCACGCTGATATCCGCTTCAAGCGAGTTCAGCACGAACACAGGAGGCGGTGACGAAGGGGCCGCACTGACCACGGTCGCAGCAAAAAAAGTCCACCCCAACAACGCACCGCGGAAACTTCCGCCAAATGAAAACTTCACAGCATGTACTTTCACAACACGCGGCAGTGTAGCCGGTGCAAGTACACCGCATCTGCCCATTCAGGTAACAACCCAGCGCCTCTTCAACCACCCCAAGAGACCAATTGACGGTCGGCGGCAGGCTAGCTCGTCAATGCTGCAAGATCCTTGTCATCAAGCCATTTCCACTGCCCTGGCGCCAGGTCCGCCGGCAATGCCAGATTGCCGACACGCGACCTGTGCAATGTCTCTACCCGGTTCCCCACTGCAGCGAGCATGCGTTTGACCTGATGGTACTTACCCTCCGTCAAAGTAAGGCTTACACCGTGATCGGATGTCTGAACACAAGCAGCGGCTTTTACCGCAACAGGATGGTCATCAAGCACCACGCCTTCGAGCAAGCGAGCAATTTGAACTGCACTCACAGGGTGTTTCGTCGCCACTTCGTACACTTTGGGAACATGTTTTTTGGGAGAACTCATGCGATGAATGAATTGCCCGTCATCGCTGAGTAACAGCAGTCCCGTTGTGTCTTGATCCAAACGCCCTACCGCTTGCACACCCTGTATCGCACTTTTACAAGGTCGTTGTCGCAACGGCACAGGCAGCAACGTATAGACACTTGGATATGTGGAAGGCTTCTGAGAGCATTCGGTTCCAGATGGCTTATGAAGCATCACATAGGCTTTGGGTTGGTACACCCACGTTTCCTCTTGAACCTGAAAACGCAATCCATCCGGAGTTACATCAACGCAGGAATCCACGCAAACGCTGAATGCATTAGCTTCCGGGTCAAACAAGCGCACTAAGCCCCGTTGAATCAACCCTGCACATACCCTTCGTGTTCCGAAACCCTGAGAATAAAGAATATCTTGTAATTGCATGTGACTACAACTGCATTGCTTGATTCAAAATTTTCATTCCCCAAAGCAAAACGCCCCGACATCGTTGGATGTCGGGGCGGTTTGGGCTGTAAGAGCCTGACGATGACCTACTTTCACACGGGAACCCGCACTATCATCGGCGCAAAGTCGTTTCACTGTCCTG
>NZ_BQXE01000008.1:0-161948 GCF_030158935.1 Acidovorax sp. SUPP950 | reverse complement strand
GCAGGCAGCGTTTGCTTGTGAAAAGACACAAGCCAAGTGCTACAAACTTGGCGACCCTACGGGGATTCGAACCCCGGTACTCACCGTGAAAGGGTGATGTCCTAGGCCTCTAGACGATAGGGTCAAACCTGGGAACTAACCGTTCTCTAACTCTCAGTGGTGGAGGTAAACGGGATCGAACCGATGACCTCTTGCATGCCATGCAAGCGCTCTCCCAGCTGAGCTATACCCCCACTGAATGACCACATTCACACTGTGACTGTCATCATTTCCTGAGCCTTGAATTATAGACAGGTTTTTAAGGCTTCAGCAATCTCGCTGCGATTTTTTCGCGGCCTACGAGCTCGAGCACCGCATCGACCGATGGCGTGTGGGCCGTTCCCACGGTCAGCACGCGCACTGGCATGGCCAGCTGCGGCATCTTGAGCGAATGGGCGGCGAGCACTTCCTTGAAGGCGGCAGAGATTGCAGCCTTGTCCCACGCACAGGTGGTCAAGGCCTGCGACAGTGCACCGATGGCAGGCCACACGGCTTCGGTCACGTGCTTGGCGTACTCCTCGGGGTTGGGCGCCACATCGCCGTAGAACACGAAAGCCCAGTCCGCCAATGCCACGGTCGTGTCGCAACGGTCCTTGAAAAGCGCGCAGATGCGCGGCAGGCGGCCATCGGCCAGCTCTGCCGCAGAAATGCCCCGCTGTTCCAGCAGCGGCGCCACGAGGGCGGCCAGGGCGTCGTCCGCCATGGCTTTGAGATGCTGCGCGTTCACCCACCGCAGCTTGGCTTCGTCGAACTGGGCGGCGCTGCGCCCCAGATGGTCGAGATTGAACCACTGCAAGAACTGCTCGCGGCTGAAGATCTCGTCGTCGCCGTGGCTCCAGCCCAGCCGGGCCAGGTAGTTCACCATGGCTTCGGGCAGATAGCCTTCGTCCCGGTACTGGGTCACGGGCTTGGCGCCATTGCGCTTGCTCATCTTCTCGCCCTGCTCGTTGAGCACGGTGGGCAGGTGGGCATACACCGGGGGCTGCTTTCCGAGGGCCTCGAAGATGTTGATCTGACGGGGGGTGTTGTTGACGTGATCGTCCCCACGGATCACATGCGTGATCGCCATGTCGATGTCATCGACCACCACGCAGAAGTTGTAAGTCGGCGTGCCATCGGGCCGCGCGATCACCAGATCGTCGAGCTCGTCGTTGCGGATCTCGATGCGGCCCTTGACCTTGTCATCCCAGACGACGGAGCCGCCAAGCGGGTTGCGAAAGCGCAGCACCGGCTGCACGCCGTCAGGCACGGCCGGCAGGGTCTTGCCGGGCTCGGGGCGCCACGTGCCGTCGTAGCGCGGCTTTTCCTTGGCCTGCATCTGCCGTTCGCGCAGCGCGTCGAGTTCCGGCACGCTCATGTAGCAGGGATAGACATGGCCGGCCTCCTGCAGCTGGGCCAGCACTTCCTTGTAGCGGTCCATGCGCTGCATCTGGTAGAACGGGCCTTCGTCGGGCTGCATGCCGAGCCATTCCATGCCTTCCAGAATCACGTCCACGGCGGCCTGGCTGGACCGCTCCAGGTCGGTGTCCTCGATGCGCAGGATGAAGTCGCCACCCGTCGCGCGGGCGAACGCCCAGGGGTACAGGGCGGAGCGGATGTTCCCCAGATGGATGAACCCTGTGGGCGAGGGAGCGAAACGCGTGCGAACGCGCTGGGTCAGGTTGGCTTCGGTCATTGCAGGGTATCCAGGCCGCGCGCGAGGTCGGCCTTCAAATCTTCGATGTGTTCCAGCCCGACCGCCACGCGGATCAGGCCTTGCCCCAGGCCGGCGGCCTGGCGCTGCTCTTCGGTCAGGCGGCCATGCGAGGTGCTGGCGGGATGGGTGATGGTGGTCTTGGTGTCGCCGAGATTGGCCGTGATGCTGCACACCCGCGTGCTGTCGATCACATGGAATGCCTGTGCACGGGCCGAGGCCGGATCGCCCTCTTTCACCTTGACGTCGAACGACAGCACGGCGCCGCCGAGGCCGGATTGCTGGCGCATGGCCAGCGCATGCTGGGGATGGGACGCCAGCCCCGGGTAGTACACGCGCGCCACATGTGGATGCGATTCGAGCCAGGTGGCCAGCTGCAGCGCGTTGGCGCTCTGCGCCTTCATGCGGATGGACAAGGTTTCCATGCCCTTCAGAACCACCCATGCATTGAAGGGCGACAGGTTCATGCCCGCGCTGCGGATCATGGGCGCGAGCTTGTCGTCGATGAGAGCGCGGGGTCCACACACGGCCCCCGCCATCACCCGGCCCTGTCCGTCGAGGAACTTGGTGCCCGAGTGCAGGACCAGATCCGCACCCCATTTGGCGGGCTGCTGCAAGGCGGGAGAGGCGAAGCAGTTGTCCACGGCAAGCAGCACGCCGGCTTCATGGGCGATGTCGGCCAGCGCCTGGATATCGCACAGATCGGTCAGCGGATTGGTGGGGGTTTCCGCAAACATGAGCCGCGTTTCCGGGCGCAGCGCGGCCTTCCATGCGGCCGCATCGGTCTGCGGCACGAACGTGGTATGCACGCCGAAACGCGACAGTTCTCCGCCGATGAGCTTGATGGTCGAGCCGAACATCGACCGGGAGCAGATCACATGGTCGCCGGTCTTGAGCAGTGCCAGGCACATGAGCAGGATGGCCGACATGCCGGTGGCGGTGCCGATCGCGGACTCGGTGCCTTCCAGGGCGGCCAGACGCCGCTCGAAGCTCGTGACCGTGGGATTGCCGGTCCGGGTGTAGGTATAGCCCTCTTCCTCGCCGGCAAACCGGCGCGCCGCCGTCGCCGCGTCGGGCTGCACGAAGCTGCTGCTCAGGTAGAGCGCCTCGGAATGCTCGCCGTACACGCTGCGGGGAATGGCTTCGCGCACCGCCAGCGTGTCGGGGTGCAGACCTTCGGGAAGGGTTCGGGCATTTAAGGGGGAGTTCATGGCGTGAAGATCCAAGCGAATAGCGGTCAGGCGTCCTGCGCGTTGGGCAGGGCCAGGCGGGAAGTGTCTTCCTCCTGCGGCTCCTCCGCGCCCACACGCCCTTCGTTCAGCCGCGCGATGTCCTGCGCGGTGATGTCGCCCGTGACGTACACACCGTCGAAGCATGACGCGTCGAAGCCTTCGATGCGCCCGTTCAGTGCGCCCACTGCCTTCTTCATGCCGTTGACGTCCTGATAGATCAAGGCATCGCAGCCGATGGACTGCCGCACTTCTTCGACCGTGCGGCCATGGGCCACCAGTTCATTGCTCGTGGGCATATCGATGCCGTACACGTTGGGGTAGCGCACCGGCGGCGCGGCGCTGGCCAGGTAGACCTTGCGGGCGCCCGCATCGCGCGCCATCTGCACGATCTCGCGCGAGGTGGTGCCACGCACGATGGAGTCGTCCACCAGCAGCACGTTGCGGCCCTTGAACTCGCTGGCGATGACGTTCAACTTTTGCCGCACGGACTTCTTGCGAACGCCCTGCCCCGGCATGATGAAGGTGCGCCCCACATAGCGGTTCTTCACGAAGCCCTCGCGGTACGGAATGCCCAGCAGATGCGCCAGTTGCGTGGCGCTCGGGCGGCTCGATTCCGGAATGGGAATGATCACGTCGATCTCGTTGGGCGGCACCGTGGAGACCACGCGCTTGGCCAATGCCTCGCCCAGGTTCAGGCGGGCCTGGTACACCGAGATGCCGTCCAGCACCGAATCCGGACGCGCCAGGTAGACGAACTCGAAGATGCAGGGGTTGAGTTGCGGCGCATCGGCGCACTGCTGCGCATGCACCGTGCCGTCGTCCGTGATGAACACGGCCTCGCCCGGCTGGATATCGCGCTCGAACACGTGGTTGGTGCCTTCCAGGGCCACCGACTCGCTGCCGACCATCACGGTGCCTTCCGGGCTGCGGCCCATGCACAGTGGGCGGATGCCGTGGGGATCGCGGAAGGCGACCAGCCCATGGCCGGCGATCAGCGCGATCACGGCGTAGGAGCCCTTGACGCGGCGGTGGACGGCACGCACGGCCGCGAACACGTCCTCGGTCTGCAACGGCACACCGCGGGTGGCGCGCTCCAGCTCATGCGCGAACACGTTGAGCAGCACTTCGGAGTCGCTCTCGGTGTTGGTATGGCGGTGGTCGGTTGAAAACAGTTCGGCGCGCAGCGATTGCGCATTGGTCAGGTTGCCGTTGTGCACCAGCACCAGGCCGAAGGGGGCGTTCACGTAGAACGGCTGGGCCTCTTCCTCGCTGTAGGCATTGCCCGCCGTGGGGTAGCGCACCTGCCCCAGGCCGACCGTGCCCGGCAACGCACGCATGTTGCGCGTACGAAACACGTCGCGCACCATGCCCTTGGCCTTGTGCATGAAGAACTTGCGCCCCTGCTGGGTGACGATGCCCGCCGCATCCTGGCCCCGGTGCTGCAGGAGCAGCAGAGCGTCATAGACCAGTTGGTTGACAGGAGCCGTGCTGACCACGCCGACGATTCCACACATATTCGCGTTCCATCCAAAGGCGGGCGATCCCGCAATAAAAAATCAGTGCAGCGCCACCGGGGTGGCACCGCGTCCCTGTCATGAAGGCAGATGCCTTCCCAGCGCTGGCGGCAAAGCCGGCTTCAAAACTTCCAGCATCCCCGTCAATATGGGGGCGGCCTGCGACTCTTTCCACCACAGCCCCTCCTGCAAGGGGGTCCACAGCACCACGAGCGATGCCGCCAGCAGCAACACCATGCCCCGCAACGCGCCAAATGCGGCCCCGAGCGTGCGGTCCACGGGGCGCAGGCCCACCGCTTCGATCAATTTCTTGGCCAGCCAGGCCAGGAATCCACAGGCAAACAGCGTGCCGATGAACGCCAGCGCAAAGCCCGCCGCATGCCGGACGGACTCGGCCGAATCGGAAATCGGCAGCCACCGCCCCACGTCCTCGGCCCACCACTGGGCCATGAAAAAGGCCATGACCCAGCCCGCCAGCGACAGCACCTCATAAATCAGCCCGCGCCAGGCCCCCAGCACCAGGGACCCCAGCAGCACCGCCAAGAAAATCCAGTCCAGCGATGCCATGTACGCACGCGAGCCGTCGGCCGGCTACAGCGCCAGGACCGAAGCCGACAGGCCCAGGCCCTTCACGCGCGCAGCCGCCTTGTCCGCTTCGGCGCGGGAGGCATAGGGGCCGACCCTGACGCGGGTGCGTTTACCGTCCTTGGTGTCCACCACCTGGGTGTAGGTCTTGAGGCCGGCGCGCTCCAGCGACTGGCGCACTTCGCGGGCCTTGTCGGCATCGGCGAAGGCACCCACCTGCACGATCAGCCGGCCCTCTTCGCTTTTGGAGGCTGCCGCGGCCGGCGCCGGGGTATCGCGCCCTTCGAGCAAGGCCCGCGCACGCGCCGCGTCTTCCGAGCGCTGCGGTTTGGCCTCGGGCTTGGGTTCAGGTTTGGTTTCTGGTTTCGATTCGTGAACCTGCGGCTTCGGCTCCGGCCGGGGCACCGGCTTGGGCTCGGCCCGCACCTCGGGCTTGGACGCCGCTGCAGGCGCGGGCGCAGGGGCGTGCACCGGAGCAGACGCCGCCGGCTTGGGCGCGTTGCGGCTGGACGGCACGACCTCTTCGCCTTCGGCCAGCCCCCCGGCCGACGCCATGGCCGGGGCCGAAGCTGCCGGACGGGCCGGCGCGGCCTCGGGCACCACCAGGGGAGCCACCTTGTTGCGATCGGGAATGTCGATGGGAATATCGACCGGGATGGGGCGCGGCTGGGTGTCGAACAGGATGGGGAAACCCACCACCCCCAGCAACACCAGCACCGCTGCGCCGATCAGCCGGTGCCGTGCGCGCCGACGCATGGCCTCGATGCTCTCAGCCTGGGCATTGCGCGAACGCTTGCCCGCGGGTTTATCGGGTTGCTCCTTGCTGCCGGGCCACCGAAACTTGAAAAATGCCATGGAGTGCAGAATCGTGCGGACCTTATGCGCCCAGATGCTTGGCCTGCAGGCGAGGCGTCCCATTGGTCAGAACGCCGCCCACCGTGTAGAACGAGCCAAAGACCACGATTCTATCAGCCGGCTCCGCGGCATCGACGGCCGCCTGCAGTGCCTGCTGGGGGTCCACGTGCAGGCTGGTGGGCACGGTGCGGCGCCCCCCGGCCACGATCTGCAGGGCGTTCCATTTCTGCTGCAGGCCCGCGGCGCTCTCGGCGCGGGGCGTGGGCAGATCGGTGAAATACCAGCGGTCCACCAGCGGACCGATCTTGGCCAGCATGGGGCCGAGGTCCTTGTCGGCCATGGCGCCCAGCACGGCATGCGTGGTGGGGAAGAACCCCATCGCGTCCAGGTTGGCGGTCAGCGCCGCCACCGAATGGGGGTTGTGCGCCACATCCAGCACCAGGGTCGGCTGGCCGGGAACGATCTGGAAGCGCCCCGGCAGCTCCACCATGGCCAGCCCGTTGCGCACCGCCTGGGCGGTGACCGGAAGCCGGTCGCGCAGGGCCTCGAGCGCTGCCAGGGCGCCGGAGGCATTGACGAGCTGGTTGGCGCCCCGCAAGGAAGGGTAGGCCATGCCGGCGTAGCGGCGGCCCCGCCCGGCCCAGCTCCACTGCTGCTTGTCGCCCGAAAAGTTGAAGTCATGGCCGAAGCGCCACAGGTCGGCGCCGATCTCCAGAGCATGGTCGAGCACGCTCTGCGGCGCCATGGGATCGCTCACCACCACGGGGCGGCCCGTGCGCATGATGCCGGCCTTCTCGCGCCCGATGGTTTCGCGGTCGGGCCCCAGGAATTCGGTGTGGTCGATGTCGATGCTGGTGATGACGGCGCAGTCCGTGTCGATCACGTTGGTGGCGTCCAGCCGCCCGCCCAGGCCGACCTCGAGGATGGCCACATCAAGCCGCGACAGGCTCATGAGCCGCAGGATCGCCAGGGTGGTGAACTCGAAGTACGACAGCGAAATGTCCTCGCCATCCAGGGTCCTGGCGCTTTCCACGGCGGCGAAGTGCGCGACCAGATCCGAAGCGGCGACGATCTCGCCGTGGATGCGGCACCGCTCCTCGAAGTGCACCAGGTGCGGCGACGTGTACACCCCGGTGCGGTAGCCCGACTGCAGCGCCACCGCTTCGAGCATGGCGCAGGTGGAGCCCTTGCCGTTGGTGCCGGCCACGGTGATGACCGGGCAGTCGAACCGCAGATCCATGCGCCGGGCCACAGCACGCACGCGGTCCAGGCCCATGTCGATGTTTTTCGGGTGCAGGCGCTCGCAATGGCCGAGCCAGCCTTCCAGGGTGTCGAAATTGGTGTGCATACGGGGCCGGATTGTCGCCGAGCGCGGCTTGCACGATGATCTGCGCCATGAGTACCCCCACCCGTCCCCCCGCCCGTCCCCCCGCCCACGCCGCCGCCCGCCCGGCCACCACCGTGCTCTACGGCATTCCCAACTGCGACACCGTCAAGAAGGCCCGCGCCTGGCTCGCCGCCCAGGGCGTTGCGCACCAGTTCCACGACTTCAAGAAGCAGGGCGTGCCAGCCGATCGCCTGCCGCATTGGGCCGATGCGGTGGGCTGGGAAAAGCTGCTCAACCGCCAGGGAACGACCTGGCGCAAGCTGGATGCGGACACCCAGGCCGCCGTGCACGACGCAGGCAGCGCCGCCGAGGTGATGAAGGCGCAGCCCAGCGTCATCAAGCGCCCGGTCGTGGAATGGGCGGACGGCCACATCACCGTGGGTTTCAACGAAGCCGATTGGAACGAAGCCGCCACCGCGCGCTCCAAGCCCTGAAACGGCACAAATCCTTACCCAGATTTACGGCCCCCGGCTGCAGGCTTGACACGGCGACCCTAAACTTTTTCTCAGCCTGATGCGTTGTACACCGACCGAAAGGAGCTTCTCCATGAAGAAAATCATCTTGTTGACCGCGCTGGCTGCCGTTGCAGCCGGTGCCAGCGCCCAGGAACAGGGCCGCGTCCTCTCCGCCACCCCCATCACCGAGCAGGTGGCCATTCCCCAGCAGGTGTGCGGTAACGAAACCATCTACGGCGAATCCCGGCCGACCGGCGCCGGGGCGGTGCTGGGTGCCATCGCCGGCGGGGCCACCGGCAACGCGATCGGCAAGGGCAGCGGACGCGCCGCCGCCACCGCCATCGGGCTGATCGGCGGGGCCGTGCTGGGCAACAACATCGAGGGCACCCGGCCCGAGTACCAGAACGTGCAGCGCTGCTCCACCCAGACGTACTACGAGAACCGCACCATGGGCTACAACGTGCTGTACGAGTACGCGGGCCGCCAGTACACCACCCGCACGCAGCACGACCCGGGCGCCTGGATTCCCGTGAGCGTGCAGCCCATCGCCAGCGCACCGCCGGCCCCCGCCTACTCCGGCGGCTACGCCCAGCCGGGCGTGGTGGTCTCCACCTACCCTGGCCCGCCCGCCTACGTGACGCCCCCGTCCACCACGGTCATCGAATACCACGACAGCTACGGCCGCCCCTACTACCCGCCCCGCCCGCGCGATCCCTACTGGCGCTGAAGGGACCACCGGCCGGACGGCCAACCCATCCAGCAGGGAGCCTTCGGGCTCCCTTTTTCGTGGGGCGCGCCTTCGGCCCGGCGTTTTGGGGCGCCGCCTCGCACGGGGAACGGAGGGCGGCCGCAGCGTTCAACCTAGAATCTTCGGTTTTCCCCCTTCCTCTTCCTTTCAAGCGCATCCATGACCACCGAAACCATCGACGGCGTGTCCGTCACCACCCAAGCCAACGTGTATTTCGACGGCAAATGCGTGAGCCACAACATCACGTTTCCGGACGGCACGAAGAAATCGGTGGGCGTGATCCTGCCCGCCACGCTGACCTTCAATACCGGCGCGCCCGAGATCATGGAATGCGTGGGCGGCGCGTGCGAGTACAAGCTCGACGGCACCGACGCCTGGGTGAAGTCCGGCGCGGGCGAGAAATTCAGCGTGCCCGGCCAGTCGAAGTTCGAGATCCGCGTCGCCAGCGCCTACCACTACATCTGCCACTTCGGCTGAACCGCAAGGCACCGCACATGGCCACCATCCTCCAGAACCTGCCCCTGAACCAGAAGGTCGGCATCGCCTTCTCCGGCGGTCTCGACACCAGCGCCGCGCTGCGCTGGATGAAGAACAAGGGCGCCCTGCCCTACGCCTACACGGCCAACCTGGGCCAGCCCGACGAGCCGGACTACGACGCCATCCCCGCCAAGGCGATGGAATACGGCGCCGAAAAAGCCCGCCTGGTGGACTGCCGCACGCAGCTCGCCCATGAAGGCATCGCCGCGCTGCAGGCCGGCGCCTTCCACATCAGCACGGCCGGCATCACCTACTTCAACACCACGCCGCTGGGCCGCGCCGTCACCGGCACCATGCTGGTGGCAGCCATGAAGGAAGACGACGTCCACATCTGGGGCGACGGCTCGACCTTCAAGGGCAACGACATCGAGCGCTTTTACCGCTACGGCCTGCTCACCAACCCCTCGCTCAAGATCTACAAGCCCTGGCTGGACCAGCTGTTCATCGACGAGCTGGGCGGCCGCGCCGAAATGTCGGCCTTCATGACGAAGGAAGGCTTCGGCTACAAGATGAGCGCCGAAAAGGCCTACAGCACCGACAGCAACATGCTGGGCGCGACGCACGAGGCCAAGGACCTGGAGTTCCTGAACAGCGGCATCCGCATCGTGAACCCCATCATGGGGGTGGCGTTCTGGAAGGACGATGTCCAGGTCAAGTCCGAGGAAGTGTCCGTGCGCTTCGAGGAAGGCCAGCCCGTCGCCCTGAACGGCGTCGAGTACAACGACCCCGTGGCGCTGATCCTGGAAGCCAACCGCATCGGCGGCCGCCACGGCCTGGGGATGAGCGACCAGATCGAGAACCGCATCATCGAAGCCAAGAGCCGCGGCATCTACGAAGCCCCGGGCCTGGCGCTGCTGCACATCGCCTACGAGCGCCTGGTGACCGGCATCCACAACGAAGACACCATCGAGCAGTACCGCATGAACGGCCTGAAGCTGGGCCGCCTGCTGTACCAGGGCCGCTGGTTCGACCCGCAGGCCATCATGCTGCGCGAGACCGCCCAGCGCTGGGTGGCGCGCGCCGTGACCGGCACGGTGACGCTGGAGCTGCGCCGCGGCAACGACTACTCGCTGCTCAACACCGAGTCGCCCAACCTGACCTATGCGCCTGAGCGCCTGTCGATGGAAAAGGTGGAAGACGCGCCGTTCAGCCCCGCGGACCGCATCGGCCAGCTGACCATGCGCAACCTGGACATCATCGACACGCGCCACAAGCTGGGCGTCTACGCCCAGTCCGGCCTGCTGTCGCTGGGCGGCAATGCCGCGCTGGCGCAGCTGGGCGACGGCAGCGAGAAAAAGTAACGCCAGGCATCGAAAAGGCCTCCAGCGCTACCGCAACATGCGCTGGCAGCTATGAAAACAAGAGCAACCGCCCCGCCACCCGGCCGGGCGGTTTTCTTTTTTTGGCAGGCGGCGCGGATTCCTGTCACAAACCGGCCCGGCCACCCGTCTTGAAGGCATGAACGCCGACATTCCCCTCGCCCCGGACCCGCACACCGCCACGTTCCTTCAGCACCGCCCGCGCCTCCTGGGCGTGGCCTACCGCATGCTGGGCAGCCGCGCCGATGCGCAGGATGTGCTGCAGGACGCCTGGCTGCGCTGGCAGTCCACGCCGGCCGAGCGCGTGCAGACGGCCGAGGCCTGGCTGGTGACCACCGTCACCCGCCTGTGCGTGGACCGGCTGCGCGCCACCCGCACCGAGCGCGAGGCCTACAGCGGCCCGTGGCTGCCCGAACCCTGGCTGGACCGCGACGCCACCGCGCCGGCGGCCGATGCGCGTGCCGAGCTGGCATCCGATCTGTCCATCGCGCTGCTGGTGGTGCTGGAACGCCTGTCGCCCGACGAGCGCGCCGCCTTCCTGCTGCACGACGTGTTCGACAGCGACTACGGCGAGATCGCCACCGTGCTGGACCGCAGCGAGGCGGCCTGCCGCCAGCTGGTGCACCGCGCCCGCACCCAGGTGCGCCGGGAGAAGGTGCGCTTTTCGGCCACGCCGGACGCCGCGCGGGCCCTGCTGCACCGCTTCATGGACGCGATGCGCGCCCAGGACCACGGCGCCCTGCTCGCCCTCTTCGCGCCGGACGCCACCTGGACGCCCGATGCGGGCGGCAAGGTCCAGGCCGCCACCAAGGTGGTGCGCGGCCCCCTGGCCCTGGCCCGGCTGGCGGCGGGTCTGTGGCGCGTGTACCTGCGCAACCTCGCCGTGCAAGAGGTGCAGATCAACGGCACGCCGGGCCTGGTGCTACGCGAGGGCGGCACGCCGCGCGTGGCGCTGGCCTTGCAGACCGACGGCACGCACATCCACGGCATCTACGCCGTGCTGAACCCGGACAAGCTGCGCGGGCTGTAGGCCCCGCCGCCGCCCGGCCCACTTTTCACGATCCGTTCCCATGGCATGGCACCCGCGCCGAGTGCGGGCCGCGCCATGGGCCACGGTTTTCCCACCCGCTCCTTCCTTCAACCACCCACCGCCACGAAAGGCTCCCCATGTCCCAAGCCCGCATCGACCTCATGAAAAACCACCCCGCCACCGCGAACGCCATGATGGCGCTGGAGAACCAGTTGCGCGCTGGCGCCCTGCCCCTTGCCCTCAAGGAGCTGCTGAAGATGCGCGTGTCGCAGATCAACGGCTGCGCGTTCTGCATCGACCTGCACGTGGGCGTGGCCCGCCGGCATGGCGAGACCGACCGGCGCCTGCACCTGCTGGCCGCCTGGCGCGAGGCCGGCCTGTTCGATGCCCGCGAACGCGCCGCGCTGGCCTGGGCCGAATCGCTGACCCGCCTGGCCACCACGCAGGACGTGCCGGACGCGGTCTATGACATGGTGGCGGCGCAGTTCTCGGAGGCGGAGATCGTCGAGCTGTCGCTGGCCGTCGTCGCCATCAACGGCTGGAACCGGTTCCAGGTCGCCTTCCGCGCGCCACCGGCGGGCGGCGCCGGCGCCTGAGCGCCCCGTTCGGGCCGTCGCACCAAAAAAAAGAGCCCGATCGGCCTCATGCCCTAGTCAAACATGCCATTGATGCTATTAATAGCATAGCAATCTCTCCGCGACGGCTTTGCAGCCGCTTCGCGGCAGAACCGGCCGCACGCGCCGTGCCTAGACCACCACCGGCTCCGGCTCCAGCCGGATGCCGAAGCGCTCGTACACGCTGGTCTGGATGGCCTTGGCCAGCGTCATCACCTCACCACCGGTCACGCTGTCGGCGCCCCGGCCGCGGTTGACCAGCACCAGCGCCTGCTTTTCGTACACGCCGGCCTTGCCCACGCTCTTGCCCTTCCAGCCGCAGGCATCGATCAGCCAGCCCGCCGCCAGCTTGATGGTGCCGTCGGGCATGGGGTAGTGCACGATGCGCGGCTCGCGGGCGATGATGTCCGAGCACTGGTCGGGCGTGACCGTGGGGTTCTTGAAGAAGCTGCCGGCGTTGCCCACCACCGCCGGGTCGGGCAGCTTGGCGCGGCGCACCTCGCACACCCATTCGAAGATCTGCTGCGCCGTGGGCTCGGCCACCCCGGCCTCGGCCCGCTTGCGCTCCAGGTCCAGGTAGCCCAGCTCGGGCTTCCAGGGCTTGGGCAGGCGAAAACGCACGTGCGTGATGGCCGCGCGCCCCGCCAGGCCCATGCCGCGCGGCCCGCTGCCCTCGGCGGCGCCCGCGGGGGCGGCGGGGGCCTGGTGCTTGAAGACGGAATCGCGGTAGCCGAACGCGCATTGGGCGGCATCGAGCGTGAACGGCTGGCCCGTCGCCAGGTCGATGGCGTCCAGGGAATCGAAGCGGTCCTGCAGCTCGACGCCGTAGGCGCCGATGTTCTGCACGGGCGCCGCGCCCACGGTGCCGGGGATGAGCGCCAGGTTTTCCAGCCCGGGAAAGCCGTGCGCCAGGGTCCAGGCGACGGCGTCGTGCCAGGACTCGCCGGCACCGGCCTCCACGATGAAGGCCTGGGGGGTTTCCTGCACCAGCCGCAGGCCCTTGATCTCCATCTTGAGGACCACGGGCTTGACGTCGCCCGTGAGGACGATGTTGCTGCCGCCGCCCAGCACGAAGACGGGCGAGCCCGCCAGCTGCGGGTCGGACACCAGGGCGCGCACGTCATCGACCGAGCGGGCACGCACCAGCGTGTGGGCGCGGGCCACGATGCCGAAGGTATTGCAGTGCTGCAGGGGAGCGTTTTTCTCGACTAACATCGACCGGATTGTCGCACCCGGCCCCTTTTCGCGGCCGGGTTCTCCCCCAGTTTCCGAGAGTGATGCCATGCCTTCTTTTGACACCGTTTGTGAAGCCAACCTCGTAGAAGTGAAGAACGCGGTCGAAAACACCGCCAAGGAAATCGGCACGCGCTTCGACTTCAAGGGCACGTCCGCCGCCATCGAGATCAAGGACAAGGAGATCACGCTGTTCGGCGATGCCGACTTCCAGCTCACCCAGGTGGAAGACATCCTGCGCAACAAGCTCACCAAGCGCAACGTGGACGTGCGCTTTCTCGACATGGAAAAGCCGCAGAAGGTCGGCGGCGACAAGGTCAAGCAGGTCGTGAAGGTGCGCAACGGCATCGAGAGCGAGCTGGCCAAGAAGATCCAGAAGCTCCTCAAGGAAAGCAAGCTCAAGGTGCAGGCCGCCATCCAGGAAGAGAAAGTGCGCGTGACCGGCGCCAAGCGCGACGACCTGCAGGCCGCCATGGCGCTGCTGCGCAAGGAAGTGGTGGACATTCCACTGTCGTTCGACAACTTCCGCGACTGACACCGACTTCCCCGCCGCCTGCCGCATCACCGCCCTCCCCCCCAGGCTGCCCCTCCATGCTCCTGCGCGCCCTCCCCCTCGCTGCCGCCCTGGCGCTTGCGCCATGGCAGGCGCACGCCCAGGCGGTGGCGCTGTCCGGCATCCTGGGCGGCAAGGCGCTGCTGGTCGTCAACGGTGGCGCGCCGCGCGGCGTGGGCCCGGGTGAAAGCCACCAGGGCGTGAAGGTGGTCTCGGTCGGCCGCGAGGAGGCGGTGGTCGAGCTGGCCGGCGCGCGGCGCACGTTGATCCTGGGCGAGGCCCCGGTCAGCGTGGGCAGCCGCGGCGCCGCCGGCACGGGCCGGCGCGTGGTGCTCACCGCCGACAGCCGCGGGCATTTCGTGAACAGCGGCACCATCAACGGCCGGCCGATGCAGTACCTGGTGGACACCGGTGCCAGTACCGTGGCCATCGGCCAGCCGGAGGCGGAACGCATGGGCCTGGCCTACCGCAGCGGGCAGCCCGTGGTGCTCGGCACGGCCAACGGCACGGCCCAGGGCTGGCGGATCAAGCTCGATTCGGTGCGCATCGGCGACGTCGAGGTGCTCGGCGTGGACGCCGTCGTCACGCCCCAGGCCATGCCCTTCGTGCTGCTGGGCAACAGTTTCCTGAACGAGTTCCAGATGAGCCGCATCAACGACCAGATGGTGCTGGAAAAGCGCCAGTAGCCCGCGCCCCATGCCCCACAGCCCCCCCAGCGCCGGCGAGCCGTCCGACAGCGAATACGAAGACCTGCTCGGACTGTGGTCGGACCTGGAATCCGCCCTGGCGGTGATCCTCTCGCGGCCCCTGCAGGTGCACGACTTTCCCGCCAAGGTGCGCCAGTGCGACCGGTGGCTGCAGGAACTGGTGGCGCACGACATCGACGCGGCGCTGTACCTGATGTTCCAGCTGGCCTCCACCTCCACGGTAGGCTACAGCACCTCGCACGCCCTGGTGTGCGGCACGCTGTGCCACATCCTCGCGCACGAACTGCAGCTGCCTTCCCTGGAGCGCGACAGCCTGGTGCGGGCCGCGATCACCATGAACATCGGCATGACCGCGCTGCAGGACGAGCTGGCCAGCCAGCGCGAGCGGCCCAGCCCCGCGCAGCAGGAGGCCATCGAGGCGCACCCGCTGCGCAGCATGACCCTGCTGGAGCAGCTGGACGTGAAGGACCCGCTCTGGCTGGACGTCGTGGGCCAGCACCATGCGCCGTTGGCCGAGACGCAGCCGCTGGCGGGCATGCCCGCCGAGGACCGGCTCAGCCGCATCCTGGGGACGATCGACCGCTACGCCGCGATGATCAGCCCGCGCAAGTCGCGTGCGGGCCGCAGCGCCACGGACTCGGTGCGCGCCATCGTGGGCCAGGACGTGGACCGGCGCGACGAAGTCACCTATGCGCTGGTGCGCGCCGTCGGGCTGTGCCCGCCCGGCACCTTCGTGCGGCTGGACAACGGCGAGACCGCGCTGGTGCTGCGCCGCAGCGAGAAGGTCAACGCCCCCCTGGTGGCCAGCCTGCTCGACCGCGACGGTGAGCACCTGGCCCAGCCCCGGCTACACCAGACGGCCAGCGGCCGGCCACGCATCCAGTCGGCGCTGGCCCGACCCGCGGTGAAGGTGGAGATCAACCACCGCACGCTGGTGCGCCTGGGCCACTACGCGGCCCAGCACAGCAGCGGGCTGATGGGGTTGGTGAGCACGGCCGGCCGGCCCTGACCGGGCGGCTACCCCCCGCCTGGCTCCGTTCCCTTCGATTCAGGGCTTTTTCTTCTTCTGGCCCAGCCGGGATTCGGTGCCGGCCATGAGGCGGCGGATGTTTTCGCGGTGCCGCCACACCAGCAGCGCCGACATGGCGGCGATGGCCACGCCGATGGTCGCCTCGGTGTACCAGAGCACGCCGCCGAACATCACGTAGTACAGCGGCGCGAACACCGCCGCCGCGAGCGACGCGCCCGAAGAGTAGCGAAAGAAGAACGCGATGATGACCCAGGTCAGCAGCGTGGCCAGCCCCAGCCATGGGCTGATGCCGACCAGCACGCCCAGCGCCGTGGCCACGCCCTTGCCGCCCTCGAAGCGGAAGAACACGGGCCACAGATGCCCGAGGAATGCCGCCAGGCCCACCAGCGCCACCGTGCCGTCCTCCAGGCCATGGGGCTTGCCGAAGGCCTGCACCAGCACCACGGGCAGCCAGCCCTTGACCGCATCGAGCAGCAGCGTGATCACGGCCGCGGCCTTGGAGCCGGAGCGCAGCACGTTGGTGGCGCCGGGGTTCTTGCTGCCATAGGTGCGGGGATCGTTCAGGCCCATGGTGCGGCTCACGATGACGGCGAACGACAGGGAGCCCAGCAGGTAGGCGGCCAGGGTGGCCAGGAGGCAATAGACGGTGGTCAAGGTAGGAATTCCTTCAGGATGCGGGCGTCACGAGAGGCCGGTGGCGGGCGCCACGGGGGGCCGGTGGCCGGCGCCCCGAAGGCGCGGCCCCGGTTCGGCGGGGCGGCCTATTCTGCCAGCGCGCACTGCACCGGTTTGGCACCGAGCTGCTGCACGCACACCTGCGGATCGATCTGCACCAGAAAGCCCCGGCGGCCGCCGTTGATGGCGATGCGCGGCAGCGCGAGGATGCTTTCCTCGATGTACACCGGCATGTCGCGCCGCGTGCCGAACGGCGAGGTGCCGCCCACCAGGTACCCGCTGTGGCGGTTGGCCACCTCGGGCTGGCAGGGTTCGACCGACTTGGCGCCGATCTGGCGGGCCAGGTTCTTGGTTGACACCTTGCGGTCGCCGTGCATGAGCACGATGAGGGGTTTCGCATCCTGGTCCTGCATCACCAGCGTCTTGACGACGACGTGCTCGTCCAACCCCAGGCTGGCCGCGCTGTGCGCGGTGCCGCCGTGCTCCACGTAGTCGTAGGGGTGCTCGGTGAAGGCCACGCCCTGGCGCCGCAGCCACTGGGTGGCCGGGGTTTCGCTCACATGGGCGGCCTTGGCGGCCTTCTTGCTCACAGTGCCGGGTCTCGCAGTTCCCAGCGGACCGCGTCGATGGCCGCGAGCAGTTCGGGCGAGAGCACCGTGCCCCAGGCATCGAGGTCTTCGTCCAGCTGGGCCAGCGAGGTCACGCCGATGATGGTGCTGGCCACCTGCCACTTGGTGTAGCAGAACGCCAGCGCCATCTGCGTGGGCGTGAGGCCGTGCTCGCGCGCCAGCGCGTTGTAGCGGCGCGAGGCCTCCAGCGCCTCGGGGCGGCCCCAGCGCTGCTTGCGCACCGATTCGTAGCTGGCGATGCGCGCGCCCTTCGGCGCACCGGCGCCGGTCGTGCCGCTGGCGTCGTACTTGCCCGTCAGCAGCCCGAAGCCCAGGGGCGAATACGCCAGCAGCGACACGCCCAGGCGGTGGCAGGACTCGTCCATGCCGTTTTCCCAGGTGCGGTTGATGAGGCAGTACGGGTTCTGCACCGTGGCCACGCGCGGCAGGCCGTGCTGCTCGGCCAGCCGCACGAACTCGTGCACGCCGTAAGGCGTTTCGTTGGACAGGCCGATGGCACGCACCTTGCCGGCCTGCACCAGCCCGGCCAGCGCCTGCAGCTGGTCGTGGATGGGGGTGGCCGAGGTTTCCTTGGCGGGGTCGTAGTACACCGTGCCGAACGCGGGCACGTGGCGCTCGGGCCAGTGGATCTGATAGAGGTCGATCACGTCGGTCTGCAGGCGGCGCAGGCTGGCGTCGCACGAGGCCACGATGTCGGCCGGGGTCATTCCCTTGCCTTCGCGCACCCAGGGCATGCCGCGCGAGGGGCCCGCCACCTTGGTGGCCAGCACCGTCTTTTCGCGGGCGCCGGGGCGGCTGGCGAACCAGCGGCCGATGATGGTCTCGGTGGCGCCACAGGTCTCGGCGCGCGCCGGCACGGCGTACATCTCGGCGGTGTCGATGAAGTTCACGCCCCGCTCCAGCGAGCGGTCGAGAATGGCATGGGCCGTGGCTTCGTCCACCTGTTCGCCGAACGTCATGGTGCCCAGGCAGATGGGCGTGACCTGGAGCGCGCTGGCGCCCAATGGGATTTTTTGCATGGAGAGAAGACCTACAAGCTGCGGATGGGCTGGGCAGAATAATGGATTTTCCCTGTTCCCGCAGCGAGCGCACCGCATGCCCGAAGGCCCGCAGCAGGGCCCCGAACGAGCGGGCCGCCCGCTTGTCCCAGCCTTGACTGACGCCGCCGCGCCCTGCACGAATAATCGCCCGATGTACCAGCCCGCCCGCGCCTCCCAGAGCGAATTCGTCCCCGTCCGCACCCTGCAGTACCACGTTCGCCGCTGGAACGGCGAGGCGTCGCCCGCCTCCGCTTCCCCATCTTCCCCTTCTCGGCCCCCGCTGGTGCTGATGCACGGCTGGATGGACGTGGGCGCGTCCTACCAGTTCGTGGTGGACGCGCTGTCGCAGGCGTTCTTCGCCGGCCGCACGGTCATCGCGCCCGACTGGCGGGGCTTCGGCCTGAGTCGCCTGCCCGCGCCCTGCGACCACTACGTGTTCGCCGACTACCTGGCCGACCTGGACCACCTGCTGGACCACTACGCGCCCGGCCAGCCGGTCGATCTGGTGGGCCACAGCATGGGCGGCAACGTGTGCATGGCCTATGCCGGCGTGCGGCCCGCGCGCATCCGCCGGCTGGTGAACCTGGAAGGCTTCGGCCTGCCGGCCACCACGCCCGACCAGGCCCCCCGTCGCTACGCGCAGTGGATGGACGAGATCCGGGCGCTGGAGCGCGGCGAGAAATCGCTCAAGGCCTACGACAGCGCCGACGGCGTGGCCCAGCGCCTCATCAAGACCAACCCGCGCCTGTCCGCCGACAAGGCCGCCTGGCTGGCCCGCCAGTGGGCCGCGCCCGACGCGCAGGGCCGCTGGCGCATCCTGGGCGATGCGGCGCACAAGATCACCAGTTCGCAGATCTACCGCGTGGAGGAAGCGCTGGCCCTGTACGACGGCATCACCGCGCCCACCCTCGCGGTGGAGGCCAGCGACGACAGCATGGGCCTGTGGTGGAAGGACCGCTACGACCTGCCCGAATACCACGCCCGCCTGCGCCACGTGCGCGATTGCCGCACCGCCGTGGTCCAGGACGCCGGGCACATGCTGCACCACGACCAGCCCGGCGCGGTGGCGGCGCTGATCGAGTCGTTCCTGAGCACCCCTGAATAAAACAGGCCGCCAGCGCATATTCCACTAGGGCGTCTTGCTATCATTTTTGAAATAGCGGCCGGTTTTGCGCCCCGGCAACGGGGCCGGCCGGCTGCGCCCTGCGCCCCGTGGAAGGGCATTGGGGGCGTGCGGCGCATCGCGTGAGAAAATCGCCGGTTATTCCACCGAACACTCAGGACACGCACCATGGACGCAGAACGCATCAACCTCATCGGCAACACCCTCTCCGACCTGACCGTGCGCACGCAAGAGTTACGGAGGTATCTTTGACTTCGATGCCAAATTCGAACGCCTGCGCACGGTAAACGCCTCGCTGGAAGACCCCACGGTCTGGAACGACCCCAAGAAGGCCCAGGAGCTGGGCAAGGAAAAGAAGAGCCTGGACGGCGTGGTGCTCACGCTGGAGCGGCTCACGCGCGAGCTGGCCGACAACACCGAGCTCTTCGACATGAGCAAGGAAGAAGGCGACGACGACGGCCTGATGACCATCGAGGCCGAGACCGCCAAGCTCAAGCCCGAGATCGAGATGCTCGAGTTCCGCCGCATGTTCAGCAACGAGGCCGATCCGCTCAACTGCTTCGTGGACATCCAGGCCGGCGCCGGCGGCACCGAGGCCTGCGACTGGGCGGGCATGCTGCTGCGCCAGTACCTCAAGTACGCCGAGCGCAAGGGCTTCAAGACCACGGTGGAAGACGAAACCCCGGGCGACGTGGCCGGCATCAAGAGCGCCACGATCAAGATCGAGGGCGAATACGCCTATGGCCTGCTGCGCACCGAGACGGGCGTGCACCGGCTGGTGCGCAAGAGCCCGTTCGACTCATCCGGCGGGCGCCACACCAGCTTCGCCAGCCTGTTCGTCTATCCGGAGATCGACGACTCGATCCAGATCGACATCAACCCGGCCGATGTGCGCACCGACACCTTCCGCGCCAGCGGCGCCGGCGGCCAGCACATCAACAAGACCGATTCGGCCGTGCGTTTGACGCACATTCCAACCGGCATCGTCGTTCAGTGCCAGGATGGCCGCAGCCAGCACAGCAACCGCGACGTGGCATGGCAGCGCCTGCGCTCGCGCCTGTACGACTTCGAGATGCGCAAGCGCCAGGAAGAGCAGCAAAAGCTGGAAGACACCAAGACCGATGTCGGCTGGGGCCACCAGATCCGCAGCTACGTGCTGGACAACAGCCGCATCAAGGACCTGCGCACCAACGTCGAAATCTCCGCCACCCAGAAGGTGCTGGACGGCGATCTCGACGCCTTCATCGAAGCCTCCCTCAAGCAGGGCGTGTAACGCGCCCGGAAAGCCCCAAGCCATGATGAGAGAAGGACACGCCACGGCCATCCACCGTGCCGACTACACCGCCCCCGCGTTCTGGATCGACACGGTGGACCTCACGTTCGACCTGGACCCGGCCAAGACCCGGGTGCTCAACAAGATGCGGCTGCGCCGCAACGCGGACGTGCCCGCGGGCGCGCTGCGGCTCGATGGCGACGAGCTGAACCTGGCGCGCGTGCTGGTCAACGGCGCGGGCACCTCGTTCAAGATGGAAGGCGGCCAGCTGGTGCTGGAGAACCTGCCGGAGGGCCACGAGCCCTTCGACCTGGAGATCTTCACCACCTGCTCTCCGACCAAGAACACGCAGCTGTCGGGCCTGTACGTGAGCCAGGGCACCTTCTTCACCCAGTGCGAGGCCGAGGGCTTTCGGCGCATCACCTACTTCCTGGACCGGCCGGACGTGATGGCCAGCTTCACCGTGCTGCTGCGCGCCGACAAGGCCGCCTACCCGGTGCTGCTGTCCAACGGCAACCTGATCGACCACGGCCCGCTGGACGATGGCCCCAACGGCGCGCGCCATTTCGCCAAGTGGCAGGACCCGCACAAGAAGCCCTGCTACCTGTTCGCGCTGGTGGCCGGCAAGCTCGTGGCGCGCGAGCAGCGCATCCGCTCGCGCTCCGGCGCCGACCACCTGCTTCAGGTGTACGTGCGCCCGGGCGACCTGGAGAAGACCGAGCACGCCATGAACTCCCTCATGGCCAGCGTGGCCTGGGACGAGGCGCGCTTCGGCCTGCCGCTGGATCTGGAGCGCTTCATGATCGTCGCCACCAGCGACTTCAACATGGGCGCGATGGAGAACAAGGGCCTGAACATCTTCAACACGAAGTACGTGCTGGCCAGCCAGGCCACGGCGACCGATGTGGATTTCGGCAACATCGAAAGCGTGGTGGGCCACGAGTACTTCCACAACTGGACCGGCAACCGCGTCACCTGCCGCGACTGGTTCCAGCTGTCGCTCAAGGAAGGCCTCACGGTCTTTCGGGACCAGGAGTTCAGCCAGGACCTGTCGGGCAGCCCCTCGGCCCGCGCCGTCAAGCGCATCGAGGACGTGCGCGTGCTGCGCACCGCGCAGTTCCCGGAAGACGCCGGCCCCATGGCGCACCCGGTGCGGCCCGACAGCTACGTCGAGATCAACAACTTCTACACCGTCACCATCTACGAAAAGGGTGCAGAGGTCGTGCGCATGATGCACACGCTGGTGGGCCGCGAAGGCTTCGCGCGCGGCATGAAGCTGTACTTCGAGCGCCACGACGGACAGGCGGTCACCTGCGACGATTTCGCGCAGGCCATCGCCGATGCCAACCCGGACAGCGACCTGGCCCGCCTGCTGCCGCAGTTCAAGCGCTGGTATTCGCAGGCCGGCACGCCGCGCGTGCAGGCCACGGGCGTGTACGACGCCGCCGCGCGCACCTACACGCTCACGCTGTCGCAAAGCCTCGCGCCCACGCCCGGCCAGCCGCTCAAGGAGCCCGCCGTGATCCCGGTGGCCCTGGGCCTGCTGGGCGCGGACGGCAGCGCACTGCCGCTGCAACTGGAGGGCGAGGCCGCCGCGGGCGGCGCGGACCGCACCGTGGTGCTGACCGAGGCCACCCATGCGTTCACCTTCGTGAACGTGGGCTCCCAGCCCGTGCCGTCGCTGCTGCGCGGGTTCAGCGCCCCCGTGGTGCTGGACATCGACTACAGCGATGCCGAACTGCTCGCCCTGCTGGCGCACGACACCGACGCCTTCAACCGTTGGGAGGCCGGCCAGCGCCTGGCCCTGCGCATCGCTATTAAAACCATAGCGGACGAGGCAATCAATCCGCCGGCAGGCGCGCCCATCGATCAAACCATCGTGCCCGACAGCTTCGTGGAGGCCATGCGCGGCGTGCTGCGCCACCCCGCGCTGGACGCGGCCTTCAAGGAACTGGTGCTCAGCCTGCCCTCCGAGGGCTACATCGCCGAGCACCTGGACGTGGTGGACCCGCAGCGTGTGCACGCCGTGCGCGAAGCAATGCGCGCGCAGCTCGCCGTCGCGCTGCAGCCGGAGTGGGAAGCCATCTGGGCGCAGCACCACGACACGGGCGCCTACCGCCCCGATGCGATCTCGGCCGGCCGCCGCGCGCTGTCGGGCCTGGCGCTGTCCATGCTGTGCCTGGCGGCCCGCACCACGGGCGACAGCGTGTGGCCGGGCAAGGCGTACCAGCGCTTCAAGGACGCCGGCAACATGACCGACCGCTTCAACGCCCTCACGGCGCTGGTGTACAGCGGCCATGCCCTGGCCGAGCCGGCGCTCGCGCGCTTTCACGCCCTGTTCAAGGACGAGGCCCTGGTGCTGGACAAATGGTTCTCGCTGCAGGCGGGCGCGCCCGACCGCGGCGGGCAGGTGCTGGCCGCCGTGCAGCAGCTCATGAAACACGCGGACTTCAGCCTCAAGAACCCGAACCGCGCACGCAGCGTGATCTTCAGCTACTGCAGCGCCAACCCCGGGGGCTTTCACCGGCTGGACGGCGCGGGCTACCAGTTCTGGGCCGACCGGGTGCTGGAGCTGGACACGCTCAACCCGCAGGTGGCGGCGCGGCTGGCCCGGGCGCTCGACCGCTGGAAGAAGCTGGCCGATCCCTACCGCGGCGCAGCGCGCGACGCCATCGCCCGCGTGGCGGCCAAGCCCGACCTGTCCAACGATGTGCGCGAGGTGGTCACCCGCGCGCTGGCCGACTGATCACGTCCAAAAAATAGGAAACCCCCTCCATGGCAAAAACCATCAGCCTCACCCGCTACCTCGTCGAACAGCAGCGGGTGGACGGCCTCATCCCCTCGCAGCTGCGCCTGCTGCTCGAAGTGGTCGCCCGTGCCTGCAAGAGCATCAGCCACGCCGTGAACAAGGGCGCGCTGGGCGGCGTGCTGGGCACGGCCGCCAGCGAGAACGTGCAGGGCGAGATCCAGAAGAAGCTGGACATCATCGCCAACGAAGTGCTCATCGAAGCCAACGAATGGGGCGGCCACCTCGCCGCCATGGCATCTGAAGAGATGGACAGCATCTACGTGGTGCCCAACCGCTATCCGCAGGGCGAGTACCTGCTGCTGTTCGATCCGCTCGACGGCTCCTCCAACATCGACGTGAACGTGAGCATCGGCACCATCTTCAGCGTGCTGAAAAAGCCCGAAGGCCACCCCGGCGTCATGACCGAGGACTTCCTGCAGGCCGGCACCCAGCAGGTGGCCGCGGGCTACTGCATCTACGGCCCCCAGACCACGCTGGTGCTGACCGTGGGCGACGGCGTCGCCATGTTCACGCTGGACCGCGAGCAGGGCTCGTTCGTGCTGGTGGAAGAGAACGTGCGCATTCCCGAGGACACCAAGGAATTCGCCATCAACATGAGCAACATGCGCCACTGGGACACCCCGGTCAAGCGCTACATCGACGAATGCCTGGCCGGCACCGAAGGCCCGCGCGGCAAGGACTTCAACATGCGCTGGATCGCCAGCATGGTGGCCGACGTGCACCGCATCCTCACGCGCGGCGGCGTGTTCCTGTACCCCTGGGACAAGCGCGAACCCAACAAGCCCGGCAAGCTGCGCCTGATGTACGAGGCCAATCCCATGAGCTGGCTCGTCGAGCAGGCCGGCGGCGCCGCCACCAACGGCAAGCAGCGCATCCTGGACATCCAGCCCACGCAGTTGCACGAGCGCGTCAGCGTGGTCCTGGGCTCAAAAAATGAAGTGGAACGCGTGACACGCTACCATTCCGATATATAATTCGAGTCTTCGCCGGTGTAGCTCAGTCGGTAGAGCAGCTCATTCGTAATGAGAAGGTCGGGTGTTCGATTCATCTCTCCGGCACCAAATAGAAACCCCTGATTCGCAAGAGTCAGGGGTTTTTCTTTTGGGACTTGCATTGCGTGTGCCGGCGCTGCACAGCATCCCGGCATCCAGCGGCTGAGCGGCGGCGACCAACGTGCGTTGCCAGCACGATCCCCACAGCCAATCCAATGATCGATGGGGCCCATGGCACTGCCCCAGCGGCGTGTCGGCCGAAGGCGAACCCGCGCAGGCCCGTGGCTTGGCGTCCTACGGCAGGGGGTAGACCACCCGTGCAGCATGGCCTTCCCCACACACCATCGACAAGGAAATCCCATGACCACCACCCGTGCACCCCGAGACGCCTGCTCCCTGCTCGATGCGGACCATCGCGCCGTCAAGAAAATGTTCAAGGAATACGAATCGCTGATGGAGTCCCGCTCCAAGGCGGCCGCCACCCAGCGGTTCGAACTGGCGCGCCAGATCTGCCGCGAGTTGACCGTGCATGCGCAGATCGAAGAAGAGATCTTCTACCCCGCCCTGCGCGATGCCATCAAGGACACCGACCTCCTCGCCGAAGCCGAAGTGGAGCACGCCAGCGCCAAGGACCTGATCGCGCAGATCGAGGCCGCCAGCGCCGCCGATGAAATGTTCGATGCCAAGGTGACCGTGCTGGGCGAGTACATCGATCACCACGTGAAGGAAGAGCGCAACGAGATCTTTCCGAAGGCACGTGCCGCCCGCAAGCTCGACCTCGTGGCCATGCGCGAAACGCTCGAAGCCCGCAAGGAAGAGCTGATGGCGGGTGAAGAAGCAATGGCCTGACGACCCTGGCGGGTCGCCCTCCCTCAGGGCGGCCTTGCCGCGACCCGCGGGGTCGGCGCCGCGAGGCGCTTACCGCCCTCTCTGACCGCCCTGACCAAGGTCTGCCCGCATCGCTGAAAGCCTGCGGGCCGAGCCGTCAGATGCGGCCCATCTCCGCCGCCGCAGCGCTCGCATGCAGGCAGATCGCGGCCGCCGCACCCACATTCAACGACTCTTCCCCGCCCGGCTGGGCAATGCGGATCAGACGGCTCGCGCGCTCCTGCAGCGCTGGCGACACGCCCTGCCCTTCATGCCCCATGACCCAGCCGCAAGGCCAGGGCAGTTGCGCCCGGTGCAGGAATTCCCCGCCGTGCGAACTGGTCGCCAGCAGGGGCAGGCCGAGCGCATCGATGTCCGTCGCATCGAGTCCCTCCACCAGCCGCAGGCCGAAGTGGGCCCCCATGCCGGCCCGCAGCACCTTGGCGCTCCACAGCGCCGCAGTGCCCTTGATGGCCGCGATCTGACCGAAACCGAATGCCGATGCACTGCGCAGGATGGACCCCACATTGCCGGCGTCCTGCAGGCGGTCGAGCACCACGGTGGACACGCCGGGCACCAACGCGGCGGCTGCAGGCATCTCCAGCACGAAGCCCATGCGCGCTGGGGATTCGAGGCCGCTCACGTCCGCCCAGAGAGGATCGGCAATCACTATGTTTTTGATAGCAGCATGCCGGTAGCTTTCTTGCGCTTCAGGCCAAAAAGACTCCGCATACACGGCCACCGCCGGCTGCAGCCCCCGGGCCAGCGCCGCACGGCACAGGTGGTCGCCTTCCAGCCAGACCCGGCCCTGCTTGCGGTAAGCGCTGCTGTCCTGCGCCAGGCGCCGCAGGTCCTTGACGAACGCGTTGTCGCGCGACTGAACGAAGGTGACGTTGTCCGAGGTCATGCCGGCTGCCATTCCGCCTGCACCAGGCCCTGCGGCGCCGGCAACGCGTGCGCCCCATCCACGGTAGGCACCGCAGGCAGCGGGAGCACCGCCGCGTTGCCCCGTACGAGGGCCGCGGCCACGGGCGAAAACGAGCGGCGGTGGTGCGGGCAAGCGCCATGCTGCTGCAGCGCCGCCATGTGCTCGGCCGTCCCATATCCCTTGTGGCCGGCAAAGCCGTATTGGGGATATTCCAGGTGCAATTGCGCGCACCAGCGGTCGCGCGTGACCTTGGCCAGGATCGACGCCGCAGAAATGGCCTGCACCAGTGCATCGCCCTTGACGATGGCGTCCGCGGGCACTTCCAGCACGGGCAGCCGGTTGCCATCCACCAGCACACGCACGGGCTTCAGGCGCAGCCCCTGCACCGCGCGCTGCATGGCCAGCATGGTCGCCTGCAGGATGTTGATGGTGTCGATCTCTTGCACGCTGGCCTCGGCCACCGCGCAGCACAGGGCCTTGGCGCGGATCTCGTCGTACAGCGCTTCGCGGCGCGCAGCGGTCAAGGTCTTGGAATCGGCCAGACCGGCGATCGGATTCAGATCGTCAAGGATCACGGCGGCGGCCACCACCGGGCCGGCCAGCGGCCCGCGCCCAGCCTCATCCACCCCGGCCACCAGGCCCGGGGGATGCCACGGCAGGGCCGCCTGCTCAGGCGGCAAGGATTTTCTGGATCGCATCGGCGGCCAATCGGGGGGTGTCGCGGCGCAGGGTTTCGTGCAGCGCGGTAAAGCGCTGCTCCAGCGCCGCCAGCGTGTCGGGAGATTGCGTAGGCGCGTCGAGCCACTGCGTCACTGCCGCGGCCAGCGCCTCGGGGGTGGCAGCGTCCTGGATCAGCTCGGGCACGATGAATTCGCCGCAAAGGATGTTGGGCAGCCCCACCCACGGCTGCAATTGCTTGCGCCGCATGAGGCGCCAGCTGATGGGGTGCATGTGGTAGCCGATCACCATGGGCCGCTTGAACAGGGCTGCCTCCAGGGTGGCCGTGCCGCTGGCGATCAGCGTGCAGTCGCAGGCCGCCAGCACGGTGTGCGACTGGCCTTCGACGACCTGCACGGCCTCGGCCATGCCGCATTCGCGCACCACCTGCTCGATGCGCTCACGCAGCGCCGGCACAGCCGGGATGACCATGCGCAGCGCCGGGCGCGCCTGGCGCAGCAAGGCAGCCGCCCGCAGGAACGGCGTGGCGATGTAGTCCACCTCGGCCGAACGGCTGCCCGGCAGGATGGCCAACACCTCGTCGCCGGGGGCCAACCCAAGCCGGGCACGCGCCGCCTCGCGGTCCGGCTGCATGGGAATCACATTGGCCAGCGGATGGCCGACGTAAGTGGCCGCAATGCCGTGGCGGGCCAGGAGCGCGGGCTCGAACGGGAAGATGCACAGCACGTGGTCGGCGCTGCGCTTGATTTTCTCGATGCGTTCGGCACGCCAGGCCCAGATCGAAGGGCACACGAAGTGCACCGTCTTGATGCCGGCCACGCGCAGGTCGGATTCGAGCCCCAGGTTGAAGTCGGGCGCATCCACGCCGATGAAGACCTGCGGCGGGTCCGCGAGCAGCCGCCGCCTCAATTGCTTGCGGATCTGCACGATGCCCCAGAGCCGGCGCAGCAGCTCGACGCTGTAGCCGTGCACGGCCAGGCGCTCGCTGGGCCACCAGGCGGTGAAGCCCCGCCGCTGCATCTGCGGCCCGCCGATGCCCTGCCCCACCACGCCAGGCCACTGTGCCTGCAGGCCGTCGAGCAGCAGGCCCGCCAGCAGATCGCCAGAGGTTTCGCCTGCCACCATCGCGATGCGCGGTGCCGGTTGGAGGGAGGGCGCCATCGCGGTCAGCGCGCGATGCCGCGCGAGGAGTTGGCGATGAAATCCAGCAGCAGCGCGATGTCGGGCGCGGCCTCGCCGTGGACCGACGGCAGTTCGGCGATCGCCTGCCGCGCCGCGTCCAGCGTGAGGCCCTGGCGATACAGCAGGCGGTGCGCCTGCTTGATCGCGGCGAGCCGGTCGGCCGAGAACCCGCGCCGGCGCAGGCCTTCGAGGTTCAACCCGCGCACGGACAGCGGGTTGCCGTCCACCATCATGAAGGGGGGCACGTCCTGCGAGATGTGGCTGGCGAACCCCGCCATGACATGCGCGCCCACCTTGGTGAACTGGTGCACGCCCGTGAGGCCGCCGATGATGGCGTGGTCACCCACGTGCACATGGCCGGCCAGCGTGGCGTTGTTGGCCAGAACGGTGTGGTGGCCGACCACGCAGTCGTGGGCAATGTGCACATAGGCCATCACCCAGTTGTCGTTGCCGATCGTGGTCACGCCCCGGTCCTGCGCCGTGCCGGTGTTGAACGTGCAGAACTCGCGGATCGTGTTGCGGTCGCCGATGCGCAGCTCGGTGGGCTCGCCGGCGTACTTCTTGTCCTGCGGCGCGGCGCCCAGGGAGGCGAACTGGAAGATCCGGTTGTCTTCGCCGATCGTGGTGCGCCCTTCGATGACGCAGTGCGCGCCCACCGAGGTGCGCGCACCGATCGTCACGTGCGGGCCGATCACCGCATAGGGGCCGATGGCCGCGGAGGCGTCGATCCGCGCTGCGGGGTCGACGATGGCTGTGGAGTGGATGCTGCTGGTCACGTGCCGCCCTGCCCTCGCAGCGTCAGCCCACGGTGCGCATGGTGCACATGATCTCGGCCTCGCAGGCCACGCTGTCGCCCACGCGTGCCAGGCCCTTGAACTTGTAGATGCCGCCCTTGATACGGTCCAGATCCACTTCCAGGATGAGCTGGTCGCCCGGCTCCACGGGGCGCTTGAAACGCGCACCGTCGATGCCGACGAAATAGAACACCTTGTCGTCGCCGGGCGCCTCGCCCATCATGTCGAACGACAGCAGGCCCGCGGCCTGCGCCAGGGCCTCGAGCATGAGCACGCCGGGCATCACGGGCCGGCTCGGGAAATGCCCCGTGAAGAAAGGCTCGTTGATCGTGACGTTCTTGAGCGCCTGGATGCGCTTGCCCCTTTCGAGTTCGACCACGCGGTCCACCAGCAGAAACGGATAGCGGTGCGGCAAGAGCTTGAGAATTTGGTGGATATCCATCATTGGAAGATGCGGTCTAACCGTCTTTTCGAGTTTGTTCGAGGGCCTTGATCCGTTCGCGCAGGCTGTGAAGCTGCTTGAGCGTGGCCGCGTTTTTTTCCCACTTCGCATTTTCGTCGATGGGGAACATGCCGGTGTATTGACCCGGCCGGGTCAGCGATCGCGTGACCACCGTGGCCGCCGACACGTGCACGTGGTCGGCCAATTCGAGATGCCCCAGCACGATGCCTCCGCCCCCCACCGTGCAATGCGCGCCGATGGTCGCGCTGCCCGCCACCCCTACGCACCCCGCCATGGCGGAATGCCGGCCGATGCGCACGTTGTGGCCGATCTGGATGAGGTTGTCGAGCTTCACGCCATCTTCGATGACCGTGTTTTCCAGTGCGCCGCGGTCGATGCAGGTGTTGGCGCCGATCTCGACGTCGTTGCCGATGTGCACGGCCCCCAGCTGCTCGATCTTGATCCACTCGCCGCCCTGCGGAGCGAAGCCGAAGCCGTCGGCCCCGATCACCACGCCGGCATGCACGATGCAGCGATCGCCGATGTGGCAGTCCTCGCCCAGCGTCACCCGCGATTTGAGCACCGTGCCCGCGCCCACGCGCGCACCGCGCTCCACCACGCACAGCGGGCCGATGAAGGCCGTGGAATGCACCGTGGCGTCCGGGTCCACCACCGCGCTGGGATGGATGCCCTGCGGCACCGCCACGGCGTGCGCGCGCTTCCACAGCTGCGTGGCACGCGCGAAATACACGTACGGCTCGTCCGCGACGATGCACGGCCCCCGGGCCAGCCCGGCCTCGCGCATCGATGGCGCCACAATGACACAGGCCGCCCGGGAGGCGGCCAGTTGCTGCTGGTAGCGCGGATGGCTTAAAAAAGCCAGGTCACCGGGACCTGCAGACTCCAGGGGAGCGATGCGGTGGATCTCTCCGTCCCTCTCGCCCCCCTCCAGCGTGCCGCCCAGCGCATCGACGATCTGCCCCAGAGAGAGGCTCACGCCGCGCGCCCCGTCAGCCGACGGCCATCACTTGGCGGGCGTGGCAGCAGCGGCATTCAGTGCCTTGATCACTTTGTCGGTGATGTCGTGCTTGGGGTTGATGTAGACGGCTTCCTGAAGGATCACGTCGTACTTCTCGGCCTCGGCGACCTGCTTGACGACCTTGTTGGCGCGTTCCAGCACCTGGCCCAGCTCTTCGTTCTTGCGGGCGCCCAGGTCTTCCTGGAACTCACGGCGCTTGCGCTGGAAGTCGCGGTCCTGGTCGACCAGCTGGCGCTGGCGGGCCGTGCGCTGGCTCTCGGCCATCGTGGGCGCTTCGCGCTCGAACTTCTCGGTGGCGGACTTCAGGCTGTTGCCCTGCTCCACGAGGTCCTTCTCACGACGGGAGAACTCCTGCTCCAGCTTGGCCTGGGCCGCCTTGGCGGTGCTGGCCTCGCGGAAGATGCGGTCGGTGTTGACGAAGCCGGCCTTGAACTCCTGCGCCTGTGCAGGCACGGCTGCACCGAGCGTGCCCAGCAAGAGAACGAGGGGAATATGGCGGGAGAGAGATTTCATTAGAAAGACGTTCCGATCTGGAATTGCAGTTTCTGGATTCTATCGCCGGCGAACTTGCGCACCGGTTGCGCAAAAGCGAGGCGAAGCGGACCGAGCGGAGAAATCCAGCTCAGGCCCAGGCCGGCAGAGACACGCATGTCGCTGAGGGTGACCTTTTCATCTTCGCCATACACGTTGCCCGCATCCACGAAAGTGAACACGCGCAGCGTGCGGTCGTTGCCCGCACCTGGGAACGGTGCGATCAACTCGGCATTGAGCGTGACCTTCTTCGGTCCGCCCAGCGACGCACCCGTCACGTCGCGTGGACCCAGCGTGCCCTGGTCGAAACCACGCACGGAGCCCAGGCCGCCCGAGTAGTAGTTCTTGAACACCGGGAACGGCCGGCCGTTCATGCCCTTGCCCCAGCCGAACTCGCTGTTGAAGGCCATGGTGAACTTCTTGTTCAGCGGCACATACTGCTGGAACTGGTAATTGCCGCGGACATAGCGCGCATCGCCGGCCACCGACCATTCGGTGTTCAGGCGCTGGTAGCGGCCCGAATTGGGTGCCAAGGCGCTGTCGCGGTCATCGCGCGACCAGCCGATCGTGAGCGGAATCGCGGTGCTGCTGGAGCCGTAGGTCGTGGCATACGACAGGTACGCAGCGGGAATGTTGGTGCCCAGCTTGATCCGCGTCTGTTCGAGGCCGCCCCCGAAGAACACGGTATCGGTTTCGCTGAAGGGGATGCCGAAACGCACACTGGTACCCGCAGTGATCAGCTCGTAGTTGCCGCCCTGGTCCTCGTACGGCTTGTCAGTGCGGTAGTACAGATCGAGCGTGCGCGAGATGCCGTCCCGCGTGAAGTACGGGTTGGTGGTGCTGAACACCAGCGTGCGGCGGTATTTGCTGGTGTTGACGTCCACCCCGAGGTAGTTGCCCGAACCGAACACATTCTCTTGCTTGATGCTGAACGACAGCGAGACCTTTTCCGCACTTGAGAAGCCCGCGCCCAGCTGCAGCGAACCGGTGGGCTTTTCGGCCACGTTCACCACCAGGTCCACCTGATCGGCCGAGCCCGGCACTTCCTGCGTTTCCACATTGACTTCGGTGAAGAAGCCCAGGCGGTCCACGCGGTCACGGGACAGCTTGATCTTGTCGCCGTCGTACCAGGAGGCTTCGTACTGGCGGAACTCGCGGCGGATCACTTCGTCGCGCGTGCGGTTGTTGCCGCTCACGTTGATGCGGCGCACGTAGGCACGGCGGGCCGGCTCGGCGCGCAGCACCAGGGCCACGCGGTTGTTCTCGCGGTCCACTTCGGGCACCGCTTCGACGCGCGCGAACGCGAAGCCGAAATTGCCGAAGTAGTCGGTGAATGCCTTGGTGGTTTCGGCCACCTTGTCGGCGTTGTAGGGCTCGCCGGGCTGAATGGTGATCAGCGACTTGAACTCGTCGTCGCGGTCCAGGTAATTGCCTTCGATCTTCACGCCGGAGACCACATAGCGCTGGCCTTCGGTCACGTTGACGGTGATCGTGATGTCCTGCTTGTCCGGGGAGATGGCCACCTGCGTGGAGTCGATGCGAAACTCGAGGTAGCCGCGCGCCAGATAGTAGGAACGCAGGGTTTCCAGATCGGCGTTCAGCTTGGTGCGGGAATAGCGGTCCGACTTGGTGTACCAGCTGAGCCAGCCGCCCGTGTCCTGGTCGAACAGTCCTTTGAGCGTCGATTCGCTGAAGGCCTTGTTGCCCACCAGGTGGATTTCCTTGATGCGCGCGGGTTCGCCTTCGGTGACCGTGAACGTGAGGTTGACGCGGTTGCGCTCGATGGGGGTGACCGTGGTCACGACCTCGGCGCCGTACAGGCTCTTGTTGATGTACTGGCGCTTGAGCTCCTGCTCCGCGCGGTCGGCCAGCGCCTTGTCGAAAGGCCGGCCTTCGGTCAGGCCCACATCGCGCATGGCTTTCTTGAGCGTGTCCTTGTCGAATTCGCGGGCACCGGCGAAGTCCACGTCGGCGATGGTGGGACGCTCTTCCACGACCACCACGAGCACGTTGCCGCTGGCCTCCAGGCGCACATCCTTGAACAGGCCCAGCGCGAACAGCGCACGGATCGCCGCAGCGCCCTTCTCGTCGTTGTAGTCGTCACCCACGCGCAGCGGCATCGATGCGAAGATCGTGCCCGGCTCGACGCGCTGCAAACCCTCCACCCGGATATCCTGCACCTTGAACGGCTCCAGGGCCCATGCCGCATTGGCAGCAAAAACCATGGCGGCCACGGCACAAGCCTTGCGCACGCCCAAGCGATTGAATTGTTTTTTCATGAGTGAACTGGTACCGCGCGGTGAACGCGCGCGGCAAAAAGGTTAGCCAAAAAGCCGGGTGATATCGTTGAACAGGGCGATGGACATCATCAGGAGAAGCACCGCCACGCCGCCGCGCTGCAATCGCTCCATCCAGGCGTCGGACACGCCCTTGCCGGTCACGCCTTCCCAAAGATAATACATCAGGTGCCCACCGTCCAAAACCGGCAGCGGAAGCAGGTTCAGCACACCCAGACTCACGCTGATGAGGGCCAGAAACACCAGGTACTGCGTGAGCCCCATGCTGGCCGAACGGCCCGCGTAATCGGCGATGGTGAGCGGGCCGCTGAGGTTCTTGAGCGAGGCTTCGCCGATCACCATGCGCCCCATCATGCGCAGAGTCAGGGCCGACACCTCCCAGGTGCGCACCACTCCGTTCCACAATCCTTCGAGCGGCCCGTGCCGCACGGTCACGAACTCTGGCTGAGCGCCCACGAACGCTCCCACGCGTCCGACCGGGCCGGAAGGCTCGCTGTGCAAGTCCGGCAGCACATCCAGCGTCAAGGTCTGGCCGCCACGTTCGATGCGCCACGGCTGGGATACGGCCACCCCGCCACTGACCGATGCACGGATGAGCTCCCGCAGCTGCTGGCCATCCACCACATTCGTCGCACCGAGCCTGACGACCAAGTCCCCCTGCCGCAATCCAGCGCGTTGCGCCGCCCCCCCCTGGACCACCTCGCCGAGCACGGGCCGTGTCCACGGCCCCACGATGCCGATCTTGCGAAACAGCTGCGCGTCCGCTTCCCGGGCATCGAACTGGGCGAGTTCCAGCACCATCTGGCGCTGCGGCGCCCCGGGCGACGGCTGCACCTGCAGGCGGACGTCGGTGCCGTCGAGCGCACCGCGGGTCAGAAGCCAGCGCAGGTCCTCGAAGGATCGCACCGGCTCGGATTCTTCGTTGCCGAGGGCCGCTTCCAGCACGAGCTCGCCGCCTTGCAGGCCGGCTTTCTGGGCCACGGACCCGGGCACGGGGCTGGCGAGAACCGCCTTCGGCTCCTCCACGCCCATCCAGTTCACTGCCGCGTACAGCAGCACGGCGAGCAGCAGATTGGCCGCCGGACCCGCTGCCACAATCGCAGCGCGGGATCGCAATGGCTTGGCATTGAACGACAGGTGGCGCTCATGGGCATCGACGGGGGCCTCGCGCTCGTCCAGCATGCGCACATACCCGCCCAGGGGAAACGCGCCGATGACGAACTCCGTGGGCGATCCCTTGGGCTGCCAGCGCAGCAGGGGCTTGCCGAAACCCACCGAAAAACGAAGCACCTTCACGCCGCAGGCGACCGCTACGCGGTAGTGGCCGTATTCATGGACGGCGATGAGCACGCCCAGCGCGACGATGAAGGCAATGACGGTCAGCAACATGGTGTCTTTCTGCCCGGAGGCGATGGCTCAGGCGGCCAGCCGCTGCGCACTGCGCAGAGCGACGGACCGTGCTTCGGCATCCAGCGCCAGCAGGGCCCCGAGCGATTCGGGGTTGGAGGGTGTCACCGCCTCCAGAGTTGCAAGGTTCAGCCGATGAATCTGATCGAAACGGATGCGGCGCTCCAGGAACGAGGCCACAGCCACCTCGTTGGCGGCATTGAGCACCGCCGTGGTGCCGCTTTGCGCGCGCAGCGCCTGCCAGGACAGGTGCAGCCCCGGGAAGCGGGTGGCATCGGCCTCCTCGAAGGTGAGCGCGGACAGGGTGGAAAAATCCAGCCGCGGCGTTCCGCTCTCGATGCGCTCCGGCCAGGCCAGCCCGCAGGCGATCGGAACGCGCATGTCCGGCGTTCCCAGTTGCGCCAGCACCGATGCATCCACGAACTGGACCATGGAATGGATGATCTGCTGCGGATGGATCACCACCTTGATCTGCTCCGGCGCCAGATCGAAGAGCCAGCGCGCCTCGATGACCTCCAGGGCCTTGTTCATCATGGTGGCCGAATCGACCGAGATCTTTCGCCCCATCGAGAAATTGGGATGGGCGCAGGCCTGCTCCGGCGTGACATCGCGCAGCGTGGCCGGCGCCCGGGTGCGAAATGGCCCGCCGGATGCGGTGAGCAGAATGTGGTCCACGCGGCGGGCCCAGGTCTGCGGGTCTTCGGGCAGGCATTGAAAGATCGCCGAATGCTCGCTGTCGATCGGCAGCAGCATGGCCCCGCCCTCCCGGACGGCGGACATGAAGACCTCACCGCCCACCACCAGCGCCTCCTTGTTGGCGAGCAGCAGGCGCTTGCCGGCGCGGGCCGCCGCAAGGCAGGGGCCCAGGCCCGCAGCGCCGACGATGGCGGCCATCACCACGTCCACCTCTTCGTGGGAGGCAATGGTGTCCAGCGCGTCCGGGCCCTGCAAGACCCGCGTTGCCAGACCATGCGCCGCGAGCCGCTCCTCCAGCAGGCGCGCATGCGGCGCGCTGGCCATCACGGCGAAGCGGGGCTGGAAACGGACACATTGCGCCAGCAGGGCGTCGACCTGCGTGGCAGCGCTCAGGGCGAACACCTCGTAGCGCTCGGGATGGCGTGCCACCACATCCAGGGTGTTGGTACCGATGGACCCCGTGGATCCCAGGACCGTGATGCGTTGTTTCATGCGGAAGCGAAGTGGGTCAACATCATGGCCAACGGCAAGGTGGGCAACAGCGCATCCACGCGATCGAGCACGCCGCCGTGGCCCGGCAACAAACCGCTGCTGTCCTTGGCGCCGATGCTGCGCTTGACGAGGGACTCGGTCAGGTCGCCCACCACGCTCATGGCCGCCATGAACACGGCACCCAGCAACAGCAGCCACCAGCCGCGCGCGAACAGGTGGGTATAGAAACTCGCGACCGATGCACTGGCGGACGCGTCGGCGACCACCCAGGCCACCGCCAGAACCACGACACCGGCCATGCCGCCCCACACGCCTTCCCAACTCTTGCCGGGGCTGATCGAGGGGGCCAGCTTGTTCTTGGTGAAGCGCAGGCCGAAGGCCCGGCCTGCGAAATACGCAAAGATGTCTGCCACCCAGACAAGAACCAGGATCGACATCAGAAAATTGATGCCCGCCATGCGCGCCTGCACCGCGGCCAGCCACGCCAGCCACAGCACGAACACGCCGCCGACCAGCCGCACGGCCTTGGGAACCTGGGGCCAGCCCTGGACACCCGCGCGCAGCATCCAGGCGCCGACAAGCACCCAAGCGGCGCCACCCAGGGTCCACAGCCAGGCCAGCGGTTGCTGCAGCCAGCCCATTGACCAGCTCGCCGCGCAAAGCGCGACGCAAGCGGCCCCCACCCCCACGGCCGCGCCAGAGCCCAGCCCTTGAAGCCGACCCCACTCCCAGGCACCCGCGGCCATCAAGACCAGGATGACCGTGGCAAAGGGCCACGGAGACGGGTAAAAAAGCGCAGGCAGCAAAATGGCCAGCAGGACGATGGCAGTGATGACGCGCTGTCGAAGCATGGAAAAGCCCTTTCAGACCTGCAGCGAGGCAGGTGACGACGCCAATATTTGCTCGGATGTCTTGCCGAAACGGCGCTCTCGGGCATTGAAGGCGGCAATGGCCTCATCCAGGGCCTTGCCGTCAAAGTCCGGCCAAAGCCGGTCACTGAAGTAGAACTCGGAATAGGCAGACTGCCACAGCAGGAAATTGCTGATGCGCATTTCTCCACCCGTGCGGATCACCAGGTCCGGATCCGGCACGTGCGCCAGGCCCATGGCCGCATGCAGGCTGGCCTCGGTGATGGGCTCGCCCCGCGCCGCGACGGCCGCAGCGGCCTGCGCGATGTCCCAACGGCCGCCGTAGTTGAAGCAGACGTTCAGGACCAGGCGGGTATTGTGCGCGGTGTCCAGCTCGGCCTGGCGCAGGCCCGCCCGCACCTTCTCCGACAGCCCGGCTTTCTCGCCCACGAAATGCAGGCGCACTCCGTCTTTTTGCAGTTGGGGGACTTCCCGGGACAGCGCCTTGGCCAGCAAGTCCATGAGTCCCGAGACCTCATCGGCAGGCCGGTTCCAGTTCTCCGAAGAGAAAGCGAACACCGTCAGAACGGCCACGCCCCGCTCCACGCAGGCCTGCGCGCAGCGTTTGAGAGACTCCACGCCCTGCTTGTGCCCCGCCAGCCGCGGCAGGAAACGGCGCGTGGCCCAGCGGCCATTGCCATCCATGACGATGGCAACGTGGTGCGGAATGACCGAAGAGGCGGACATGCAGGGCAACGATCGATTCCCGGAACCGGGGATCAGACCGCCATGATTTCCTGTTCCTTGCCGGACACCAGCGCATCGACTTCGGCGATGTGCTTGTCGGTGACCTTCTGGATCTCGGTTTCCGAACGCTTCTGGTCGTCTTCGGAGGCCAGCTTGTCCTTGACCAGCTTCTTGACGGCTTCGTTGGCGTCACGGCGCAGATTGCGCACGGCGATCTTGGCGCTCTCGCCTTCGTTGCGCGCGAGCTTGGTCATTTCCTTGCGGCGCTCTTCGCTCATGGGAGGCATGGGCACGCGGATCAGGTCGCCCATGGAAGCGGGATTCAGGCCCAGATCGCTTTCGCGGATGGCTTTTTCGATCTTGGCGCCCATGCCTTTTTCCCAGGGCTGGACGCTGATGGTGCGCGAGTCGATCAGGGCCACGTTCGCCACTTGCGACAACGGCACGAACGAGCCGTAGTACTCGACCTGCACGGAATCGAGCAGCGCCGGATTGGCGCGGCCGGTGCGGATCTTGGACAGATTGTTCTTGAACGCCACGATGGACTGGTCCATCTTGGTTTCTGCATTCTTCTTGATATCGGCAATGGTCATGTTTTTCTCCTCAGCATGAAGCCGGGCGCGCCGGGGCGCGCCCAACGCTCAAGCGTACACCAGCGTGCCTTCGTCCTCACCCATGACCACGCGCTTGAGCGCGCCGTGCTTGATGATGGAAAACACGCGGATCGGCAACTTCTGGTCACGGCACAGGGCAAACGCCGTCGCATCCAGAATCCCCAGATTGCGCGACATGGCCTCGTCGAACGTGAGCTTGGTGTAGCGGGTCGCCGTCGGGTCCTTCTTGGGATCGGCGGTGTACACACCGTCCACCTTGGTCGCCTTCAAAACCACCTCGGCACCGATTTCGGCACCCCGCAGCGCTGCCGCGGTGTCGGTGGTGAAGAAGGGATTGCCAGTACCGGCGGCGAACACCACCACCTTGCCCTCTTCCAGGTATTGCAGGGCCTTGGGGCGCACGTAGGGCTCGACGACCTGCTCAATGGCGATCGCCGACATCACGCGCGCCGTCAGTCCCTGCTTGTCCATGGCGTCGGCCAGAGCCAGCGCATTCATGACCGTGGCCAGCATGCCCATGTAATCGGCGGTGGCGCGGTCCATGCCGACCGAGCCGCCGGCCACGCCGCGGAAGATGTTTCCACCACCGATCACCACGGCCACCTGCACACCCATGCGGGTGACCTCAGCGATCTCCTCCACCATCCGGACGATGGTGGCACGGTTGATGCCGAAGGCATCGTCCCCCATGAGCGCCTCGCCAGACAACTTGAGCAAAATGCGCTTGTGGGCTGGTGCAGCGATGGACATGGGGACTTCTCCGTGGGGCAATGGAATGGCGGGTGAGGTGGCGATGGGGTCTGCGATCAAGCGGCAGACTTGGCGGCTGCCACCTGGGCGGCCACTTCAGCAGCGAAGTCGTCCACCTTTTTCTCGATGCCTTCGCCGACCACGTACAGCGTGAACGCCTTGACCGTGGTGTTGGCGCCCTTGAGCATCTGGCCCACGGACTGCTTGCCGTCGGCGGCCTTCACGAAGACCTGGTCGAACAGGGACACTTCCTTGAGGTACTTCTGCACGCCGCCTTCGATGCGCTTGCTGACGATTTCGTCGGACTGGACGGCCTTGCCCTCGGCTTCCGCCTTGGCCTTGTCTTCCGCGGCCTTGGCAGCGGCGACCGAGCGTTCCTTCTCGATCAGGTCGGCAGGCACGTCGGCGCTGGTCAGCGCGACGGGCTTCATGGCAGCGATATGCATGGCCACGTCCTTGGCAGCGGTTTCGTCGCCTTCGAACTCAACCACCACGCCGATGCGGGTGCCGTGCAGGTAGGAGGCCAGCTTGTTGCCGGAGAAGTGCTTGAAGCGGCGGAACGACATGTTCTCGCCGATCTTGCCGATCAGGCCCTTGCGCACTTCTTCCAGGGTGGGGCCGAAGCCATCCTGGCTGTAAGGCAAGGCACCCAGCGCTTCCACGTTGGCGGGATTGTGCTTGGCCACCAGTTCGGCAGCGGCCTTGGCCAGCGCGAGGAAGCTGTCGTTCTTGCTCACGAAGTCGGTTTCGCTGTTCACTTCGATCAGCCCGCCGGTCGTGCCGTCGATGTAGCTGGCGACCACGCCTTCCGCGGTGATGCGGGCGGCGGCCTTGCCGGCCTTGGTTCCCAGCTTCACGCGCAGCAGCTCTTCCGCCTTGGCCAGGTCGCCTTCGGCTTCCGTCAGGGCCTTCTTGCATTCCATCATGGGGGCATCGGTCTTTGCGCGCAGTTCGGCGACCATGCTTGCGGTAATTGCAGCCATCTTTTTCTCCAGTCTCAGTTCAGTTCGTTACAGCATTCGGGCTAAAAAAAAGGGGGCTAACCAGGAGCCCCGCTTTCATTCGCGACAGGTCGCGCGGCCGGGAATCAGGCAGCGGTTTCTTCCACTTCCACGAATTCGTCAGAGCCTTCGGCAGCCACGGCCTTGACCACGTCGTTCACGGCATTGGCACGGCCTTCGATGATCGCGTCGGCGATACCGCGGGCATACAGTGCCACGGCCTTGGCCGAGTCGTCGTTGCCGGGGATCACGTAGTCGATGCCTTCGGGGGAGTGGTTGGAGTCCACCACGCCGATCAGCGGAATGCCCAGCTTCTTGGCTTCAGCCACGGCGATCTTGTGGAAGCCCACGTCGATGATGAAGATGGCATCGGGCAGTGCATTCATTTCCTGGATGCCGCCAATGTCCTTTTCCAGCTTTTCCATTTCGCGGGTGAAGGTGAGCTGTTCCTTCTTGCTCATGGCGTCGAGGCCGCCTTCTTGCTGGGCCTTCATGTCCTTCAGGCGCTTGATGGAGGTCTTGACCGTCTTGAAGTTGGTCAGCATGCCGCCCAGCCAGCGCTGGTCGACATAGGGCACACCGGCGCGCTGCGCTTCGGTGGCGAGGATCTCGCGGGCCTGGCGCTTCGTGCCGACCATCAGGATGGTGCCGCGGTTGGCGGTGAGCTGCTTGGCGAACTTTTGGGCGTCCTGGAAGAGCGGGAGCGACTTTTCCAGGTTGATGATGTGGATCTTGTTGCGATGGCCGAAGATGTACGGGGCCATCTTGGGGTTCCAGAAACGGGTTTGGTGACCGAAGTGGACACCGGCTTCCAGCATTTCGCGCATGGTGACGGACATGAGAATTTCTCCGAAGGTTGGGTCTAAAATCCAGCCCCAATAACTGCCGGCTTGCAAGAAGAAGGCAGCACCTTGAAAGGGCTGGTTTGCGATTTGTCTTGCCAGGTTGTCGGCCACGCACTGCGCAGCCACCAGCAAAACCCAAAGATTCTAGCATGGCAGATTGACCGAGCCCAAACGGACCCTTGCGCCATCGGCGCGGCCGGCGCCGGCAGGACCCGCCTGGAAACAGGCTCTTGGAAAACACAAAAACAGTAGCAGCCAGCGCAGTGTCCATTAGCGCTGATGCCTGAAAGAGCTCAGAAACCAAATGCACATCGCCATCGTGGGCGCCGGGATCGTCGGCGTCACCACTGCTTACGAACTGACGTGCGACGGCCACGAGGTTTCGGTTTTCGAACAACGCAGCGCCGCGGCGGAGGAATCGAGCTTCGCCAATGCCGGCCTGTGCTCGCCTGCCCTCCTCATTCCCCTGGCGGCCCCCGGCATCGGCGGCCCGCAAAGCACCCGGCTCTGGGGACGCCATGCGGCGGTGCGGCTCGCCAAGGGGGTGACGGCATCCGAGCTGCGATGGCTCTTGCGTTGGCGCAAGGCCGGCCGTTCGCCGGCCCTACCCATGACCCTTTCCGCGCTGGAGCAACTGGGCCGCTACAGCCAGGCGCGCATGCGGTGGGTGTCGGAGCAACTGCAGGTGGACGCGGAAACCGGCCGCGGCGCGCTGGTCCTGCTGCGCACGGTCGAAGACCTGGCGCACGTGCAGCCGGCCCTGCAACTGCTGCGGGACGCGGGCATGGCCATCCACGACGTGGATGCCGAGACCGCTCGCCAGATCGAGCCGGGCCTGTCGCCCGACAGCCCCCTGATCGGCGCTCTGCACATTCCCGATGGCGAGTCCGGCAACTGCCGCCTCTTCGCCCAGATGCTGCGCTATGCCGCCCAGGAGCGCGGGGCGCAATTCCATTTCAATGCCCAGGTCACCGGGCTGGATGCGGCGCCTGCGGGTCTGCGGATCGCCGGCGAGACGCTGCCGCGCCGGTTCGATGCCGTCGTCGTCTGCGCCGGCGTGGCAGCGGCGGCGCTGTTGCGCCCCTTGGGTGCCGAGCTGCCGATGGCTGCGCTCCACGGCTACTCGATCAGCGCCCCGGTGCGCGAAGACTCCCATGCCCCGCAAGGATCGGTCGTGGACCCGCTCCACCGGGTGACGATCACGCGCCAGGGCCAACGCGTGCGCATCGCGGGTGGCGCTGAACTCGGCCGGGGCGATGGCGCGCACCATGCGCCCACGCTGCAAACGCTCTACCAGGCCATCTCCGGCTGGTTTCCCGGCGGGGTGCAGGTTTCATCCGGCCAGGTGCAGGTGTGGCGTGGTGCCCGCCCCACCCTGCCGGACGGTGCCCCGGTCGTGGGTCCGAGCGGCCTGCCGGGGGTATGGGTCAACGCCGGCCATGGCGGCTGCGGCTATGCGCTCGCCAGTGGCAGCGCTCGGGCCCTGGCCGACCTGATGGCCCAGCGCGCGCCCGAGGTGGATCTGCAGCACTTCGCGCTGCGCCGCTTCTGAGCCGGATCCGACGCCATGCGCTCCGAGCCGCCCGCAGCAACAGCGCCGCAGCCCGCCCTTCGCCGGATCACGGCCGATCAGCCCCATCCCCTGTTCGATACACAGGCCACGCGCCGGATCGAACAGGCCCTGGCAGCGCAATGCCCCCCGCACACCCTGATGCAGCGGGCCGGTTGGGCGGTGGCCCGGCTGGCCCAGGCCATCGCCCCGCACGCTCGCAACGCATGGGTGGTCTGCGGTGCGGGCAACAACGGCGGGGACGGCCTGGAAGCGGCGTTCCAACTGCACCGGGCGGGGCGCATCGCCACGGTGACCTGGCTGGGCCGGCCGGACACGGTGCCACCCGATGCGCTCGCGTCCTATCGGCGTGCCGCGGCCGCGGGTGTCGTTTTTTCCGATGGCCCGCCGCCGGGCATGGGGCCCGATGACGTGTGCGTGGACGCGCTGCTGGGCATCGGCCTGGCGGGCAGCGGCAAATCCCGCGCGGCTGACCCACGCATGCAGCAACTGCTGGCCCAACTGCATGCCACACCGGCGCCGGTGCTGTGCGTCGATACGCCCTCCGGCCTGTCGGGCGACACGGGCCAGTTCGCGGCCGGACTGGCGCCGCCGCCGGGCGCCGCGGCGTCTGCGCGGCACACCCTGGCCTTGCTCACCTTGAAGCCCGGGCTGTTCACCGGGAACGGGCGCGACGCGGCCGGACAGGTCTGGTTCGACGACCTGGGCCGCGGCGCGACTGACGTGGCGCCGTGCGCTTGGCTGGCGGCAGCGCCACCGCCCGCCCACCGCGTGCATGCCAGTCACAAAGGCAGCTACGGCGATGTGGCGGTGGTGGGCGGAGAAGGGCTGCGGGCCCGGGGCATGGGCATGGCGGGCGCAGCGCTGTTGGCGGCATCGGCGGCGCTGCACGCGGGCGCCGGGCGGGTGATGGTGGCCCTGCTGGACGGGGCCGACCTGTCCCTCGACCCCATGCAGCCGGAATGCATGTTCCGGCGCTTCGACGCGCTGCACCTGGAGCAAGGCACCGTGGTCTGCGGATGCGGCGGGGGCGAGGCCATCCGGGCGGTGCTGCCGAAGGTCCTGTCCGAGGCGCACCGCCTGGTGCTGGATGCGGATGCGCTCAATGCCGTGGCGGGCGACCCGTCCCTGGCGACGGCGCTGCGCGATCGCGCGGCGCAGCCGGGCCGGCACACCGTGCTCACGCCCCACCCGCTGGAAGCGGCCCGGCTCCTGGCGGTGGACACGCCAGGCGTGCAGGCCGACCGGCTGGCTGCGGCGTCCCGGCTGGCGGACCAATTCGGCTGCGCGGTGGTGCTCAAGGGTTCGGGCAGCGTGATCGCGGCCGCGGGGCAAACGCCCTGCATCAATCCGACCGGCAACGCACGCCTGGCAACGGGCGGCACGGGGGATGTGCTGGCGGGACTGGTGGGTGCGCGGCTGGCCGCGGCGTCCGACGCGCCGAGCGCGGCCTTCGATGCGGCCATGGCAGCCTGCTGGATGCACGGCGAGGTGGCGGACCAATGGCCTGACGGCACCGCCTTGACGGCGTCGGCGCTTGCCCGGCGGCTGACGCCTGGGTGAATGGAACCCAAAACCGTTGACTTGCGTCAACGGAGCGCAACCAACCGTAACTGTCGTCGCAACAGCCTTCCAAAAGGCCTTGTCTGACAGACCCGGCCCGAAGGCAAGCGGTGTAATGCGTTCACTCCCACCGCCGTGCAGGCCCCACCCCTTTTGAAGGACTCTGTCATGAAACGCAAAATCCACTCCGGAACCCGCGCTTTCGCAGCCTTTACGGTGACAGTGCTTCTTGCGGTGGCTGCCACCGCCATGACGCTGGTACCGGACGAGGCGGTGCAGGCCGCCGACTCGCTGGTGAATCTGCCGGGCAACCTCGAGCAGATTCTTCCCGCAGAATCGTTCCTCAACTGAGTCCGGCATCCCGGCACGGCACGGCGCGGGCCGGGGCAGTCCCCTGAATCTCCGCGCCATCCCCCTCCGCCCCCTTTGGGTTTCTGCGTCAGCGCTTTTCAGCGCTGAGCCCCTGTTCCAACACCGCCAACCGCCTGCGGGCGGCGGCAGCGGCCGGCCCATCGCCCCGTTGATCGGCACGCTGCGCCGCCAGGGTCAGCCAAGCCAGCAGCGGCCGTCGCCATCCCTGCGCAGAGGCGGCCTCCACGGCGGAGTCGACCATCTGCGGCGTCTCCCGGCCGGTTTTCACCCACACCCCCGCGGCCACCAGGCGCGACAACGGATCGTCCAGGCCGGCTTGCGCAGCCGGGCCGGCCGCCCAGGCGCTGCGTTGCGGCTCGGGCAGGCGGGCGACGGCGACGCTGTCGATGGTGCCGGCCAGGTAATCGGCATAGGCCTGGTCCTGCGGGGCGGCGTCGGCGCGCAGGGCCTCGAAAGCCGTGCACGGCTCGACCACCAGGCTGGCGACCTGGGCGGCGCAGCGCATGAGTTCCACGCGCGCCAGCAGGTCGGGCCGCCCCGTGCGGGCGACTTCCGCCCGGGCCCGGTCCCACTCCAGCTGCGCGATGCGGGGCTCGCCCGACAGGTATGCCTCGGTGGCCTTGCGGGCCGCGCCGTGGGCATTCATCTGCCATTGCGGCGTGGGCGGCTTGGCCGCGCAGGCCCAAAGGGCCAGGCAGGGGAGCAGCGCGGCGGCACGGAGCACCGGTGTACGCAGCGGGGAAGACAGCAGGGATTTCATGGCAGCTTGAGTTCCGTGTCGCGCGCAAACGGCCATTTGCGCTGGATGTCGTTGACCAGGCCCTCCACCTTGCGCAGGTTGCTCTCCACTTCGGCCCGCAAGCTGCCCAGATCGGTGGTGGCTTCTCGCGCGTTCGCGCCGATGGCCTGGGCTTCGGCCAGCACGGCATCGACCTTTTTCAGGCTCTGGCGCGTGTCGGCCAGCAGGCCGTTGAGCTGCACCACCGTGGCCCGCACCTCAGGCACGAGCCCCGGATCGCCCGCCACTCCGAACACCTGCCGGTCGGCCTTGGCGGCCATGCCGTCGATGCGCGCCAGCAGCTGGTTGGTGCGGTCCAGCGTGGCGGTGATCTTTTTGGCATCCGCCTCGCTGCCCATGAGCACGTTGAGCGCGCCGCCCGGCGCGTTCAGCCGCTCGGTCAGCGTGCGCACGTTGGACAGCGTGCCGCCCAGCGCGGCGTCCTGGGCCGTCATCGCCTGCAGGTTGGACAGCAGTTCGCGCGCCGAGGCCATGAGCTGCGGGATCTCGGCCGTGGCATCTCCGCGCAGCACCGGGCGCTCGGCGCCGTCGGCCAGCAGCGGGTCGGTGAGGATGCCGCTGTAGGCCTTGATGGTGGTGCCACCCACGATGCCGCGCACCAGCGTGAAGACGCTGGACTCGCGCAGCCAGTGCGCGTCCTTGCGCGGCACGTCGATCAGGATGCGCACGTTGCCGTCGGGCGACAGCTCGATGCCGCGCACCCGCCCGATCGGGAAGCCTGAAAACGTCATGTCCATGCCGACCACCACGCCCTCGGAGTCGTCGGCCGTGAGCACCAGGCGCTGCGTGGGCTCGAACACGCCGCGTGCATACAGCAGATAGAACGCCGAGCCCACGATGAGCGCCAGCGTGAACAGGAGCAGCGCCGCGGCCTTGCGCTCCAGGTTCGCCACCGGGCGCTGGGCTTCGAGCAGCGCCTCGCTGGCGGCATCGTCCGCTTCGTGGGAAGGGGGCCGCTCAGCCATGGTGCGCACCGCCGTGGGCCCGCGGGCCGAAAGCGCCGGCGGGGAAGGTCTCTGGGTCGGGCATGAAAGCGTTTCCTCGGTGAGGCCATGGCGCGCAGCGCGGGCCATGGCCGGTGTCGGTCGTGGTATGGGTCACGGAACGGGTTAGTAGTAATTGCCCAGCAGGGACGCGACTTCGATCAGCAGCAGCACGGCGAACATGCGCGCGAGCCCGCCCAGTTCGGAGCCGTGGCGACCCCGGCCATCGCCGTTTTCGTAGAGCCCCGCCGCCATGGGAATGAGGGCCACGGCCAGGCTGAAGAACAGGGTTTTCAGCACGAACACCAGCGTGACGGCCGGCGTGAACACCTGGCCGAACATGCGCGTGTAGCTCGGCAGCCCCGCGGTGTTGAGCCCATACACCCCGAAATAGGCCATGGCGAGCGCGACCACGCACGACAGCGCCGCAAGCGTGATGCTGGCGTAGATGCCGGCCACCACCCGGGGCAGCAGCTCCACGCGGATCGGGTCGGCGCCGTGCCGGCGCAGGCTGTCCAGGCGGCCGGCCTGGCGCATGAGGGCGAGCTGGGTGCCGTTGGGGATGGTGGTGCGCATGGCGACGAACAGCGCGGCGGTGAGCGGGATCAGCTCCAGCACCAGCACGCGGATGACCATCTCCAGCGCGTAACGCGACAGGCCGTAGCTCAGCGCCGTGACGACGACGATGCGGGTGATGACCAGGCTGACCAGCGCCGCCAGCACCGTGAACCCCAGCAGGATGGGCGCCGTGTCCTGGTACATGTGCCGCGCGAGCCGCCAGCGGGTGGCGCGCCCGTAGCTGGACGGCGAAAGCATGAGCACCAGCGCCACCGACCCGAGGTGCACGATGCGCCACCAGGCCACCGCCCAGCCGCGCGCGGCGCGCCAGATGCGGTCGATCAGCGAGGGGGATGGCAGGCCGGCGATCATGCGGCCATCATAGTGGACGGGCCGGCGACGATGCGTAACAAAATTGGCCTCCAGCGCATATTCCACTAGGGCGTTCCGCTATCAATTTCATTGCAATGCAGGTAGTGACCGGGGCTGGCGCGATCTGGCGTCACACGTGCCGTTTGGCCATCGGCGCGGGCGGCGGCACGGTTTCGGCATCGGCGCGGGCGTGCAGCGCCTCGATCACGCGGCAGCGGCCGGCATCGGTGCCGTCGCAGCGGCCGCGCAGCGACAGCAGCTCTTCCTCCAGCGTGCGCAGCTCCTGCAGCCGGGTGCGCACGTGCTGCAGATGCTCGTCCAGCGTGTCGCAGGCCGCGTGGTCGGCCGCTGCGCCGCTGTGGTCCAGCGCCAGCAGGGTGCGCACCTCGTCCAGCGACATGTCCATGGCCCGGCACAGCCGGATGAAGCGCAGGCGGTGCACCTCGTCCGCGCTGTACAGGCGGTAGCGGTTGTCGGCACGGGCCTGCTGGGGCAGCAGGCCTTCCTTCTCGTAATAGCGGATGTTGGCGGCCGGCACGCCCGACAGGCGGGCGGCATCTCCGATACGGTGGCAGGGGCTTTGGGCAGACATGGCTTGACCTTCGAGCGGCTTCAAGGTTTTCAATCATGGCACGGCGGCGTCGCGCGCGCCCCGACACACCAGGAAAACCATGACAAAACACAGCCACGACCTTTCCCATGCCGGCCACGATGGCCATGACCACGCGGGGCATGACCATGTCCCTGCCCCGGCCCCGGCCCCGGCCCCGGCCTCCGCCCGGCCGGCCACCGCGCCCCGCATCGATGTGTCCTGCTGCGGCGGTGGGTGCTCAAGCACCGCGCCCCAGGCCGGCACGAAGGCGGCAGCCACCCCGGCGGGCGAAGCGCACGGCGACCACGGCCATGCCTCCGAAGGCGACCACGACGGGCACGACCATGGCGCCCTGCCCGGCTGGGGCCGCCTCGCCGCCGCCCTGGTGGCGGCCACCGGCGCCGAACTGCTGCACCTGCTGGGGCCGGACACCACGCCGTGGCGCGTGACGGGCATGGGCGTCGCCGCGGCGGCCATCCTGCTGGCGGGGCTGGGCATCTACCGCAGCGGCCTGCGCTCGCTGATGCGGGGCCAGTTGGGCATCAGCGCGCTGATGGCGGTGGCCGTGACCGGCGCGTTCCTGATCGGCCAGTGGCCCGAAGCCGCGATGGTGATGGCGCTGTACGCCCTGGCCGAGCGCATCGAGGACCGCGCCGTCGGCCGTGCGCGGGACGCCATCGGCGCCCTGCTGGCGCTCAGCCCTGACCAGGCCGACGTGCGCGGCAGGGACGGCCAGTGGCGCACGGTGCCCGCCGCCGACGTGGCCGTGGACAGCACCGTGCGCATCCGCCCCGGGGGCCGCGTGCCGCTGGACGGCGTGGTCACCACCGGCCGCAGCGCGGTGGACGAATCCAGCGTGACGGGCGAGAGCCTGGCCGTGGACAAGGCCCCGGGCGATCCGGTGTACGCCGGCACGCTCAACGCGCAGTCGGAACTGGAGTTCCGCGTGACGGCCGCGGCCGGCCAGACCACGCTGGACCGCATCATCCGCGCCGTGGAGCAGGCCCAGGGCGCCCGCGCGCCCACCCAGCGCTTCGTGGACCGCTTCGCCGCCGTGTACACGCCCGCGGTGTTCGCCATGGCCGTTGCCGTGGCCATCGGCGCCCCGTTGCTGTTCGGCTGGACCTGGCTGGATGCGATCTACCGCGCGCTGGTGCTGCTGGTGATCGCCTGCCCCTGCGCGCTGGTGCTGGCCACGCCCGTCACCGTGGTGAGCGGCTTGGCCGCCGGCGCCCGGCGCGGCATTCTCATCAAGGGTGGCAACTGGCTGGAGCTGGCCCGCGGCGTGCGCGCCGTGGCCTTCGACAAGACCGGCACCGTGACCGCCGGGCGCCCCGTGCTGGTGGGCCGCGAGTCCTTCGGCAGCGATGGCGCCCAGGATGTGGCGGCGGCGCTGGCCGGGCGCTCGGACCACCCCGTCTCGAAGGCCATCGCGGCCGGGCTGGGCACCCCCGCCGGCATCCCCGAGGTGGAGGATTTCACCGCCCTGCCCGGGCGCGGCGTGCAGGCGCGCATCGCCGGCGCCACCTGGCTGCTGGGCAACCGCCGGCTGGCCCAGGAAAAAGGCCTGTGGACCGACGCCGTGGAGGCCGCCGCCGCCGCGCACGAGGCCCAGGGGCGCAGCGTCACGCTGCTGGCCGACGGCCAGGCCGTGCGGGCGCTGTTCGCCGTGGCCGACACGCTGCGCCCACAGTCGGCGCAGGCCGTGGCGGACCTGCGCGCGCTGGGCATCGTGCCCGTGATGCTCACCGGCGACCACGCCGCAGCGGCCCAGGCGGCTGCGCGCGAGGCCGGCATCGACGAGGTGCAGGCGGGCCTGCTGCCCGAGCAGAAGCTATCGGCCATCGCCGCGCTGCAGCAAAAGCACGGCATGACCGCCATGGCGGGCGACGGCATCAACGACGCGCCCGCCCTGGCCAAGGCCGACATCGGCTTCGCCATGGGCGGCGCCGGCACCGACGTGGCGATGGAGACGGCCGACGTGGTCATCATGAACGACGACCTGCGCCGCGTGGCCGAGACCGTGCGCCTGTCGCGCCGCACGCATGCCGTGCTGATGCAGAACATCGTGCTGGCACTGGGCATCAAGGCGGTGTTCTTCGGCCTGGCGCTGGCCGGGCACGCCACCATGTGGATGGCCGTGTTCGCGGACATGGGCGCCAGCCTGCTGGTGGTGGCGAACGGCCTGCGCATGCTGCGCAGCGAATCGCTATCAAAAAAATAGCGCCCGGCACAATCGAAATCCCGGCACCGGCCGGTTTTCGCTGAAGTTGCGGCGCGCCACCGGCCGGCACGGGGAGGGACCAGCCTGTGGCCTTGCCGGCTTTCGCGATTTGAACGTCGCGCTTCGCACATTCGCGTGCGGGCGCAGGCGGCCCGTGGGGTAATCATGGGTTCGACACCCCCTAGAATCCGCCCCATTTCACCGGTACCGGGCCGCCAGCCACTCGAACGGCCCCCGGTCCCCGGCCACGCCGCCTTCTCTTCCCGCATGAGCACCCCCGCCCCGCCCACCCCGACATCCCCGCCGACCATGGTTCCCCACACCGCCACCGAAGACACCGCCGCCCTGTTCACGGGTGTGCTGCTCATTTCGGTGGGCGTGGGATTTTTCGGCAGCGCCGGCCTGCTCACGGGCGGCACGGCGGGGCTGGCCTTTCTGTTGCACTACGCGACCGACATGGGCTTCGGCAAGCTCTTCTTCCTGCTCAACCTGCCGTTCTACTGGCTGGCCTGGCGCAAGATGGGGCGCAGCTTCACCCTGAAGACCTTCGTGGCCGTGGTGCTGCTGTCGGTGCTGACCGAGGCCCAGCCGGGCCTGATGGAATTCGTCGCGCTGCAGCCGCTCTATGCCGCGGTGGCGGGCGGGCTCATCACGGGCACGGGCTTTCTGGTGCTGTTCCGCCACCGGTGCAGCCTGGGCGGCATGGGCATCCTGGCGCTGTACCTGCAGGACCGCTACGGCTGGCGCGCGGGCAAGGTCCAGATGGCGGTGGACTGCTGCATCGTGCTGCTGGCGCTGTTCACGGTGGACCCCATGCGCGTGCTCTGGTCCATCGCGGGCGCCGTGGCGCTCAACCTGGTCGTGGCGATGAACCACCGCCCGGGCCGCTACATGGCCATGTAGCCGGCGCAGGCTCCGCCCGGAACTCCCGCAGCGCGGGGCTATCATTCCCGCCTATGCGCCGCGGCATGTTCCTCTTTCTCATCGTGCTCATGGCCCTTCGGGGCCTGGCGGGCAATGCCATGGCGGCCGGCATGCTGCCGGCGGTGGGCACGGCGGCGCACGCGGCCCATGCAGCGGCCGAACCGCGATCCGGCACGCCCCCGGCGCACACCCTCCATACCGCAGCACCCTCCGATGCCGCGGCGCTGCCGCCCTGCCATGGCGAGGCCAGCGCCCCGTCGGCCGAGGCCGCGCAGGCGCCCCACGGTGGCACAGGCGATGCGTCCCCCCCCACCAGCCACCACGCCCATGACGGCGGTTGCTCGGCCTGCGGCATCTGCCACTCGGCCATGCTGACGCCCCCGCTGGCGGCCCCCGCGCGCACCGCGCTGCCCCGCGCGCCCCTGCCCCTGGCAGAGCGCCGCTTTGCCAGCGCCCTGGCCGCGCAGGCCATCAAGCCACCCATTTCCTGAGCCCCGACGCCCGAAGTGCGTCCGCGATCCGCACCCGCCACCGGCGGCGCGCGGATCGGCGGCCGCTGGTTTCGCCCTTGCTCAGGAGATCGCCGTGCGCGCCCCCTCATCCCTTTCCTTTCGTTCTTCGCTCCTGCGCGGTGCCCTGGCCGCCGCCGCGCTCTTGCCGCCATGGCCGGCCCTGGCCCAGGCCCCAGGGCCGGTAGCCGACCCGCTGGCACCGGCCGGTGCGCTGGTCCACCGCAGCGTATTCACCGCCGCCGCGCCGCCCGTCGAAACCGGCACGGTGGCCTGGCGCGATGCGCAGGCCGCCGTGGCGGCCACGCCGCGGGGCCATGCCGACATCGTGGCGTGGGAAGCCCGCCAGGCCGCGCCCTCGGCGGCATCGGTAGCGCCGGCAGCAGGCCACGGTGTGCACCACCACCCGCCTTCCGCCCCCACGCCCGCGCGGGGGACGCCATGACCGCGCCCCGCACCGCCGCCTGGGGCGCGCTGGCCGCCGCCCTGCTGCTGGCCGGCTGCGCCAGCGTGGCGCCCGACGGCCTGCGCAGCCAGGTGCAGACGCTGGCCGATGGCCGCAGCGCCGGCGTGGCCGCGCCCGCGCTGCCCTCCGCCGACCCCGCTGCGCGCGCGCAGGCCGACGCGGCCATCGCGCAATGGCTGGCCGGACCGCTCGCAGCCGACGACGCCGTGCGCATCGCCCTGCTGCGCAACCCGGGCCTGCAGGCGCGGCTGGCGGCCCTGGGCGTGGCCGATGCGCAGCGCGTGCAGGCCCTGACCCTGCCCAACCCCACGCTCACGCTGGGGCGCTTTCGCAGCGGGCACGAGCGCGAGATCGAGCGCACGCTGGGCATGGGCCTGATCGATCTCGTCACCCTGCCCTGGCGCACACGCTGGCAGGGCCAGCAGATGGAGCAGGCCACGCTGGACGCCGCGCAGGACGTGGTGCGCCTGGCCTTCGACACGCGGCGCGCCTGGCTGCGCGCCGTGGCGGCCGAGCAGGTGGCGGCCACGCAGGAGCGCATGCACGAGGCGGCCGACGCCGGTGCCGAACTGGCGCGCCGCATGGCCCGCGTCGGCAACTGGAGCCGGCTGCAGCAGGCCCGCGAACAGGCGCTGTGGGCCGACAGCGCCGCCCAGCTGGCCCGCGCGCGGCTGGACGCCGCCACCGAGCGCGAGCAGCTGTCGCGGCTGATGGGCTTGTGGGGACCGGATGCGCACTACACGCTGCCCGACCGGCTGCCCGAACTGCCGGCAGAGCCCGAGGCCAGCGAAGGCATCGAGGCCCGGGCCCTGCGCGAACGGCTGGACGTGCGCGCCGCGCGGCTGGAGCTGGACCGCGTGGCCGACACCGAAGGCTTTGCCGGCGTGGCCCCCTGGGCCGGCGGGATCGGCCTGGCCTACACCCGCAACACCACGACCGAGCAGGACACCGGCCATGCCGACGTCAAGCGCGGCTGGGAGGTGGAACTGGCCGTGCCCCTGTTCGACTGGGGCGGCGCCGCACGCACCCAGGCCCGGGGCCGCACGCTGCAGAGCGCGGCGCAGTTGCAGGACGTGGCGCTGCGCGCCCGCAGCGAGGCGCGCACCGCCTGGCTGGGCTACCGCACCGCCTACGACCTGGCGCGCCAGCAGCGCGAGGCGGTCGTGCCGCTGCGCCGCTTCATCAGCGAGGAAACCACCCTGCGCTACAACGGCATGCTCGCCAGCGTCTGGCAGATGCTCGCCGAGGCGCGGGCCAGCAGCCAGGCCGTGGCCGATGCGCTGCAGGCCCAGCGCGACTTCTGGCTCGCCGAGGCCGACCTGCAACGGGCCCTGGCCGGCACCTCGGGCGGTGCGTCCAGCGCCGTCGCATCCGCCGCCCTGCCCGGTGCCGCCGCCGGCCGCGCCGCCAACCCCGAATCCCGAGGCCACTGACATGAAACGCCGCCACTTCTTCTCCGGCGCCGCCACCGCCGTGGCCGCCGCCTCCGTGGGCCGCGCCGCCCTGGCCGCGCTGCCCGAAATCCCCCAGCACGGATCGGCCGACACCGCCGTGCCGCCCGCGCCGACCACCGGGCGCCCGTTCCGCCCCGTGGTCACCCTGAACGGCTGGAGCCTGCCCTGGCGCATGAACGCCGGCGTGAAGGAATTCCACCTGGTCGCCGAGCCCGTGGTGCGCGAGTTCGCACCCGGCTTCGTGGCCCACCTGTGGGGCTACAACGGGCAGAGCCCCGGGCCCACGATCGAGGTGGTCGAGGGCGACCGGGTGCGCATCTTCGTCACCAACCGCCTGCCCGAGCACACGAGCGTGCACTGGCACGGCCAGCGCCTGCCCAACGGGATGGACGGCGTCTCGGGCCTGAACCAGCCGGCGATTCCCGCGGGCAAGACCTTCGTGTACGAGTTCACCGCGCGGCGCCCGGGCACCTTCATGTACCACCCGCATGCCGACGAAATGACGCAGATGGCCATGGGGCTGATGGGCCTGTGGATCACCCACCCGCGGCTGGATGCGCGCGGGCGCCACCCGCTCATCGCCACGGCCGACCGCGACTACGCCTTCCTGCTCAACGCCTTCGCCGTGGAGGCCGGCACGCGCACGCCGCGCGTGAACGAGATGACCGACTTCAACATCTGGGCCTGGAACAGCCGCGTGTTCCCCGGCATCAGCCCGCTGGTGGCCCGGCGCGGCGAGCGGGTGCGGGTGCGCGTGGGCAACCTCACCATGACCAACCACCCCATCCACATCCACGGCCACGAATTCGAGGTGACCGGCACCGACGGCGGCGCGGTGCCCCCCGGCGCCCGCTGGCCCGAGGTGACCACCGACATCGCCGTGGGCCAGATGCGGCAGATCGAGTTCGTCGCCGACGAGCCCGGCGACTGGGCCGTGCACTGCCACAAGAGCCACCACACCATGGGCGCCATGGGCCACGACGTGCCCACCATGATCGGCGTGGACCACCGGGGGCTGGTGGCGAAGATCCAGAAGGTCGTGCCGGATTACATGGTGATGGGCGAGCGCGGCATGGCCGACATGGGCGCCATGGAGATGCCGCTGCCCGAGAACACCCTGCCCATGATGACCGGCACCGGCCCCTACGGGCCGCTGGAGATGGGCGGCATGTTCAGCGTGCTCAAGGTGCGCGAGCACCTGGCCGCCGGCGACTGGCGCGACCCGGGCGACTACGTGCAGCCGCCCGGCACCCAGGCCTGGGAATGGCAGGGCGCCGCGGCGGACCTGCCCCCCGCGCCGGCGGCCCCGGCCGCCTCCACCGCGCCGCAGGCCGGGGCCGCCACCGTGCGCAAACCGGGCCCCGGCGGCACCGGCCACGCCCATTGACCGGCCATGCAGGCACTCTTTTTGCTATTAATTCAATAGCAATACGCCCTAGAAGAATATGCACTGGAGCCGTTTTTTACCTAAAACCCGGGTGGACACCCCCACCCACCGAAAGGACCCTGCCATGCCCCTGACCCCTCCCGCCGCTGGCGGCACCCCGACCCCGCTGGCCGCGCGCCGCCGCGCCCTGCACGGCATCGCCGCCTGGGGCGCTTCCGCCGCCCTGCCCTGGCCGGCCTTCGCGGCCGGCCCGCAACCCACCGCCATCGAAGTCTGGAAGGACCCCAGCTGCGGCTGCTGCCAGGACTGGGTGGACCACATGCAGGCCAACGGCTTTCGCGCCACGGTGCATGAGACCGGCAACGCCGCCGTGCGCAGCCGCCTGGGCCTGCCGCAAAAGCTGGGCTCGTGCCACACGGCACTCGTCGGCGGCTACCTCATCGAGGGCCATGTGCCGGCCGCGGACGTGCAGCGCCTGCTGCGCGAAAAGCCCAAGGCCCTGGGCCTGGCCGTGCCCGGCATGCCGGTGGGCTCGCCGGGCATGGACGGCGCGATCTACGGCGGGCGCAAGGACGCCTATGACGTGCTGCTGGTGGCGCACGGCGGCGCCAGCACCCGCGTTTTCAGCCACTACCCGCCATCCAAGGAGCCCGCATGACCCGCCGCCCCTCCACCCCGGGCCGTGCCGCCCTTTCCCCTTTCATCGCCTTCATCGCCGCCATCGCCGTCTTTGCCCTGGCGGGCACGGTCCCCGCGCAGGCGTCATCGCACGGCCAGGCCGGGCACGGTGGACACGATGGACATGCCGGCCACACCGCCGCGGCAGCCGCCCCGTCCGAAGCGGCGTCCGCTGCGGCCACCGCCACCGCGGTGGACGCCGAACTGTCCCAGGGCGAGGTCGTGCGCTGGGATCCGTCAGCCGCCCGGCTCACGCTGCGCCACGGCGAACTGAAGAACCTCGCCATGCCGCCCATGACCATGGTGTTCCGCCTGCAGGACCCGGCGCCGGACCTGCCGCTCGCGCCCGGCACGCCGGTGCGCTTCCATGCCGAGAGCCAGCGCGGCGCGCTCGTCATCACCCGCATCGAGGCGGCCCGCTGAAGGCCGCCGGCGCGGCGCCATAATCGCCGCCCATATGACCGCAGCAACCCGTTCGGCCAGCGACGCTGGCAGCATCACCCGCGTGGCGGGCATCGAGGTCGGCCACTACACCGACGCCCGCCGCCCCACGGGCTGCACCGCCATCCTCGCGCGCGAGGGCGCCGTGGGCGGCGTCGACGTGCGCGGCGCCGCGCCGGGCACGCGCGAGACCGACCTGCTCGCGCCCTCCAACCTGGTCGAGAAGGTGCATGCCATCGTGCTCGCCGGCGGCAGCGCGTGGGGCCTGGAGGCCGCCACCGGCGCCGTGCGCTGGCTGGAGGAGCGCGGCGTGGGCCTGGACGTGGCCGTGGGCCGCCTGCCCATCGTGCCGGCGGCCGTGCTGTTCGACCTGCTGGTGGGCGACATGCGCATCCGCCCCGACGCCGCGGCCGGCTATGCCGCCTGCGCCGCCGCGTCGCGCGACGATCCGGCCGAGGGCAACGTGGGCGCGGGCACCGGGGCCGCGGTGGGCAAGCTCTTCGGCATCGGGCGCGCGATGAAGGGCGGCATCGGCACGGCCTCGGTGTCGCTGGACGGCATCACCGTGGGCGCCCTGATCGCCTGCAACGCCGTGGGCGACGTGGTCGACCCGCACACCGCCCGGCCCGTGGCCGGCGCACGCTCGGAAGACGGCCAGCGGCTGATGGACACGCGGCGTGCGCTGCTGGGCGGCGTGCCGCCCGAGCCCGTGCTGCCCGGCACCAACACCACCATCGGCGTGATCGCCACGGACGCGGTGCTGACCAAGGCCCAGGCCCATCGCCTGGCCGTGTCGGGCCACGACGGGTTGGCGCGCAGCATCAACCCCGTGCACACCCAATTGGACGGCGACACGCTGTTCACCCTGGCCACCGGCGCCACGGGCCGCCACGCGGGCATGCTGGTGCTGGCCACCATGGCGGCCGAGGCCGTGGCCCGCGCCACGCTGCGCGCCGTGCAGGCCGCGCAGTCCCTCACCACCCACGAAGGCCTGTACCTGCCGAGCGCGGCGGACCTCGGCCGATGAACGCCCTTGCCGCCCGCTCCCGCACCGTCACGCGACGGGTGCACACGGCGCTGCTGAACCTGCGCGACCTGATCCTGTCCGCCGGTCCGCTCGCCTTCCTGGCGGTGGGGCTGCTGGTGCTGGCCTACTGGTGGCTGCAGCCCGCGCCCCCGAAGCGCGTCACCCTGGCCACCGGGCCCGCGCAGAGCGCCTATGCGGACTTCGGCCAGCGCTACCAGAAGGCGCTGGCGGCCGACGGCATCGAGGTCGTCCTGCGCGAGACGGAAGGCTCGTCCGCCAACCTGCAGTTGCTGCGCAGCGGCGAGGCCGACCTGGCCTTCGTGCAGGGCGGCACCGGCGAACTGCGGCCGGAAGACGCCGACGCCCTGGAATCGCTGGGCAGCCTGTTCGTGGAACCGGTGTGGATCTTCTACCGCACCGAGGCCGCGCGCCGCGTGGTCAAAAGCGGCCGGCTCGACAGCCTGGCGCAGCTGCGCGGCCTGCGCGTGAACGTGGGCACCGCGGGCAGCGGCGTGCCCACGCTGATGGAAAAGCTGCTGGAGGCCAACCGCATGGAGCCCCGGGCGCTGCGGCTGTCCGAGCTGGGCCAGACGCCGGCGACGGTGGAGTTCCTCGCGGGCCGGCTCGACGCGCTGGTGTTCGCCTCGGCGCCGCAGTCGCTCATGGTGCAGATGCTGCTTCAGACGCCGGGCGTGCGTCTCATGGACTTTCCACAGCACGAGGCCTACGGGCGGCGCTTTCCGTTCCTCACGCCCGTCACGCTGCCGCGCGGCGTGGTGGACCTGGCCGGCAACGTGCCGCCCGCCGACGTGCGGCTGGTGGCCTCCACCACGTCGCTGCTGGCGCGCGAGGGCACGCACCCGGCACTGCTGCAGCTGTTCGCGCAGAACGCGCAGTCCCTGCACGGCAGCGCCGGCTGGTTCAACCGGGCTCGCGAGTTTCCGAGCACCCGCCACAGCGAGCTGCCCATCGCCGCCGAGGGCGAGCGCGCCATCAACGAGCCCGCGCCGCTGCTGCAGCGCTACCTGCCTTTCTGGATGGCCAACCTGATCGAGCGCATGTGGCTGGTGCTGGGCATCCTGCTGGCCGCCATGCTGCCGCTGTCGCGCGTGGTGCCGCCGCTCTACCAGTTCCGCGTGCGCTCGCGCGTGTTCCGCTGGTATGGCCGCCTGCGCGAGATCGAGGACGAAATGGACGCCGGACAATCCGCGCCCCAGGCGCTGCACGAGGCCCTGGACCGGCTGGAGGCGCAGGTGGAAAAGGTGAGCGTGCCGCTGTCGTATGCCGACGAGCTGTACGCGCTGCGCAACCACATCCAACTGGTGCGCAAGAAGCTGCGCGCGGCGCCGGGCGGCGCGCCGGCTAGCGCGGCCTGACGGGCTTGCCGGCGCCCTTGCCGCGCTGCGCGCGGCCGTGGGCGGCCGCCACCGCGGGCGGCGGGCCGGGCAGCACCCGCAACGCCCCTTCGGCCATCAGCTTGTCGCGCATGCGGCGCGTCATCGACTGCGTGCTGCCGTCGGCCGCGGTGAACAGGAACAGCGTGTGGTGCGGGCTCGACCAAGTCAGCTGCGTGTGCACGGCGCGCTGGTTGGAGATCAGCTCGACCCAGCTGCCCAGCGGAAAGTCGTTGGTGGCCTCGGCGCCGCTGGCGGCGGCATCGCCCCCCTCGTCGGCCACGCCGGGTTCGTGCAGCGAGCCGTAGAGCGATTCCGGCGGCACGATGGTTTCCATGCCGTCCGGCTCTTCGGCGGACGCATCGGCCGGCTGCAAGGCCAGGCTGGCGGCGCGCTCCATCGCGGCCTGGTGCAGGCCGGCGATGCGCTCGAGCACGGCGCCCGCCATGGCCTCGGCATGGCCCACGCTGTCCAGGCCCTGGCGCACGGTGCCGAGCATGCGCGTGACGGTGCCGCCCAGCCGCTCGGGCTCGGCCGCGGCCACCTCGGGCTGGGCGATCCAGAACAGCTCGGGCACCAGGGCGAGGTAGCCGCCGGGGTCGCCATCGGCACTGCCGGGGTCGTCCATCTGCGCGAGCGCCACCACGTCGGCCCAGGGGCCGGCGGCGAAATCGAGAATGTCCCGGGGCACCTGGTCAGCCCCCGCCAGCGCGCGGATGTCGGCCGCGATGCGCTTGGACAGGGCCTCGCGCTGCTGCACGCGCAGGGCGGCCTGCCGCTCGGCCTCCTGGGCCTCGCGCAACTGGCGCTCCTGCGACGCCCAGGCCGATTCGAGCGCGGTCAGCACGGTGGCGAAAGTGTCGGCGTCCTGGCTTTCGCTGGTGGCCAGGTGGCTCACCGCCTCGTCCACGAGCCGCATGAAGCGGTCGAATCGGGGGTCGGCATCGGATTCGAAGTCCAGCGCGCGCTGCGTCAGCTCGTCCAGCAGGCGGCGCGCGGGGTGTTTGTCGTCGGTGAAGAACCGCCGGTCGTGCCGCACCAGCTGCTTGATGGCGGGCCGCAGGTTCTGCACGGCCCGCTGGATGGGCGGGGGCAGCCGCTGGTCCTGCGCGATGTTGTCCATCATGCGGCTCACCACCTCGGTGGCCGTGCGCGACGGAGAGGGCGGCGCGGGGGCCGCGACCGGCGCCGGGACCGCGACGGCCGCAGCGCCGCTCCAGGCCCCCAGCGCTGCAGGCTGGCTGCCGGCCAGCCGGCCGACGAGGCGCTCCAGCTGGGCGATGTCTTCCATCGCCTCGGCGGCCGCCGCGGAACTGGGCGCGAAGTAGTCCGAGCCCCCGGCACCCATCTGCGAGCTGGCCGGACCACCGCTGCGGGCCTCGGCCCAGGCGGCCGGCTGCGAGGGCACGCCGCCGAACGCGGCGACGGGCGCCATGCCGTAGGCGAAGGCATCGCCGGAACTGGCGAGCATCTGGCGCAGCATGCCCACGGTCAGCAGGGCTTCCTCGGCCTCGGCGGCGAGCGGCATGCCCAGCGAGGCCGGGCCGCCACCGCCGCCCATGCCGCCGGGCATGCCGTACTGGCTGGGATACGCGCCGGGATGGGGCGCGCCGTAGCTGCTCGCCGGGCCGCCGTAGCCGCCGCCGTGGCTGCTGGGGTAGGCGCCACCGTAGCCGGTGGCACGGCCCGTTGACTGGCCAGCCTGACCCGCCACCGCATAGCCCACCGGGACGATGCCGTTGTCGCGAAGGCTCTGGGCGGCGGTTTTGTAGACGGAGACGAGTTCGTCGCCCAGCACCTTGCGCATGTGGGCCATCCACACCTGGCGGACCTCGGCAGACACGCCCGTGTCGCCCACCACCTGCTGCAGGGCGCGGATGTAGTTCTCGGGGCGCAGGGGATTGCGCTCGGGCTGCACGCGCTGCAGGCCCTGCGCGGAGCTGACCAGGGTGTTGAGCTCGGCCAGCGTGGCCTCGGTGGCATGCACCGCGATCTGCTGGGCCCGCGACAGCTCGACCTGGGCCAACACCTCGGACTCGTCCATGAGCGACAGCTCGCCGAAGTCCATGCCCGTTTCGTCGCCTGGTCGGGCGCGCGGGTTGGAGGGGCCTTCGGCGAACACCTCCAGCAAGGCCATGGGATAGGCCTTGGCCAGGGCGTCCTCGTGCTGCTTGATCAGCCGCAGCGCATCGGCCAGCAGCGTGCGCTGCTGGATGTTGCGCTCGGTGGACTCATCGCTGGCCAGCGCCCCCTGGGTCACGCTGGTCAGCCGTCCCATCAACGCCTCGCCCTGCCGCACCGCGTTGACGACGCAGGCACGAAAGACCGTTCTGGACCGGGACGCGGGCAGGGACATGGTGGCGGGCGAGGAAAAGCGGCAGCAGCGACGATCCTAACGGGTTGTTGCTTACTTGAGTGCCTTGTAACGCATGCGCTTGGGCTTTGCGCCCTCTTCGCCCAGGCGTTTTTTCTTGTCGGCTTCGTATTCCTGATAGTTTCCGTCAAAGAACACCCATTGGCTGTCGCCTTCCGCGGCCAGGATGTGCGTGGCGATCCGGTCCAGGAACCAGCGGTCATGGCTGATCACCAGCACGGTGCCGGCGTATTCCAGCAGCGCGTCTTCCAGGGCGCGGAGGGTTTCCACGTCCAGGTCGTTGGAGGGCTCGTCCAGCAGCAGGACGTTGCCGCCCGCGATCAGCGTCTTGGCCAGGTGCAGGCGCCCGCGTTCGCCCCCCGACAGGCTGCCGACCTTCTTTTGCTGGTCCGAGCCGTTGAAGTTGAAGCGGCCCGCGTAGGCGCGGCTGGCCATCTGGAACTTGCCGACGTTCAGGATGTCCAGGCCGCCGGAGATGTCTTCCCACACGGTCTTGTCGTTGCCCAGCTCGTCGCGGTGCTGGTCCACGAACGCCATCTTGACGGTGGAGCCCACCACCACCTGGCCGCTGTCCGGCTGCTCGCGGCCGGCCAGCAGCTTGAACAGCGTGGACTTGCCGGCGCCGTTGGGGCCGATGATGCCGACGATGGCGCCCGGGGGAATGCTGAAGCTGAGGTTGTCGATCAGCACGCGGTCGCCGAAGGACTTGCTGACGTTATGGAACTCGAACACCTGCTGGCCCAGGCGCTCGGCCACGGGGATGAAGATTTCCTGCGTTTCGTTGCGGCGCTGGTATTCGAAATCGCTCAGCTCCTCGAAGCGGGCCAGGCGCGACTTGCTCTTGGCCTGGCGGGCCTTGGGGTTCTGGCGCGACCATTCCAGCTCCTTCTTCAGGGCCTTGGCGTGGGCTTCCTCGCTCTTTTGCTCCTGCGCCAGGCGGTCGCCCTTTTGCTCCAGCCAGGTGCTGTAGTTGCCCTTCCATGGAATGCCGCGGCCGCGGTCCAGTTCCAGGATCCATTCGGCGGCGTTGTCGAGGAAGTAGCGATCGTGGGTGATGGCCACGACGGTGCCGGAAAAGCGCTTGAGGAACACTTCCAGCCACTCGACCGACTCGGCGTCCAAGTGGTTGGTGGGCTCGTCGAGCAGCAGCATGTCGGGCTTGGACAGCAGCAGGCGGCACAGGGCCACGCGGCGCTTTTCGCCACCGGACAGCAGGCCGATCTTGGCGTCCCAGGCGGGCAGGCGCAGGGCGTCGGCGGCGATTTCCAGCTGGTGCTCGGAGTCGGTGCCGGCCGTGGCGATGATCGCCTCCAGCTGGGCCTGCTCGGCCGCCAGGGCGTCGAAGTCGGCGTCCTCGGCACCATAGGCCACATAGACCTCCTCCAGGCGCGCCTTGGCCGCGAACACCGCGCCCATCGACTCTTCCACGCTCTCGCGCACGGTGTGCTCGGGGTTGAGCTTGGGTTCCTGCTCCAGGTAGCCGATGGTCAGGCCCGGCATCGGAATGGCTTCGCCTTCGATTTCCTTGTCCACGCCGGCCATGATCTTGAGCAGCGTGGATTTGCCCGAGCCGTTCAGGCCGAGCACGCCGATCTTGGCGCCGGGGAAGAACGACAGGGAGATGTCTTTCAAGATCTGCCGCTTCGGCGGCACGGTCTTGCTGACGCGGTTCATCGAATACACGTATTGGGCCATTGGCTTTCTTTCCTTAGATGGGGGCTGCGCTGCCGGGGGTGCACGAGCGGCCGGGGAGGCCTGCCGGAAAAGCGCGTTCAGGCGGATTATCGGATGCTTTGGCGCCGGCGCTTTCGGCAACCCCGCAACGCGGTGCCCGCGCGCGACAGTTTGCCCCAGGGGCGGCCCGCCCGCGCCGCCTGCGTAAAGCCCCGACCGCCGGCGGTCATCTCGTGCCACAATAGCGCCCAGCCACCGGCTCCAGTGATCGGTGGCCTCAGCAACCTGCTGGGGACGACGAAGCCGCCATGCGGTGTTCTGGCTCCCATTCGTGAATCCCATCTGCCTTGACTGGCCGCAGCCCCGACATGGGTCCTGCGACAGGCCGATGCCCCCAGCGCCCGGACAGGGCGTTTCCTTGAATGAACTTTGACGAACTGAATCTGGCCCCAGCCATTCTGAAGGCCGTGCACGAACAGGGTTACGAAACCCCGACCCCCATCCAGGCACAGGCCATCCCCGCCGTGCTCGAGGGCCACGATCTGCTCGCCGGCGCACAGACCGGCACCGGCAAGACCGCCGCCTTCACCCTGCCCATGCTGCACCGCCTCTCCCAGGGCACGGCCCCCAAGAGCAAGTTCGGCGGCAAGGGCGTGCGCGCCCTGGTGCTCACGCCCACGCGCGAGCTCGCCGCCCAGGTCGAGGAATCCGTGCGCGACTACGGCAAATACGTCGACATCTCGTCCACCGTCGTCTTCGGCGGCGTGGGCATGAACCCGCAGATCGACCGCATCAAGCGTGGCGTGGACGTGCTGGTCGCCACCCCCGGCCGCCTGCTGGACCTGCAGCAGCAGGGCTTCCTGGACCTGTCCACGGTCGAGATCCTGGTGCTGGACGAAGCCGACCGCATGCTGGACATGGGTTTCATCCACGACGTGAAGAAGATCCTCGCCCTGGTGCCCAAGGACAAGCAGAGCCTGCTGTTCTCCGCCACGTTCAGCGACGAGATCCGCGAGCTGGCCAACACGCTGCTCAAAAACCCGCAGAGCATCCAGGTCACGCCCCGCAACACCACGGTGCAGCGCATCACGCAGGTGATCCACCCCGTGGGCCGCGGCAAGAAAAAGCAGGTGCTGCTGCACATCATCCAGGAGCACGACTGGAGCCAGGTGCTGGTGTTCACCCGCACCAAGTTCGGCGCCAACAACGTGGCCGAGTTCCTCACCAAGAACGGCGTCAACGCCATGGCGCTGCACGGCAACAAGAGCCAGAGCGCCCGCACGCAGGCCCTGGCCGGCTTCAAGAGCGGCGACATCCGTGCGCTGGTGGCCACCGACATCGCGGCCCGCGGCATCGACATCGATGAGCTGCCGCACGTCGTCAACTACGAAATCCCCAACGTGTCGGAAGACTACGTGCACCGCATCGGCCGCACCGGCCGCGCGGGCGCCAGCGGCCAGGCCGTGAGCCTGGTCTGCATGGACGAAGAGGGTTTCATGATGGAGATCGAGCGCTTCACCAAGCAGGAGATCCCGGTCCAGATCCTCGACGGCTTCGGCCCCGAGCCCGGCGAGAAGGCCGAGCCCATCGCCATGGGCCGCCAGACCATCTGGGGCGGCGCGGGCAAGCCCCCGAGCCGCGAAGTCATGCAGGCCGCCGCCAAGGCCGCCCGCAGTGAAATGATGGACCGCATCCGCACCAACAAGGCCACGCAGGGCGGTGGCGGCGGCGACCGGGGCGGCAAGCCCGCAGGCGGCGGCGCACGCTCCGGCGGCGGCCCCCGCGCCGCGGCCGGCGAAGGCGGCGGCAATGGCGCTCCCCGCGGGCGCGGCGGCAACGGCCCGCGTGCCGGCGGCCCTGGCGGCAATCCCCGCGGTCCCGGCGCGCAGGCAGCCGGACGTGGCGGCCGCGGCCCTGGCGGCGGCAATGCCGGTGCTGGCGGCTACGGCGGTGGCAACGGCGGCGGTGGTGGCGGTGGCAACCGCTTCGACGACGGCCAGCCGCGCCGTGAGAACGCGCACCTGGGCACCCAGACGGGCGGCCACCTCGGCGCCCCCCGCCATGCCGGTACCGGCGGCGGCCAACCCGATCCTATGCGCACGAGCGTGGACAGCATGGCCGGCTCCGGCCGCCGCGGCGGCGGTGGCTACCGCAGCGGTGGCGGCGGTGGTGGCGGCTATGGCGGTGGCGGCAACCGCGGCAATTCCGGTGGCGGCTCGCGTGGCGGCCCCCGGGGTGGTGGCGGTGGCGGCTACGGCCGCTGAAGCACCGGCCCCGCCCGTGCACGGCCGCAGCCGGCCCGCGCCCCGATCCTGAGGAACGCATGCGCCCTGCCGATCCCGCGCGGCCCATGGACACCTTGCTGGTGTCCACCTGCAACACCCTGAACCTCGCCCTGCCCGGGCGGGTGTTCTATCCCAACCAGGACGCCTACACCCAGGCCGAATTCGAACGCAAGGTCGATTGGCTCGGCGGGCGCCTGCGCGCGCTGAATGCCGATGTGCTGGCCGTGCAGGAGGTGTGGGACGAACAGGCCCTGCAGACGGCCATCGGCCGCAGCGGCCTGCGCTACGACTTCGTGAGCGTGCCCGGCGCCGAGAACACCGGCGCCTCGCACGGCGCCCAGGGCACGCCGCGCGTGGGCATCGCCACGCGGTTGCGCGTCGAATCGCTGCGCTCGATAGCGGAGTTTCCGCCCGCGCTGGCGGTCGATGTGCCGGGCCTGGGAACGCACCACCGGTTTGAACGCCCGCCCCTGCTGGCCACCCTGCGCATGAAGCACGGCCAGACGGTGAACGTGGTCACGGCGCACCTCAAATCCAAACGCCCCAAGTTCCTGCTCGACGCCCTCGGGCAGCCACTGGAGGACCGCGACGACCGCAAGGTCGCGGCCCTGGCTTCGCTGCGCTCGCTCATCATGCGCGGCGTGGAAGCGGCGGCGCTGCGCTGCCTGGTCGTGGACCTGCTGCAGCGCACCGACGTGCCGCTGGTGCTGCTGGGCGACTTCAACGACACGCCCGACAGCGTGACCACGCAGCTCATCTGCGCGACCACCGAGGTGGCCTATGACCGCAGCGCGCGCGACGTGGCCCTGTACAACGCCTACGACGTGCAGGGCGACGCCGCCCTGAAAAAGGACGTGGCCTACTCGCACATCCACCAGGGCATGCCCGCGGTGCTGGACCAGATTCTGGTCAGCGAGGAGTTCGTGCCCAGCGCCCGGTCGGGCCCGAATACCGGCGACGTGCGGCGGGTCGATTATTTCAACGACCACCTGCACGAGGGGCGCGACCGCACGCGCTCCGACCACGGCTTCGTCCGCGCCTTGCTGCGCCTGCCGATGCCCGCCCCCACGCCCACAAGGCCCACGACGTCCGCCGTGCCGCCTGCGGCCTGACCGGCGCCCGCCGTGCGCAGCCCGGCCGCGCCGCCGCGGCCCTGCGCGAAAACCCGGCAGAGCCGCGTGTTTGGCCGACAGGCCCCGTCTGCAACGCCGGGTAACATCGGCGCAGCCCCATAGCAGCCCCCTTGGCCGGACCCACAGACCATGAAACAGCCCATTCCCCACCAACGTGCCCTTTCATCGCCTCCCCTGGCCGGCCCTGCCGGCGCGGAGCCTTGGAAAGCGCGCACCTTGTGGACTTGCAGCACGGTCCTCGCCTCGGCCGTGCTGGCGGCATGCAGCAGCACCCCGCTGCCGCCCTGGCCCTCCTCCGCGCCGCCCCAGGCCACGGTGCCCGCGGCGCCCCGGCCCCAGACCGCGCGCGTGGTGCCGCCGCCGCTGGGCACCCAGCGCGCCGAGGTCGTCACCTCGCCGGTGCTGTCCACCCCCATCATTCCCAGCGCGGAGCCCGCGCCCGGCGCCACGCCGCCCGCCGCGGCCGCGCCCCCGGCCGACCTGCCCTACAGCGCGGCGGTCGCCGCCCGCTTCCCCGCGCCGGCCGTGCACTACGACACCCCCGGCTTGGCCGATGGGCGCCGCGCCTTCACCACCAATGCCGAGGCCGCCCAGTGGCTGCGGCAGCTCGCCGCCACGCCGCAGGGCGCCACCAAGGCCACGGTGCTGGACCTGGGGATGTCCCAGCGCGGCACGCCCCTGCAGGCCCTGGTGCTCACGCACGCGCCCAACACCGACGTGGCCAGCCTGGATGCGAGCGGCAAGCCCACGGTGCTGCTCATCGGGCAGCAGCACGGCGACGAGCCCGCCGGCGGCGAAGCCCTGCTGGTGATGGCGCGCGAACTGTCGCAGGGCCTGCTGGAGCCGCTGCTGGACCGCATCAACGTGGTCGTGGTGCCGCGCGCCAACCCGGACGGCGCCGAGGCCGGCACCCGCGCCACGGCCAACGGCACGGACATGAACCGCGACCACCTGCTGCTGAACACGCCCGAAGCCCAGGCCCTGGCGCGGCTCACGCGGGACTACCGCCCCATCGCCGTGCTCGATGCGCACGAATACACCGTCGCCGGCCGCTTCCTGGAGAAGTTCGGCGCCATCCAGAAGTACGACGCGCTGCTGCAGTACGCCACCACGGCCAACGTGCCCGAGTTCCTCACCAAGGCGGCGCGCGAGTGGTACCACCAGCCCATGGCGGCCGCTCTGCAGGGCCAGGGCCTGACCAGCGAGTGGTACTACACCACCTCCACCGACCCGCAGGACCGCCGCGTGTCGATGGGCGGCACGCAGCCCGACACGGGCCGCAACGTGAACGGCCTCAAGAACGCGGTCAGCCTGCTGGTGGAGACGCGCGGCGTGGGCATCGGGCGGCTGGACATCCAGCGCCGCGTGCATGCCCAGGTGACCGCGCTGTCCAGCGCGCTGCGCAGCACGGCCGAGCGGGCCGGCAACCTGGAGCAGGTGCGTTCGTTCGTGGTGCGCGACACCGCGGCGCAGGCCTGCCGCGGCCAGGTCGCCATCGAGGCGGGGCCGACCGCCACGCAACGCGACCTCGTCATGCTCGACCCCGCGACGGGCGCGGACCGCACCGTGCGCGTGGACTGGAACTCGTCGCTCGAATTGCGCACCGTCGCCTCGCGCCCCCGCCCTTGCGGCTACTGGCTCTCGCCCACGGCGGGCCAGGCGGCCGAACGGCTCAAGCTGCTCGGGCTGCAGGTCATGCGCGTGGCCGAGCCGGGTTCGCTCCTGAGCGACAGCTACCAGGAAACCGGCCGCGAGGAAGGCGTGCGCCAGGACGTGCGCGGCACCATCGCCGGCCAGCAGGACATCACCCGCGTGCGCGTGACCACCGTGCGCACCGCCATCGACGTGCCCGAAGGCAGCTACTACGTGCCGCTGAACCAGCCCCTGGCCAACCTGGCCGTCGCCGCGCTGGAGCCCGACACGCAGAACAGCTACTTCGCCAACCACCTGATCCCGGCGCTGGGCGACACGGCCCGGGTCATGGCCACGCCGTCGCTGGTGTTCGAAGAGGCCGACTGAAGCCGGGGCAAGACAGGCGCGGGGCCAGCGCCACGGCGCCGGCCTGCAGACGACCTGACGACCTGACGGACAGACGGGCAGACGGAAAGACGAGATGAGGCGCGCCAAGGCCCCGCAGATTGCTACAAAAATAGTAGCAATATGCCCTAGTCAATCATGCCGTGGAGCCCGATTCGGCTCAAACCGAAGCGTGCCGCTCCTCCAGCGCGCCCGGCGCCGTCGCCTCGGCCTGGCGCTCGCCGGCGCGGCCCAGGACATGCGAGGTCATCGCCGCGGCCAGCGCCTCCTCGCCGAGGAACACCTTGGCCACGCCCTCTTCCTGCTCCAGCAGCCGGGCCTCGGCCTCGTTGTGGCTGCGCACCACGGTTTCGATCTCCGGGTTGAGCGTGCGCGCCGTCGCGATGATCTGGCGCACGTCCAGCGTGTTCGGCGTGGCGATCACCAGCATGTGCGCCCGGGCGATGTGCGCCTGGATCAGCACGGCCGGCTCCACCGCGTCGCCGTAGACCGCCGCCATGCCGCCGTTGCGCAGCGTCTCCACCAGGTCGCGGTTCTGCTCGGCCACGACGAAGGGAATGTCGCTCTCCGACAGCGCCGCCGCGATGCGCCGCCCCACGCGCCCGTAGCCGACCAGCACCACCTGGCGCGCGAGGTACCGGCGGTGCGTGCTCAGGGGCAGCTCCGCCAGCGGGTCGTCGCGCTGCTCCAGCCGGCGCGCCAGGGCCGAGCGGGCGCGCAGCCACTCCTGCAGCGGGGCGATGGCATGGAACAGCAGCGGGTTGACCGCGATCGAGATGAGCGCACCGGCCAGCACCAGGCTGGCCCCTTCCGGCGGCAGCAGCCCCAGCGAGGCGCCCAGGCCCACCAGGATGAAAGAGAACTCGCCGATCTGCGCCAGGCTGGCCGACACCGTGAGCGCCGTGTTCAGCGGGTAGCGGAAGGCCAGCACCAGGGCGGCCGCCGCGAGCGTCTTGCCCAGGATGATGATGGCCACCACGGCCAGCACCTGGAAGGGGCGCTCCACCAGCACCCAGGGGTTGAACAGCATGCCCACGGAGACGAAGAACAGCACCGCGAACGCATCGCGCAGCGGCAGCGACTCCTGGGCGGCGCGGTGGCTGAACTCCGACTCGCGCATCACCATGCCGGCGAAGAACGCCCCCAGCGCGAACGACACGCCGAAGAGCGCGGCGGAGCCGAAGGCGATGCCCACCGCCGCCGCCACCACGCACAGCGTGAACAGCTCGCGCGAGCCGGTGCGCGCCACCTGCCAGAGGATCCAAGGGAAAACCCGCCGCCCCACCACCAGCATCAGCGCGACGAAGCCGCCCACCTGCGCGATGGTCCAGCCCAGCGCCTTCCACAGCTCGCCCGTGCTGCCCGCCCCGGCGGTGCCGTTCAGCCACTGCGCCAGCGGCGGCAGCAGCACCAGGACCAGCACCATGGCCAGGTCCTCCACCACCAGCCAGCCGACGGCAATGCGGCCGGTGTACGAATCCAGGATGCCCAGCGTCTCCAGCGCCCGCAAGAGCACCACGGTGCTGGCCACCGACAGCGCCAGGCCGAACACCAGCGCCCCGCCCAGGCCCCAGCCCCACCACAGCGCCAGGCCCATGCCCAGCAGCGTGGCCACCGCCATCTGCACCAGCGCCCCGGGCACGGCGATCTTGCGCACCGCCAGCAGGTCGCCCAGCGAAAAATGCAGCCCCACGCCGAACATCAGCAGCATCACCCCGATCTCCGCCAGCTGGCTGGCCATTTCGCCATCGGCCACGAAACCCGGGGTGAAGGGGCCGATCACCACCCCCGCGAGCAGATAGCCCACCAGGGCCGGCAGGCGGATCCGGGTCGCGATGAAGCCCAGCACGAGCGCCAGGCCCAGCGCCGCGGCAATGGTGTTGATGAGTGAGAGGCTGTGCGGCATGGGGTGATGGGGGAGCGGGCGCACCCGATGGGCGCCTGCCCTTGCGTTATACCCGCAAGCCCCCGGTTGCCGCAAAACGCCAGGGGCCAAAAAGACCGGGAAGGCCCCGGCAGGCAGGTATCATTCACGCCTCGCACGGACCCGCCTGCCATCGTCCCGATGTGCCACACAGCGTTTGGCCCGTGCTGCAGGGCCTGAAGGCCCCGCGTCTTTTTTCTTTTTCCGTCTGCCCGTAGCTCAACCGGATAGAGCAATTGCCTTCTAAGCAATAGGTCGGGGGTTCGAGTCCCTCCGGGCAGGCCAATCCATTTTTTCAACCACCGTCGGCGCAATCCCCGGTATCGATTCAGTGCCTGCCCACGCCTTGCATCCAGTGGCGGTGCGGAAAGCGCGCTGTCGACAACCCCGGGCTTCAGCCTTGGGCCTGGGTCTCGAAACGGCAGCTGTCGCCGTATTGGTACTCGGATGCGGCAGAGCGGAAGGCCTGCTGGCCGTCTCCATCGATGGCGCCATCGCCCTGTTGCCACTGGAGGCCGAGGCCGCCGAATTCCCCCATCTGGGCGGAGGGGGCGCTTTCGCCGAAACGCAGCGGCGAGGGAACAGCCGGGTTGGAAAACATGGGGAAACCCTCCAAAAACAGACCCGTCGTCTGGGGCTGCCATTGGGCGCCCGCACCGCAGCGCAGCGCGTCGGAAGGCCGGGCCGGCCGGCGTAGGCGCAATCCGACACCACCCGCGCGCGCCCCTTCCCCCCGCCGGCTGGCGGATCAAAGGGGGATAACGGTCCGGTGGCCGGGCGGAATGCGGTGGACGGGCTACTGCGACGGGGACGGCCGTGCCGGGGCATCCGGCAGCGCCGCGCGGCGCGACTCCAGCCGCTCGACCAACTGGGCGGCCAGGAACTGCAGCATCTCCACCTGCCGGGCCTCCAGCTCACGCGGCACCCGGTCGATCACGCACAGCGTTCCGAGCGCCTGCCCGGTCGAGGTGATGAGCGGCGCGCCGGCATAGAACTTGATGTTGGGCTCGCCCGTCACCAGCGGGTTGTCGGCAAAGCGTTCGTCCCGCGAGGTATCGCTCACGATCATCACGCTTTCCGGCACCTGGATCGCGTGGGCGCAGAAGGAATGCGCGCGGGGCGTCTGCCGCGCTGCCAGCCCCACCTTGGCCTTGAACCACTGCCGGTCGGCATCCACCAGCGAAACGAGCGCGATGGGCGTCTGGCACAGGGCCGCCGCCAGCCGGGCGAACTCGTCGAAGGCCGCTTCCTCGTCGGTGTCCAGGATGCGCATGGATTCCAGTTCGGCCTGGCGCAGCAGTTCCGACTGCGCCGCATCCGCCGCGGCCGATGGGGGCAGTGCCGCGCGCACCTTGCGGCGGCGCGGCCGCGCGGCGTCCGCGCCGCGGTGGATGCTGTCGTGCAGCACCTGGGCCAGTTCGTCCAGCGAATAAGGCTTGGGCAGCAGCGTGAAGCCGTGGTCGGGGCTTTGCGCCAGCACGTAGCTGTAGCCGCTGGACAGCACGATGGGCAGAGTCGCGCCGTAGCGCTGGCGGATCTCACGGCCCAGCTCGATGCCGCTCATGCCGGTCATGACCACGTCGGAGAACACTGCCACGAAGCGGCCCGGGCCGGCCTTCAAGGCCTCCAGCGCCTTCTCGCCGCTGGCCGTGACCACGGTGGTGTAGCCCAGTTCGTGCAGGGTCTGCTCGACGGACGCGGACACTTCCGCGTTGTCCTCCACCACCAGCACGCAGCCGCCGTTGCCCAGGGCCAGCCGGTCGTCGCCCTCGGCGGCCTGCGCGTCGTAGCCGGGGCGCGCGGCACGCGGCAGGTACAGGGTGAAACGGCTGCCCTCACCCAGCGTGCTTTCCACACGGATGTCGCCGCCGGACTGCTTGGCGAAGCCGAACACCTGCGACAGGCCCAGTCCCGTGCCGTGGCCCACGCCCTTGGTGGTGAAAAAGGGCTCGAAGATCTGCGTGAGGTGCTCCGGCGCGATGCCCGTGCCGCTGTCGATGATGGACACGGCCACGAATTTGCCCGGCACCGCGGGCTGCGACTGCAGCGCGGGAATCTCGGAGACGGCCCGCACCTCGATGGTGAGCTTGCCGCTGCCCTGCATGGCGTCGCGGGCATTGACGGCGAGGTTCACCAGGGCGGTGTCGAACTGACTCGGGTCGGCGTGCACGAAGCAGGCCGTCTCCGCCAGGTTCAGCTCGATCTCGATGCGCGCGCCCGCCAGGCTGGCGATCATGTCGCTGACCGCCCGGGTGTTGTGCCCGGCATCGAACACCGTGGGCTGCAGGGCCTGGCGCCGCGCGAAGGCCAGCAGCTGGCCCGTGAGCTTGGTCGCCCGCGTCACCGCGTTGGAGATGGACTCCATGAAACGGTGGCGCCGCTCGTCGGTGAGCTGCACGCGCCGCAGCAGGTCGATCGACGTTCGGATGACCGCCAGCACGTTGTTGAAATCGTGCGCGACCCCGCCGGTGAGCTGGCCGATGGCTTCGAGCTTTTGCGACTGGCGCAGCGCCTCTTCGGCCGTGCGCTCGCGCGTCACATCGCGCGCCACCGCATGGACCAGGCCCTCCTCGGGCACGGCGGTCCAGCTCAGCAGGCGGTAGCTGCCGTCTTCCTTGCGCCAGCGGTTCTCGAACACCAGCGTGGGCGCGCCGGCCTCCAGCTTGGCCAGTTCGGCGGCCATGCCCTCGGCATCTTCGGGGTGGATGAATTCGGCCACGGCGTGGCCGGCCATCTGGGGCTTCTCCCATCCCAGAAGGCGCGTGGCGGCGGGATTGACCGCGGCGATCACGCCCTGGAAGTCGCACACCAGCATGAGTTCGCGCGAGAGCGCCCACAGGCGGTTGCGGTCGCGCACGCTTTCGGCCTGCACGAGCTTTTGCTCGTGGATGTCGGTGCTGGTGCCGATCCACCGGCTGATGGCCCCGCCCCCCGTTTGCAGGGGCAGCGCCCGCACCAGATGCCAGCGCATCTCGCCGTCCGCGCGGCGGATGCGGAACTCGGTTTCATACTGTTCGCCGGAGGCGACGCTCGCCTGCCACAGCTGGGACACCGCCGGCAGGTCTTCGGGGTGCACGAGGCTCTTCCATCCGTCGCCGTCCAGCGTGCCCGGTTCGGCCTGGCTGTACTCATACACCCGGTCGTTGAACCAGTCCAGCTGGCCATCGCTCCGGGCGGTCCACACGTGGCTGGGCAGCGACTGGGCGAAGGTGCGGAACTCCGCCGCGCTGTCGGCCACCGCCTGCAGCGCCGCCTTGCGGTCAGTGATGTCCTGCACCACACCGACCATGCGAACGATCGCACCGTCCGGGCTGCGCACGAATTCGGCCTTGCGGGCGATCCAGCGCAGGGCGCCATCGGTGGCGCGGCGGATGCGGTACTCCACATCCAGCGGGGCCGATTCGGCGTTGCGGGTTTCGCGGGCGGAGCGGACCTCGGCGTCCTCGGGAATCACCAGCGCTTCCAGCGCCTTGGCGGGGATGGTCTCGGCCTCGGGCACGCCGAAGATGCGATAGAACTCGCGCGTGCCGTACAGCAGGTCGGTGGCCAGTTCGAGGGAGAACGTGCCCACGCCGCCCGCGTTCTGCGCGCGGTGCAGGCGTTCTTCGGACTGGCGCAGCGCCTCGGCGGCGCGGTGCTGCTCGGTGCGGTCGCGCAGCACCTTCACGAAGCCGATCGGCGTGCCGTCACCATCGCGGATCGGCGTCATCTCGCCGTTGGCCCAGAAGCGCTCGCCGGATTTGCGCACGTGCCAGCGCTCGTCGGTGCCCACGCCCCGCGTGAGCGCGGCCTGCATCTCCATCTCCATGCGGTGCGCGGCGCGGTCCTCGGGGGTGAAGATCCGGGCGGCGTCGTGGCCCAGCATTTCGGATTCCGTCCAGCCGAGCACGCGGCGGGCACCTTCGTTCCACCGCGTGACCTGGCCCTGCAGGTCGAACGCGATAATGGCGTAGTCGATGGCGCTGTCCAGGATCTGGCGGTTGCGGATGTCGGTATCCGGCAAGGGTGCCGATGGCGCGGCGGCCTCGCTCCACTGCGCGATCGCGGCCTGCACGGACTGCGGCCAGTGCACGGCGGGCCCCAGGGGGGTCAGGGACCAATCGAACTCGGAGATCGCTCGCGCGTCGGGGCGGCTACCCGGGGAATCGGCAGAGCCGGCGGCCGCTGGGCCGGGGACGGTGTGCATTGAGAAAAAACCTTTGAATCGCTCGCTCGTTGGGTGTCGATGTGCAGTCCGGCCCGGCCGTTGCCGGCGGTCTCCCGAGGCTGCTCAGCCTGGCATCATGCCTTTTTTCCAAAAGGCCCGAGTGCCAGCCGGGCCGCAGCGCCGGGGCTCAGCCCGGCCCGCCGAACCGCTCGCGGTAGGCCTGCGGGGTGATCCCCAGGCGGCGCAGGAACAGCCGGCGCAGCGGCTCGTCCGACCGAAAGCCCACCCGCGCCGCCACGGTTTTGAGCGGCAGGCCGTTCTCTTCCTCCAGCAGCCGGCGGGCGCCTTCCAGCCGGGCGGTCTCGATGAAGTCCGAGGGGCTTTGCCCGCATTCCTGCAGGAACACCCGGCGGAAGTTGCGCTCGCTCATGGCCGCCCGCGAAGCGAGCTGCTGCAGGGGCAGGGACTCGGCCAGGTGCGACAGCACCCACGCCTGCACCTCGCGGATGCCCGGGTGGCGCGTGCCCTGGCTGGCCAGGTGCATGCTGAACTGCGATTGCCCGCCGGGGCGCTTCAAGTACATCACCAGGTCGCGCGCCACCTCCAGCGCCAGGGTGCGGCCGAAGTCCTCCTCCACCAGGGCCAGCGCCAGGTCGATGCCGGCGGTGACCCCGGCCGAGGTCCACAGGTTGCCGCTGCGCACGTAGATCGCGTCGGCATCCACGCGCACGGCGGGGAAACGGCGCTGCAGCAGATCGGCCACGCTCCAGTGCGTGGCCGCCTGCGCGCCGTCCAGCAGGCCGGCCGCCCCCAGGAAGAAGCTGCCCGAGCACAGTGCCACCATGTGCCGCACCCGCGGCGCCGTGGCCGCCGCCCAGGCCACCACGCCGGGGGAGGCCGCCAGCGCCGTCTCGATGTCGCGCGACCCCACCACCAGCGCGATGTGCGGATCGGGCCCCTGCCCCAGCTGGCGCGTGGCCCGTAGCGACATGGCCGTGTCGGAAGGCACGTCGCCCAGCCCTTGAGCCGCCACCGACACCGCATAGCCCGGCGGCTGGCCGCGCCGCGCCAGGTGCACGTTGGCATAGTCGAACACCGACATGGGGCCGATCGCCTCCAGGGCCTTGAAGCCGGGGTAGACGACGATATCGACGGTGTAGGGAGTGGACATGACGGGCAGAAACCAAGAAATCAAAAGACGGCGGGCGGCACGACCCGCTCCAGCGGCCAAGATGCCCGGCACGGCGGCCAAACACGGCCGGGGCCCGCGCGGCGCGCGGCGGAGCGGGCCAAACGCTTTTACGCTCGCGGCACCGGCATGCAGGACCGTCCGGGCGCCGCCCGGGCCGGATTGGCGCAGCGATTGTCGCCGGCCGATCCGGCCATGCCAGGCGGCCAGACCTGCCGCATCTGCTAGAAAGACTGCTGCAGCCGCCCGAGGCGCCGCGCCCGCCGGCATAAAACGCCGCCGTGCCCCTCCCTTTTGCGAGCCACCGAACCACCCACTGACAGGAGCCCCATCCCATGAAAACCCAAGCCGCCGTCGCCTGGAAGGCCGGAGAACCCCTCACCATCGAAACCGTGGACCTGCAGGGCCCGAAATTCGGCGAGGTGCTGGTCGAAATCAAGGCCACCGGCATTTGCCATACCGACTACTACACCCTCTCCGGCGCCGACCCGGAAGGGATCTTTCCCGCCATCCTGGGCCACGAAGGCGCCGGCATCGTGGTGGACGTGGGGCCGGGCGTGACCACGCTCAAGAAGGGCGACCACGTGATCCCGCTGTACACGCCCGAATGCCGCCAATGCAAGTTCTGCCTGTCGCGCAAGACCAACCTGTGCCAGTTGATCCGCGGCACGCAGGGCAAGGGCCTGATGCCGGACGCCACCAGCCGCTTCAGCATCGACGGCCAGCCCATCTTCCACTACATGGGCACGAGCACGTTCAGCAACTACACCGTGGCCCCCGAGATCTCGCTGGCCAAGATCCGCGAGGACGCCCCGTTCGACAAGGTCTGCTACATCGGCTGCGGCGTGACCACCGGCATCGGCGCGGTGCTGTTCACTGCCAAGGTGGAGGCCGGCGCGAACGTGGTGGTGTTCGGCCTGGGCGGCATCGGCCTGAACGTGATCCAGGGCGCCAAGATGGTGGGCGCGGACAAGATCATCGGCGTGGACATCAACCCCGCCCGCCAGGAGATGGCGCGCCAGTTCGGCATGACGCACTTCATCAACCCGAATGAGGTCGAGAACGTGGTGGACGCCATCGTGCAGCTGACCGACGGCGGCGCGGACTATTCCTTCGAATGCATCGGCAACACCAAGGTGATGCGCCAGGCGCTGGAGTGCACGCACAAGGGCTGGGGCCGCAGCATCATCATCGGCGTGGCCGAGGCCGGCGCCGAGATCAGCACGCGCCCCTTCCAGCTCGTGACGGGCCGCAAGTGGGAAGGCTCGGCCTTCGGCGGCGCCCGGGGCCGCACCGACGTGCCCAAGATCGTGGACTGGTACATGGAGGGCAAGATCGACATCGACAGCCTGATCACCCACACCATGCCCCTGGCCGACATCAACCACGGGTTCGACCTGATGAAGCGCGGCGAGTCGATCCGCGGCGTGGTCATCTACTGACCGCCCCGCGGCAGACCCCGATGGTGCCCGCCATGGACCGCATGGAACCCCTGCGCCGGATCGAGGCCGGCGTGCTCGACGTCGCGTATTTCGAGGCGGGCCCCGCCGGGGGGCCGCCCGTCGTGCTGCTGCACGGCTTTCCCTACGACATCCATGCCTATGCCGAGGTCGCGCCGCGGCTGGCTGCGCAAGGGTGCCAGGTGGTGGTGCCGTTCCTGCGGGGGTACGGCCCCACGCGGTTCCTGAGCGCGGCCACGCCCCGCTCGGGCGAGCAGGCGGCATTGGGCGCGGACCTGCTGGCGCTGCTCGATGCGCTGGCGATCGAGCGCGCGGTGCTCGCCGGCTACGACTGGGGCGGGCGCGCGGCCTGCGTGGTCGCGGCGCTGTGGCCCGAGCGGTGCGCGGGGCTGGTTTCGCTCAACAGCTACAACATCCAGGACATCGGCCGGGCCATGGCGCCCGACACGCCGGCCAACGAACAGCGCCTGTGGTACCAGTACTACTTTCACAGCGCACGGGGCGCGGCCGGCCTGGCGAACGACCGGCGGGCCCTCACCCGCCTGCTGTGGCAGTCGTGGTCGCCGACCTGGACGTTCGACGAGGCCACCTTCGAGCGCAGCGCCGCCGCGTTCGACAACCCCGACTTCGTGGACGTGGTGATCCACTCGTACCGCCACCGCTTCGGCTTGGTCACGGGCGATCCGGCGTACGCCGGGATCGAATCGCGCCTGGCGGCGCAGCCGGCCATCCGCGTGCCGGCCATCACCTTCGACGGCGTGGACGACGGGGTTCGCCCGCCGGCCGATGCCTCGGCCCATGCCGCGAAGTTCAGCGGCCTGCGCACGCACCGCTGGGTGCCCGGCGCCGGCCACAACCTGCCGCAGGAGGCCCCCGAGGCCTTTGCCGATGCGGTGCTCGAACTGGTCCGTGCCACGCCTTCTTCTTCACTTCCCACGCCATGACCCATCCCCTCCAGACCCTGTCAGAACACCGCAGCTTCGGCGGCACCCAGCGCTTTTACCAACACGACTCCACCGAGATCGGCCTGCCGATGAAGTTCTCGGTGTACCTGCCGCCGCAGGCCGCCCACGGCCCGGTGCCCGCGGTGCTGTACCTGGCGGGGCTGACGTGCAACGAAGAGACCTTCATGGTCAAGGCCGGCGCGCAACGCCGGGCCTCGGAACTGGGCCTGGCACTGATCGCGCCCGACACCAGCCCCCGCGGCGCCGCGGTGGAGGCCCTGCCGGACGCCACCGCCCGTTGGGATTTCGGCATCGGCGCGGGCTTCTACCTCGATGCGACCCAAGCCCCATGGCGCACGCACTGGCGCATGGAAAGCTACCTCGTTCAGGAACTGCTTCCCCTGCTGGGCCGGCACCTGCCGATCGACCTGGACCGCCTGGGCGTCTTCGGCCACTCCATGGGCGGCCATGGAGCGCTGACGCTGGCGCTGCGCCATCCCGGCCGCTTCCGGTCGCTCTCGGCCCTGGCGCCGATCTGCGCGCCCACGCAGTGCCCCTGGGGAGAGCGGGCGTTCACCGGCTATCTGGGCGCGGACCGCACGGCGTGGGGCGAGCATGACGCCACGGTGCTCATGGAAAACCAGCCGCTGGCCCCCTACCCGGCCGGCATCCTGATCGACCAGGGGCTGGGCGACAAATTCCTCGCCGAGCAGCTTTACCCCGAGCGCTTCGAAGCCGCATGCCAGGCCATCGGGCAGCCGCTCACCCTGCGCCGCCACGAGGGGTACGACCACGGGTACTACTTCATCCAGACCTTCATCGAGGACCATCTGGCGCACCACGCCGGGCAGTTGGCATAGGCCGGCGGGCCCACCTACCCGTTTTGTAACGCCACGGGTAAGCCCTTAATTTGCACTTAAGGCTGGCGCTCAAGAATGCGCCATGGCTCACATTCTGCAGCCGCAGTTGCGGCTTATTACAAAGACGAGCAAGGGAGCGTTGGGACATGCGGGGCTGGACCTTCGCAACGCCCTGCATCCGGCTTGGATCATCACCATCATCAGCCTCTGGCTGGCCACGGCCTGCAATGTGCCTTTGTGGCGGGCTCTTCTGCAATTGCCCAATGCCCACAGCCTGCGCGGCTGGGCGTTCCTGATGGCATTCGTCTTGGCAGTGGCCGCCGCCAATGCCGCGGTCATCGGCTTTCTCGCGTGGGGTCGCCTTCTCAAGCCCATGCTGGCCGTGGGTATCTTGCTGGCCGCTCTTGGTTCTTACTTCATGACGGCCTACGGCATCGTGATCGACACCGGCATGATCACCAACGTCCTGCAGACCGATCCGCGCGAGGCGGCCGACCTGCTCGACTGGCGCCTGCCGCTCACGATCGTGGCGCTGGCAGGGCCGCCCCTGTGGTGGCTGGCGCGCACCCGTGTGAAACCGCTCGGCGTTGCCCGGCAGATGGTGTTCCACGGCCTGCTGCTGCTGGGCTCGCTGGCCCTGGCCGCGGGCTTGGTCTTCGCCGTGTTCCAGGATTTTTCCTCCGCCATGCGCAACCACACGCAGCTGCGCTATCTGGTCAACCCCCTGAACAGCATCTATGCCGTGGGCAATGCCGCTGCGCGCCCCCTGCGCCGGGATGCCGGCCCGCTGATGCCACTGGGGCGCGATGCCAGGCTGGGGGCGTCCTATGCCGGCCAGGGCAAACCGCCGCTGCTGGTGCTGGTGCTGGGCGAGACCGGGCGCAGCGGCAATTTCGGCCTCAACGGCTACGGCCGCCCGACGACGCCCGAGCTGTCCGCGCGCAACGACCTCGCCAGTGCCCGCAACGCCTGGTCCTGCGGCACCAGCACGGCGGCCTCCGTGCCCTGCATGTTCTCCAACCTGGGGCGCACCGCCTACGAGGCCAGCCACATCCGCTCCGAGGGGCTGCTGGACGTGCTGCAGCATGCCGGTCTGGCCGTGCTGTGGGTGGACAACCAGTCGGGCTGCAAGGGCGTGTGCGACCGCGTGGCCGAGGCCAGCACCTCGGCCAAGCCCGACGACCCCCAGTGGTGCGCGGACGGTAAGGAATGCCTGGACGACGTGATGCTCAAGGGCCTGGACGCCCGCATCGCGGCGCTGCCGGCCGATCAGCGGGCGCGCGGGACCGTGGTGGTGCTGCACCAGATGGGCAGCCACGGCCCGGCGTATTTCAAGCGGTCGCTGCCTTCGCAGAAGACCTTCCAGCCCGAATGCCGGACCTCGGCGCTGCAGGAATGCCAGCGCCAGGAAGTGGTCAACGCGTACGACAACAGCATCGTGTCCACCGACCATTTCCTCAATGCCACCATCCAGTGGCTGGCCGCGCAGTCGGGCACCGCGCAGACCGCGATGATGTACGTGGCCGACCACGGCGAGTCGCTGGGCGAGAACAACATCTACCTGCACGGCATGCCCTACGCCATCGCGCCCGATGTGCAAAAGCATGTGCCGTGGATCACCTGGCTGTCGCCCGCCATGCAGTCGCGCACCCGCACGGCCACCGCCTGCCTGCAAAAGGACCTGGGCGAGCGGCGCCTGTCGCACGACAACTACTTTCACTCCATCCTCGGACTGATGGACGTGCAGACCAGCGTTTACGAGGCGTCGAAGGACATGTTCGCCACCTGCCGGAACGCTGCCGCCGCAGGCTGACCCCCCCCGCCGCGCGGCGACAATCGCGCCCATGAACCTGCGGTTTGTCGAAGCCTTCCACTGGGCCGCCTCGCTCAAGAGCATCACGCGGGCGGCCGAAAAGCTGCACATCACGCAGTCCGCCCTGTCCAGCCGCATCGCCGCGCTGGAAGAGGAACTGGGCGTGATCCTGCTGGACCGGCGCGAGCGCCTGTTCCGCCTCACCGCCGCGGGGCAGCGCTTTCAGCTGCTGGCCGTTCGCCTTCTGGAACTGCAGCGGCAGGTGAAGGAAGAACTGGGCACCAGCCCGCACGCGCCGGTGGCGCTGCGCATCGGGGCCATCGAATCGGTCGTGCACAGCTGGCTCACCGGCTGGCTGCAGGAGATGCGCAAGACCCGCCCCGACTTCGAGCTGGAGCTGACCGTGGAAACCTCGCCCGTGCTGGTGGACCAGGTGCGGCGCGGGGCGCAGGACCTGGTGTTCACCTCCCTGCCCGCCACCGACACCGCGGTGCGCACGCGGACCATGCCGCCGCTGGAGCTGGTGTTCGTCGGGCACCGCACCCTGCACTCCGCGGGGCGGTACGACCTGCAGCGGCTGGCGCAGCACGACCTCATCACATTCCAAAAGGGCTCGCACCCGCACCAGAGCCTGCTCCAGCTGTTCCAGGAATCGGGCGTGGCCGTGCCGCGCATGCACGCCATCTCGTCGATTTCAGCCATGCTGCAGCTCGTGGAAGCGGGATTCGGCATCGCGGTGCTGCCGCGCGCCGTCACCCAACGGCTGTCGCACCGCATGCCGCTGCACATCTTGCGGGCCTCGTGCGCGCTCACCGCCCTGCCCATCCACGCCAGCTATCGCGAAGACCCTGGCTCGGGAATCACCGAATCGGTGCTGGAATCGGCCCAGGCGTACGTGACCCAGACCCAGACTGCCCGAAAAAAGCGCACGCCGCGCTGACCGCACCGTCGCAGTGCACGCGCCCCCGGGAAAGCCCGGATGGCATTGGCACACTTTTCGCAATATTGAAAATTCAGTGGTCGCCATCGATTTTTTCGATGACGTGAACGCAAAATTTTGCGTTGGATTCGCCGCCGTGCGGCTTTCAGAATTCGCGGCATTGCCACCACCGCAGGCCCGCATTCCAGGGCTTTCACGACGATGCCATCCCCTGTTCTTTCCCCCGGCGCCGCCGCCGGGCTGACCGCCCGGTCCACCGCCCGAGACGTGCGCGCGGCCGCCCGCGCCGGTCAACTGGCGGACCACACGAGCGGCCTGGCCAGCGACTACGTGCAGGTCAATCTGGCCATCCTGCCCCAGGCGCTGGCCACCGAGTTCCAACGCTACTGCGAGCGCAACCCGCGCGCCTGCCCGGTGCTGGCGGTCAGCGAGCCCGGCTCGCCCGCTCTGCCCGCGCTGGGCGCGGACATCGACATCCGCACCGACCTGCCCCGCTATGCCGTGTGGCGCGACGGCGTGCAGGTGGACACGCCCACCGACCTCTTCCAGCACTGGCGCGACGACCTCGTGACCTTCGCCATCGGCTGCTCGTTCTCGTTCGAGCATGCGCTGCTGGCCGATGGCATTCGCCTGCGGCATGTGGACCAGGGCCGCAACGTGTCCATGTACCGCACCGACCGCGCCACCGAGCCCAGCGGCGCGTTCCGCGGGCCGCTGGTCGTTTCCATGCGCCCCATGGCGGCCGCGGACGCGATCCGCGCCATCCAGATCACCTCGCGCATGCCGCAGGTGCACGGCGCCCCCGTGCACCTGGGCGACCCGGCGCTCATCGGCATCCGCGATCTGTCCCGGCCCGACTACGGAGACGCCGTGGCCGTGCAGCCGCATGAGCTGCCGGTGTTCTGGGCCTGCGGCGTGACGCCCCAGGCCGCCATCGCGGCGGCCCGCCCCGCCTTCTGCATCACCCACGCGCCGGGGCACATGCTGGTCACCGATCTGCTCAACCGCGATCTGGTGACCGCCTGACGCCGCCCTTCCTGTCCCCCCCCTTCCAAGAAAGACTTCGCACCATGTGGCTCCGGCACACCTCCCCCACCGAGCGGCGCACCCTGGCCGCCACCTTCGCAGGCTATGGCGTCGATGGCTTCGACTACATGATCTACACCTTCCTCATCCCCACGCTGCTGGCCGCGTGGAACATGTCCAAGGCGGAAGCCGGCTACATCGCCACCGGCGCGCTGCTCACCTCCGCCATTGGGGGCTGGGCCGCGGGCGTGCTGGCCGACCGCTACGGCCGCGTGCGGGTGCTGCAGTGGACGGTGCTGTGGTTCACGCTGTTCACCTTCCTGAGCGGCTTCACCGAATCGTTCGGCCAGCTGTTCTTCACCCGCGCCATGCAGGGCTTCGGCTTCGGCGGGGAATGGGCGGTGGGCTCGGTGCTGATCGCGGAAACCATCTCGGCCAAGCACCGCGGCAAGGCGGCCGGGCTGGTGCAAAGCAGCTGGGCCGTGGGCTGGGCCGCTTCGGCGCTGGCGTTCTGGGGCGTCTATTCGGTGCTGCCGCCGGAGATCGCCTGGAAGGTGCTGTTCTGGATCGGCATCGTGCCCGCCGTGCTCATCATCTACATCCGCCGCAACATCCAGGAGCCGCCGGTGTACCTGGCGGCCCAGGCCCGTGCCCGCGCCGCCGGCACGCAGGGCAGCTTCCTGCGCATCTTCCACCCCTCGCTGCTGCGCACCACGGTGCTGGCCAGCCTGCTGGCCACCGGCATGCAGGGCGCCTACTACTCGGTCACCACCTGGCTGCCGACGTTCCTCAAGACCGAGCGGCACCTGTCCGTGCTGGGCACCAGCACCTACCTGCTGGTGCTCATCGCCGGCTCGTTCGTGGGCTACCTCACCAGCGCGTGGCTGTCGGACGTGATCGGCCGGCGCCGCTGCTTCATCCTGTTCGCGGCGATGGGCATGGCGCTGGTGCTGGCGTACACACAGATCCCGATCACGGACGGGTGGATGCTGGTGCTGGGCTTTCCGCTGGGGTTCTTTTTGTCAGGCATCTTTTCCGGAATGGGCGCATTTTTGTCAGAACTGTTCCCCAGCGACGTGCGGGGCTCGGGCCAGGGGTTCTGCTACAACTTCGGCCGCGCCATCGGCGCCATCTGCCCGGCGCTGGTCGGCACGCTGAGCAACACGCTGCCGCTGGGCCAGACAATCGGCTGGATCACCGCCATCTGCTACGGGTTGGTGATCGTGGCGGCGCTCGCCCTGCCCGAAACGCTGGGCCGGGAACTGAGCCCCGAGGCCGCGCCCATCCACTGAGCCACCATTGCGCGGTGCGGAAAAGGGCAAAAAGGGAGCCCGTTTTCACCGGGTGGCAGGCCGCGGGGTGCGGATCGAGCACGTAACTTGCATATGTATCCAACCGTTGCGAACACCTGACAGAAAGGGGTAGCCCGACTGCCAGACGAGGGGTGTTCACAGCCATACTGCGACCCATCCCAATGCCTTCCGTACGCCCTCCTGAAAGGACCCCTTCCATGAAAAAACTGACCTTGCGGCAAAAGCTCTGGCTCCCGCTGGTCCTCGCGTTGCTGGGGCTGCTGGCACTGACCTTCGTGAACGCGTGGCAGACCCGGCAGATCCAGTACCAGGCCCGGCAATCGGCCCTCTCCGACATCACCGACATGGCGCTGACCGTGGCCAGCGATTACGAAAAGCAGGCCCAGGCCGGCAAGATGAGCCAGGAGGAAGCCCGCAGCGCCGCCCTGGCGCGCATCGCCTCGCAGCGCTACGGCAAGGACGGCTACGTCACCGTGATCGGCTCCGACTCGATCATGGCGATGCACCCCATCAAGCCCGAGCTGAACGGCAAGAACATGATTGCCTTCAAGGATGCCAAGGGCAACCTGCTCTACGTGAACATCGCCGCCGCCGGCGCGCAGGGTCGCGGGTTCCTCGAATACTGGTGGCCGCGCCCGGGCAGCGACGCCCCCAGCCCCAAGATCGGCTACGTGGTGCGCTTCAAGCCCTGGAACTGGGACCTGGTGGCCGGCGACTACGTCGATGACATCGAACAGGCCTACCGCGCCTCGCTGTACCGCGCGATCGGCTTGCTGGCCCTGCTGGGGCTGGTGATCTCGGCCCTCACCGGGCTGGTGGTGCGCGACATCGAACGCTCCGTGGGTGGCGAGCCGCGCGCCGCCGCCGGCGCCGCGATGCGCATGGCCGACGGCGACCTGCAGGCGGAGATCCCGCTGCGCGCCCGCGACGAACAAAGCCTGATGTACGCCATCGGCTTCATGCGCGACCGGCTCGCCAGCATCCTGCACCGCATCCAGCAGGCCACCAGCACCATCGACCATGCGGCCAGCGAGATCGCCCAGGGCAACGGCGACCTGTCGCGCCGCACCGAGCAGCAGGCCTCTTCGCTGCAGCAGACCGCCTCCAGCATGGAAGAGCTGACCGCCACCGTGCGCCAGAACGCCGACAACGCCCGCCAGGCCGCGCAGTACGTCTCCAGCACCGCCCAGACCGCCGTGCAGGGCGGCCAGGTGGTCAACCAGGTGGTGGAGACCATGCGCTCCATCAGCGCCAGCTCGCGCAAGATCAACGAGATCATCGGCGTGATCGACGGCATCGCCTTCCAGACCAACATCCTGGCGCTGAACGCGGCGGTGGAAGCCGCCCGCGCCGGCGAGCAGGGCCGGGGCTTCGCCGTGGTGGCCTCCGAAGTGCGCGGGCTGGCCCAGCGCAGCGCGGCCGCCGCCAAGGAAATCAAGACCCTCATCAGCGAATCGGTCAACGAGGTCCATGCCGGCTCCGAGCTGGTCGAGAAAGCCGGCAAGACCATGGGCGAAGTGGTCGAGTCCGTGCACCGCATCTCGGGCCTGATGGAAGGCATCGCCTCGGCCAACGTGGAGCAGACGGCCGGCATCGAAGAGGTGAACCGCGCCGTCTCGCAGATGGACGAGATGACGCAGCAGAACGCCGCCATGGTGGAAGAAGCCAGTGCCGCCACCTCGGCCATGGCCTCGCAGGTGGCCGTGCTGCGCGAGGCGCTGGCCGTGTTCCAGCTGGGCGAGGCCGCAGCCCTTGCGGCCGAGCACCACCCCACGCCGGCCCCGGCGCCCAAGGTCTCGCCACGGCCTTCCACCCGCCTGCTGCGCGCCTGACCAGGCCCGCAGCGCGGGCTGGCCGGCACGGGGCCGGCGGCCCGCGGGGGGCAGATGGTTCTGGGTGGTGTGCGCAGCAGCACCCTCGCGTGAAACGGGCACCGCAGGCGCTCTAGCTCTGAGCCGGCACCGCAGGCGCACTAATTCTGAGCCGGCACCGCAGGCGCCGGACGGCGAAGCAGCAGCCAGCCGAACAGCGGCGCCGTGATGTACATCAGCACCGAGTAGATGGCCGCGGGCAGCGCCAGCGTGTAGCTGCCCAGCACGCTCAGGGCGATGAAGATGGCCAGCGTCGAGTTGTGGATGCCGATCTCGTAGCTCACCGCGGTGGCCAGCGGCTTGTCCAGCCCGGCCGCGCGGCTCAGGTAGTAGCCGGACAGCAGGCTCGCCAGATTGAACACCAGCACCGCCGGCCCGATCTCGGCGAAGGTGCTCGCGATCGAACTCCACTCCTTGGCGATGGACAGGATGGACACCACCGCCAGCACCAGCGCGCTGAAGACCTTCACCGGCTTTTCCATGCGCGCCGCGAAGGCCGGCCAGCGGGCCGCCGCGGCCATGCCCAACCCCACCGGCACCAGCACGATGGCGATCACCTCCAGGAGCTTGCCGGTCTGGATCGGCACCACCTGCCCGCTCTGGGCGAAGTGGGCGATGGCCGCGTTGGCGATGATCGGCAGCGTGACGATGGACAGCAGCGTGTTCACCGCCGTCAGCGAGATGTTCATCGCCACGTTGCCGCCGAACAGGTGGGAAAACAGGTTGGCCGAGATGCCGCCCGGCGACGCGGCCAGCAGCATGAGGCCGATGGCGAACATCGGCGACAACCCGAAGGCGCGGATGATCGCGTAGCACAGGATCGGCAGGCCGATCACCTGCAGGCCGAGCGCAATGCCCACGGCCTTGGGGCTGTGCAGCAGCCGCCGGAAGTCGGCCACCCGGAGGGTGAGGCCGAGCCCGAACATGACGAGTGCCAGCGCGCCGAACAGAAAGCGCGTGACGATGAGGGTGCTGTCCATCGGGGCCGCCGCGCTCAGTCGCGGTAGCCCGGGTCGGTGCGGTCGAGCTTGCGGATCAGCGCGGGCCAGACGAACTGCCCGCCCAGGCCGCCCGTCTGCACCTTCATCGCATGGCCCACCCCCTGCACGATCTGCGGGTGCACCCGCGTCAGCTCCCCGCCGCCCGACTGCGCGGCGATCTGGATCTGGCAGGTGGATTCGAACGTGTACATGGCCAGGAACGCATCCGCCACCGTCTTGCCGCAGGTGAGCAGGCCGTGGTTGCGCAGCATGAGGAAGTTGGCGTGGCCCAGATCGGCCTGCAGGCGGGTCTTCTCGTCGTCGCGGATCGCCACGCCTTCGTAGTCGTGGTAAGCGAGCGAGGCCAGCACGAAGGTCGACTGCTGGCTGATGGGCAGCACGCCGTCCTTTTGCGCGCTCACGGCGATGCCGGCGCGGGTGTGGGTGTGCAGCACGCACTGGATATCGTCGCGCGCCGCATGCACCGCGCTGTGGATCACGAAGCCCGCCGGGTTCACCGGGTGGGGCGAGTCGATCACCTTGTTGCATTGCGAATCCACCTTGACCAGGCTGGACGCCGTGATCTCGTCGAACATCAGGCCGTAGGGGTTGATGAGAAAGTGGTGCTCCGGCCCCGGCACCCGCGCGCTAATGTGGGTGAACACCAGGTCGCTCCAGCCGTGCAGGGCCACCAGGCGGTAGCAGGCGGCCAGATCGACGCGCAACTGCCACTCTTCGGCAGACACGAGTTGCCGGACTTCGGACGGGGAGATCGCATTCATGGACATTCCTTGGGGTGGGTGCATGGGACAGAGGGCGCCGGCAGCCGTCAGGCGGCGGCCGGCTGCGGCGGCTGCAGCGCCGCCTTGTAGAGGCTCTGGCGCGGCTGGGCCAGCACGCGCCGCAGCATCGGCATGAAGGTGTCGAGCGGCAGCGTCTCGGCATGCGGGTCGAACGCCGGGTTGTCGTAGCGCTCGCAAAACTCGGCCGTCTGCTGGTAGTGCGGGTGCCCCGCGAACTGGTCGCGCAGGTGGCGGTCCAGCCCGATGTGGTGAAAGAAATAATGGCCCTGGAAGATGCCGTGGTGCTGGACCATCCAGTGGTTGGCCTCGCTCACGAACGGCTGCAGGATGGCGGCCGCGATGTCGGGGTGGTTGAACGAGCCCAGCGTGTCGCCGATGTCGTGCAGCAGCGCGCACACCACGTACTCCTCGTCCTGGCCATCGCGCAGCGCGCGGGTGGCGGTCTGCAGCGAATGGGTATACCGGTCCACCGGAAAGCCGCCGTAGTCGCCTTCCAGGATGCGCAGGTGCGCCGCCACCCGGTCCGCCAGGCCGCGCGAGAACTGCATGAACTCGCCGCCGATGGTCTGCCAGTCCTCGCGCGTGCTGTCCTGCATGCGCACGAAAGTCGCCTTTTGATGGGTCTGCATCGTGTTGTCTCCGTGGGGGAACCGGGCCACTGTAGGCGCGCCCTGCCCCGCCAACTGTCCAATAATTGACAGTTCGACCCCTTGGTTTACCCGCCCGCGCCGGACCGCACACCGCCCTGCATGCCCCACACGCCCCCGCTGTCACCCGCCCAACGCCGCACCCTGGAAGGCAATCCCTGGTTCGCGGCCCTGCCCGCCGCGCAGCGCAATGGCCTGCTGGGCACGGCGGAACTGGTGCACCTGCAGCGTGGCGCCATGCCCTTTCGCCAGGGCGACCCGGTGGGCACGGCCGGCAGCGGGTTCTACGGCCTGCTGGCCGGCACCCTCAAGATCTCCACGCTGCGCGACGACGGGCGCGAAGCCATCCTGGTGCTGCTGGAGCCGGGCAACTGGTTCGGCGAGATCACCCTCATCGACGGCTCGCCGCGCACGCACGACGCCACCGCGCTCACCGGGGTCGATCTGCTCGTGGTGCCGCCCGCCGCCTTCGCCGCGCAGATGGCCGACCCCGTGTTCGCCAACGCCATGGCCACCCTGCTTGCCTCACGGGTGCGGGGCCTGTACAGCATGATGGAAGACGCCACCCTGCGCGGGCTGCGCGTGCGCGTGGTGCACCGCCTGCTGGCCCTGGCGCGCGGCGACGCCACCCAGTCCGCCACCTTGCGGCCCAGCGTGGCCGTGCCGCAGGAGGCGCTGGCCATGATGCTCGGCGTGACGCGGCAGACCCTGTCGAAAGAGCTCAACGCCCTGGCGCAGGAAGGCCTGATCGGCCTGCGCTACCGGCGCATCGAACTGCTGCACCTGGAAGCACTGCAGCGCGTGGGCGGCGCGAACTGAACGGGCCCGTGCCCACCGTGCTCGCCCGGCGGCGCGATGCCGTCAGCCGCTGAACACCGCCGTGCGCCGCTGCGGCCCCGCAGGGCGCAGTGCCATGCGCTCGGCCAGTGCCTGAATGCCTGCCTCCCCCTTCGCCAGGGCCGCCCGGCTGGTGTGCACCGAATACGTGCCCGTTACCAGATCATGCGGATGCGGCTCGGCGGACCCGATCACGAACACCGCGCTGCGCTCCTGCGAGGCCTGCAGCTCGATCGTGCCGGATGCGCCAAACACCGCCATCTCGCCGGTGGCCACCGCGTTGGGACCGACCAGTTGGCCGTGGCTGACCGCCAGCCAGGCCGCATCGTGCCCCTGGGGCGGCGCATACGTTCATGCCTGGCCGGGCTGCAGCGTGACGAGCAGGTAGTGAACGCCCTCCGGTGCCCGCACCGGGCTGCGAAGGCCGGCGTATTCGCCTAGGATCACCGTGACCGGGCCGCTGGCGGGCATGGCCTTGGCCTCGATGTACTGGCTGTCCACCGGGCCGTTTTCCAGTTCGGGCGGCAGGGCCAGCCAGAGCTGGAAACCCGCGATGCGCGGCGACTGCCCTGGTGAAAGCTCCTTGCCATGCCACACGCCGCCCCCGGAGCGCATCCACTCCACGCCGCCGTAGGCCAATTCCCCCTCGCCCGAGACCGCGTCGTCGAAGCGAAAGTCGCCCTCGGTCACCACCGTGACGGTGGCCAGCCCCGAGTGCGGGTGAATGGGCATGCCACCGGCAAACGACGATTCGCCCTGGAACAGATCCAGAAACACGAAAGGCTTGAGCACCTGGCCCAGGTCGCCAGGGCTCATCAGCCGGGTGATGGGACCGTGTCCACGGCCACGGGTGCGCCGCACGATGGTTCGCTGGGCGGAGGGGGAAAGCAAGGCGGACATGGTGGGGTGCTCCTGACAAAGAAGTGCTGGACAAATCTGCGCCGGTGCCACATCCGGTTTGCCGTGGCGCCGCTGCCCACCCAATGTAGAGACGCGCCCTCCATCTGCGAAGCCTATTTGATTGAATATGATCCATCTGCTTTAACGATGGATTGAGGACATCACCATGCTCGATGGCGTCTCCCTGGACCACCTGCGCATCTTCGTCGCCGCGGTGGAAACCGGCAGCTTCTCGGCCGCCGGCCGCCGCGTCGGCCGGGCGCAGTCGGTCGTCAGCCAGGCCATCGCTGGGCTGGAGGCGCAACTCGGCGTCACGCTGTTCACCCGGGCGGCGCGACTGCCCGCCCTCACCCCGGAGGGTCAGGCCCTGGCCGGCCGCGCTCGCGACATCGTTCGCGCGGCCGACACGCTCAAGGCCGAGGCACGCTCGATGGCCGCCGGCCTGGAGCCCGAACTGTCGGTCGTGGTCGATGTCATGTTCCCCATGGCGGCGCTGACCGACGCCATCGGCGCCTTTGCCCTCGCCTTTCCCGGCACCACGCTGCAACTGCAGGTGGAGGCACTCGGCGCCGCGGCCCAATGGGTGCTGGACGGGCGCTGCCGCGTGGGCGTGATGGGTTCGCTGCCCGTCATTCCGCCCGAGTTCGAACAGGTGCCGCTCATGGGCGTGCCCATGGTCACCGTGACGGCCCCGGGATCGCCGCTGGCCCAGCAGCCGGGCCGGCTGACTCGCCAGCAGCTGAAAGGCCATGTTCAGCTCGTCCTCACCGACCGCTCGCCCCTCACAGCCGGCCGCGACTTCGGCGTGCTGGGCGACACCGTGTGGCGCTTGGCGGACATCGGCGCCAAGCACGCCTTCCTGCGCGCCGGCCTCGGCTGGGGGCACATGCCCCGGCCCATGGTGGAAGACGACCTGCGCGACGGGCGGCTGGTGCGCATCCAGGTGGAGACCGGCGTGCAGGGCGATCCCATGCTGGAGATGAAAGCGGTCTATCGGCGCGACGCGCTGCCCGGGCCTGCGGGCCGATGGCTGATCGAGCGGCTGCGGCAATACCCGGATTGCGGCGAAGCGCGCGCGGCCCCGGCGGCTTGAGGACGGCGCGGCGCGCCCTCTCACCAGCACCGAACGGTCCGCCGCCTAACCGTCCACCGGATCGAGCGGCGTCTCCAGCGTGAGCTGGTAGAACGCCGCATCCAGCCACCGGCCGAACTTGAACCCCACCTGCGGCATCGTGCCCGTATGGACGAACCCCAATTGCCGGTGCAGCCGGATGCTCCCCTCGTTGGCCGCGTCGATGCAGCCCACCATCGCGTGCAGGCCCGCGGCCCGGGCCCGCTCCACCAGCGTTCGCATCAGCAGCGCGCCCAGCCCGCGCCCACGGCAGTCCTTGTGCACGTAGACGCTGTGCTCCACCGTGTACTTGTAGGCCGGAAACGCCCTGAACGTGCCCCACGAGGCAAAACCCATCAACGCGCCTTGCGCGTCGACCGCTCCCACCACGGGAAAGCCGTTCGCGCGCTTCGTGGCGAACCAGGCAGACATCGCCGATGGCGGGCGTGCCGCATAGTCGTAGAGGGCCGTCGAATGAGCGATGGCCTCGTTCAGAATGTCGAGAATTGCGCCCGCATGGGCGGCCTCGTCGCAGTCGATCAGTCGAACCTCGGGGATGGGGGTGTGATTCATGGGGAACATGCCGAACGGCGGGCGGACTTCAGCGCTTTGGAACAATCCGGCGGCATCGGCAGAACGCCCTGCGAAAGCGGCCCGCCGGCCCTGTTGCCTTTCATGCCACCATCGCCCCGTCCAGTAAAGTGGAATATGTTTCCATCTTAATGGAATCTGCGCACCATCCTGCACCAGAACCAAAACCGCGGACCCGGCTTCTTCGCCGGTGCAGCCGCCTGAAGGAGCCCGCACCATGCCCATCGCCCCTGCTTCCGACCCCACTCCCGCACCCGCTTGCGCCGCACCCGGCACATCCGTTTTGTTCTGGCGCGGAACGGCCAATGCCAGCCTGGAGCGGCTGGCGCTGCACGTCGCGCAGGACGGCATCACCGCATCGTCCACGGTGATCGGCCTGGAGGGCGGCGGCTTCCAGCTCACCCATCGCTGGCGGATCACACCCGACTGGCGCACGCAGTCGGTCGAGGTCGAGCGCTGGAACGCCAACGGCCACCGGCGGTTGGCGCTCGAGCGCAACGGCAGCGGCTGGACCGTCGACGGCAAGCCGCGCACCGATCTGGACGGCGCCGAAGAACCCGACCTGTCCGCGACCCCTTTCTGCAACACCTTCCCGATCCTGCGCACGCCGCTGTCCACCGGCAAAAGCCTCCGCCTGCAAACCGCCTTCATCGACGCACTGGAGTGGACCGTCACCCGGTCGCGGCAGCGGTACGACCGGCTCGGACCGAGGCAGCTGCGCTATGTGGACCTGGGCCTTTTCAGGGGATTCGAAGCTCTCCTGACGGTGGATGCCAACGGTTTCGTCGAGCGCTATGAAGGCCTCTTCGAACGCATCCGACCAGCCTCCTGACCCTGGTGCAGCGCGGGCTGCCGCGCCGGGCGGCGGCGCCTTCAGGCGCCCGTGCGGGCCAGGGGCAGCACCACCGTGAACTCGCTGCCCAGGCCCAGTCCCTGGCTCTCGGCCACCACCTCGCCCCCGTGGGCCAGCACGATCTTGCGCACGATCGCCAGTCCCAGGCCCAGCCCGCCTTCCGCATTCGATGCGGCGCCCGGTGCCTGGACGAACGGCTCGAACAAGTCGGCTACGGAGCCTGGAGGCAGGCCCACGCCGTTGTCCCGGATCGCCACCGCCACCTGGCGCTCGCCGCGCCATTGCACCTGCAGGGCGATCTCGCCACCGGGATCGGTGTACTTGGCGGCGTTGGTCAACAGATTGGCGAACACCTGGACCAGCCGCAGCGCATCGCCAGTGACCACCACGGGCGCATCGCCCAGATCGGCGTCGAGCCGGTGGCCCTTCTTGGCCACCAGCGGCGCGCTCTGCTCGAGCGCCTGTCGCAGTACCTGCTGCAGATCCACCGGCATCTTCGGCGGCGGGCTTGCGCGCATCAGCCCGGACAGGTCGAGCAGGTCGTCCGCCATGCGCGTGAGTTGCGCCACCTGGCGGCCAATCATCTCGCTGGCCCGCAGCACCCGTTTTTCATCGCCGGGCGAGCGCTGCAGCACCGCCTGCGCGGAATGGATGGCGGACAGCGGGTTGCGGATCTCATGGCCGAGGATGGCCATGGCGTTGTCCTTGGCACGGTTGCTGGCCTTGAGCTGCTGCATCTTTTCCGCCAGCGCCACGCGCGAGCGCCGCAGTTGCCCGCCCATCAGACCGATGCCCAGTCCGATCGCCAGGAAAAGCAGAAGCCGGGCCACGTTCTCTGGCTGCAGCACCTCGCGCAAACCAGCGCCGCGCTCGATGAACAGGTACGTGCCCACCGACGTGCCCAGCACCGTGGCCAGCAGTGCCGGGCCGAACCCGCCATAGATCGCGGCCACCACGATCGGCACCGTCAAAATGAGGTACGGCCCCTGCTGCCCCAGCACCGGATTGAGCAGGTAGCGCAACAGCAGCGCTGCCGCCACGGCGGCGACGGCGGTCAGATAGTGGCGATTCATGCACGCGATGATGCCAGGGCCTTGGCCCCTCTTTGCCGTGCCGCGGGCGCTCTGCGGCTTCTGCCGCAAAATCGGTCTCCCAACCCCTGCCCGCACCATGTCCGTCCACGAAACCCTGAAGGCCTGGGCCTGGCGCATCAAGCGAGACGGCGTCACGCTCTGGTTCGCCTGCAAGAGCCCCGCCACGCCGTGGCACGCGAAAGCCCTGGGCATGTTCGTCGTGGCCTATGCGCTCAGCCCGATCGACCTGATTCCGGACTTCATCCCCGTCCTGGGCTATGTGGACGACGTCCTCTTGCTGCCGGCGCTGATCTGGCTCACGGTGAAGCTGCTGCCCGCGCCCGTGCTGGCTTCCTGCCGAAGCCAGGCGGAAGAATGGATGCGCACGGAAGGCAAGAAGCCTCGCAGCCGAGCAGGGGTGTTTCTGGTTCTGGGGGTCTGGCTGGGGGCCGGCGTTGCGGGGTACCTGCTGGTTCAGCGCTGGTGGTAGCTCTATCGCTTTGCCTGCCGGTGCAGGCGAGCGGGCGGCGCTTTTTGCCTTTTCGGGCTCCAGCGCAATCAGCACTAGGGCATTACGCTACATATTTTATAGCAAACGCCTGCAAGCCCGATGGGCTAGCTAGCCCTTGGCGATACCCGCAGTGCGGACCATGCCCACCCGGCCGGATGCCTGCCGCTTGTCCCTGGTGGGAGGCTGACCATGCATGCGGGCGTATTCGCGGCTGAACTGCGAGGCACTCTCATACCCCACTTCGAAAGCGACCTGGCGCATGCTCTTGCCCTGCGACAGGATCAGCCGCCGCGCCTCCATCAACCGCAGTGCTTTCTGGAACTGCAGCGGCGACAGCGAGGTGATGGCCCGAAAGTGAAGATGGAATGCCGAGCGGCCCATGCCGGCCGCCGCTGCCAGTTGCTCGATACGCACCGGCCGCGCGGGCTCGGCCCGCAGGATCGCCACCGCGCGCGCGATGCGGCGCGCGTGGCTGTCGGGCAAGCCCAGGTGGCGGATCGCAGCGCCCTGGCGGCTCCGCAGCAACCAATGGTGGATCTCCCGGACCAAGCCCGCTTTGAGCACCGCGAGCGATTCGGGCCGGTCCAGCAGCCGCACCAGCCGGCGCACGGCATCGCGCAGATCCTCCTCATCGCCCGTGTCGGCCGCGTCGGGCGTGGCGGGAGGCGCATCGCACGCCGGCGATCCCAGGACCAGATCGCTGATCACCGCCGGGTCCAGCTCCAGCGCAACGGCCAGATAGGGCTGGGCAATGCTGGCCTGGCTGATGCGGCTGGCCGTGGGCACGTTGGCCGTGACGATCATCGTGTCGCCCGCCGCATAAGACACCGTGCGGCTGCCCATGGCGACCCGCTTGCGGCCCTGCAGCACCAGGCACACCAGAGGCTGCTCCACCGCATGCTCCAACGCGCTCGGCGCCGTGCGCCGAACCAGGTACAGGCCGCGCACCCGCGTGGCGGTGATGCCGCCCGTCCGTTGGTGCGTGGTGCCTGTGTAGCGCAAGACCGCTTGCGTCAAATCGTCGTCCGCCATGGCGCATTCTGGCCAGGAAGGCCGGCCCGGCACAACCGGCCTGGACGATCAGGCAAGGAATGCCGATCTTCGGGCACGCAACGGCGTGAGCGCGACCCTACAGTCGTTGCGTTGCACCGAACCCCGAAAGGCACCCATGACTCCGCTGTCGCCCCCGCACAAGAACCCGCCCGCCGCCGAACAGGCCCGCGCACCGCACCGGGGTGTGCAGGTGCTGGGAGAGCAAGGCGCCGAGGGCCGCAAGGCCTTCTTCATCGAGATCGAAGCCCGCCCCGGCCAGGAGGAGGCGGTGGTGCAGATGCTGCGCGACATCCGGGCCTGCGTCGAGGCCGAGCCCGCCACGGGTCCGTGGTTCGCCGTTCGGTTTTCGGAAAGACGATTTGCGATCTTCGAAGCGTTTCCCGATCTGGCGGGGCGGCAGGCGCATGTCGATGGCGGAGGGGGCGATATCTTTCGCGACGTGGCGCGGATGAACGCGATCCTTGCCGAGGCGGCCCAGGTGCATCGCGTGGATGTGTTGATGAGCAAGGACTATTTTTCTTATTGCCGGGATGAGTAAAAAGCCGTAAGGCTGACTGTCAAAGAAGGCAAAACAGGCTGGTTGGGGTCATCTGTTCAGCAAACGTGGACGCATTTCACATCCATCGAGAGTTCACCGATCTGCTTTGGCGTTGCGCGCACTCAGCAGACAAGCCGCCAAGTCACGCACGATGCGTGACTTGGGAAGATCCGGCCGAAAGATCAGCAAGGTTCGAAAGTGCAGCGCTGCAGAGAATGGGCGAAACACCACGCCCCGGGCCGCATAGCCGTCTGTGGCATAGGGGTTGACCAGCCCCACGCCCAGCCCTTCCATCGCCAGCGCGCACACGGTGGATGAATTGGGGGTCTCTGCCACCACCTTGGGCCTGACGTCGCTTGCCTCCAGAATTCGCGTCAGTTTTCTGCGCACAGTGTCCTCCGGCGAGAGCGCGATGAAGGCCTCCTCGTGAAGGTCATCCGGCTTGACCACCTTGCGCGCGCACAGCCTGTGCCCCTCGGGCATGGCACAGACTGCTTTGGGCGTGGCGAACAACTGGTGCTCCAGTCCCGCAACATCGATTTCGTCAGCAGCCAGACCGACCTCGAAACGGCTGCTCACCACCAACTCGCGCACGGTGGCTGAGCTGGCCACCTGCAAGGTGACGGCAATCGACGGGTGCTTTTGCCGAAACAAGCGCAGCGCATGGGGCACCAGGGTCGATCCCATCGCCGCCAGGCTGGCAATGCGGATGTCGCCCGTCCCAAAGTCCCGAATACGCGCTGCGCTGATCCGCAGTCTGTCCAGGCCCTGGAACGTGGTCTCCACATCACGAAAGAAGAGATGGCCTTCGGCGGTGGGCACCAACCGACCACGGACCCGGTCGAACAGCGCGAACCCGGTGGTCTTCTCCAACTCCAGAATGCTGCGGCTGATGGCCGGTTGGCTGATCTGCAGCAGGTCTGCAGCGCGGGACGCAGAGCCCGTCACCATCACCGCGCGAAAGGCTTCGATCTGACGAAAGTTCATTCACCACCTATCAGCTTTGTGCATAGACCCCATTGATCGCATCATTGATTGTTATCGATCTGGATTCTAAAGTTCTCTCATTCACCGGCCTACGAAACACGCGCACTGCCCCATGGTGCTGGTGGGTCGGCCCCACCAACATTGAAAGGACTACAGCCATGGATCGCAGATCGTTGTTGCAAAAGGGGGGTGCTGCCAGCGCAGCGATGTTGCTGCCCGGTGCTTCGCTGTGGGCGCAGGCGCCATACCCCGACAGGCCCATCAAACTGATCGTGCCCTGGTCTGCGGGCGGCAGCACCGATGTGCTGGCCCGTGCAGTCGGCCAGAGCATGGCCGATGGGCTGGGCAAACCGGTGGTGATCGACAACCGTCCCGGCGCTGCAGGCCGCCTGGGTGTGGACGCAATGGTGAAGTCGGCAGCGGACGGGTACACGCTAGCCATCATCGAACTGGCGCACGCGATTGCACCGTCGATTTATCAGAAGATGCCCTACGACATCATGAACGACTCGGCGGCGATCTCCACCCTCGGAGTCTCTCCCTTGGTCCTTGTCGTGGATGCGCAGAAGTACCAGGCTGGGCAGCACCAGAAATTTGTGGCCGATGCGAAAAAGGCGGCAGAGCCTCTGAGCATCGCCACCAGCGGCACGGGCAGCATCAGCCATCTGGCGGCGGGTCTGTACGCCAAAGAGGCCAAGCTGGAATTGCAGATGATTCCGTACAAAGGCTCAGCGCCCGCATTGACCGATGTAGCGGCGGGTGTTCTGAGCGGTCACTTTTGCACCTTGGCAAGCGCGAGCAGCCTGTTCAGTGCTGGAAAAATCGTGCCCCTGATGGTGACGGGCAATCGGCGCGTGCCACAGCTTGCGAATGTGCCCTCTGCCAGCGAGCTGGGGCTGAACACCATGGACTTTGGACAGTGGTGGGCGTTGGTGGCGCCGGTCAAAGTGCCCAAGCCCATCATCACCGCGCTGCACAAGGCGACGGCCACTGCGCTGGCGGACAAGCAGGTGCAGTCCCGGATCTCCAGCCTTGCCATCCAGCTGGGCAGTTGCTCTCCCGATGAGGCCCAGGCCTTCATACGCGCCGAAGCCATCAAATGGGCCAAGGTGGTCAACAGCCTGGGCATCAAGCCCGAATAAGCAGCCAGCAAGAGCCATCCGCATGCCCCCACAAGCCCACGTTTCTCCCGAAGCGCCCAACGACCAGTTTCGCAGCCTGTCACCCGCCGTCTGGCGCGCCTCCACCGTCCTGTTCGACACCGTCGCAGACTTCACTTCCCGCAAAGACCGCCTGTTTGACGGCTACACCTACGGCGTCACTGGCACCCCCACCACGCGCGCGCTGGAAGAAAGGGTGGCGGCGCTGGAAGGAGCCCACCATTGTGTCGCCGTGCCCTCCGGGCAAGCGGCGCTGTGCTTGATCGCCCTTTCCCTGCTCGAGGCGGGAGACCATGTGCTCATCGCAGACTCCGCCTATGGTCCACTGCGCACCTTCGCCCGCGACTACCTGCAGCGCTTCGGCATAGAACACGACACATTCGATCCCTTGGCCGGGGCCGGCCTTGCGAGCTGGCTGCGCCCCCAAACCAAGCTGGTGTTTCTCGAATCCCCAGGCTCTATCACGATGGAGATGCAGGACATTCCGGCCATCGTGGAGGTGACCCGGACAGCGGGCGTGCGCACGGTGCTCGACAACAGCTGGGCCTCCCCCCTCGGGTTTCGCGGCATTCCAGTGGGCGTGGACATCGTGGTGGAAGCTGCATCCAAACTTTTGAGCGGTCACTCCGATCTGCTCCTCGGCACCATCGCAACGGACAGCCGATCGCTGTACGAGGCGTTTCGGACCACGCAGAGCGTTCTGGGGCAGGCGGTGAGTGCCGAAGACTGTTTCCTCGCCCTGCGGGGCATGGACACGCTGGAAGTGCGCTATTCCCACCAGTGCGCCAGTGCGCTGGCCGTGGCCTCGGCGCTCACCAGCCATGACGCGGTGACAGAGGTCCTCTTTCCGCCGCGCCCCGGAGACCGTAGCCACACGCGCTGGGCAGCTTCGTTCACCGGTGGTGGATGCGTGCTGTCTTTTGTTCCGCACTTCCACAGTGATGCAGCCATTCACCAGTTCTTCTCGGCACTGCGGGTGTTCCAGATTGGGGCCAGCTGGGGCGGAGTTCATAGCCTGGCGGCGTACTACCCCGAAACAGAGCAACGCAAACGCAAGCACTGCGCATTCAGTGCGGGCATCGTCCGACTGTCCATTGGGCTGGAGCCTTCGGGCAAGCTCATCGCAGACCTTGAGCAAGCGCTGCATGCCGCTGGCGCACTGCCGTCCTGACCTCCAAGCCCTAGAGAGAAAAGAGCCATCCATGATTGAACGACGCCACTTTTTCCGCTACGCCACCGCCAGCTCACTGGCGGCGGCCATAGGCACTGCATCCGCAACGACGCCTGCCATAACAGGCACTGGCGCCACTTCGATGTCGGCCGCCGCAGGCTCCAGCGCACTGCAAATGGAACTGGCCGGGCTCTACGACGTGGACCGCACGGTGATCAACCTGGACGCGGCGTACTACGGGGCCATGACCCGTGAGGTTCAAGCCCATTACTTCGAGCGTTCGATGTGGGTGAACCGGTACAACTCCACGTTCCTGCGCAGCGCGGTACAAGGCATTCCGCGCGATCCCGAACTCAACAAGTCGCGCGCAGCAGTGGCCCACCTCATCGGCGCCACACAAGACGAGGTCACGCTGTGCGGCGGGGGGACGGAGGCCCTGTATTCACTCATCGTCAACTACCGGCCACTCAGCGCGGGTGACGCGGTGATCTATGCCGACACCGACTATGACGAAATGCAGTACGCCATGGACTATCTGGAACAAAGCCGGGGCGCCAAGGTCGTGCGCTTCAATCTGCCTGAGCCCCACACCCGCGCCAATGTGCTGCAAGCCTATGACAGCATCTTGCGCAACACACCGCGCGCCAAGTTGCTGCTGCTGACCCATGTCTCCAACCGCAACGGCCTTGTGCCACCAGTCGCCGAGATCGTGGCCATGGCCAAAGCGCGGGGCGTCGATGTCATTCTGGACAGTGCCCAGGCGGTGGGCCATATGCCCTTCGATGTAAAGACCTATGGCGCGGATTTCGTCGGTTTTTCGCTGCACAAATGGGTGGCCGCGCCGCTGGGTACCGGCGCCATCTACATCAAGAAGGAAAGACAGGCAGACATCCAGCAGTGGCTGGGCAACAAGATCTACAAAGCGGAGGACCTGCGCTCGCGCATTCCGACAGGCACCGTGGACGTGGCAGCCCGGCTCAGCATTCCCAAGGCCTTGGCCGTGCAAGAGCGCATCGGCCTGGAACGCAAGTTCGCCCACTTGCGTGCCTTGCGCGACTACTGGGTCAGCAGGGCGCGGGATGTGCCTGGTGTCGAGCTCATGCTGCCGCAGGAGCGCGACAACTATGGCGCGATCAGCGCATTTCGCTTAGCGGGCCTGCGCACCATGGAGCAGGCGCGCAAGGTCCAGGAGCGCTTCATCTCAAAGCACGGCGTTCTGGTGGTCGCGAAGTCAGGGTTAGCCTCCGGGCCTGTGATGCGGGTGACACCATCGCTGTTCAACACCAACGAAGAGCTGGACCGCTTGGTCGCAGCCATTCAGGCGGAGCGAAATCTGTTGGCTTGAGTTGCAGATGCTGCGGGACATCCGGGCCTGCGTCGAAGCCGAGCCCGCCACGGGTCCGTGGTTCGCCGTTCGGTTTTCGGAAAGACGCTTTGCGATTTTTGAAGCTTTTCCCGATCTGGCGGGGCGGCAGGCGCATGTCGATGGCGGAGGGGGCGATATCTTTCGCGACGTGGCGCGGATGAATGCGATCCTTGCGAAGGCGGCTCAGGTCCATCGCGTGGATGTGTTGATGAGCAAATATTACTTTGCTTATTGCTAGGCGGGATATTTAACAAGCCATGAGTGCGGTGCGGTGGTACCGAAACTCTTAGGGCCGGTTTCTGTTTGCTTCGGTGCCAAGCCAGGGAGCAATTGAGTGAAAAAGAACCATAGCTGTCAGGTCGGAATACCGACAACGACCTCCTCGGGACTGAACCACTCCTCCTGAAGCACAAAATTCTGGACTCGGTCCGGGGCTGAAGAATATGCAACGAGTGCGAGACTTTCCTTTGCCCGGCTTGTCGTCACATAGAACAGCCGCTTGGTGCTTTCAACGGTTTTTTCGCCCGCAGCCTTGCCCCCGAACAGATCTTCGTACTTGAAGAGAAAGCCCCTCGCCTCTGCGTCATCCATGATCACCATGACACGATCAAATTCAAGCCCTTTCACGCCTTGATGCGTGTCGAAATGCGCGTCCCCCGACAGGTATTCCATCATTGGCCTGATCTGAGAGAACGGCGCATTTAGGAAGGCTTGAATGGCTAGCGCTCGCTCGGTCCGCCGATCCTCGCGCTCATCTTCGTCGGAAGCCGCGGCTTCAGCACTTGCCTTTGACGTGCTGACTTCAAGGGATTCAGGAATTTCGAGGAGATTGTGTTCTGCGACGCAGCGCAGAACCTGTAGCAAGGTCGGATCGGCACCGTCTTTCCAAAGCTTCATCAACACGTCAATGGAAGCATTGACTTGCTTGAGGTGTTCCTGGGTGTCTTTAGCTACGCGCAATGCTTCTTGCGTGAGGCGCGGGGAATAGGCCTTGGCAATACGCGCGACGGCAAAGGGATCATCGCTATGCTTTGCATTCACAAGAGAAAGCACTTGTTCAGAAAAGAACCGCGATGCAGGCAGCGTCCCTTGGAGGAAGCTGGTACGCCAACCTTCCACGTCATAGAGTGGAGAGAAAGCATCAAGGAAGCCCAAACGAGATGCTGCCATCCGATGTTCAAGTGTCAGAGTCTTGATCGCCTTGGGCTCGTTCCACTTTTCATCACCCGTCGTCCTTGACATGTAGGCTGAGATCTTCTGCTCTGCGGCGGGCTTATTTGCTAAGTCGCTTGGCAGGATGAAGAGACGAACGACGCCATCAACTGCGGCGGAGATGGGCAGCTGGTGTTGCTGGTCTGTCGAACTACGGACCTTGTTGATCAGGGCGACCACCCGTTTGGGGCAACGGTAGTTGAGCTGCTTTCCCGGTGTCGCCCAATCTGGAGGGAGTCCCTGCCCCAGCCCTTCTTTCCCGTCGTTATAGATGCGCTGCATCATGTCTCCGAGCAGGCCAAGAAGGAACTTCCCTTTAAGCTTGGCTTGAACTGCAAAGAGCGCATCAATCAAATGCTTGTTGGTGTCCTGGCTCTCGTCGATGAGAAGGATTGGGTAGCGGCCCGTGAGGATGCTTTGCATGGCAGGCTTGGTCTGAAGGAAATTCGCCGTGAGCTGCAAGACTTCAGAGTGATTTAAAGCATCGCGCCCGCGGTTATCCCCGGTCGGGCTATACGTGAATGACTTGACGTTCGGGAGGTTCTGGAGGCGCTTGTTTTTAGACTCAATTTTTCTTAGGCGATCCGTCGATGCCTTTGTACCCTTTTTACCCTTGGCCTCCTCCACATTCAGCTTCGTGATGTCTTCCTCTAGGTCAACGCGCAGCCATTCACGGATATCGCGATTAAGACCTTCGATCAAAGACCAAGCGAAGCTATGAATTGTGCGAACGTCGATCAGCGGATCAAACAGCAGCCGTCTCTTGATTTCGTCACTGGCCGCGTTTGTGAAAGTGATGACTCCCACTCGTTGTCCTTTCACCCGAAGACGCCCGCTCAAATGCGTCTGCACGTGCTGTAGCGCGGCCACAAGAGAGCGCGTCTTCCCAGAACCTGCACCAGCGAAAAGAAAGAAGCTCTTCGGAGAGTCCAGACTCAAGCAAGCCGCGATCTCTTCATCAACATGAGCATCAGTGGTATCGGTCCTGGCTACGGTTGTCTGGGAACTCATACGGCGGCCTTCGTAGGCTCGGCGGCGCTTTTCGGCACCTTCTCTGGTTCAGTTGCTTTGCCTGAGATACCGTCTTCCTTGCGCTTAAGCTGGGCTGCAAGCCAGAGCAATCCGCTGTCGATGTAAGTCGGAACTTTCATCATGTCGATCTCGACACTGTCGAGAAGATCCATAGTGAATTCCGCCTTGCCGCCTTTCGCCAAGGCAACAAGCATTCCCTTGGCAAGATCGCCGATATCAGTAGCCTCATCAAGGCTTTTGCGAATCCGACCCAACAGTCCCGTGCCATCCATCTTCTGGAACAGGTCGAGATTTTCATAGACCAAGGCGTCTTCAAACGTATTGGCGAGTGCCTCTTTCTCGTCCGTGGATTTGAACTTGGCTGAGATGGGCTGCTGGTAGGCGACGCGAATACCATAGCCGCTTGGGTCGTTAAGGACGATCTCTTCGGGCTTCTTATCTAGCAGTGTGTCCAGATCCTCTGCCGCAGGAACCCAAGTCTTGAGCGTCTCATTGCGGGCCTTGAGGCTTGCGCCGCGCACAGGAGGGACTGCCGCTCCGGTCGCATCCTTCGCATCAAGGTCTGTGATGATCAACGTGTTCAACCCCAGATGCTCAAGCAGGGGCTTAAGCCTGTGCGCGTGACTTCCGCCGATCTCAAGCCAGGTGATGTAGCAACGGCGCAGATACTCATATTGATCACGCTTGCGAACAAAGTGCGGAACAAGAATGCGCTCGGCCGGTCCTTCGACCAGCACGGCACCATCCGCAAAGAACAGATCACAATGCGTTGCTTTGAGGTATCGCTTGACGAAGCGGCCCGTCTCCTTTCCGATTCCGAAGGTCTCGGATAGATTGACAACACATGACACCGGAACAGACCCGCCCACCGACTTGACAGGAAGCCGACGGAAGTACCGCAAGGAGGCGAAGTCGGCTTCATGCGCGAGATGGCTTGAGTGTGTGCTGACGACAAGCTGCGTGCGGAGGTCTGTCGCGCCCTTGAGCTTGTCGTGCTTGCGCAAAACGTCATAGGCTTGCTTGATGAAGACCTGTTGGACCTGCGCATGCAAATGCGCCTCCGGTTCTTCAATCAGGACAAGATGAAGAGGTGGAATTAGGGCTTCTTCAGGGTCCGTCGACTTGGAAGCCTTGCCAACCTTCATCCACTTATCGCGGAAGCTCATCAGCGCAAAGACTATTGAGACCAGATTCTGATATCCAAGCCCGTTTGAGTCTTCGGGGAGGCGATGTGCAAAACCTTCCCCCTCCTTCAGATGCGTGGGAACTTCGTACTGAACCGCCGAAGCATGGTTCAAACCATCAATGGGCTTGATGCTTGTGGTTATTGTGAGTTTCGGGTCAGTGACACCGGGATAGCCGATGTCCTCAAGTTCTTTCAGAGCTGCTGAAAAGCAGCTCGCCAAACGCTTGCCGAAAGCAGCTTGTGCACCGTGAAGCGCTTGCAAGGCCTGTAGGTCCTTCGGCTCGGGTTGATCAAAGGGATCAAGATGTTGGGCGTAGTAGTTGCGAAGCTGGCTGGATAGCTTTTTGCCACCCCGCAAGTTCCCATCCTCCTGTAAGTCGTCCCCTCGATTTGAAGCTTTAACAAATCCAAATCCGCGTTGGGCGCTGATTTCATCAATGCGAATGATTTTCTTGAACGGGTCTCCATCGATTGGCTCATTGCTAACGGGAAGAGTCTGAGGAATGGCGATGCCGTTCTTCGGCGCTACCAGCTTTTTGGGGTCTAGGAGATAGGCACGGACCTCAAAGGATGGCCGCAGGCGAAGCGACAGGAAGTCCATCATCGACTTCGGCCAGAGAGCGAAACCTTCCACGACAGGGATTGCTTCTGCCGTGTTCCCCTCTGTCAAAACTGGTATAGCGCCCATGACCGAAGCAGCAGCGAGCTTGGCCGCTAAGTACTGTTGTTTCAGGGCTTGGATGTCCTTGGGTTCGTAGCGCAAGCGAACGCCGATATATTCTCCTGCCCAATCAAGTGTGGGAAGGATCTTCTGAACATAGTGAAGCTCCTCTGTCGGAACACTCAGCCAGACATCGAGGTGCGGCAGAACTTCACCCCAATCGAACTCTGCTTCCTCCTCTCCGGGAACGGGGGCCTCCCACGCGATGGCCATCGCATCAAGCTTGGCCCAATGGGACAATGTGAAGTCATTGATGGAGAAGTCTGTCCGGTCAATAAGGAAGTGGCGAAGCGCCACCATGGCCGATGTTTTCCCACTGTTGTTCGCGCCAACGAAAACAGTTGTTGCCTCGGCAAAGTCCACTCGTACGGCGTGGAGCTTTCGAAAATTGCCGATTTCGACGTGTTGAATATGCATGGTGCCTCCCTGTATGTTCTAGCTCGACAGGCCCTTGAGTCAATGGGGTCACCGTCAAAAGTGTTATCCCCCGAGCGTGTATGTAACGAGATATTAAGACACTATCTTGCCGCCGTCCCCACGCCTAAACCAATGACTGCAATAAGTCAGCTATTGTTGGGTAGCGGTTACCAGCAACGACGGTTGCTACTCCGCTTTGGGTCATAAAACGAGAGTTCGAACAGCACTGAAGCAGTCACCGGCGCGACACAAGCCGTTTTGTGGGAGTTTTATGGCTGCTGCACCTTATATAACCACCATTCAGGCCTGCGACTCTCGCACACCAATGACAGCTTGGAGCCAGGTAGCGTGAATAAGAACGGCGGCAGCCACCGACGGCACTAGTGGCTTGGGAGAAGCCCAATACGCGTTAAATATTCACCCGGCTGCCGAAATGAACATGGCCTGCCATAGACGGGGCATGCATCTCTCTGAAGAGAATACGCATTTACGGCGCCCTCCCCCGTCAGCCCAGCCCCCCCTGGCACACATACTTCGTGTGCAGGTAATCCTCCAGCCCGTGCGTCGATCCCTCGCGCCCGTAGCCCGACTCCTTCACGCCCCCGAACGGCGCCGCCTCCGCCGCCAGCGCCCCTTCGTTGATCCCCACGATCCCCGTCTCCAGGGCCTCCGCCACGCGCCAGATGCGGCGCACGTCCTGGCTGTAGAAGTACGCGGCCAGCCCGAACGGCGTGTCGTTGGCGGCGGCGATCACTTCTTCTTCATTGTCAAAGCGCGTGAGCGGCGCCACCGGGCCGAACGTCTCCTCGCAGGCGCAGGCCATGGTCGCGTCGGCGTTCTCCAGCACCGTGGGGGCGTAGTAGGTGGCGCCCAGGTCGGCCAGGCGCTTGCCGCCCGTGAGCACCTTCGCGCCCTTGGCCACGGCGTCCTGCACGTGCCGCTCGATCTTCTCCACCGCCCGGGCGTTGATCATCGGCCCGATCTGCGAGGCGGGGTCGCTGGCCGGCCCCACCTTCAAGGCCGCCACGCGGGCGGTGAGCTTTTGCGCGAATTCGGCATGCACCCTGGTGTGCACGAACACCCGGTTGGGGCACACGCAGGTCTGGCCGCCGTTTCTGAACTTGGCGGCCATGAAGCCGTCCACCGCCGCGTCCACGTCAGCATCCTCGAAGACGATGAAGGGGGCGTTGCCGCCCAGCTCCAGCGAGAGCTTCTTGAGCGTGTCGGCACTGCGGCGCGCCAGGTGCTTGCCCACGGGCGTGGAGCCGGTGAAGGTGATCTTGCGAACGCGCGAGTCATCGAGCCACACGTCCACCACCTCGGGCGTCTTCTCGCGCGAGGCGGTGACGATGTTCAACACCCCAGGCGGCACCCCGGCCTCATGGGCCAGCAGCACCAGGGCGAGCGACGTGAGGGGCGTGTCTTCGGCGGGCTTGCAGACCACCGTGCAGCCGGCGGCCAGGGCCGGGGCGATCTTGCGGGCGATCATCGCGGCGGGAAAATTCCACGGGGTGATGGCGGCCACCACGCCAACGGGTTCCTTCAGGGCGAACATGCGCCGGCCGGGCACGGGGGCGGGGATGACCTCGCCGTTCATGCGCGTGGCCTGTTCGCCGAACCATTCGATGTAGCTGGCGGCATAGGCCACCTCACCCTTGCCCTCGGCCAGGGGCTTGCCCTGCTCCAGGGAGATCAAGGCGCCCAGGTCGTCCTGGTGGGCCAGCACCAGATCGTTCCAGCGCTTGATGATGGCCGCGCGCTGCTTGGCCGGCACCTGCCGCCAGGAAGGGAAGGCGGCATGGGCGGCCTCCAGCGCGGCCCGGGCCTCGGGGGCGCCGGAGTCGGGCACTTCGGTGATCACGGCGCCGGTGGCCGGGTCGGTCACGGGCAGCAGTGCGCCGGGGCCGGGGTGCCAATGCCCTGCGATGAAGTTGGCGCTACGGATCAGGTCGGGGCGGTGGAGGGTCAGGGGCATGGCAGGGAAGGAATGGGGTTGGAATGAAATCAGGCTCCAGTGCAAATGACACTAGGGCATCGTGCTACAAATTCAATAGCAAAAGGAATGGCAGGGCCGATGGGCTAGCGCCTGGCGATGCACGCGGCGATGGCCTCGCCGACCTGCGTGGTGTTGGCCGTGCCCCCTAAGTCGGGCGTCTTCGGTCCGGTCCTGATGACCTCTTCGATCGCCGCCACGATGGCATCGTGCGCCTGCCGTCCCGCGCCCTGGCCTTGCGTCAAGAAGTCCAGCATCAGCGCGCCCGACCAGATCATGGCGATGGGGTTGGCGATGTTTTGGCCGTAGATGTCCGGCGCCGAGCCGTGCACGGGCTCGAACAGGCTGGGGAAGGTGCGCTCGGGGTTCAGGTTGGCCGAAGGCGCCAGGCCGATGGTGCCGGTGGTGGCGGGCCCCAGGTCGGAGAGGATGTCGCCGAACAGGTTGGTGGCGGCCACCACGTCGAAGCGCCCGGGCTGCAGCACGAAGCGGGCGGTGAGGATGTCGATGTGCTGCTTGTCCAGGGTGACCTCGGGGTAGGCCTTGGCGATGTCGTCAGCGCGGGCGTCCCACCAGGGCATGCTGATGGCGATGCCGTTGCTCTTGGTGGCGAGGGTCACGTGCTTTTTGGCGCGGCTTTGCGCCAGGTCGAAGGCGAACTTCAAGAGGCGGTTGGCGCCGTGGCGCGAGTAGACCGATTCCTGGATGACGATCTCGCGGTCGGTGCCCTCGTACATGATGCCGCCCAGGGACGTGTATTCGCCCTCGGTGTTCTCGCGCACGACGAAGTAGTCGATGTCGCCGGGCTTCCTGCCGGCCAGGGGACACGGCACGCCTTCGAAGAGGCGCACGGGGCGCAGGTTGATGTACTGGTCGAACTCGCGGCGGAACTTGAGCAGCGAGCCCCACAGGGATACGTGGTCGGGCACGGTGGCGGGCCAGCCGACGGCGCCGAAGAAGATGGCGTCCACGCCGGCGAGCTGGGCCTTCCAGTCGTCGGGCATCATTTTTCCGTGGGCGGCGTAGTAGTCGCAGCTGGCCCAGTCGATGGTGCGGCATTCCAGCTCGAAGCCGAAGCGCTCGGCGGCGGTCTGGATGGCCCGCAGGCCTTCGGGCATGACTTCCTTGCCGATGCCGTCGCCGGGAATCACGGCGATGCGGAAGATGGGGTGCATGGGGTGTCTCCGGTAGGGATCGCCTGTTTGTCAGGCCGCTGCGGCCAGCACGGCCGGTGCGCCGGCCCTCTCCTCCAGCCAGCCCTGGCGCAGCTCGGGCACCGAGCGCGCCAGCAGTTCGTAATACGGGTGGTGCGGCCCGCGGTCGTAGTCGGCGCGCGCCACCTGCGCGAGTTTGCGGCCGTGCTGCATGACGACGATCTCGTCGCACACCGAGCGCACGGTGTGCAGGTCGTGGCTGATGAAGAGGTACGACACGCCCAGCTCGCGCCGCAGCTCGGCCATCAGGTCGAGCACGGCGGCACCCACCACGGTGTCGAGGGCGGAGGTCACTTCATCGCACAGGATCAGGTCGGGGTCGGCCGCGAGCGCGCGGGCCAGGTTGACCCGCTGCTTCTGCCCGCCCGACAGGCCGCCGGGCAGGCGGTCCGCCACGCTGTGCGGCAGCTTGACCAGGTCGAGCAGCTCGCGGATGCGCCGCTGCAGCGCCTCGCCCTTGAGTCCTTTGTAGAACTGCAGCGGCCGGGCCAGGATGCGCTCGATGGTGTGCGAGGGGTTGAGCGCCGTGTCGGCCATCTGGAACACGATCTGGATGCGGCGCAGCTCTTCCTTGGTGCGGGCGCCCAGGGTGGTCTTGAGCTCCGAGTTGCCGAACAGCATGGTGCCGTGCCAGGGCTGAATGAGCCCGGCGATGGCGCGCGCCAGCGTGGTCTTGCCCGAGCCCGATTCGCCGATGACGCCGATGGCCTGGCCCCGGTAGAGCTTGATGTTGATGTCTTCCAGGATGAGCGAGGCGGGGCGGCCGGTGGCATCCACCGGGCCGTAGCCGGCGGACAGGTCGCGCACATCCAGCAGCAGCTCGCCTTCGCCCCGGCAGTGCTCGGCCACGCGCGGCGTGGGGCGCGCGGCGGCCAGCAGGCACCGGGTGTACTGGTGGGCCGGGGCGGCGAGGATGTGCGCGGTGGTGTCCACCTCCTGCATCTGGCCGTTGCGCAGCACGAGGATGTGGTCGGCCATTTGCGCCACCACGGCGAGGTCGTGGCTCACGTAGACGGCGGTGGCGCGGCGTTCGCGCACCACGCGGCGAAAGGCGAGCAGCACTTCGATCTGCGTGGTCACGTCCAGCGCGGTGGTGGGCTCGTCGAGGATGACGAGGTCGGGGTCGGTGATGAGCGCCATGGCGGCCATCAGCCGCTGCAGCTGCCCGCCCGAGACCTGGTGGGGATAGCGGTCGCCGATGGTGTCCGGGTCGGGTAGCGCGAGTTCGCGGAACAGCTGCACCGCCTTGGCTTCGGCCTCGGCACGCTTCAGGGTGCCGTGGATGCGGGTGGGCTCGACCACCTGGTCCATGATGGTGCGCGACGGGTTGAACGACGCGGCGGCGCTCTGCGCGATGTAGGCCACGGTGCGCCCGCGCAGCGCGCGCTGGGCGGCGGGCGCCAGGTGCAGCACGTCGACGTCGCCGATGCGCACGCTGCCGCCGGAGATGGTGCAGCCGTGCCGTGCGTAGCCCATCAGCGCGAGCGCCGTGGTGGTCTTGCCCGAGCCGGATTCGCCGATGAGCGCCAGCACCTCGCCGGGCGCGATGGTGAAGCTCAGCGCATCGACCAGCGTCTGGTCGCCCGCGGTGATGCTCAGGTCTTGGACGACAACGGATGCCCCCATGTTCAACGCCCTCCGCGTTCGCGGGCCGCACGGCCCGGCAGGTTGTCGATGACGAGATTGACCGCGATGGTCAGGCTGGCGATGGCCAGCGCCGGCGCGATGACCGAGGCGCCGGCGTCGGGCAGCGCGCCGATGTTCTCGCGCACCAGCGATCCCCAGTCGGCCGCGGGCGGCTGGATGCCCAGGCCCAGGAAGCTCAGGCCGGCGAGCAGCAGCACCACGTAGACGAAGCGCAGCCCCAGGTCGGCCAGCATGGGGCCCACGATGTTGGGCAGGATCTCGCGCAGCATGATGTAGAGCGTGCCCTCGCCCCGGGTGCGCGCCACGGTGACGTAGTCGAGCGCATTGATGTTGACGGCCAGCGACCGCGCGATGCGGTACGCGCCCGGGATGTAGATGACCGCCGCCGTGGCCACCAGCATGGCGACGGACGAGCCGAAGCCGGCCACCAGGATCAGCGCGAACATCTTGCTGGGAATGGCGGTGAGGGTGTCCAGCACGCGGCTCAGAATGGTGTCCACCTTGCCACCCATGGCGGCGGCGAACAGCGCCAGGGCCGTGCCCGTGCCGCTGGCCAGCAGGGTGGCCAGCAGGGCCACGCCCACGGTGTAGCGCGCACCGTCGATCACGCGCGCCAGCATGTCGCGGCCCAGGTAGTCGGTGCCCAGCCAGTGTTGGGCGCTGATGGGCGCGAACACGTCGGAGCCGCCGCCCGCCTGCAGCGGGCCCGGCAGCAGCATGGGACCGGCCAGGGCGGCCAGCATCCAGCACAGCAGCACCGCCAGGCCGATCAGGCCGGAGACGCCGAAGCCCGAGAGCCAGCGGCGCACCGCGTGGCGCGGCGTGGCGGGCGGGCTGGAAGGGTGGGTCAGGGAATCCATGGGGCGGCCCTTCGGTGTGGTCAGCGGTGGCGCAGGCGCGGGTTGGCGAGGATGCCGCACACGTCGGCCGCGGTCACCAGGATCAGGTAGCCCGCGCAGAAGATCATGGCGCAGGTCTGCACCAGCGGCATGTCGCGCTGGGTCACGCCATCGACCATGAGCTTGGCGATGCCGGGGTAGTTGAAGATGGTCTCGATGATGATGACGCCGCCCAGCAGGTACGACAGCGACAGCGCCACCGCGTTGGCGATCGGCCCGATGGCATTGGGCAGCGCGTGGGCCATGACCATGCGCAGGGGCGAGGCGCCCTTCAGGCGCACCATCTCGATGTAGGGCGCCTCCAGCTGGTCGATGACGGCGGCGCGGCTCATGCGCATCATCTGCGCGACGATCACGCAGCACAGGCTGAGCACGGGCATGGCGAAGGCCCGCAGCATCTGCCCCACCGATTCGATGTCGCTCACGTAGGACAGCGCGGGCAGCCATTTGAGCTTGACGGCAAACACCAGCACCGCCAGCGTGGCCACCAGGAACTCGGGCACGGACACCACGGCCACCGCCGCCGACGAGGCCAGGCGGTCGAACCACGAGCCGCGCCACACGGCCGAGGCGATGCCCAGGGTGAGCGCGATGGGCACCGAGAACAGCGCGGTCACGGCCGCCAGCAGCAGCGAATTGGGCAGGCGGCTGGCCACCAGCTCGCCCACTGGCATCTGCGTGGTGACCGACTGGCCCAGGTCGCCGCGCACGATGCCGCCCAGCCAGCGCAGGTAGCGCAGCGGGGCCGGCACGTCCAGCCCCATCTGGGCGCGCAGCGCGGCGAGGGCCTCGACCGTGGCGTCCTGGCCCAGCTGCTCCTGCGCGGCATCGCCCGGCAGCACGGCGGTGATCGAGAAAACGATCACCGAGACCGCCAGCAGGGACAGCAGCGCCAGCAGGATCCGCTGGACCAGGAGCTTGAGAATCACACGGTTCATGGCGCGGCGGCTTCCAGTGCTCGGGGCGTGCGGGGCGTCAGGCTTCGAGCCAGACGTGCTCGGCGAAAGAGTAGCCCATCAGGCCGCCCAGCGGAATCGGGGACAAGCCCTTGAGCTTGGTGGAATGTCCGTCGATGCTGGCCAGGAACAGCGGAATGCCGATGCCCGCCTCCTGGTGGATCATGGTCTGCATGTCGGCGTACATCTGGCGGCGTTTGGCCAGATCGGTCTCGGCGCGCGAGGCCAGCAGCAGCTGGTCGAACTGCGGGCTCTTCCAGCGCGATTCGTTCCAGGCCGCGTCGGACTTGAAGAACTGCGTCAGGATGGTGTCGGCGCTGGGGCGCGGGTTCACGTTGCCAAAGCCCACCGGGCTGTTGAGCCAGTGGTTGGACCAGTAGCCGTCGGCCGGCATGCGCTTGATGTCCAGGTCCAGGCCGATGCGCTGGCCCGACTGCTGCAGCAGCAGCGCGGTCTCGGTCGAGTACATGGCGGCCGGCGAGGTGACCACCGGCACCTTGCCCGTCACGCCCGACTTCTGCAGGTGGAACTTGGCCTTGTCCAGATCGAACGTGCGCTGCGGCAGGTCCTTGAAGTAGAACCGGTTGGTCGGGTCGATGGGCTGGTCGTTGGCGATGACGGCGTAGTCGAGCGCGATGCTCTTTTTCATCTGCTCGCGGTCGAACAGGTACTTCATCGCCAGGATGAAGTCGGGGTTGGCGCCCGGGCCCATGTCCTTGCGCAGGATGAGGTCGGAGTACTGGCCCGACTGCGTGGTGAAGATGGCGTAGCCGGGCGTGCCCTTGACCCGTGCCACGGCGCGCGGATTGACCGAGGCCACCAGGTCCATGCCGCCCGACAGCAGCGCGTTCACGCGGGCGCTCTCGTCGCCGATGCCCACGAACTCGATCTCGTCCAGGTAGGGCTTGCCGGGCTTCCAGTAGGCGTCGTTGCGCACCATCAGCGACCGCACGCCGGGCTTGAACTCCTTGAGCTTGTAGGGGCCGGTGCCGATGCCGGCGTTGAAGTCGGTGGTGCCTTCCTTGACGATGTGGAAGTGGAAGGTGCCCAGGATGACCGGCAGGTCGGCGTTGGGCGCGCTCAGCTCGATGGTCACCTCGTTCGGGCCCGAGGCCTTGACGGTCTCGATCTGGTCGGCCAGCACCTTGGCCTTGGAGGCCGTGGCCGGGTCCTTGTGGCGCAGGATGGAGAACACCACGTCGGCCGGCGACAGGGCCTTGCCGTCATGGAAGGTGACGCCCTTGCGCAGGGTGAACACCCAGGTCTTGGCGTCCTGCGTGGCGGACGATTCGGCCAGCGCGGGCTGCGGCGTGAGCGAGCCGTCCAGCACGAACAGGCCGTTGTAGAGCATGGTGCCGCGCGAGTAGTCGGTCTGGTTGGACTGCTTGGCCGGGTCCAGCGTGTCGGTGGCCGCGGCCGTGGCGCCGGCCACGCGGATGCGGCCGCCGCGGCGGGGCGTCTGCGCATGCGCGGTGACCGCCATGCCCGCCAGGCCGCCGGCCAGCGTGGCCTGCATGCCGCCCGCCATCAGCATGGCGAGCACGTCGCGGCGCGTGGCGCCCCGCCGCAGCGAGTCCATCACGCGAAGGCTTTCTTGGGGACCGACGAGGGTGTCGAACGGGGTGCGGCTGTCGCTCATGGTGATGCTCCTGTGACGGGTGGCAGTGGGGGGGGTGAACGGGGATCTTGGAATGGTGCGAATCAAGGGAAGGTGGCAGGCGCCCGCAGGGACGTCAGGCCAGCCGGTCCTTCAGGCGGTAGTACAGCCCCACCGCCGGCAGGAACCACGGCGGGCCGAAGTGGCCGGGCACGGCGGGCCAGCCGCGGCCGCGCCAGGGATTGGCCTCAGCATCGCCGGCCATCACGGCGGCCATGCGCTCGCCCATGTGCACCGACATCTGCGTGCCGTGGCCGCTGTAGCCCATGGAATAGAACAGGCCGTCGCGCTCGCCGGCGTGCGGCAGGCGGTCCTGCGTCATGTCCACCAGGCCGCCCCAGCAGTGGTCGATGCGCACGCGGCCCAGTTGCGGAAAGGTCTGCGCCAGGCCGGCGCGCAGGATCTCGCCGCTGGCGGCGTCCTGCTGCGGGCTGGAGATGGCAAAGCGCGCCCGGCCGCCGAACACCAGCCGGTGATCGGCCGTGAGCCGGAAGTAGTGGTGGATGTTGGCGATGGTGACGTAGGTGCGCCGCTCGGCCAGCAGGGCCTGCGCGCGCGCCGCGCCCAGCGGCTCGGTCACCACGATGAAGCTGCCGATGGGCACGATGCGCCGGCGCAGCCAGCCGAACGTGCCGTAGCCGCCGTGGCGCGAGGCGCCGGTGGCCAGCAGCACCTGGCTGGCCTGCACCGCGCCGCGCGCGGTGTGCAGCCGGTGCACCTGGCCCTGCACGCGCTCGATGCGGTCCACGCAGGTGCCGGTGTGGATCTGCGCGCCCTGGCGCTGGGCGGCCAGGGCCAGCCCCTGGGCGAACCGCCCCATGTGCATCTGCGCGCTGCGCCGGTACAACAGCCCGCCTTCGAACCGGTCGCTCTGCACCTCGGCACGCACCCGGGCGGCGTCGAGGATCTCCACGTCGGTATCCACCCCGTCGGCGATGAGCCGCTCGGCACTGCGCCGCAGCGCCTCCAGGTGGTGGGGCCGGGTGGCGAGCTTGAGCTTGCCGTGGCGCAGGAAATCGCAGTCGATGGCCTCGTCGCGCACGATGCGGGCCACGGTGTCCACCGCCGCGTCGTAGGCGTGGTACCAGGCCCGGGCCTGCGCCACGCCGACCTTGGCGGCCACCTCGGCATAGTCCACCGCCAGGCCGTTGTTGACGTGGCCGCCGTTGCGGCCCGATGCCTCGGGCGCCACGCTGGCACCCGCCTCCAGCACCGCCACGCTCGCGCCGCGCCGGGCCAGGGCCAGCGCGGCCGACAGGCCGGTGAAGCCCGCACCGACGATGGCGACATCGACCTGCCTCGGCAGGTCGTGCGGTGCCAGCGCCAGCGGCGGGACCGAATCGTTCCAGTAGGACTCGAGCTTCATGGCAAGGGGCGTGCGGGCTGTGGGAAGGAAGGAAAAACCGCTCAGAGGCCGACGACGCCCGGCAGGCCGCCGATGTCTTCGATCTGCACGTAGTGGTAGGCCGGGTTGCCCGGGCCGTGGCCGCGGTTCACGAACACCTTGTTCTTGATGCCGATGTCGTCGGCCGACATCAGGTCGTAGCGCAGGCTGGAGGACACGTGCAGCACGTCCTGCGGGCCGCAGCCCAGCGAGTCGAGCATGTATTCGAACGCCTTCAGGCGCGGCTTGTAGGCCTGGGCCTGCTGCGCGGTGTACACGCGGTGGAACGGCGCGCCGAGCATGGCGACGTTCTTCTGGATCTGGTCGTCGGAGGCGTTGGACAGGATCACCAGCGGGATCTCCTTGGCGACCTTGGCCAGGCCTGCGGGCACGTCGGCATGCGGGTCCCAGGTGGGCACGGCGTCGTAGAACTTCTGGCCGTCGGCGTCCAGGTACTGGATCTTCCACTGCTTGCACAGGCGGCGCACGGCGTTCTTGAGCACCACTTCGTAGGGCTTCCAGTCGCCCAGCACTTCGTCGAAGCGGTAGGCGCTGAAGTCGGCGATGAACTGCTCCATGCGTTCGGCCGGAATGCGGTCGGCGAAGAGTTCACGCGTCATCTCGCCCATGCGAAAGCGGGTGAGCGTGCCGTAGCAGTCGAAGGTCACGTACTTGGGACGGAAGGTCATGGTCTCGGAATCCTCGGGTTGGGTCGGTCACCGACCGGGGCGGTTCGCAGCGCCTGATTTGGCATTTGCGACAGTGTCATTACGAAGTGATTGAAGCACGCGGTTTCGCGGGTGTCATAGGGAAATGCAGGGGTGCGGCGCGCGAAAGCTGCGGTTTGCCGGGGGCCTTGCGGCATGCCGTGCGGTCTGCACCGCCGGCGTGCAACCGTGCACCGTTAGTGCGCCGCAGCAAAGTCGATGAGCACGCTTTTGAAGCGCAGGTTGGCCTCCACGGCCTGGCGGCCCAGGTCCTTGCCGATGCCCGACTGGTGGTAGCCGCCGGTGGGGATGACGAAGTCCGCGCTGCGCCCGTAGCGGTTGATCCAGACGGTGCCCGCGCTGATGCCGCGCATGGCGCGCAGCGCGCGGCCGATATCGGCGGTGTGCACGCCGGCCGCCAGGCCGTAGTGCGCGTGCGCGGCCAGGGCCAGGCCTTCTTCCTCGGTGTCGAAGGTCTGCACCGTGAGCACGGGGCCGAAGATCTCTTCCTGCACGGCGGGGCTGTCTGCCGCCACGCCTTCGAGCAGCGTGGGCTGGAAGTACGCTCCGCCCGCCGCACCGGCCGCCACGCCGCCGGCCACGTCGTCGAACAGCCCCCCGCCGCAGCGCAATTGGGCGCCCGCGTCGCGCGCGCGCTCCACGATGTCCAGGATGCGCGCGGCCTGCGGCGCCGAGATGATGGGCGGCAGCGTGGCGGTGCCGTCCCAGGTGGCGCCGGGCCGCAGCGCGGCGAACCGCGCGCCGATGCGCTCCACCAGTTCCGCCGCGATGCCGCGCTGCACGATGAGCCGCGACCCCGCCACGCACACCTGGCCCGCGTTGCCGGTGATGGCACCGGCGATGAGGCCGGCCAGCCGGTCGATATCGGGTGCGTCGTCGAAGACGAGCTGCGGGCTCTTTCCGCCCAGCTCCAGCGTGACGGGCTTGGGGCCCTGCAGCGCACAGGTGGCCATAATGGCGGCGCCCGTGCGCGTCGATCCGGTGAAGGTCATCTTGGCGATCCGGGGGTGCCGCGTGAGCGCATCGCCGGTGGTGCGGCCATCGCCCTGCACCACGTTGAAGAGCCCGGGCGGCACGCCCGCCTCCACCGCCAGCTGGGCCAGCCGCACGGCGGAAAACGGCGTCATCTCGGACGGCTTTAGCACCACCGCGTTGCCTGCGGCCAGCGCGGCGCCCACCTTCCACGACATCATCACCAGCGGGAAATTCCACGGCGTGATGGCGCCCACCACGCCGTAGGGCTCGGCCACCACCATGCCCAGGTGGTCGTGCCGCGTGGCGGCCACCTCGCCGCCGAGCTTGTCGGCGTACTCGGCGAAAAAGCGCAGCCCTTCGGCGGTGAAGGGCACGTCCCACGCAGCGGCATCGCGCACTGGGCGCGTGGAGCACACGGCCTCCAGCGGCGCCAACTGCGGGCCGTCGGCCTCGATCATGTCGGCCCAGCGGCGCAGCACGCGGGCGCGTTCCCGAGGGGCGCGCCGCGCCCAGTCCGTGGTGCGCCAAGCCTGCCACGCATCCTGCACCGCGGCGTCCACGGTGGCGGCATCGGCCAGCGGCAGGTCGGCATGCCATTGGCCATCGGAGGGGCGCAGCACGGCGATGCGGCCGGCATCGGGCACGAGGCGCCCGCCGATGAAATGGCCGGCGGGAACGGCGATGGACCGGGGATCGAAAAGCAGCATGGAACGGGGGCGCGCAAGGGGCTGCGCGCAGTTGGAAAAAGGTGCTTCGATGCTAGGCAGGAAGGTCCAGCATTTGTGCCCGTAACGCCCCGCGTCACCGCAGCGAATTGCAAAACGCACGCGCCCGGCAGACGAAGCTTGCAAGTTGCGGGCAAACCCGAATTCGGGGTGGTGCGGCCTGCCGATGTCGTCCAAGATAGACGCCCAATCCCTTCGCAACGAGGACGCCGCCCATGCTCTCCACCGCCCTGCCCGCCACCCCTGCCACCGCCGAGGACGGCGTGCTGCTGCGCCCCATGACGCCCGACGACCTGCCGCAGGCGCAGGCGCTGTCGGCCGAACTGCGCTGGCCGCACCGGCTGGCCGACTGGGAGCAGGTGTTCGCGCATTCCGAGGGCCTCGTGGCCGAGCGCGACGGGCAGACCATCGCCACCGCCCAGCGCTGGAAATGGGGCGATCGGCACGCCACCATCGGGCTGGTGCTCGTCACCCCGGCCTGCCAGGGCCGCCGCATCGGCCACCGCCTGATGACCACGCTGCTCGACGGGCTGGACGGCCACACGGTGCTGCTGCATGCCACCGCCGAGGGGCGCGGCCTGTACGAGCGCCTGGGCTTCGTGCGCACGGGCGAGGTGCGCCAGCACCAGGGCGTGGCCCGGCCCACGCCGCTGATCGCCCTGCCCCCCGGCTGGCGCCTGCGCCCCTCTGGCCTGAACGAGGCGGCCGCGCTGCACCGGCTCGACGCCCAGGCGCGCGGCATGCCGCGCGATGCGCTCATCGACGACCTGCTGGCCCGCAGCGATGCCTGCGTGGTGCTGGACCACGACGGCGAGCAGCGCGGCTTCGCGCTGCTGCGGCGCTTCGGCCGCGGGCATGCCATCGGCCCCGTGGTGGCCCCGGATGCGGAAAGCGCCAAGGCGCTGATCGCCCATCTGGCCGGCATGAACGCCGGCCACTTCACGCGCATCGACATTGATTTCGACAGCGGTCTGGCCGAGTGGCTGGAGAGCATCGGCCTGCTGCGCGTGGACGCGCCCACCACCATGGTGCGCGGCGGCACCCTGCCCACCGCATCGGACGCCCCGAACGGCGCCCCGCGGCTGTTCGCCCTGGCCACCCAGGCGCTGGGCTGAGCCCGCCCCTTCGACGATCCACCCTGCCGGGCCTTGCCGTGACCTCCACCACCTTCCTCTACAAATCCGACCCCGTGCGCGGTCGCCAGTGGGCCGGCGTGTTCCGCGACCGCGCGCCCGAGATCGACTTTCGCATCTGGCCCGACATCGGCGACCCGGCCCAGGTGCGCTTTCTCGCGGCCTGGGAGCCGCCGCAGGATCTGGCCACGCGCTTTCCGCAGCTGCAGGTGCTGTTTTCATCGGGCGCGGGCGTGGACCAGTTCGACTTTGCGGCGCTGCCGCCCGAGTTGCCCGTGGTGCGCATGGTGGAGCCGGGCATCGTGCAGGGCATGGTGGAGTACGTGACGCACGCCGTGCTGGGCCTGCACCGCGACATGCCCCAGTACCGCCGCCAGCAGCAGCAAGGCGAATGGCGCGTGCTGCCGGTGCGCCCGGCCAGCGAACGCCGGGTGGGCGTGCTGGGCCTGGGCTCGCTCGGGCAGGCGGTGCTGGCCCAGTTGCGGGGTCTGGGCTTCGACTGCGCGGGCTGGAGCCGCTCGCGCCACCAGTTCGCCGGCGTGCACTGCTACGCGGACCGGCACGAACTGCCGGCCTTCCTGGCACGCACCGACATCCTGGTGTGCCTGCTGCCGCTGACCGATGCCACGCGGGGCTTTCTGAACAAGGACCTGTTCGCGCAACTGCCGGCCGGTGCCGGGCTGGTGCACGTGGGGCGCGGGCCGCAATTGATCGACACCGACCTGCTGGCCGCGCTGGCCGTGGGGCAGATCGGCGAGGCGGTGCTCGACGTGAACGACCCCGAGCCCCTGCCGCCGTCGCACGCCTTCTGGCGGCACCCGCGCGTGCAGCTCACCCCGCACATCGCGAGCATGACCCAGCCCCTGAGCGCCGCCAACGTGGTGGTCGACAACCTGCGCCGGTTCGAGGCGGGCGAGCCCATGGTGGGGCTGGTGGACCGCTCGCGCGGCTACTGACGCATGGCGGCCGGCAGCCAGCGCCCCGGAGGCACCGCACGATCTGCTGCCACCGCGCCAACAACCGCAGCGTGCTGCGCGAAACCCCGCCAAAGCAGCACCACGCGCAGCGGCCCCTGGCCTAACCTTGGGGCCATCGACAGACGCCTCACCACCGCCACCGAACCCCTGGCCCGCGACCGGACCCCGCCATGACCCAACTCACCGACCTGCCCCAGCTCGCCTCGCTCGATGCCATCGACCGGGCGCATTTGATCCACCCCGTCTCGCCCTGGCGAGCGCACGAGCGCCGCGGCCCGACCGTGCTGTCCTCGGGCCGGGGGGCATGGCTTACCGATGCCAAGGGCAACGAGCTGCTGGACGCCTTCGCCGGCCTGTGGTGCGTGAACGTGGGCTACGGCCAGGAGAGCGTGGTGCAGGCCGCCGCCGAGCAGATGCGCCGCCTGCCCTACGCCACGGGCTACTTCCACTTCAGCAGCGAGCCGGCCATTCTTCTGGCCGAAAAGCTGGTGCAGATCACGCCGAAATCGCTGAACCACGTGTACTTCACGCTGGGCGGCTCCGAAGCGGTGGATGCCGCCGTGCGCTTCATCGTGCAGTACCACAATGCCATCGGCCAGCCGGCCAAGAAGCACTTCATCGCGCTGGAGCGCGGCTACCACGGCTCGTCGTCCACGGGCGCCGGGCTCACCGCCCTGCCCGCCTTCCACCGCGGGTTCGACCTGCCGCTGCCGACGCAGCACTACATTCCCTCGCCCAACCCCTACCGCGCCGCGGACCCGTCGGACGGCCCGGCCATCATCGCGGCCTCGGTGGCGGCGCTGCGGGCCAAGGTGGCCGAGCTGGGCGCCGACAACGTGGCGGCCTTCTTCTGCGAACCCATCCAGGGCTCGGGCGGGGTGATCGTGCCGCCCCAGGGCTGGCTCAAGGCCATGCGGGAGGCCACGCGCGAGCTGGGCATCCTGATGGTGGTGGACGAGGTCATCACCGGCTTCGGCCGCACCGGCCCGCTGTTCGCCTGCGAGGCCGAAGGCGTGTCCCCCGACATCCTCACGCTGGCCAAGGGACTGACGGCCGGCTACGTGCCCATGGGGGCGACGGTGATCTCGGACGCGCTGTACGCCGGCATCGCCGACGGTGCACCCGAGGGCGCGCCCATCGGCCACGGCGCCACCTACTCCGCCCACCCCGTGAGCGCGGCGGTGGCGCTGGAAGTGCTGCGGCTGTACGAGGAAGGCGGCATTCTCGCCAACGGCCAGCGCGGCGCCGCGCCTTTCGCGGCTGGGCTGGATGCCTTGCTGGCACATCCGCTGGTGGGCGACTCGCGCCACCGCGGCCTGCTGGGCGCGCTGGAGCTGGTGAGCGACAAGGCGACCCGGCGCGGGTTCGATCCGGCGCTGGGTCTGTCCGAGCGCATCGCGGCCACGGCGTACCGCAACGGCATCGTGTTCCGCGCCTTCGGCGACAACATCCTGGGCTTTGCGCCCGCGCTCACCTACACCGAGGACGAGTTCGCCGAAATGTTCAAGCGCCTGCGAAAGACGCTGGACGATGTGCTGGACGCGCCCGACGTGCGCGCCGCGCTCAAGGGCTGAAACCGGCGGCAACGCCCCAGCAACGCCAACACAGCGACCGCGCGCCGCCGCAGAATCGAAGCCTCCTTCACGTCCCGATGCCGCCATGATGAACGAAGCCTTCAAGATCGACCGCCTCGACCTGCGCATCCTCGCGCAGTTGCAGAAGAACGGGCGCATGACCAACGTGGACCTGGCGGACGCGGTGGGCCTGTCGCCCAGCCCCTGCCTGATCCGCGTCAAGCGCCTGGAGCAGGCGGGCTACATCGCCGGCTACGGCGCGCACCTGCGCCTGGAAAAGCTGGGCGACACGCTCACCGTGTTCACCGAGGTCACGCTCACCGACCACCGCCGCGAGGACTTCACGCGCTTCGAGGCCGCGATCCGCGAAGTGGACGAGGTGCTCGAATGCCACTTGGTGAGCGGCGGCTACGACTACCTGCTGCGCTTTCTGACGCGCGGCGTGAACCATTACCAGGAGGTGATCGAGGACCTGCTCGAACGCAACCTCGGCATCTCCAAGTACTTCAGCTACATCGTCATCAAGACGCCGTTCATCAAGACGCACTGTCCCATCGAGCGGCTTTTTCCCCACCAGCGCTGACCGCCCTCCAGACGCCCATGCCCGACACCGCCCACCGCCCGCCGGCCCGCTTCGTGCGGCTGGCCGAGACCGATCGCCCCCCGATCGCCCTGACGATCGATGGCCTACCTGCCGCCGCGCTCGCTGGCGACACCCTGCTGGTGGCGCTGCTGCAGCACGGGCGGCGGGTGCGCGACAGCGAGTTCGGCGACGGCCCGCGCGCGGGCTTTTGCCTCATGGGTGCCTGCCAGGACTGCTGGGTGTGGACGCCTTCGGGCAATCGGCTGCGCGCCTGCTCCACCCCGGCCGAAGCCGGCATGGAGGTGCTCACCCACCCGCCCGCGGCGCACTGGCCGGTGACGCCGGACCTGCGCGAATCGCTGGCGCGCCATGCGCAAGGGGACGCGGCATGAGCACCCCCACCGCCACCCCAGTCACTAACCCTACCGGCTCGCCCCGCATCGTGGTGGTCGGCACCGGCCCGGCCGGCGTGCGCGCCGCCCAGGCGCTGGTGCAGGCCGGCCTGCGCCCCACCGTGGTGGATGAAAGCCGGCGCGACGGCGGGCAGATCTACCGCCGCCAGCCCGAAGGCTTCAAGCGGCCCTACGCCAAGCTCTACGGCAGCGAGGCCGGCAAGGCCCAGGCGCTGCACCGCGACTTCGACGCCCTGCGCGCATCGGTCGATTACCGGCCCGACACCCTGGCCTGGAACGTGACCGCCGGCGAACTGCACGTGGTGCATGCCGGCGAGCCGCAGACGCTGCCGTTCGACGCGCTGCTGGTGTGCTCCGGCGCCACCGACCGCCTCATGCCCGTGCCGGGCTGGCACCGCGCCGGCTGCTACAGCCTGGGTGCCTCGCAGATCGCGCTGAAGGCCCAGGCCTGCGCCATCGGTTCGCAGGTCGTCTTTCTGGGCAGCGGACCGCTGCTGTACCTGGTGGCCTCGCAGTACGTGCAGGCCGGCGCGCGCGTGGCGGCGGTGCTCGACACCGCGCCCGCATCCAAGCCCTGGGCCGCCATCGCCGGCCTGCTGGCGCGGCCCACGCTCGCGCTGCGCGGCCTGGGGCTGATCCGCGGCCTGCGGGCGGCGGGCGTGCCGGTGCTGCAGGGCGTGGCGCCACTGTCCATCGACGGCGACGACCGCCTGGGTGTGCAGGCCGTGGCCGTGCGCGATGCACAGGGCCAGGAACGACGCTTCGAATGCGATGCGGTGGGGCTGGGCTGGCACCTGCGGGCCGAGACGCAACTGGCCGATCTCGCGCGCTGCGCGTTCGCCTTCGAACCCGTGAGCCGCCAGTGGCTACCCAGCATCGACGCGGACGGCCGCAGCAGCACACCCGGCGTGTACCTGGCGGGCGACGGTGTGCGCATCCTGGGGGCCGACGGGGCCGAGGCCGCGGGCCGCCTGGCCGCCCTGGCGGCGCTGGCCGACCTGAAGCATGCCGCCGGCAGCGCCCGCTACGGCCAGGAGGCGCCCGCGCTGCGCCGCACGCTGGGCCGGATGGACCGCTTTCGCGAGGGGCTGGCGCGGGCCTTTCCCTGGCCGCATGCGCAGGCCGCGGCGCTGCCCGATGCGGCCGTGGTGTGCCGCTGCGAGGCCGTCACCGCGGGCGAACTGCGCCGCTGCGTGACCGAGATGGACAGCCAGGAAGTGAACCGCGCCAAGGCCTTCAGCCGTGTCGGCATGGGGCGCTGCCAGGGGCGCTTTTGCGGCCATGCCGCGGCGGAGATCGTCGCGAGCGCCTGCCACGTTCCCGTGGAACAGGTGGGCCGCCTGCGGTCGCAGGCGCCGGTCAAGCCTTTGATGATGAACACGCGCGAGGTGCAGGCATGAACCACGGCAGCCAGAACGCCACGGCGCACGACACCGACGTGCTGGTGCTGGGCGGTGGCCTGATGGGCACCACCACGGCCTTCTTCCTGCGCCAGCACGGCCTGTCCGTCACGCTGCTGGAGCGCGAGCTGGTGGGCCGCCAGGCCAGCGGCACCAATTTCGGCAACGTGCGCCGCCAAGGGCGCGAGCTGCACCAGATGCCGCTGGCCAACCGCGCGCGCGCCGTGTGGGGCCGCATCCGGTCGCTGCTGGGCGAAGACGCCGAGTTCGTGCCCTACGGCCACCTGCGCGTGTGCTACACCGAAAAGCAGGCCGCGGTGCTCGAAAAGCACGCGCACGACGTCAAGCCCCTGGGGCTTGATCTGCAGCTGTTCACCGCCGAGCAGTTGCGCCAACGCTGGGGCATCTTCGCGCCCGGCGTGGTGGCGGGGTCCTACTCGCCCCAGGACGGCCACGCCAACCCCCGCCTGGCCGGCCCGGCCTTCGCCCGCGCGGCGCGCCGTGCGGGCGCGAACATCGTCGAGCATGCCGAGGTGATGCAGGTGGAGCGCGACGCCAACGGCTTCGTCGCCCACACGGCCGATGGGCGGCGCTTTCGCGCCCCGCAGATGCTGGTGGCCTGCGGCGCGTGGTCCAACCGCATGGCCGAGCAGTTCGGCGAGCCCGTGCCGATGGAGGCCCGCGGTCCGCAGATGGGCGTGACCGAGCCCCTGCCCTACGCGCTCGGGCCGTCCATCGGCCTGTCGTCCCCCATCGAGACCGAGGGCCTGTACTTCCGGCAGATTGCGCGCGGCAACATCGTCTTCGGCGGCGGCCTGAAAGGGCCCGCGCATGCCGACCGCATCCGCGCCTATGTGAAGCCCGACAACGTGCTGCGCCAGCTGCGCGAGCTGCGCCGCTTCGTGCCGGCGTTCGAGCACGTGCAGCTGATCCGCGTGTGGAGCGGCATCGAGGGCTACACCCCCGACTGGCAACCGGTGATGGGGCCGAGCGCCAAGGTGGCGGGGCTGCACTACGCCTTCGGCTTCAACGGCGAGGGCTTCGCCATCAGCCCCGGCGTGGGCGAGACCATGGCCGAACTGATCGCCACGGGCCAGACGTCGATTCCGCTGGCGCCCTACTCCATCGGCCGGTTCGCGGCATCGCAGCCGGCGCAGCAGGCCGCCTGACAGGCCCGCGTCACGCCCGTGGCCGGCCGGCCAGGGGTGCATGCCGCTCCATGAGGCCAGCCACCCACTCAATGAACACGCGCAGCCGCGGGCTGACGTGCCGGTGCGGCGCATACGCGATGTACAGCGGCATCGGGTCCAGGCGCCAGTCCTGGAACAGCCGCACCAGTTCGCCCCGCTCCAGGGGCTCGCGCGCCAGGTAGTCCGGCAGCCACAGCACGCCCAGGCCCGCCACGCCGGCCGCCAGGTACGCGTTGCCATCGTCCACCGAGAACACATGGCGGCCCCGCACCGCCAGGCGCTCGCCCTCGCGGTGCATGGCATACGGCAAGGCCTTGCCGGTGCGCGCCCACAGAAAGCCCACCGTGCGGCGGTGCGAGTTCTCCAGTTCGTTCGGGTGCAGCGGCGTGCCCGCGCGCTCAAGGTAGCCGGGCGCGGCATACACGCCCAGCTGCAGGTCGCCCACGCGCCGCGCGACCAGGGACGGATCGGTGGGCTCGCCCCCGCGCACCACGCAGTCCACGTTCTCGCCGATCAGGTCCAAGATGCGGTCGCTCACGCCCATGTCGATCTGGATGTCCGGGTACCGGGCGTGGAAGGCCGGCAGCGCCAGCACCAGGATGGCGCGGGCCAGCGGGCTGGGCACGTCCACCCGCAGGCGGCCCCGGGGCAGCGCGGAGGCGCTGGACAGGCTGCCCTCGGCATCGTCCATGTCGGCCAGCAGGCGCACCACGCGGTCGTAATAGGCCGCGCCGTCGGCCGTGACGTTGACCTTGCGGGTCGTGCGGTTCAACAGCTTCACGCGCAGCCGCGCCTCCAGCTGCTGGACGAGCTGGGTCACGGTGGTCTTGCTCATGTGCAGGGTCTCGGCCGCCTTGGTGAAGCTGCCGGCCTCCACCACGCGGGCGAAGGCCTGCATTGCATCGAAACGGTCCATGGGCGCTGTGCTTTCGGTGGCGGTGGCGGAGGGATTGTTTGGAGTCTACAAACAGTGATGGGTGGACTGGGCCCTTTATCCCCCGCACGCCGCTGCCTACAGTGCCTGCATCGCCAACCACCGGGCGGCTTCGCCCCGATGAACCTTTGATGCATCCCACCAGCACGCCCCAACGCGACGTCGTCTTCCCCGCCGGGCGCCGCGCGCTCTACGACCGCAACCGCTATTCGCCAGCGGTCCGCTCCAACGGCTTTCTGTTCGTGTCGGGCCAGGTCGGCAGCCGCGAGGACGGATCGCCCGAGCCCGACCTGCCGGCGCAGGTGCGGCTGGCGTTCGACCACCTGAACGCCATCCTGCACGCGGCCGGCTGCACCTTCGACGACGTGGTCGATGTCACGGTCTTCCTCGTCGATCCCGAATCGACGTTCGAGACGGTGTGGGCCATCGTGCCGGAGTACTGGGGCGACGCGCCCCACCCCACGCTGACCGGCGTGGGCGTGACCTGGCTCTACGGCTTCCAATTCGAGATCAAGGTGATCGCGAAGCTGCCCGCGCCGAGCGGCGACGGACCTGCACGCCCCTGAACGCAGGCGCCGGTGGAGGCTTTACGCCGCCAGCACCACGAACACCTTGCGCAGCGTTTGCGTCACATGCCACTCGCCCGTCGTGTTCGACGGGAAGAACAGCGTGTCTCCGGCTCGAATGGATTGCGGCTCGCCGCCCGTGGGCGTGAAGGTGCAGGCCCCGGCCAGGATGTGCATGACCTCGGCATTGGCCAACTGGCGCTCGAAGCGGCCGGGCGTGCATTCCCACAGCCCCGAGCGGTTCTCGCCCGCGCCCTGCAGATCGACGTCGATGCCGCTGAACTCGCACGGCGGCAGGGTCAGCGGACGGGCGGGCGTGCCCTGGTGTTCGAAGCCGCCGAGGGTGGCGGACTGGCGCAGCACGGTGATGCTCATGGGATGGTCCCTTGGGTCGATGAAGTGGATGGAAGGAATCGAAGTGCGGCGCCGGGGCGATGCCAGGCTTCAAGCCCGCATCAGGTGGGCGCCAGGGCGCGCGCCGCCACCTCGCAGAACCAGCGCACGCCCAGCGGCAGCGCGTCGTCGTTGAAGTCGTAGCACGGGTGGTGCAGCGCGCGCTCGCCGTCGGGCCCGGGCTCGGCGCGGCCCTGGCCGAGCCACAGGTAGGCGCCCGGGCGGCGCTGCAGCATGAAGGCGAAGTCTTCCGAGGTGAAGGCGGCGCGCGGTGCCACGCCGGCCTGCAGGCCGATGGCGAGTGCGGCCTGCAGTGCCAGATCCGCCTCGGCCGGGGTGTTCACCGTCGCGGGGTAGTAGCGCAGGTAGGTCACCTCCACCTGCGTGCCGCTGGCCAGGGCAATGCCCTCGGCGGTGGCGCGCAGCGCGGCCTCGATGCGGTCTTGCGATGCGGCGTCGAAGCTGCGCACCGTGCCGGTGATCTGCACCTCGGCCGGCAGCACGTTGTGGCTGTGTCCGCCCTCGATGCGAGTGACCGACAGCACGGCCGACTCGCCGGGGTCGATGCGGCGCGCCACGATGGTGTTGAGCTGGGCCACCAGCTGGCTCGCGGCCAGGATGGCATCGGGCGTGTGGTGCGGCTGCGCGGCATGGCCGCCGCGCCCGCGCACGGTGATGTCGAAGCGGTCGGCCGCGGCCATGATGGGCCCGGGCCGGGTCTGGGCGTGGCCCAGCGGCAGGTCGGGCCAGTTGTGCAGCGCGTAGACGCTGTCGCACGGAAAGCGTTCGAACAGGCCGTCCTCGATCATCCTGCGCGCGCCGCCCTGGCCTTCCTCGGCGGGCTGGAAGATGAAGTGCACGGTGCCGTCAAACACGCGCGTGCGCGCCAACTGGCGCGCCGCACCGATCAGCATGCTGGTGTGGCCGTCGTGCCCGCAGCCGTGGTGTGCGCCCGGGTGGCGGCTGGCATGGGCGGCCGTGCCCAGTTCCACCATGGGCAGCGCATCCATGTCGGCGCGCAGGCCCACGCTGCGGGGCCCGCTGCCGCAGCGCAGCGTGCCGACCACGCCCGTGCCGCCGATGCCTTCGTGCACCTCCAGGCCGAGCAGCCGCAGCGACTGCGCCACGATGCCGGCCGTGCGCCGCTCCTGAAAGGCCAGCTCGGGGTGCGCATGCAGGTCGCGCCGCAGGGCAATGAGCTCGGGCAGCAGGTCGGCCACCGGCCGGGCGATGCCCTCCAGGCCCTCCAGGGCGGGCAAGCGCTCGTGGCCGTCCAGGCTCATTGCCCCGCCTCCACCGCGTCGGCCAGCTGGGCCAGCGTGTGGAAGTGGTAGTCCGGCACGGTGTGCTCGGATTCGATGGTGCCGCCCGAGTCCTTCATGCCGTGCCGCCGTTCGATCCAGCAGGTGGTGATGCCCAGCCGCTTGGAGATGCCGATGTCGTGGTACTGGCTCTGCGCCACGTGCAGGTTGTCGGCCTGCCGGTAGCCCCAGGCGCCCTCGTAGCGGCCGCGGGCATAGGCGAAGTAGCGCGCGTCGGGCTTCTCGCACATCGCGTCGTCGCAGCTCAGCAGCAGGTTGAAGGGCGAGCCCAGGGCTTTCTGGAAGTGCTCCAGCGCCCAGGCCTGGGCGTTCGTCATCGTCACGAGCTTGAAATGCCCGCGCAGGCGCTGCAGCGCCTGTACCGAGTCGGGGAACGCCGGCCAGTCGGCCACCGAGTCGCGCAGGCCGCGCGCCAGCGCCTCGCTGTCGGGCAGGCCCAGCGACGGCGCGATCGCATGCCAGCAGCGCTCCAGGTCGTCGGGATAGGCCCAGGTGTCGCCGCTCTTGCGGGCGGCGCGGTAGGCCGCGAGGAACGCCTCGTCGGTCACGGGGCTGCCGGGCACGGCCCGGCGCAGATAGGCGAGCATGCCGCCCTCGAAATCGATGAGGGTGCCGACCACGTCGAAGGTCAGCACTTTGAAATCACGCAAGGCCATGGGTCGCACTCCAGACAGCAGGAAACGGCGGAAAGCCGGCCACCGCAGGAAACGGCAGCGGCCACAGAACATTCACGGCCGAGCTTAGAACCGCGGCCGCCCCGCGTGGCACTGAAGCGGGGGCCGGCGACAGCAGCAAGTTGCGTTGTCCGGCGCATGGCGAAAGATTGTTTGCAGCCCCCCCCCGGCCGCGCCGTCCTTCGCGGCGTCAGAACAGGCTGCCCTGCCCCCGCGCCAGCCCGGGCCGGTACTGCGACAGGTCCAGCTCCACGCGCTGGCGGTTCAGGCCCAGGCGCCGGCACGCGGTGGCGAACCGCTGGCGCACCAGGTCGGCCCACAGCCCCGTGCCCTTCATGCGCGTGGCGAAGTCGCTCTGGTAGCTCTTGCCCGCCGCGCGGGCCTCGGCGCTCAGGCCGTGCAGGTCCTGGATGCGGGCCATCACGCGCGCCGCGCGCTGCGGGTAGTGCAGCGCCAGCCACTCGCGCATGAGCGGCGCCACCTCCCAGGGCAGGCGCACCACGGTGTAGAAGGCGGTCGTGGCGCCGGCATCGCGCGCGGCCTCCAGCACCTGTTCCATGTCTTCGGTGATGAACGGGATCTGCGGCGCCACGCTCACGCCCACGGGCACGCCGGCCTCGGCCAGCGCGCGGATGGTGCGCAGGCGCCGGTGCGGCGCGGCGGCGCGCGGCTCCAGGCGGCGGGCGAGCGCGGCGTCCAGCGTGGTGATGGTCACGTAGGCGGCGGCCAGGCGGTCGCGGGCCAGGGGGGCGAGCAGGTCGAGGTCGCGCTCCACCCCGCTCGACTTGGTGATGACCGAAAACGGGTAGCGGGCCTCGCCCAGCACTTCGATCAGCCCGCGCGTCAGGCGCAGCTCGCGCTCCACGGGCTGGTAGCAGTCGGTGGCCGATCCGATGTTGAGCAGCTGCGGCACATGCCCGGGCCGGGCCAGTTCGCCGCGCAGCACCTCGGCGATGTTGTGCTTGGCGATGATCTGCGTCTCGAAGTCCAGCCCCGGCGACAGGTTCAGGTAGCTGTGCGTGGGCCGCGCGTAGCAGTAGATGCAGCCGTGCTCGCACCCGCGGTAGGGGTTGACCGAGTGCTCGAAGAAGATGTCCGGCGAGTCGTTGGCGCAGATGGCGCTGCGCGCGGTCTCCAGCACCACGTGCGTGGCCTGGGGGGCGGCGGCGTCCGGCCCTTCGCCGGGCCCGGCCCAGCCATCGTCGAAGGCGTCGCGCGCATCGCGCAGGAAACGGTGCGGGATCCGCGTCGCGGCGCCCCGCCCCTTGATGGCGTGCAGTGGGATCTGGAATTCGGACATGGACGGCGCCTCGGCTGCGGGCTGGGCCAGGGGCGGCGCCGGTTCGACACCTGCCTGCGGCCAGCCAAAGACTGTATATAAACACAGATATTAGCGCCGTTCGCTCGGGATGTCTCCCGCCCCTTGGCCGGGCGCCGTTCGCCCCGATGCCGTGGGCCTGCACTGGCCCGGGCGACCGCCTGCGGTCAGGCGGCCAGGGAGAGGCGGCGCAGCAGGCCGCGCAGGTGCATGCGCTGCAATTGCACATCCAGCGCCTGCAGCGCGCGGCCTTCCTCGGTGAAGCCCGTGATCCGGGCGCAGACCGGGCCGCCCTCCTCCTCCACGGCGGTGGTGCCCGTCAGCAGGCCAGCGGCGCGCAGCAGCTCGAAATGCTGGATTTCCTCGGGGTCGGAGGTGGTGAACGGCAGGGGCTGTTCCGCCACCTTGCCCAGGAACACGACGTTCATATGCGCACTTTCTTCACAGGGCTGGCGCGCGCACCGGCCGGAACTCGGGGATCGAATCCGTGGCGCCAAGGCTGCCGCCCTCAGGGAAGGCACACGGTAGGCCACAACGCGGTGCAGCACAAGCACGGCCGGACAGGAGGTCACGGTGCTGCGCTCGGCAACGGTTTGGGTGTTTTTGGCCTCCAGCACAATCAACACTAAGGCATACCGCTATTAATTTAATAGCAAAATGGAACGAGACCGCAACTGGTGCCCTCCCGCCGCGCCCATCCCGTGGCCCCTGCGTTGCGGGCCCGCCACCCCCGGCGTCGTGCCGATGCGCCGTTCGGCGCGCCGTGGCTCAGTCGGCCGCCACGGGTGGGGCGGCCGCCGGCCCCGGGCCGGTGAGCGCCATCAGCACGTCGGCATACCAGGCGCAGTTCAGGCCCAGCGATTCGTCCTGCACCAAGTCGCGGGTGCTCATGTCCATGCGGGTCGAGTGCACGCCCAGCAGCTGCCACGGCAGCGGCGCCGGGCCCGCGCCCAGGCGCCGGCGCAGCACCGGGGCGCCGCTGCTGCCGCGGTGGGTGCGGGCATCGGTCAGGAAATAGCCCTGCTGCTGGAACCGCACGCCGTAAGCCGAGGCCACCGAGGCCGAGCGCACCACGGGCAGGCGGTGTACCGTGTCGTGAAACCCCAGCGGAAACCCGATCACGACCAGCGCATCGCCGACCTGGGGCGGATCGCCCGCGGCCTGCAGGTGGCTGGCGTCGAACGCCTCGAAGACGCAGCCCTCGGGCAGGCGGGCGGTGTCGATCTCGATAGCGGCCACGTCCACCTCCCCCCCGCTGTCCACCGCCTGGCGCCACAGGCCCAGGCCGTCGCGGTACAGCGGCAGCGAGAACACGGCGACGCGCGTGAGGTCCTGCGGATGCAGGTGCAGGTCGATTTCGATGCGGTCCGGAAAATGGGCGCTGGGCGCGTCGGCCAGCACGTGCCGGCTCGTCACCAGGAAAAGCCGCCCGTCGCGCCGGAAGAAGAAGCCGCTCGCGCCCGTCAGCGAGCGCGGTCCGTCGAACGTGCTGATGCGCGTGCTGGTGAGCAGCACGGATTCGGTGGCCGGGGCCTGGGACTGCGCCACGGGTCCGGACTCGGACTCGGCCAGCGGCGCCGGCGTGCCAGGCAGCGCGGCGATCACGCCGTGCATGCGGGCGGCGTCGCGCTCGAAGGTGGACAGCACATGGTCGGAGATGGGGGCGTGGAGCATCACGGTCCGGGCCGCTTCGACGTGCGCGTCGAACGACCGCGCCAGGGTGCCGTGCGCCCCGGACGGCAGGGCATCGAGCAGGGCCGGCAGCAGCGCGTCGATGGCGATGAGGCTGCCCTTGAGTTCGCAGATGCGCTCGGTGACGTCTTGCAGGTTTTTCATGGGGATGCGCCTTCCAAAAAAAGAAAACGCGGCCAGGGCCGCGTTTCGGGAGAGGTGCGGCCGGGGCGGACACCGCCCGGGCCTGGCGCCTTATTCGACGGCGCGGATGTTAGACGCCTGCGGTCCCTTTTCGCCTTGCGTCACTTCGAACTGCACGCGCTGGCTTTCCGCCAGGGTCTTGAAGCCGCTGCCACCCTGGATTTCGCGGAAGTGGGCAAACAGGTCCTTGCTGCCGTCATCGGGGGCGATGAAGCCGAAGCCCTTGCCATCGTTGAACCATTTCACGGTGCCGGTTTGTGTCGTCATATCGATTCCTTTTCAAGTTGCCGCGGCGCGAACGTGCCTGCGGCGCAGAGACGCCAAGAAAATCATCGATGGGATATTCGACAACATCCGCCGGCAGGGCGCCGGCGGGCAACTGGGGAGCGACCTAGGGAGTGACGGTCTTGCACATGTCTACGCGGCCCATGGTACACCCGTTCCCGCAACCGCCGTGGCGCCGCGCCGCGCTCACGGCAAAAGCCGCTCGTACTCGCGCTGCACGAGCCGGTGGCATTCGCAGCTGCGGCGCAGCAGTCCATCGATGTCCAGCACGGTGATGCGGCCACGGCGGTAGCGGATCAATCCGGCCTGCTGCAGGTGCCCCGCCGCTTCCGTCACCCCCTCGCGGCGAACGCCCAGCATGTGGGCGATGAGCTCCTGGGTCACCACCACGTCCGGGCCCTCCAGGCGATCGAGGCTGGTCAGCAGCCAACAGCAAAGTTGCTGGTCCAGCGAGTGGTGGCGATTGCACACGGCCGTCTGCGCGATCTGCGCCAGGAGCGCCTGTGCGTAGCGCAGCAACTGCCGCTGCCACGCGGCGGACTGCTGCAGCACGTCCAGCAGCGCATGGGCCGGCACGCGCCAGCCGCGGCCTGCGCACTGCACCACGGCGCGGTGGGGCATCGATTCGCCGCCCAGCACGATGCACGCGCCCACCATGCCCTCGAAGCCGACCACGGCGACCCCCGCGCAGCCGCCGTCTTCCAGGCGGTGCAGCAGCGAGACGATGGCGGTGGTGGGAAACACCGCATGGCCCACGCGCTCGCCCGGCTCGCCGAGCACCTGGCCCACGCCGAGGCTCACGGATTCGAGGTCGGGTTGCAGGCGCTGCCACTCGGTGTCGCCCAAGGCGGCGAGCAGGCGGTTGCGCCGGGGTTCTTCACGGTGGGGCATCGCATTCTCCAGAAAGCCGGATGCATCAGCGATGGAACAGCCACCGGCAACGATTCGCCCGGTTCAGTATAGGGCGCGGCCCGGGCCCGGCCTGTGTGTGCCAGCGCACAGACAGGCGGGCGGGCCGGCGATAGCCTCGCAGGCCAAGCGGTGCCAAGTCTTTCGCCGCCCTCTTTGGCTTTCCTTGCGCGCTCCACCCCATGCCCGCGCCGGTGCACCCACCGCCCGGCGGCATGCGATCACCCCCCACCTTTTCGGAGTTCCCCATGTCACAGCCTCCCTTTTTCCACGAAGCCTCGGGAACGGTGCGCTTCTGGGTCGAGGTCCAGTCGCAATGGATCGGCGCCAGCGTCGGCAAGGATGCCCTGCACTACCGCTACAGCCCCGGCAGCGCGGACGAGGACCCGATGGACACCTACCGCAGCCACGCCCCCGAGATCGAGGCCGCAGCGCGCCGCCGCGTGGACCAGGGCGCCATCGAGCCCGTGATGCTGCGCGAGTTCGACCTGCGCGCGCCCTAGAGCGGCCGGCCGCGCACGCGCGCCCTCTTTCGCCCCACCTTCCGTTGCCCGATCCGCCGTTCAGTCGCCTGGGCGCACCACCGCCCACAGCCCACCGAAAGGCACCATGACCCCCTTCCTCCAACGCCTCCTGTTTCGCGGCAGCGATGCATCGCTGTGGTCCGGCTCGGCGCCGGTGCGCGGCGAACTGTTCGGGCTGGAGCGCCTGGAGCAGCACGCCCAGAGCCTGGCCGCCGCGCAAGCCGTCAGCGCCAGGCCTCCGGCCGTCGCCCCGCTGCGCCGGCGCCTGGACGACAACGCCCGGGTGCTGCTGGCCGCCTACCGCGCCAGCGCGGCCGAGCTGGAGGCGGGCCGGCGGGTCGTGCCCGCCGCCGAGTGGCTGCTGGACAACTACCACCTCGTCGAAAAGCAGGTGCGCGACATCCGGGGCGATCTGCCGGCCGACTACTACCGGCAGCTGCCCAAGCTCGCATCGGGCCCCTTCGCGGGCTATCCCCGGGTGCTGGGTCTGACCTGGGCCTTCGTGGCCCACACCGACAGCCATGTGGATGCGGGCACGTTGCGGGCCTTCCTGCAGGCCTACCAGCGCGTGCAGTCGCTGACCATCGGCGAGCTGTGGGCGGTGGCGATCACGCTGCGCATCGTGCTGATCGAAAACCTGCGCCGGCTGGTGGACCAGATGACCGTGGGACGCGCCGCGCGGGCCGACGCCGACCGGCTCGCCACGCACCTGATGGCCCTGGGCTCTGCCCGCTCGGCGCTGGACGAGGACATCGCCGCGCGGTCGCCCCTGGCGCTGTCCGAACTGTTCGCCGCCCAGCTTGCCAAGCGGCTGCGCGACCACGACCCGCGGACCATGCCGGCGCTGGGCTGGCTACAGGAGCGCCTGCAGCAGCAGGGCACCACCATCGACGAAGTGGTGTCGCATGCCCAGCAGCGCCAGGGCGCCTCCAACGTCACCGTGCGCAACGTGATCACCAGCCTGCGCCTCATGTCCGACATCGACTGGGCCGACCTGTTCGAAAGCGTGAGCCTGGTGGACGAGCGGCTGCGCGAAGGCAGCCACTTCGCCGCGATGGACTTTCCCACGCGCAACCTCTACCGCGACGCCATCGAGCAGTTGGCCCGCCGGTCCCGCCATTCGGAACTGGATATCGCCGAGCACGCGCTGGCCGCCGCGAAGGCCGCCGCCAGGGCCCCGGGTGCAGAGCGCAGCGACGGCGGCGACGGCGCCGACGACCCCGGCTACCACCTCATTTCCGGGGGGCGCAGGGCGCTCGAGCAGGCCATCGGCTTCCATGCGCCGCTGCACTGGCGCCTGGCGCGCCTGCGGGGCGAGCACAGCCTGCGCGGCTACGTGGGCGCCATCGCGCTGACCACGGGCGCGCTGTGCGCCGCGGGCTGGCTCGTGCTGCCCGTGGGCGCGGGCGCGTGGCTGACCGCGCTGTGGCTGCTGGGCCTGCTGCTGCCCGCCTCCGAGGTCGCCACCAGCCTGGTGCACCGGCTGGTGGCCTGGCGCCTGGGCGCGGCGCCCCTGCCCGGGCTGGAGCTGGCCGGGGGCATTCCGGCCTCGATGCGCACCCTGGTGGCCATGCCCACGCTGTTCACCAGCGCGGCGGACCTGCTGGAGCAGATCGAGCGGCTGGAGGTGCACTATCTGGCGGGCGGCGAGGGCGACATCGCCTTCGCGCTGGTGGCCGATGGCGTGGATGCGCCCACGCAGGACCTGCCCTCCGATGCCCCCCTCGTCGCACTGGCCGAGCAGGCCATCGCGGCGCTGAACCTGCGCCACGGCCCCGCGCCGCAGGGGCCGCGATTCCTGCTGCTGCACCGCCGCCGCCTGTTCAATGCGGCGGAGAGCACCTGGATGGGATGGGAGCGCAAGCGGGGCAAGCTCCATGAGCTGAACCGGCTGCTGCGCGGCGCGGCGGACACCAGCTTCGTGCCCACCCCGGCCGTGCCGCAGGGCGTGCGCTACGTGATCACGCTGGACGCCGACACGCGGCTGCCGCGCGACGCGGCGCTGCGCCTGGTGGGCAAGATGGCCCACCCGCTCAACCGCCCCCGGTTCGATCCGGTGTCGCAACGCGTCGTGGGCGGCTACGCCATCTTGCAGCCGCGCATCACGCCCTCGCTGCCCACCGGCAGCCAGGGCTCGTTCTACCAGCGGATCTCCTCCAGCCCGGGCGGCATGGACCCCTATGCGATGGCCATCTCGGACGTCTACCAGGACCTCTTCGGCGAAGGCTCGTACACCGGCAAGGGCATCTACGACGTGGATGCCTTCGAAGCATCGCTGCAGGGCCGGGTGCCGGACAACACCCTGCTGAGCCACGATCTCTTCGAAGGCACTTTCGCGCGCGCCGGCCTGGCCTCCGACATCGAACTGATCGAGGAAGCCCCCGCCCGCTACGACGTGGCCGCGCGGCGCCAGCACCGCTGGACCCGGGGCGACTGGCAGCTGCTGCCCTGGATCGCCGGCCACTGGAGCGGGCCCCAGGCCGTGTCCGCCGTGGGGCGCTGGAAGATGATCGACAACCTGCGCCGCTCGCTGCTGGCGCCATCGGCGCTGCTGGCGCTGGGAATGGCCTGGGCGATGCCCACGGCGCCCGCCGCCGTCGCCATGCTGCTGGTGCTGCTGGTACTGGCCATTCCTTCCTGCCTGCCGTTGCTCTCCAGCGCCTGGTCGCACCGTCCGGGCGTGCGGCTGCGCAGCCAATGGCGGGTGCTGGCCGCCGATGCGCGGATGGCCTGCGCCCAGACCGTCCTGGCCTGGAGCCTGCTGGCGGACCAGGCCTGGCGCATGGGCGATGCCCTGGTGCGCGCGCTGGCCAGAATGTTCGCCACCCGCCGCCACCTGCTGGAATGGACGACCGCGGCGCAGTCCGGCCAGCGCCCCCGGCCGGGCGTGCGGGGCTTTTACCGGCAGATGGCCCCGGGCATGGCGCTCGGCCTGGCCCTGGCAATAGCTTCCATCGCGGCGGCGCCATCGCACTGGGCGGCCACGCTGGCGCTCCTGCTGCCGATGGTGTCGCTGTGGCTGGCGGCGCCCGCCCTCGCCGCATGGGCCAGCCGGCCGCCAGGCACGGCGCCCCTGCTCGATCTGCAGCCCGCGCAGGCCCTGGCGCTGCGCCGGATCGCGCGGCGCACCTGGCGCTACTTCGAGACCTTCGTGACGCCGGCGGACCACATGCTGCCGCCCGACAATTTCCAGGAAACGCCCCGGCCCGTGGTGGCGCGCCGCACCTCGCCGACCAACATCGGCCTGTACCTGCTGGCGACGGCCGCGGCGCGCGATTTCGGCTGGGCCGGCACGCTGGAGACGGTAGCGCGCCTGGAGGCGACGTTCACCACGCTGCAGCAGCTGCAGCGCTTTCGGGGCCACTTCTTCAACTGGTATGGCACGGCGGACCTGCGCGCGCTCGATCCGCCCTACGTGTCGTCGGTGGACAGCGGCAATCTCGCCGGCCACCTGATCGCCCTGGCCAACACCTGCGACGAGTGGCGGGCCCAGGGCGGCCCCTGCGCGGAAGTTCGCACGGGCATCGGCGACGCGCTGCAGCTGGCGCGTGCGGGCCTGCCGGGCCTGGCCAGCGCGCGCGGCGTGCCCCTGGCGCAGCGCATGGGCGAGCTGCTGGACGGCATGGCCGCCCTGATCGATGGCCCCCTGCCCCTGCGGGAACTGGCGCCCGCGCTGGGCCGCCTGGCCGACAAGGCGGCCGGCGCGGCGACGCCGGCGGGCTCGGTGGACGGCGATCCGGGCGTGGACGAAATGCTGTTCTGGACCCGCGAGATCGCTCGCGTGGCCGCGGCGCACGCCGAAGATGCCCTGGCGCCCACCCCGGCGCCGGCACTGGCTCAGCGGCTGCAGGCACTGGCCGGCACGGCGCGTGAGATGGCCCTGGCCATGGATTTCGCGTTCCTGATGCACCCGGAGCGCAAGCTGCTGTCCATCGGCTACGCCCTGGTGGAGCAGCGCCTGGACGAGAACTGCTACGACCTGCTCGGGTCCGAGGCCCGGCTGGCGAGCCTCTTCGCCATCGCCAAGGGCGATGCACCCACCCGCCACTGGTTCCGCCTGGGGCGTGCTGCCACGCCGCTTGCGGGCAGTTCGGCGCTGATCTCCTGGTCCGGCTCGATGTTCGAATACCTGATGCCCTCGCTGGTCATGCGGGCGCCCGCGGGCAGCCTGCTGGAGCAGACGAACCGCCTGGTGGTGCAGCGGCAGATCGCGTACGGGCAGGCGCTCGGCATTCCGTGGGGCATCTCGGAGTCCGCCTACAACGCGCGCGACCGGGAATTTACCTACCAGTACTCCAACTTCGGCGTGCCGGGCCTGGGCCTCAAGCGCGGACTCGGCGACAACCGCGTCATCGCGCCGTACGCCACCGGCCTGGCTGCCATGGTGGAGCCGCGCGCGGCGCTGCTGAACTACGAGCGCCTGGCCGCCCTGGGCGCGCTGGGCCACCATGGCTTCTACGAAGCGCTGGATTTCACGCCCACACGCCTGCCCGAGGGGCAGCCGGTGGCCATCGTGCGCAACTACATGGCCCACCACCAGGGCATGACCATCGTGGCCTTGCTCAACGTGCTGAAGGACGGCCGCATGCGCGAGCGCTTTCACCGCGAGCCCATGGTCCAGTCCAGCGAACTGCTGCTGCAGGAGCGCACGCCGCGCAACGTGGCGGTGGACCGGCCGCGCGCCGAAGAAGTCAAGGCCTCGCTGGACGGCGGCGTGGGCCAGCCACCCACCGTGCGCCGACTGGTGGCCGGAGCGCCGGGGCCGGTCACGCACCTGCTGTCCAACGGCAGCTACACGGTCATGCTCACGGCCGCCGGCGCGGGCTACAGCCGCTGGCGCGGGGTGGCGGTGACCCGCTGGCGCGAGGACGCCACGCGGGATTCGCACGGCAGTTTCATCTACCTGCGCGATGTGCACAGCGCCCAGCTCTGGTCGCCCACCACCCAGCCCCTGGGGGCCAGCCACCACCACGGCGACGTTCTGTTCGGCGAGGACCACGCCACGTTCTCGCACCACGACAAGGGCCTGCTCACCACGCTGGATGTGCTGGTGTCCGGCGAGACCGACGGCGAGGTGCGCCGCATCTCGCTGGCCAACAGCGGGCGCCGGGCGCGCGAGATCGATGTGACCTCCTATGCCGAGGTGGTGCTGGCGCCGCAGGCCGCGGACGACGCGCATCCCGCGTTCTCCAAGCTCTTCGTGCTGACCGAGTACCTGCCGGAATTCGGCGCGCTGATCGCCACGCGCCGGCCGCGCACGCCGCACGAGCCGCAGGCATGGGCCGGGCATTTCGCGGTGCTGGAAGGCGAGATCACCGCGGCGCCCCAGTACGGCTCCGACCGCGCGGGCTTCCTGGGCCGGGGACGCGACCCCGCCACCGCCGCCGCCGTGCTGCAGGACCTGCCGCTGTCGGGCGCCGTGGGCACGGTGCTGGACCCGGTGTTCGCCCTGCGCCAGCGGGTGCGCGTGGCACCGGGCGGGCTGGCGCGCATCGCCTTCTGGACGGTGGTGGCATCGACCCGCGCGGGGCTGCTGGACCTGATCGATCAGCACCACGAGCGCAGCGCCTTCGACCGCGCCGCCACGCTGTCGTGGACGCAGGCCCAGGTGCAGCTGCGCCATCTGGGAGTGGACGGCGAGGAAGCCGCCGACTTCCAGCGCCTGGCCGCCCCGCTGCTGTATGCCGACCGCCGGTTCCGCGCCCATCCCGAGACCCTGCTGCAGGGCGCCGGGCCGCAGTCGGGGCTGTGGCCGCACGCGGTCTCCGGCGACCTGCCCATCGTGGTGCTGCGCATCGACGACATCGAGGACATGCCGCAGGTGCGGCAATTGCTCACGGCCCACGAATACTGGCGCATGAAGCAGCTGAGCGTGGACCTGGTCATCCTCAACGAACGCGCGTCTTCCTACGTGCAGGACCTGCAGGTGGCCATCGAGACCGCGGTGCGCAGCAGCCAGGCGCGCCCGGCCATGGCGTCGGGCCTGGCGCAGGGCGCGGTCCATGTGCTGCGGGCCGACCTGCTCGGGGTCCAGGGGCGCGCGCTGCTGCAGTCGGCGGCGCGCCTGGAGCTCGTCGCGCGCCAGGGCCCGGTCGCCGACCGGCTCGCCCGCATGGCGCCGCCCGCCCCGGGCGCGGCACCGGCCCCCGCCAGGCCGGCCTGGGTGCCGCCGCCCTCCCCACTGGTGCCTGGTGCGGCACCCGCCCCAGCGGCATCCGACGACCTGGAGTTCTTCAATGGCCTGGGCGGATTCGCCCTGGACGGGCGGGAGTATGTCGTGCGGCTGGGCCCGGGCCAGGCCACCCCGGCGCCCTGGATCAACGTCATCGCCAACCCGGGGTTCGGGTTCCAGGTGTCCGAGCGCGGCAGTACCTGCACCTGGTGCACCAACAGCCGCGAGAACCAGCTGACCCCGTGGTCCAACGACCCGGTGAGCGATCCGTCCGGAGAAGCGATCTACGTGCACGACGAAGCCACGGGCGAAGCGTGGACCGCCACGGCGCAGCCGCTGGGCGACGATGGCCTGTACGAAGCGCGCCATGGCCACGGCTACAGCCGGTTCGCGCACGCGGCGCGCGGCCTGGGGCTGGAGTTGCTGCAGTACGTGCCCGGCGAGGACCCCGTCAAGATCTCGCGCCTCACCCTGCGCAACACCTCGGGCAAGGCCCGGCGCCTGACCGTCACGGCCTATGCCGAATGGGTGCTGGGCACCTCGCGCGGCGCGTCGGCGCCGTTCATCGTGACCGCGGTGGATGCCGGCAGCGGCGCCCTGCTCGCCCACAAGCCCTGGGACATGGCGTTTGCCGGCCGGGTGGCCTTCGCGGACCTGCGCGGTCAGCAGACGGCGTGGACGGCCGACCGCACGGAGTTCCTGGGCCGCCACGTCGGGCCCGGGGCGCCCGCCGCGCTCACAGGCCATGTGCCGCTGTCGGGCCGCACGGGCGCCGGGCTCGACCCCTGCGCGGCGCTGCAGTGCGTGGTCGAACTGGCTCCGGGGGCCTCGGTGGAGGTCGTGTCCCTGCTGGGGCAAGGCGACTCGCTGCAGGCCACGCAGGCGCTCATCGCCCGCTACCGCACCTGCGATCTCGATGCCGTGCTGGCGCAGGTGACCGCAGGCTGGCGGCAGACGCTGGGCGCGGTGCAGGTGCGCACGCCCGACCGGGCCATGGACATCCTGCTCAACGGCTGGCTGCTCTACCAGACCATCGCCTGCCGGCTCTGGGCCCGGGCGGCCTTCTACCAGGCCAGCGGCGCCTACGGGTTCCGCGACCAGTTGCAGGACGGGATGGCGCTGCGCTTCACCCACCCGGAGCAGACCCGCGCGCACCTGCTGCGCGCCGCCGGCCGCCAGTTCCCGGAAGGCGACGTGCAGCATTGGTGGCTGCCGCACTCCGGCCAGGGCGTGCGCACCCGCATCTCGGACGACCGCGCCTGGCTGGCCTATGCGGCGGCGGAGTACGTCGCCACCTCGGGCGATCGCGCCGTGCTGGACGAAGCCGTGCCCTTCCTCGAAGGCCCCGCATTGCAGCCCGGCGAACACGATGCGTTCTTCCAGCCCATGCCGTCCGGGCAGTCGGCCTCGCTGTTCGAGCACTGTGCCCGCGCGCTGGACCAGTGCATGGCGCTCACGGGCCGGCAGGGGCTGCCGCTCATCGGCACCGGCGACTGGAACGACGGCATGAACCGCGTGGGCGCCGAAGGGCAAGGCGAGAGCGTGTGGCTGGGCTGGCTGCTGATCCGCACCGTCGCCCTCTTCGCGCCGCTGGCCGAAGGCCGGGACGACGCCCGGGCCGCGCTCTGGCGCGCGCACGCGGAATCGGTGCGTGCCGCCATCGAGGCGGTGGCATGGGACGGCGCCTGGTACCGCCGCGCCACCTTCGACGACGGCACCTGGCTGGGCTCGCAGGACAGCGGGGAGTGCCGCATCGACGCCATCGCCCAGGCCTGGGCCGTGCTGTCGGGGGCCGCCGACCCGGCAAGGGCCGCCCAGGCCATGGATTCGCTGGAGCGGCACCTGATCCGCCAGGACGACGGGCTCGCGCTGCTGCTGGCCCCCCCGTTCGACCAGATGCCGCGCGACCCGGGGTACATCAAGGGCTACCCGCCCGGCCTGCGCGAGAACGGTGGCCAGTACAGCCACGCCGCCATGTGGTCCATCCTCGCCTTCGCGCAGCAAGGCGATGGCGACCGGGCCGCCGCGCTGTTCCGGCTGGTGAACCCCATCCTGCACGCCAGCACGCCCGAGCAGGTCGCCCGCTACCGGGTCGAGCCCTACGTGGTCGCGGCCGACGTCTATGCCGTGCCCCCGCATGCCGGGCGCGGCGGCTGGACCTGGTACACCGGCTCGGCCGCCTGGATGTACCGCGCGGGCATCGAAGGCATCCTGGGGCTGCGCCGCGAAGGCACGGCGCTGCGGGTGCGGCCCTGCATTCCTGCGGACTGGCCGGGGTTCGAGGCGACGGTCACCATCGGCACCAGCCACTGCGCGATCCGCGTCGCCCGTACCCCGGGCGCCGGCGGCCCGCCGCAGGCCTGGCTGGACGGTGTCTCCGTGCCCTGCGAAGACAGCGGCGTGCGCGTGCCGCTCGACGGTGGAGGGCATGATTTGCTGCTGACGCTCTGATCGCGGTGCGCCCCGTGCACCAAAGCCCGCCCATACTGTATTTAAATACAGACACTCAGTACACTCTGGCCCACCATGGATTTCGCTCTGTGGCACAGTCGGAGGGCACGCCTGCAGGCAACCCGCCCGGCACTGCGCAGTGAACGCCCCCCAACCCATGACCACCGCTTCTCCCCACGATCCGGAGCCCCCGCTTCCGCCCGACACCGCCCTGACGCAGGCGTCCGATCCCGCGTCCGCCGCGGCCCTGCAGCGCCGCGTCGAGTGCGCACCGGAATGGTTCTGCGCCTTCCTGGCGGGCAGCAACCGGGAGAAGAACCGCTTCCTCAAGGAACTGGCCACCATGAAGGGGTCGGTGACGTGGCTGGTCCAGCAGCGCCGCCAGGGGCTGTGGACGGCCGAGGAGCGCGACCGGCTGCGCAGCGTGATGCGCTCGGCCTCGTCGGTCAGCCCCTACCTGCTGGTGTGGGTGGTGCCCGGCTCCATGCTCATCCTGCCGTTCATGGCCTGGTTCATCGACTGGCGCCGCCGCGGGCGCGAGGTGGCGAAGGACCCCGCCTGAGCGTCATCCCGGCCTGGCATGGCGGGGCCCCGAGCCTGAACGCACGGGCCCACCGCCGGGCCTGATCAGCCGAAGCGCCCGGCCGCGAACGCCACCACCACGCCGGTGCCCACGAGCCCGGCCTGCCAGCGCAGCGCCACCGTCCACGACGGCACGTGGCGCTCCACCCGCCAGTACAGCAGGCGCCCCGCGGCCAGCGACAGGCCGAACGCGGTGGCCATGCCCAGCAGGTTCATCGCTGCGGAGTCCGGCCAGGCCTGCTGGAACGCGGCATTCACCAGCAGGCACACGGGAAAGTGCACGAGGAACACCGAATACGACATGCGCCCCAGCCGCTCCAGGGGATGGGGCACGGCACTGGGTGCCCCGGCGGGCCAGCGCGCCGACACCCAGGGCTGCCCCCAGCGCAGCCACAGCACCAGCACCAGCGCGGCCACCCAGGCCACCGCGATGCGTTCGCGGAACTCCACCGCCAGCGCGACGGCTCCCAGCGCGGCGATGGCCAGCAGCCCCGCCCGCGCACGGGGCGCGCGCACGGTCCAGCACGCCAGCATGCCCAGGCCGTACGAGCCGAAGAAGTAGCAGGCCCACATGTCCAGGCCCGGCTCGCGGTTGAGCCACAGCAGGGACAGCGCCGTGCCGGCCAGCACCAGCGCCTTGCCCAGGCGCTCCGCCTGCGGCCGGCTCACCCCTGGCCATCGGCGCACGGCCGAGAACAGCAGCGCCGCCAGCGCGAAGAGCTGGAAGTCGATGCCCACGTACCAGACCCCGGCGGACAGCGCCTCCTCGCCCACGATGTCCTGGATCATCAGCGCGTTCGCCACCAGCTGGGTGGGGCTGGGCTCGCCCGGCACCGAGGGGTGGTCCAGGAACGGCCGCACCGCGGCGGAGGCCAGCACCGCCAGCACCAGGGCCACGGCGTAGGGCACGGCCAGCCGCACGAACCGCCGTCCGATCTGCTCGGAGGCGCTGTCGAAGCGCGCCGCGCCGGTGGGCGCCAGGCTGGCCGCGGCCAGGTAGCCGCCGAGGACCAGAAACACCTGCACGGCCATCCGCCCATGCTGGGACAGCCACGCCATCACCTGCGGCATCAGCGGCAGGGCCACATCGGACATGGGGCCATAGAAAACCAGGTGGTGCGCGACGATGGTCGCGCAGGCCAGGCCCTTGACCGTGTCGATCAGGGAACTGCGGGAGGCGGAGGACATGCGGAAACCGGCGAGGGACGAACCATGGAACGGGCCGCGCGGCAAAGTGCCCGCGGGCCCGCAAAAAAGCGCTCCCGGCACTGCCATGCGGCAGCGCCGGGAGCGCGGGGGTCGAAAAGTATAGCGTCCCGGGCCGAGGCAGCCGGCCCGGCGGCGCGGCTCAGAGGACGGCCAGGCGGCCCCGCGCGGCCTGGTACTCGCGGCGCAGGCGGGCCACGAGGTCGGCCGCGCCGGTCACCTCGGTGATCGCGCCGATGCCCTGGCCGCAGCCCCAGATGTCCTTCCAGGCCTTCTTGGCATCGCCGCCGAAGTTCATCTTGCTTGGGTCGGACTCGGGCAGGTGGTCGGGGTCGAGCCCGGCCGCGCGCACCGAGGGCGCCAGGTAGTTGCCGTGCACGCCCGTGAACAGGTTGCTGTAGACGATGTCGTCGGAGTTGCCGTCCACGATGGCCTGCTTGTAGGCCTCCTGCGCCCGCGCTTCGTGCGTGGCGATGAAGGCCGAGCCGATGTAGGCGAAGTCGGCCCCCATGGCCTGCGCGGCCAGCACGGCGCCGCCCGAGGCGATGGCGCCGGACAGCGCCACGGGGCCGTCGAACCACTGGCGGATCTCCTGGATCAGCGCGAAGGGGCTCTTGACCCCCGCATGCCCGCCCGCGCCCGCGGCCACGGCGATGAGGCCGTCGGCGCCCTTCTCGATCGCCTTGTGCGCGAACTTGTTGTTGATGATGTCGTGCAGCACGATCCCGCCCCAGCCGTGCACGGCCCGGTTCACGTCCTCGCGCGCCCCCAGGCTGGTAATGACGATCGGCACCTTGTACTTGGCGCAGACCTGCATGTCGTGCTCCAGTCGGTCGTTGCTCTTGTGCACGATCTGGTTGATGGCGAACGGGGCCGAAGGCCGGTCGGGGTGCGCCTTGTCATGCGCCGCCAGCGCCTCGGTGATCTCGGCCAGCCAGTCGTCCAGCTGCTCGGCCGGGCGGGCGTTGAGCGCGGGCATCGAGCCCACGATGCCCGCCTTGCACTGCGCGATCACCAGCTGGGGGTTGCTGATGATGAACAGCGGCGAACCGATGACGGGCAGCGAGAGTTTCTGAAGCGCCGGTGGCAACTGGGACATGGACGGTCTCCGGGGTTGGTATTAATGACGAAAAACGGCCCCAGCGCATATTGCTCTAGGGCATTCAGCTATCGATTCAATAGCAATCAAGGCAGCCAAAGCAGTGTCAGAACGCCTCGGGCGCCAGCGCGGTCACGCTGTCGGCACCTTCCACGATGGCATCGCGCAGGCCGCCGGCCTTGACCAGGATGTGGTCCGCGTAGAACTGCGCGGTGGCGATCTTGGCGCGCAGGAAGGCTTCGTCCTGTCCCTGCGGCAACAGCCGCTGCGCGGCCAGCAGCGCGCGGCCCATCTGCCAGCCCGCCACCAGGTTGCCGGCCAGCATCAGGTACGGCACGCTGCCCGCATAGGCGGCGTTGGGCTGGGCCTTGGCGCTGGCGGCGATGAAATCCACCACCTCCAGGAACGCCGCGCGGGCCTGGGACAGGCGCCGGGCCACGGCGCGGGCAGCGGGCGTGCCGCTGGCGTCGAGCTCGCCCTCGGTCGCCGCGATCTGCGCGGCGATGGCCTTGGCCGTCTGGCCGCCGTCGCGCGCCGTCTTGCGGCCCACGAGGTCGTTCGCCTGGATGGCGGTGGTGCCTTCGTAGATGGTGAGAATCTTCGCGTCGCGGTAGTGCTGCGCGGCGCCGGTCTCCTCGATGAAGCCCATGCCGCCGTGCACCTGCACGCCCAGGCTGGTGACCTCCAGGCTCATCTCGGTGCTGTAGCCCTTGACCAGCGGCACCATGAATTCGTAGAACGCCGTGTTCTGCCGGCGCGTCTCGGCATCGGGGTGGTGGTGCGAGGCGTCGTAGGCGGCCGCGGCCACGGTGGCCATGGCGCGGCAGCCTTCGGTGTAGGCGCGCATGGTCATGAGCATGCGGCGCACATCGGGGTGGTGGATGATGGTGGCGCTGGCCTTCACGCTGCCGTCCACGGGCCGGCTCTGCACGCGGTCCTTCGCGTAGCCCACGGCCTGCTGGTAGGCGCGCTCGGCCACCGCGATGCCCTGCACGCCCACGGCGTAGCGCGCCGCGTTCATCATGATGAACATGTATTCGAGGCCGCGGTTTTCCTCGCCCACCAGGTAGCCCACGGCGCCGCCGTGGTCGCCGAACTGCAGCACCGCGGTGGGCGATGCCTTGATGCCCAGCTTGTGCTCGATGGAGACGCAGTGCGCATCGTTGCGCTTGCCCAGGCTGCCATCGGCGTTGACCAGGAACTTGGGCACCACGAACAGGCTGATGCCCTTCACGCCCTCGGGCGCGCCCTGCACGCGCGCCAGCACGAGGTGCACGATGTTGGCGGCCATGTCGTGCTCGCCGTAGGTGATGAAGATCTTGGTGCCGAACACCTGGTAGGTGCCGTCGCCCTGCGGCTCGGCGCGCGTGCGTACCAGCGCCAGGTCCGAGCCGGCCTGTGGCTCGGTGAGGTTCATCGTGCCGGTCCACTCGCCGGTCACCAGCTTTTCGAGGTACGTGGCCTTGAGGTCATCGCTGCCAGCCGTGAGCAGTGCCTCGATGGCGCCGTCGGTCAGCAGCGGGCACAGCGCGAAGCTCAGGTTGGCGCTGTTGCACATCTCGATGCAGGCCGCGCCGATGGTCTTGGGCAGGCCCTGGCCGCCGAAGTCGGCCGGGTGCTGCAGGCCCTGCCAGCCGCCCTCGGCGTACTGGCGAAAGGCCTCCTTGAACCCCGGCGTGGTCGTGACCACGCCGTCCTTCCAGGACGACGGGTTGCGGTCCCCCACCCCATTCAATGGCGCCACCACGCCCTCGTTGAAGCGGGCGCATTCCTGCAGTACCGCCTGGGCGGTGTCGAGACCGGCGTCCTCGAAGCCGGGCAGCCGGGCCACTTGCTCGATGTTCGCCAGGTGTTCGATCGCGAACAGCATGTCCTTGACGGGGGCGGTGTAACTCATGGAAGAAGTCTCCGGGGGCGAAAAATGTCGGAAAAAAAGGCATCGCAAGCGATGCCTTCCGGGGAACGGGGCCGCGCGATCAGAGCGCCTTGACCAGTTCCGGCACGGCCGTGAACAGGTCGGCCTCCAGGCCGTAGTCGGCCACGCTGAAGATCGGCGCTTCCGGGTCCTTGTTGATCGCCACGATCACCTTGGAGTCCTTCATGCCCGCCAGATGCTGGATCGCGCCCGAGATGCCCGCCGCGATGTACAGCTGCGGCGCCACGATCTTGCCCGTCTGCCCCACCTGCAGGTCGTTGGGCGCGTAGCCCGCATCCACCGCCGCGCGGCTCGCGCCGATCGCCGCACCCAGCTTGTCGGCCAGGGGCGTCATCACTTCGTTGAACTTCTCGCTGCTGCCCAGCGCCCGCCCGCCCGAGACGATGATCTTGGCCGCGGTGAGCTCGGGGCGGTCGCTCTTGGTCACTTCGCGGCCCACGAAGCTGCTCTTGCCCGAATCGGCGGCGGCCTCCTGCTTCTCGACGGCGGCCGAGCCCCCCGTGGCGGCCGCGGCATCGAAGCCGGTGGTGCGCACGGTGATGACCTTGGTCGCATCGCTGCTCTGCACGGTGGCGATGGCGTTGCCGGCGTAGATGGGGCGCTCGAAGGTGTCGGGGCTGTCGACCTTCGTGATGTCGCTGATCTGCGCGACGTCGAGCTTGGCGGCCACGCGGGGGGCCACGTTCTTGCCGCCCGCGGTGGCGGGGAACAGGATGTGGCTGTATTGGCTGGCAATGGCCAGCACCTGGGCGGCGACGTTCTCGGCCAGGCCGTCCTGGAGGCTCGCGCCATCGGCCAGGATGACCTTGCTGACGCCGGCGATCTGCGCGGCGGCCTGGGCGGCGGCATCGGCGCCGCTGCCCGCCACCAGCACGTGCACGTCGCCACCGCAGGCCACGGCGGCCGTGACGGTGTTCAGGGTGGAGGGCTTGATGCTGGCGTTGTCGTGTTCGGCAATTACGAGGGCTGTCATGTTCAGATCACCTTTGCTTCGTTCTTGAGCTTGTCCACCAGGGCGGCCACGTCGGGCACCTTGATGCCGGCGCCGCGCTTCGGCGGTTCGGAGACCTTCAGGGTCTTCAGGCGCGGCTTGACATCGACGCCCAGGTCTTCGGGCTTGACGGTATCGAGCTGCTTTTTCTTGGCCTTCATGATGTTGGGCAAGGTGACGTAGCGCGGCTCGTTCAGGCGCAGGTCGGTGGTGACCACGGCCGGCAGCGTGAGGGAGATGGTCTCCAGCCCACCATCGACTTCACGCGTGACGTTGACCTTGTCGCCGCTCACTTCCACCTTGGAGGCGAAGGTGGCCTGCGGCAGGTCGGCGAGCGCGGCGAGCATCTGCCCGGTCTGGTTGGCATCGTCGTCGATGGCCTGCTTGCCCAGGATGATGAGCTGGGGCTGCTCCTTGTCCACCAGCGCCTTCAGGATCTTGGCCACCGCCAGGGGCTGCAGCTCTTCGGTGGTCTCCACCAGGATGGCACGGTCGGCACCGATGGCCATCGCGGTGCGCAGCGTTTCCTGGCACTGCGCGACGCCGCAGGAGACGGCGATGACTTCGGTCACCACGCCCTTTTCCTTCAGGCGCACGGCCTCCTCGACGGCGATCTCGTCAAAGGGGTTCATGCTCATCTTCACGTTCGCGATGTCCACACCCGTGTTGTCCGACTTCACCCGGACCTTCACGTTGTAGTCCACCACGCGCTTGACAGGGACCAAAACCTTCATTGCTGCGGCTCCTAGAGTTGTTGATTAATTGACGTTTACGTAAACCGAAACATTCTATTCCGCACCCCTGGCGCATACCCCTGCGCGAGGCAGTGGGATGGCGCCCATCCACAAAAAGAACGATCGTGCTTTTTTTAGAATTATAGGCCAGTGTCTCCGGCCTCCGGGCGCTGCGGTGCGGGTGCTGGCACGTCGGCGACAGCGCCGGCCGGTACCGGGGGCACGGCGTCGCCCCGGATCTGCACCACCCGCTGCGGGTAGGGAATGTCGATGCCCGCCCCGCGCAGGCCCTCCAGGATGGCGATGTTGATGGCCGAACGCAGGTTGACCGAGCCGGCGGAGGGATCGCTGATCCAGAAGTTCAGGCTGAACTCCAGCCCGTCGGGCGCGAAGTTGACGAGGTAGGCCACGGGCTGCGGTTCCTTGAGCACACGGGCCTGCGCGGCGGCGGCCTCGCACAGGATCTGCTGCACCTGGGCCACGTCGCTGTCGTAGCCCACGACGATGTTGGTGGTGACGTTGAACTTGCGGTCGGCGTCGGAGAGGTTCTCCACCCGCTGGGTGATGAGGGTCTCGTTCGGCACGATGGACTCGCGGCCGTTGCCCGCGCGGATGAGGGTGTAGCGCGTCTTGATGTCGGTGATGCGGCCCTCGAAGCCGTCAACGCGCACGTTGTCGCCGATGCGCAGCGAGCGCTCCAGCAGGATGACGAAGCCGCTCACGTAGTTGGAGGCGAGCTTTTGCAGCCCGAATCCCAGGCCCACGCCCACCGCGCCGCCCAGCACCGACAGCGCGGTCAGGTCCACGCCCACGGCCGACAGGGCGAACAGCATGCCGATCATCAGCAGCACCGCGCGCGTGGCGTTCACCACCACCTTGCGCATGGACAGGTCGTTGACGGCATTGCTCAGCACGCGGCGCTCGAACGTGGACGACACCCACAGCGCCAGCACCATCACCAGCCCCGCCGACAACACGCCCTGCAGCAGCATGAGCAGGCTGACCTGCGACTTGCCGAAGCTGATGGTGATGTCGGCCAGCTCCTGGCGCACCAGCGGCAGCAGCCCCACGATCCACAGCACGGCCACGCCCCAGGCCACCCACGAGACGATGCGCTCGACCAGCCGCATGGCCGCCGAGCGCGGGAACGCGGCGGTCAGCACCCGCGCGAAGAAGCGGATCAGCACCAGCGAGGTCAGCACCGGCACCGCCACGCGCAGCAGGAACACCGGCTGGTAATGCTCCACGCCCACGCGTGCCGCATACACCAGCGCCAGCGAGAGCAGCGGGAACATCAGCCCATCGACGGTGCGCCGCCCGAACCACACCGAATCGGCCGGCTGCTGGCGCCCCACCGCGCGGCTGGCCAGGTAGGCCAGGGCGATGCAGGCCGCGAGCACGGCGATCTCCAGCCAGGTGCTGGAATTATTGAAGTCGCGCGACAGGGTGTCGAAGATTTCCATCGGCAGTCAGAAGAAGGCGCCACACGCGGCGGCGCCAGGATCGGAAGGGGTGCAGGGATCGGGAACCGGGGACGGCGGCATGGCCAGCGGGCTCAGCGCGCCGGCTTCCAGGCCGGCGTGCGTTTTTCGGCGAAGGCGCGCGCGCCCTCCTGCGCCGCCGCGTCCATCATGTTGGTGGCCATGGCCTGGCCCGCGAGCTGGTAGGCCGCCTCCACGCCCAGTTCGCGCTGCTGGTAGACCAGGGCCTTGCCCATGGCGACCGCGGCGCGGGGCTTTTCCAGGATGGATTGCACGAGCCGTTCGACCTCGGCATCGAGTTGCGCCTGCGGCACCACGCGGTTCACCAGCCCTTGCGCCTGCGCTGTGCGCGCATCGAGGAAGTCGCCCGTCAGCAGCATTTCCATGGCGCGCTTGAACGGCACGTTGCGCACCAGCGGCACGCTGGGCGTGGCGCAGAACAGGCCGTAGTGGATGCCGCTGGTGGCGAAAGTGGCGTCGTCCGCCGCCACCGCCAGGTCGCACTGCGCCACCAGCTGGCAGCCGGCCGCCGTGGCCATGCCCTGCACGCGGGCGATCACCGGCACGGGCAGCTGCTGGATGGCGAGCATCATGCGGCTGCACTGGGCGAAGAGCTTCTGGTACCAGGCCTTGTCGGGGTGGGCGGCCATGTCCTTCAGGTTGTGGCCGGCGCAAAAGGCCTTGCCGCTGGCGGCCAGCACCACCACCCGCGCGGTGTCGTCGCGGGCCACGTCGGCCAGCGCCTGCTGCAGCGCGGCGAGCATGCCGTCGCCCAGCGCGTTGAAGCGCGCGGGGTCGTCCAGCGTGAGGGTGACGACGCCCCGCGCATCGCGCGAAACGGCCAGGGGGTTCGGGGGGGCGGGAGGGGTCGTCATGCGATGGGGCGGCTAAGGCAGAAGGTCACAGGTCGGCCAGCACGCGCACGTGGGCTTCCACGCTGCGCGCAAGGGCGTCCATCATGTAGCCGCCTTCCAGGCACGAGACGATGCGGCCCTTGGAGTGGCGGCGGGCCACGTCCTTCACGCGCTGGGTGATCCAGGTGTAGTCCTGCTCGGTCAGGCCGAGCTGGCCCATGTCGTCCTCGCGGTGGCCGTCGAAGCCGGCGCTCACGAAGATCATCTCGGGCTTGAAGGCCTCCAGCCGCGGAATCCACAGCATCTCGATCAGCTCGCGGATGTCCATGCCGCGCGTGTAGGCGGCCACGGGCACGTTGAGCATGTTGGGCGCCGGGTCGCGGTCGCCGCTGTAGGGATAGAACGGGTGCTGGAAGATGCCCACCATCAGCACGCGGTCGTCGCCGGCCAGGATGTCCTCGGTGCCGTTGCCGTGGTGCACGTCGAAATCCACCACCGCCACGCGGCGCAGGCCGTGGCGCTTCAGGGCATACCGCGCGGCGATGGCCACGTTGTTGAAGAAGCAAAACCCCATGGCCTTGTCGCGCGTGGCGTGGTGGCCCGGCGGGCGCACGCAGCAGAAGGCGTTCTCCAGCTCGCCCGCCATCACCGCATCGGTGGCGGCCAGGGCCGCGCCGGCGGCGCGCAGCGCGGCGTTCCAGGTGTGGGTGTTGATGGAGGTGTCGGGGTCGATCTGCGCATGCGCCGGGCCGCCGGCCAGCAGCTCTTCGGCCAGCCGCTCGGACATGCCGCGCAGGGCATCCACATGGCGGCGGTCGTGCGCCAGCTCGATGTCGGCCAGCGACGCCTCGGGGGCCTGGATGCGTTCCAGCGCGTCGGCCACGCCGGTGGCGAGCAGTCGGTCCTCGATGGCATCCAGCCGCGCCGGGCATTCGGGATGCCCCGGGCCCATCTCGTGCTTCCAGCATTCGCGATGGGTGAAATAGCCTGTCATGCCCACAGTCATTCCCGTAGCCTCGTTCTTTTTCGGATAACGTCGCACCATGCAAGCACAGCACAAAATCAAGTCGCTTCTGGACCAGCTTAACACGGTGATCGTGGGCAAAAGCGCCCAGGTCCAGGACTGCGTGGCCTGCCTTCTGGCCGGCGGCCACCTGCTGATCGAGGACGTTCCCGGCGTCGGCAAGACCACGCTGGCCCACGCGCTGGCACGCACCTTCGGGCTGCAGTTCTCGCGCGTGCAGTTCACCGCCGACCTGATGCCGAGCGACCTCACCGGCGTCTCGGTGTACGAGCGCGGCAAGGAATCGTTCGTGTTCCACCCCGGCCCCGTGTTCGCGCAGGTGCTGCTGGCCGACGAGATCAACCGCGCCAGCCCCAAGACCCAGAGCGCCCTGCTCGAGGCCATGGAAGAAAAGCAGGTCTCGGTGGAGGGCGAAACCCGCGCCCTGCCCCACCCGTTCTTCGTGATCGCCACGCAGAACCCGCACGACCAGCTGGGCACCTTCGCGCTGCCCGAATCGCAGCTGGACCGTTTTCTGATGCGCATCTCCATCGGCTATCCCGACCGCGCGGCCGAACGCCTGCTGCTGGCCGGGGCCGACCGGCGCGACATGGTGGACAGCATGCTGCCCCTGCTCTCAGGCAACGAGCTGGAGCAACTGCAGCAGCAGGTGCTGGCCGTGCACACGGCCGACCCGCTCTTGAACTACGTGCAGGACCTGATGGCCGCCACCCGTTCGGGCCGGTGGTTCCTGCAGGGGCTGTCGCCGCGCGCCGGCATCGCGCTGGTGCGCGCGGCCAAGGCGCAGGCGCTGATCTCGGGGCGCGACTACGTGGCCCCGGACGACGTGCAGGCCGTGCTGCCCCAGACCGTCGCCCACCGCCTGGTGCCCGTGGGCGATGCCGGGCGCGGCGCCGTGGAGCAGGTGCGGGCCATGGTGGATGCCGTGCCGCTGCCCTGAATCCGCTCTCCGCCGCCGGCCCGCCCATCGCTCCCCCTTTCCCTGTTCCCCCGACCCCCACCACATCGCCCATCCCCGCCATGCCGGCCGCCGCTCCGCCCCCGCTCACCCCGCCGCTGCCGCCGCACGCCCCGCGCCCGGCCCCCTGGCCGCTGTCCGCCCTGCAGCGGCGCTGGCAGCGCTGGTGGCAGTCGCGCATCAAGCGCACCGACACCGTCACGCTCACCCAGCGCAATGTGTACATCCTGCCCACGGGCGCGGGCTGGATGCTGGCGCTCACGCTGCTGGTGCTGCTGGTGGCGTCCATCAACTTCCAGCTGAACCTGGGCTACCTGCTCACCTTCCTGCTGGCCGGCAGCGCGGTGGTGGGCATCCACATCTGCCACGGCACGCTGCGCGGCCTCACCCTGCACCTGGTGGCGCCGGAGCCGCAGTTCCTGGGCACCAGCACCGCGCTGGAAGTGCAGCTGAGCCACACGCGACGCACCGCGCGCCACGGCATCGCGGTGGCGGTGCACGGCGCGGGCACGGACACCAAGTGGGTCTGGACCGACGTGCCCGCCGAGGGCTCGGCCAGCGTGCAGGTGGCCTACCAGCCGCTGCGGCGCGGGCTGCACGATGCGCCCACGCTCACGGCCGAGACGCGCTTTCCGCTGGGCACCTTCCGCGTCTGGACCCTCTGGCGGCCCGCGGCGCAGGTGCTGGTGTATCCCCAGCCCGAGGTGCCGCCCCCGCCGCTGCCCGCGGGCGAGCCACGCTCGGGCGGCGCGGGCAGCACGCCCACGCAGGGCATCGGCGAATTCGACGGCGTGCGGGCCTACCGCCGGGGCGACCCGCTCAAGCTGGTGGTCTGGAAAAAGGCCGCCAAGTCGCTGGCCACCGGCACCGACGACCTGGTGAGCCGCGACGCCCAGCAGGCCCAGCGGCAGGAGCTGTGGCTGGACCCCGCCGTCACCGGCCTGAGCGACCCCGAAGCCCGCCTGTCGCGCCTGGCCGCCTGGGTGCTGCAGGCCGACCGGCTGGGCGTGGAATACGGGCTGCGCCTGCCCGGCGGCGAGATCGCCCAGGACAGCGGCGCCGCCCACCGCCGCCGCTGCCTGGAGGCGCTGGCCCTGTGCTGAGCACCGCCCACCTTTCATGATCAAAATGCCATCCAGCGCAATCAACACTAGGGCATATCGCTACAAAAATAGTAGCAATGCATTATCGGAGCCGGCCGGCCGCCTGCCGGTGGCGCGGAGCGTCCGCCCATGAGCCTGCGCCAGACGCTCGCCACCCTGCCGCGCGACACCCGCGACACCCTGTTCCTCATCGTCGTCATCGCCTGGGTGATCGCGCCGCAGGCCGCCAACCTGCCCGTGTGGACCACGGCGCTCGCCGCCCTGGTGCTGGCCTGGCGCGGCTGGCTGGCGCTGGAAGGCCGGCCCCTGCCGGGCCGCTGGGCCACCGGCGGGCTGCTGGTGGTGTCGGTGGCGCTCACGCTGGCGTCGCACCGCACGATCGTAGGGCGCGATGCGGGCGTCACGCTCATCGTGATGCTGCTGGCGCTCAAGACGCTGGAGCTGCGCGCGCGGCGCGACGCCATGGTCATCTTCTTCCTGGGCTTCTTCACGATGCTCAGCAACTTCTTCTTCTCGCAGTCGCTGCTCACGGCGACCGCCATGCTGGTCGCGCTGCTGGGGCTGCTCACCGCCCTGGTCAACGCCCACATGCCAGTCGGCCGCCCGCCGCTGGCGCAATCCATGCGCACGGCCGGCAAGATGGCGCTGCTGGGCGCGCCCATCATGCTGGCGCTGTTCCTGCTGTTCCCGCGCATGGCGCCCCTGTGGGGCATGCCCAACGACAACCCCTCGGGCCGCAGCGGGCTGTCGGGCGAGATGGAGATCGGCAACGTCGCCTCGCTGGCGCTGGACGACAGCGTGGCGATGCGCGTGCAGTTCGACACGCCGGGCGGCGAGGCGCCGCCGCAGAGCCAGCTTTACTTTCGCGGCCCGGTGCTCACCGCCTTCAACGGCCGGCAGTGGTTCGCCCTCGGGCAGTCCGGCGCGCCGGCCTCGGCCTTTCGCCCGCCCGCGCCCGCGCGGCTGCAGACCGAGGGCGAGCCCCTGCGCTACGCCGTCACGCTGGAGCCGCTGCGGCGCCCCTGGCTGCTCACCCTGGACGCGGCCCGCGACCGGCCCGAACTGCCCGAGGGCCTGTCGGCCTTCATGACGCAGGAGCTGCAATGGGTGGTCAACCGGCCGGTCAACGAGGTCATGCGCTACCGCGCCGAAAGCTACCCCCGCTTCACCCACGGCCCGGCGCAGCGCACCGGGCAGATGCGCTCCTACGTGGAGCTGCCCGACGGATTCGACCCGCGCACCCGCGCCCTGGCGCAGGAGATGCTGGCCGACCCGCGCCTGGCCGCCGGCGGGCCGCCCGCCCTGGTCGACGCCGCCCTCGCCCGGCTGCGCACCGGCGGCTACAACTACACGCTGGAGCCCGGCGTGTACGGCCAGCACACCGCCGACGCGTTCTGGTTCGACATCAAGGAAGGCTTTTGCGAACACATCGCCTCGGCCTTCGTCGTGCTGATGCGGGCGATGGACATCCCCGCGCGCATCGTCACCGGCTACCAGGGCGGCGAACGCAACGGGGTCGACGGCTACTGGACCGTGCGCCAGAGCGATGCGCACGCCTGGGCCGAGGTCTGGCTCGAAGGCCGCGGCTGGGTGCGCGTGGATCCGACCGGCGCCGTCTCGCCCGGCCGCATCGGCGCCTTCCAGCGCCTGCAGGCCCCGCGCGGCGTGTTCGGCAACGCCATGGACACCATGATCAGCCCCGGCATGGTGCAGCAGATGCGCGCCGTGTGGGAGGCCGTCAACAACGGCTGGAACCAGTGGGTGCTCAACTACACCCAGGGCCGCCAGCTCGACATGCTGAAAGCCCTGGGCATCGAATCGCCCAGCTGGGAAGACCTGGCCCGGGCCCTGGGCGGGCTGGCCGCGCTGGCCGCGCTCGTGGGCGCCGGCTGGACACTGTGGGAACGCAGCCAGCACGACCCCTGGCTGCGCCTGCTGGCCCATGCCCGCGACCGGCTCGCCCGCGCCGGCCTGCCCCTGCCCGCCACCCTGCCGCCGCGCGCCATGGCCGAGCGGGCCCGGGCGCAGTTCGGCGAGGCCGCCAGCGCACCCATCGCCGACTGGCTGCTGCGCCTGGAACACACCCGCTACGCCCCCGAACCGGCCACCGCCCTGGCCGACCTGCGGCGCGACCTGCGCCGCCTGCCCTGGCCGGCGCGCCAGCCGCCGACCCCTTGACCGCCCCATGCCCTCCTTCGCCTTCCTTCGCCACGCCCTGCTGCTGATCGCCGCCGCCCTCCTGTCCCCGGGTGCCATCGCCCAAAAGCCCGTCAAGAAAAACCCGCCCCGGGCCCCGGCCGCGGCCCCGCAGCCGGCGATCTTCTACGACCAGCGCGCCGATGCCATGCAGTTCGCCGACGACATCGCCGCGCGCCGCGACCTGGACCGCGAATGGGTGCGCCAAGCCATCGGCCAGGCGCGCTTTCTGAGCCAGGTGCCGCGCCTCATGCTGCCGCCGCCGCCCGGCACGCCCAAGAACTGGCGCGTGTACCGCAGCCGCTTCGTCGAGCCCGTGCGCATCCGCGCGGGCGTGCGCTTTTGGCACGACAACGCCGACACCCTGGCCCGCGCCGAGCGCGAATACGGCGTGCCCGCGGAAATGATCGTCGGCATCATCGGCGTGGAAACCATCTACGGCCAGCAGATGGGCAACTTCCGCGTCATTGACGCGCTGGCCACCCTGTCGTTCGACTTTCCCATGGCCCACCCGCGCGCGGCCGAGCGCGTGGCGTTCTTCCGGGGCGAGCTGGAGCAGTTCCTGAGCCTCATGCAGCGCACCAACGCCGACCCGCTGGAGCCGCGCGGCAGCTACGCCGGCGCCATGGGCCTGGGCCAGTTCATGCCCTCCAGTTGGGCGCGCTATGCGGTGGACTTTGACGGCGACGGCCGCATCGACCTCTTCAACAGCCCCGCCGACGCCATCGGCTCGGTCGCCAACTACTTCAAGGGCCACGGCTGGACCACCGGCATGCCCACGCACTACGCGGTCGAGTTCGACCCCGCCCGGCTGCGCCTCGAAGACCTGCTGGCCCCCGACATCCTGCCCACCTTTACCGTGGACCGCATGGCCGAACTGGGCGCACCGGTGCAGGGCGACGGCGCCACCCACCGCGGCCCACTGGCCCTGGTGGAACTGCAGAACGGCGTTGGATCGCCCGTCTTCTACGCGGGCACCGAGAACTTCTATGCGGTCACGCGCTACAACTGGTCGAGCTACTACGCCATGGCCGTGATCGAGCTGGGGCGCGAGGTGAACGCGGCGCGGTAGCAAAACCCGGCGGAAGAAAAAAGCGAGCGCTCCCCGCTTCGGGGGCCACAATGGACCGCATGCAACGCCGTCAACTACTGCGCCTGGGATCGGCCACCAGCCTGGCTGGCGCCCTGTTCTCCACCGCCGCTTCCTCCTCCTACGCCGCCACCGAGCCCGGCACCGTGCTGCTGGTGCGGCATGCGCAGACCGATCCCGGCACGGGCGATCCGCCCGGCTTCGCCCTGGGCCAATGCAGCACGCAACGCAACCTCAGCGCCGAAGGGCGCGCGCAGGCCCAGCGCATCGGGACACTGCTGAAGCAGCAAGGCCTGGCGCCCCAGCGGGTGCGCTCCAGCGCCTGGTGCCGCTGCCAGGACACCGCCATGCTGGCCTTCGGCCAGATGGAACCATGGGAGGCGTTGAATTCGTTCTTCGATGGCGGGGACACCCAAGGCGCGCGGACCGCAGCGCTGCGGAAAGCGCTGGCGGCAGTGCCCGCCGGGCAGGTCGAGGCGTGGGTGACGCACCAGGTCAACATCACGGCATTGACGGGGATCTATCCGGCGTCGGGCGAGGTGCTGGTGTTGCGGCGGGGGGATGGGGTGGATGGAGCGCCGATGGTGCTGCAGCGGGTGCGGGGGTAGTTGGGTTGGCGGTCGCGCTGGTTGCTCAGGTGATCGTCATGCCAAATCAAGGCTTCGCGGACATTGCGTAACCGCTCAGGCTGACCGTGACTCGGTGGCCGAGCACTCCGAGGACCTCGGCGCGATCCTCTTCAATGGATGCGTTTTCGGCCAAGACATTGAGCGCATGCGCCTTCACCAGCTTGTAGTCGGCCTCGGGGAGCACGGTGGCAAGCCATGCAAACCGGGATTCCAGTGCGCAATACACCGCTTTTTGGCGTGGCTGCCGCAGGCTCGCGACCTTCACCTCCGATGCGGCCGACCCGCCGTCTTGAAGCCAGCTGAGCAAAGGTGCACCGGCGTCTGCCACCTCCCAGTCTGCGCGGATCAGCGAATCGTCCGGCGGCGGCTTCAAAACACTTCCGTCCAGTGCTTTGAGAAGTCCATACACCCGATCCATCGGCATGGATCTGGAAATGGCGGGCGCATCGTCCAACCGGTCGGTGCCGCCTTGGCACTGCCAACCCTCTGAATTGAAAACACTGACGCGCGCTTGATCGGCATCGAGGCGACTGACTGAAATCAACAGTGCGTGGTTTCCATTAGAACCGCACTGCCCCACTGGAATGCACAGATGCTCGCCTTCCGCCATCGGGCGAAGCACATCGAAAAGAGGGTCCTGATCTGCAGAAGCCGAGGATGCGCTCTCATCGCGCCCACCGACCATCGAAGCCTCATCCACATCGACAAGGTTGGTGTAATACGAGCCATTTTTTTCGAGTTCCACTCAAAGAAAAATCGCCGCCCCTTGGCCATGGCCTCCATGGCGGAACGGGCCGCGAACGGGTCGTCGAGATCCTTCCCCAGCTGGTCAAGCACGGACATCAGCATGTCACCGATGACAACGATCTCATGCCCTGCCACCCCGGTTGCCCCAGTTCTGGTGCCGGACGCCACTTGGGCCAAGTGAGGCAGCGTTTGGCCGTCAAAGGGTACGTCGATTTTTTTCAGCCGAGCCTGGACTGCCAACAGTTCGCTCATCGCACTGCCGAGAATCGGCGTCACCTCAAGGGGCCGCACCGAGGCTCCAGAATGCCGCAGGTGGGTCATGGAGGGCTTGCGGCACCGCTCGGCCAACGGACCTGCGGTTGACGAGGCCATAAAGCTCAACCCTGTGTCGAGATTTCCATCCACCCTACCCAGAGACACGTCCCCGTTCGGCCAATGCAGAATGGCCTGACGCGGGGGCATGGCACCAACCGCCCTGCCGAACGCCGGCTCCAACCTAGGTGCCAGCCCTTGCAATGCATGCTCGCCAGCGAGCGGCCTGGCTGACTCGGAAACAGCATCGGGTGCCACGCGAGTGTTCGAATCCAGCAAAACGCTGCGGATCGGCGAGCCAGAAGGTGAAATTCGGTGTGGCATGTCAGGCTTGCGGAGCAGGGAGCGACGATCGCGCAACTCCAGTCCGCACGTTATGGCAAGCAGCGTGCACCATGGCGAGTCTTGCGAAGGCGTTGAAGGAATAACGCAGAGCTGCGCATGCAGCTGCATGGCCGGGACTTTTTTGCGCAACTCTCCCGTCAGAAGCAACCCCCTGAACCCGGACGCGCCTAGGCCACCGCGACTGTGATGAGATATGCGTGCTCAGTTGAGTGGAACGATTGAGCAGCGCGACCCGCACATGCAAATCCACCAACTGACATGCGAAGCTGCCGTACTACCCCAGCACGGTGCTGCCGATTCCGTCCTCCGCATAGACGTGTGGCCATTATCCAAGGTCAGCAATTAAATGCTTTGCCGCATTCAATGCATTAACAAAATCCTCTAAGGGGAAAACAAAATTTGCATCGCTAGGTGAAAACCTAGAAGGAATTTGTATTTCACAATTTTCAGGGCCTTTATCCTTATTAATTTGAGCAACAGGAACCCCCTGATATCTGATCTCAACAGACATGCCCTCATAATCGAGATCGCTGAATGAGAAGGCTTCAAAATCTGGCGAAATTTTTTCAGTCATTGCATACACCTTAATCAACAAATCCAGCAAATCTTCCATTCGAATCGAAGCGAATTTCCCTTCCGTCTGGTGTTCACGCACGAACCCATTTCGGCCCAGTGGATTAAATACTACGCTGGGATGGGTCAGGATATCCTCAACTTGAAATTGTCCATGTGGCGTTGTCCGGGTTTGCGCTGGTCCTGTTTTGACGATGCATCCGCCCACGCATTCCGCTACTTTCCTCTGATTAATTTAGTAATAGCGCTACACAACAGATAAGATAAGCCAACGAGCAACACGCCAAAGAGAACAACCATCAAGCCATAAAACAGGGAAGCCTCCTCATAGCCCTTCAATGCCGAGAAAATCAACAAAAACAAAACCTCCAAGCCTGTAAACATTTGAAATTCTTGCGGCTTTTCATTTATCCTCCCCAAGATCCACAATCTATGCATCCATTGCGTCATTGAGGGGAAAATAACATTCCACAAAAGCTTTGAGAAAAAGCCCGCGAGTAGAATAATTTCAAAATTATCTATATTCATGTAATTATTTGCATTTGACCAAATACTCCTCGCCAAAATTTGGCAATGCCAACTGACTGTGGCGCTGCCAGTTACAGAGTTTGAGATTGGATAAATTGACCAAGAAAGGCCTTATCAAATGTGAATCGAGCCCCCCCACCCTAGTTCTGATGTAATTCCAAGTACTGGGTCCACCTTGCATTACCCACCTGCCCGCCGCCAGATCAGGTACAACGCCTGCCTCTGCCCATGAAGTCACCGTAGTGGTAGTTGAACATAACAATGGCGAAGCAGCAGATCCCGCCAGACCTATTGCCGAAGGACTAAATCCCGCTACAGATGCAGGCATGGTGACCGTCCGGGTCCAAGCTCCGGCTCTCACCACATCGTCCAAGGTCGTTTCTCGCCTGACTCCAGCAAGAGGGTCAAGTCTAGAAACTGCAAGCCATCCGGATCAATCGACGAAATCGGATTTCCTGCCACATACCCAAATCGATCCCCCTCATCCAGTCCATAGGATCAGCCTGGAAGTACCGCCCGAGGGCGGGTCATAGGACCGGTTCAGGTTGTAGTTCAGTTGGGTCTCCTTATCGAACACCTGCCCCGGATACCGCAGGTCGAACTTGATGGCTTCCGCATGGTTGGAACTGCCCTGCCCGCTTTGTGAGTAATTGGTCGCCCCGGTCGTCGGGTTCGCCTCTCCAAACCCCGTGATCAGCCACTGCCACGCCACCTGGCCCTGCGTGTTCGTCAGGCGTCTCGGCGTGTTCAGGTGGTCCGCATCGATGGCATACAGCCTGCCGTTGATCTGCGCGGCAATGGGCATCGGCCCGTTCGCGGTGGGCAGGTAGATGACCTCGGTGCTGTCCATCTCGCCCGCTGCTGCCGCGCTGTCGCTGCTCCGTCTGCTGCCGTACTGCCCCAGCACGGTGCTGCCGATGCCATCCTCCGTATAGACGGCCAGCTGGTTGAGGGACGGGTTAGCCCCGAATATCCGCCCACTAATCTTGAACACTCGCTGTTTCAGGATTTCGTAAGTGTAGTTTGCAGTCAACTCTACCAGCGTCACCCCCCGCTCTTGACGTCCCAATTGTCCTGTGAGACTGTTGTCATCAATGCCCTCCAACGCTTTTAAGCCGGCCGTGCTCAAAATTGAATGGTATCTCTCCAAACCAAACTACCCCATCCTCTTTTTTAATCACAATGCTCTCCGCTGGATATTTAATCACTTGCAATTGCAATTCATCTATAACAGATTTTTCTGGCACCCCAATCCATGCAGCCTCCAATAATCTCTCCAAACGGCGATTGGATTCGTTACTCGACTCTCCACTCTGCCTCACATAATTTAGAGTTATTGAGCGATCAATCCACAAATATGCAAATACAGCGCAACCAATTAGCGCCAACATTAGCGCAAAAATCATCAATTTTAGCTTCATATGTATCTCTTATTTTCCAGCATTGAAGGCACCTTTTGCAAAGGTACGGCACTGATTAGAACTCCAGGGCTTCCAACTGTATTTAGGACGATCTTTATTATTTGCAAGACTCAAAATATAATCATACACTTTTTTCTCTTCTGCCTTGGCATCACAGGTAATTTCGGCTCGTGTATTTTTACCCGATTTTTCCGAAAGAGCAAAGCGAAGATTATCAACTGACTGAGAGGTTGGTTGCCCGTCTTTATCCATGACAAGATTTGGCACACTAACACGGCGAATATTTCCATCATCCGCAGAAAGCCGCGCGCCCACTATGCCCGGGCTATTGGGACTATATCGCCCGTATTCGTAATATTGAGTCACGCCCGCTGCGTCATATCCCAATACTCCCCCATGCCCGCCTAGCCATGTGCTTGTCTTACCGTCCGCATACTCAATTGGGTAATCCGGAAACAATACCGTGCATGCAGCCAACCCTTCAGGGTCTATAAAATTCAGAGGATCGCCGCCCACATACCCAAACCGATTCCACCCGCCCTCCAGCCCGATCGGGTCGGCCTGGAAGTACCGCCCCGAAGGCGGGTCATAGGACCGGTTCAGGTTGTAGTTCAGCCCCGTCTCCTCATCGAGCACCTGCCCCGGATACCGCAGGTCGAACTTCACGGCTTCTGCATAGGCTGCACTGCCCTGCCCGCTTTGTGAGTAATTGGTCGCCCCAGTCGTCGGGTTCGCTTCCCCAAACCCCGTGATCAGCCATTGCCACACCACTTGGCCCTGCGTGTTGGTCAGGCGTCTCGGCGTGTTCAGATGGTCCGCATCGATGGCGTACAACCTGCCGTTGATCTGCGCGGCGATGGGCATCGGCCCGTTCGCGGTGGGCAGGTAGATGACCTCGGTGCTGTCCATCTCGCCCGCCGGTGCCGCGCTGTCGCTGCTCCGCCGGCTGCCGTACTGCCCCAGCACGGTGCTGCCGATGCCGTCCTCCGCATAGACGGTCTGCTGGGTGATGGCCGGGTTGTTCGCCCCCGACAGCCGCGCATCGCTCTTGAACACCCGCTGGCCCAGGGCGTTGTAGGTGTAGCTCACGGCCAATGCGTTGGCCGGGTCGGCGCTCGGCCCTGCCTTGGCGATGCGGCCGTCCACGCCGTAGTGCAGGTAGCTGTCGCCCTTCCTGGTGATCGATCCGGCGGCGTCGTGGTTGTAGCTGACGTTGGTGGTCTGCGCGCTGCCGCCCGCGGGCGTGAAGGTCTGCGTGTAGCCGTCCAGGCGGTTGCTGTTGCTGGCGATTTGGTAGTCGCGCTGCAGCGTGGCGGTGCCCCCTGCCGTGCTGCTGCTGTAGTAGCTCTGGCTGCGGTTGCCGTTGGCATCCCACGCGTAGCCGCTGGTGTTGGCCCCGATGGTGTCGCTCAAGGCCGTTCCGCTGGGCAGCGTAAGGGTGTTGGGCGCGCTGTGCGCACTGGCGGTGAGCCGGCCCACCGTGTCGTAGCTGTACGCGCTGGTGAGCGCCACCTGCTGCGCCACCGTGCTGCTTTGCGTGGGCAGCATGTGTTGCTGGGTGATCTGCGCGATGCGCCCGGCGCTGT
>NZ_BQXE01000007.1:0-181145 GCF_030158935.1 Acidovorax sp. SUPP950 | reverse complement strand
ATTTGCTCTCGCTCAGCAGGTCCACGTCCAAGGAGAACAGCTCGGAGAGCGCTTCTTTGCCCTGCAGCTGGCGAAACTGCAACTGCTCGCCCAGGGGCGTCTGGATGGTGACTCGGCGTGTCATGGGTGCAGCGGCCGCGAAGGGCCGGTGGGTCGGATTGGAATGGGCCGAATGATAGTGCGCGGCTGAGCGCATCCCACCCCCCGGAAATCCCCCCGCCAGCGGGAAAATGCCTCTAGATGTAACCAATTGCGGCCGTTTCGGCCGCAACGCACACGAAATCACACAGACCGCCGCCCCATCTCCAGGCCCATGGGGCACCGCCCGGCGGCCACCGGGCCTCCCCCGCAGTCACCCCCGCACGCCCCCGGCCAGGGCCGCCGCCTGCTGCTGGAAAACGCGCCAGAACGCCGCGTCCTGCGTGGTGGTGAAGTTGATGCGCATGAGCGTGCACGGCTGGCGGCTGGCGTGGAACAGCGCGCCCGGCGCGAGCAGGTAGCCCTCGTCCAGCATGCGCTGGGCCAGCACGTCGGTGTCCACGCCCGTCTCGACCCAGCCGAACATGCCGGCCGGCTCGGCCGCGAAGGTGCAGCCGGCCTCCAGCGCCAGCTGCACGCTGCGCGCCCGGGCCTGGGCCAGCCGCTGGCGCATGCGGTCGCTGTGGCGGCGCAGCATGCCCTGCTCGATGCACAGGGCCATGGCCTTTTCCAGCAGCGAGGGCGTGGTCAGCGTGGACAGCAGCTTGGTGTCCAGCAGCGGCTCCACCAGATCGGGCGGCGCGGCCAGGTAGCCAATGCGCCAGTTGGGCGCGAGGATCTTGGCGAAGCCGCTCACGTAGATGGTGCGCGCCAGGCCGTCCAGCACCGTGAGGCGCGTGGCGTGTTCCGGCGCGATGTGGCTGTAGGTGTCGTCTTCGACGATGTGAAAGCCGTGCCGCCCAGCCAGCTGCAGCACCTGGTGCGCGCTGCCCGGCGTGAGGCAGTAGCCGGTGGGGTTGTGGAACACGCTCACGCTCACGAAGAGCTTGGGGGCGTGCACCTCGCAGTAGCGCTCCATCACCGCGAGGTCGGGGCCCTGGGCGCCGCGCGGCACCGGCAGGATGCGCATGCCCAGCGCGTCGAGCCGCGCGAACTCCACCGACCAGCCGGGTTCTTCCACCATCACGGTGTCGCCCGCCTTCAGCAGGGTGCGGCTCACGATGTCCAGCGCGTGCGTGGCGCCCATGGTGGTGATGACTTGGCTGGCCTGTGCGGGCACGCCGAAGCCCTGCAGGCGCCGGGCCAGCACCTCGCGCAGGGTGGGCTCGCCCATGGGGTCGCCGTATTGCAGCGAGCTGTCCTGCAGCGCCCGGCCACTGGCAACCTTGCGCACCGCCGCACCCATGAAGGTGTTTTCCAGCCAGTCGCGCGGGAACACACCGGCCCCCGGCTGCGGGTGGCTGGAGGCCTGGTGGAACATGCCCCGGATCAGCGCCGTGGCATTGACGCACGAGCCCGAGGGCAGCGGGGACAGCACGGGGGAAGACTTGCGGTCGTTTGCTATTTTTTCTATAGCACCATGCCCTAGTGGAATATGCCCTTCAGGCATTTTTTGTGCAATATCGCGCACATAGAAGCCCCGCTGGCTGCGGGCCTCCACCAGGCCCTGCGCGAGGAGCTGGTCGTAGGCGGCCACCACCGTGTACGCGCTCACGCCCTGCAGCCGCGCGCATTCGCGCACCGAAGGCAGCCGCGCACCGGCGGGCAGCAGCCGGGCGCGGATGCGTTCGGCGAAGCGCTCGGCCAGTTGCTCGGTCAGGGATCGGCGGGCGGTGCGGGTCAGCATGGCGGGGGGCTCCTTCACTGTGCTGATGCAAACACCAATACAGATCATGAAATTGTCGAAATAACTGTATTGCAACTGTAATGGAATCTCCTCCTACATTGGAAGCCACAAACCCTGCAACACCCCATGCCCTTCGTCGAATTCACCGCCCTGCTGGCGCTGGCCACCGCCATGAGCTTCAGCCCCGGGCCCAACACCACGCTGGCCACGGCGATCGCTGCCAACCGCGGCCTGCGCCACGCGATGCGCTTCGTCTGGGCGGTGCCCCTGGGCTGGAGCGCCCTGCTGCTGGTGTGCGCGGGCGGTGTCGGCGCGCTGGTGATGGCGGTGCCGGCGGTGCGCCTGGGCATCAAGGTGCTGGGCATCGGCTACCTGCTGTGGCTGGCCTTCAAGCTGAGCCGCAGCGCCCAACTGGGCCAGGCGCAGGCCGGGCGCATGGACGTGGGCTTCTGGCAGGGCGCGGCGATGCAGTTCGTCAACATCAAGGCCTGGCTGCTGGCGCTGACCATCGTGGCCGGCTGGATCGCCGGGCGCGACGATGCCCTGGCGCGGCTGGGCGTGGTGCTGCCGGTGATGGTGGTGTTCGCCTTCTCCAGCAACCTGGTGTATGCCGCCACGGGCGCGCTGCTGCGCCACTGGCTCGCCCAGGGCACGCGGCTGCTGTGGTTCAACCGCGCCATGGCGCTGGTGCTCGCGCTCACCGCCGCCTGGATGGTGAACGCATGACCGCCCGCCCCCGCCGCCGCTTGCGCCCCCTTTGTTTCACCGGACCCCGCCCATGACGCACCCCGCCACCTCGCCGAGCGCCCCCGGCGCCCCCACGGCCCCGGCCACCGGCTGGCAGTCGCCCGAAACCCGCGGCCTGCTGTGGGGCCTGCTGGGCGTCACCATCTTCGCCTTCACCCTGCCCATGACGCGGCTGGCCGTGGGCACGCCCGAGGCGCCGCAGATGTCCGGCGTCTTCATGGCCATGGGCCGGGCGGCGATCGCGGGGGTGCTGTCGGCGCTGCTGCTGTGGGCGCGCCGCGCGCCCTGGCCGCGGCCCGAGGACTGGCGGCCGCTGGCCTTCACCGCGCTGGGCGTGGTGTTCGGGTTTCCGCTGCTCACCTCGCTGGCCATGCGCCACGTGGGCGCGGTGCATGCCAGCGTGATCATCGGCATGCTGCCGCTGGCCACGGCCGGCGTGGGCGCGTTGCTGCACCGCCAGCGCCCGTCGCCGCGCTTTTGGCTGTGCGCGCTGCTGGGTACGGCGATGGTGGTCGCGTTCGCGGTGCTGCGCTCGGGCAGCGCAGGCCTGTCGCTGCACCCGGCCGACCTGCTGCTGTTCGCGGCCGTGCTGTGCGCCGCCGTGGGCTACGGCTACGGCGCGCGGCTGTCGCAGCGCATGCCTTCGGGCTCGGTGATCTGCTGGGCGCTGGTCATCTCGCTGCCCGCCACGCTGCCGCTGGGGGCCTGGTCGTGGCCCACGGCGCCCATGCCGGCATCGGCGTGGGGCGCGCTGGCCTATGTGTCGGTGTTCTCGATGTGGCTGGGGTTTTTCGCGTGGTACCGGGGCCTGGCGCTCGGCGGCACGGTGCGCGTGAGCCAGGTGCAGCTGGTGCAGCCTTTCCTGGGCATGCTGTTTTCGGTGCCGCTGCTGGGCGAATCGCTCGATGCGGTCAGCCTGGGCTTCGGCATCGCGGTGATGGCCACGGTGGTGGTCGGCCGACGCGCCCCGGTGCGACAAGGCCCCGCCAGGAACCCCCAACCCGCCGCGATGCGCGGTTAAGCTCTTTCCCCGGCGGGCCCACCCGCATGCCCGCCACCCGCCGCACAACGGCTTCCTCAACGACGACCCCGGCGCCCCGGAGAACAAGCGCCCCCTGGAGATGCACTCAATGACGAACTGGACCCTGGCCGCACGCGCCGCGAAGATGAACCCCTCGGTGATCCGCGAGATCCTGAAAGTGACCGAGAAGCCCGGCATCATCAGCCTGGCGGGCGGACTGCCCTCCCCCAAGACCTTCCCCATCGACGACTTCGCCAAGGCCTGCAGCGCCGTGCTGTCGCAGGACGGCCAGTCGGCCCTGCAATACGCCGCGAGCGAGGGCTACCAGCCGCTGCGCCAGGCGGTCGCCGACTTCCTGCCGTGGGACGTGAGCGTCGAGCAGGTGCTGATCACCACCGGCTCGCAGCAGGGCCTGGACCTCGTGGCCAAGGTGCTGATCGACGCCGGCAGCCGCATCCTGGTGGAAACGCCCACCTACCTCGGCGCGATCCAGGCCTTCGCGCCCATGGAGCCCGAAGTGGTGAGCGTGGCCAGCGACGACGAAGGCGTGCAGATCGATGACCTGGCCACCAAGGCCGGCAGCGGTGCCGACAAGGCGCGCTTCTTGTATGTGCTGCCCAATTTCCAGAACCCCACCGGCCGCACCATGAGCGAGGCGCGCCGCGCCGCGCTGGTGGCCAAGGCCGCCGAGCTGAACCTGCCGCTGATCGAGGACAACCCCTACGGCGACCTGTGGTTCGACCAGCCCCCGCCCGCGCCGCTGACCGCGCGCAACCCGGAAGGCTGCATCTACCTGGGCTCGTTCTCCAAGGTGCTCGCCCCCGGCCTGCGCCTGGGCTTCATCGTGGCGCCCAAGGCCGTGTTCCCCAAGCTGCTGCAGGCCAAGCAGGCGGCTGACCTGCACAGCCCGGGCTTCAACCAGCGCATGGTGCACGAGGTCATGAAGGACGGCTTCCTGGGCCGCCACGTGCCCACCATCCGCGCGCTGTACAAGCAGCAGCGCGACGCCATGCTGGAGGCGCTCACGCGCGAGATGGCCGGCCTGGACGTGCACTGGAACAAGCCCGACGGCGGCATGTTCCTGTGGGTGCGCCTGCCCGAAGGCATGAGCGCCATCGACCTGCTGCCCGAGGCCGTGGACCGCAACGTGGCCTTTGTGCCGGGCGCGGCCTTCTATGCCGACAACGCCGACCCGCGCACGCTGCGACTGTCGTTCGTGACGGCCAGCGCCGCGCAGATCAACACCGGCGTGGGCGCGCTGGCCGCGGCCATCCGGGCGCGCGTCGCCCAGAAGGCCTGAAGCATGCTGCGGCTCTGGGGACGGCTGTCGTCCATCAACGTGCGCAAGGTCGTGTGGACCGTGCAGGAGCTGGGCCTGGAGCTGCAGCGCACCGACGCGGGCGGGCAGTTCGGCATCGTGTGCGAGCCGCAGTTCCTGCGGCTCAACCCGAACGGCATGGTGCCGCTGATCGAGGACGACGGCTTCACGCTGTGGGAGTCGAACGCCATCGTGCGCTACCTGTGCGCCAAGCACGCCAGCGGCACCCTCTACCCCGAGGACCTGCGCACGCGCTTCGTGGCCGAGCAGTGGATGGACTGGCAGCAGACCACGCTCAACCCCGCGGGGCGCGACGCGTTCCTGCAGTGGGTGCGCACGCCCGAGGCGCAGCGCGACCCGGCCGCCATCGCGCGGTCGGTGGCGGCCACCGAGCCGCTCCTGGACCGGCTGGAGACGCACCTGGCGCAGCAGCCATGCCTGGCGGGCGAGCGCTTCACCATGGCCGACATCGTGGTGGGCTGCGAGATCCACCGCTGGTGGGGCCTGCCGCAGGAGCGCGTGGCGCGCACCCACCTCGACGCCTGGTACCAGGGCCTGCTGTCGCGCCCTGGCGCGCGCGGCGTGATCGACCAGCCGCTCGCCTGACACCATCGCCCGCCATGCGCCAGCGCCCCTTCAAGCAGATCGACGTGTTCAGCCACCGCCCCGGCGACGGCAACCCGCTGGCCGTGGTGCTGGACGCACAAGGCCTGGACGATGCCGACATGCGCCGCTTCGCCGCGTGGACCAACCTGTCGGAAACCAGCTTCCTGCTGCCGCCCACCGAGGCGGGCCGCACGGCGGGGGCCGACTACCGCGTGCGCATCTTCACGCCGCGTGGGACCGAACTGCCGTTCGCCGGGCACCCCACGCTCGGCACCTGCCACGCCTGGCTGGAGGCCGGCCACGTGCCGCGCGATGCCGGCCTGGTGGTGCAGGAGTCGGCCGGCGGGCTGGTGCGCATCCAGCGCAGCGGCGAACGGCTGGCGTTCGCGGCGCCGCCGCTGCACCGCAGCGATGCCAGCCCCGCGCTGGTGCCGCTGATCGCCGGGGCGCTGGGCATCCGGCCGCAGCAGATCGCGGCCGCCCAGTTGCTGGACAACGGCCCGCGCTGGCTGGGCCTGGTGCTCGACAGCGCCGAGACGGTGCACCGCCTGCGGCCCGATCACGCCCGGCTGAAGGACCTGGGCCAGGATGTCGGCGTGATCCACGTCGGCGCCGACGCCCACGATGCCACGCAACCCGGCGTGGTGGTGCGCGCCTTCGCCGCGCCCATGGGCAACCCCGAAGACCCGGTCACGGGCAGCCTGAACGCGAGCTTCGCGCAGTGGCTCATCGCCGAAGGCCGTGCGCCGCACAGCTACCTCGTGGCCCAGGGCGAGAGCCTGGGCCGGGCCGGCCGCGTGCACATCCGCCAGGACGCGCAGGGCCAGGTCTGGGTCGGCGGCCGCAGCCTCACCTGCATCGAGGGAACCGCCCGCCTATGAGCTGCGCCCCGCCCGCCACCGCGCCGCCGCGCCAGATCCCCACCGGCTGACGCGCCGCTCCCCTTTTTTTGTGGGTCGATGGGTCCCGGCGCCGGCCGCGCCGCGCCGCCGCATGGGCGCGCGGCCCGAAACGCCGGCCTGCCGACCCGCTTCCACCCCGTTTTCCATCGCCCCCGGCCCACCGGCCGGCCTTTCCTTCCCCGCAAAGAGGCCCACACCATGCGCCAACGCCCTTTCAAGCAAGTCGATGTGTTCACCCAGCAGCCCTACCTGGGCAACCCGCTGGCCGTGGTGCTCGACGGCTCGGACCTGTCCACCGAGCAGATGCAGCACTTCACCAACTGGACCAACCTGTCCGAGGCCACGTTCCTGCTGCCGCCCACCGAGGCCGGCCGGGCCGCCGGCGCCGACTACCGCGTTCGCATCTTCTGCCCCGGCCGCGAGCTGCCGTTCGCGGGGCACCCCACGCTGGGCAGCTGCCACGCCTGGCTGGAGGCCGGTGGCCAGCCGCGCACCGATGGCGAGGTGGTGCAGGAATGCGCGCTGGGCCTGATCACGCTGCGCCGCGACGGCGACCGGCTGGCCTTCGCCGCGCCGCCGCTGCTCAAGAGCGGGCCGCTGGCCGAAGAGGACGTGGCCCTGATCGCGCGCGGCCTGCGCATCGAGCGCAGCGACATCGTGGCGCACGCCTGGTGCGACAACGGCCCGAACTGGCGCGGCGTGATGCTCGCCAGTGCCGAGCAGGTCCTGGCCCTGCAGCCCGACAGCGCCGTCCTCGGCCAGCTGGACATCGGCGTGGTGGGGCCGCGCGGCAAGGTGGGCGTGGTCGGCGCGCATGCCGACGAGGGCATCGCCTTCGAGGTGCGGGCGTTCTTTCCGGGCAACAACGGCCTGGCCGAAGACCCGGTGACGGGCAGCCTGAACGCCGCCCTGGCGCAGTGGCTCATCGGCGCGCACCTGGCACCGCCCAGCTACGTCGCCAGCCAGGGCACCGCGATGGGTCGGGCCGGGCGCGTGCACGTGCACCAGGACGGCGAGCGCATCTGGGTCGGCGGCGGATCGGTCACCTGCGTGAACGGCGAGGTGCGGCTGTGAACCTGCCCGACGCCTGCATCGACCATCTCGTGGTGATGGCCGACCGCCTGGACAGCGGCGTGGACTGGTGCCGCCGCACGCTGGGCGTGGTGCCGGCCATGGGGGGCGAGCACCCGCTCATGGGCACGCACAACCGCCTGCTCAACCTCAGCGGCCCGGCGCACCCGCGCACCTATTTGGAAATCATCGCCATGAACCCCGCCGCCCCCGGGCCGGCGGCGGGCACGCGGCGCTGGTTCGACATGGACGACCCCGCGCTACAGGCCCGCGTGGCGCGCGACGGCCCGCAGCTCATCCACTGGGTGGCCTCGGTGCGCGACGTGGCCGCCGCCCATGCGGCGCTGGCCGCGCGCGGGCTGGACCGGGGCGGGGTCGCCACCGCCAGCCGCCCCACGCCGCTGGGGCTGCTGCAGTGGCAGATCACCCTGCGGCCGGACGGCCAGCGCCTGCTGGGCGGCTGCCTGCCCACGCTGATCCAGTGGGGCGAGCGCCATCCCTGCTACAGCCTGCCCGCGGCCAGCGGCGTGCAGCTGCAGTCGCTGCGGCTGGAGCACCCCGAGGCGCCGGCGCTGGCCAGCGCCTGCGCCGCCCTCGGCCTGGGCGCGCAGGTGGCCGTGTCGCCCGGGGCCGCGCCGCGCCTGCAGGCCGTGCTGGCCACGCCCCGCGGCCCCGTCACCCTCGCATCGAAGGAGCCCGTCTGATGTTCCTCTTCACCTTCCAGGAAATCCTGCTGTTCGCGTTCGCCGCGCTGGTGCTCGTGCTCACGCCCGGGCCCAACATGGTCTATTGCGTGTCCCGCAGCCTCACGCAGGGGCCGCGCGCGGGCCTGCTGTCGCTGCTGGGCGTGGTGGCCGGCTTCGGCACCCACCTGCTGGCGGCCTCGCTCGGGCTGTCGGCCCTGCTGGCCGCCGTGCCCATGGCGTTCGATGCGCTGCGCATCGCCGGCGCGGCGTACCTGCTGTGGATGGCGTGGCAGGCCGTCAAGCCCGGCGGCTCCGCGCCGTTCCAGGCCCGCGACCTGCCGCACGACGCGCCGCGCAAGCTGTTTCTCATGGGCTTCATGACCAGCGTGCTCAACCCCAAGGTCGCCATGTTCTACCTGTCGTTCTTCCCGCAGTTCCTGCACCCCGAACGCGGCCACCTGCTGCTGCAAAGCCTCGCGCTCGGGGCCGTGCAGATCACGACCAGCGCCACCGTGAACGCACTGCTGATCCTGTTCGCCGCCCAGGTGGCCCGGTTCCTGCACCGCAGCGAGGGCTGGGTGCGCGCCCAGCGCTACGTGATGGGCACCGTGCTCGGCCTGCTCGCGCTTCGCATCCTGTCCGAAAAGAAAGCCACCGCATGAACGCCCCCACCACCGCCATCGACGCCTTCGCTCCCGCATCGGCACCCGCCACGGACAGCGCGGGCCTGCACGCCATGGCCGCACTCCCCACGCTCGCCGACATCGAGGCCGCCGCCCAGGTGGTGTACGCGGACTTCGCCCCCACGCCCCAGTACCGCTGGGCGCTGCTGGGCGAGCGGCTGGGCACCGAATGCTGGCTCAAGCACGAGAACCACACGCCCGTGGGCGCTTTCAAGATCCGCGGCGGGCTCACGTACTTCGACCAGCTCGCCCGGCGCGGCGCGCTGCCGCGCGAGGTGGTCAGCGCCACGCGCGGCAACCACGGCCAGAGCATGGGCTGGGCCGCGCGCCGCCACGGCGTGGCCTGCACCATCGTCGTGCCGCGCGGCAACTCGGTGGAGAAGAACGCAGCCATGCGCGCCCTGGGCGTCACCCTGATCGAGCATGGCGACGACTTCCAGGAGGCGCGCGAACACGCCATCCAACTGGCGGCCGACCGCGGCGCGCACATGGTCCCCAGCTTCCATGCCGACCTGCTGCGCGGCGTGGCCACGTACTGGTGGGAATTCCTGCGCGCCGTGCCGCAGATGGCGATCGCCTACGTGCCCATCGGACAGGGGTCGGGGGCGTGCTCGGCCATCGCGGCCAAGCGCGCGCTGGGCCACGGCGTTCGCATCGTCGGCGTGGTCAGCGCCCATGCCACCACGTATGCCGACTCCATCGCCGCCGGCCACGTGGTCGAGGCCCCGGTCACCACGCAACTGGCGGACGGCATGGCCTGCCGCGTGGCCGACCCGGCCGCGCTCGCCATCCTGGCGCCGCACCTGGACCACGTGGTGAAGGTGACCGACGCCGAAGTGGCCGCCGCCATGCGCGCCCTGTTCACCGACACGCACAACGTCGCCGAAGGCGCGGGCGCCGCCGCATTCGCCGCCGCGATGCAGGAGCGCGGATCGCTCACCGGCCTGCCCGTGGGGCTGGCGCTCACGGGCGGCAACGTGGATGCGGCGATGTTTTCCGGCGTGCTGTGATCGGCCAGCGCCTCCCATCTCCACGGCCCCTTTCGCCAGCGCAGGGGGCGGCCCCTCCGCAGATGGATTCGCATTGAAAAGGGCCGTCAGCACAATGAAAATGCCGGCATGACGCTATTGAAAATATAGCGGCTGCTTTGGGGTCCGCGTCCGCACCATGCCCACGCAGCCCCGATGGCAAAACGGCCATGGACCGGGACATCCGATGCGGCAATCCCCCTGCGGCGCTGCGCTGGCCCGGTTCGCCGTGCAACAGAAAGCCGTGGATATCACCGCGCCTTCCCTGCGTGGGTTTTCGGGTCGAACGCCCATAGGACCACACCGCCCAAGCCCATTACCCATTTCAGCGCGTCGCGGCTTGCAAACCGATCCCACGAAAGCCTTTTCCAACGCGTGGAGCGGATAACAAAGCGGCAGAAACGGCGCAGGCATTCATGTTAACCTTCGGTGCGTTTTTAATAGTTACGCAACGAAATCCAATGCCGATGCATCGATCCCTGGCGCGAAAGGGCGCGCTTTCTCTTGCGCTGGTGGCCGTGACGGTGCCCGCGGTTTGGGCCCAGGTCACCGTTCAAGGCTGGACGGTTGGAAGAAGGGGCGCCGATGGGAGAAGCTGTTATCCCTCGGTCCAGGAAGCCTGCACCCTTGGCGGCAACGGCCAGCTGTCTCCCGCACCCTATACGGCAACCGGCTACACCTGCGAAGAGACAGACGACGGCTGGCGCCATTGGGAGGCGATCAACCGGTGCCATTACGAGCAATATCCCACGGTGGTTACCTTGTCAGGGCCGTTGGAAACACGCCCCGCCCACACGGGAGGCTCGGCCGAAATCACGCTGATCGCCAAGGTCACTCACAGCACCACCGCCAAGCCCGGGGTGGCGCTCGGCTTCTCGGTCGATGTCACTGCCCATTCCGGCGGGCATGAACACCACGACGTGGCCCGGCCCAAGGGCCTTTTGAGCGCAACCCAGGGCGTCACCGACGCGAATGGCGAAGTCAAAGTCACCTTCAAAGCCCCGGAAGTGGCAGGAATTCATACCCTGCAAGTCGCTTGCGCCATTTGCTCCAACAGTCCGGCGTCCAAAGAGATCAGGGTCAAGGTGGCAGACCTGCTGCCCATTTCTCCGAATCCGCCGCAAAACGCCGATGGCACTTTTGTCTATGCCCTGACCAGCGTGGACAGGACGCATCAGGGCAATGGGCGGTATCACCACAATCAGTATTACCTGACACAACAGTCATTGCAAAATCTGCTGAGTTTGATTGGGTCTTTTGCTGCTGAAGGCTGGGGTACGGTAGCCCTGAACGATGCCAGTTTGTTTTGGGGAGGGCGCTACGACATTACGTCGAATTGGAGAGCGCCACACGCGGCGCATCGTGATGGCCGTGAAATTGACATTTCGTTCACCCGCGCCAGAAATCCAGTGCCTGCCGACAAGCAGAATAATTTCTACAAAAAATTTTGCGAGACCCGTGCAGCCGAAGTTCCTTTCTCAATACTTCATCACTACGCCTCAGCACCGCACTTCCACGTATTTCTCGAAAAGCAGAAAGCCTGCTTCAAATCGGAGCACTGAACCATGAACGTTATCCAACTCATCCGATCTGCGCTGCTGGCCTCAACGCTGTGCACCGGTTTGGCCCTCGCTCAAGACAGCGCCACCTTCGATGCCTCAAAAAATGCGTGGAAGCTTTACTACCAGGATCCGGAAACTGCGCAGTGGGTAAGTAAAACCTATTTTCAGCAGAATGCGATCAAGCCAAGCATCCATTCGATCGTGCAAGCCAGCGGATCAGCATACGCATACCGTTATCGACTAGTTAACCGCCGTGATGCAAAACAGTCAATCGACCTCTTTCGAATATGGGGAATTCCTCTGGTATACGCCATACCGGATTTGCCACCGGTGACGGCAAGCGCGCGAACAGAAAATGACAAGTGGACCCAGCAGTACTGGGATCAATTGACTGCCAAGAGAAATTTCGAGACCAGCGTGATCAAAGCGCCCCAAGGTTGGAGTGGAAACTTGCGCGTTGACGAGCATGTGGGCCAGACCAGTTTCGTCTGGACACCCGGTTTGAAGGACACCGATCCGGACGGTATCTCTCCAGGAAAAACACAAGATGGCTTTCTCGTGACCCGGGCGGAGTTGCCCGGCGTGGCACGCGCCAAGCTGACGGGATCCACCCCGGAGCCTTGGGGACTGGATAACCTGCCGGATACGCCCTATTGGAGCCAGAAAATCGACGAAATCCAGGACCTGGACTATGTCCTGGTTCCCGTTCTGGCCCCCGTGATTGCCGTGCCGGCACCATACAGCGGCGCGGAACTGGCTCGCAGACTGAGGACCCACGTTCAATCCTGGCCGAAGTACGGGCACGCCAGTGCCGACGTGCTGGCCCGACTGAACCGTCAGTTCGACGTTCTGATTCCCGCGCTGGAAATGAACAACCGGCCCACCGCGCGCGCGGCCGTCGCGGCGATGCGCAAGGAATGCACCGATCACCATCGCGATCTGGTGGATGCCAAGGCCGGCGAAGACGATGACGCGCAAGCCTCGGTCGCGTTGCCGCGCACACCCGCACAACGCAGCGCCACGCCCGCTCCAGCGCTCGACCGCCTGGCGGCCAGGGCGCTGATGTTCGATCTGCGCTACCTCCTGGATCGGATGGATATGGTCCGTTGACGCCCCGCTGCGGATTCTGCGCAACACCCGCATCGGAATGACCGCCAGCACAATGAAAACGCCGGCACACAGCTATCAAAACAATAGCATTCGTCACCCGGGAGACAAAGGCGCGCCCAGGCCCCGCCCAGAATCGCCGGCATGGGAACCCTCTACCTCGTGCGCCACGGCCAGGCCTCGTTTGGCGCGGATGACTACGACCAGCTGAGCCCGCGCGGGCGCGAGCAGGCGGTGCGCCTGGGCGAGTACTGGCGGGCCCGCAACGTGCGCTTCGATGCGGTGATCACCGGCACGCTGCGCCGCCATGTGCAGACGCTGGAGGGCATCGCCGAGGGCCTGCAGATCACGCCGCAGCCACTGGCCCTGCCCGCCCTGAACGAGTACGACAGCGCGGCGCTCATCGCCGCCATCCATCCCCACCCGCTGCCCCCGCCCGACACGCCCGAGCGGTACCGGCACCACTTACGGCTGCTGTGCGATGCGCTGGCGCAGTGGATGGGCGGCACGATCAGCCCGGCGGGCATGCCCAGCTGGGTGGCGTTTTCCAGCGGCATCCGCGCGGCGCTGGAGCATGTGCGCCGCCATCACGTGGGACACCACGTGCTGCTGGTGTCCAGCGGCGGGCCGATCTCCACCGCCGTGGGCGAGGTGCTGAGCACGCCGCCCGAAGTGACGATCGCGCTCAACATGCGCATCCGCAACAGCGCGGTGACCGAGTTCAGCATCGCCCCCAAGCGGCTCATGATGCAGACGTTCAACACGCTGCCGCACCTGGACACCGAAGAACACGCGAGCTGGGTGACGCACGCCTGACCCGATGCGGGCGGCGCCCGCGCGCAGCGTGCGCTCGGCGCGCGTTCAGGGCGCGCCCTGAATGAAGTCCACGAAGGCCCGCAGCGGTGCCGGCACCAGCCGGCGGCCGGGGTAGTACAGGAAGGGGCCGGAAAAGCGCAGCCACCAGGGTTCGAGCACCGGCTCCAGCGCGCCGCTGTCCAAGTGGGGCCGCAGCCATTCCTCGAAGAGGTACACCACACCGGCGCCGGCGATCGCGGCATCCACCGCCAGGTCAGCCGCCCCGCCGAGCCGCACGATCAGCCGCCCGGTCACATCGACACGCACCACGGCTTCCTCCCCGCGCTGGAATTCCCACAGCGGCATGGCCCCGCTGGCAAAGCGCCCCCGCAGGCAGTGGTGCGCCAGCAGGTCGCGGGGGTGCTCGGGCCGGCCATGGCGATCCAGGTAGGCCGGGGCCGCCGCCGCGGCGAAGCGCTGCACGCGGGGCCCGATGGGCACGGCGATCATGTCCTGCTCCAGCCGCTCGTCGTAGCGGATGCCCGCATCGCAGCCGGCCGCCAGCAGGTCGACGAAGCCATCCTCCGAGATGATCTCCAGGGAAATGTCCGGATAGGCGGCGAGAAAGCGCGGCACGATGGACGGGAGCACGAGGCGCGAGGCGCTGACGGGCACGTTCAGCTTGAGCGTGCCGACGGGCCGGTCGCGAAAGCCGTTCACCACGTCGAGCGCCGACTGCACCTCGGCCAGCGCCGGGCTCAGCCGCTCCAGCAGGCGCTGGCCGGCTTCGGTCGGCACCACGCTGCGCGTCGTGCGGTGCAGCAGCCGCACACCCATCTGCGCCTCCAGCCGGCGCACCGCCTCGCTCAGGGCGGAGGCGCTCGCGCCGCTCAGGCGCGCGCCCTCGCGAAAGCCTCTGGCCCGCGCCACCGCCACGAAGGCGTTCAGATCACCGAGGTCCACATTCATTGTTTTGAATTCCGCACAGCTTGTGCCGATTATTTTGGCTTATCAAACAGTGGGCGCCTGCCTAGACTGGGCCGAAGGCTGAGAAAGCGCCCCGAACGACACGCCGCAGCGGGCCCTTCGGCTCTCCCCATTCCCCATCACGATCGCCACGAAAGCACCGCCATGACCACCGCCATCCTTCCCACCGCCATCCTTCCCACCGCCGCCCCCCTCCACTACCCCCTGGGCGACCGCAGCGTCCACCGGCTCGGCTACGGGGCCATGCAGCTCGCGGGGCCCGGCGTATTCGGCCCGCCCAAGGACCGGAGCGCAGCGGTGGCCGTGCTGCGCGATGCGGTGGAGCGTGGGGTGAACCACATCGACACCAGCGATTTCTACGGCCCGCACATCACCAACCAGATCGTTCGCGAAGCGCTCGCGCCCTACCCGGACGATCTGGCCATCGTCACCAAGATCGGTGCGGTGCGGGACGCCCAAGGCGGCTGGCTGCCCGCGTTCTCGGCCGAGGCGCTGCAACAGGCGGTTCACGACAACCTGCGCAACCTCGGCCTCGACGCGCTGGAGGTGGTGAACCTTCGCGCCATGTTCAGCGTGCACGGCCCTGCCGAAGGATCCATCGAAGCGCCGCTCACTGCGCTGGCCGAGCTGCAGCGCCAGGGCCTGGTGCGCCACATCGGCCTGAGCAACGTGACCCCCGCGCAGGTAGCGCAAGGCCGCGGCATCTGCCGCATCGCCTGCGTGCAGAACCACTACAACCTCGTGCACCGCGGCGACGACGCGCTGATCGACGCGCTGGCGCAGGAAGGCATTCCCTATGTGCCTTTCTTTCCGCTGGGGGGCTTCACGCCGCTGCAGTCGTCCGCATTGTCCGGCGTGGCCGAGCGCCTGGGCGCCACCACGATGCAGGTGGCGCTGGCCTGGCTGCTGCGCCGCTCGCCCAACATCTTGCTGATCCCCGGCACATCGTCGGTGGCGCACCTGCGTGAGAACCTGGCCGCAGCCACGCTGCCATTGCCGGCCGATGCGATGCAGGCGCTGGACCACATGGCCGACGCCTCCGGGCATTGATGGCAGGGCCGGCCGGTCGGCGCCGGGTCATGGGCCGGCTTGCGCGCCGGCCGCAGCCGAAGGGTCCGCCCGCGCGGTGAAGACCACCGACACGGCGGCGACCAGCAGCATGCCGGCCGCCGCAGCGAAGGTGCTTTGGTAGCCGCTGGCATCGAACAGCCAGCCACCGGCAGTGGAGCCGAGCGCGATGGCCAGTTGCACCACCGCCACCATCAGGCCGCCACCGGCTTCGGCATCCTGCGGCAGCGCCCGGGCCACCCAGGTCCACCAGCCGACAGGCGTCGCGGTGGCCACCAGGCCCCATGCGCCCAGCAAGGCCGCCACGGCGGTGCCTTGCGAACCCCAGGCGATCAGCGCCACCGCCACCAAGGCCATGGTCACCGGCGCGCCCGCCAGCGTGGGGTAGAGGCTTCTTTTCAGCAGCGCGCCGATGGCGGTGGTACCGACGGCGCCTGCCACGCCGATGCCCAGCAGCATGAGCGACAGCGTGGAAACGCCCACCCGCGTCACCGTTTCCAGAAACGGGCGAAGGTACGTGAACAGCATGAACTGCCCCATGAAGAACGCACCGACCGACAGCATGCCCCGCCGGACCGCCCGGCGCTGGAACAGCCGGAACACGTTGGCCGAACCCGCCGCACGCGGTCCGGCCGGCAGGGGCGGCAGGCTCACCCATTGCCAGGCGAAGGCCACGACCGCCACCGGCACCAGGCACAGGAAGGCACCGCGCCACCCGATGACCGCGCCCAGGTAGCTGCCCAGGGGCGCTGCGACCACCGTGGCCAGCGCGTTCCCGCCATTGAAGACCGCCAGGGCCTGCGGCACCTGCGGGCCCGGCACGAGCCGCATGGCCGTGGCCGCCGACAAGGACCAGAACCCACCCACGACCACCCCGATGAGCGCGCGCCCCGCCAGGTACGTGGCGTAGTTCGGCGCCAGGGCGATGACGGCGCCGGAGAGGCACATCAACCCGGTCAGCCCCAGCAGGAGCGTCCTGCGGTCCATGCGCCCGGCCACGCTGGCGATGGACAGGCTCGCCAGAACCGCGAACGCCCCCGACACCGCGATGCCCCGCCCCGCCAGCCCTTCGGTCACGCCCAGATCGGCGGCCATGGGCGTCAGCAGGCTGACGGGCATGAACTCCGACGCGATCAGCGCAAACACGCACAGCGCCATTGCGAAAATACCGCTCCAGCCAGCGGGGTGCGTTGGCGCAGTGGTGCCGCTGCTGGAGGCGTCGCACGGCTGCGCCGTCATGCGCGCCGTCATGCGGGACCCACGGCCGATGGCTGAAGGTGGGTGCGAAAGAAGGTGTTCAGCGTGTCCCAGGGGATGAGGTTCACCCGGTCGTACAGGTCCACATGGCCCGCGCCGGGCACGATGTGCAGGGTCTTCGGTTCAGCTGCGCGCTGGTAGGCGTCTTCGCTGAACTCCCTGGAATGCGCATGGTCGCCGGTGATGAACAGCAGCGGCCGAGGCGATATCGCCTCGATGTCGGCGAACGGGTAGAAGTTCATGAACTTCACGTTGCTCGTGAGCGTGGGTTTCGTGGTCCGTGCGGGCGACTGGCCAGGCGGCGTGTACTCACCGCGCGGCGTGCGGTAGAAGGCATAGAACTCGCGCTCGATGGCGGTGGAGTTCGGCGTCAGTGCCAGCACGGTACCGCCGGTGTAGCGGGTTTCGCCGCCCGTGAATTCCGCATCGCGCTGCTCCGCGGCTTCGGCAATGGTTGCCTTGCGCTGGTCGAGAGTCTGCGCCTTGCGCAACCCGTTGCGGTTGACCGCACCCATGTCGTACATGCTCACCGTGGCAATGGCTTTCATGCGCGGGTCGATCTTGGCGGCGCTGATCACGAAGCTGCCGCTGCCGCAAATCCCGATGGCGCCGATGCGATGGCGGTCCACCCCTGGCTGGGTGCCCAGGAAGTCCACCGCGGCGCTGAAGTCTTCGGCATAGATGTCCGGCGACACCGCGTTGCGCGGCTGGCCGGCGCTGCCGCCCCAGAACGACAGGTCCAGCGACAGGGCGATGAAGCCCTGCTCGGCCATCCTGGTGGCGTACAGGTTCGCGCTCTGCTCCTTCACCGCCCCCATGGGATGGCCCACGATGATCGCAGCCGCCTTCTGGCCGCGGTGCAGACCGCGCGGAAGGAACAGATTGCCCGCGACCTCCATGCGGTACTGGTTCTTGAAGCCCACCTTCTGCACGAGAACCCGGTCGCTGCGGTAGAAATTCTCGGCATCGGCCGGCACGAGGTCGCCTGCCTGCGCATCGGCCGCGAAAGCCGCGCTGGTGGCGGCGGACCACACGCCCAGCGCCGCCGCATGGGTGCCTGCGGTCTTGAGGAAATCGCGCCGGCCCGAGGCGGGGCCGCCAAGCAGGTCTTCGGTGTGCGAAAGGTGATCGGTGGGGTGGTTCATGGAGGGCTCCTGTGGCAATGAAAAAGGCGAGCAAAACCATGGCGCGCTCGATGGCGCCACTGGCGGGGTGTTGGCGGATGGCGGGGTGGGCGCGGGGTTCGGAGGTCAGTCCGGCAGGCGCTCGATGCGCACCGGGAACGGCCCCTGGCGCTGCAGCGTCGCGAGGCCCGTGTCCACCCGGCCCAGCCGCAAAAGCCCGCGGGCATAGACGTCATCGCCGACGAAAACCGCCAAGTTGCCCCACGGCGCGTAGAAAGCGATGTCACCCCTGCGAGGCGCAATGCCGTCCGGCGACCCCGCCGCCGAGAGCTTGGCCGGCAAGGGGGCGATGCGTTCCACCCCCGCGTAGTTCTCCAGCGTGAGAGTCAGTGGCAACAGTGCGGCGAAATCACGGCTGGCGGCGCTGTCGTTCAACGTGGCCGTGGCCGTCTCGCCACCGACCTGCAGGCGGATCTTCATAGGGGTGCCCTGAGCGAATGAGGCAGCGGCCAGCGAAGCACACAGCCCGACCGCCAGCGCCGTGCGCCGAAGAAAGGGAATGCGGTTGCTGTCTGCCATGCCGGGAAGTTTGCCAAGGCATCGTCGGGCCGACTAGATAATGAATGCTTAATAGATTTATCAGCCTCACTAATCAATCAAAAGGCGGGCACGCACATGGCACGGCGCAACCTCAACGATCTGCTCGCCTTCGTCACCGTGGCGCGCGAAGGCAGCTTCACCCGCGCTGCCGCCACTTTGGGTGTGACGCAGTCGGCCCTCAGCCAGGCCCTGCGAGGGCTGGAAGAGCGGTTGCAGATCCGACTGCTCACCCGCACGACGCGCAGCGTCTCGCCCACGCCGGCCGGGGAGCGGCTGATGCACGCCATCGGCCACCGCTTCGACGAGATCGAGGCGGAACTCGACGCCCTCACCGCGCTGCGCGACAAGCCGGCCGGCACGGTGCGCATCACCTGCGGTGACAACGTGATGCACACCGTGCTGCTGCCCAAGCTCATGCCGCTGCTGCACGCGTACCCGGACGTCACGCTGGAGTTCGACATGAACTACGGTTTTCGCGACATCGTGGCCGACCGGTTCGACGCCGGCGTGCGCCTGGGCAACACCATCGACAAGGACATGATCGCCGTGCCCATCGGCCCGCCGCTGCGCATGGCCGTGGTGGCATCGCCCGCGTACTTCGCGGGCCACCCGGCACCGAAGACGCCGCACGATCTGACGGCCCACCGCTGCATCAATCAGCGCATGCCCACCTCCGGCGGGCTGTACGTGTGGGATTTTTCCCGGCGCGGCAAGGTGGTCAACGTGCGCGTGGACGGCCCGCTGATCTTCAACACCGCACCGCCCCAGATCGACGCCGCGCTGGCCGGGCTGGGAATCACCTTGCTGCCCGAGGATGAACTGGGACCTCACATCGCAGCGGGCCGGCTGGTGCGGGTGCTGGAAGACTGGTGCCCGCCCTTCGCCGGCTACCACCTCTACTACCCCAGCCGGCGCCAGCCCTCGCCCGCGTTTTCACTCGTTCTGCAGGCGCTGAGGCTGGGGGCATCGGGCCGGCAATAGGCCCTGCGCAGCGTGCGCCGGCGGTTCAGGCGCCTGGCGGCAGCGCGTCTTCGCTCAGCAGGCGGTCCAGTTCGGTCCACAGTTCGTCGCACAGACCGGGGCGAAACGCGGACGCCTTGAACACCGGGTGCTCGCCTTGGTACACGGCCCACATCGGGCGGTTGGCATCCGCCACGCACGCCCGCACGTTGCACAGCCGGTCCGCCACCTTCACCACCAGCGCCAGGTGCTGCGGCTCCGTCACCCGGGCCAGCTTGGCGTACGTCTTGGTCTTGCGCTCTTTCCGCGTCTCGCCCGGTTCGTCGGTGAGCAAGGCGACGCAGTCGGCCACCCGATCGCCGAAACGCGCCCGCACATCGTCCACCGTGGCGCCCGTGTCTTCGACCACATCGTGCAAATAACCGATGAGCTGAGCGTCTTCACCGTACGGCGCGAGCACCGCCGCGACCGCATCCAGATGGTGCGAATAGGGAAGCGCCCCGTATCGCTGGGCGCCGTGCATGCCGACGGCGTAGGCGCGGGCCACGGAGAGTTTGGAGGTCTGCATGGGGAGAGTGTGATTCAGCGGTGGGCGGAGAGAACGTGGGAGATCTGGTGAAGTGGCACAAGACGTAAAAAGCCGCGCCAGCTAACGCGCTGCGGCAACGAGCCCTTGGCGCATGGCCTGGCGACCCGCGCGCGTGGCCAGGCCGATGCCCACCGACAGCGCACCGCCCTCCGCCAGGGCGCGGTACACCACGCCCGTTCGCCGCAGACCGGTGAACGACTTCGGCAGCAGCGCCACGCCGCGGCCATTCGCCACCTCCGCCAGCAGCACATGGTGGTCGGTCGGCTCCCTGAGCTTTTTTGGCGCGAAGCCATGGTGCGAGAACACCTGCTGGCAATGGTCGTAGAAAGCGGGCTGGCGCGCCCGCTCGAACCAGAAGACCGTTTCGTGCGCGAGGTCGGCCAGGCGAAGCCCCTTGCGCCTGGCCAGCGGATGCGCGGACGGCAGGGCGACCACCATCGGCAGGCGATCGAGTTCGACCACATCGAGGCCCGGCGCACGGGTGGGCAGCGCGACGAACGCCGCGTCCAGCTTGCCGCTGCCCAGTTGGCGCACCAAGCGGGGGGACGCGTCGGAAACGATGGAGACCGTGGTACCAGGGTGGGTCGCCTGCACACGCTGCGCCAGCCCGCGAAACCAGGCGGGTTCCACCGCGCTGGTAAGGCCCAGCCGAAGCGTGGCAGGCATGCCGGGGCTGGCGAGAGCGGCCTGCGCGTCGCGAAGCAGCTTCGCAGTCCCGCGCGCGTAGGGCACCAGCCGGTGGCCCGCATCGGTGAGGCTCACGCCTTTCGTGTTGCGGTCGAAAAGCCGCACGCCCAAGCGCTCTTCCAGCGCCCGGATGGCACGGCTCAAGGGCGGTTGCGACAGGTGGAGCGTTTCAGCCGCCTGCCGAAAGCTCAGTGCATCCGCCACGGCGAGGAACAGCGCGAGCGAGCGGGAATCCAGGAGGTTGTTCATATCAAAAAGGTATCACGAAATAGATCATTCCCTGCGCGGTGGCCGCTCCCTACATTGAGCGGCTTCGACATCTTTCAGAGAAATACCATGGCCTTTTCCTTCTGCCCTCGTGCCGCCGTTTCGCGCGGTACGGAACCGTGCGAACACCCAGGGAGCGCCCGATGAGCAACGAACGCTACGAGCGCGGCATGCGCATGCTGGGCGCCGTGGACGGGCCGGCGGGCCTGGCGGTGGTCGGGGGACTGGCGAAGTCGTTCCCCGACTTTGCGCGCTACCTGCTGGAATTTCCGTTTGGCGACATCTATGCCCGCGAGGGTCTGGGCCTGCGTGAACGCGAGCTGGCCACGGTGGCCGCGCTGTGCGCGCTGGGCCATGCCCTGCCGCAGTTGCGGGTGCACGTGCATGCGGCGCTGCATGTGGGTTGCAAGCCGGGCGAGATCGTGGAAGTGGTGATGCAGATGGCGGTCTATGCCGGGTTTCCGGCGGCACTCAACGGCTTGTCGGTCGTTCGCGAAGTGTTCGCGGAATCGGGCATCGCACTGCCGCTGGCTTAAACCCCGCTGCACCTCATGACGACCCGCGGGCCACGACCGTGTCCAGCGGCAACGCGTGAATCTCGCCCAGCAATTGGGCCAGTCCTGCCGCCGCGGCTTCGACCACCGCCCGGCCTTTTTCGGCCGTCGCGCCGGCCGCATTGCCCACCGCGCCGGCCGGGTGGTAATCCTGCATGGCCCAGCCCATCTTGGCGCTCTTGCCATTGCCCAGGAGGGCGTAGCGCTCCGCCCGGTCCTGCGAGGTGGAGCGCCAGTGCTGCGCCTGCGCCATGTGCACGGTGCCGGGGGCGAGATGCAGCATCATCGACGTCTCGATCTCGCCGCCGTGGATGCCGAAGCGGTGCTCCTCGGCGCTGAATTGCGCGCTCACGGCCTCGGGCAGCGGCAGGCTGAACCAGCTGGCGCTGTACACCAGCAGGCCACAGTGCTGGCGCAGCTCGCGCGCCACGATGTCCATCACGCTCACCTGGCCGCCGTGGCCGTTGAGCAGCAGCAGTTTCTTCACGCCCGCGCGGGCCACGCATTCGCCCAGCTCCGTCCACAGCGCGATGAGGGTGGCGGGCTTGAGCGTGAGGGTGCCGGCATAGGCCGTGTGCTCGGTGCTCAGGCCCACGTTCTGCGGCGGCAGGAACAGCGCCGGCACCTCGGCCGGCAGTTGCGGCAGCGCGGCATCGATCACGCCCTGCAGCAGGGCCGCGTCCACGCTCAGCGGCAGGTGGGGGCCATGCTGCTCGATGGCCGCCACGGGGAGTACTGCGACGGTTTGCGCCGCCCGGCCCGAGGCCTGCGCCTGCGCGAAATCGCGGGCGGACCATTCGGCCCAGAAGCGGGAAGGCGGGGCCGGGGGAGCGGTGCGGGGTGAGGTCATGGGCGGTTCAGAAGGTGGCCTGCGGCAATTCGTTGCGGGTGAACACGAGTGAGACCTTGGCCTCCGGCGGGATCGCGGGAAGCGCTGCATCCCACGCCTGCCACGCGGCGCGCAACTCGGCCAGGCGCGCGGGCTCGCGATCGCGCAGGTTGGCGCGCTCGCGCGGATCGGCCACCACGTCGAACAGGTATTCCACGCCGTCCACCTGCAGGTACTTGTGGCGGCCGCGCACCAGCGCGCGCTGCTCGCGGTGCTTCATGCGCCAGCACAGGTCGCGCTCCGGGTTCCACGCGGGGTCGTCGAACAGCGGCAGCAGGCTGGTGCCGTCCAGCGGGTAGTCGGGGTGGGCCGCCACGCCGGCCGCGTCGAGGAAGGTGGCGGTCCAGTCCATGGTGAGGCTGGGCGTGTCGCTCACGCGGCCCGGAGCGATGCGGGCGGGCCAGCGCGCCAGCAGCGGCACGCGGATGCCGCCCTCCAGCAGGTCCATCTTCTGGCCCACGAACGGCCAGTTGTTGGAATAGCGCTCGCCGCCGTTGTCGCTGGTGAAGACGATCAGGGTGTTTTCGTCCAGGCCCTTTTCCTGCAGCGCATCCAGCACCCAGCCGATGCCTTCGTCCATGTGGTGGACCATGCGCTGGTAGGTTTCCAGGCTGCCGCCGTCGACGTGCTTGCCGAAGCCGGCGAGCCGCTGCGATTCGGCGCGGTCGTCCCGCGTGAGCCAGGGCCAGTGGGGCGCGCTGTAGTGCAGGCTCAGCAGAAAGGGGCGGTCCGCCGACTGATCGCGCACGAAGTCCACCGCCCGGCGGCTGAGCAGGTCGGTGAGGTAGCCGTCTTCGGTGTGCTCGGTTTCGTTGACCCAGAAGTCCGGGCGGCCGCGCGGGTCGCAATGCGCGAAGTAGTCCGAGCCGCCGGCATGGAAGCCATAGAACGTGTCGTAGCCGGACATGCGCGGGCCGAAGTGCGGCGGGTAGCCCAGGTGCCACTTGCCCACCAGGGCGGTGGCGTAGCCCGCGTCGCGCAGCAGCGAAGGCAGCGTGGGGTGGCCGGGTGGCAGGCCCAGCACCTTGTCGCCGTGCACGCTGGCCAGCGGCTCCTCGGCCGCGCCGCGCAGGCGGTACTGCCAGCGCCCCGTGGCCAGTGCGAACCGCGTGGGGGAGCACACGGCCGAATTGGAATAGCCCCGCGTGCAGCGCAGGCCCTCGGCCGCCAGCGCGTCCAGGCGCGGCGAGACATCCAGGGGCACGCTGTAGGCATCGCGGGCGCCGGTGCAGCCCAGGTCGGCATAGCCCAGGTCGTCGGCAAGGATGAAGATCAGATTGGGGCGGGAGGACGTCATGGACCGGTCGCAGTGAGGGGATTGGCGCGAAATGGGACGGCGCAAACCAGCAAGGGGCCCTCGATTGTCGCCGCCTGCCCGGCACCTGAACGCCCGTCCGCTCGCCATCCGCGCACCGGCAGGCTGGTTTGTGTCCTACAGATCAATTACATCAGAGGATTAAAAATTACACATTGACACACACCCATCCCGCCGGCCAAATCGGCATTCGACTCTAGCGAAAAGGCTGCATCCATGAACTTCTTCCAACGCATGAAACTGGGCACCTTGCTGGGCTCGGGTTTTGCTCTCGTGATCGCCATCGGCTTCCTGGTGGCCGCCTTCGGACGGGTACAGCTCGATCACATCGGCGGCAACATCAAGCTGCTGTCGCATGAGCGCATCGCCAACCTGCTGGTGCTGCAGGAAATGAAGGACGGCATCAACACGGTGGCCCGGGCCGCACGCAACATCGCGCTGCTGGAAGACCTTCCGCAGATGGCCGATGAAAAACGCCGCATCGACAAGGCCCAGGCACGCAACGCAGAACTGCTCAGCCAACTGAACCAGCGCATGACCAGTCCCGAGGCAAAAGCCCTGGTTGCCCAGATCGGGCAGGCGCGGCCCGCCTATGTGGAGGCCCTGAACAAGGCCGTCGACCTGGGCCTGGCTAACCAGAACGATCAGGCACGCGAGCAGTTGCTCGGCCCGGTGCGCCCTGTGCAAGCCGCTTATTTCAAGGCGCTGGACGACCTGGTCGACTACCAGAAGGCCGCCACCGTGCGCACGGCCGACGAGTCCGAGAAGGACGCGGTCGCCGCAGGCACGCTGATGCTCGCGCTGGCAGCCCTCGCGGCCGCCGCAGGCGCCATGGTGGCCTGGGCCATCACCCGGCAGATCAAAGGACAGCTGGGCGGCGAGCCGGCCTATGCCTCCGAGGTCGCGCAGCAGGTGGCCAACGGCAATCTGGCGGTCGGCGTGCAACTGCGCCAGGGCGACACCCACAGCGTGCTGGCGGCCATGAACGCCATGCGCACCAGCCTGAGCGGGATCGTGAGCCAGGTGCGCGAAAGCAGCGAATCCATCGCGACCGGCGCCGGGCAGATCGCCACCGGCAACGCCGACCTGAGCCAGCGCACCGAAGAGCAGGCCTCCAACCTGCAGCAGACGGCGGCATCGATGGAAGAGATGACCTCCACCGTCAAGCAGAACGCCGACACCGTGCGCACCGCCTCGCAACTGGCGAGCTCGGCCAGCGCCACCGCCTCCAAGGGCGGCGAGGTGGTGGGCAATGTGGTGCGCACCATGGAAGACATCACCGCCAGCTCGCGCCGCATCAGCGACATCATCGGCGTGATCGACTCCATCGCGTTCCAGACCAACATCCTGGCGTTGAACGCCGCGGTGGAAGCCGCCCGCGCGGGCGAGCAGGGCCGGGGCTTCGCCGTCGTGGCCAGCGAGGTGCGCAGCCTGGCGGGCCGCTCCGCCGACGCGGCCAAGGAGATCAAGGCGCTGATCGGCCAGAGCGTGCAGACGGTGGAACAGGGCTCGGCGCTGGTGAGCGAAGCCGGCGCCACCATGAACGAGATCGTCGATCAGGCCCGCCGGGTGGCCGACCTGATCGGCGAGATCGGCGCCGCCACGCGCGAGCAGGAGCAAGGCATTTCGCAGGTGAGCGATGCGGTGAACCAGCTCGACCAGGTGACGCAGCAGAACGCCGCGCTGGTGGAGGAATCCGCCGCGGCCGCCGACAGCCTGAACCACCAGGCCACCCGCCTGGTGGAGATCGTGAGCGTCTTCCGGCTCGAAGAATCGGCCTCCAGCGCCGTCATCCGCCGCGCGCAGGCGCAAAGCCGGACGGCGCCGGTGCCGACGCCCTCGCTGGCCTCGGCGCCTGCCCCGGCCACCAAGGCCCCGCGCGCCATGCCCGCCCCTGCGCGGAAACTGCAGGCCTCTCCCGCCAAGGCCCCGTTGGTGGCCGCGCCCGCCAAAGCCGCCAAGCAGCCAGCGATGGCGGGCACGGGAGCGGACGACTGGGAAACCTTCTGACGCCACCGCCCCCTGCGCCACCGGACGCCTCCCACGCCCCTCCGGCTGTGGGGCGTTTTTCTGGGGCGGCCCGCGTGGCGCCTAGAACCGCCAGCCGAGCGAGGTCGACACGCTGCGGCCATCCCCCGGCGAATAGCCCGACGAGCCGCTGTCGTACCACGCATAGACGTAGCGGCGGTGGGTGGCGTTCTTCACCTGCACCGACACGTCCATTTCGGGCGTGAGGCGCCAGGTGGCGCCGAGGTTCAGCAGCGCGTAGCGGCCAGCGCGGCCCTGCGTGTTGGTGCGGTCCAGAAAGTAGTCGCCCTGCGCGCTGGCCGAGGCGCTCAGCTCCCATTGCTCGCTGGCGCGGTAGGTGATGCCGGCGGTCGCCAGGTGGTGCGGCACGTTCTCGACCTCGCGGCCCGCCGTGGCGGGCGCGCTCGGGTCGGGCGTGGTGATGCGCGCCACCTGGCGCGAATAGGCCAGCCAGCCGGTCCAGCGGGCGTGCAGTTGCGCGTTGAGCTGCAGGTCGTAGCCCTTGCGCAGCGTGCGGCCCACGTTGCCGAGGCCCCCGGGATCGGGAACGCCATCCACCCCCAGCACGCGCGCCACCTCGCCCGAGGCGCGCTGGCGCCACAGCGCCGCGCGCGCCTCCAGCCAGGGCAGCGGGCGGAACCTGGCACCCACCTCCCAGCCGTCGTTGATCGAGGGATCGAGGTTGCGCGACTGCGTGCGGTAGGCATCGATGCCCGTGCCGATCTGGAAGGTGCGACCCCAGTTGCCGTACAGGCTGGTGTCGGGCGAGAGCGCGTAGGCCACGCTGAGCTTGGGCTGGCGAATGGTGCCGTAGTCGTGCACGGGCGCGTTGGTGCCCGCGAGCCCGTCGGAAAAATGCCCGCCGATGCGGTCGACCCGCAGCGCGGGCACGATCTTCAGCGCCGCCACGGGCCGCACCACCGCCTGCAGGTACGCGCCGCGCGTGTCCAGGTCGAAGTTCCAGTCGCGAAACGTCGAGGTCCGCACGCGCTCGATGGTGCGGTAGCGCTGCGCGGCGTTGCTCTGCCACTGGGCATCGACACCGCCTTCGAGCGTTAACTCGTGCGCCCAGTCCACCCGCGGGCGCCAGGTGAGCGACGTCAGGGCGCCCCGGTGTGTCTCGTCGTTGTCGCGCTCCTGCTGCACGGCGGCCTGTGAAAAGCGCACCCAGCGCTGGTTCTCGTAATGATTGCCATAGGCCTTGGCGGACCAGGAGAGGCGGTCGGCCAGTTCGCCGTCGATGTGCAGGGCGAGCTGGCCCGTCTCGCGCTCGCTGCGGTCGGCGCTGGCGTAGGCGGGGGACGAGCGCGGCGCGGCCTCGGCCTGCTCGCGCGTGAGATAGCCCGATTCGAGCGCGCGGTTGCGGTAGTAGCGGGCGGTCAGGCCCGTGCGCCAGCGCCCGTCGTCGCTGGTGTAGAACCATTTGCCCGACAGCGCGCGCTGCGTGCCGTCGGCGTGCGCCCGGTAGCCGTCCGACTCGCGCCAGGCCAGCGTGTAGTTCTGGCTCCAGTTGCCGCTCTCGATGCCCTTGGCCACCTGCACCTCGCGCGTGCCGAAGCTGCCGACCGTGGCGATGGCGCGGCCCTCGTTGCCGCCCGTGCGCGTGACCACGTTGGCATTGCCCGCGATGTTGTTCAGCCCGTAGCGCGGGTCGTTGGTGCCGCGCACCACCTCGATGGCCTCGATGTCGATGGGGAAGACCGCGTCGAGGTAGGGCATGCCGCCCGCGTTGTCGTTGGAAGGAATGCCGTCGATCAGCAGCTTGACGGCGTTCACGCGGCCCTCGCCGTTGAAGCCGCGCATCGAGAAGCGCCCGGCATCGGTGCCCTGGCGGAACGGCGTGACCTGCACGCCCGGCGCGCGCGCGAACAATTCCCAGGCGTGGTCCACATGCTGGTCCTGCAGCACGCTGGCGCCCAGGATGTCGACCGAGCTGAACACGTTGCGCACGGGCAGCGGGCCCGCGCTGGCGGCCTGCACCTGCACGGTGCCGAGCGTGAGGGCGGCATCGGCCGTGGGTTCTGCCGAGGCGCCGGGCGCGGGTTGCGCATGGGCCGCGAGGGCCGTGGCGGCGGCCAGCGCAAGGGTGTGGCGCGCAGCGCCCGAGGAAAAGGAAAGTCGTTTCATGGCCATCGTCCGTGGGCCCTCTCCCGCATCGGCCGGTGCGTGGCGATGCAGGGCGAGGGCAAAGAAAACCGAAGGGCTGCGCCCAGGCGCTCGCCCAAGCGCCGCACCCCGGGCCCGGCCCGGGGTGCGGCGCACGATTCAAGGCATCACGAAACGAACGGAGGCCCTCGTGCGGGCAGTGGCGCGCCCACCAGGGCGGCGATGCGCGCAGCCGCCACGGGTTGAACGGCATGGGCCAGCGGCTGCGGCGGCGCGGCGCGTACCCGCAGCACCGGCGGCGGGGCGCCGCCCGGCAGGCACAGAGCGCAGTCGAGCGTGTGCAGGCCCCCGCCATCGGGCGCGGTGCCATCGTCCTGCGCCACGAGCTGGAACACGCCCGCGGCACTGCACACCACCATCAGCGACTGCGGATGCACCAGGGGCGACACCGCGGCCACACCCAGCGCCAAAGCGAACCACGCCAGCACCCAGCGGGCGGTGAGGAAGGGCGTGCGCAGCGCATTCATGGGCGGGGGGATTATCGGCGCCGGGGCCGGGCGCGCATGGCGGCCCGACCATCAAAGAAAGGCGCGCGGCGTCACGGCAGGGCCACCCAGCCGGGATGGCCGGGCATCGCAGCCTCTTCGGCCACCAGGGCCGCGCAGCACTGCGCTACGTGATCGACCAGCGCCCGCACGCGCGCCGGCACGAACCGGTGGCTGGGCAGCACGGCGTGCAGGGCATAGCGCTGTCCCCGCCAGTCGGGCAGCAGCGCGACCAGGGCGCCCGAGCGCAGGCTGGCGCGCACGTCGATCGCCGACTTGTAGACGATGCCGCCGCCCGCCAGCGCCCATTCATGGGCCATGGAGCCGTCGTCCACGCTGCGCTCGCCCTCCACGGCCACCGAGACCGCCTCGCCATCGGCCGCCCGCTCGAAATGCCAGCGCACCTCCCGCCGGCCGGCGATGTGCAGGGTCAGGCAGTCGTGCCCCGCCAGCTCGGCGGGGTGCCGGGGCACGCCCCGCCGCGCCAGGTAGGCCGGTGCGGCGCAGGCCACGCGCCGGGTGATGCACAGCGGCCGGGCGATCAGTTGCGAGTCGGCCAGCGCGCCATAGCGCAGGGCCACGTCTACCGCATCGCGGCGCACGTCCTGCACCCGGTCGCTGACCGACAAGGCCAGGTGCACGCCCGGGTGCTGCTGCAGGAAGCGGTCGAACCACGGCAGCAGCAGGCTGCGCGACAGGTCCGACGGCGCGGCCACGCGCACGGTGCCGCGCAGCGCGCCGGCCTCCGAGGCCGCCTGGCTCGCGCCCTCCTCCAGCAGCTCGAGCGCCCGCGCCGCGTAGTCGAGCAGGGTCTGCCCCTGGTCGGTGAGCCGCATGGCGCGGGTGGAACGCTCGAACAGGCGCGCGCCCACTTGCGCCTCCAGCCGCTTGAGCATGGCGCTGGCCGCTGCGGGCGTGATTTCCAGCACCCGCGCCGCGGCGGTGAGGCTGCCGCCCCGGGCGGTTTCCACCAGCACGCGCAGGTCGGAGATATTTTCAAATTTCATTTGAAAGAGATAGGCATACAAGCCGACTTATCAAATCCATTTTGCCAACCTACAGTGCATCCATCGCTGTTTTTCCCATTTATTTTCAGAGAAAGTCACCCATGAAAGCCATCGGCTACCACGCCCCCCATGCCATCGACCACCCCGAAGCCCTGGTGGACCTGGACCTTCCCGCGCCGCTCCCCGGCGAGCACGATCTGCTGGTGCGCGTTCACGCGGTGTCGGTGAACCCGGTGGACACCAAGGTGCGCGCCAGCGCGGCGCCCGAAGGCGGCGCGGCCAAGGTGCTGGGCTGGGACGCCGTGGGCACCGTGCAGGCGCTGGGCAGCGCGGTGCAGGGCTTCGCCGTGGGCGACCGGGTGTACTACGCCGGCGCCATCGACCGCCCCGGTTCCAACGCCGAACTGCACACGGTGGATGCGCGCATCGCCGCCCATGCGCCCGCCACGCTGTCCGATGCGCAGGCCGCCGCCATGCCGCTGACCGCCATCACGGCCTGGGAAATCCTGTTCGACCGGCTGCGCGTGCCCTCGGGCGACGGCGCTGCGGCGGGCCAGTCCCTGCTGGTGGTGGGCGGCGCGGGCGGGGTGGGCTCGATCCTGATCCAGCTCGCGCGCCAGTTGACCGGCCTGCGCGTGATCGCCACCGCCTCACGTCCCGAGACGCGCCAGTGGTGCCTGGACATGGGCGCGCACGACGTGATCGACCACCGCCAGCCGCTCGCCCCGCAACTGGCCGCGCTGGGCGTGCCGCAGGTGGACCATGTGGCGGCCCTCACCCACACGCCGGCCTACATGGCGCAGTACGTGGACTGCGTGCGGCCCCAGGGACAGATCGCCGTGATCGACGACATGCCCTCGCTGGACGTGATGCCGCTCAAGCGCAAGAGCATTTCGCTGCACTGGGAAATGATGTTCACCCGCTCGCTGTTCGGCACGCCCGACCTGCACCGCCAGGGCGAGCTGCTGGCCGAAGTGGCGCGCCTGCTGGACGCCGGGCGCCTGCGCAGCACCTTCACCACCGACGGCGGGCGCATCGACGCGGCCCACCTGCGCCAGGCGCATGCGCTGGTGGAGAGCGGCCGCGCCATCGGCAAGGTCGTGCTGCAGGGGTTCTGATGGCGGGTGCCGGCATCGGCCGACAGCCGGGCCACCCGGGCGGCTGGCACCATGCCGCATGCCAAAGCCCCCCACGCGCGACCTGACCCAAGGCCCCATCGGCCGCACGCTGCTGGTGTTCGCATTGCCCATCCTCGCGGGCAACGTGCTGCAGTCCCTCAACGGCTCCATCAACGCCATCTGGGTGGGGCGCTATTTGGGGGAGGCGGCGCTCACGGCCACGGCGAACGCCAACAACATCCTCTTCCTGCTGATCGGTGCCGTGTTCGGCGTGGGCATGGCGGCCACCATCCTCGTGGCGCAGGCCATGGGTGCCAGGAACCTGGCGCAGGCCCAGCGCGTGATGGGCCTGCGCCACGTTCTTCGGGGGCACCTCGGTGCTCATCGCGCTGGTGGGGCTGCCGCTGTCGCGCGAAATCCTCGGCTGGATGGGCACGCCAGCCGACGCGTTGCCGCTGGCCGAGGCCTATCTGCGCACGCTGTTCCTGGCGATTCCGCTGCTGTACCTGTTCGCGTTCGTGTCGGCGGTGCTCCGCGGCGCGGGCGACACGCGCACGCCGTTTCTTTTTCTGCTGCTGGTGGTGGTGCTGGACACGGCGCTGAACCCGCTGCTCATCTTCGGCCTGGGGCCGGTGCCGCGCATGGGGATCGCCGGCTCAGCCATGGCGACGCTGGTGGCCAATGCCCTGAGCTTCGCGGCACTGCTGGCCTGGCTGCGCTACCGACGCCATCCACTGTGGATCGGCCGGGCGCAGTGGCGCCTGTTCGTGCCCGACCCCGCCATCCTGCGGGCGCTGGTGTTCAAGGGCATTCCGATGGGCGTGCAGATGGTGATGATCTCGCTGGCCATGCTCATGGTGATGGGCATGGTCAACGCCCAGGGCGTGGTCACGGCCTCGGCGTATGGCGCGGCGCTGCAGCTGTGGACCTACGTGCAGATGCCGGCCATGGCCATCGGCGCCGCGTGCTCGTCGATGGCGGCGCAGAACGTGGGGGCCGGCCGCTGGGACCGGGTGGACGGCGTGGCGCGCAGTGGCACGCTGTTCAACTTTCTGCTCACGGGCGCGCTGATCGCGCCGCTCATCCTGCTGGACCGCATGGCGCTGTCGCTCTTTTTGCCCGAGGGCAGCGCCTCGCTGGAAGCCGCCCGGCATCTGAACCACATCGCGGTGGGGTCGTTCCTGTTCTTCGGCGTGACCTTCGTGCTGTCGGGCGTGGTGCGGGCCACGGGCGCGGTGGTGCCGCCGCTCATCATCCTCGGGCTGGCGCTCTGGGGCATCCGCCTGCCCATCGCGTACGGGCTGCAGCCGGTGCTGGGCGCGGACGCGATCTGGTGGAGCTTTCCGGCCAGCGCGCTGTGCGCCATGCTGATGTCCATCGCCTACTACCGGTTCGGCCGCTGGCGCCAGGCGCGCATGCTGCCGCCCGGCGAATCGGTGGCCACGCCCGCCGAGGTGGGCGGCCTTCCGCCCGCGCCGGTGTGCACGCCGGCGCACGCCACGCCCACGGCGCGCCGCACGGAGGGCGCTCCCGCAGGCGCCGCCGTTACCATCGGGCCATGACGACCGACGACCGCTCCCCCCCTGCGACCACCCCCACGCTGGCCACGCAAGACCTCTTCCGCGAAGACGCCTACCTGCGCGAATGCCAGGCCACCGTGGTGGCGGTGCAGCCGGACGGCGGCATCGTGCTGGACCGCACCGTGTTCTACCCGCTCGGGGGCGGCCAGGCCGGCGACAGCGGCGTGCTGCTGCGGGCGGACGGCAGCACCGTCGCCATTGCCGACACGCGCAAGGGCAAGGATGCCGAAGGCCGGCCCACGGCTGCCATCGTGCACGTGCCCGCACCGGGCGAAGTCGCGCCCTGGACGGTGGGCGAGGCCGTGACCGCGCGCATCGACTGGGAGCGCCGCCACCGGCTGATGCGCTTTCACACCACCACCCACCTGCTGTGCCACCTGGTGGCGCAGCCCGTGAACGGCTGCTCGATCACCCCCGACTACGCGCGGCTCGATTTCCACATGGACGGCGCGCTGGACAAGGACGCCCTGACCGCCGGCATCGCGCGCCTGGTGGCCGAAGGCCATGCCATCACCCTGGGCACCGTCACCGATGCGGAACTGGACGCCAACCCCGCCCTGGTCAAGAGCATGAGCGTGCAGCCGCCGCGCGGCACGGGCCAGGTGCGCACCGTGCGCGTGGGTGGCACCGGCGAGGCGGGCGCGCCGCAGATCGACCTGCAGCCCTGCGGCGGCACGCACGTGGCGCACACCGGCGAGATCGGCGCCGTGGTCGTGACCAAGATCGAGAAGAAAGGCGCCCTGTCGCGCCGTGTGGTGCTCGGCTTCGCCGCCTGACACCGGCCCAGGAACCAAACCCCGGGCTGCGGCTCCCACCCTGCGACATGTCACACCGCCTGCTCCAGCGCTTGCTGCCCGCTCTTTTTTTGATAGCTGTCAGCGCTTTCCACATGGGCGCCGGGGCCCAATTGGGCCCCAAGACCACCGGTGCCGGCAGCGGCAGCAGCACCGTCACCACCCCCCATGTGCAGGCCGAGCTGGTGGCCCACGCCCCCGAGGGTGTGGCGCCGGGCAAGCCGCTCTGGCTGGGCCTGTCGATCACCCACCAGCCCGAGTGGCACACCTACTGGATGAATTCGGGCGATTCGGGCCTGCCCACGCAGCTGGAGTGGCAGGTGCCCGCTGGCATTGAGGCCGGCGACATCGCCTGGCCCGTGCCACGCAAGATCCCCATCGGCAACCTGGCCAACTACGGCTACGAGGGCACGGTGCTGCTGCCGGTGCCCATGGCCGTCTCCGATGCGTTCGCGCCCGGCCCGCTGGCGCGCACCGCCACCTTCCACCTGCGCGCCTCGTGGCTGGTGTGCCGCAAGGAATGCATCCCCGAAGAAGGCGACTTCACCCTGCAGTTGCCGATCCGCAGCACCACGGCGCTGAGCGCCGGGGCCTTCGATGCCGCGCAGCAGGCGCACCCCCAGCCGCTGCCGGCGCCCGCGGCCGGCGCCCCGGCCAGCAGCGCCCGCGTGGACGGCAACGCCATCGCCCTCACCGTGGCCGGGCTGCCCGCCGCGTTGCGCGGCAAGGCGCTGGAGTTCTTTCCCGAAACCACCGGCGTGATCGAAACCGCGGCGGACTGGACGCAGGCCTGGCAGGGCGACGTGTGGACGGCGCGCGTGCCGCTGTCGCCGCAGCGCAGCGCCAGCCCCACGCCCATGCCCGTGGTGCTGGCCCATGCCGGCCAGGGCTGGCGGGCCGAGCTGCCCCTGGAGGGCGGCTGGCCCCCGCTCGCGGCGATGGCCAGCGTCTCGCCCGCGCTGGAGGCGGCCTTGCGCGCCAACGCGGCCCAGGGCGGCGGCGCGCCGGCCACGCCCACCGTTACCGCCGCGCCGCTCGGCACCCTGCTGGCGGCGCTGGCGGGCGCGCTGCTGGGCGGGCTGATCCTCAACCTCATGCCCTGCGTGTTCCCGGTGCTGGCGATCAAGGTGGTGGGCTTTGCCCAGCATGCGAACCACCGCCGCGCCCACCGCATCGGCGGGCTGGCGTACACGGCGGGCGTGGTGCTGTCGTTCATGGCGCTGGGCGCACTCATGCTCGCGCTGCGCGCCGCGGGCGAGGCCGTGGGCTGGGGCTTTCAGCTGCAGTCGCCCGGCGTGGTGGCCCTGCTGGCGGCGCTGTTCACCGTGATCGGGCTGAATCTCGCGGGCGTGTTCGAGTTCGGGCGCTTCCTGCCCAGTTCGGTGGCCAGCCTGCAGGCCCGCCACCCGGCGGTGGATGCCTTCCTGACCGGCATGCTGGCCGTGGCCGTGGCCTCGCCCTGCACCGCGCCGTTCATGGGCGCCTCGCTCGGCCTCACGGCCACCTTGCCGGCCGCGCAGGCGCTGGCGGTGTTCGGCGCGCTGGGCCTGGGGCTGGCGCTGCCGTACCTGGCCGCCAGCTGGGTGCCCGCGGTGGCGCGCGCCCTGCCACGCCCTGGCGCCTGGATGGACACGCTGCGCCGGTTCATGGCGTTCCCGATGTTCGCCACCGTGGTGTGGCTGGTGTGGGTGCTGGGCCAGCAAAGCGGCATCGACGGCGCGGCGGCCCTGCTGGCGCTGCTGGTCACGCTCAGCATGGCGGTCTGGGCGCTCACGCTCGCCGGGCGCACCCGCTGGGCAATTGCTCCTATTTCGATAGCACTCCTGGCATATTTGACTACGGCATGGGCACCAAAAGTGCTTGAAATCGTGCCGGCTTCGGCCGCAGCGGTGCCCTCTGCCAGCGGCTGGCGCCCCTGGCAGCCCGGCCTGCCCGAGGAACTGGTGGCCAAGGGCCAGCCCGTGTTCGTGGACTACACCGCCGCCTGGTGCGTGACCTGCCAGTACAACAAGAAAACCACCCTGGCGCACGAGGACGTGCTGAAGGACTTCGCCGCCAAGAACGTGGCCCTGCTGCGCGCCGACTGGACGCGCCGCGATCCCGCCATCACCGCCGCGCTGGCGCAACTGGGGCGCAGCGGCGTGCCGGTGTACGTGCTGCAGGCGCCGGGCCGGTCACCCGTGGTGCTGTCGGAAATCCTGGGCGTGCAGGAAGTGCGCGCGGCCATCGCCGGCCTGTAAGCGCTTCGTTCAGCAGGCGCCCCATCGCCCTTCCGGCACGGGGGTTTTGGGTGGCGACGCGCTGGAGGCTCGGTGACACTGGGCCGCCCCGGGGGCCCCGGCCCCGTTCGTTCTTTCGACAGGAGAAATGCCATGCTTCGACGGACCCTCTTCGCCTGCCTTTTCCTCGCCACGGGCGCTGCCCAGGCGGCGGCCACCGTGGGCCAGCCCGCGCCCGACTTCGCACTGAAGGACGCCACCGGCAAGACCGTGCGGCTGTCGGACTTCAAGGGCAAGCACGTGGTGCTGGAGTGGACCAACCCGGGTTGCCCCTTCGTGCGCAAGCACTACGACAGCGGCAACCTGCCGGCCACGCAAAAGGGCGCGGTGGACCAGGGGGTGGTGTGGCTGTCGGTGAACTCCACCGAGAAGGCCAGCAGCGACTACCTGGCCCCCGCGCAACTGGCCGCCTGGTTCACCGAGCGCAAGGCGGTGCCCACCGCCCTGCTGCTGGACGAGGAAGGCACCGCCGGCCATGCCTATGGCGCGCGCACCACGCCGCACCTGTACATCGTCGATCCCAAGGGCACGCTGGTGTATGCGGGCGGCATCGACAGCATTCCTTCGACCCGCCCGGCCGACATCCCGAAGGCCACGAACTACGTGAAGGCCGGCCTGGCCGACGCCCTGGCGGGCAAGCCGATCGCAGTGCCCACCACGCAGCCCTACGGCTGCTCGATCAAATACAAATCGCCGGCATAAGCCGGCGACGGGGCCGGCGACGGGTCTGCCATCCGCCGGCAATGGGCATGGCAGCACGGCCCCGGGCGGGCCGCGTGCCGTGGTGCGCTCAGACCACCAGCGCGGTTGCGGCGCCCACGCCGCACAGCGCGGTCAGGCCCGCGAGCAGCCCCACATCGCGGCGCTCGTTGCCCGCGCGCCAGCCGAGGAACGTGGTGATGACCAGGGTCGCCAGCAGGCACAGCAAAATCAATTCGATCATGGACATGGCAGGGCTCTCCTTGGCTGATTGATCAACGGGGGTCGTGGGGCAAGGCGGGCGTTTCGCGGGGCTGGCCGCGCGAGGTCCACAGCGAGGCGGCGACCGAGCCGGCGATCAGGCCCGCGGTGACCAGCAGCGCATAGCCGATCGGGATCTTGTACAGGTCGATCAGCAGCATCTTCGCGCCGATGAACACCAGCACCAGGGCCAGGCCATAGGCCAGCAGGTGGAAGCGGCTAGCCAGGTCGGCCAGCAGGAAGTACAGCGCCCGCAACCCCAGGATGGCGAAGATGTTGGCGGTCAGCACGATGAACGGATCGTTCGTGATGGCGAAGATCGCGGGAATGCTGTCCACCGCGAAGATGATGTCGGTCGTGCCGATCAGCACCAGCACCACGAAGAGCGGCGTGTAGTGCTTGACGCCGCCGATCATCGTCGTGAGCTTCTCGCCGTCGAACGTGTCGGAGATGCGCATGCGGCCCCGCAGGAACTTCAGCACCGGGTTGGTGGCGATGTCGGGCTCCTTGCCCGCGGCCAGCCACATCTTCACGCCGGTGATGACGAGGAAGGCGCCGAACACGTACAGCAGCCAGTGGAACGTGGCCAGAAGCCAGGCACCGGCCAGGATCAGCACGGTGCGCAGCACGATGGCACCGATGATGCCGACGATCAGCGCACGCTTTTGGTATTCCGCCGGGACGGCGAAGTAGCTGAACAGCATCAGGAACACGAAGATGTTGTCCACCGACAGGCTTTTTTCCACCAGGTAGCCGGTGATGAACTGCATCGATACCGTGTTGGCCACCTCGCGGCCCTGCGAGCCGTTGAGATACCACCACAGAATGCCGACGAACACGAAGGCCAGCGAGAACCAGAGCACGCTCCAGCCCACGGCCTCCCTGGTAGTCACCTTGTGCGCCCCCTGGCGCTCCATGACCAGCAGGTCGATCCCGATCGCGACGACCACGAAGACGGCAAAACCCGCCCACATCCACCAGGTTCCAATGGTTTCCATGGCTTTAGCCTCCGATCGGTTGAAAGCCGTGCGGCGACGGCGGTTGGGGGAATGCCGAAGGCGGCGCAAGGGAAACGGGCTGCAGGTGGTTCATGGCTTGTTGGAAAAGTAATTGGAGGGAGAACGAACCGGACTGTGGGGCCGCCGCAGCCAGAAAAGAAGATGCCTTCCCGGTACCATTGCTTCGGTTTTTCCGAACCATTCCATTTTCCCCACCGCCCGCCCCGCCATGAGCCAGAGCTTCAACTACCGCCACCTGTACTACTTCTGGGTGGTCGCCAAGGAAGGCGGCGTGGCCCGGGCGGCCGAACGGCTGGACATGGCGGTGCAGACCATCAGCGCCCAGGTGCGCTCCCTGGAAAAGAACCTGGGCGTGGCCCTGCTGCGCAGCGAAGGGCGCAACCTTGTGCTGACCGATGCCGGCGTGGCGGCCCTGCACGAGGCAGACCACATCTTCGCGCTGGGCGAGCAGTTGCCCCTGCGCGTGCGCGAGGCCACCAGCGGGCAGGCGGTGCGGCTGAACCTGGGCATCTCCGACGGCATCGCCAAGCTGGCCGTGCACCGGCTGCTCACCCCCGTGCTGGACGAGCCCCACCTGCGCCTGCTGTGCCACGACGGCGAATTCCAGCCCCTGCTGGCCGAACTGGCGCTGCACAAGCTCGATGCGGTGCTGGCCGACCGCTCCGCCCCGCCCAACCCCGCCCTGCGCACCACCAGCCAGTTGCTGGGCACCAGCGCCATCGGCTGGTATGCGCCGCCGCTGTGGGCCCGCGCCGCCTCGCAGAACTTTCCGCACAGCCTGGCCGTGGTGCCGGTGATCCTGCCCACGGCCCACGCCGCGCTGCGCGCGCGCATCGACCACTGGCTGGAGCGCGAGCGCATCCGCCCCCGGCTGGCCGGGGAGTTCGAGGACAGCGCCCTGCTCAGCACCTTTGCCGCCGCCGGCATGGGCGTGATGCCGGCGCCCCTGCTGCTGGGCGAGCACCTGCAGCGCACCTACGGGCTGGAGCCGGTGGGCACCACGGCGGACGTGCACGAGCACTTTCACCTGATCTACAGCGCGCGCAAGGTGATCCACCCCCTGGTCACCCGGCTGGCCGAGGCCGGCGCGGCGGGGCTGCTGGGGGATGCGGCCACGGATTGAAAGGGATGAACCGGCCGCTGGGGCCGGGCATGGACCTGGCGCAAAAACCCGGCCCCGCGGCTACGCCACAATCAGGGGCATGAGCTTCGCCCCCCTCCAGAACGACACCTTCCTGCGCGCCTGCCGGCGCCAGGCCACCGACTACACCCCCCTGTGGCTGATGCGCCAGGCCGGCCGCTACCTGCCGGAGTACAAGGCCACGCGGGCCCGGGCGGGCAGCTTCATGGGGCTGGCCACCAACGTGGACTACGCCACCGAGGTCACGCTGCAGCCCCTGGAGCGGTTTCCGCTCGACGCGGCCATTCTGTTCAGCGACATCCTCACCGTGCCCGATGCGATGGGCCTGGGCCTGTCGTTCGCCGAGGGCGAAGGCCCGCGCTTCGCCCACGTGGTGCGCGACGAAGCGGCCGTGGCGGCCCTGGCCGTGCCCGACATGGACAAGTTGCGCTACGTGTTCGATGCGGTCACCAGCATCCGGCGCGCGCTCGACGGCCGCGTGCCGCTGATCGGCTTTTCCGGCAGCCCCTGGACGCTGGCCTGCTACATGGTGGAGGGCAAGGGCAGCGACGACTACCGCCTCGTGAAGACGCTGATGTACAGCCGCCCCGACCTGATGCACCGCATCCTGGCCATCAACGCCGACGCCGTGGCCGCCTACCTGAACGCGCAGATCGACGCGGGCGCCCAGGCCGTGATGGTGTTCGACAGCTGGGGCGGGGTGCTGGCCGATGGCGCCTTCCAGGCCTTCAGCCTGGCCTACACCAAGCGCGTGCTGGCCCAGCTCCAGCGCACCGGCGTGGACGGCACCGACGTGCCACGCATCGTGTTCACGAAGGGCGGTGCGCTCTGGCTGGACGCCATGAAGGACCTGGACTGCGAGGTGCTCGGACTGGACTGGACGGCCAATCTGGCCCGTGCACGCGCCCTGGTCGGCGGCGCGGTGGGTGGCCCCGGCAAGGCGCTTCAGGGCAACATCGACCCCAACGTGCTGTTTGCCCCGCCCGAGCAGATCGCGCTGCACACGCGCGCCGTGCTCGACAGCTTCGGCGCCCCCCACACCGACCGGACCACCACCGGCCCCACGCACATCTTCAACCTGGGCCACGGCATCAGCCAGTTCACGCCCCCGGAGCATGTGGCGGCCCTCGTGGAAACGGTGCACCGCTATTCCCGCGCGTTGCGCCAGGCTTGGAAAGCCCTTGACAGGCCTTGACAGCAGGGGCAATGCCGGCGAGCAAGTTATGCACACCGCGCGCACCACGTTGGCGCACGGGCGGCCTTCCTGGAAATTTTTTTGATGCGTCTCAAAACAATGGAGCGACGCTGGTAAGTCTTTGATTCATAAGGACTTGCAGAATTTGCCGAATTTCCGGGCAATGTAACAAAACCACGTGTTTTCAAGGCTTGGCGGCCGGTCGGACAGTGATATCAACAAAGTTATCCACAGAAAATCGGTACTTTTGCAAAATCCTCGTCAAATCAAGTACTTGCGTTGCCCATTGAAGAAATTGCCCGACCTTCGCTGCCCGCCCTAGCACAAAATGGACTCTTGACAAGGCCAACGCAGATGCACTTATGCACAAGCCGCTTGATGCGGCGCAGCATGCGACCTGGCATGACACGCCTTGGGCAGCATTCACCGCATTTTTGATAGATCATTGATTCATATGGATTTTTTTGAACTACCCCCATCGCCGGCTGATGGTGGCGGGGGCGGTCTGCTCCCCCTGGGCGATCAGCCAGGCCGGGGATGTCAACAAAGTTATCCACAGAAAAAGCCCGCAACCCATCAAATCCCCGGCAAATCAACCACTTAACGCCTGAATCGCCATCCCACCTGAACAAGTGCCCGTAAACGAAGCTCCTCCCTCCCCGGCGCCCGCCATCCTGCAGATTGCCGTCCAGACCCCTGGGCACAGCAATGTGGGCGACCTGCTGAGCTACGCCAGCGACCGGCCTCTTCCCCCCGGGACGCTGGTGCGCGTGCCGCTGGGCACCCGCGAAGTGCTGGGCGTGGTCTGGGATGCGCCCGAGGGCGGGCTGCCGCCGCTGCCCGCCGGCCTGTCCACCCGCGCCGTTGCCGCGGTCCTGGAGGGCGTGGCGCCGCTGGCGGCGCCTTGGCGCCGGCTGGTGGCCTTCACCGCGCGCTACTACCAGCGCGGTCTGGGCGAGGTGGCCCTGGCCGCCCTGCCGCCCCAGTTGCGGGACCTGGGCCCAGCGCAGCTCGCGCGGCGCCTGCGCCGCCCGGCGGCGTCGTTGCAGGGTGGCGATGCACTGCCGGAGATCGACCTGAGCGCCGAGCAGGAAAGCGCCCGCGCCGCCATCGCCGCCGAACCCGGGCCCTTCCTGCTCTACGGCAGCACTGGCAGCGGCAAGACCGAGGTCTACCTGCGCTGCGTGCAGGAGGCGCTGGAGGCCGATCCGGCGGCGCAGGCACTGGTGATGGTGCCCGAGATCAACCTCACCCCCCAGCTGGAGGAGCGCTTCACCGCCCGCTTCGCGCCCCGCTACGGCGCGGGCAGCGTGGTCTCGCTGCACAGCGGCATGACCAACCCGCAGCGCCTCAAGAGCTGGCTGGCGGCGCATGCGGGCACGGCGCGCATCGTGCTGGGCACGCGCATGTCGGTGTTCGCCAGCATGCCGGGCCTGGCGCTCGTCGTGGTGGACGAGGAGCATGACGCCAGCTACAAGCAGCAGGAAGGCGCCCGCTACTCGGCCCGGGACCTGGCCATCTGGCGCGGCCGCGACCAGGGCGCCAAGGTGGTGCTGGGCTCGGCCACGCCGTCGCTGGAAAGCTGGCATGCCAGCCGGCCCGCCGAAGCCGGCATCCCGGCCGGGCGCTACCGGCGGCTGCACATGCCCAGCCGCATCGGCGCCGGCGAACTGCCGCACGTGCGTCTGGTGGACATGGGCCAGCAGCCGCGCGGCGCCGTGTTCTCCGCCCCGCTGCTGGCGGCCATCACCCAGCGCGTGGAGCGCGGCGAGCAGTGCCTGGTGCTGCTCAATCGCCGCGGCTTCGCGCCCGTGCTGCACTGCAGCGACTGTGGCTGGAAAAGCGACTGCCCGCACTGCAGCGCGCACCAGGTCTTTCACAAGATCGACCGCACCCTGCGCTGCCACCACTGCGGCTACACACAGCGGGTGCCACACGCCTGCCCGGGCTGCGGCAACCCCGACATCGCCCCCATCGGCCGCGGCACCGAGCAGTTGGAAGAGCAACTGGCCGCCCTGCTGCGCAACGTGATCACGCCCGAGCGGCGGGCGGCACGCGTCGCCCGCATCGATGCCGACACCACCAAGGCCAAGGGCGCGCTCGAATCCCAACTGGCCCAGGTGCATGCGGGCGAGGTGGATGTGCTGGTGGGCACGCAGATGGTGGCCAAGGGCCACGACTTTCGGCGCATCACGCTCGTGGCGGCAGTGCAGCCCGACGGCGCGCTGTTTTCCAGCGACTTCCGGGCCCCCGAGCGCCTCTTCGCCCTGCTGCTGCAGGCCGCCGGCCGCGCGGGGCGCGATGCACGCTACGTGGCCGAGCAAGGCAGCCGGTGCGAGATGTGGGTGCAGACCTACCACCCCGACCATGCGGTGTACGCCGCGCTGCGCCGGCACGACTACCCCGCGTTCGCCGACAGCCAGTTGGCCGAGCGGGCCGAAGCCGCCATGCCGCCCTTCGCCTACCAGGCGCTGGTGCGCGCCGACGCGCGCACGCAAGAGGTGGCCCAGGCGTTCCTGGCAGCGGCCAGCGCCGCCGCGCAAGCCGATGGTTTGCCGGGACTGGAGCATGTCACGCTGTTTCCCCCCGTGCCCCTGGCGATCCAGCGGGTGGCCAACGTGGAGCGCGCGCAGATGCTGCTGGAGAGCGGCAGCCGCGCGGCGCTGCAGCGCTTTCTGTCGGCTTGGCAGCCGGTGCTGCACGCCACGCGCGGGGCGCCGGAGCACAAGGGGCTGATCCGCTGGCTGGTGGATGTGGACCCGCTGACGATCTGATCCCCCGGCGGGGCAGCGCCTGGCAGGTTGGCGTCACGCAACATCGATCGCTATCAAATAGATAGCAGAACGCCTAAGTCAATATTGCGGTGGCGGCCGAAAAGCTCAGAAAAGCCAGCGCGGTGGAGACCAGGATGATCCGCGCAATGCGCCCGTTGTGGGCGCCGAAGCGCTCGGCCAGCAGCGACACGTTGCTGGCGCTCGGCAGCGCCGCCACCAGCACCAGCACCGTGTGTGCGAACGGCGTGAGCGGCACGCCCGCCGCGATCGCACCGTGCCCCGCGCCCCAGACGAGCAGCGGATGCACGAACAGCTTGGCCAGCGCGACCGGCACGTAGTCGCGCGGGGACACGCGGTCGTGCTGATTCATCTGCGAGCGCGCCAGAACGGCGCCGATCGTGAACAGCGCCACGGGCGATGCCGCGCCGGCCAGCATCGCCACCGTCTGGTCGAGCGGGCCGGGTAACTGCCACTGGAATGCGGACGCCACGGCCCCCAGTGCGATGGCCCAGGGCATGGGGTTGCTCGCCATGCCGCGCAAGGCCCGTCGCACTGCCACCGCCACGCCGTGCGTGCCCACGCCGTCCAGCCGCGACAGGGCGATGCACAGCGAGGTCGTGAGCACCATGTCCACCAGCATCGTCAGGATGGCCGGCCCCGCTGCCGAGGCCCCGAGCAGCGCCACCAGCAGCGGCACGCCCATGAAGCCGGTGTTGGGAAAGGCCGCCACCAGCGCGCCGAAGGCGGCATCGTTCCAACCCAGTCGCACCCGGGTGAGCGCCACCGTGGCGCCGACCAGGGCCAGGCCGCACAGGATGTACAGGCCCGCCACCGCCGGGTCCAGCAACTGGCCGATGGGCGTGTTCGCGCCCAGGCGGAACAGCATGCACGGCAGCGCGAAAAACAGCACAAACGCATTCAGCCCGGGAATGGCCGCCTGCGGGAGCGCGCCCGCGCGCGCGGCCAGGTAGCCGCAGAGCACGAGCGCGAAGAAGGGAAAGGTGATGGAAAGAACCGACAGCACGGCCCATTGTCGGCGCAAGGCGGCGTGCAGAGCGCCGCGCGTCACCGCGAAAAAAAGCCCGCACGGGGCGGGCAGCGGGACCAGGGCCGATTCCAGGCCCCGGTGGCGTGGCGCAGCGCGCCGCAGCCTGTCCGGTCAGATCTGCACGCCCTGCTCCACTTCCTGCACCTTGCGGCGTGCCAGGGCGAGGTTGGAGCGCTCCTTGTCGAGCACTAGGTAGATGAACAGGCCTTCGTGCGCGGCCAGGGGGCGGATCACGTGGTACTGCTTGCCCAGCGTGATGAGGATGTCGTCGATCTTGTCGGCCAGGCCCAGCGAGCGCATGGTCTTGTTCTTGGCACGGACCACTTCGGTGTTGCCAGCGGCCGCCAGTTCCATGTCCACGCCGCTGCCGACGCTGCCCAGCAGCATGCCGCTGCCGCTGTCCACCACGGCCGCGCACAGGGCGCCGTCGATGGAATGGAGTTGGTTCAGAGATTCTTGAAGGGAGGCCATGGGTTCGATTCCTTAAAGAGAAAGAGACGAAAGGGGGAGCAAGCACACATGCGCGCCGCCGGCCGACCCGGCAACACGCGGGGAATCATTCGGGGCGGGCCAGTTGCTGGGCGACCTCGCCAGCGGTCCACAGGGCCCGCCCGAGCACGGCCTGCTTTTCCAGCACCAGGCACAGGATGCAGGGGAAGGCGCCGCCGATGGCCTGGAAGATCGCCAGGCCCGCCTCGGTCTCGAAGGTGAGGCGGCGGCAGCCGGGATAGTCGATCTCGCGGCCCACGGCACGGGCCATGGCCATGAGCGAGCCCGCCATGGCCGCCAGCCGGCGCACCTCCAGGCCGCCGCCCACCGACAGCGAGGCCACCTCGAAGCCGTCGAGGGTGGTCACCAGCGCCATGCGCACGTCGCCCGCGGGGGCCACCACGCGGTCCAGCACCTCCCGGGCCGCCTGCGCGCGCTCGGGGGGGACGATGTTCGCCTTGTTCATCATGGGATTTCAGTCGATTTCGTTCTGCAGGGAGAGCATGGAAGCCAGCACGCCGACGGCCTCCAGCAGTTGGCCGCGGTCGCGCGGATCGGCTTCCAGGATGGGCACCACGCCGTGCGGCGAGGCCGAGAGCGCGAGGCCGAACGCCTCGATCTGCGCGGGCGTGACGGGACGGGCGCTGAGCACCAGGGCCAGCGGCGGATCGGGCTGCACGGCCATTTCGGCGAGCAGGTCGAGCGTCTCGCCCACGGCCGAGGGACGGGCCACGTCGGCCATGATGAAGACGCCCATCGACACCGAGAGGATCCATTGCCGCACGAAGTCGAAGCGGTCCTGCCCCGGGCAGCCGCACACCTGCACGTGCTCGCCATCGCCCAGGTCGATCTCGCCGAACTCCGCGCCCACGGTGGTGAACGCCTTGGAATGCGCCGCCCGGTCGAGGTTGGGCACGTCGGAAGACGCCATCACGTCGCCGCACAGCGAGCGCAGCGCGGTGGTCTTGCCGATGCCCATGGGCCCCACGAGCGCGATGCGCGGCAGTGCCCCGTTCATGCCTGGCCTCCACCGCGCACCCAGCGCGTGAGCCGCTGAACCAGCCCGCCGTGCCCGGAGGGCTTCGGGCGGTCGGCGCGCACAGCCGGTGCCGATGCCGCCGTTTCGGTGCGCAGCACGTTGCGGCGGGACAACTCGGCCAGCAGCGCCTGCGCAGCGGCGGGTTCCAGGCCGCTGTGCTCGCACAACTGCGCCAGGCTGACTGGGGCGCGGGTGAGCAACGCGAGCGCCCGCACATGGCCGCCCGAGCGGAACGGCGCCCCCAGGGACACCCAGGTGCTCAGCCGGAACCGCTGCTGGGGGTCACCGAACGCGGCGCGCGCCGCGGCGGGAGACTCCCACGCCGTGTCGGCGGAGGCGGCCGTCATCGTCTGGCGCGCCCGCCAGTCCATCAGGAACACGGCGGCACGGTCCAGCACGTCGATCAGGTCCGCCAGCGTATAGCCGGTCTGCAGTCGCGCGGTCCACTGCGCCTGGGGCGCCTTGTCGGGAAACGAGCCCCCCACGCAGACCAGGCACGGCGCGCGGGAGCCGGGCTGCGCCGCGCTGGCGTCGTCCAGCAGCAGCACCTGGGCCTCGGCGGCCGGCACTTCATGCCAGCGGAGCAACGATTTGCGCGACGCCACGCTGAACAGCTTGTGGAACCGCTCGTAAAAGTGGGGAGTGAGCATCTCTGCGGCCACCCCCGCTGAAGCATCGCGCATGGCGGTGACCCCGGTGGAAATCAAATGGATGGGCCCAGTATAAAGACGCACATTGATACATTGTCAAGAAATTGCTAAATATGAGAAAAATGATTTAGCTCTTTGTACCCCATTCCGGATTTCGCCGAACCACTCCTACAAAACCCGGTTAAAAGGGCGGGCTCGACTCCGGCCCATCCCGGTATCATTGCGCGCTCCTGCCCCTTCTCCCTCGGAAGCGGCGCCCCACCCGTGCCTCGCCGGCGCCTGTCCACCCCCTTCCTTTTTGCGCATGTCCGCCGGTCTCAATCTCGCCCAGCTCCAGGCGGTCCACTACACCGAGGGGCCATGCCTCGTGCTGGCGGGCGCAGGTTCGGGCAAGACGCGGGTGATCACCCACAAGATCGCCCGGCTGATCGAAACGGGGCTGGAGGCGCGCCGCATCGCCGCCATCACCTTCACCAACAAGGCCGCCGCCGAGATGCGCGAGCGCGCGCAGGGCCTCATCGGCCGTGCGGCCAAGGACGTGCTGGTGTGCACGTTCCACGCGCTGGGCGTGCGCATGGTGCGCGAAGACGGGCATGTGCTCGGGCTCAAGCCCCAGTTCAGCATCCTCGATGCGGACGACGTGACCGGCATCCTCAAGGACGCGGCCGGCGGCACGACCGACATGGCCACCGCCCGCCAGTGGCAGTGGACCATCAGCAAGTGGAAGAACATGGGCCTGAACGCCCAGGAATCGCTGGCGCAGGCCGCGGACGACAACGAGCGCAGCATCGCCGTCCTCATGGCGCGCTACGAAGAACGCCTCACCGCCTACCAGAGCGTCGATTTCGACGACCTCATCGGCATGCCGCTGCGCCTGCTGCGCGCCCACCCCGAGGTGCGCAGCAAATGGCAGCGGGTGCTGGGCCACGTGCTCGTGGACGAGTACCAGGACACCAACGCCACGCAGTACGAGCTGCTCAAGCTGCTCGTGGGCGAGCGCGCGCGCTTCACCGCGGTGGGCGACGACGACCAGTCCATCTACGGCTGGCGCGGCGCCACGCTGGACAACCTGAAAAAGCTGCCGGTCGACTTTCCGCAGCTCAAGGTGATCAAGCTGGAGCAGAACTACCGCTCCACCAGCGCCATCCTGCGCGCGGCCAACAACGTGATCCAGCCCAACCCCAAGCTGTTTCCCAAGACGCTGTTCTCCGAACTGGGCGAAGGCGAGCCGGTGCGCGTGGTGGACGCCGACAGCGAGGAGCACGAGGCCGAGCGCGCCGTGGCCCGCATCCAGAGCCTGCGTGCCGCGGCCAACCCGCCGCCGGCCTGGAAGAGCTTTGCCCTCCTCTACCGCGCCAACCACCAGGCCAAGCCGTTCGAGAAGGCGCTGCGCAAGGCCAACATCCCCTACAAGGTCTCGGGCGGCACGAGCTTCTTCGACCGCGCGGAAATCAAGGACCTGTGCGCCTGGTTCCGCCTGTGGATCAACAACGACGACGACCCGGCGTTCCTGCGCTCCATCACCAGCCCCAAGCGCGGCATCGGGCACACCACGCTGGGCGCACTGGGCGAATTCGCCACCAGGCACAAGCTGAGCATGTTCGGCGCGCTGTTCAACGGCATGCTGCCGGCCGCCATCCCCAAGCGCGCGCTCGACGGGCTGATGGAGTTCGGGCGCTACGTCAACGACCTCGAATACCGGGCCCGGCACACGCACGGCGCCGAGGATTCGCGCGCCTTCCTGGCCGACTGGCTCAAGGAAATCGACTACGAAAAGCACCTGTACGACGGCGAGGACAGCGAGAAGGTCGCCGCCGCGCGCTGGAGCAACGTGCTGGAGTTCTGCGACTGGATGTCGCAACGCGCCGGTGGCCAGATCGACGACACCTCGGGCAGCGTCGTCACCAAGGAGACCAAGAGCCTGCTGGAGGTCTCGCAGACCATCGCGCTGCTGTCCACCATCAGCGAGCGCGAGAAGGACCAGGACATGGTCACGCTGTCCACGCTGCACGCCTCCAAGGGCCTGGAGTGGCCGCATGTGGTGCTGGTGGGCGTGACCGAGGGCATGCTGCCCTTCAAGCTCGATGACGACGAGGGCCGGCAGCTCAAGGTGAGCGACGACACGCTGCAGCGCCTGCAGGAAGAGCGCCGCCTGATGTACGTGGGCATCACCCGCGCCCAGCGCAGCCTGGCCGTCAGCTGGACCAAAAAGCGCAAGAAGGGCCGCGAGATGGTGAACGCGCAGCCCAGCCGCTTCATCGCCGAGATGGGGCTGGACAAGAACACCGCCCGCGAAGACCCGCGCGAAAAGCTCAAGGCGCTGCGCGCCGAATTCGCCGCGCGCAAGGCCCAGAACGCCACGCCATGACCGGCCGTGCCATGATCCGCCGCCACGTCGCCGCCGGGCGGGCCGCAGCGTGCGCTGGCATGCGCCGGCCGCTGGCACAGAGCGTGCGTGTCGCTGGGGCGCGCAACCGCACCTGGGCGCGGGCATCGCGCGGGGCGGCCGGCAAGAAGAACATCAGCGCCACCTGGATCGGCCAGGTGGAACAAGGCAGTTGCGGCTAGGAGATACGAGGAACATGGAACAACGCACCACACCACACCACCGCCCCGTCCGTGCTGCGCAGGCAGTCTGGGCGGCCATGACACCGCGGCGCCTGGGCACCCTGGCCCTGGCCCTGTGCGCCCCCGCGGGCGCTGCGCTGGCGCAGACGCCTGCCACGACGGAGGCCGCCGGCGACGCCTGGCGCCGTTGCACCGCCATGGCCGGCGACAGCACCGCCCGCCTGGCCTGCTTCGACCAGTGGGCGGGCCAGCAAGCCTGGAAAGCGCCTGCGGCATCGGCCAGCGCGGCGACCGGCAACACCACGGCCAGCACCGCGCCTCCCACCCCCGTGGACACCACGCTGCCGGCCACCCGCCTCATCGACGTGGCCCAGGTGGAAGGCTGCCGCGACGAGCAGTACAGCACGCTGTCGCGCTTTTGGGAATTGGAGTCGGGCAGCGATTGCGGCACCTTCCGCTTCCGGGGCTACCGGCCGATCAGCATCTCAGTAGTCAAGGGCAGCAACGTCAACCGCCAGCCCACCTCGCCCGTGCCGGACCACAACGCCACCTCGGCCGTGGACTACCGGACCACCGAGAACCGCATCCAGCTGTCGGTGCGCACCAAGATCGCCCAGGGCCTGCTCACGCAGGGCCATCCCACGCTGAAGGACTCGGTGTGGGTGGGCTACACGCAGCAGTCGTACTGGCAGCTGTTCAGCCCCGACATCTCGCGCCCCTTCCGCGCCACCGACCACGAGCCGGAAGTGATGTACGTGTACCCCACCGACGCCAAGCTGCCCTTCGGCTGGCGCTGGCGCTACAGCGGCATCGGGCTGGTGCACCAGTCCAACGGCCAGAGCCTGCCGCTGTCGCGCAGCTGGAACCGCGTGTACCTGATGACCGGCATGGAGCTGGACAACCGCTGGAGCGTGAACGCGCGCCTGTGGAAGCGCCTGAGCGAAAGCGCCGACAGCGACGACAACCCGGGCATCAGCGACTACATCGGCCGGGGCGAGCTGCAGGTGAACTGGAACTACGACCGCGACAACACCGTGGGCGTGACCGTCCGCCACTCGCTGGCTTCCACGCCGCGTGGCTCGGCGCGCATCGAATGGCTGCAGAACCTGGGCAAGGGCCTGGGCGGCAGCAAGAGCAACCTGCGCCTGCACACCGCCCTGTTCAGCGGCTATGGCGACAGCATGATCGACTACAACCGCAAGCGCACGGTGTTCAGCGTCGGCCTGAGCCTGGTCGATTTCTGAGCGCCTGAACGCACGGCCGGCCCTCGCCCGCGCGGCAAGGGGCCGGCCGCATCACATCCCGTTACCCTTTTGACAGGGCTGCTGCCTTGAATCGGCGCACACGCGCCGACACAATGGCACGCACATCGCAGTCCGGCAGGCCCCGCGCACCACTCCCTGGAAAAAGAGGCGTTTTCATGCCGCTTTCTCCACCATTGCTGGTCCAAGCCCCCGGGACAATGCCCCTCGGAGGACGAAACCATGGACATGCAATATCAGCTCAAGGCTGGAAGTTACTACCTGTACGACATGCGCGAGGCGCCCAGTGCCGTCACGGGCGAGCGCCGTTTCAAGCTGAAGACCGATACCGTCGCCATTGCCTTCGATGCGCACACGGGCGAAGTCCACCAGCACGGCACGCCGTCGCGCATCCAGTCCTGGGCCAGCAACACGCGCCGGCGCCTGCGCGCGGCCGGTGCGCTGGATGTGGCCAACGACATCGTCGTCGTCTCCGGCCCGCTGCCGGTGGACGAGCTCAACAAGTGCCTGTGGATCAACGGCTACTGCCGGCGCATGTTCAAGCGCCTGGCGAGCCTGCCGCACGGCAAGCTGCAGCGCCCGAGCGAGCCTTTCCGCAAGGCCGCCTGAGGATTTTTGAAACGGGTCAGGCCAGGGTTTCCTGCCCGCCCTCGGCATTCACATCCACGGTTTCCAGCACGTCCGCGTGCTTGACGATGGTCACGGGCACATGGCTCGCATGCACGAGCGCCTGCGACACCGACCCCAGCAACGCGCTGCTGATCGCGCCCTGCCCGCGGGCGCCGATCACCAGCATGCCGCAGCCGTGGCGCTCGGCGATGTCCACCAGTGTGTTCGCCACGTCGCCCACGCCCACATCGGTTTCGTGCTCCACGCCCGCGGCCTCGAAGATCGCACGGGCCGGGGCCATCAGGTGCAGGCCGGCTTCCAGGCTGGCCGCCGCGATGAGGTCCGGGTCGCGCGACACCACCATTTCGTAGAGCGTGGCGGGCTCCTGCACATGGGCCAGCACGACGCTGGCGCGCAGCCCCTGCCGCAGCAGGGCCAGGGTGTGGTGCACCGCATCCAGGGAGAGGTCCGAGCCATCGACGGCGATGAGGATCTTGAGCATGTCCGTGTCCTTTCCGGGAGTCTGAGGGGCCTGCCGGCGATGCGCTCCGCTCGCCCGGCAGGCAGTGCGGTCCAGTGTACCGGCGCCCCGCCGCGCCCCCGACCCTGTGGGCGTCTGGGACAATGCGCGCCATGCTGCAGTTCGACCTCCTGACCACCGACCCCGAAAGCCACGCGCGACGCGGCACCCTCACCCTGAACCACGGCGTGGTGCAGACCCCCATCTTCATGCCCGTGGGCACCTACGGCACCGTCAAGGGCGTGATGCCTCAGAGCCTGCACGACATGGGCGCGCAGATCATCCTGGGCAACACGTTCCACCTGTGGATGCGCCCCGGGCTGGACGTGATGCAGGGCTTCGGCGGCCTGCACGCGTTCGAGAAGTGGGACAAGCCCATCCTCACCGACTCCGGCGGTTTTCAGGTGTGGAGCCTGGGCGCCATGCGCAAGATCACCGAGGAAGGCGTGCACTTCGCCTCGCCCGTGAACGGCGACAAGCTCTTCATGTCGCCCGAGGTGAGCATGCAGATCCAGACCACGCTCAATTCCGACATCGTGATGCAGCTGGACGAGTGCACCCCGTACGAAACCAAGGGCCACCTGACCACCGAGCGCGAGGCGCGCACCTCGATGGAAATGAGCCTGCGCTGGGCGCAGCGCAGCCAAGACGAATTCCACCGCCTGAACAACCCCAACGCACTGTTCGGCATCGTGCAGGGCGGCATGTTCGAGAATCTGCGGGCCGAATCGCTCGACCGGCTGGTGGAGATGGATTTTCCCGGCTACGCGGTGGGCGGCGTTTCGGTGGGCGAGCCCAAGGACGAGATGCTGCGCATCATGGCGCACACGCCGCACCGTCTGCCGGCGCACAAGCCGCGCTACCTCATGGGCGTGGGCACGCCCGAGGACCTGGTGGAAGGCGTCGCCCAGGGCGTGGACATGTTCGACTGCGTGATGCCCACGCGCAATGCGCGCAACGGCACGATCTTCACGCGGTATGGCGACCTGAAGCTGCGCAATGCGCGCCACAAGGCCGACCACCAGCCGCTCGACACCACCTGCACCTGCCATGCCTGCGCGGGCGCCGAGGGCGTGGCCTGGGACCAGGGCGGCCGCGGCGGCTTCAGCCGCGCGTACCTGCACCACCTGGACCGCTGCGGCGAGATGCTGGGCCCGATGCTCACCACCATCCACAACCTGCACTACTACCTGAACCTGATGCGCGAGGTGCGCGAATCGCTGGATGCGGGCCGCTTCGGCGAATTCCGCCGCCAGTTCGCGGCCGATCGCGCGCGCGGCGTGTAGCCGCGAAGCCCCGGCGCCCCAGGCCCCGGGCGATGTCCGCTGCGGGACGGCGGTGGTATGCGGCCCGGCGCGCGCCCGCTACGATGGCGCCATGCTGACCGTCCACCACCTCGAAACCTCGCGCTCGCAGCGCGTCCTTTGGCTCCTGGAAGAACTGGGCGTACCCTACGAACTCCGGACTTACCAGCGCGACCCGCGCACCCGCCTGGCGCCGCCGGAGCTGCGCAAGATCCATCCGCTCGGCAAGTCGCCAGTCATCACCGAAGGCGACGAGGTCATCGCCGAATCGGGCGCCATCATCGAAGCCCTGGTGGACCGCTACGGCGCGCAGGCGCAGGGCGAGCTCGCGCACCTGGAGCCCGCGCGCGGCACGCCCGAACGCCGCCAGTGCCGCTTCTGGATGCACTACGCCGAAGGCTCGCTGATGAACTGGCTGGTGATGAAGCTGGTCTTCCAGACGCTGCCCAAACAGCCCATGCCGTTCTTCGTGCGGCCCATCGCGCGGGCCGTGTGCGGCAAGGCGGAGCAAAAGCTGGTGGATCCCAATCTGGCCACGGCCCTGGCCTTCATCGACGACCACCTGTCGCGCAACGCCTGGTTTGCCGGAGCCGACCTCACCATGGCCGATTTCCAGATGAGCTTTCCGGTCGAGGCGGCCATGAGCCGCGTGCAGAACGCCGACCAGCACACGCACCTGAAGGCCTACCAGGCCCGCATGCGGGCCCGCCCGGCCTACCAGCGGGCGCTGGCCAAGGGCGGCCCGGTGGTGATGGGCGGCTGAGGCGCCACGCCCCCTGCATCCCGGCGCCCTTCCCAGCGGATCCTCTAGAGCGGTCCCGCCGGGGCCGGGCCACCGGCCAATGGCCCGGCGGCGTGCGGCACCGCCGCCGCACTGGCGTCCGAGTCGCTGCTGGGTAGCAGCCCCCGGCCCGCGCCTGCGCCGCAGGCATGGCAGAACCGGGCGAATGCGCTCTTGCGGGTATTGCACGCGCCGCAGTGGTCGAACAGCCCGATGCCGCAGTGGGGGCAGAAGTCGATGGTGGGGTCCTTCAGGTCCACCGGCCGCTCGCACCCAGGGCACACGCCCTTGGCGAGGCGCGCCAGGGCGACGTCGTAGCTCAGCTCCTTGCGGCGCTCCTGGTCGGGCAGCGCCTCGGCCCGCTTCTGGCGCTCCAGGTAGCGGTTGAGCGCCACGATGGCGTAGCGCCCGACCAGCGCGGTCACGACGATGCCGACCACGTAGCGCACATAGCCGCCGTAGCTGGGCAGGTAGGGCACCAGCTCCACGAAGAACGCGAACAGCGCGAAGAAGATGAAGCCCCACACGAACGGCCAGTAGGTGCCCTTGCGCTTCTTCACGAACAGCCAGCCGGCCACCACCAGCAGCGGCAGCGTGAGGGCCAGCCGGTACAGGAACACGCGCAGCTGCACCTTGCGCTGCTGCACGGCCATGCGCTCGTAGCCCTCCTTTTCCAGCGCGGCCAGCCGTTGCTGCGCGGCCGTGGCCGCCTGGCGCGCATCGAGCGCGGCCTGCTGCTGCGCTTCGACCGCCTGCTGGGTCTGGCGCTCGCGCAGCTGGAGCCGGTCCAGCGCCTGGGTGCGCTGCACCACCTCGGGGTTGTGTTCGGACTGCTGCGTGGCGCTGCGCGTGGCCAGCCAGTTGTTGAAGGTCTCGCGCTCCGCCGCGGTCTCGCTGCGCGACTTGGCGCGCTGCAGGCGGGCCTGGTCGAGCGCCGTCTCCGCGCTCTCCTCGGCCTGCTGCGCGTTGCGCACCTGGGCGCGCAGCGTCTCCGCGGCAGGGCGGTCCAGGAAATCGTCGAGCTGCAGCGTGGCCTCGACCTTGGGCAGGTCGTCCACGACGGTGCCGCCCAGCCCGATCAGGAAGCTGGCGAACACCAGCGACACCAGCCACAGGCCCCGGCGGAACCATTTTTCCGACAGGCGAAGGGATTTGCTCATGACCAGCTCCTCGGCATTGAAATACTATTCATTTGATAGCAACACAGGCAACAAATATCCCGGCATCAGCGGCTTTTGACTATAAACCCGTGTTGGCGTCACGGCGGCGGCAGCGCCACCGGGGCCGATGCCAGTTGTGCGCGCTGCAGCCACGCCAGGGCCGAGTCCACGGTCACCGTGGCGATGCGGTTGGCGAAACGCTCGCTGTCCGGGTGGTCGTCGAACGCCACGTTCGCCGCCGTCACCCGCCCGCCCAGCCGCGTGAGCGCGCCGACCTTGAGCACGGTCGGCTCGTACCCCTTGTAGCGCAGCCAAGCCTGCGCCTGATCGCGCCGGAGCACGGTGCCGGGCTCCATGGCCGCGGCCAGCGTCTCCATCGCCCACTGGTTCGACTGCTGGTACTTCGTGCCCCAGGCGTAGCTCACCATGCTGTAGGGCCGCTGGTGCATGGCCGTGGCGCGCGTACGGTCGGCGAGTACGGCCATCATCCGCTGCTGCACCTCGGGCGTGGGCACGGCCCACACGGCCTCGTAGCGCCACAGGTCGTCGAGAAAGAACTCGCCCAGCCCCTGCCGGTACACCACGCCCACCGCGGTGCCGCACTCGTTGAGCTTGTGCACCACGCGCCACGGCCCCTGCGGCGTGCGGTAGGCCCAGCCCAGGTGCGAGTAGCGCAGCCCGTACCGGGACAGGTCCTGCCCCGCACGCGCCAGGACCACCACCTGGGTGCCCGAGCGGGCGTGCTCCGCGTCCAGGGCCCGGGCCGTGCGGGCGGCCAGATCCATGCCGCGCTCGATGAGCTGCGGGGTCGGCTTGCGCGCCTCGCACGAGCGGCCCGCGTGGGCGGCGCCGGTTCCGGCGAGAGCAACCGCCGCCAGAGCGGCCAGGGCCCGCCTGCGCATGGTCCGCCCCCTCACAGCCGCTCGTTGTAGAGCAGCGCACGGCCCAGGGCATTGGGCACGAAGGCCAGCGCTTCGCCCGCCACCGACAGGACGACGCCGGTGCCGATCACGCTGCAGGCCACCGCCGACCCCACGGCATGGACCGTGCCGGAGGCCGCGCGGCCGGCCACCTCCACGCTCACCTGCGCGCCATCGGACACCCGCTCCAGCACATACACGGTGCCGTTGGCCGACGCCTCCACGGCCTTCACGGTGAGGATCGCGCCGCCCACCGACAACGCGACGGGAACGGCCGCCACCGCCCCGGCGGCCGTGGACGCCACCGAAGCGGTGCCCACCACCGAGGCCACGGGCAGCAGCGACAGGCCGACGGACACCTCGCTCTGCGCATGCACGGCGCCTACCGACAGCGCAAAGGCCAGGCCGAAGCCCGCGGCCCGGCGGGCCCAGGAAAAACGGGGGATCAGAGTCTCGATGCGCATGGTCTTTCTCCAGAAAAAGGGCGCGACAGCGGGGCCGCCGTGCGCGCAGGGGACGGCCGGGAAAGCGGGCACCGCGCCCGCTCCGGCCCCCGGGGTCACTCCGCCGTCGCCTTGCCCGCCTTGTCCGGGGCGGCGGCCGGTGCGGAAGGGGTGCCGCCGGCTGGCAGGGAGGCCTCGCGGCGGCCTTGCCAGCGGGCGTCCGCCAGGTCCGCCTCGTGGCGGTCGCGCAGCATCTTGGCCAGCGTGAAGGCGGTGGTGATCAGGTAGAGCCAGCTCACGCCCAGGAAGGCCTGGTAGGTGGGGTTGATGTCCATGCTCCACAGGCCCCAGCCCGTGAGGCCCACGGCCACCGCGAACGCGCCCCAGACGACCAGCTTGAACATCGGAGTGTCCGCACCGTGGCGCGTCTGGTTGTCCCGCACGAACTTCGCCAGCATGAACACGGCCGAGAGGCAAAAGACGTAACCCATCACCATGAAGGCCCGCTCCATGGCCACCCCTGGCAGCCATGCCAGCCCCACCGCGCAGCAGAACACGGCGATGCCGAACGAGACCCAGACCTGCAGGCGCCAGGCGGGCGTATCGCGCTGGATCACGGGCGAAGGAGCGAAGGGGTGTGACATGGAGAGAAGGGCTTGCGGCCCGTGGTGGAACATGGGGCGGATCATGCGCAGGCCGCCCACCCCGGCCCGCACTGGAATGCACGGGTGGCGGGCTTTCGGCTGCCTGGTATCGCATGGCGATACTTTCCCTGATTCCCCAACCCCTCGGCGAGTGCCACAGCCGCGCGGATTGCGGTAATCTGCCGCCATCATTGGCTCTCCCTCCGAAGGACCCCGCATGCCTATCCAGAAGATCGCGGCCGCGTGCGCCCTGCTGTGCAGCGCCGGCTTCGCCTCCAGCGCCCTGGCCGGCGTCATCGCCGGCACGGGGGGCACGCCCTCCAGCAGCGTGATGGGCGCCACCGATGCCACCACCTATGCCATCGCCGAAAGCGGCCCCGGCCACAGCCTCGTGGTGCCTTACTTCACGGCGCAGAACGGGCAGATGACGGTGCTGCACCTGGTCAACACCGACTTGAACAACGGCAAGGCCGTGAAGCTGCGCTTTCGCGGCGCCAACAACGGCGATGGCCTGCTGCACATGACCGTGCTGCTGGCCCCCGGCGACGTCTGGACCGGCGCGGTGACGGCCGGAGCCAACGGCATCGCGCAGCTCACCACCGCCGATGCGACCTGCACCTCGCCCCGGCTCGCGCCCGGCGTGGCGCAAGCCTTCGTGACCGAACGGCTCAACCCCCTGTGGACCGCCGACGTGCAGGCCAACCACACCCGCGAAGGCGCCATCGAGGCGATCGTGGCGGCCGACATTCCCGCCGCCGCCGTATACGGCGCGGGCCAGCAGGAGCGCTCCGCCCTCTTCACGGCCATCCGCCCGGTGAACGGCACGGCCCCCTGCACCGATGCGGCGCTGAACGCGGCGCTGCTGGAGGACACGAGCACCGAGGCCACGGCCGCTTCCCGGGGCCTGGCCACGCCCACGGGCGGCGTGGCGGGCACTTGGTACATCATCGACGTGCCCAACTCCACCACCTTCTCGGGGGCCGCCACCGCGATCCGCGCCGTCAACAACGCGGGCCGCAATGCACGGGGCAACTACGTGCTGTTTCCGCCCACCGCGCAGACCGTCACCGCGCCTGAGCGCTACACCGCCGACCCACTGCTGGTCTCGGCCGGCTTCGCCACCCGCGTGAAGAACATCGACGGAGAAACCAGCGAGCCCACCAATGCGGCCGTCATCCAGGCGCGCTACTACGACCTGCCCGACCTGTCCACGCCCTACTACCTGCCGGCCGGCGAACGCAACGCGCGCAGGACGGCGGGGGACCTGTCGGCGCAACTGGCGGCCACCGAAGTGATGAACCAGTACGCCACCGACCCCTCCATTTCCGCCCGAACGGACTGGGTGCTGTCCATGCCCACCAAGCGCTACAGCGTGGCCTACGACTACAGCCAGCCCCCAGCGGTCGCCCGCGTGTATTCGGTGGTGCCGCCCTCGGACCTCGGCAGCCAGTATTTCTCGGGCGACGACACCCAGGTCAAGACCAGCCCAGAGAGCGTGTGCAGCCAGTGGAACCTGACCTATTTCGACCGCCAGACCAGCACCAAGCCCGCCCTCAGCCCCGTGGTGGCCTGCGGCACGGTGGCCACGTTGGGCTTCCAGGAGGCGGGCCGCTCCGGCGTCTCGGCCTCGATCACCGCGCAGCCCCGCTCGGACGCCTTCGTGTCCGGCTGGGCCAGCATCGCCACCAATGCGTCGGATGGCCGTCCCGTCATCGGCGCCGCCCTGCTCAAGCTCACCAACCCCAATGCCACACCTGGCGTCGCGGGCAATTACGGCCTGACCATGCCGCACATGTATAAAGCGCCCTGAGCGCACGCAGGGCGGCGGCCGATTGAGGCCGCCATGGGCCCGGCGCTCGGAACGGGTTCACGATCCTTGCCGGAGCCGCCGGGCACCATCGCCCGGCATGGCTCCCATCCTCAGCGCGGTGGTTTCGATTTGCGGGTGGCCTGCTGCATGCAGCGGCCGCCCAGGGCGGGCTTTTGGCCCCATCCCACCACCACCGTGCCGACCCCATCGCGTGACAGGCTGCCTTTGCGCAGCCTACGGGCGATGCGGAGACGTTCCCACCTGCCATCCCAATCACAGGAGAAACCGTGAAAGTCAAAACCATTTCCGGGGCGGTCAGCGCCCTGCTCGGCACGCTGGCCATGGCCGGCGCAGCACACGCAGGCGTGATCGCCGGCACTGGCGCCACGCCTTCCAGCACGCAGTTGGGCGGGACCGATGCCATCAGCTTCAAGGTGGCCGAAGGCCAGGCAGGCCATGCGCTGCTGGTGCCCTATTTCACGGCGCAGAACGGCCAGATGAGCGTGCTGCACCTGGTGAACACCGACCTCGACAACGGCAAGGTGGTGAAGGTGCGCTTTCGCGGCGCCAACAACGGCGACAGCCTGCTGAGCGTGCACGTGCTGCTGTCGCCCGGCGATGTGTGGACCGCCGCGGTGACGGCCGGTGCCGACGGCCTGGCGCAACTGACCACCACCGACCGCAGCTGCACGCTGCCGCACCTCGCGCAGGGTGTGGCGCAACCGTTCTCCACGGGCCGGCTGGACCCCGCGTGGACCCCCGAGGTGATGGCGGCCAACACCCGCGAGGGCGCCATCGAGGCCATCGTGATGGCCGACGTGCCGCAGGCGGCCCTCTATGGCCCCAACGGCGCCAGCCAGTCGGCGCTGTCCGTCGCCATTCAGCAGGTGAAAGAGGTCGCGCCCTGCTCCGAATCCGTGCTCAATGCCGCGCTGATGCAGGACACGAGCAGCGAAGCCGTCGCCGCCAGCCGCGGCCTGGCCGCCCCCAGCGGCCAGCTCAGCGCCACCTGGTACGTCATCGACGTGCCCGGCTCCACCACGTTCTCCGGTGCGGCCACGGCCATCCAGGCCATCAACAACACGGGCCTGCCGGCGCGCGGCAACTACATGCTGTTCCCTCCCACGGACACGGCGGTCTCGCAGCCGGAGCGCTACACCGCCGACCCCTTGCTGGTGTCCGCAGGCCTTGCCACGCGCAACAAGGACGCGCAGGGCAACACCGCCTTCCCGACGACGGCGGCGGTCGTGCTGGCCCGCTACAACGACCTGCCCGACCTCTCCACGCCGGTCTACCTGCCTGCCACAGCAGACAGCGCCCGGGCCACTGCCGGCGATCTCTCCCGGCTGCTGGCCGTGCGCGAGTTCAAGAACCAGTACGTTCTCGACGACTCCATCTCCGCCCGCACCGACTGGGTCGTGGCGACCCCCACCAAGCGGTACAGCGTGGCCAAGGACTACAGCCAGTCGGACCCGTCGAACCAGCGCGTCTATTCCCTCGTGCCGCCCAGCGGTGGCGGCGAGCAGTACTTCCATTCGCTCAACACCCAGGTCCGCGACGGCGTCTGCAGCCGGGGCGGCAGCTGGAGCTTCCGCATGGGCTCGCGCGATGGCAGCCTCACCCCGGAAAGCGTGATTTCAGACGCGGCATCGCAACCCGAAAGCTGCGGCGCACTGTCCGTGCTTTCGTTCTCGGACACCCGGTCGGCCGTTTCTTCGTCCGTGGCCCGCAAGACCCTGCAAGGGACGTTTTCCAACGGCTGGGCCATCTTCCGGATGCCCGACGCGAGAGGCATTCCCCTCATCGGCACTGCGTTCACCAAGCTGAGCAACCCCAGCGCCACGCCCGGCGTGGCGGCCAACTATGGGCTGACCTTTCCGCATGTCGTGAAGGCGCCCTGACCCCCTGAGGCAGCCTCCCGTGACCTCCGCCCCGGCGGTGGTCACGCCCCAGGCATTCCAATGGCGGCTGCGTGGTGGATGAGGCGAGCCGCTCGCAGCGAAGCCACCCGGGCCGATCTTCCCGCCTTGCCGCGCGCCGCCGGCCTTCCGGCCCCGCGTCAGATCGCCATGGGCAGTTCGGTCGTCGAGAGCACGTTGCGGATCACCATGAACGAGCGCACCTGCCGCACGCCTGGCAGGTAAAGCAGCTGCTCCGCATGCAGGCGGTTGAAGCTCTCGCTGTCCCTGGTGCGCACCAGTAGAAAATAGTCGAACTCGCCCGTCACCACGTGGCATTCCATGCAGCCCGAGATCCTGGCGGCGGCCTTCTCGAACTCGGCGAACGACTCGGGCGTGGAGCGGTCCAGCACCACGCCGATCATCACCAGCATGCCCGCGCCCACGGCGCGCGGGTTGAGCAGCGCCACCACCCCGTCGATCAGCCCCAGGCGCTTGAGGCGCTCCACGCGCCGCAGGCAGGCAGGCGCGCTCAGGTGGACCTTGGCCGCCAGCGCCACGTTGGAGACCGATGCATCGCGCTGCAGGGCCCGCAGGATGGCCTTGTCGGTGCGGTCCAGTTCGCCGGTGAGATCGGCGGCGGATACCGGCACCGCAGGCTTTCTTAATTTTGTTGCGCACATGAATGATTTCCTGCAATGAAGTCGAAGTAAAAAGGTTTCACGGCCTTTTTCAGGCCGATTTTCAATCCATTTTTGCAACCCTGTTGCGCCCGCATTTTCCTACCATTCCAGACAACGGACTGCCCTTGTCGATTGCCCCTGCCACTGCGCGGCAGCAGCCATCCACCGCGGCGCCGGAGCCCCGCCCCCATGCCCTTCCCTTTGCCAGGATGCTTCCCATGAACTTGCAGAAATTCCCCCGCCATTCGCTGACCTTCGGCCCCACGCCCATCCAGCCGCTGCCGCGCCTGTCCGCCCACCTGGGCGGCAAGGTCGATCTGTACGCCAAGCGCGAGGACTGCAACTCGGGCCTGGCCTTCGGCGGTAACAAGACGCGCAAGCTCGAATACCTCATTCCCGAGGCGATCGAAGGCGGCTACGACACGCTGGTCTCCATCGGCGGCATCCAGTCCAACCAGACGCGCCAGGTGGCCGCCGTGGCCGCACACCTGGGCATGAAGTGCGTACTGGTGCAGGAGAACTGGGTGAACTACTCCGACGCGGTGTACGACCGCGTGGGCAACATCGAGATGAGCCGCATCATGGGCGCCGACGTGCGTCTGGACGCCGCGGGCTTCGACATCGGCATCCGCCCGAGCTGGGAGCAGGCCATGGAGGATGTGCGACAGGCCGGCGGCAAGCCGTTTCCCATTCCCGCGGGCTGCTCCGAGCACCCCAAGGGCGGGCTGGGCTTCGTCGGCTTCGCCGAAGAAGTGCGCCAGCAGGAAAAGGAACTGGGTTTTCAGTTCGACTACATCGTCGTGTGCTCGGTCACGGGCAGCACGCAGGCCGGCATGGTGGTGGGCTTCGCGGCCGATGGCCGGGCCGACAAGGTGATCGGCATCGATGCCTCGGCCAAGCCGGAGCAGACCCGCGCGCAGATCCTGCGCATCGCGCAGAACACCGCCCAACTGGTGGAACTGGGCCGTGACATCACCGAAGCCGACATCGTGCTGGACACGCGTTACGGCGGCCCCGAATACGGCCTGCCCAGCGAGGGCACTCTGGAGGCGATCCGCCTGTGCGCGCGCCAGGAGGCCATGCTGACCGACCCGGTCTATGAAGGCAAGTCGATGCACGGCATGATCGAGATGGTGCGCAACGGCGAATTTCCGGCAGGCTCCAAGGTGCTGTATGCCCACCTGGGCGGCGTGCCCGCCCTGAACGCCTACAGTTTCCTTTTCCGCAACGGTTGATCCCCCCAGGAGAACGCAGCACCATGACACGACTCGGCTGGCCCGGCGCCACCCCCTTGCCCGATACGCTCGACCCCGGGGAAGTCCAGGAATGGTGCGATGCGCTCGACGGCCTGCTGGCCGCCTGGGAGCCCCGCCAGGGGCGCGAGCGTGCCGCGGCGCTGCTCGACGCGTTGCTGGCCCATGCGCGCCAGCGCGGGCTGCAATGGAGCCCGGCCGGGATCACCTCGTACCTCAACACCGTGCGGGTGGAGGAACAGCCGCCCTACCCGGGCGACCCGCAGATCGAGCAGCGGCTGTCGGCCATCGTGCGGTGGAATGCGCTGGCCATGGTGGTGCGGGCCAATGCCGCGCAGGGCGAGCTGGGCGGCCACATCGCCAGCTACGCCTCGGCGGCGGACCTGTTCGAGGTGGGCTTCCACCATTTCTTCCATGCGCGCACCGAGCAGCACGGCGGCGACCTGGTGTATTTTCAGCCGCACTCCGCGCCCGGCGTCTATGCGCGCGCCTACCTGGAAGGCCGGCTGAGCGAAGACTCCCTGCGCCACTACCGTCAGGAACTGGCCGCCGAGGCCAAGGGCATCCAGGGCCTGACCTCCTACCCCCATCCCTACCTGATGCCGGATTTCTGGCAGTTTCCCACCGGCTCGATGGGCATCGGCCCGATCAAGGCGATCTACCAGGCGCGCTTCATGCGCTACCTGGCCGACCGGGGCCTGTGCGACACGGCGGGCCGCAAGGTCTGGGGCTTCTTCGGCGACGGCGAGATGGACGAGCCCGAATCCATTGCCGCGCTCACCCTTGCCGCGCGCGAGGGGCTGGACAACTGCATCTTCGTCATCAACTGCAACCTGCAGCGCCTGGACGGCCCGGTGCGCGGCAACGGCCGCATCGTGGACGAGCTGGAATCGCTGTTCACCGGCGCCGGCTGGAACGTCGTGAAATGCCTGTGGGGTTCCGAATGGGACGCGCTGCTGGCGCGCGACCATGGCCACGCACTGGCCCGGGCCTTCGCGCAGACGGTGGACGGCGAGTTCCAGACCCTGAGCGCGAACGACGGCGCCTTCAACCGCCGCCACTTTTTCGGCAAGAGCCCCGAACTGCAGGCCCTGGTGGCCCACCTGTCGGACGACGACATCGACCGCCTGCGCCGCGGCGGGCACGACCCGGCCAAGGTGCATGCCGCCTTCGCGCGCGCGGCCGGCCACACCGGCCAGCCCACCGTGGTGCTGGCCAAGACGATGAAGGGCTACGGCATGGGCAGCGTGGGCCAGGGCCGCATGACCTCGCACCAGCACAAGAAGCTGGGCGCCGACGAACTGCTGGCCTACCGCGACCGCTTCCACCTGCCGCTGACCGACGAAGAGGCCCGCACCGCCGCTTTCTGCAAGCCCGCCGACGACAGCGCCGAGATGCGCTACCTGCACGACCGCCGCCAGGCGCTGGGCGGCTACCTGCCCGCACGCCGCGCTCGGGCGCCCGAAGTGGCCGTGCCACCGCTGCCGGCCACCGGGGGCTTTGCGCTGGAGGCCGACGGCAAGGCCATGAGCACCACCATGGCCTTCGTGCGCCTGATGGGCAACCTGCTGAAAGACGAGGCGCTGGGGCCGCGCGTGGTGCCGATCGTGGCCGACGAGGCACGCACCTTCGGCATGGCGGGGCTGTTCCGCCAGGTCGGCATCTATGCGCCGTTCGGGCAGCTCTACCAGCCCGAGGACAACGCCTCGATGCTGGTGTACCGGGAAGAAAAATCCGGCCAGATTTTGGAAGAAGGCATCACCGAGGCCGGCGCGCTGGCCTCGTGGACGGCGGCGGCCACCAGCTATTCGACGCACGGGCTGTCGATGCTGCCGTTCTACATTTTCTACAGCATGTTCGGCTTTCAGCGCGTGGGCGACCTGATCTGGGCCGCGGCCGACCAGCGGGCGCGCGGCTTTCTCATCGGCGCCACCTCGGGCCGCACCACGCTGGGCGGCGAGGGGCTGCAGCACCAGGACGGCAGCAGCCACCTGATGGCATCCACCATTCCGAACTGCCGTGCCTACGACCCGGCCTTCGCGGGCGAGCTGGCCGTGATCGTGGACCACGGCATGCGCCGCATGGTCGAGGCGCAGATCGACGAATTCTTCTACATCACCGTCACCAACGAGAACGTGGCCAACCCCAGCCTGCCCGCCGACGCGCACGACGGCGTGGTGCGCGGCATGTACCGGCTGCGGCAGGGCGCGCCGGCACTGGCGCACCGCGTGCAGCTCTTCGGCAGCGGCGCCATCCTGGGCGAGGTGCTCAAAGCCGCCGACCGGCTGGAGCAGCAGCACGGCGTGGCGGCCGATGTGTGGAGCGTGACGAGCTACGTGGAACTGGCGCGCGAGGGGCAGGCCTGCGAGCGCGGCTGGCGCCAGGGCGAGCGCGATGCGGTGGGCAGCTGGTTCGAGCAGCAACTGGCACCCACGTCCGGGCCCATCGTCGCCGCGAGCGACTACGTGGTGGCATTGCCCGAGATGGTGCGCGCCTTCGTGCCGCCGGGCCGGCGCTATGTGACGCTGGGCACCGACGGCTTCGGCCGCAGCGACTCGCGCGCCGCCCTGCGGGCGCACTTCGCGGTGGATGCCGATGCCATCGTGCAGGCCAGCCTGCGCGCCCGCGAGGAGGACGACACCGACGAGGCGTCGGCAGAACAGCGGCGGCTGCAGGGGCTGGCCTCGCTCGCCGTCACCTGAGGCGGCGCGCCCCGCCTCCGCGGCGGGGCCTCTGCAATGACGGCCTTCAGTCGGCCAGCAGGCCCGCCACCCGTTCGCGCAGCAGATCGGGCTGCACCAGCGTGGCCGGCACGGCCGGCCCGACGTTCAGACCCACCCGGTTGAACAGGCCGCGCCGGAAGGGCCGCGCCATCGCGGTGCCCCGCTCGATGCGGCTGAAATACGAGCCCCACAGGTTGGTCAGCGCCATCGGGATCACCGGGGGCGCCACGCCTTCTTCGCGGGCGCGCTCGAGGATCTTCATGATCCCGCCCTTGAACGGCTGCAGCTGCCCGTCGCGCGTGATGCCACCCTCGGGAAAGATGGCCAGCAAATCCCCTTCCCGCAGCACCTGCGCGGCGCGCTCGAACGCCGCGGCATAGACCGCGGGATCTTCCTTTTGCGGGGCGATGGGAATGGCCTTGGCCAGGCGGAACAGCCAGCCGAGCACCGGCACGCGGAAGATGCGGTGGTCCATCACGAAGTAGATCGGGCGCGGGCTGGCCGCCATGAGCAGCACCGCGTCCACGAAGCTCACATGGTTGCACACCAGGATGGCCGCGCCCTGGGTGGGCAGGTGCTCGTCGCCCCGGATCCTGAAGCGGTAGACGAAGCGCGAGGCCACCCACGCCACGAAACGCAGCAGGTACTCGGGCACCAGCAGGAAGATGTAGAACGCCACGATGGCGTTGGCGATGCCCGTGAACAGGAAGATCTGCGGCACCGAAAAGCCCGCGCCCAGCAGCGCGCCGGCGATGAGCGAGCTGCCGATCATGAACAGCGCGTTCAGGATGTTGTTGGCCGCGATGATGCGCGCCCGGTGCGTGGGCTGGCTGCGCATCTGGATCAGGGCATACATGGGCACGCTGTACAGGCCGGCGAACAGGCTCAGCAGCGCCAGGTCGGCCATCACGCGCCAGTGCGCGGCCTGCCCCACGAAGGCGCCCAGCCCCATCTCCGGCGCGGGCGGCAGGGAGCGGGAGGCGAAGTACAGGTCGATGGCGAACACGCTCATGCCGATGGCGCCCAGCGGCACCAGGCCGATCTCCACGTGCCGGCGGCTCAGCACCTCGCACAGCAGCGAGCCCACGCCGATGCCCACCGAGAACACCACCAGCAGCAGCGAGGCCACGTGCGCATCGCCATGCAGCACCTCCTTGGCGAAGCTCGGGAACTGCGAGAGGAACACCGCGCCGAAGAACCACATCCAGCTGATGCCCAGCAGCGAGCGGAACACCACGGGGCTGGCGTGCGCGAGCTTCAGGTTGCGCCAGGTTTCGGTCACCGGGTTCCAGTTGATCGACAGGCCCGGGTCGGTGGCCGGCACGCTCGGGATGAACTGCGCCACCGCGCGACCGGCCAACGCCAGCAGCACGCAGGCCGCCGCCACCCAGGCATGGCCGATGTCCGGCACCGCCACCAGCAGCCCGCCCGCCACCTGGCCCAGCAGGATGGCGACGAAAGTGCCCATCTCCACCATGCCGTTGCCGCCCGTCAGCTCGCGCTCGTTCAGCACCTGCGGCATGTACGCGAACTTGACCGGCCCGAACAGCGTGGAATGCAGCCCCATGAGGAAGGTGCAGGCCAGCAGCACGGCGGCGCTGGAGGCAAGGAACCCCCAGGCCGCCACCAGCATGATGGCGATCTCCAGGTTCTTCACGAAGCGGATCATGCGGGTCTTGTCGAACTTGTCCGTCAACTGCCCCGACGTGGCCGAAAACAGCAGGAAGGGCAGGATGAACAGCGCGCCGATCACCAGCCCGGCCATGGACGGCGGCATCCACGACACGCTGAGCTGGTAGGTCACCATCACGGTGAAGGCGAACTTGAACAGGTTGTCGTTCGCCGCGCCGGCGAACTGCGTCCAGAAGAAGGGTGCGAAGCGGCGCTGGCGCAGCAGGGCGAACTGGTTGGGGTGCGACGGCTCGGCCGCGCGGGGGTGGTCGGCCATGCGGGCCTGTTCTTGGCTCATGCCGTGCTCCTGTGTGGAATGGTTCTTCAGACGCGTCGCGCCGCGGCGCCAGGCTGGCCCCCCTCGTCCGCGCTGGCGGCGATTGTGCCCCGGCGCAGGCCCGTTACGGCCGCCGCCGGGCGGCGCCAGGACACCGCCCGCATGCACTGCGCCCAGTAGGCGCCCGGCAGCGGGGCGCGGCGCGGTGCCAGCGCTGCGATCACCGGCCATGCGGCCAGGGCCGCCGCCACGTGCTTGAGGCTGTGGCCCGACACCCAGCCGCCCGTCCAGCCGAACACCGCGTGGTCGCCCAGCTCCAACAGCTTGGCCAGGGCATACCAGCCGATCACGGCCACCAGCGACAGGGGCGGCCGGCTGGACCGCGCCGGCACCATCGCCAGCGCCGCGACCAGCAGCATGCCCCCGCCCTGCAGCACGCCCCAGGGCAGCACCTGCCCCGCCATGCCCCAGGCCCGCAGCGACAACGCGCCCGCCAGCGGCAGCACACAGGCCAGCACCCAGGCGGGCCGCGCACCCATGCGCCCATCGACCGCCAGGCCCACCAGCCCGGTGAAGGCCACCAGCATGCCCATGCGGTCCCACAGCAGCGTGATGTTGTGCGGCACCGCGTGGTACAGCGCCGAGGCGCCGGCCGTGAGCAGCAAACCCGAGAAGAAGATCGCCGCCATCACCGCCGTGGTGGTGCGGCCGGTGCCGGCCGCCTGCGCCACTCCCTCGCCGCACCCGCCAGCCTTGCCGCTGCGCACCCACTGCACCAGGCGCCGCACGCCCAGCAGCCCCATGAGGGCGAACGGCAGGTTGGTGAGCACGTCCATGGCATGCGCGATGCCCCACAGCGTGCGCTGGTCGGCAAAGGCATGCTGGTGCGGGTCCGCCGCCACCTGCGGGCCCCAGGCGCCCACGGCGGCCAGCACCGCCAGGGCGCCATACAAGGCCCATTCGGCCGGAGCCGGACGCGAGAGGAAGGCGCGGGAAAAAGAACGGGTGGACAACGGCATGGACGAAACTCCGGAAGGCAGCGGGATGGAACGGGGGACGGGAAAGGGACTGGAACGCAGTCTCTCCACCCTGGCCACGCCAAGGTGCACGAAACGCGCCCAGGCCTATCGCTGGCCACGCTGGGTATCCATAATCGATACCCATGAGCACCACCGCCGACCTCGTTGCCGCCCTCAAGAAGGAACTCAAATCCGCGCAGATGACCTATGCGGACCTGGCCCAGGCCCTGGGCATGGCCGAGTCCAGCGTCAAGCGCATGCTGGCCAAGGGCGATATGCCGCTGTCGCGCATCGATGCGATCTGCCGGGCGCTGGCCCTCGACTTCGCCGACCTGGCGCGGCGCGTGGCCGATAGCCAGCCCCTGCTCAAGGAACTGAGCCAGGCGCAGGAAACGGCCGTGGTGGCCGACAAGAAGCTGATGCTCATGGCGATCTGCGTGCTGAGCCAGTGGACCCTGGAGCAGATCGTGACCACCTACCGCCTGAGCGAGGCCGAGGGCGTGAAGTACCTCGCGCAGCTCGACCGCATCGGCATCATCGAATTGCGCCCCCTGAACCGCTACCGCCTCAAGCTCGCCAAGACCTTCCGCTGGCGCCCCCATGGCCCGGTGATGCACTACTTTCGCGACCATGCGCTGCTCGACTACTTCGCCGGCAGCTTCGACGGCCCGGGCGAAGGCGTGCTGCTGGTGCACGGTGCGATCAGCCGCAGCCTGGCGCCGGCCTTCTGGGAGCGCATGCAGCGCGTGGCGCACGATTTCGCGCAGCAGCACCTGGCCGACCAGCGCATGCCCGAGCGCGAACGCGAGGGCTACACCGTCCTGCTGGCGCTGCGCAGCTGGGAGTTCGACGTGTTCACCAGCATGCGGCGCTGAGCCGCGCCGCCCTTCGTTTCCGGCCCACCGCCCCAGCACCCGATACACCCCATGCCCCATCCTCCAAAGATCACCACCGTCGCGGTGCCACCCGGCAGCGCCATTGCATCGGCGCTGCCGGGTGCCTACTTCTCCGACAGCTATGAAGCCACCGACCCCGAGCCCGCGGGCAGCGCGCTGCAGGCCTGGCTGTCCACCCTGGCCCACGTGCCCGGCTGGACGAACCGGCTCATGGCGCTGCGCAACCGGCTGGTGCGGCTGGCAGGCCTGAAGGACCTGGGAGCGCTCGGTGGCGATGCCGCCCACCCGCTGCGCGACGCCGCCAGCTACCGGGTGGGCGACCGCGTGGGCATCTTCCGGATCCGGCACCTGGCCGAGGACGAAGTGGTCATGGGCCAGGACGACCGCCACCTCGACGTGCAGGTGTCGCTGACCAAGCGGCAACCGGCGGAGGGGCCGCCCCGCATCGCCCTGAGCACCGTGGTGCATGTGCACAACACGCTGGGCCGGGTCTACATGGCGCTGGTCGTTCCGTTCCACCGGCGCATCGTGCGCACCCTGCTGGCGCGCTACGCCGCCCGGTGAGGCGCGGGCGCTCGCCCCTGCCCGGCCGGAAACACCCGGTCACAACACTTCGCGCCGCGGCGATACCGGCTTGACGTTGGAGGATCACGATGGAGGTGCTGAAAAAAACACACAGCGCTTTTCCAAAGGAGATCGTCATGACCCGCAAGACCATTGCCCTCACCGCCGCCACGCTGGCCCTCGCTGCGATGGGCTCCGTCACCACCGTGGCACGGGCAGCCACCAGTGCCACCGTGATCGTGCAGTCTGGCGGACCGGTGTACCAGCAGCCCGGACCCGTGATGGTGCAGTACCAGGCACCGCCCCCGCCCCGCCGGGAAGCCGTGCCGCCCCCGCGCCGCGGCATGGTGTGGGAGACAGGCCATTGGGAATGGCGCGGCCATCGCCATGTCTGGGTGGCCGGCCACTGGGTCCGCGCCCGCCCCGGCTATGTCTACCGCCAGCCGGCCTGGGTGCAGCACGACGGCCGCTGGGAGATGCGCCGCGGCGGCTGGGACCGCGACGGCGACGGCGTGCCCAACCGCCAGGACCGCCGCCCGGACAACCCGAACCGGTACTGAGCCACGCGGAGCCGGCGCGGCCCCGCGCCCGCAGCCATTCACCCCATGGCGGCGGCGCGCCCCCGGTCCATATGCATATGGCGCGCGGCGCATGAACGCTTGCCCACAATGGCGCATCGGTTCTCACCCCGCGTTCAGCGCCCCTCTGCCATGCCGCTCCTTTTTCCCATCACCCACCACGCCACCCGCCGCATCGCCGCCGCCCTGGCCTGCGCCGCGGCCGCCACCTTCAGCTTCGCCGCCCACGCCGAAGCGGCCGGCTGGCCCCGGCAGCCCATTACCCTGATCCTGGGCTTTCCGGCGGGCTCGGGCATCGACGTCGTCGCCCGCGCGGTGCAGGAGCCCCTGAGCCAGAAGCTCGGGCAGCCCATCGTCATCGACTACAAATCGGGCGCGGCCGGCAACATCGCCAGCGAGTTCGTGGCCCGCGCCCGGCCCGACGGCTACACGCTGGCCTTCGGCACCGCCGCCACGCATGGCAGCAACGCCGCGCTTTACCCCAAGCTGCCCTTTGACGTGGAGAACGACTTCGTCCCGGTGGGCCCGCTGATCGACGTGTCGAACGTGCTCACCATCAACCCCGACGTCATCGACGCGAAGACGCTCCAGGAGTTCGTCGCGCTGGTGAAGGCCCACCCCGGCCAATACAACTACGCCTCCACCGGCAACGGCGCCGGCACGCACATGGCGTTCGCCGAATTCAATGCGCGCCTGGGCCTGGACATGGTGCACGTGCCCTACAAGGGCGGCCCCGAAGCCATCACGTCGGTGGTGCGCGGCGAGACCTGCTGCATCATGAACCAGGTGCAGACCGTGTTGCCGCACTACAAGGCCGGCAAGGTGCGCCTGCTGGGCGTGACCACCGCCAAGCCCGTGGCCGCCGTCAAGGAGGTGCCCACCATCGCCTCCAGCGGCCTGCAGGGCACGCAGGGCTTCGACAGCTCGATCTGGTTCGGCCTCTTCGCGCCCAAGGGAACGGACGCCGCCGTGGTGCAGAAACTCAACACCGCCCTGCGCCAGGTGCTGGAGCAGCCCGAGGTGCGCGAGCGCTTCGAATCGCAGGGCAACGCCGTGCGCATCGAGACGCCCGCGCAGTTCCGCCAGACCGTCCACACCGACCGCGCCAAGTGGGCCCAGGTGGTGAAGGACGCCCGGATCCGCATCGACTGACCGCACGGCCCGCCCCCTTCGCCGCGCACGGGGTTTGCGCCGCGCGGCTTCGCTGCTACGATGCACCCCGCAGGAGAGCGAACGGCCCCCGGGCCGCTCCACCGAAGGCGCAAACTCCCATACACGCTCAGGTCCCGTACTGCACCACCATCAAAGCCGTCTGGAGAGCCGCCATGCATGCCATGGCGCACCGAAGGAGCAAGCCCCTCGCCGTGTTGGCGCAGGGTGAATCTCTCAGGTACCAAGGACAGGGGGAGCGGCAGCACGGCAGATCGCCGTCGGCTGCACGCTATCGAGTCAATAGCACCACGCCGGCGATCTGCTTGCGCAAACCTTCCAAAAGGCTTGTGAATCATGCGCGTGATCGTTCTCGGTGCCGGCCTGCTCGGCACCACCTCCGCCTATTTCCTGCAGCAACTCGGCCACGAAGTGACCGTCATCGACCGCCAGGGCGTTCCCGGTGCGGAAACCAGCTTCGCCAACGGCGGGCAGATCTCGGTGAGCCATGCCGAGCCCTGGGCCAACCCCGGTGCGCCGTTCAAGGTGCTGAAATGGCTGGGCCGCGAAGACGCCCCCCTGCTCTTTCGCCTGCGCGCCGACATGCGCCAGTGGCTGTGGGGCCTGCAGTTCCTGCGCGAATGCACGCCGGCCCGCACGCGGCACAACATCGAGCAGATCGTGCGCCTGGGCACCTACAGCCGCGACACGCTGCAGCAGCTGCGCCGCGATACGGGCATCCAGTACGACCAGCGCACGCAGGGCATCCTGCACTTCTACACGAGCGCCCGGGAGTTCGATGCCGCGCTCGCTCCCGCCGAGCAGATGCGCGCCCTGGGCTGCGAGCGCCGCGTGGTCAGCGCCGACGAGGCCGTGCGGCTGGAGCCCGCGCTCGCCCACATCCGCCCGCAACTGGCCGGCGCCACCTACACGGCCGAGGACGAATCGGGCGACGCCAACACCTTCACGCGCGAGCTGGCCCGGCTGGCGCAGGCGGCGGGCGTGCAGTTCCGTACCGGCTGCCACATCACGGCGCTGCGCACGGCAGGCGGCGCCATCGACCATGCCGAGATCACCAACGCGGAAGGCCGCTTCGAACGCGTGCGGGGCGATGCCTACGTGCTGGCCATGGGCTCGTTCAGCCCGCTGCTGGCCGAGCCGCTGGGCATGCGCCTGCCCATCTACCCGGCCAAGGGCTATTCGGTCACGATGCCCGTGCGCGATGCCTCGGCGGCCTACGAGGTGAGCCTGACGGACGATGAATTCAAGCTCGTCTTCTCGCGCTACACCAGCGAGCGCGGCGACCGCCTGCGCATCGCCGGCACGGCGGAACTCAACGGCTACCAGCGCGACTTGAACCCCGTGCGCTGCGAAGCCATCGTGCGCCGCGTGGAAGAACTCTTTCCTGGCGCGGGCGACACGCGCCAGGCCCAGTTCTGGACCGGGCTGCGCCCTGCCACGCCCAGCAACGTGCCGCTGATCGGCAAGACGAAGATCGGCAACCTGTTCCTCAACACAGGGCACGGCACGCTGGGCTGGACGCACGCCTGCGGCTCGGGCCGCTCCATCGCCCGCATCGTGAGCGGGCTGGCGCCGGAAGTGGACTTCGCCTTCACCGGCATGCCGCGCACGGCCGCGCCCGCGCTCCTGCCAGTGACCTGAAGTCAAATGCTATTATTTTTATAGCTGTCACCGCATGATTTTCTAGGGCATGAGGCCAAAAAGGCCCAAAACCCCGTTGGGCCACCCCCGGGAAGGGGCGCACGGCCTGCGGGCATGCCGGCGCGGGGCCTCCCGCGGTCGCCGGGCTCAGACCGGCGCGTGCTCGCTGGTGAACACCGTGAGCACGCCGGTGTAGCCGTACAGCCGGTGGTGGGCAATCTCGCCGCCGGCGAAGAACCCCACCAGCGGCACGTCGCCCAGCGCATGGCGCACGATCTGCAGCTCCGCGCTCGGCCCCCCGAAATGCGGGCCGCCGCGCCCGGAGCAACTCACGTAGATCGCGCCCATGATGTGCCGCTGCACCGGCGCGCGCGTGGCCCCGTCGGCACCGCCACCCAGGGCCTGCGCCAGCGCGCGGCGCTCGCTGTCGGCCGACGGTGCGGGCAGGGTCTCGGCCTCCTCGGGCGTGAGTTCCTCGCGGATCTCGGCGCAGATGCGCATCAGGTCGGCGCGGGCCGCCGCCACGTTGCGCTGGCAGAACGCCAGGCGCATGCCCTCTTCCACCTGGTCGGCCAGGGCCACGCCCCGGCGCGTGGCGTCGAGCCCCACGATGTGGCGCACCCGGGTGTCCGTGCCGAAATGCCCGGCCCGGCCGAGCGGCTGCACGCCGGCATCCACCAGGCCCGCGAGCGTGGCCCGCACTTCGCGCAGCGCGGGCTGCGGGTCACCGTCGAGCGAGATGTGCAGCGTGTCCAGCAGCGCATCCAGCGCCGGCTGGCCGTCGAGCGCCAGCACCACGTTGTCCTGCGCCTCGGTGATGGTGCACAGCGGTCCCACGGGCTGGCAACCCTGCGTGACGCGCGACAGCAGGCTCACGCCCTCGCTGAAGGCCACGCCCGACAGTCCGCCGTCGAACACGCCGCGCGCGCCGCCCTGCCCCGCGATGTTGCCGTTGCCGCCCACGGCGAACTGCACGCTTGCGTTGCGGCTGGCCGACAAGCCGCCGAACAGGTAGCCGGTGGCCGTGCGGTCGGCCATTTCATCGATCAGCTCGGCCAGGTCGGGCGTGCGGCCGTCCGCGTGCACGAGCGCCGTGTGGGCGACGAACCCGCTGGCCGCATTGCGCGCCAGCGGCGCCACGCCGGAGAACACGCGGTACTGGTCGGACCGCAGGTCCAGCAGCATGACGGACAGCGCCGGCTCGTCGAAGTATTCAGCGTTGTTGGCCGCCACGCCCACGCCCACGGTGCCGCTCCAGTCGGTCACCTCGGGCAGTTCGGCCGACACGAAATCGAGCAGGGCCTGCGCCTCGTCCGCATAGTGGTCGGTGATGTAGAGCACCCCCAGGGTGGGCGCGCTGGCGTACTGCGGCAGCGCCATCTGCGCGCGCAGTTGCGCCAGCACCAGCGCGGCCGCCATGCGCCACTGGGGATGGGTGGCGTGGCCGTTGGGAAAGAGTTTCATGGTCGGTGGCAATGGTCGCGGCGGCCCGCTGCGCGGGCGGCCATGTCGGAAAAGAAAGTGCAGGGAGATGCGGTCACGGGCCCGTCCGCTTGCGCGGTGCGGCGGACTTGGCCGCGGCAGGCGCGGCAGCGCGCCGCGCCGCGGAAGGGGGAGCCCCCACGGGCTTCCTGGCAGCGGCCTTTTTCGGCGCAGCGGCCGGCCGAGTGCGCGGGGCTGCGGTGCGGGCTGCGGCCGGCTTGCGGCTGCGGGCGGTTGGCGCGTTGGCATCCTGCGGCGCCTGGGCCATGCGCTTGGCTTCCTGCACGCCCTGCAGCCCCTGGGCGGCCAGTTGCGTGGCCATGTCGGTGGCGGTCTTGAAGGCCTCGGCCGCCGCGCCGCGCGTGGCCTCCACCGCGGCCTGGTGCGACGCGTCGCCCATCGCCTGGGCCGCGATCTGCTGGAACTGGCTGGTCAATGCACCCCACCACTGCATCGGGTCCACGACGCCGGGCAGCGCGGTGGACGCCGCACCTGCGGCTGCGTGGTCGCTGGCGGCGTCTTCTTGGGCCGCGGACTCGGAAGCGGGCGCCTCGGCCGGTGGCTCGCGCTGGGGCTCGCGGTAGGCGGCGGGGCTGGCACGTGCGGGCTCGGGGACGGGCGCCGCAGGCGATGGCTTGGGCGCGAAGGCACCGGCCAGATCGCCCATCGCCACGTTCATGCCGTTGAGCGTGGCGAGGGTCATCTTCTGCACTTCCAGCGCCTGCACCGTGGCGCTCAAGGCGCGCGAGTTCTGCTCCAGCCAGAACTGCACGGCCTTCAATTCATCGATGCGTTTTTCCAGTTCTTCCACGCTGATCGTCGGGGCCACCCAGCTCGACAGGCTGGGCATCTGCGGCACGCCGCCCGGCGCGCCTTTGGCCAGGTTCTGGAGGAAGTCGAAGCCCGGCACGAACCTGCCGAAACCGAAGGGGGATGTGTCGCTCATGGCCATTCCTTTGCGATGCGCTGCATGGCGCCGGTGGGGATGGGACAGCTTAACGCGATTGACCCGCGGGGCCAACGCCGTGGGCATGGCCCCAGCATCGGCAGGGCACCTCGCCGGCACCGCTTTCTGCGCGCGCCTCGGGGCCTTCGAACCCAGCATCCATGCCGCTTGCAGCGTGCAATCCACGTGCGGCCCGCGCCCGCCGATGCAAACCCCCTAGAATCCGGCGACCAGCATGCTGGAATGTTCACCACTTTTTCCGAGAAATACCAACACCATGGCAACTGCAAAGAAAACCACCGCGCCTGCAAAGAAGGCCGCTCCCGCAGCCAAGAAGGCTGCAGCCCCCGTGGCCAAGAAGGTCGCAGCACCGGCCAAGAAGGCCGCTCCCGTGAAGAAGGTCGCAGCCCCCAAGGCCAAGGCCCCCGTCGCCGCCAAGGCCGCTCCTGCCGCGCTCAAGCCGCTGAAGGAAGTGTTCACGAAGACCTCGCTGATCGCCCACCTGGCACAGCAGGCCGGCGTCGAGCCCAAGGCCGCCAAGGCCGTGCTCGCAGCACTGGAATCGGCCATCCTGGCATCGGTGCACAAGAAGGGCTCCGGCGAATTCACGCTGCCCGGCCTGATGAAGATCGGCCTGCAGCAAGTGCCTGCCAAGAAGAAGCGCTTCGGCAAGGACCCGTTCACGGGTGCCGAGCGCTGGTTCCCCGCCAAGCCCGCCTCGGTCAAGATCAAGACCCGCGCGCTGAAGAAGCTCAAGGACGCCACGGTCTGATCGACCGGTCCGCTCCGCCGTGCCTTGGCGGCACCGCCAGCCCAACGAAAAAAGCCGGCACCTGTGCCGGCTTTTTTCATGCGCACCGCGTTCTTATCAGGGCTCCAGATACCACTGCGCCAGGCGCTTGCGCTCGCCAGGGCCCACGCCCAGCCGCTGCTCCAGGTAGCGCAGCACGCCGCCATGGTCCGTGTCCACGGCCTGCAGCGCCGCTTCGAGAAAGTCCTGCTGCACGCGCCACAGCACGTTCAGCACCGCCTCCGGCGCAGCCCCGTTCACCTGCGCGGGCCGCCGATACAGCCCGTTGGTGAGCAGGTAGTCCTGCATCACCACCTCGCGCGACACGCCCAGCGCCAGCAGGATGAGCGCCGCCGCGAAGCCCGTGCGGTCCTTGCCCGCGGTGCAGTGAAAGACCAGCGGCGTGTCGTTGTCCAGCAGGTGTTCGAACAGCGCGGCGAACTCGCGCGTGTTGTGCGCGACGAAAGCGCGGTAGGTGTCGCGCATCAGCCCCATCGCGATCTCGGGCGTGAGCGTGTGGCCCGACAGCGCCATCTCCTTGGCACGCTGCACCACCGTGGGCTCGATGGACAGAGGGTAATAAGCCACGTCGGGCAGCACGTAGGCCAGCGTGGCGCGCTCGTGCTCCCCCCGGAAATCCACGGCGCGCGCCAGACCCAGCGCCGATAGCGCCCGCGCGTCTTCGGGGGTCAGCGCGGCCAGGTGGTCGGAGCGGAACAGGCGGCGCCAGCGCACGGGCCGCCCCTGCTCGCCCGGGTAGCCGCCCAGATCGCGGAAATTCGTGGCGCCCAGCAGGTTCAGCGAACGGGTGTAGGAAGGTGAGTCGCTCATGCAGCCACTTTATGCGAAAGGCGCGGGGACCGGAGGGGGCCGCAAGCGCATCGCCCGCAAAGCCCATCCCAGGCGAACCCCTGCCCCAATCGCAAGGCGCCCCCTATACTGGCTACGGAGCACCCGACCCCGCTGGAAGCCATGGCGGTGGCATGGATGCAAGTGCACAGAAAGAGGCACGGAGAAAGAACGCAAGGGCGAATGCCGGCCCCTGCCAAGCGGGTCCCCGGCGCGAGGGGCCGGGTTCGAAGCGGAGAGGTACATGAAGAATCCAAGGCCAGTGACCGTCCACGGTCCGGCCTTCCATTCCATAATTTCAGGAGGAGGCTTGCATCCATGAAGAAGACGCTGGCGAACGCTTCCACCAGAAAGCTCCTGATGCTGCTGGTTCCAGCGCTGATCATCGTCCAGGTGGTGGCGTTCGTCTTCCTGCACTTCGCCAACCGCAACATCGCGCTGGAAAGCGTGGACTCCGCGCTGGAAGGCGGGGCGCAGACCTTTCTGTACACGGCCGCGACCCGCAAGGACAACCGGCAGCAAACCTCGCTCCTGGTCACGAAAGACTACGGGCTGCAGCACACGATCGCCAACGGCAACCGCGCAACCATCGAGTCGGCGCTGGCCAGCCAGCTGGCCCGCACGGGGGCCGAGCTGATCGTCCTCACGGACCTCAACCACAAGGTCGTGGCCCGCGCCTCCGCGACCCAGCTTCTGAACGAGCGCGACATGGACCTGGACGCCACGCTGGAGGCCCTGGCGACCGAGATCAGCGAGACCGGCCGCAGCATCGGGCCGCTGGCTGCGGGGGAGCACACGCCCGTGCTCTACAACTGGGTCAAGGCCACCATCAGCGCCCCCATGCCCATCATGAACATCTTCCTGGGCTACCGCGTCAACACCATGGCGGTGGAGCAGTTCACCAAGATGACGCAACTGAAAATGGCGTTCCTTTCGCAGGAGAGCGAAGGCGATTTCGTCATCCACACCTCGACCCTGCCCGGCATCGTGCTCAACCGCAGCATCCACGAGCATGCGCAGTCGTCCGAGAACTTTTCGGCGGAAGGGACGGACGGCGCGCAGTACCGGGCCAAGGTCATCAACCTGGGCGGGCTGCAGGGCTCCAACGTCATTGCCGTGGTGGCCAAGCCGTTCGCGCCGGTCTTCTCGCCTTTCCTGCGGCTGGAGGCGCTGTTCGCCGCCAGCATCCTGTTCAGTTCGTTCCTCTCCATCCTGGCCGCGAACCTCATCACCAACCGGGTGGTCGTGCCGCTCGAGAACGTGGCGCACCGCGATGCGCTGACCCATCTGGCCAACCGGCGGCTGTTCGAGATCAATCTGCAGAACGCCGAGCAGAACCAGCAGGCCCTGAACACCGGATACGCGATCTTGCTGATGGATCTCGACAAGTTCAAGGCCATCAACGACAACTACGGCCACGAAGCGGGAGACGCCGTCTTGAAGGAAGTGGCGCTGCGCACCAGGAAGCACGTGCGCTCGTCGGACACGCTGGCGCGCCTGGGCGGAGACGAGTTCGCCATCCTGATGCGCTCGCAGGACCTGCAGCGCGTGCAGGAGGCCGCCGCTGCCATTGTCAGCGCCATCCGGCAGCCCATCCAAGTGCGGCCGGACCAGTGGGTGAACGTCGGAGCCAGCATCGGCATCGCGCGCTCGCCCGAGAATTCGACCGTGGCCGCCCAGGTGCTGCATTGCGCCGACCTTGCCATGTATGGCGCCAAGCAGCAGGCCAGCGGGCTGCAGGTGTATGAGGGCACACCGCCGACGTGACGCCGCGCCGCCACCGCAGACACCGCGCTCGCGAAGGTGATTGCGTTGCAGCCCGTCCTGCGCGCAGGACCGAACGCGCCAACGGTTGAGTAGGACAGGTCTGATTGACGTGATTTGAAATTCTGGACCCAATGGACTTCCTTCACCCATCCCCCGCTCACATCCACCCACTGCCGAGGTCCGCACCCCCATGCCCAAGCTCCAAACCGAATCCAGCGCCCGCCATCCCGTCGAGATCCACTACGAAGATTACGGACAGGGCGCCCCCGTCGTGCTCATCCATGGCTGGCCTCTGAGTGGACGCTCGTGGGAAGCCCAGATCCCAGCACTCGTCGAAGCGGGCTACCGCGTGATCGCCTATGACCGCCGCGGCTTCGGCGCGTCGTCGCAACCCTGGGAGGGCTACGACTACGACACCTTCGCGAAAGACCTCGATGCGCTGATGACCGGCCTCGATCTCATGGGCGCCACGCTGGTCGGCTTCTCGATGGGCGGCGGCGAACTCGCGCGGTACATCGCCAAATACGGCAGCCAGCGTGTGGCCAAGCTGGTCTTCGCGGGCGCCGTTCCGCCCTACCTCTACAAGAGCGCCGACAACCCGGAGGGTGGACTGGACGACGCGACGATTGCGCAATTCCAGGAAGGCGTCAAAAAAGACCGGATGGCGTTCCTGGAAGACTTCACGCACAACTTCTTCAGCGTGGACGGCAAGCTCAAGGTCAGTGAGGAACAGCGCCAGTACGCCCGCGACATCGCCGCCATGGCATCGCCCAAGGGCACGCTCGACTGCATCCAAGCCTTCGGCAAAACCGACTTCCGCGAAGACCTCAAAAGCGTGAAGGTCCCAACGCTGGTCCTTCACGGTGATGCCGACGCCATCGTGCCGCTGGAAGTGAGCGGCGCCCGCACCCATAAGGCGATTCCTGGCAGCGTGCTCAAGGTCATCGCCGGGGCGCCGCATGGCTTCAACCTGTCGCATGCGCAGGAATTCAACGCCGCCTTGATCGCATTCCTGAAAAGCTGACGCCATGGCCGAGCCACACGCCCCCATTCCCGCGACCTTCGAAGACTTCGAGCGCCAGGCGCTGGCGAAAGGCTACGAGCAGGCACTCGTTCGCACCTGGGCCCCGCAGCAAATCGTGCAGGAGCATCGGCACGATTTTCATGCGAGTGCATTGGTGGTGGCGGGCGAGATGTGGCTGACGCAGTCGGGCACCACGCGCCACCTGGTGCCCGGCGATACGTTCGAACTGGATCGGTTGGAACCGCACGAGGAGCGTTACGGCCCGGATGGGGCCACGTACTGGGTGGCGCGGCGGTCGAGTACGGCTTGAATCGGCGGGATGCTTGGGATTGCGGGATTGCAGTGATGGCGCAATAGCAAGCCGACCCAGAACGACAGTGGAAAGATCCGCCCAAGGCAAAAAGCCCTTGGTTCGCAAGAACCAAGGGCTTTAATGACTGGTGGCCTGGGGCTGGTTCTAAAAAGTCCCTGGAACCCGCGCCAACACTCACTTTTTCCCACTCGTCCAGTTCCTTGGGTACACCGCTGGGTACACCAAACTGTCCGAAGAAGCATGTGGAATCGAACCACCTTGCTCGCAGCCCATTATGACACCCCTGAAGCACGCTGGACTTCGCCGGATGGCGCCATCAGGACTTTGACATATCGGCTCTGGCAAGTTTTTTCACAACATACACCACAGCCAGTATGTTGAAATTATTGGTCATGGCGTGTATATTGGCTTCAATACATAAGCGGTATGAACTTTCCTGTCCACTTTCCAAGCCAACTCCGTGAGCACCTGAGAGCTCTGCGCAAGGCGCGTGGCTTGACGCAAGCGGCCCTTGGGAAGCTGCTCGGGGTGGGGCAGGCGCGGATCGCAGAAATCGAGAACAACCCAGGGGTCGTCAGCGTAGACCAACTGATGAAGGTGCTGTCCGCTCTGAGCGTCTCAATGGTGCTGCGCGACGATGGTGCCGACGGCGCGTCAGACCGGTTTTCCCCCGGTGCAAGGTCGCTTGCATCCGAATCCGCCCCCCTTCCCAAAAAGAAGCCCGTGCCGCAGCTTGATATCAAGACACCTTCCGGCGGTCAATGGCGCATAGAGCCATTAACCGGCGCTGGCAGGCTCCCACCGAAGTCTGCCCTCGTCAGCCGCAGCGACGGCACGACCTCATCCGACGCCCAGGCGCTCCGCGATGCCAATCCGACGATGGATGTTGCGCCTACGTCCCGGCGCAACTTCATTATTCGGCCCAAAAAAGGCTCCTGGTAGTGGCTGCACTCAACGCCTGGATGAACGGCGAATGGGTCGGTACGTGGCAGGTCACCCGCGGCACCCACAGCTTCACATACGCACCCTCGTGGCTGGATTCCGGGAAGTGGCGGCCACTGTCCCTGTCGCTGCCGATCACCCGCACCTTGGAGATCAAGGGCGAGGTGGTGGCGAACTACTTCGACAACCTGCTGCCTGACAACGATCGCATCCGCGAGCGCATCGGTCGGCGCTTCAAGACCCGAACGCTGGACGCCTTCTCCTTGCTGGAAGCGATTGGCCGCGACTGTGTGGGCGCCGTGCAGTTGCTGCCCGAAGGAACCACACCGGACGGATGGGACCGTGTGGAGTGCCAAGCGCTGACCGAGGCGGAAGTTGCGCAAGCCCTGCACGCGGTTCCCGCCGATCCGCACATGCGTCCCGGCGACGAGGCACCTGTCTTCCGGATTTCGCTAGCCGGTGCGCAGGAAAAAACCGCCTTCACACGGGTGGACGGCCAATGGTGCCGCCCCCTCGGAGCGACTCCGAGCACTCATATCTTCAAGCTCCCACTCGGGGTGATTGCCAACACGAGCCGAGTTGAGATGTTCGACTCCGTGGAGAACGAGTGGCTGTGCGCCCAGATCATCGGCGCGCTTGGCCTGCCAATGGCCCACACCGAAATGGCCAGCTTCGAGGACCAGCGCGCATTGATCGTGGAGCGCTTCGACCGGGAATGGATGGACGATAACAAGTGGATTGCCCGGCTACCTCAGGAGGATTTCTGCCAAGCAATCGGCCTGCCCCCGCGACTGAAGTATGAAAGCGATGGTGGTCCGTCTATCGCGGCGGGCTTGGCGCTGCTGGCTGGAAGCGAGGACGCTACCACGGACCGGCTGGCCTTCCAACTTGCCCAGTTGGCCTTCTGGCTCATGGCTGCACCCGACGGACACGCCAAGAACTTCTCGATCTTCATGCGGCAGGGCAATACCTACGAAATGACGCCCTTGTATGACGTGCTGTCGGTCTGGCCCTATGTCGGCAAGGGCCGCGGACAACTGCACCTGCGAGACGTGCGCCTGGCCATGGCGCTGAGATCGAAGAACGCGCACTACGACGTCTACGGCATTCGTGCCCGCCACTGGTACGACTTGGCCATGAAGAACGGTGGACCAGCAGTGTGGGAGGGAATGCTGGGCTTGGTCGAGCAGGTCGAGGCAGCTCTCGATGTCGTCGAGGCACAACTACCCGAAGCCTTCCCGGACCGCATCTGGACTCCTATTGCGGGCGGCATGCGAAGCCAGGCGAAAAAGTTCCAAGCGGAAGCCGGTGCCATCTCGTGATGGCTGCTGAACGCCCCAGCGCAATATCGGCAAGCATGGGCCGACAAACATCTACGATGGTCAAGAACATCAAACCGGCGAGCGCCGCGGCAAAGACGCTTGTGCAGCCAGCCCGCGTGCGGGCCAACACCATCAAGGATTCGGTGCGCACGATCGACGGCCCCGTCGTCGAGTTTTCAGATCTGCGGGACGACGACCTGACCGGCAACCCCAACAAACCGGCGCCTGGCGACAAGGGGGCTACGACAGCCAATGCGATTTGCGCATGAGTGCAACCTTGTACGGGGTGAAAAAATGAAGCGAGCCGCCATCTGCGTTGGCGGCTTCGCATATGGTCTGTTCCTGACTTGGATTTGTCTCTACATCTTCAGCCATATCGATTGGCCTTCGCCTGACAGGCCAGCGATTGGGTGTCACGAAATCGATAAGTGCCCCATGTCCTGGTGGACCTTGCCGCTACTTTTTACCCATCTGTTGGGGGCACCAGTGCTGTTCGGAATCCTGAATGCCGTAGCGTGGCAGCGCTGGTCCAATAAGAAATGGACTTGGTGGTTTGGTGGTCTAAGGAAGGTCTGCGCAATGCGCTTTGAGGTGTGCTGATGCGGCCTGATCGAACCAACTCGCAATCTTGGCCCGCGACGCAGCGACGTTTCGCCCCTTGCGGGCCTGTTTCCCGGCCATTTGGCCGTTTGCAGGCGCACTCATGCCTGCACTTGCATCAAATGCCTTCGGGCCATCCACAGGTTGGACAGCGCGAACAGCGTGTGCAACTGCGCGGTGTTCTTAGCCAAGCCGCGGTAACGCACCTTGACGTGGCCGAACTGGCGCTTGATCACCCGGAACGGGTGCTCGACCTTGGCCCGGATGCTGCCTTGATGCGCTCAATCTGGTCGGTCAGGCTTTCGATCAACTGAGTTTTGTCCAGCAGCTTGCGCTTGCCAGGACGCATGGCGATGCTCCAGCGCACGCCGTCCTTGGCGTCTGGCCGTTTGCCAGCGCCCTGGTAACCGGCATCGCCCCACGCTTGGGTCTCTTGGCCGTGCAGCAGCGTGTTGGCCTCCACCACGTCGTTGACGCTGCCAGCGGTGCCGCGCACGGTGTGCACCAGGCCGGAGTCGGCATCCACGCCGATATGGGCCTTCATGCCGAAGAACCATTGCTGACCTTTCTGGCTCTGCTTCATCTCTGGGTCGCGCTCACCCGAGGCGTTCTTGGTCGAGCTGGGCGCGGCGATCAAGGTGGCGTCCACCACGGTGCCGGCACGCAGCAACAGCCCCTTGGCGCCAAGCAGTTCGTTGACCAGCGCCAGGATCTGGGGGGCCAGTTTGTGTTCCTCCAGCAGCCGACGAAACCGCAGGATCGTCGTCTCGTCGGGCACTGCGGTGTCCCAGTTCAGGCCTGCGAATTCGCGGAACAGCGGCACGTCGTGCAGCGCCTCTTCCATCGCCGGATCGCTCAATGTGAACCATTGCTGCATGAAGTGGATGCGCAACATCGTCTCCACTGCAAACGGCGGGCGGCCACGCTTTCCTTCAGGGGCATAGGGCGCAATCAGGGCCACCAGCGCAACCCACGGCACCACACGTTCCATCTCCGCCAGGAACTCGCGCTTGCGCGTGCGCTTGGTCGTCAGGTTCAGGCCCAGGTCCGCTTGCTTCATGCCTTCGATTTTCTCAGCGCGTCAGCTCGACGAGCACATCGAGAGCCGATTTGTGCAGACCTTCCCTAACCGTCCTGACTGTTGCCCACCGCTTAGCCGGCTATGCGATATGAAGCGGTTAACCTCGAAGTTCAGGCCGGAATGCTGCATCACGCCAGCTCAAATGCAGAGCGGCTACGGCGCTTCGCCCATCCGCCGCGCCGAACCAGCTCACATTCAGGCAACCTTAGCTGTATTGATTGCAGATCGACCTATTGGCCTTCAAAATCCCCGACCTTTTGAACTTTCAAGGGCGGCTTCGCCCCGCCCTTGCCACTAAGCAGTGCCTTGAATCCCCGGTCACGTGCAATAAACGCGACGAGCATGTGCGGCACCAGCGCCACCGAATCGACCGGCACCTGATGAACTTGCGCATGCACCTCGGCATACGCGTCGAGTTGTGCCTTCAACTCTGCCGACACCGTGATGGTCAGCTTCACCGATGACGATGCAGGCAGTGGCCCCAGGCTCAACCGGGTTGCACTCCTGCTCATTGCGCGCTCCCGCGGACAAAAAAGAGTGGCTGGTACGGCCGAAGGATCAAGTCCTTGCTCACCATCACCCGCATCGGGAATCCCGGCCGGATGGTCAGTGTCGGCTGGATGCTCGCATTGCGTTTCGTGATCTCCTGCCCGACCTGATTGATCGTATCCTGCGCACCGTCACGACCCGCGATCACGATGCGATTGCCGTCGGCACTGCTCGCTGGCGCCGCCAGTTCAGCTCCCATGCCTAGCAATGTGGACAGCGCCGCCCCGGCCAGGATACGGTCCCAGTGCCAATCGACACCATCCTCAAGCCCGGCATAACCGGCCGGGTCGATGCCGGGCAAGCGGTCCAGAGCAACCGATGAGGTGTCCGGCAGGATCAACCTAGTCCACACCAGCAGCACGCGCCGCTGCCCGAACGAGACCTGGCTGTCGTAGCGCCCGATCAGTCGCGAACCCTGGGGGATCAGCAGGTGATGCCCCGTGGCCGTGTCGTAGACCGCCTCGGTCACGTTTGCGATCACCTGCCCCGGCAGATCCGAATTGATCCCCGTCACCAGTGCTGCAGGGATCACCGTGCCCGCCATCACCTGGTACGGCGATGCGGGCAGTTGCAGGCTCCCGGGATTGCGCGTAGAGCCATCGCCGGCCTTCGCCATGAACGCCTCCTTCGAATCCTGCCGGTTCTGCACTGCCGTCGGATCAGACAAAGGCGCAGCAGGAGACGACGTACTCCCAGTCATTGCATTGAACGGATTCTGATTTGACGGGGAGGTGCTGGTGCTTGCAGTGCTGCCTGCAATTGCTGGCGGAGTTGCAATAAATGGCTTGGCTCCACCGCCGCTGCTTCCCGCGCCGCGGAAGAAAACCGAGGATCGCGCGGCCTCTTCGGCCGCGAGCTGCGCGGGATCTGTGCCATGCGGCGCCATCCGCTGCTCCATCGGCTGCTGCGCCTTCAGAATGGCCGGTCCAAGGTCGCCCGGCAGGGGTTCGCCCAACACGGGTGGGGTTGCCTTCAATGCTGGCGGAATCCCCGCGTAGTCTTTGGGCAGCCGATCCAGGTTCTCCGACTTCGCAATGCGATCAACGTTGAACAACTCGGCTGCGGGATTTCGCGAGCGCTGCTGCGATTGGAGGGACCATAGCGTGCCGCCCAACACCGCCGCAGCCAACGTAGCAGCGCCCACCACCAACACCCGTCGATTCAGACGAACGACCGGACGCGGCTGCGCGCGCAGCGCCAGTGTTTCCGGTTCGGCCTTGGCCGAAGCAGCAGGTTCGACTTCCTTCATGATCCGCTCCGCGCGACACCATCCGTGCGCTCGATGCGCACAACCTCTGCCTTGCCACCCTTGAACCCGCCAAGCCGGAGTTCCGCCGCGCCGAAGAGCCGGTCCACAACGTAGTACGGCGATCGAAAGCGGTAGTTCACGAGCTGGCCATCCCCTTGCGCCCCGATCACGAAGAGCGGCGGCAGTTCACCCTGCGCGATGCCACCCGGGAACTGGATGTAGACCCGTTGCCCGTCGTCGAACGCACGCAGTGGTTTCCAGGAGGGAGCATCGCCTGTGATCGCATAGCGGAATTTGATCTGTTCCAGCGACAAGCCCGAATCGACCGGCGTTGCCGCCTGCGCCTCGCGCGCCTGCTTCTGCAGAGCCAGCATCCGATCCTTAGGGTAGTCCCACGACACTGACGCCATCCAGGCTTGCGGCGTTGAGGACAACTCCAGCAGATAGGTGCGCCGGTTCGTCGTCACGACGAGATTCGTCTTCAGCCCGATGCGCGTGGGTTTTACCAGGATGTTCACGCGCAGGGTGGCGCCTGCGCCGCTGGCCGTGTCGCCAACGATCCAGCGCACAGTGTCGCCAGCCGACACGGTCACCAGTTCCTCGCCTTCCTGCAGTGCGATGACGGTCACCCGTCCCGGGCTCGTGTAGACCTGATACAGAGCTCCATCGGCGTAGGGCCAGACTTGGATCGCATTCACATAGCCCTCGCGCGTCGGCGCGATGCGCGCTTCTTCGTTCGCGCGAGAGACACGCACTTTGTCGTCGGCCGGCTCTGGCACCAGCTTGGATTCAGACTCGGTCGGCAGCGTCTTCATTTGCTCGGGCAAGGGCAAGGGCGCCGGAACAGCCACCACCTCAATGGGCTTCGCAGGCTCGGGCAGAACCTTCGCTGCGACGGCCACCGGCTCATCGAGCGAGATCATCGGCGGCGGCTTACCCTGCGTGGCACAGCCCCCAACCGCCACCAGAGTGGCAAGCAGGATCGACTGCAGTACGGTTTTACGGAAATGTGTACTCACGGTTTTGCTCCTTGCGTTGCTTCGAGTTCACGGCTCCAAGACAGGCCGTTGACGTAAATGCCCAATGGGTTCCTGCGCAATCGTTCCTCTGTGCGAGGCGGCTGCAGCACGACAGAGAGCACGGCCGTCCAGCGCTCGGTTCCCGAAGGCGACCCATTTGTGTAAATGCGCTCGATCCAGCGCACCTGGAACGAGGCATCGCTGGCGCGGACCACGCTGGTCACTTCCACCGCCACGGAGTTCTGACCTATGCGCGAGAACGGATCGTTGGTGCGGGCGTAGTCGTTGAGCGTCGCGGCGCCGCGGTCGGTCGTGTAGTCGTAGGCCTCAAGCCAGCTCCGTCGCACAACGATCGGATCGATGGATAGGGATCGCACATCGCCGATGAAGCGGGCGAGATGGAACGCGATCTGCGCGTCGGTCGGCTTGTACGGTGCAGCCGCCTCGCCGACAGCGCGCACTTGGCCAGCGTTGTCGACCTCAATGACGTAGGGTGTGACGATGGACTGTGCCGAGCGCCAGACCAAGCCGCCCGCCATCAGCATCGCCAGAGACAGACTGCCGAAGGCCATGAGCCGCCAGTTCTTCGCCTGCACGCGGCTGTCACCGATGCGCTGATCCCAGACCTGCGCAGCGGCTTGATAGGGAGTGACAGGCTCGGGCGTGTCCGAGTACCGCACTTGGGGTCGCTTGAATCGCATGTGGATTCCTTTCAAGGAAGGGAGTCAAGAGTTGGAGCTGTCTTGCAGGCTCGGGCCAGAGCCGCCACCTGCGTGGTCGCCAGAGCGCAGCACGTGGGCGGCGGTCGTCGCGGCCTGGGTCACTTGCTGCTTACGGCGCATGCGCTGCGCCCAAGCAGGTTCGGACGCAGGAGTTGCAGAAGCACTTCCTTCGGCAGATGCGTCCGATGCAGAGGAGGAAGTCGATGTCGGCGCTGCCGCATCGGCCACGAAACTCACCGCACGGTCTTTGACGGCCTTCGCGCTGGCCGCGATGCGCTCGCCGGCTGCACTGGCGCCGGACTTTGCTACGCTGGCGAGGCCTGTGCCGGCGGCCTGCACGCCGCCACCGGCCGATGCAGCGGCACCGGCCTGGTAGGCCGACTTCGCACCGCTGGCCAGGGTGCTGGCCGAGCGCGCCGCAGCAGCGCCACTACCAATGGCGGCACGCGCCGCACCGGGTGCCATGCGTGCACCGGCGGCAACAGCAGCACCCGCGCCGGCTACGGCCGCACCACCGGCCACCGCCAGACCGGCCGCACCCATCGCGGTGCCGGCAGCAGCGCCGGCGCCCAACTGCGGCGCACCAGACACCAGTCCCGTCGCGATACCCGGCCCGAAGATCCCCAACCCCAGCATCGCAAGCGACGCCAGCATGATCACCAGCGCATGGTCAATGCTTGGGTCCGCTCCTGGCGGCACCGTGAACTCGTTGAAGAGCCCAGAGCCAATGCCCACGATCACCGCGAGCACCAGCACCTTGATGCCCGACGACACAACATTGCCAAGCACCTTCTCCGCCAGGAACGACGTCTTGTTCCACAGCGCAAAAGGAACGAGGATGAAGCCCGCGAGCGTCGTCAACTTGAACTCGATCAGCGTCACGAAAAGCTGCACCGCCAGCACGAAGAAGGCCACGATCAGCACCAGCCATGCGAGAAACAGTACAGCGATGGTGTCGAGATTGGCAAACACCTCAGGGAACCCCGTCATGTCACTGATCTGCGCCATGATCGGCCGGCCAGCATCGATACCCACCTTGGCAAGCTGGCCCGGCTGCAACAGTTGGGCCTGGCTCATCCCCGAACCCGAAGCCGTCAGGCCCAACCCAGCAAAGGATCGGAACAAGATCCCCGCCAGGCTGTTGAAGTTGCCGATGATGTAAGCGAAGGCGCCGACGTACAGCACCTTCTTAATGAGCTTGGCGATCACGTCGTCGCCCTGGCCCGATGCGTGGCTCATAGCCCAGAACAGGCCAGCGAGCGTCATGTCGATGGCGATCAGCGTCGCCGTGAGGAAAGCAACTTCGCCGCGAAGCAGCCCGAAGCCCGAATCGATGTAGCGCGAGAAGACATCAAGGAAGCGGTCGATGACCGCGACGTCCTGCACGGCTATTCCTTCGGCGCAACTGATGTCGCCGGAACTTCTGACGCGGGCGAAGCCGGTGCCTTGGCCTCATTGCCTTGCCAGAACCCGTCGGGCGGTGATGCAGATGGCGTGTACTTTGGACCGCCGCTGCCGAAGAAGCGCCTGCGCGTGGCCTCGGCTACCGCATTGCATTGCGCATCGCCCAGCTTGGCATGGTCGGCTTTGCACTGCGAACGCAGTTCCTTCAATCGCTCAGGATTGGCGATCAGCGATTCGACGGATTCGATAGGTGCTGGCTTGCCACAGGCCGCCAGCATCAGCGCCGAGACCGAAGCCGCAAGGATGAAGGGCTTGTTCATGGTTCGCCCTTCACTCGCTATAGAAGTTGACGGTGGCGGGCGTATACGGCGTACCCGATCCCGTGAAGCGCCGCCGCACCTCGCGTGCACGCTCCTGCACAGCAACCTGCCGCGCCTGCTCCAGCGCCACCGCGCGGTCCTGCGTGATCTGCAACTGCTGTGCCTGCATCGACTGTCGGGCCTGCAGCGCCAGCAGTTGATTGGTTGCCTGCGTCGCCTGCAGGGCACCCACGGCCGACTGGCTCCGGTTGACCAAGTCCGTCAGCGTGGATTCGTCGGATGCGAAGTTCTGTACCGCCTGTGCCTGCACCTTGGTGGCGGTGCGCAGCGCGTCAAGTGAGTTTGTCCAGCGCTTGCGCGCGTCGAGAACCATCTGGGCACTGGAAACAGTTCCACTGAACGACTCGGGATAGAGCTGCTGGAACTGCGTCTCCATCTGCTGCACGTTGAAGGCCAGACCCTGGGCCTGCTGAATCAAGCGGTTCGTCGCGGACAGCGCGGCGCGCAGCTCGTTCAACGCGCTGAAGTCCAGGCTGGTCAAATTCTTTGCCTCATTCATCAGCGACTGCGCTTGGTTCTGCAATTGCCTGATCTGGTTGTTGATCTGCTCAAGCGTGTTGGCTGCGGTCATGATGTTCTGCGCTAGGTTCGTGGGGTCGATAACGACCCATTGCGCATGCGCCGACGGCGCGAGCGCGATCAGCGAAGCTGCCGCTGCGGCAATGAGGGATCTGCGAAGGTGCTTCATGGCGATTTCTCCTGCGAATTTGAGGAAGGGAATGGGAAAGAGGGGATGAGGTCCGCCGCCCAGTCGAGGCCGTGACTGCGCAGCCAGGAGTCGGCAAAGGCGTCAGGGCCGGCATCAACGAGTACGGCGTCGATGGCCCGTTGAGCCTCGGGTGACGACGCGCCTGCAAAGGCCAGCGCCACCGGCCCGAGTCCAAGGTCGAAGACGCGGTTGCCGAGCCGCGATTGGTAGTAATAGTCGCGTTTGGGTTGCGCCGTCGCGACGATCTCGATCTGCCGGTTGTTGAGCCCGAAGCCCTCGTAGATCGAACGGATCTGAGGTTCGGTCGCCTGCGGGTTGGGTAGGAAGATGCGGCTTGCGCAGCTCTCGACGATGGCGGGTGCGATGGATGAGTTTTGAATATCGGCCAGCGACTGCGTCGCGAAGATCACCGAGACGTTCTTCTTTCGCAGCGTCTTGAGCCACTGGCGGATACGCGCGGCGAAGACCGGGTCGTCGAGGAAAAGCCAGGCCTCGTCAAGGATCAACAACGTCGGCGCACCGTCGAAGCGCTCGTCGAAGCGAGAGAACAGGTAGCCCAACACGGCCAGCACAGCGGCCTTGCTCTGCATCAGCTCTTCCATCTCGAAGCACTGCACGGAACCCACGCCCAAGCGATCCAAGTCAGCATCTAGCAGCTTGCCGTGCGCACCGCCGAGCACGTAAGGCTGCAGCGCCTGACGCAAGGCGTTGGACTGCAGCAGCACCGAAAGGCCCGTCATCGTGCGCTCCTCGACGGGCGCGCTGGCCAGGCTGTTCAGCGCCGACCAGATCGCATCTTTCTCGGGCGGTCCAACGACCACGCCTTCGTGCACCAGCCGGCCCTCGATCCATTCAGCCGCCCACGTTCGGTAGCCGTTCTGATCGATGCGCGCCAGCGGCTGGAATGCAATGGCGCCGTCCGTTCCGAGGTCGTAGTGATCGCCGCCCAATCCCAGGATGGTCGCGCGCATCGAGCGGCCCATGTCGAAGGCGAGGATCTGAGACCCTGCATAACGCCGGAATTGCAGCGCCAGCGTGGCCAGCAGCACCGACTTGCCCATGCCCGTCGGCCCAACCACCAGCGTGTGGCCCACGTCGCCGATGTGCGTGATTAGCCGGAAAGGCGTCGCGCCATCGGTGCGTGTCACGATCAACGGCGGGCCATCGAGATGCGCGTTCTTCTCCGGCCCCGCCCACACCGCTGAGACCGGCATCATGTGCGCAAGATTCAACGTCGAGACGATCGGTTGACGCACGTTCGCATAGGCATGGCCCGGAACGGAGGAGAGCCAGGCATCGACCGCGTTCAAGTTCTCCGGAATCGTCACGAAACCGCGTCCCTGAATGGCGCGTTCTGCCTGCCGCAGCTTCGCGTCGGCCGCGGTCGCATCCACATCGAACACCGTTACCGTTGTCGTGACGTAGCCGAAGGAAACCTGGTCGCTGCCTAGCGCCTGGAGAGCCGCATCGGCATCCGATGCCTTATTCGATGCATCGGTATCCACCAGCGGAGATTCCTGCTGGAAGATCGTCTCGCGCAGCAGTGCGACGATGTTCTTGCGCTTGGCGAACCACTGGCGGCGCAGACGCGTCAGTTCTTTCTCGGACTCGGCCTTGTCCAGGCAGATGAAGCGCGTGGACCAGCGGTACGCGAAACCCAGGCGGTTTAGGTCGTCTAGCAAGCCGGGCCAGGTCGAGGTCGGAAAGCCGCGTACCGTCAGGACGCGGAGATGAGAACGGCCCAGCATCGGCGCCAGCCCGCCCACAAGCGGTTCGTCGGCAAGCAGCGCATCAAGATGCAGGGATACCTCGGGCACCGCCACTGCATGGCGGCGCGTAGAAACGCAGCCGTGCAGGAACGTCAGCGTTTGCGCATCATCGAGCCAGGCAATCTCCGGCATCACGCCGTCGAGCAGCCCGAAGAAGCGCTCGGTTTCGGACACAAAGGTGTCCAGCCGATCACGCCAGTCCACGCCTTCATTCTTCTGGTTCTCGTAGAGCAAGCGCCCTGCGCGCGCACGGGACTCCTCGGGCGGCAGGTACAACAGCGTCAGGTGGTAGCGGCTCTCGAAGTGGCTGGCGTCTTCTTCGAACACGGCGCGACGTTCCTCGTCGACCAGCCAGGACAGCGCCTCTGGGAATGACGACTGGGGGTAGTCCGCGGCCTCGCGCCGCTCGGCTCCGACGAACAGGGCCCAGCCCGAGCCAAGCCGGCGCAGGGCGTTGTTGAGGCGCGCCGACGTAGCGACAAGTTCGCCCTGCGTCGAGCTGTCCAGATCCGGCCCGCGGAAGCGCGCCGTGCGTTGGAACGCGCCATCTTTGTTGAGTACAACGCCGGGCGCGACCACGCCCGCCCACGGCAGCCAGTCGGCCAGTTGCGCCGGCCGCTTGCGGTATTCGGTGAGGTTCATCATCGTGATTCCCTCTCACACGTCCAGCAGCGCACGGTGTTTGATGTGCCGTGTGAAGACCTGCAGGAACTGCGGGTCCAGCCGCGCTCCCCAGACTGCGAGCGAATGGCCGACGATCCAGAGCGCGATGCCGGGCAACCAGAGCTGCAGCCCGAGACCGACCGCTGCGGCCAGCGTGCCGTTGGCAATCGCCACGGTGCGTGGCGCGCCGCCCATCAAAATCGGCTCGGTCAGAGAGCGGTGCAGTGGTACCTCGAAGCCCGGTGCCGAGCCATGCGTTGGTGCAGAGGCATTCATGCCAGTACCGCTCCGCCGGTGAAGCTGAAGAAGGTCAGGAAGAAGCTCGAAGCCGCGAACGCGATCGACAGCCCGAAGACGATCTGGATCAGCTTGCGGAAGCCCCCGGACGTGTCGCCGAACGCCAGCGCGAGCCCGGTGGCGATGATCACAATCACCGCCACGATGCGGGCCACCGGCCCCTGGATCGATTCGAGGATGGATTGCAGCGGAGCTTCCCACGGCATGCTGGAGCCGGCCGCGTGCGCCGGCAGCGCCACCATTGACAGTCCAAGCAGGAGCGTCGCAGCAGTGGCAACGAGCAGAAGAGGTTTTACGGAAGTACGCAGATTCGTCATGTCGGTTCTCCTGTGGATGACGGGTTGGGGGAAATTGAAGGAAAGCCAGGCCTGAGCGAGGTATCGAGCTGGTAACCGCGGCTGTCGAAGCCGATGACGCGCGCGATCTCGCGCACACGGCGTGCATGGCCACGACCGGCGATGAAAACGATCACGTTGACGGTCTCGGCGATGAGAGCGCGCGGGACGGTCACGCTGACCTCCTGAACGAGCTGTTCGAGACGGGTGAGAGCACCCGATGCGGAGCCGGCGTGCACGGTGGCGATGCCGCCGGGATGCCCGGTGCCCCATGCCTTGAGCAGGTCCAAAGCCTCCGAACCGCGTACCTCGCCCACAACAATGCGGTCCGGCCGCAACCGCAAGGTGGCGCGCACCAGATCGGCCATGGTGCTGACGCCGGGCTCTGTGCGCATGCCGACGTGGTCGTCGGAGCGACACTGCAGCTCCACCGTGTCCTCAAGGATCAGCACGCGGTCGCGCGTCTCTGCGATCTCATCAAGGAGTGCGTTGGCGAGCGTCGTCTTTCCGGTGCTGGTGCCACCCGCGACGACGATGTTCAGCCGGTCACGCACGGCTTGCCGCAGGAAGCTTGCCTGCTCGGCCGTCATTACACCGTCGTCCACGTAACGCGCGAGGCTCATGATGCGCAGTGCCCGCTTGCGGATCGCGAAGGATGGCGCCCGCACAACGGGTGGCAGCACGCCCAGGAAACGTTCGCCTGTCTCAGGCAACTCGGCGGAGAGGATCGGCGCACCTGCGTGCACCTCGGTGCGTACGTGCGCAGCGACCAGACGGATGATGCGTTCGGCTACCGGCGCAGGCAGCATGGTGCCCGTTGGGACGCGTCCGGTGCCGAGCCGGTCCAGCCACAGCGATCCATCGGGATTCAGCAGCACTTCAACGACCTCCGGATCGTCGAGCGCCGCGGCGATCTCCGACCCCATGGCCGTGCGCAGCATGCGGATGCGGCGGCCAGCCGACTCCCTGCCGTCGTGGCCGCTGCCGACATCGCCTGCCGTGCCACCGGCTGTTGCGTCTTCGATGCGCTTCATGGTGTTTCTCCTTCGCTGGGTAGAGAGGCATTGCCCGCAGGAGTCGCCTCTCCTGGAGAAAACGATGGGTGGCCCTCTCTTGGTGGTGATACCGATGAATCCGGTCCGATCTCCTGATGGATCTCCCGGACCAGGCTGCGCCCGCGCTGGAGGTGACGGGTGAGCTGCTCGATGAACTGGGCATAGCGGGCACGGCCCTGCGCGCGCATGGCCTCCTGCTGGTGTTCGGGCACCGGCAGGGCCACCGTCAGGTAGTGGCGCAGGTAGAGCGCCACTGTCTCGATCAGAACTCCCTGGTCGCGCTCCAGCCGGTCAAACTGGCGCGAGAGCCGGTCCAGGCGTTTGGCCAAGGCTGCTTCACGCTGGTCCATGGCATCGGGCGACAGGAAGGACGCGAGCGCCGCCGCAATGACCGACGACTTCGACGCGCGGCGGTGCACGGCGAAGTCTTCAAGGCGCTTCGCGTGCTCGGGCTCGATGAAGACGTTCAGGCGAGCACGGGTCATAGCGGGATCCCGTCGTCCGGGTCCATGGCGGCAAGGCGCGCAGTGCGCATCGACTGCCGATCCACGTCCTGCGGTCGCAATGGCACATCGTCCTCGTCGTCGAGCACCAGCAGGCCTTCGTCATCCGGCAGTGCAGGCAGGTCGGGCATCACATCCAGCTCGGGCTTGATCTGGTGGCCGCCCTCGTCGGCAAAGCCTCCCCCTTCGTCGTCGGAGGAAGCATCGGGCACCGCGAGCGGCGCCAGCTCGCTCCAGTCGTCGGGCCGCGCCGTAGGCCGGTCCGCATATACACCAGAAGCCAGCGCCGGCGCCGGCGACACGCGTGCCGTGAAGTTCTGATCCTGGTAGAACCGAAGCTTCTTGGCTCTGATCGGTGGATGGCCAGAGACCATGACCACGGAATCGTCAGGTGGTAGCTGCATCACTTCGCCGGGCGTGAGCAGAGGGCGCGCCGTTTCCTGCCGCGACACCATGAGGTGCCCCAGCCACGGCGCGAGCCGATGGCCAGCGTAGTTGCGCTGCGCGCGAAGTTCAGTGGCCGTGCCGAGCGCCTCGGAGATGCGCTTGGCCGTGCGCTCGTCGTTCGTCGCGAACGCTATGCGCACGTGGCAGTTGTCCAGAATCGAATGGTTCTGACCGTAGGCCTTGTCTATCTGGTTCAGGGACTGCGCGATCAGGAAGGCACGCAATCCGTAGCCAGCCATGAAGGCCAAGGCGGACTCGAAGAAGTCCAACCGGCCCAGCGCTGGAAACTCGTCGAGCATCAAGAGCAGCTTGTGCTTGCGCGCTATGCCGTCAGAGCCATCGAGCGACTCGGTGAGGCGCCGACCAACCTGGTTGAGGATCAACCGGATCAGCGGCTTGGTGCGGCTGATGTCGGATGGCGGCACGACCAGATACAGCGACACCGGATGCTCCGCCGAGATCAGATCGGCGATCCGCCAGTCGCAGCGCGACGTGACCTCGGCCACCGTGGGGTCGCGGTACAGGCCGAGAAAGCTCATTGCGGTGGACAGAACGCCGGAGCGCTCGTTGTCGCTCTTGTTGAGCACCTCGCGTGCGGCCGACGCAACGACAGGGTGCGTCTGCTCCCCGAGATGCGTCGTCGTCATCATCCGATGCAGCGTCACCTCGAAGGGGCATGCCGGGTCGGACAGAAAGTTGGCGACGCCCCGTAGAGTCTTGTCTTCACTCGCATAGAGCACATGCAGGATGGCTCCGACAAGCAACGCGTGGCTGGTTTTCTCCCAGTGATTGCGGCGCTCCAGCGCGCCCTCCGGGTCGACCAGGATGTCCGCGATGTTCTGTACGTCGCGGACTTCATGCATGCCACGCCGCACTTCGAGCAGCGGGTTGTACGCAGCGCTCTTCGCGTCGGTTGGGTTAAACAGCAGGCAGTGGCTGAAACGCGAGCGCCAGCCGGCCGTGAGATTCCAGTTCTCGCCCTTGATGTCGTGGATGACGGCGGAGCCGGTCCAGGACAGCAGCGTGGGGATCACGAGGCCAACACCTTTGCCCGAACGCGTGGGGGCGAAGACCATCATGTGCTCCGGGCCGTCATGCCGGAGATACGCGACGACCTTCCCGCTCAACTTGCCGAGGAACACGCCCGCATCGCGGACCAGGCCGGCCCGCTGGATCTCATCTTCGTCGGCCCAGCGGGCGGATCCGTAGGTCGTGACGCGCTTCGCCAGCCTGGAGCGCCACACCGCCATTCCGATGGCAGCGCAGGTGGCGAGCATTCCGCTCGATGCGGCGATGGTGCCGCCACGCTGGAACACCTCCGGCGCGTAGGCGTCGTAGAAGTACCACCACTCGAAGAGCTTCCACGGTTCGTAGATGGGAGCACCGGAAACGTCGAACCATGCGGGTCCGAGTCGAGCCTGATGGCCGAGCGCATGCGCCGTCCATTGCGTGGCCGCCCACACACCGCCGAAGGCAACGCCCAGCACCACGAAAATCTGTCCGAACAGGATGCCTGTGGGCATCGTCCACCTCCTTCACGTCTTCATTCCGTCCTTGATTGCGTGCTGAAGCAGCACGCGCGTGCCGCAGCGGCACAGCGTGCTCAAGTCTGGAATCGGATCGCCACGATGCCCACCCATCCAGGCGTGGTGCGGCGTACGCTGGCGGGTACGCGAAGACGTAGTTGGCTGGCCCTGATCAACGCGGCACGCAGCCCGTCGAGTGCACAGCATCGCGAGGGAAGTGCCTTCTGTCCAAAGCCGATGGGGCGGCGCACCGTCGTGATGCGCCGCTCCTTGTAAAGATCAGTTCAAACTCTTTGCGTGTGTCAGAAAACGTTGCAGTTCGTCGCTCAATCCGAAACGCTGGTGCTTGTGCAACACGTAGGTGACGATGCGTTCTTCTTCCTGCAGTGGCACAGCAACGATGTCTTCGCGGCGCAGCGTGGCAACGTGGTCGATATCGACCAGCCCAATGCCCATGCCGGCCGCGATACGGGTGAAGTAGCCGGTGAGGCTACAGGCTTCACCCGCAATCGTGAGCTGCGGTCGGTAGCGCTGAACGATGGCTCGCATCTGCTGCAAGAGCCCAGGTTGCCGGTCCGCCTTGTAAGAGATAAATGGGAAGGACAGCAGGTCGGTCAGGGCCAGCATCTCGCTCGACGCCAATTCATGCCCGATCGGCAACAGCGCCACCAAAGGAAAGCTCCAACCAACTTCTTGGGCAAGAGCCTCATCGTCCGGCAGACCGAAGGAGATGCCGACGTCGATCTCTTCACACCGCAACGCCACCGCCATCTCGTCAGCGGTCAGATCCGACAGTTCGAGTGGTGTCTCGGGCGCCAGCGCCTGCCAACCGGTGAAGCACTCTGACAGTTTCGGCTGGGCAATACCGTCAGCCACACCGATGCGCAGTGGTGCGCGGTAACTCGCATCGGTTGCGCGTACAACGCGCCGGGTGCGTTCCAGCCGGACGAACAGCTTGTGCGCCTCCTTAAGCAGTCGCGCACCTGCGGGGGTGAGGCGCAGTTTGCGCGGCATGCGCACGAACAACTGCACGCCCAGTTGGTCTTCCAGATCGCGGATGGTGCGCGACAGCGGCGTCTGATCGATGTGAATGCGCTCGGCAGCGCGACGAAAGCTCAGTTCTTCGGCGACGGCGATGAATTGGCGTAGATGCCGCAACTCGATCATCTGCGCCTCGCCGCGAACTGGATCAACAGTACACAGCAATGGCAGCAGATCGAGTGGTGCATGACGGGGGCTCCTTGAATGGATCAGGCTGTACTGGTACAGCTAAATGGTCCGATGGTTGAAATGGAAGAATAGATTCGAGGTGAATAGATGAAAGCGTGCGCGCGAGCGGCCGGCACAGTCCAAATGGGCAATCACGGTTTACGCTGCCACGTGGATCCTCTGCTGCTCAAGCGATCGATCGCAACCGCATCTGTGTACGACGCCTACGTTCTTATCCCGACAACTTGTTCGCGCGACCCGGCAGTGGTCCAGAACGTCGACAATTGTGTCCGCCCGTTGGTCCTGAACAGGATCACTCCTGTAGCTGATGATATTGAACGGCACGACATCACATTCTTGTCATCCAGCAAACTCGCGTGCATTCGTCGCGCGATCTAATCTCTCGTTTACACGAGGAGCAAGCCGTTCGCTGCTTCGCCGTTCGTGGAAACTGTGAAACTGGGTAGCAGAGGTTTGGAGTGGTCAGCATCGGCGTCTGTAGCAGCGTCGGTACACGGCTGACTCGTTCTTCAACGCCGTCATTGGTCTCGCATGCCAGACATTGATGCACGTGCATTTTTCCTCACTAGCCTCTGCAATCCATGCGCGCTCAACCAAACTGGCGGCGCCAGCATGCACCAAGACCCAACATCCCACAGTCCATCTGCAACTAGGCCGACCACCAGGCCTGCGGCGCTACAAGCCGCCAGTAGTACAGGGATGCGAAAAACGCTCATGGCACGGACGTCCTTTGTATTGCTCGCCGCCTGTTTGCGACGTGTTTGCGCCATCACAGAAATAGACCACTGCCGAGGACAACTATGGTGATGCAGTCCAGCAGCGCCCAGAGCACTTTGAGCGGCAGACCGCCGTAGTCCCCGAAGTGCAGGGGCTGCGACAGCGCTAGTGCGGTCAGATACCATGGCAGATCGGGACTGTCCGTCACTTCGGTAGTCGATGCATCCACCAGAACCGGCTTCACTAAGCGCGATGTCAGCGGTTCATCACCTCGCAAGAAAACGCCGTAGTGATGCGGGCTAGTGAAGTCTGTACCCGGAAAGGCGACGAACGCCAGCGTCATCCCCGGCACGGCCCCCTGCGCATGCTTCACGGCGCTCTGCAACGACCCAAGCTGGTGGTTGGGCACCGCCCTCTCGTGGGCATGACGCGCCGTCGCATGCGCGAGCTCGTCTCGCTGATACAGCTTGATCAAGAGGTCGGCCCAAGTGTTGACGACGCCCGTGGCGCCGACTACTAGCGCCCATGTCACCGTGACGATACCTAACAGATTGTGTAGGTCTAGCCATTGGATGCGCGATGACCGCTCCTGCCTCACCGTACCAAAATCGCGCCCACGCATGACCGGTGCGTAGAGCACCACCCCAGAAACCAAAGCGACCAGCAGCAAAATACCCATGAATCCCAGAAAGAGTTTGCCTGTGAGTCCCAGATAAAAGTCCGTATGCAACTTGTACATCAGCCAAAGAAAGCCTTCGGTGAAACGCGGCTCGGCCAGCACCTGCGCGGTATGCGCATCTACCGCCACCGACTTGCGTCCCTGCGTGGCGTGAGGCGCGCTGCCCATGGTCACATACCAGAACGTGTCATCGTCGAGCTCACGCGCCAGGAACTGAACGACCATCCCGGGCTGGCGCTCACGGGCAGCGCCAATCACCCGATCAAGGTCGGCCTTTGGCGAGCCTTGAGCCACTGGCGGTGGATGGATCCCGAGCCCGAGCAGCCCCGAGAGCTCGTGATAGAAGATGAGTGGCAAACCCGTCAGGCACATCAGCAGTACGAAGACGGTGCAGACGAGGCTGCTCCATTTGTGCGCCCAGGTCCACTGCCGCAGGCGCTGCTGTCTCGGCGTGCGCATGGTGCTCACCAGCGCAGCGTGGCCGTGGCCTTCAGGCTGCGGCCCGGACCGTACCAACACCGCGTAAGCCAGCAGTCGTAGGTGACTTTGTTCGTGAGGTTGCCAACGTTCAGGGCAAGCCGCCAAGAATCGAGTTCATAGCTCATCGCTGCATCCAAAATGGTGAAAGCCGGAACCATGTAGAAGCCCGGCGCGTCGGCACTCGGACGCTTGCCGACGTAGCGCGCGCCGACGCCGAATCCGAGCCCGTTCAGGCTGCCGCCACGGACTTTGTAGTCGGCCCAGGCGGAGGCCGTGTGGCGCGGGATGCCCTTAGGCGTGTTGCCGACGTTGCCGTTGTTGCTCTCAGCGACTTTGGCATCGATATACGTGTACGCGGCCATCACGTTGAGCGACTTGGAGAGTTCCGTCTTCGCTTCCAACTCAAGGCCGCGGGAGCGATAAGCACCTGTCTGGACCTGGCCGAACGGATGATTGACCTGATCGGGATCGGCCGTGAGCACGTTCCGCTGCTTGAGGTCGAACACGGCGACGGTGTAGAGGCTGTTGCTGCCCGGTGGCTGGTACTTAACCCCGACCTCGTGCTGCTTGCCTGTACGCGCCTTGAACGGCGCGCCGTAGTTGTTTGGATCGAGGGTCGGGGTGAACGAGGTAGCGATGCTCGCGTAGGGAGCAACACCGTTGTCGAACAGGTAGGTCAGCCCGACTCGTCCGGTCGTCTTCTTCTCCGAAATGGTGGTGATCCGCGACTCGAGCCGGTCGTCGATCTCGTGCTTCGCCGTATCCCAGCGCGCACCTAGAGTAAGCAGCCAGTGTTGACCGAATTTCGCTTGATTCTGCAGATACAGGCCCAGTTGCCGTGCGGCGGTCTTCTGATCGGTGTCAGGCGTTGCAGGAAGCGCGAAAGTGGTGCCGTAGACCGGCGCGAAGATATCGATGCCGGGCGAGGAGAAGCCGAAGTACCGCAGCTCGTCCAACTTGGTGGAACGATAGTCCAGCCCGACGAGCGTGGTGTGCTTGGCGCCCATTCCTGTCCATTCTTTCTGCAACTGGTTGTCGATAGCGGTCGACTCAGCGTTGCCGAACGAGCCAAAGGCACCCCGCCTCAACATACGGCGCGATGTATCGCTGGTCAGCAGCCCCAGTCCATAGGCAGTCTGGTAGTCCACATCGACCTTGCGCCAGCGCGCGTTCTGGCGGAACTCCCAATCGCCGTCGAATCGATGCTCAAATTCATAGCCTACCGAGTGCTGCTTCTTCTTGTAATAGTCGAAGCTGGGCTCACCTCCGTTGGTGTTGCGGGCAATGGTGCCGCTCGGATTGGGCAGTTCGATACCTGACGCAGGCAGAAAGGCGGACGTTCCGCCACTGTGGCCCAGATCGTCGGCCATGGTGCTCGCCAGCAGGGTCAGCGAGGTTGCCGCCGATGGCTTCCAGGTCAACGCAGGCGCCAAGAATATTCGGTTGTCTTCGACGAAATCAATGTCGCTGTCGCTCCTGCGTGCGAGTCCCGTGAGCCGATAGGTCCATTCACCGCTCTCGCCTACCGGACCGGCCAGATCTATTCCGATTTGCCTGCGCTGATGTGAGCCGATCTGGAATTGGATCTCTCGAATCGGATCCGATGTCGGCCGCTTAGACACCATGTTGAGCAATCCACCGGTGGAGCTCTGCCCGAACAGCATCGACGAGGGCCCTCGCAAGACCTCGATACGCTCCATGCCGTATGGCTCGCTGGTGCTCACCCCATAAGTGGTCGATGGCATTGCAAGGCCGTCCAGGTAGAAGGATGCCCAGTCAAAAGGGAAGCCGCGGAAAGTCGTCAGATCTTCCCGAAAGTCTTGTGCGGGCGACGGCGTCACGCCGACCGTGTAGCCCACGGCCTCCTTGATGCTGCTGACCGCACGCGCCGCCAGTTCGTCGCTGGTGATCACGGAGACCGACTGCGGTGTCTCCACCAGGAGAGAATCCGTCTTCGTTCCGGTCGCACTGCGCTTGGCGACGTATCCGTGGACGGGCCCGGTGGCCATTTCTTTGTCGACGTTGGCCGTGACGGTGATCGGCGCAAGGGTGGCGCCCGCTGCTAGCACCGGCATCGCGCGCACGACATAAGCCCCCCCTGGCGTACGCGTTGCCTCCAGTCGGTGAGCCAACAGCAGCGCTTCAAGGCCCTCCTCCACTGTGCGCTGCCCGATCACGGCGGCCGCCTTCCTGCCGCTCACGATGGTTGGATCGAAGGACAGCGTGATGCCGGCCTGCCGGGCGAATGCATTTAGGGCATCCTCCAGGCTGGCGGCCGGCACGTGGAAGTTTGTGCGCATGGGTTCCACGACCTGTGCATGCGCCCACGGTGCGGACCATCCGACGCCGAGGGCCGTGCTAAGCACGAGGTTTCGGATGACGACGACCATGCTTGTGCGGCGTCTAGTGAATGAGGCGGGCCTGTGGCGCACAGCGCCGACGGATGGCGAAGCGGAACAAGGGTGCGACATGATGGGGATCCTTTCGACTTGAGGTGATTCACCCGTATGCCGAATAGCACTTCCGAAACCCGTAAAGATTCGGAGAAACTCAGCGCGGCCCCGTTACGACTAACACATTGTCTTGTCCGCGGACCGCTCGCACGGGGAGCGTTCGCGTCAGCCCGTCTATTGCTTGTCCCACCGGATCGGATCCTTCAAGCTGGAACACGCCCGAGACGCGCAAGTTTGCCACTGCGGGATCGCAGCGCAGCGGTGCTTCTTGGTAACGCGACAGTTCGGCCACGAAAGCATCGAGCCGCATCTGCTTGGCCACCAGCACACCCTGTGTCCACCCTGCAGGGTCGAAGCTTCGGTCATCGGCGCGGCGCACCGGGGTGGCGTTGCCAACGCGAATCACCAAGCTGTCGCCGGCATTGGCGACGAACCGATGGCCCGACGCCAGATGCACGGCCACCTGCCCTTGGATCATGTGCAGGCGGGTCTCGCCTTGGCTCTGACGCACGCCGAACCGAGTGCCGATGGCTTCCAATCGTGCTTCGACCGTTTCCACCCAGAATGGCCGCCTACCGGCGATGGAAGGAGCATCGTCGCCGGTGTCGATGAACAACTCACCCCGCTGCAACACGATCAATCGGCGCAGCGTTGAGAACACCACGCGGACCTCCGTGCCGGTGTTCATCTGAAGCCGGGTTCCGTCCGGCAGCAAGACGCTGCGGCGTTGGCCGACGTCGGTGGCGTAATCCGAACGCTGTTGCCACGGTGCTAGACGAAACGCCAGCGCGCCCAGCGCCGAACCGATCACACCCAACCCCAGCAGCTTGACCGCAGCTCGGCGCCTCTTGCCCTTGGCCTGCATGTCCTCTGCCGCCGCCAATGTGTGGAGCGCCAGTGGGCCAACCCCGTCTGGGATAGAGTGAAACGCCTGCTCGACTGATTGCACCTGCTGCCAGGCCTGCTCGTGGACCGGGTTGGCTCGCCGCCACGCGTCGCAAATGTCGCGCTCATGCGTTGGCACAGTACCCGATGCGAGGCGAACGGCCCAGGCGATGGCCTGCTCCAGCGGCTCCAGTGCCGGCTCGTGCTGCCCTTCCTGGGGGACAGAAATTGCATCCGCATCATCAGCCGATCCTGCGTCCAGAGTCACGCCGACGCGCCGCATCAGGACATGGGGCGAAGCGCCAGGCAATGGCGAATCGCACTGGCCATGTACTTCTCCACCGAACTCAGGCAAACGCCCAGTTGGGTGGCAATCACGGGATAGCTTAGGCCCTCCAGGCGGGAGAGCAGGAAGGCGGCGCGCACCTTGGGCGGCATTCCATCCAATAACGAATCGATCCGCGCCAGTGCCTCAAGCAGCAAAAGGCGGATTTCTGGGGAGGGGGCCTCCTGATCGGGTAAAGCGGCTAACGCCTGCACGTAAGCTCGCTCGAGCGATTGGCGCCGCACATGGTCCACCGCCAATCCGTGAGCGATCGTGGTCAGCCAGGCACGCGGCTCCTGCGCGCCTAGCGCTCCGTGCGGTCTGCCCAGCACGCGCACAAAAGTGTCATGTGCCAAATCGGCGGCATCTGCCGGATTGCCGAGCTTGCGCAGCAGCCATCTCCGCAACCATTGGTGGTGGTCGCTGTAGAGTATTGCCACATCGAGCGTCGTGCTGCCAGCTGACATATAACGTCTATGAAAAACATCAATTATTGCGAATGGTTCTCATTATATGAGTTGCTATGAGTCAACTTGGTGGCGTATGGCTGATCTACCACAACTCAGCACATCGTACGTTTGGTAGGTTTGCAACCACGCTACAACTGTCAGCGGCTGCTCAGTGGCATTGACGGCATCGTACCCATGGCCTCGGCGCGATCCAATTGGAAGTAAGCCGTTGACTAGTCACTGCAAATCTGCAGGAAATACATGTGACCAGAATTCATAGGCCAGCGTGCGCTTGGTCGACCTTCCAGCACGCGGTGCACCGTCGATGGCGCCTGCTATGCGCTCGGCTCAAGATTGCGCGGTCACTGAAAGACGCTCGCCAAACGTATGCCCGTAAGCGCTCTATCGTGGTTCCGCAGGAGGGCCAAATGTGGGTGTAGTAGCGAGTGCTACGAATTGCGCATGTAGCTCATGATCGGAGTTACCAAGGGTGGTTGCGCGACGTAGCTCTTTGAAAGCCTCTGTAACGCAGTGAGCACGGAACGGCGGCATGAACTGACGGGCAAGTCGGGTCTGCCGAGATTGCCGCGCTTGAACAATGTTCGGCTGCATCCGGCGCTCATCGGACGTCGCGCCCGCGATGCCGACCAGACGCTCGCATTGGCTGCAGTCAATTGGCGCACGCCACGGTCAGATAGAGAGGCCTGGCCGCCTGCCAAGGTTCCAGGTGACGGATGAACCGCGCACCATGGCGCTGACCTGCTGACCCAGCCGTTGCTCGATCACCGGCCGCCAAGGCACCAAGCTGAAACCAATGCCATCGTCGAGCATGGCGAAGCGCCCGCTGGCGAGTTGAATCGACTTGCTGTAGGTGCCGCTGGCTCGCTGCCCGTCCTGCAGAGGGCGGTAGGTATGGCCGGTCTGGTCCTGCATTGATTTGCCAACAGTTGCCAATTCACGGTCGCGCAATGTGCCCAGCAAGTTACGCGCAAGGACCACGCGCTGGCCTCGGCGTTCCGCCAGCCCGCGCTCGGTAAGGAAGTCCAAGCGGGATTGCATCGCATCGCGCACCTGCGCACCGAAGCCCTGTGCAACGATACCGCCATCGGCCACCAGATTACGGTCGAGCCAGGTCGCCCCGACGGAGCGTACCTGCTGCTCAATGGGCAGGTGCGACTGCAGTTCGATCACCCGGCCCGTAGATGTTTGCGCATCGTGTTGCAGCGCCTTCTGCATCAAGTCAGCCGGAATCTTCCAAACACCATCGGCGATGCGCTCGACCACCCCTGAGCGGCGCAATGATTCCAACCGGCGCACATGGATTTCGACGGTAGCCTGCGGATCGTGATTTCCAGCGTGCTGAAGCTTGGCCAGATGACTGACCATGCTGTAGATGCCATCCTTTGATTCCGTCAGGACGTTGCGATCCACCGCCTTCTCCTGCCCCGGCAGCTTAGCCTCGACAATGGCTTGCATCGGCAACTCGGACAGATCAGCACCAGTTGCCAGCTTCAAGTAATGCGCCCGGCCGTCAATGCCATCGACCACCAAGTAGCCGCGGTCGTTCAGTTCGTCGGCCAGTCCCTTTCCAGCGATGCGACCGATGACGCGCGCATCACTGGCGCCATCCACGTCATGCACCACCAGTTCGCGCTGCTGGCCTTTAAGTGCGCGGCGCATCGTATCCAGGGCGTCCTCGCGCTCGCCAAGGGCGTTGAGCGTGGACGCCATGCCGGGTTGCAGCGTCCACCGGTTCGCATCCATCCGTTCGACCAGCCCCATCCCTTCAAGCTGCTGCAGCCGCGCTCGCAGCACGTTCTGGCGCTGCCTATCCGGTGGATTGCCTGTGAGATCGATGCCGTCCGGGCCGGCCTGCCGGATCAACGTCCGGTCGAGGCTGGTCAGCCGCTGCTGGTCCACTTCGCGCAGCAGGCTGTGCCGCATTTCCGCCTCAGTACGCGGCCCCAGCCACTCTGTGGCGATCTCGCTGGCACGCATGCGCATGCCGTGCGCCATGTAGTCCGGCGCTATCACCAGATCCTCTTTGCCGGCGGTGCGCCCATTCAGCACGATGTGGGTGTGCGGGTTGTCAGTGTCCCAGTGGTCGACGGCCACCCAGTCCAGTCGGGTTTCCAAGTCGATCTCCATGCGTCGCATGAGCTGGCGGGTGAAGCCCTTGAGGTCTTCCAGCTCCTGCCCGTCTTCCGGCGAGACGATGAAGCGGAACTGGTGGCGGTCGCCACGGCCACGCTCCTGGAAGGCCTTGGTGTCGGCCGCGTCGGTGTCCTGCCCGTAGGCCTGGCCCTTCTGTCCATCGCGCGTGACGCCGTCGCGCTCGATGTAGCGCAAGTGAACCGACACAGACTTCGGACTGGCGCGCCGGAGCACCACGAAGCGGCTCTTGATGATGACGCGTCTGGCGTTTGCCCCCAAGCGCTGACCAGCCATGGTGGCGGCGACGCGGCCCCGGCCGAAAGTGTTGGCGGGCCGACCGGCGTTCTTGCCGGAGCGCTTGGCGCCGGCCTTCGAAACCTCCTTGAGCACCTGCGAAATAAAGCGCTGCGAACGTGGTCCGGCGCGGGACTTCGGCGCCGCGGGTTTGACACGAAAGCGGTCATCGTCACGGCTGGCCATGGCGAAACCCCGAGCGCATCGTGGCGCACGCCATCGCAAACGGCACGCGGCAGACGCCGCAGCCATGCGGATTCCCGTGTCTGCAAGGCACACACGAGACCCCTCGCGGTGCCGCGACAAACCCACGTGCAGACTGGCTTTGCGGGGCACGGCGTGCCACCCCCTTTATCTGGCCCAATGCCTCCGTCCCCCGCATACGCTCCCGACTCCGGCTCCCATACCGCCCATGCGCCAGCCGCGCACGGGGTGCGCAGCGCAGCCTGCAGGGCAGCGCGGGTGCAGCGGAAGCTGCACGCTGGCACCTGGCCCCCTGCACGTTGGAATGCGGGCGAAACACCGTCTCGGCCGCAGTTCGGCGGAATGGTTGGTCTTCGGCCGGGCGCGGAATCGGTGCGCGAACGGTGCAGGCTCGGCGCATGCCTGTACACATGGCCGGTGACCCATAGGACGCGGGTGCAACGCGACAACCGTGTCCAACTGGATGAGCAACTAGGCACGACATCACGGTACGCTCCATGTCCACACTGGCGTCGCAATTCCGAGCACGGCAGACGCGTCGATGGGACCGAAATACCGGCTGTCGAACGACGCCGGGTTCGTGTCGCTAAGCAAGAACAGTTCGTTCTCGTCAAGGTCGCGACATTGCGCCCATGGGGTCAGAGTGCGATGTGCGCCATCGTGCAAACGAGCAGTTGCCACGACTACGCCATCAATGCGCACAACCTGGTCCCGGACGCACACCGACTGCGAAGCTGCTGCGCCGATGCGCTTGAGGATCGGTACGCCCGCAGGGAGATAGCCGCGTTGGGCCGCCATTGCAGCCACGGCGTCGGGAAGCCGGGCCAACACGATGCTGCCAACGCGCAGCAGGTCAAGTTTTTCAATGGGGTCGATGCGATACCAACCGCGTGCGACGCTGGCACTCGGGTTGTAGACGATGCGCTTGTGAACCTGCCACACGACTGGTGCGCCGAGCGCCATCAGAGCACAGCTCATGCAGACCAGCAACGCGCGCCGCGTCATGGTCGGCGTCATCGCAGCGCTCCGCGCACAAGATGCGCTGCATGACGCTCCGCCGTGTACATCGGCAGCGGCTGACGCGCTGCCAGCCGGTTGCCGACCGTGCGCCAATAGGCCGGCGCAGCATCACACGGTTCGACGCCAACAGCCTCGATGCTGTCGACCGATTCGAGCACCGCCTTGACCTGCGGCTCGCCATCGGCGCGCAGCAGGATGCTTGCGCCAGGCGACACGCCGGCGACGCGCTGCATGTCGTCGAGAGGCATTGGCGCCTGCAGCACCAAGAGCTGCCACAGCGCAGTGCCATAGTCGTTGCCGATCCATTTGATGCGGCAGCAGATCGTGCCCGGCGCGAGCACCGCAATGCGCCGCCAGCGGTCCAGAACGATCTCACGCACGGGCCTGCCGAAGCGCAGGTAGACGTTCACGCGATGCTCGACGAAGGCGAGCGAGACCTTCATGCGGATCGGCCGCGTCGGCAGCGCCGTCCGCGGCCACCGTTGCTCCGAAGTGAACGCAGGTCTTGCATTCGGCGTGTTCATGCCTTGCCCTCCAAGAACTCCCGCTCCAGCAACTCGCGCAGCATGTCAGCTGCCGTGATGCCGCGTCCGAACGCGATCATCTTGATGCGTCCGCGTAGTGCAGGTGTCACGTCGATGGTCAGGCGTGCGGTGAAGACTTGGCCCTTCGCAGGTCCAGCAGCCGCACTGTCCACGTTCTCCCGATGCACCCAGGCCGTGGCTGGATCGGCCGCCGGCCTGCGGCCGATGGGCGCCCGACGCGGCGTCTTCGATGGTGTCGGTGTTGTCATCCCAACGCCTCCCGCACCGCTTGCACGAGCGCCGCAACTTCGCGCGCGGCTGCACACTGCGGCGCCACTTCGCTCACCAGTCGGCCAGCCGCCACGCTGTCAGCGAACACGATGCGCTGCGAGATTTCTGCTTGAAGCGCTGGGAATGGCTGATCGACCAGCGCCTGCCTGGCCTCGCGCCCGATCACGGTGCCGACAACGCGCCGATTGATGACAAAGGCCGCGCGCAATGCAGGCCGGAAGACTCTCGCCTCCGCGATCAAGCCAACCATCTCCTGCGTCGCCCACACGTCGTAGGCACTCGGCTGCACTGGAATCAGCACCAGGTCGGCAGCCAGCAGCGCGGAGCGTGCGAGCGCCGCCACCCGAGGTGGGCCGTCAATGACGACGTAGTCTGCGTCCAGCGCAATCCCAGGCACTTCCCTGTGAAGCGTATCCCTCGACAATCCGAACACCCCGTATAGCCGTTCCTGGCCGCTTTGAGCGCGGCGTTGCGCCCAGTCCAGGGCGGAGCCCTGCGGATCAGCATCGAGCAGCGTCACGCGGCTTCCGTGCATCGCCAACTCGCCCGCCAGGTGAGTGGCGAGCGTGGTCTTGCCAGCTCCGCCTTTCTGGTTCAGCAGGGCGATGACCTTGCCGACGTGGGTGGTTGGTGTTCCTCGCCTTTCTGGAAAGCGGTCTTCGCTGCCCAAAAAATCAGCAACGCCACTTTTTTGAGCAGCATCGAATCGCACGCGCGTCTTATTCATTTATGTATCCCTTTAGATGTTTAAGGGGTCCCGAAACCGTTGCTGGGTGCGGCTTCCCGGCCGGTCGGTGCGGGCGATTCACCGATACTTCTGCGGGCGATCCACCGAGCGTCGTGCGGGTGATCCACCGAGCCCGTCCACACGGAATCCACAAGTTCTTCAACAGAAGTTGTGGATAAGTCACTTGAACGGGTCGCCGACGTGCTGGCGGCATCGGGACGGAAGAGCAGCCATTCGCTGCCACCACTACGCTCGATGGACAGCCGGTAACCCGGCAGCGACTGGCGCCGCGCGAGCTCGCGCACCTGCAGCGCGAAGTCGGACAGGCGCTGCAAACTACCGGACTTCAGGTGCAGGTGACGCATGTCGAATCGCCATCCGGCTGGCTGCCTGCCGCCATGCTTGCGCACCAGTCGGTATAGCCAGCGCTCGATGCCACCCGTGAGCTGAAAGTACGTCGGGTCCAGCGTGAGCACCAGAGCGTCATCCATCACCCCGGAGAAGAACCAGTCGGCCAGGATCAGCTCGATCCCGTCCGACCTGCCGTCGGGTCGCACGTACTCCTTCCATTCGTTGATCCATGAGAAGCGGTGAGTGCGGCGGACTCCATTCAGGCGTTCGCGCTGGCGCAGCGTTGTGGCGATGGTGGTGGACTGCAGGCGGTCAAGTGCGGCCCTGAGCGCAAGGTAGTCGCTGCGTCCGGTGCCGCGCTGCGCAAAGCGCAGGATTTCGTAGGGAGTGGCCACCATCAGCCGCGAGGGCGCGATGCCTTCCTTCTTGGCCTGGACGATCTGGCTCGCCGCCCAGATCAGCACATCAGCGTCCCAGATGGTGGCTATGCCGTGCTCAGGTACGCCTTCGACCGTGAGAGTGACGCCCCCGGCCTCGAAGAGGATCGGCACGCTACGGCGGGACTTCGCCAGGCTGAAGAACGGATAGGCCATCAGATCCTGCGCATCGCGCAACGCCATGTCGCCCGGCAGCGCGCGGAACAGCGTAAGCTGTTCGCGTTCGCCTGGGCGCTTGGACATCGCAGCTTTCTCCGGCTCAAGAGGATCAGCGAACCGAAGTGCGGACCACGTAGCCGGGGTCGGAGGTCATACCGAAGGTGTTGCTGTCGGCCCAGGCGCGCAGGTCCACGGCGGCGTACACGACGCGCGCGCCAAACTTGCGGAAGCGCGGACCACCACCGAGCACGCGTTGCTTCTCCAGCGTGCGAGGCGACAGCCGCAGGAACGCGGCCGCTTCGTCGGTGGTCAGGAATTCAGGATTTGCGGCGGCGGCTGGAACCTGTTGTGCCGCAGCGGGCTGCGGCGCAGCCGCTGCAAAGCCGCGCGAAGGGATCGAATGTCCGACTGCCATGAAGGCCTCCATCTCGGTGGATGGGCCGCAAACCATTCGCAGCCCGATGGAGGCAGTCTCGGGAACCAAGCCCGATCAGGGCAGGGAGAGATTCAGCGCAGACGTTCGTCTCCGGGGCGCTCCGCTGCGGTACGGCGCACACCTGCCAACGCGAGGTAGCCACCGTTCACATACGCCTCTGCACGTCGCAGCAGATGCCGCACCTGTGCGCGCAGCTCGCCATCCTCTCGCCAGCGCAGCACAACCTCACGGAGCCCAAACAGGACTTGGGCAACGTCACGGTGCGATGCGCCGGCACGCATGGCATCGAGCGCCTGCAGGGCGCGCAGATGCAGCAGCGCAGAGCGGGTTGCCGGTCGCGCTCGCGCCTCGGCAATCTCGTGGCCGTCCAACACCCGCGCCTGTGCATTGAAACCATCGAGCTGGCCACGCAGACGATGAGTCAGTGGCACGGCGCAGGCATAAGCCACGCCATCCTTGACATCGCCCGCTAACAAGAACTGAAGGCGCTGCACCGGCAGTTCGGCAGTCAATGTCAAATCGCCGCCGCCCAGCGCCAAGCGCTTGCGGCCGGGAACGCGCCACAGGTCGAACCCAGATGCCGCATCGGGCGCGCGCGACGCGCGCACCTGCAGCAACTCATCAGGTGACGAGAGCCATTGCGGATGCGCCTTTCGCGCATCCCTCCGTGGGTCTTCGACAACATCGCAACCCCCAGCGTTCAGCCCATACAGAACGTCGTCGCGCCGCTGTCTCGTACTCGTCCCGGTAGCGCGCATTGCGGCGCAGGTACTCCCACGCCAGCGCGGGACCATCCAGGTCCAACGTATAGAAATAGGCGGCCGATATGCCCCATGGGGCATGTGGCAGATCGTCAACGTTGCGCGTCGTCATGAAGCGGCTCCCTTTTGAGAAAGGAAGCTGCCACCGAATCAGGATCCGGGCATGGCTTTTGAAGCGCCGAGTGCTCGCGCGAGAAGCGACCCTAGGCTGCGACGGCTTGCGCCGAAACTTGCTAAAATTGCGCCGTGCCGCCCAACGTCGGCCCGCCCGCCCACGCTGGCGAAGCTGATTCAGCAACGTGGTCCGCAAGCCATTGCGGACGTGAGGCTGACTTTCATGGGTCTGCCGCAGGACTCGATGTGTGGGCGCATCGAATGTCAGCGGCTCACTTATGGAACGCACATGCCTGATTATTTCTCCGAAGCTCAGATCGAGCACTTCAAACGCGAGGCCAAGCAGCTTTGCCGAGCCTCCTCACTCATCACGCACAGCCAGGCGCTGGATCACATCGCGTTGGCGAACGGCCACCGCAACTGGTCGCTGCTGATGAGGAACGCGACCTCGCTGGACGTGGGGTCGCCCCCATATCGCTTCTCGCGGACCTCAGAAGAGATGCGCCTGGCGCTGCACAAGGTGCAGCTTCCCGCGCACAGTCGCACACCGCGGGTGGACGCAGCGCGCCAATCGGTGGCCGATCTTTCCCATCAGTTCATCTCAGCACACAACGCGGTCGATTTCGCAGTCGACTACATGAGATGCCTGCTCTCGGTGCCACGCTTCAAGATCTACGCCGCCACCACGGTCAACTGGGAGATGCGGTGCTGGCTGCCCTATGCGGCAAAGCAGCTCGGTGAGGACGACACGATCCTGGTCAACCGACGGTACAAGCCGGTGGGACAGATCACCGACGAATGGGCGGCGTACGAGTCCTTCCCGCACCTGCATGCCGGCCTCGATGCAGAGAGGCTCAAGGCGTTCTCGGCTCGGGCGACGAGCGAAGGTTTCCTGTTCAACGACGGGTGCCTGCCCTGGGCTTCCCGCCAATATGCTGGAGCCTATCTCCAACGGCTACTGCTGCTGCAGGCCGTGATGCGGGGCTGACGGTCAAGGGGGCGGGGATCTGCCGGCGCGCTCGTGGTGCCGGAAACAAAGACCGACACGCCAGTAGCAAACGCGTCAGTCGTTGATAGAACCGTCGCGAGCAGCGTCGGCCGCATAGGCCGACAGCGTCCGCTGCGGCTTGAAATGCGGATCGGCCCGAACGGGGATTCCGTTCGGCCCGACTATGGACGCCAGATCGGACAGGCGGATGTGGCCCAACTCCGGCACCCCCAGGCCCACGTCGATCAGCCCGTAGGCAGTGTCCCCATCGTCCGCTAGCTCTGCCAGCAGCCAGGTCGCATGCGCATCCAGCGTGTGCAGCTTCAGCACGGGCATCGGATCAACGGCATCTCCCCGGGCGCGCGCTGCGCCGTTGGCCAGCATTTCGCTGCGCTGCTGTTCGTTAAGAAAGGCCATGGACGTCAAGCTCCGGGAGCAAGGCCGCGCCGACAACGGGCGGCCGATGAGGGCATGGGTGGGAGCATGGATGCTCCTGCTTGTGGACCGGCGGGAGGGCATGTTTCCTGTCGCATCGAGATCACGAATTCTAGGCCGCACCATAGCGAATGAAATGAAGAGAGTTATCTTTAACGTGGTTTTAGTAGCCAGGCACAGCGACGCTTGGATCCATGCAAGCCAAGCGTGGAATACAGCGAGGAAGGCCTGCCGGTGCCACAACATTCGGTCCCGTGCCGGCGCTCGCCTTCGGCGCCGCAGTGCGCGCGATTCGCACCGAGGACGGCATTGCCCAAGAAACGCTTGCGCATCTCGCCGGTATCGAACGCTCCCACATGGGCAAAATCGAGCGCGGCGAGCACATGCCCACGTTGGCTCTGGTGTTCAAGATCGCACGGGCGCTGCAGCGCAGCGCGGGCGAGCTGGTGCTGGAAACCGAAGCGCGACTTCCGAAGGAAGATCAACGAGGTTGATTACTCGCGCAGACCGGCAGCACTCGGTAGATTTCGGGCGTCTTGGATCACGGTCTGGTCTGTCGTCAACGTCGGTGCAATCAATTATTCCGACAACAAATGATGACCCCCCTCAATCCAGAGCTGGAACAAGCGTGTAAAGACTACAGCCGATACATCGAGGCGATCTTTGGGCCAGCGATGACCCAATTGAAAACCAACATCGACGCTGGCCAAATGGAGCTGCATCAGGTGTTCGGGGCCAACCTGTTCGTTGCGCATGCGGTCGACTACATCCAGGCGATCCGCAAAGTTGATGGGATTCTGGAAACCAGAAAAGACCTAGTGCGGAAGTTCGATCAAACGTTCAGTGTGAATGGAGCACGCTTCAGCAATCGAAAGTTCGAGCTCATCGACGGCATCAACAACGCACTCAAGCACATCCGGCTCGATCCAAAACGGTATCGGCAGCTTGAGCAGCAGTACGGCCCGATTTCATTCCAAAGTCTGGTTGAAGAGAAAGGGCGGGTCCTGTGCATCCTCGATGGGTACCGGTTCGACTACGCACGCGTCGTGCTTCGGCCCGCATATCAAGCGCTGACGGGTTGGGATCTTTACGCCATTGATGACGTGTTGGAATTTGCCCGCGGCGGGTTTGTGGTGAGCGATTGGAGCCAAGACGATGCCCTCATGGCATCAGCCGATCCGGCTGATGCCCCAGATCAGATGATCGCCTACTGCAATCCCAACTGCGACGACTGCGGCGAAGGCGAACCCGACTGCTACTGTGCCGAGTTCGTCTATGACGGTGAGCAGGGACAGTTCGAGTCCAGATTTCGTGCCGATTTCGATTTCGATGAAGTCATGTCACGGATATCGGGCGCCTACCGCAGGGACGGAAACTAGCGGCAGACACAGCGGCAACACGCAGAGCGGTCAGCTCCGCCAGGCTCATCCAGCCCAGCGCCGAGAACGCCAGACTCAGATTGGCCAGTCCGAAGCGATGATCGTCGTCATGCGGATCGATGCTTGTGATCAGCCAGGATACCATCGCGCAGCGCACGCGAAGACCTTGACGGCGAGCGCGCTATATCACGGTGAGGCTCACAGCAAGCCAGCCTCAAACCGACCGCGCCTGGGAAAGCCCGCCGCGCAGACGTCAGTGATCGGCGCCCGCAGTGATGAGCCTGATTCAAAGCGCTCGACTCAATGGTCACTACCCGTACGCTAACTGCTGGACGTCGCGACGCGAAGATCGTGTCCAGCCTGGCTGGATCAGGAGCACTTTTGTCCATTTCGGATGCCTGCAATGTGAATGCAGGTGCTTCGCGAAACCGAACTCCCTTCGACCATGCTTGAGTAGCGGAAGGATCAGTTGACCATCGTTACAGGCAAGCGATCTTTTAGCTGACCATCACCGTACATTCTGATGACCTTGGATATGACCACTTGGTAGCCTGCGAGCCAATTCGCCTGCTTTCGTTTTGCCTTCAAGTGCGCGGGATGGTTCATGAGTTCTTGCAAGGCCTCCAGTGAGTCCCAGTAGTACATGTTCAAGGTGAGACCCGTGGCGCTGTTCTCCCAAGTCTCTTCGCCGATATATCCAGGGATCGTTTTTGCCGTGGCTGCAATGTCTTGGTCAAGGCGATGAAAGTCTCCATCCAGTTGCTTTGTCGCAAAAATGAACGTTGCTGAGTACATGTTTTCTGTGCCTGATATGAATGGGCAATAGCTAAGGGTAAAGGTGGAACTCCGCTTCGCTGTCAGCTCACCCCAGCTTTGATCACAGGACCGAGCTGAAGGCTTGCGACCAGCTTGTCGAGGAAACCGAACAGCTTCTGGTTCATTGCCCTATAGTTGTTTGCGCGCAGAGCCGCAGGTTGCTGGACAAAGCGGTGGTTAGTCAGCGCTGCCAACTCGCGGTGAGATGCCTCGATCAACAATTCAACCTCGTCTGGCGTGAATTCCATATGGCATTGGAAGCCGTAGACCAAGTCCCCGTATTCGATGATCTGGCGCGGGCAGCCTTCGCTGAAGGCAATGATCTTCGCGCTGTCGGTCAGGCCTGGCATATCGTTGTGCCAGTGACCAACCTCCAGGGTCTCACCGAAGTGAGAGAATTTTTCATTGACCCTACCCTCTGCCGTGAGCGTGATGGGGAACTTCCCGATTTCTTTCTCGGGGCTTCGCTCATGTTGCGCGCCGAGCGCTTGGCCGATTAACTGCGAACCCAGGCATACGCCAACGACCGCCCTGCCTGCGTTGACGAATTGGGCTATCAAGGCACATTCCGCGGCTGCGTCGAAGTGCGGACACTCTTCCTTTGTGGTAGAGGGCGATTGCGGACCTCCCAAGACAACCAGCAACTCGATGTTTTCGATCGATGGCGGGAGGGGATCGTTCAGGTAGACCCGGGAGTACGTGGCTTCATGGCCTCGTTCTGTGACCCAGGTTGCAAATGCGCCAGGTGCTTCGAACGACTCGTGCACTACAAAATGGACTCTCATGGCTTTGCTTCCCCAGTGATTAATTGGTAGCCGGATAAAGGATGGGCGCTCATCCATGCCGGCGTCTTGCATCTAGCGGCGCCCGCAGCTACTTCTGACTCAGCACGTGACTGAGTGCGCTGGCAAAGGCGTGTGCACTTGCCTCGTCGATGGTTGACACCGTGATGCGTAGTCCATGTGCAGGCGCCTGCACGGAGAAGGGTTCGCCTCCGCGAACTAGCCATCCCCTTCGAGCTAGCGCCAGCACGGCGGATTGTTTGCCTTCTGGGAGTGGGACCCATACGTTGAGGCCATCCGCTGGCGACGCGACTGCGATTTCGTGCAAGCCAAGGGCTGCTTCCAATAGTTTCCGACGTCGTGCATAGTCTTTGCGTGCCTGGGCAAGCTTGTTGGCTACGTCCGGTGAGGATAGGCAGGCGACGACTGCGTCTTGTAGAAGGTGACTCACCCAGTTCGTGCCAGGTGCCAGGCGCAGTCGCAGCCTTTGGGCTGTCTGCTCGTCGCTCGCAACAAAGGCACAGCGCAGGTCTGGACCCAACATCTTGGACACCGAACGGACTACAGCCCAGCGTTTGGCTAAAGGAGGAATGACATTGAAGTAGTCGGCGACAGCCAACTGCGAGAAATGATCGTCGGATATGACCAATACATGGGGGTAGCGTGCCAGCACGGCGCGCAGCTTACGCGCCCGCGCCGCGCTCAAGTTGCACCCCGTCGGGTTGTGGGCGCGCGGCGTCACGATAACGGCCCGTACGCCCTGGGCCAACGCCTGCTGTAGTCCTTCGACGCTCAGACCCTGCGCATCCATAGGCACTCCTACCGCTTGCAGTCCAGCGATACGCAGCGTGTTGACGCTGCCGATGAAACACGGGTCTTCAACCGCGACCTTGTCGCCCGCAACGAGATATGCCGTCAGCAGGCGTTCGATCGCATCGACGGCACCGCTTGTCAGACTTACCTCGAACTGCTCCGGACAGTCCTCTTTGAGCAGCTTCCTGGCAATGGCTTCCATCTCGGGATCGATCGTGGCTTCGCCATACAGACGCGAACGGTAAGTCCTGTGCGCCAGGGCTGCGGTGATGTCAGGCAGCCATGCTGGATTCGGGTTGCCGCTGCCCAGATCTGCCAATGGCGAGCCAGGCAAGAAACCCTCCTGCTCACCTGGGTCGAGCTGTTCACGAATGACGGTGCCTAGACGGCCTTTCGAAATCGCAATTCCGGATGCTGCCAGGCGCTTGTAAGCCATGGACACCGTGTTGCGGTTCACGTCCAAGGTTGCAGCCAGATCGCGGGTCGTGGGTAGCTCTTGGCCTGGCTTGAATGAGCCCGCCAGTGTCAATGCACGGATGCTGTCAAAGATCTCTGCTGCTGTCTTGCCAACAATTTTCATAATGATCTAGGACATGTTAGAGTTTGGCATAGGACAATAATACACCGTACTGAAAGGACATGAAATCCAATGGTCGATACGGGTCCATAGGACGAATCTCGTCATGACTACTGAACTTTTGCTTGAAACTTCAACGCTGCATGACCGGCATGGACGCTGGCCGCAGGCTGAGACGGTGGAAGACTTCCGCAACAACCTTACGGTGGTTCATGCACGCATGGCGGCGGCCTGCCAACGTGTCGGGCGCGATCCTGCTGGTGTGCGCTTGCTGCCTGTCAGCAAGACCAAGTCCGAAGCGAGCCTGCGTCTGGCCTACGCTGCCGGTTGCCGCTCGCTGGGCGAGAACAAGCCGCAGGAGGCATGTCGCAAGTGGGAGGCAATGCAAGATTTGACCGATCTGCGTTGGTCGGTGATTGGGCATTTGCAAACCAACAAGGCCAAGCTGGTGGCGCGCTTCGCCAGTGAATTCCAGGCGCTCGACAGCTTGCGGGTAGCTGAGGCCCTGGAACGGCGCCTGCAAGCCGAGGGACGTGGGCTGGATGTCTTTGTGCAGGTCAATACGTCGGGAGAAAGCGGTAAGTACGGGCTGCCGCCGAATGAAGTGGCTGAATTCCTGCGGCAGATGCCGGTCTTCTCGGCATTGCGTGTGCGCGGTCTGATGACACTCGCGGTGCTTTCGGCAGAAGCCGACCGGGTGCGCGAGTGCTTCGCACTCCTGCGTGGTGTGCGTGATCGGCTTCGACAGGAGTCGCCAAAAGGTATCTTGCTGGACGAATTGTCGATGGGAATGTCCGGCGACTACGAGATCGCAATCGAAGAAGGTGCGACCGTCGTACGCGTTGGGCAAGCCATCTTTGGCGCTCGGGCTACGCCAGACACCCATTACTGGCCATCGGCAGGGGAAGGCGGCGCGAATTGACTTCGCACATTGCCGACGTTTGCGCCGAATCGGTGTCAAGGCTTAAACCGCTGCCACCTCTGCTGAATTGGAATGGAATACACGTAAACACTTCGTGATCAATCTCTTCCATCCGTTTTCAGCAGTGATGGTGGTTCACAGTCCGCTGCAGATCGTAACGCACAAGCAACAACGCACGGGAAACCATGAGCCAACACCAGCGCGTCCACATGAAGATTGGCCGGATCTTGAAACGCCTACAAGCTCAACATTCAAAATCATGGCGCCTACAGAAATGAGTGAGGGCCCAGTTGCCAGCAAAGACCAAAGCCGTAGTGCAGGTTCGTTGGACGGAAAACTCATATTGATCCTTGCGGGCGGGGCGGGGTTGGCAGTCGCCAATCCATACTATTGCCAACCTATGCTCGCCGAGCTTGCCGGCGAGCTGCGAGTCGCGCCAGCCGTCGTCACCGCCATTCCGGTGGCCGCTTTGGTCGGAAACACCTTGGGTGTCATTTTCCTTGCGCCGCTGGGTGATAAATTTGAACGCCGCTCACTGATCGTTCTGACCACCATTGCGCTTGCACTTGCTTTGGTTGGAGCATCAGTGGCTATGGGACTGTGGTTGATGGTCATGGCGAGTTTCTCTATCGGCCTTTTCTCCACCGTTGCCCAACAGATCATCCCGCTCTCGGTTCACATTGCGCCTCCTGCCTCCAAGGGTAGAACGCTTGGTTTTGTTACCGGAGGCATCCTTCTCGGCATCCTGTTGTCGAGGGCAGTCAGCGGCAATGTCACTGAATGGTGGGGTTGGAGAACCATGTTCCTGATTGCCGGTGGCGCAATGTTCGCAATGGCGGGGGTCTTTACGAAAACGCTTCCCAGGGTTGAACCTACCGTCTCAGTCAGCTATGGTGAACTGATCGCTTCACTCTGGTCGCTATTGACCATGCATCGGGCATTGAGAGCAGCCATCCTCATTCAAGCATCCATCTTCGCGGCCTTTCTTGCTTTCTGGGCAAACCTCGCGCTTTTGTTTGCCAGTGAAAGCTATCAATTTGGTCCTTCGGCCGCAGGCCTTATGGCCTTGATTGGCGCTGCCGGTGTTGCTGTCGCGCCCGCCGCAGGTCTCCTTGCAGACCGCAGAAGTCATCGCACAGTAATTTGCATCGGCGCTGTCCTGGTTGTCATCGCCTTCGCACTGATGATCATCGTTCCAGGCAATCTGTGGGTACTTGCTGCAGGTGTTTTGGTGATGGATGTCGGCGTGCAATCATCTCAGGTCGCCAATCAAGCCCGAGTGCTTGCGCTGGACGCGCAGGCGCAAAGTCGTCTCAACACTGTATTTATCTCAACGATGTTGCTCGGCGGTGCGATCGGTGCTGCTTTGGGAGGTGTTGCATTTTCATTTTTCGATTGGCGTGGCACATGCGCAGTCGGGGCGCTCGCGGCAATTCTTGCTTTGACTTTTGCCGCGCTTTGCGATAGTTCGCATGCATGAGTTCTCTCGCCGATCGAGGTTCGCAACGCCTATGCAGGGATGAGTTGAGTCTCACATTTGCGTTTTGGCCCTCCTTATCGGCGCAGCGTCTGGCTTCCTGCGCTGGCTCGGAAGTGCGGCGGTTACTCGGGTGCGGGGCGCGGCGCCTTGCCGTCGCCAAAGAACCGACGGTTGGAGGCGATCGCCACTCGATCACACAGCTCCTTGCCAACCTTTGCCCGGTCTGCCTTGCATTGTTCACGCAGCAGTTTCAGGCGCTCGGGATCGGCCAACAGTGATTCAACGGTTTCGATTGGCTGCGTCTTGTCGCAAGCTTGCAGAAGCAAGGGAGCCGACATCAGCGCAGCCACGGCTGACAAGAGGAATTTTTCATACGCTACTCGTCGTGGTCGCGTCCAGCTCGTCGTTGGCCCGGTGCCAGTCCATGGTGCTGAAGAAGGGCTTGAGCCGTATGCGGGGCGACCTGCACGTACGGTTCTTACGGTGCGGCGGCAGCCGCTGCTACCCGACACAAGAGCACGGTCCGGCATCACCGGAGATGCACGGAATCACAGAAAGTGTAAGCCGTCTCAGATGGAAACCGACGAAGCACGGAATCTGCTGTACGTCCTTGCGGCGATCCGTACATGCGCAAGGCAACAGAAGCGACTTTACGACGATGTTGTGAAGCTCTCGTGCCTCGGGCAACATGGTCCACACAGCTTGGCATGCCGCGCCAAAAGGATCATCTCTCAGCGAAATCATGATTTTGGGCAACGCACTGCGCGAACAACTCAGGGCAACGTGAGGCTGGAGCGCTGCCGCATCTGCATCGCTATGCCCGCTGTCAAGATGGTTTGTGAGCCCCTCAGTCACCGGCGTCAGACAGGCGCTGCAGCTCATTCAACCACAACGCTCCCCGGCTTCCTCGTTGTTCAAGCCCGTTGGCCTGCGCTCATTTCTTCGACAGTTGTCTCGCGTCAATTGTCTTGAGCAAGCCTTCCAGCGTCTTGACGCCGTCCTTACTCAGCCCTTGCAGAGGCGAGCGCGGGACGCCGGCCTCGAAACCACGCAGACCCAATCCCGCTTTGATCGTTGTGGGCAGGCCACCCTGCAGAATGAAGCGCAAGATTGGCAACTGGTTGTAGAACACTTCGCGCGCGCCATCCATGTCCCCTGCTGCGCATGTGTCGTAAAGCGCTTTCGGCCATTCGGGAATCACGCACGGCGCGGCCGTGCACCAGCCGACTGCGCCCGCTGCGAAGGCTTCGAGCGCCAGCGGGTTGCTGCCATTGAAGAACGGAATGCCCGCATCGAGTTGTCGCAATGTGTGCATGCGCTGGATGTCGCCAGAGCTTTCTTTGACCATCGTCGCGTTATCGATCTCTTTGACGATCTTCACGATAAGTTCGGGCTTCATGTCCACGCCGCTGGTGGCCGGGTTGTTGTAGACCATGAGCGGTACGCCCACGGCCTCCGAGATCGTGGCGTAGTGGCGGAAGATCTCTTCCTCCGACAGCTTCCAGTACGACACCGGCAGCACCATCACCGCGTCGGCGCCAGCGGCTTCCGCAAACTTGGCCTTGCGAACCGCATTGCGCGTCGTCAGGTCCGAGATACCCACGATGACCGGGAGTCGCTTGTTGACTTGCTGGACCGAAGTTTCGGCGACAGCATCCCACTCCGAGTCATCCAGGTAAGCGCTTTCTCCAGTGCTACCCAGAGGGGCGATGCCGTGGGAACCACCGGCGACCAGACGGTCGACGAGGCCGCGCACAGCCGGAAGGTCCACGGCGCCCGACTTATCGAACGGCGTAACCGGATAGGAAATGATGCCTTTGAAATGAACATTCATGATGACTTTCTGATGTTGAGGGAAAAGGAAATCCGCAACCCGAGAAACCTGGCTGTGGACGGAACGAGAAATGGATAGTTGTTAGCGCTATCGCGCCTCAGCGCGGATTCAGACAGTCAGAATGACGGCCGGTCTTCAGCGTGCGACGCGCGTAATACGCGAAGGCCGCCTCATTGCGTTTGGGGCGCAAGATCCAGTCATGCGCTTCGCGACCCAGTGCCGGATCGATCGGCTGAATTGCTCCAGCAGCCGCGGCCAGCAGTTGCATCTTCGCAGCCCGTTCGAACGCGATCGCGAGCACGCAGGCGGCTTCCACGCTTTCCGCAGCAATCAGCAAGCCGTGGTGCGAGAGCATGAGCGTGCGTTTGCTGCCCAGTGCAGTTGCAATCAGTTCACCCTCTTCGTTGCCCACTGGCACGCCCGGCCACTTCGGAACGAATGCAACGTCGTCGTATAGCACGCAGTTATCCATGTGCGAGACCTCCAGCGGCACTTCGAGCATGCTCAAGGCCGCCGAGTGCAGCGCATGCGTATGAACGATGCAGTTGACGTCTGGCCGCGCGCGATAGACCCACGAGTGGAAGCGATTTGCGGGATTGGCCATGCCGTCGCCCACAAACACATTAAGGTCTTCGTCGACCTCCAGCAGGTTGTCTTCGGTAATTTCGTCGAAACCCATGCCCAGTCGCTGAGTAAGGTAGGTGCCATGCACACCAGCTCGAGTGGTGATCTGCCCCGCCAGTCCTGAGTCATGACCGTTCTCGAAAAGAATGCGGCAGGTCAGTGCCAGCTTCTGGCGAAGTGAGTAACCTGAGTCCTCTAGGACTCTGTCCATCTGGGCGTTCGCCCTGTCCTTGAGGGCGTCCTTGTTGAGGGCGAAAGTATTTTCTGCCATAGCGATGCTCCTGATTCAGATTGAAAAAAGTTTGCTTGTGAGTTCGAGCGACGAAAGATTCATGTCCGGTCGGCCGGGAAACAACGCCTGGTAGCCGGCCAGTTCTTCGATCCGGGCCACCCATTCCTCGACATGCGGATAGACGTCCAGATCGATGCCGCCCATCGTCGACATCCGCGTATACGGATAGAGCGCCACATCAGCGATGCTCGGTTCCGTGTCGGTGCAGACCCAGCGACGGCCGGTAGCCAGATGCGCCTCGAAAATTGACAGTGCTGCATTGCTTTCGTGCAACCAGCGTCGTGCCTGAGCAGCCTCGGCAGTCAGGTCTTTCCGGAGGGCGAGGTGCAGTCTCAACCGCGAAAGCGGCGGCATGTGCTGCTCCTGCTCGAAAGCCATCCACGCCAGCGTCTGGGCTTGCTGCTTCGCATCCTCAGGCCACCACGGCGTACCGCGTGCCAGGTAGAAAAGGATGGCCCCAGACTCGCTCAAACGACTTCCATCATCCAGCTCGAGTACAGGCACTTTTTTCATCGGAGCAGAGTTGATGAACTCGGCCGACCTCAAGTCGCCGCGGTCGATAGACAGCGTAGCCCTTTGTAGATCTATGCCCAAAAAGCTCGCCAGAAGACGAACCTTCCAACAGTTCCCTGAACGCTGCGTGTCAATAATGCGCATGCGTTCAGTCCACTTTGGTACCGGCGACCCGGACAATGCGCGTCCATTTCTCAGTTTCGCTGCGCACGTGTTTTTGGTAGGCAGCTTCGCCCGTTGGCAGTGCCTCTATTCCCATCTCAGCGAGCCTGTTTTGCATATCGGGGCGCGCGAGGGCGCGGCTGAGTGCTCCTGCGACGATGGACGCCTGTTGCTTGGGGGTGCCCGGGGGAGCCAGTAAGGCATTCCAAGAGCCAATTTGGAATGTCGGCACTCCTGCCTGGGAACTGGTCGCCACGTTCGGCAGCGCAGGGCTGCGCGCCTCAGAAGCGATCGCCAGTGCCTTGAGCTTGCCCGTTTGGACGTGGCTCTTCACAACGGGAATCGCGTCGATGACGATCTGGACCTGATTGCTCAAGGCTGCGTTGATGGCTTCTGCCCCGCTCTTGAAAGGGACATGGACTATGGCGGTGCCAGTGGCTATTTTGAAGAGCTCCAAGCCTAGGTGCGGCGAGCTGGCGTTGCCGGCAGAGCCCGCGTTGAGCCGGTCGGGGTTGGCCTTCGCGTAGGCCACAAGGCCCTTGAGATCCGTGACACCCGGGATGTCTCCAACTGCCAGGACATAGGGCGAGTTACTCACCAATGAGATAGGCGTAAAGGTGGCCGAGTCGTAGGTCAGCTTGTTGTAGATCATTTTGTTGACGACCTGGGTGCCGACGGTGCCCAGCAGCAGGGTGTACCCGTCCGGTGCAGCCTGCGCGAGGGCTTGCGCTGCGATATTGCCGCCGGCGCCTGCACGGTTCTCAATCACCACAGGCTGCCTGAGCTCCTCCCCCAGCTTCTGTCCGACCAACCGCGCAACCACATCGGTGATGCCGCCAGCACCAAAAGGTACGATCAATTTGACTGGCTTGGAGGGGTAGGCATCCTGTGCAAAAGCGGGCCTGGGAATAGCCGTGATCCCGACTGCTCCTGCGACAGCGCCGAGCATTGCTGCGAGAAGCGAGTTTTTCCACAGCATGGACTGCAAATTCAGCATGACATACTCCAAAAAAAGAACTAAATGCAGCGAAAGATGCGCGCTGCTTGATATGACTCAAGTTTACTATAGGACACAAGTGTCCTTCAAGCAACAATGGCAATTAAGTTGAAACTCTTGCGTACTCAGGCGGGAATGACTCTCGAAGAGCTTGCTCAGGCTGCGGACTTGACGCGCAGCTACGTCTCCAAGGTGGAGCGCGGGTTGGCCAATCCGTCGATTGGTGTGGCTTTGAAATTGGCCGAGGCATTGAAGCTGCCGGTGGATGAGTTGTTCGGCCAGCCGTCACCCACCAGCCCAGTCACGATCACGCGCGGCGCGCAATCGAGGGCAAAGCGACAGGACAAAGGATCTCCTCGGCTCGTCGCAGGCAAGGCGCCGGGGCAACAGCTGGTAGCGTTCGTGCTTCAACCCGGGCGCGAAAAAGGTGTGAAACACGTGAAAAGCCATCACGAAGGAGAAGAGCTGATCTATGTGTTGAGCGGCGAAGTCTGCCTGGAACTAGACGACAAGACCGAGGACCTGGTGGCCGGAGACTGCGTGCATTTCAACGCTTCGGTTCCGCACCGGTTGATCTGCACGGGCGCAGCGCCGGCCGAAGTGCTGCTGGTCATCTCGGGGGCTGCCACCGCCCAGTGACTATTGCGACGCATTTGCGCACCTCGAATTCTCTCTTTCGGCTTTCTTGCGAATTGGGTAAGCAGGGCTGGGCGACCGGTCAATTCTTCTCACGACCACGTCCCTCAATGCGCTGAGGCATGTCGCTTGGACGAACCCTTGGTCACCACGCGCGCGCCTCCGCGCCCATCGCGGCCTTGGCGTGAACCGGACGGCGCGGGTCCGGGCGCGCCGCACCGAAGGCCGCAGCAACGCGAAGGAACGGCAGGCACGGTAAATTTGCTTCGCGAGGAATGCGCGCAGCGCAGGGGAAATTTGTCGGGCAGGCCGGTTGCGGCGAACAAGCCCGAGGTGCACCGACCGCAGGAAGCGTGCGCCGTGCCCGCGCCAGGATTCACTGCAAATACAAGGCCGAGGGAGCGGACCTGTCCTCGCAAACGATGCCGAGCACGGGCTCCTTCACCGCAGCAACTGCGTTCCGGCATGGATTCGGCTACGCCGAATACCAAGTCAACTGACGACACGACAACCCAAAACGCACCGCAGCAGGACAGCAGGACAGCAGGACAGCAGGACAGCAGGACAGCAGGATCCAGCAGCAGCGAAAGTCAGCAATGTCTTTCGGTCTGTCTGTGAACGTCCGTCGTTCACAGTGCGGCTGCACGCCAGAGTGGAAGACGACAGCCGACGCACGGATCAGCGCAGCAAGGTTTTATTGAGCGTCTGCGCGTGGCTGGCATCCCAGACTTCAAACGCGCGCGGCACACCTGCCGCGCGCGTCGCGCCGATGAAGTCGGTCGACGCGAACAAAAGCGAGCCCCGGCTAGAGGATATGGCTCAGTCTCAAGGCATTCTGATTGCGGTGCAGGAAATCGCCATTCAGGTCGAATGTGCGGGCTGTTCAGCCGGAACTGGGGACAACAAGACGCTTGCGCGCCGATCATCGCCGGTGGCCTCGATCTTCGTACCGCTCTGCAAACACTCCCGTTCTGACGACGGAGAAGTCGAACCATCCTTGGGACTTGCGCCATCTGTCATCTGAAATTTCGATCATCTGATCAAAAAATTTCTTGTTTGCCTCGGTCCTGTCACGTGAGTAAAGTGCGTTGGCATGAGACAGACCCTACATAAAACAGCCGTCCAATTAGTGGCCGATGCCAACGAGCAGATTGAGAGTCTTTCCGTAGAGGAGCTTGACGCGGAGATCCAATCGAACGGGCTGGTGCTTCTGGATGTGCGGGAAGCAGATGAGTATCGAGTGGAAGCCATACCCGGCGCTCTGCTTGCGGCAAGAGGCATGCTTGAGTTCTATGCGGACCCGACAAGCAATTTTCATCGCTACGGCTTGCAGCCTACCCAGCGAGTCGTTCTTTACTGCGGCTCCGGCGGGCGTTCTGCGCTGGCGGCATTGGCTTTGAAATCTATGGGCTATTCGAGAGTCGCACAGCTTCGAGGAGGCTTCAAAGCGTGGAAAGCGGAAGGCAAAGCGTGTACCCGCGACATCGTCGTTAAATGAGATCACGCGCGATCCATACACTCTGTGCGCTGGGCTTCTGCATGTCGGCCGTTACACAGGTGCTTTGATGAAATTTCGCAGGCGTTCCAGTGCACATTAATATCGTTCGAGTCACCTGCCCTGCAACGTCTACGACATCCACGCTACAGCTCGGACAGCCCTAAGTTTTGAGATTGCGAGCATGAACCTGCGATTCGTCGAAGCCTTCTACTGGGTAGCCTCCTTGCGCAGTGTGACGCGCGCGGCCGAGAAGCTGCACCTTACCCAGTCAGCCATGTCGAGCCGCGTGGCGGCTCTTGAAGAAGAACTGGGCGTTCTGCTCATGGACCGCAGTGATAAGCGGTTCAAGCTCACCGTGGCGGGGGCGCGCTTTCTGACCTACGCGAAGCGCATGCTCGAATTGCAGCGCCAGCTCAAGACCGAGATGGGGTCGGGGGCTCCCATGGAGGTTTCCATTCGTCTAGGAGCTATCGAGTCGGTGCTTCATTCCTGGCTGATCTTGTGGATCGAGCAACTGCGCAAAGACAATCCGTTGCTTGAGTTGGAGCTCACGGTTGAAACAACTCCCGTGTTGCTCGACCAGATTCGTCGCGGCGCACTGGACGCAGTGTTCGCCGCGCTGCCGGCGCCGGCAGAGGGCATCCGCAGTCAGGCGCTTGCGCCCATGGACATGGTCTTCGTGGGCAATAGCAAACTGCATCGCAAGCGGCACTATGCGCTTGCAGACTTCGCCGAGACCGACATTCTGACCTTCCAGCGCGGCTCGCAGCCGCACGTGACATTGCTCGACGTGCTGCGCCAGGGGCAAGTCGAGCCGCGCCGCGTGCACACCATCTCCTCCATCTCGGCCATGGTGCAGCTGGTGCAAGGCGGATTCGGCATTGCCACGCTGCCGCGCGATGCCGTGCAGCGGATGCTGGCATTTCCAGGTCTGCGGGCACTGGCCTGCGACACGGAGTTGAGGCCCTTGCCGATCCACCTGAGCTACCGGGAAGACCCATCCACCCCAGTTGAAAGTGTGACGCGTTCGGCACTGGCCTTCCTCGAACTGCAGGCAGAACGCAACAAGATCACGACCTAGGCTGAAGCGAAACTGACGGTCCGAGTGCGCGAATCTGTTTGCGCACACCCTGCTGCGAGGCAGCAGGAGCCTACGCGTCTGGTTTCTGCGCATGCGCCAGTGCGCTGTCCGTCGTGCAGCCCTCCCAAGCATTCTTCTAGTGCATGTTGCCCGCATCGGCTGGCCCCAGGCACCCACCTGAGCGTGTCGAAGGGCCCGGAAATCCCTTCGGTAAGGAGGCCGTAGACCCATGCAGCGGCAACGGAATCCTTGCAGCCTGATGGCCTTCGCGGCAGCAAGACTGCCTATCAACCAACGCTTCGTTCTGGTGCTTTGCAGCCCTAGGGTTTTTCCTAGGCACCAAACTTGGGTAATTGTGTTCGGACATGGTGCATCGGAAAAATCGATGAGCTGATAGAAAATCTTTGCGTTTGCCACTTACGAGGGGCCGCCAACAGAATCCTTACATCGTTATGCATTTGGCATTTCGAAATGCAAGGAAACACGGTGGAACTGGAACAAACACAAACACTGGCCGCCTTTGGCCCTCAAGGTCCCAGCGATGCAGCCCACGTGCGCGGCGTCATCCGCAAAGGGCTGTGGACGCAACACACCAGCGGCTTGGCAGACGGCTACGTGCAGGGGAACATCGTGATCCTGCCCGAGGCCCTTGCAAGCGATTTCATGCGCTATTGCCAGCGCAATCCGAAACCCTGCCCGCTGCTGGCAGTCGGCGAGCCCGGCCAGCCCGCGCTCCCCAGCCTGGGCAAGGACATCGATATCCGCACCGATGTGCCCCTGTACCACGTCTGGCGCCACGGCGAGCTCAAGGAAGAAGTCGCCGACATCACGGAACTGTGGCGCCCCGACCTGGTGACCTTCGTGCTGGGCTGTTCGTTCTCGTTCGAGTACGCGCTGCAGGAGGCCGGCATCCGCCTGCGCCACATCGAGGAGAGCCTGAACATCGCCATGTACCGCACCAACATAGCGACCGAGCCCGCAGGCCCGTTCAGTGGGGCCATGGTTGTGACCATGCGGCCCATGCCTGCGGCTGATGCCATCCGGGCGGTGCAGGTCACCTCGCGCTTTCCCAACGTTCACGGCGCACCGGTGCACATCGGCGACCCGTCGCTCATCGGCATCAAGGACCTGGGCCGGCCCGACTATGGCGACGCGGTGGAACTGGCACCCGGCGATATCCCTGTCTTCTGGGCCTGTGGCGTCACCCCACAGTCCGCCATCCTGACCGCGCAGCCTGCCTTCTGCATCACGCACGCCCCCGGTGCCATGTTGGTGACATCGCTGCTCAACCACCAGTTGGCCTCGTTCTAAGTAGTCCACCACGGCAAGTCGTTCAAATTATTAAAGGAGCAACTGAGATGAAAAAAACCCTCTGGACCCGAGTAGCCGCTGCGATCGGCGGCGCCTGCATGACCGTTGCCGTCCATGCGCAGCAGGAAGTCAAGATTGGAGTGATCTACCCGCTGACCGGCGCTGGCGCTGCCGCAGGCGCCGAAATGCGCAACGCGCTGGAACTAGCCGCCGACATCGTGAACAACGGTGCTCCCTCGGTGCCCAACCTGCCGTTCTCCGCCGGCAAGGGCCTGCCCAACCTCAAGGGCGCCAAGATCAAGCTCGTGTTCGCCGACCACCAGTCCAACCCGCAGATCGGCGCGACGGAAGCCGAGCGCCTGATCACGCAGGAAAAGGTGGTCGCCCTGATCGGTTCGTACAACAGCAACGTCACGGCCACGGCCAGCCAGGTGGCCGAGCGCGCCGGTGTTCCTTTCTTGAACCCCGAGTCGTCCTCTACCTCGCTCACGCAGCGCAACTTCAAGTGGTTCTTCCGCATCACGCCGCACGATGACTTGTTCGTGCATAACGCTTTTGAGTTCCTCAAGGAGTTCGAGGCAAAGCGCGGAATCAAGCCCAAGGTGGTGGCATCGCTCAACGAGAACGGCCTGTGGGGAACGGAAACGACCAAGCTGCAGACCAAGCTGGCGACAGAGTTTGGCCAGAACATCGTCAAGCAGGTGTCCTACCCGGCCAAGACCACGCAGCTCACGTCCGAGGTGCAGACCCTGAAGGCGGCCAACCCCAACCTGGTGCTGCAGTCGTCCTATACGGCAGACGCCATCATGTCCATCAAGACGTACAAGGAACTGGGCTTCTCGCCGGACATGATCCTGGCCAACAACGCGGGGTTCACCGACACCGACTTCATCCGCACGCTGGGCAAGGACGCCGACTTCATCATCACCCGCGAGACCTGGGCGCTGGACCTGGCCACGCGCAACCCGATGATCAAGGAGGTCAACGACCTCTTTCAAAAGCGCTACAAGATCAACTTCACCGGCAACAGCTCGCGCACCTTCACCGGCCTGATGGTGATGGCCGACGCGATCAACCGTGCGGGCTCCACCGAGCCCGAGGCCGTGCGCACCGCGCTCACGCAGACCAACATCCGGGCCGACGACATCATCATGCCGTGGAAGGGCGTGAAGTTCGACACCTCGGGCCAGAACACGCTGGGCCGCGGCATCCTGGTGCAGATCATCGACGGCAAGTACCACACGGTCTGGCCCTTCAACATGGCGACCCGCGAAGTGGTGTGGCCCATGCCCAAGTGGGACCAGCGCAAGTGAAGGCCCCACGGGCTGAATCCTGAAAGAAAACCATGACTGCGGAAATTCTGTTTCAGACGCTGGCCTCGGGCGTGATGATCGGGTTGATATATGCGCTGGTTGCGATCGGATTGACCATGATTTTCGGGGTCATGGACATCGTGAACTTCGCGCACGGCGAGTTCCTGATGCTGGGCATGTACTCGGCGTTCTGGATGTTCTCGCTGTATGCGCTCGACCCCCTCTACACCCTGCCGCTCACGGTGCTCATGCTGTTCGCGTTCGGGGTGCTGCTGTACCAGTTCGTGATCGTGCGCATCATCAATGCGCCCATGCTCTCGCAGATCTTCACGACCTTCGGAATCATGATCCTGCTGCGGGGGGTGGCCCAGTTCTTCTGGAAGCCTGACTTCCGCTCCATCGAGAACTCGCTGGTCAGCGGCACCGTCAAGGGCTTCGGCGTGCAGGTCGGGCAGCCCCAGCTGGTGGCGGGCATCGGGGCCATCGTCATCACCGGCCTCATCTACTTCTTCCTCAACAAGACACGCCTGGGGGCGGCGCTGGAAGCCACCGCGTCCGACAAGGAAGCCGCGCGCCTCATGGGCATCGATTCGCACAAGATGTTTGCGCTGGCCTGGGGTGTTGCTGCTGCCTGCGCCGGCGCTGCCGGGGTGCTGCTGTCCACCTTCTTTCCCATCTTTCCGGACGTCGGCGCGAACTTCATCCTGCTGGCCTTCGTGGTGGTGAACCTGGGCGGCTTCGGCAGCATCACCGGTGCGTTCTGGGCCGGGATCCTGGTCGGCGTGATCGAGGTGATGGGGGGGCTGCTGCTCGGGCCCCAGTACAAGACCGCGGTGGTGCTGGTGCTCTTCCTCGGAGTGCTCATGTTCCGCCCGCAAGGCCTCATGGGCAAGGCGTGATCACCATGAAAAACTCAATCCTTATCGCAGCGCTGCTGCTGGCCACCCTGGCGCTGCCGTCCTTCGTGGATGCGTCGCACCTGAACATGGCCATCCTCGTGCTCATGGCCGCCCAGCTGGGCGTGGCGTGGAACATGCTCGGCGGGTACGCCGGGCAAGTGTCCCTGGGCCATGCCGCGTTCTTCGGGCTGGGGGCCTACACCTCCACGCTGCTGCTGCTCAAGTTCGGCGTCAACCCGTGGATCGGCGCGCTGATCGGCGGCGCCCTGTCGGCCTTGCTCAGCCTGGCGTTCGGCTGGTCGTGCTTTCGCTTGAAAGGCCACTACTTTGCCATGGCCACCATTGCCGTGGCCGAGCTGGTGCAGATCTTCTTCAACGAGTGGGAATACGGCGGCGCCGCCGTGGGCCTGTACGTGCCCATGGACAAGCAGGGCTGGCTGTGGATGAACTTCGCCACCAAGCTGCCGTACTACTGGCTGGCGCTGGGCCTGCTGGTGCTGACCCTGGCCGCCAACTGGTGGGTGGAGCGCAGCTACCTGGGCTACTACTTCCGGGCCATCAAGGACGAGCCCGATGCTGCGCGGAGCGTGGGTATCAACATCGCCCGCTACAAGCAGGTGGCCCTGTCGTTGAGCGCCTTCTTTGCGGCGCTGGGGGGCAGCCTGTATGCCCAGAAGGAGCTGTTCATCGACCCGGGCTCGGTGCTGTCCACGGCGCTGTCGATCAAGATGGCCCTGGTGGCCATCCTGGGCGGGGTGGGCACGCTGTTCGGTCCGGTGGTGGGTTCCATCGTGCTCACCAGCATCGAAGAGTTCACACGCATCGTCTTCGGTGGCACGGGCCGGGGCACGGACGTGATCATCTACGCCACCATGATCATCCTGATCGCCGTGTACTACCCCATGGGGATTCTCGGATGGGTCAAGAGCTTCAAGGAGCGTCGTGCAGCGCGTGCCGACGCATCGCGTCAGGTCGCCGAGCATGCGGATGCCGTCAATGTGCAGCGAGTCAAGGCCGCCGGCCAGGGAGAGGTGTGATGAAGCTGCTTCAAGTCAAACAGGTCAGCAAACGCTTTGGTGGGCTGACCGCCAACCAGGACGTCTCGTTCGATGTGGACAAGGGCACCGTCGTAGGGCTCATCGGGCCCAACGGCGCGGGCAAGACCACCATGTTCAACTGCGTGGCGGGCTACTTCGCACCGACCGAGGGCAGCATCCTGCTGGACGGTCGCAACATCGCCGGCCTGCCGCCCGAGGCCTGCGCCCGTGCCGGCGTGGCACGCACCTTTCAGGTGGCGCGCAGCTTCACCAGCATGACGGCGTGCGAGAACGTGATGACCGGCGCCATGCTGCTGCAGCACAACGTGGCCAAGGCCCGGGCTTCGGCGATGCAGTGGCTGGCGTTCGTCAACCTGCACCGCTTTGCCGACAAGCCTGCGGGCAGCATGACCATCAGCGAGCAGCGCCGCCTGGCGGTGGCCCGCGCGCTGGCCATCGAGCCGCAGATATTGCTGATGGACGAAGTGATGGCGGGATTGAACCCGTCCGAAGTGCGCGAAGCCGTGGACGTGGTGCTCAAGATCCGCGAGCGGGGCATCGCCTGCCTGATCGTGGAACACGTGCTCGAGGGCATCATGCCCATCGCCGACAAGATCGTGGTGCTGGACCGGGGCGTGAAGATCGCGGAGGGAACGCCGCAACAGGTCTCCAGCGACCCGCACGTCATCTCCGCCTACCTGGGAGACGAATGAAAATGCTCGACATCAAGAACCTCAAGGTCTGCTACGACGACGTGCTGGCCATCTCGGACGTGAGCCTTACCGTGGAGGCCGGCGAGATCGTGGCCCTGGTGGGCGGCAACGGCAACGGCAAGTCGACCACCTTGCGGGCGGTGGCGGGCCTCAACGCTGCCGCAGCGGGGGACGTGTCCTTCAACGGCCAGTCCATCGGCGGCCTGCCTGCCCACCGGCGGGTGTCGCTAGGGCTGTCCCTGGTGCCCGAAGGGCGCCGGCTGTTCCCGCGCCTCACGGTGCTGCGCAACCTGGAGCTTGGCGCCTTCACCCGAGGAGACAAGCACGAGGTGGCCAGCAGCATCGACGAGATGCTGGGGCTGTTCCCCATCCTCAAGGAGCGCGCGACGCAGCTCGCGGGCACCATGAGCGGTGGCGAGCAGCAGATGCTGGCCATCGCACGCGGGCTGATGGCGCGACCCAAGCTGCTGATGCTGGACGAACCCTCGTGGGGCATCGCGCCCAAGTTCGTGACCAAGGTGCTGGATGTGATCCAGCAGATCAACGCCAAGGGCGTCTCCATCCTGCTGGTGGAGCAGAACCTGCACAAGGCGCTGGCCATCGCACACCGCGGCTACGTCATACAGACCGGGCGCATTGCGATGGAAGGCCCGGCCCAGACGCTGCTGCACGACGAAGGCGTCAAGAAGGCGTACCTGGGCCTCTGAGCCTTCGCGCCCGCGTGCCCGACCTGCCACGCCCAGCCAGCCAGTCGCCCAACGTTCCTGGAGTTCCTGTGAAAACCTTTTGCAAGACCGCACTGTGTGCGGTGGGGATGGGCTGCGCCTTCGCAGCGCTCGCCCAGGCCTCTGCAGCCCCTGCCCAGGCGCAATGGAAGCTGGCCACGGGCTACCGGGCTGAGTCGTTCCACACGCGCAATCTGGTGCAGTTTGCGCAGGAAGTCGAAGCCGCTTCGTCAGGGGTGCTGCGCATCGAGGTGTTCGCCAACAACACACTGGCAAAGCTTGCGGACATACCGGCCGCTGTGCAGAGCGGCAAGGCGCAGGCGGGTGAGACCATCATGACCAGCCTGGTAGCAGACATGCCCATCGCCGGGGCCGATGCCGTGCCATTCGTGGTGCACAGCTATGCCGATGCACGGCGCATGTGGAGCCTGCAGCGGCCGTTGATCGAGGGGCACTTCGCACGCAAGGGCCTCATTGCCCTGTATGCGGTGCCGTGGCCGCCGCAAGGGCTGTTTTCCATCGCGCCCGTGAAGTCGGCTGCCGACTTCAAGGGCACGCGCATGCGCACCTACAACCCGGGCACGGTGCGCATCGCCGAGCTGCTGGGCGCCACGCCGGTGGACGTGCCCATGGTCGAGGTCAACAAGGCGCTGGGTGCGGGGCAGCTCGACTCCATGATCGCCTCGGCCCTCACCGGCGTGGAGAACCAGGTCTGGGGCCAGATCCGCCAGTACTACGGCATCGACGCGTGGTTCCCCAAGAACATCGTGTTCGTGAACCAGCAGGCCTTCGACGCGCTCCCGACTGCGACGCGCCAGGCCGTCATCAAGGCGGCCGCCGAGGCGGAGACGCGCGGCTGGGCGATGAGCGAGGCCGTCGCCCAGGAGTCGGTGGCCGAGCTGCAGCGCAAGGGCATCAAGGTAGACCGTCCCACCGCCGAGCTCAACGCCGAACTCAAACGCCTGGGCGAGCGCTTCTCGCGCGAGTGGCTGCGCTCGGTGGGCGGCGAGGCCAACCAGCTCTTCATTCCTTACTACACGCAGCGCTGATTCCGTTCAGACGCCGGAGCCAAGAACATGCATTCCCCCCAGAACACCATAGAAAACTACCTGCTTGCTAAGGATGGCAACCGCCCACACCTTCTGGACGGGGCTTTTGCCGACTACGCATTGCTGCAGATGGAAGTGCGTCAGGGCGCAATTACTTTTCCACCGCTGGCGCAAGGGCGCGAAGCGATTGCCGAGACGCTGGTCCGCAACTTCAACCGCAGCTTCGAGAACGTCTACACCGTGTGCTTGGCCGACCCGCCAGCTTCGGACTGTGAATACTTCCAATGCGAATGGCTCGTGGCCATGACCGAAAAGGACAGCCGGGCCGTGCGTGTTGGCTGCGGCCAGTACGAATGGCGCTTCGCACCAGATAGTGGTTTGGCCCAAGAGCTGCGCATCACGATTGAAACCATGCAGTCCTTGCCTGCAGCCGACACCCTTTCCGTCATGACCTGGGCTACGGCGTGGGGCGGTCCGTGGTGCTCCAAAGCGTTTGCCTTGGCCAGCGCGCCGTCCATTGCAGGGGTCCGCGAAGTGCTGGAGCGCTTGGCTCCGAAATCTGCGGTTGCCACCTAACCCTGCCTTTCCCGCTTCTTTCTTCCATTGGAAACACCATGACCGAAATGACAAACCAAGTACAGATTCCCCGCTGGCAGTTCTGGATCGACCGGGGGGGTACGTTCACCGACATCGTGGGCAAGCGGCCCGATGGCACGCTGGTCACCCACAAGCTGCTGTCCGAAAACCCCGAGCAGTACAAGGACGCCGCGGTGGCGGGCATTCGCCACCTGCTGGGCCTGGCGCCCGGCGAGCCGGTGACGCCGGCCCAGGTCGAGTGCGTGAAGATGGGTACCACCGTGGCCACCAATGCGCTGCTGGAGCGCAAGGGCGAGCCCACGCTGCTCGTCACCACCCGGGGCTTTCGCGATGCGCTGCGCATCGCGTACCAAAACCGCCCACGTCTGTTCGACCGCCACATCCAACTGCCCGAGCTGCTGTACACCGAAGTGATCGAAGCCCGCGAGCGCATGGGCGCTCGTGGCGACGTGCTGCAGTCGTTGGAAGAGGCCACGCTCAGGGGCGACCTCCAGGCTGCCTACGGGCGCGGCCTGCGCAGCGTAGCCATTGTGTTCATGCACGGCTACCGCTACACGCAGCACGAAAAGGCAGCGCAGCGTATTGCACAGGAAGTCGGTTTCACGCAGATCAGCACGTCGCACGAAACCAGCCCGATGATGAAGTTCGTGAGCCGGGGCGACACCACGGTGGTGGACGCGTACCTCTCGCCCATTCTGCGCCGCTACGTAGAGCAGGTGGCCAGCGAGATGCCCGGGGTCAAGCTGTTCTTCATGCAGTCCTCGGGCGGCCTGACGGACGCGACCACCTTCCAGGGCAAGGACGCCATCCTGTCAGGCCCGGCCGGTGGCATCGTCGGTATGGCACGAACGGCAGGCCTCGCGGGGCACAAGAAGGTGATCGGATTCGACATGGGCGGCACCTCCACCGACGTGAGCCACTATGCGGGGGCATTCGAGCGCGAGTTCGAAACCCATGTGGCCGGCGTGCGCATGCGCGCACCCATGATGAGCATCCACACCGTGGCAGCCGGCGGCGGGTCGGTGCTGGCGTACGACGGCTCGCGGTTTCGCGTGGGCCCGGAGAGCGCGGGTGCCAACCCCGGCCCCGTCAGCTACCGCCGCGGCGGCCCGCTGGCCGTGACGGACGCGAACGTGATGGTCGGCAAGGTGCAGCCACGCTACTTCCCCAGCGTGTTCGGCCCGGCTGCCAACGAGACGCTGGATGCCGACGCGGTGCGTGCACGTTTTCAGGACATCGCCACGCAGACCCAGCGCAAGCCCGAGGAAGTGGCCGAGGGCTTCATCCAGATCGCCGTGCAGCAGATGGCCAACGCCATCAAGAAGATCAGTGTGGCGCGCGGCTACGACGTGACGCGCTACACCCTTCAGTGCTTTGGCGGTGCGGGCGGCCAGCACGCCTGTCTGGTGGCAGATGCCTTGGGCATGTCACGGGTTTTCGTGCATCCGCTGGCAGGGGTGCTCAGCGCCTATGGCATGGGCTTGGCCGATCAGAACGTGATCCGTGAGCAGGCGGTGGAGATGCCACTGGCCACCGAGGTGCTGCCCTTGATTGCCGAGCGGCTGGACGCGCTGGGCTCTGCCGCCCAGGCTGAGCTGGAGCGCCAGCAGGTCAGCGCCAACCCCGTGCAAGTGCGCTACAACGTGCATGTGCGCTACGAGGGTACCGATTCTGCGTTGATCGTGCCCTTTGGCGACGTGCCGGCCATCCAGTCTGCCTTCGAAGCGGCATATCGCCAGCGCTTTGCATTCCTGATGGTGGGCAAAAACCTGGTGATGGAGGCCGTGTCGGTCGAGGCGGTGATCGCCGGCGATGCCCCCGCAGAGCCGCGCCTGCCTGTGCACCCGCAACGCAAGCATCCGCTGCGCGAAACGGTGAAGATGTACTCGGGCAGCGAGTGGCACGATGCGGCCCTGGTGGTGCGCGAGGACCTGCGCCCTGGCGACGTGGTTCCCGGCCCCGCCATCATTGCCGAGAAGAACACCACCACCGTGGTGGAGCCCGGCTGGTCGGCGCGCCTGACCGACCTGGACCACCTGGTGCTGGACCGCGTCACCGCGCGCAAAGTGCAGTACGCCGCCGGCACCACGGTGGACCCGGTGCTGCTCGAAGTCTTCAACAACCTGTTCATGAACATCGCCGAGCAGATGGGCCTGCAGCTGCAGAACACTGCGTATTCGGTGAACATCAAGGAGCGGCTGGACTTCAGCTGCGCGCTGTTCGATGCCACAGGCAACCTGATCGCCAACGCCCCCCACATGCCAGTGCACCTGGGCTCCATGGGCGAGAGCATCAAGACCGTGATCCGTGAGAACGCCGGAAAGATGCACCCAGGCGATGTGTTCATGCTCAACGACCCCTACCACGGCGGCACCCATCTGCCCGATGTAACGGTGATCACGCCCGTGTATGTGGCGGCAGGGGCGGAGCCAACCTTCTACGTCGGTAGCCGCGGGCACCATGCAGACATTGGTGGCATCACGCCCGGCTCCATGCCACCGTTCTCCACGCGCATTGAGGAAGAGGGAGTACAGATCAACAACGTGAAGCTGGTGGATCGCGGCATCTTCCTGGAAGAGGAGGTGCGCACGCTGCTGGCCACGGGCGGCGGCACCACACAGTACCCCAGCCGTAACCCAGACCAGAACCTGGCCGATCTGCGCGCGCAGATCGCCGCCAATGAGAAGGGCGTGCAGGAACTAGGCAAGATGGTGGATCAGTTCGGCTTGGATGTCGTGCAGGCCTACATGGGCCACGTGCAAGACAACGCCGAAGAATCCGTGCGCCGCGTGATCACGCAGTTGAAAGACGGGCAGTTCACCCTGCCGCTCGACAATGGCGCGCGGATCAGCGTGTCGGTCAAGGTCAACGTGGCCGAGCGCAGCGCGGTGATCGACTTTGCGGGCACCAGTGCGCAGCAGACCAACAACTTCAACGCGCCGCGTGCGGTGTGCATGGCCGCGGTGCTGTACGTGTTCCGCACGCTGGTGGACGACGACATTCCGCTCAACGCCGGGTGCTTGAAGCCCTTGCAGGTCATCATCCCGCAGGGCTCCATGCTCAACCCCAACCCGCCGGCCTCAGTGGTGGCGGGCAATGTGGAGACCTCTACCTGCATCACCAATGCGCTGTTCGGCGCGCTGGGCGTGATGGCGGGCAGCCAGCCCACGATGAACAACTTCACCTTCGGCAACGCGCAGTACCAGTACTACGAAACCATTGCGGGCGGCAGCGGTGCGGGTGCGGTGTTCGATGCATCAGGCCGCGCGGTGCGCGGGTTCGACGGCACCAGCGTGGTCCAGACCCACATGACCAACTCGCGCCTCACGGACCCCGAGGTGCTGGAGTTCCGCTTCCCGGTTGTGCTCGACAGCTACGAGATCCAGCGTGGGTCGGGCGGCGCGGGGCGCTGGGCCGGCGGCGACGGCGGCGTGCGGCGCGTGCGCTTCCTGGAGGCCATGACGGCCAGCATCCTGTCCAACGGCCGGATCAACCCCGCCTTTGGCATGGCAGGCGGCCAGCCGGGCCGCGCGGGGTCCAACCGGGTGCTGCGCGCCAACGGACAAGTCGAGGAGCTGGGGCACATCGGAGCCGCGGAGATGAAGCCGGGGGACGTGTTCGAGATTTCCACCCCGGGCGGTGGCGGCTTCGGCGAGCGCCTGAGCGCCGGCTGAAACGTGACGTGCCCAGCAATGGAGGCAACGAAGAGCCGCATCGCTGGGCGCGCCTGTTCGGCACTCGCGCTCATTCATGTTGCGCCTGAATAACCTGAATTTTTTGAGCACTGGCCCCAGCCATGAGAAACCTATCGCTTCGCCAAAAATTGTGGCTTCCATTTGTTTTTGCTTGGCTCGGCCTGCTAGCACTTACTCTGATGAACGCATGGCAAACCCGTGAAGTTCAGTTTCAAGCACGACAGTCCGCGCTAGCCGATATTACGGACATGTCTTTGAGCATTATTTCCAACTTTGAAAGACAGGTTGCGTCCGGGAAAACTACGGATGAACAGGCTCGAATTTCCGCACTGGAGCAAGTGGCAGCACAGCGCTACGGAAAAGATGGATATGTGACATTGGTTCGAAACGACTCAGTTGTCGTTATGCACCCAATCAGGCCCGATTTAGCCGGGAAGGACATGAGTGGATTCAAGGATGCTAAAGGAAATTCACTTTACGTCGACATAGCCTCAACCGGGGCGAGTTCTGAAGGCAGGGGCTTTGTACATTATTGGTGGCCACGCCCAGGCAGTACTGATCCCAGTCCAAAGATCGGCTATGTCGTTCGGTTCAAGCCGTGGAACTGGGACTTGGTTGCAGGGGACTACGTGGACGATATAGAGCATGCATTCAGGGCCGCGCTTTATAGATCAGTCGGAATGCTTGTAATGCTTGGAGTTGTGATCTCCGGATTAACACTATTGGTCGCGAGGGAAATTGAAAAATCTGTTGGAGGGGAACCGAGCGCTGCAGCAAAATTCGCTCTAGAAATCGCAGAAGGTGATTTGAGGCGAGAGGTTCCTGTCCGACCCAATGATCGACGGAGTCTCATCTTCGCGATCGCTTTCATGCGCGAACGCTTGACGGACATACTGTACAAAATTCAGCAGGCAACGACCACCATCGACCAAGCATCGCGCGAAATTGCCCAGGGAAATAGTGATCTTTCTGCTCGTACTGAGCAGCAAGCCTCCTCGCTTCAGCAAACTGCTGCAAGCATGGAAGAGTTGACAGCCACGGTGAAGCAAAACGCCGACAATGCTCGGCAGGCGGCCGAGCACGTAATCACCACTGCAAGCACGGCGGAAAATGGTGGGAAAGTCGTGGCACAGGTGATTGATAGCATGCGGTCGATCACAGCTAGCTCTCGCAAGATCAGCGAGATCATCGGGGTGATCGATGGAATCGCATTTCAAACCAACATACTCGCCCTCAATGCGGCTGTCGAGGCGGCACGCGCAGGCGAGCAAGGGCGTGGGTTCGCAGTGGTCGCAGCTGAAGTCCGCGGATTGGCACAACGGAGCGCAGCGGCCGCGAAGGAAATCAAGGTCTTGATCAATGACTCCGTCAGTGAGGTAAATGCAGGTTCTGAGCTGGTGGAGAAAGCGGGAGGAACCATGGATGAAGTGGTTCAGTCCGTACAGAGGATCAATGCGATCATGCAAGAAATTGCATCTGCAAACTTGGAACAAACGGCTGGGATCGAAGAGGTCAACCGTGCCGTGACTCAGATGGATGTGATGACGCAGCAAAATGCCGCGATGGTTGAAGAGGCAAGTGCCGCAGCCGCTGCAATGGCAGCCCAGGTTGCTGTTCTACGGCATACGATCTCCATTTTTCATCTGAGCCCCTTGGAATCTAGTGCTGGAGCATGAGCTCGGACAGTGCGCACAAATTTTTCGAAGCCTTAGATCTTTGCATGTCATTCAACCACCGATACCTTTGGAGTACCGCCTTCGTCACCAGCTCCTTGCGTAATGAGCGTCTTTCGGAGACAGCCACTTTCTGCTATTTCCTGGCAATCATGGCTTTCGATTGGTTGCAGTTCACGCTCATTGCCACGACACCAAACACCAGCATCAGCTTGTGGTCCACGGTGGGTTCCTGGTCTACCTTTGCTGTCACCGTGCTTGGCCTTGTGTACCTCTATCGCATGAACGGCGGCAGCAATGGCAGGAAATTTCTGCAGCGCTATTTCCCGCTGTCCGTCACGGTAGGCTGGAAGTTCGTCGTCGCAATGTTTGTCGCCTTATGGCTTATTCCTAGGGTCTTGGCTGGGCAAAACCACGAAACGTTGGGCTGGAGCGCCACCGTTTCATTCACAGTCATCAATATTCTCATGTTCTGGCGCATTGGGGCTCACCTCAGGTCGCTGTCCGATGAACCTAGCGTCTAGCCGTTCCATAGAGAGAACGTCATTCGGCAAGCCGGGCGTCGCCTCCAATACCAAAGATGAGACCCCGATGACACACTGGAGTGCTTGAATGTTCAACATACGCTTGTACGTCTTGCTGTTCGCTACTCTTGCCACAACCAACGCAATGGCCACTTGCCCCTTGCTTGATCTGGTGGTGTACCAGGGGAAGGACTATCCCCTTGCGGGCTATACGAAGCCTCCACGGAACCAGGAAATTGACGACTGGGTCAGCACACTTCCCTCGTGTTCGGCTCCGGGTCAAGGTCGAGCTGTCTACGAGACCGACGGGAAGAACATTTTTCTCGTGAAGTTTCGCAGTTGTAGTTCCGAGCTCAGCGTCTCCGATGCCTACGGAACGGCAGAGTTAAAAATTCCTGCCAAGTGGCTCGATGGCAAGTTCGATGTTGCGCTGGGTAGCTGTCATGGCGGGTGGGATCCTGCAAAAGAATCCTTCATCGTCAAAGAAGGAGCACTTGTAGAGTTTTCGAAGACTCCCTAAATGAGCCAGTCACAAATTTTGTGCGGGTTAAAAGGTGCCAGCGACCAAGACAACCAAACCAAAGTCATTGCGCTGCAGTCAGTTTTTCAGGTGAGCAGCTACGATGGATTCCTTCCGAGCGGCAAACCCATCAGCTTCATATGCCGCGATTGCTAGAAAGCTCCAAAGATCGTTGATATCGTCTTCGGTCGCTGGCGTGACTTCACTTGCACTATCAACCACCAGTAACTTTGACACTGCAGTGAGCTCGATATAGACAGTGCTCGCTCAACCAATGAGCGTCTGGAAGGGAGGGATGGATGAAAGTCAAGGAATCTCGTTGCATCCCCAAGCGCTGCATGACGGACTCCGACCGAACGTTTTGCACAGATGTGAAAGCGACGACTTCGGAAAGCCTCAGCCCCGTGAACGCAAAGTCCAGGCATGCCCGGGCGCCTTCCGTTGCAAGGCCGTGGCCCCAGTGTTTTTTCCCCAGTCGCCAACCTACTTCTACACACGGGGAACATGGCAATACCGCTGCCGGCACATGCAAGCCAATGAAGCCGACGAACTCGCCTGTCGCCAGCTCTTCCGCCGCCCAAAAACCCCAGCCACGCTCTTCGATCAGCTCCCGGCAACGCAGAGCCATGCTGTCGCTCTCTTGTCGGCTCAAAGTCTCAGGAAAGTAGCGCATGACCTCGGGGTCTGCATTGAGTGCGGCAAACGGTTCAAGGTCGGATTGCCTCCACTGTCGAAGTAGAAGCCTGGCAGTGCGGAGTTCTGTCATTCAAGTCGCTATGTCAAGGTGAACCTGGGTACGGAGAACATCATCGGACAGGAAACCCTATTCTTGCCGAATCTCGAAAGCCGCCGGAACGACACAACCACTCCCAGGCGTCGGCCCGGGCCTGACGTTGTTGGAACGCTTGCGCGCCTGCGTGGACACGCTGATACGTTAGCCTGCGTGGCGCGCGAATCTGTAGACACGCCAGCCATCTTGAGCCGTGCGGCGCAGTGTGATGCCAAGAAGGCACGCCCCAGTGAACTCGACTTGTACCTGTGGCATCTCGATTTCTGTACCAAGGGCCAAACGACGAAGGCGATTGCCATTCGACTGAAAAGGAAATGTGGAGGCTAGGCGATCCAGCTTGCATAACTCTCGCGCAGAGATCGCCTGAAGTTCTTCGGCATTTGCTCCGACATGGCCATGCTTGACGGTTAGCTCAAATGCTTGGCCGAACTGCTTCGCTTCAAGCAGCCCAAGGAATCCATCGGCAACTTGAATCGCCTCTTGTGGCTTGTGCTCGGATTTGGCCCATAAGTAGAAGAATCCTAGCATCAGCAGCAAAGCAACTACGACGGTAAATGCTGCTCTCTTGTGGCTCATACGTCTCAACGTTTCTACGTCAGTTTGGGCGGAGCAGCCAACCGCAGCCAGACGCTTGCGCGTTACTTCAAAAATATACCAGTCTAGTGCTCGAAGACGGCCATATGCAGCATGCGCGCAGCGCAGACGCACAGGCCACCAGCATGCGAGCTACGGCGTATCCGCCGTGCCGTGACGATTGCGACGAAGCGTTTCCTTGGTCAATTCGGGAGTGCCGATTCGGTACTCTGGAAAGGGGCGCTACGTATCGCAGGGCGGGGATGGGCTTTAAACCCGCCCCTGGAGGCAAGCGAAGCGCGCGGCGCCGTAGGCGCGAGGGCTTGAAGCCCAAAGGCTGTGACGGCGAAGACGGCGCGGGGCACAGCCCGCAAAGCCCGGCGGCGCGTTGCGCCGACACGCTCACTGTCCGACTATTTCAGGACGTGCGCAGAGACATGTAGCCGATCTTCCCATCCGAGGAAAACGAAATGTCATCGATCAAGGCATCAGAAGAGTGAGCGCCATCAATACTTTCAAGCACGATGCTTGGAGGAACGCCTAGAACGCTCCTGGCGATGTCCCTCACGCGCTCTGTGCTGCCAACAGAGACATTGAATGAACCCTTGTCATGGCGAGTGCCGTCATCGTTCCAGGATGCCTGCATGTTCTTTGCGGCGGTGTGCTTCTTCTTTGCGATGTGGACGTGACGTTTCAGAGGAATTCTTGGATCCGCGGGGTCTACGCGGTACATCCAATCCTTGTTTCCCGACGGCATCCAGATGCTTTCCAACGTGATCTGCAGACCGCAGCGGCGAAGCGCATCGATTGAGACAAGAACGGAAATCTCATCTGGTTCCGCGTCGACATTCGGCTCTCTCAAAATTTCAACCACTTTCATGTGCATCATCCCTTCTGGTGTACTTGCTCGACCATAACAAATGAGCGAGCACGGCGGCACGCTCTTCTGGCTGGTCGGCATCAAAGCCGGGCGCGGCGACCGCCGCGCCCGGCTCTTCTGAATCAACTACCCTCCAGGCACGAGGAAAAGCGCAGGCGCATAGGGTGAGTGTTCGTGAGCTAGGCGCGGCCCGCCTGACCCTGAGGGCGAGCGTGCCAGATTCATTCAGCACCGCCATAGGTGGGTGGCTCGGATTCGTAGTGTCGGTAGGCATGATCGTGCTCTTCTGAAAGCAAGCGCCCTGCCGGGGCCGGGGCGCTGCTCTGCGTCGAAGATCAAGCGACAAGCGCTTCAGCAGGTTCGTGCACAACGGCGACCGGTGCCCCCGTACCGTCCTGATTCAAGCCGTCCTCGGGTGCTTGCTCCTGTTGCCCTTCAGCGCTGAAGATGGCAGGCATCCAGTCCGTCCCTGCGGCCAGCCGCTCGGCCTCGCTGGCAAGGTCGGCCTTCTTGAGCTTTGCCAGCCGGTTGACGTGTTCCGGCGCGTACTGAGCGACGGCTTCCAGAATCACCGCCTTGGCAGTGTGCGAGAAATACCCCTTGGCGGTCGGCTTCCACCATGGCGCCATGTCCAGCCCCACAGCCCGGGCCAGCACCTTGCCCGGCGCATCGGATTCTCGCGATGAAACAACGTCCACCGTCGATGCCACGCACGCGGCCAGCAACCGTACCAGCTCGTCCTGCGGCATCGCCAGCAGCACCGCGAATAGCTTGCCGTCATCCTCAGGCAGCTTCTCTCTCCACGCCGTTTGCAGTGCTTGCAACGCGATGGCGGCAGGCGACTGCGGATAGTCCGGGGCGTAACCCTCCAGTTCGCTCTGCGGCCGAGCGCTGACGCCGATAGGCAGTCCTACCGCGTAGCCGTGCTGCAGGACGCGCTGCACCATGCCATGCACCAGCGCGGCCAGTGCCGCCTGCGGGTTCCGCGCGAGTTCGATCTGCAGCGCCGCCGTGCGGTGCGCGCTCAGGCGCCGCGCCAGCTTCTCGGAGATAGCGGCCTGCTTCGGTTGCGGGTCGTTCTCGCCTGTGTCGTCACGGTCCGGGTCAAGACCCGCCTGTACCTTCGCCAACGTGCGCAGGGCCTTGGCTTCGGCCTCGCGCAGCAGACCGCGATGCACCACAGCCTCCCCTTGCCGGTCGATCGTGACGACGGCACCGGCCGCAGCGCGAACGCTCGGGCCATAGGCCAGCAACTCGGCTTCCAGCGCTTCCAGTTGTTCACCCAGACGTTCACCGTCATCCTGCAAAGTATCGGCCTTCTCTTCGTCCTCCGCTTCAAGCGCGGCGTCCAAGGCTGCACCGATTTCCTGGACCTTGGCTTGCAGCTTGGCAATGCGCTTCGCTTCGCGGGCGTTGGGCCTGCGCCGTTCCTTCGGCGCGCGCTGGAACGCTTGCAGGTCAGCATGGGTGGCGGCGGGAGCAGCATCCACCCATCCCCAGCCTTCGGCACGGACTTCCTCGGCGAGGCTCGCCAACTTCTCCTGCGCGAGCCGGTCGAGCAACGCCGCATCAGTCAGGTACACGCCAACATCGTCTTCGGCGAACAGGTCACGGCGCACGCCACCGCCTGCGGCCTCGTAGGCGTCCAGCCCGACAAAGCGCACCAGCGGATGGCGGTGAGCGTCGATCTCGCGCTCGGTCAGCCGTTCGCGCAGGGCGGATGGGCTGCGCTGCCAGTGCGGCGCGTCGTAGAACGCGGCTTCCTGCGCGGCGTGGTCGTCTGTGATTGCCAGGGCCATCAACTGGTCGAGGTTCACGGCATCGGCGCGGTAGTCGGCCATCAAACGCGGCGACACGTTCGCCAGCTTCAAGCGGCGCTGCACCACCAGTGGCGTGACACCAAAATCCGCTGCAATGTCCTCGACGGGTCTACCCTCCGCAATCAGCGCGGCGAAGGCCTCGAACTGGTCGGCCGCGTGCATGGCTTCGCGCTGCACGTTCTCGGTGAGGCTCACGGTGCGGGCAGACGCATCGGCCACCAGCAGGCAAGGCACTGGCCAATCCTTGGCAAGGCGACGCGTCTTCGCCAGCAGCTTCAAGGCGGCAAGGCGACGGCCACCAGCGACCACCTCGTAGTGCTCGCCATCGGCGGCAAGAACCACGGTCAGATTCTGCAGCAGGCCGACGCGGCCGATACTCCCAGCCAGCGCATCGATGGATGGCCCAGCCGTCTTGCGCACGTTGCGCCGCGACGGGCGTAGCCGCGAGAGCGGCACCAGCAGCATGCTTTGCGAGGGCTGCACCGGCATGAGAGTGTGCCGGGCTTGGGCTTCTTGAGAGGTAACAGCATTCATGGCGTAGCTCCTATCGATGAAAGAAGAAAACAAGGGAAAGAGGCGGAGAACAAGAGAGGGAATGGAGGGGCGGCGCCCCTCCGAAAATCAGGCTTTCAGCTGGCGCATGCCATCGGCCAGCAACCACAGGGCGCGGTTCAGGCGGAGGTTGGTGTCGATGCCCTGCACAGGGCGGGTGCTCTGTCGGCGCCCGTTGGCGGCACGGCCGTTCAAGCCACCTTTGATAAGGTTTTCCTGTGTGCGGTTGAACACGCTCCACAGGTCCGGGCGGCTGTCATCGACGCGGCGCGGCATCAGCACTTGGGTTTCGGTGATCGGCGCGGGCTTGTCCGGGTCGTCGTATTTCAGCGCCAGGGCAGCACGGGCGAACACCTCGGATTCCCCGGTGTCCAGCGTCACGGCCTGCATGGACTCGCGCGATGCCAGCGCCCGGTCGAAGCCGTGCAGCACCTCATAGGCGCCCTCGATGACCTGCCCGGCCACGTCGCCCTTGTGGGGCACGCGCACATCGGCCACGGTGTCGCCGCAGACAAGACCGTTCTTGCAGACGAAGCGAAACATGCCCGCCAACAATTGATAGCTGCTCGTCCCGTCATGGGAGTTCAGCAGAATGATTTCGTTGGCCTCGGCCGCGTTGATCTGGCCCGCATGACGCAGCCGGACCATGTGCTTGGTGAAGTCGCGGCGTTCTTCATCGCGCACGCGGGTCTGCGTCACCATAAAGGGCTGGAATCCCTCCTTGCGCAGTTCCGTCAAGACAGTGGCGGTCGGGATGTATGCGTACCGCTGGGAACGGCTCTCATGCGGCGCGTCCGCAAAGATGGACGGCGCCACGGTGCGGATCTGGTCGTCCGACAGCGGATGTTCGCTGCGCAGGACCGGGGAGCGGGAAGCGAAACGTGATGCGAGTTGCATGGTCTTTCTCCAATGAAGTTACTGCGGTTTCAAAGCTGACCGGATTCCAAGATTCGGAGCCCGTTGTGGCTTCGGTGGGTTCGGCGCATGGACCTGGGCCGGTCCGTGTTTGCCGCCGTCTTTCCTGAGTTCATCGCCCGCGAAGAACCGGGCCAGCGAGGGACTGGCCGTCAAGGAAGAAGCGCAGGGTTGGTGCGGCCCGCAGCGAAGCGAGGACTCGGCCCTGCGCGCCTTGACGGCCAGGCACCGCGGGCTACGGTCGCGGGAGAAAGCGATGAACTTGGGGGAAGACGAGAAGCGGCGTAAGGGCCAGGGGATGCGCAGAGACCCACGCCGCGCGGCGAGCGCCCCCGCGTGCCGGTGCACGCCTGATCAGATGGGTTTCAGGCGATCAGGCGCAGCCTGTTCGCCGGCACCGCAGGGGCGCCAAACGCAGTGCGGCGGGGATGGGCTGACCAGCCGATCCCCTGGAGAGCAAGCGCAGCGCGCAGGCGTCAGCCGAACACAGGGAGGGAACGATGAAAGCCCGCAGGGGGCGAGACTCGCGCAGCGAGGCTCGATGCGCAGCACGACAGCGCGGCCGGCTTCGCCGGCGACGTCCTGTTCAGTGGTTTTTACTCAACGGCGCAGCGAACTGATCAAGTACCAATGCGACGAACAGCAGGCCACGCATTGCGCTTCAGCGACGACAAACTTGAAGGTATGAATGAATCATTGTCACGAGTTCACTCTTCAACACCGGCGACTTCAGTGTCCTGCTCCGGGCCGCTTTGTGGATCACACCTTCCACTGCCGCGGAAAGCACGAGTACAACCATTTCAACGGCCGGATCGTTACGGCGACCAGATACCTCAACGATTTCTCGATAGCGCGCCAGGTACTCGGCTTCAAAAGCCCGATGCGCCGACCTCGTCCCCGCATCGCCTGGCACTTCGTCCAGCAGCACCCGATGAAGCGCAGGCTGAATGCTGTGCGCCGCGATCATGCCGCGAACGAGATCATCGACCAGTTGACTCAGTGACTCTCCATCGCTCCCAAGTCCGCGCATGACGGCCAGCACGTCGTCGAGGTGACGTCGGCGGATCGCGTTGACCAGCGCTAGCTTGTTGGGGAAGTACTGGTAGAGCGATCCGATGCTGACACCCGCGATTTCAGCGACCTCATTGGTCGTGAAGCCAGCCCAGCCTCGCTCACCCAGAACGCGAGCCCCTGCGCGAACGATGACCTCGACGGTGGCCCGCGACCGGGCTTGGCGCGGCTCTTTGCGCATCGTAGGCCGGGGCGCTGGAACGCGAGTAGACACGTGGAACCGTCCTCACAAGAATATGTACATCGTACTCACATTCTTGAACAGTAAAGGACGCTAAGACATGAGCACCCTCTCACTGCTGCGCACACTCTTCAACTACCGCGCATGGGCCAATGCCGAGTTGCTTAAGAAGATGGAGAACTTCGACATCGACCTGCACGCCCAGGATCGAGAGGCTGCTTTGCGGTTGGTGAATCACACCTACGTTGTCGACAAGATCTTCGCGGCGCACCTCATGGGCACGGGCCACGAGTTCACCACAGACAACACGGCGGACACGCCCCCGTTGAGGGATCTGCGCGCCGCACTGACGGCATCCGACGAGTGGTACCAGAACTTCCTGGAGACCGTGACACCGGAACAGTTGTCGGAGTCCGTGTCCTTCGTGTTCACGGACGGCGACAGGGGTTGCATGTCGAGGGAGGAGATGCTGACCCACTTGATCATCCACAGCGGCTATCACCGTGGCGAAGTCGGGCGCATTCTGTCTCGGCTCTCCCTCAGCCTGCCCTGGGACACGTTCGCGGTGTACCTCCATCAGGCTGAGCCCTCACGTCGGCTTGCTGCGTAGCAGCTCAGCAGCCCCCTTCGTTCTGTTGAAACGCTTTATCCTGATGCTCAATGCTCGACGCCACACCGCCGCAAGAAACGACTGCCCCTCAGGCAGGGAGCGCTGACCTTCAACGCGAGGTTCAGCGCCTGCTGGGCCGCTGCATGCTGCGACTGCAGCAGTACGAGCGCCTCCTGAAAGCCATCGTGGCGCACCACGAGCTCGCCGGCCCGGCGCACTAGCTGGCAGGGATCCTGGACGCCCGCGTCCAGGACGCCGCGACCAAGACGCTCGGCACGCTGATCGGCAAGCTCCTTGACAGCTACGTCGTCGTCGACGGCGTCGAGCGCGAGATCCTCGGCGACGACGCTCCCGCCGACGTGATCTCCTTTGGCTTCCGGATGAACATCCAGATGGCGGCCGAAGACTATGCCCGCACCCGCGATGGGCTCAAAGAACTGGCGGAACTGCGCAATGGACTTGTCCACCACTTCATCGAGCGGTACGACCTCTGGCAACCCGAAGGTTGTGCCGCAGCGCGGGAGTACCTGTTGGACTGCTACACCCGCATCGACGGGCACTACGAGCAGCTGCGATCTTGGGCCGAACACATGGAACAAGCCCGCCAGCTCACCGCATCGTTCATGCAGTCGAACGTGTACCAAGACTTCGTGGTCAACGGAATCGCACCGGACGGAACCGTGGATTGGACGGCTGCAGGCTGCGTCAGCGCGCTGCGCCAAGCAGCCACTGCGCTTGCTGTCGATGGTTGGGCGTCACTCGACGCTGCCATTGAATGGATCGGCGCCCGCCATCCGGATCAGACGCCCGAGAAATATGGCTGCCGCACCTGGCGCCAGGTGGTTCATGAATCACGACGGTTCGAACTACGTTACCGGGAGGAAGACGGCCGCAAGCTGGCTTGGTACCGCGAAAGAGGCAATGTCAAGGACTACCGCCGCTGACTCCACATCGAGATATCCGCCATGCGCCTTCGGCACCGGCACCGGCACCGGCACCGTTGGCGCAGCCTAGTGCTGGAGGCGGAGGCGCGCCTTCCGAAGGAATGGCGCGAGCCGCCAGCACGATAGCCGACGGCTCAGACACGCAGTCCTCCCAGAAGGCTACGCGACGATGCGCCGGGCCATCCGGGCTTCACGCGCATAGGTGCTGATGGATTTGTCCGCCTTGAAGTACAGGTCGCGCTCCACCGGCAGACGCAGCGACCCGCGCAGAGCGCTCAACTCCGCCAGGCTCACCCAACCCAGCTCAGGAAACCCCAGATTCAAATCGGCGAGTCCGAACGCATGATCGTCGTCATGCGGATCGATGCTTGAGATCAGCCAGGTCGCTCCGGCGTCGGGCGTGAACAGCTTGACCACCGGATACGGATCGAAGTCCGGGTTCTCGATGGATTGCCGGCCGTTGGTCAGCAGCTGTGCACGTTGTTCGTCAGTGATGAGCTTCGTCATGTCGTTCTCCTTGAACGGAATCAGGGCGGGATTGCCCGAGACCGCAAAGAGGCACGGCGCAGCGCAGCAGTCCAGGTTCAAAGACGGCCGCCAGGACGCCAGCGTGCGGAGCACGCGCAGACCTCGACGGCGAGAACGCCGTGACACGATGAAGGTCACAGCAAGCCAGCCCTACACACCACCTGCCTTGGCAAGCGAAGCGCGCAGGCGTCAGTGATCGGCGCCCGAAGGGGCGAGACACCGTGGGTGGCTCAATGCGCAGCACAAGAGCGCGGTCTGGCTTCGCCGGAGACGCCCGTATTCCCGTGGAACTTGAAATGCGCTTCTGCTCGAAACCGACGAAGCACAAAGCCCCTTTTGTTCCTTTACGCCGATCCGTGGAAGCACAGAAGAACGAAAGCGGCTTTACGACGAAGCACGGATGAACAGTACAGACCGAACGGGCGCGGCCCACACCGGCGCGGACCGATGCGGTCGACGACGACAGTGAACAGGCAAAAGCCCCGCCGAGAGGCGGGGCCGGCCAGGGCGACGCTCAGTCGCCCCTGCTGCGCGACCAGATCAGGTTGTGCGCGCCGTCCTCGCCTTCGACCAGCCGGGCGTAGATCGTCGCCGGGAACGACGGGTCATCCAAGGTCACCGAGACGTACGGACGGTCTGCACGGCTGAGCTTTTTCCAGCCCGCGCCGATGTCGAATCCACCGGCCGCGACGATGCGGTAGTCCGGTGCGTTCTCGCTGCCCTTGTCGTTGGGCACGATCTTGACCTTCACGTTCAGCGTGAGGGTGCGAACCGTGCCGGTGAAGCTGTCGTTCTGTGCGGTGAAAGTGCCGATGTGAGCCATGATTGAAAAGTCCTTCGAGGTTGATTCCAGGTCCGCGCCCATCGCGGCCTTGGCGTGAACCGGACGGCGCGGTGCCGGGCGCGCCGCACCCGCAATGCAATGAAGGGCCGCAACGCGAGTGGAGGACCGGCAGGCCCGGGAGATTCGGCTCGCGAGGAATCCGCGCAGCGGAGGGGAAATCTCTTGGGCAGGCCGGTTGCGGCGAACAAGCCCGAGGCGCACCGAACGCAGAGAGCGTGCGCCGTGCCCGCGCCAGGATTCACGGCAAATACAAGGCCGAGGGAGCGGACCTGTCCTCGACGGATGGATCGCATGGCTCAGGCACGTCCACCGCAGCAACAGCGTTCCGGCATGGATTCGGCAGCGCCGAACGTCAAGCCGGTTGACCACAAGACAAGGCAGGACGCACTGCCGCATCGATGCGGCCGACCGGAGTCTTGTCGCTACGGCAAAAGTCAGCATGCTGTCCGCCTGTCGGTGAACAGCCGTCGCCCCGGCGGAATCTGCCGGCGTCGAGGACGGCATGCCCATCACAAGCCCGCGCAGCACGGGCGGTCGCACGTCCGCGCACCGCGCAGGCGGGGCCTCATGCCTGAAAGCTCGGGCAACACCCGCTGGAATCCAGAAGTCAAAGCGCGCGCGGCACACCTGCCGCGCGCGTCGCGCCGATGGAATCGGCCGAAGCGAAAGATGATGGGAAAGCCCCAGCCAAAGCCGGGGCCCCTGCTCACGCAGCAGCGTGCGTTTCTGAGGAATCTTCAACCTCCACACCGCCCGCCTCGACCTCGATCGCGACCACTGGGTGTTCGTCGGCGATCACAGCCACCGGCTCGCCGAACATCACCGGCAACCATCCCGACCCTGCCGCCAGCCGCCCGGCTTCGCTGGCGATCTGCGCCTTCTTCAGTTTCGCGAGTCGGGGCATTTCACCCGGCGCGAACACCTGCACCGCTTCCAGCGTCTTGGCCTTCGACACGTGATTGAAGTACCCGGCAGCAGTCGGCGTCCACCAGTCGTGCATGTCCAGGCCCACGGCCTGCGCCAGCGCGGCAGCGGGAATCTCGCTCTCCTGCGATGCGATGGCTGAGACGGTGTAGCCTACGCACACGGCCAGCAGCGACAGCAGCTCGCTCTGCGGCATCGCCAGCAGTTCGGCGAACAGCGCGTCCGGGCCACTGGGCAGGCGTGCCGCCCAGGCCTCCCGCACCTCGCGCATGCCCACGGTAGCCGGGGCCTCGTCCACGTCCGGCGCATGGTGCGTCAGCCGGTCCTGCGGGAACGCTGTGATGTTGAGGGGCGTGCTGCCATAGCCTTCGAGAATGACGCGGTGCGCCAGTTGATGCACCACGGCCACCAGCGCCACATGCGGGTGCCGGGCGACCTCCGCCTGCAACGCAGCAGTGCGATGCGCGCTCAGGCGCTTCGCCAGTTTTCTCCGAGATACCGGGCTTGGCCGGTTGGGCATCCTCGGTATCCGCGCCGCTGCCGGTTGCTTCCCCGGCCTCCTGCCGATCCTGCGCCCGCAGTGCCTTGGCCTGTTCCTCCCGCAACAGCCCGCGATGCACGACCACACCGCCCATGTGATCGACCGACACCACGGCTCCGGATATCGGCACCACACCTGGCGCGTAGACCATCAGGGTCTGCTCGATGGCTTCCAGTTCGTTGCAGAGCCGGTCGAGTTCTTCATGCAGCGCCTGCACGCCGTCATCGGACAGGTCGGCATCTTCGTCATCGAGCTTGTCCTGGACCTTGCTCTGTTCGGCTTCCAGCTTGGCGATGCGCTTGGCCTCGGCCTTGCTCGGCTCCCGGCGCGTGCGGCGCGCCCGCTGGAACGCGTGCAGTTCGGATGCCGTGGCACGTGGGGCAACTTCCACCCAGCCCCAGCCTTCCAACTGCGCCGATTCAGCAGCGGCGGTGAGCTTGTCGCGCGCCAGCGCGTCCAGCAATCCCGCGTCGGTGAGGAATGCCCCGCTTTGCTCGTCCGAAAACAGATCGCGCCGGATACCACCGCCCGCTGCCTCGTAGGCCTCCACCCCGACGAAGCGCGCCACCGCATCGCGGCTGGCGTCGATTTCTTCATGCGTTAGGTGATCGCGCAGCGATTCCGGGCTGCGCTGCCACTGCGGGGATTCATACCATGCGGCCTCCTGCGCCGCATGGTCGTCGGTGATAGCCAGCGCCATCAACTGCTCCAGCGAAACCGCATCGGCTTGGTAGTCAGCCAGCAATCGCGGCGAGACGTTGGCGAGTTTGAGGCGACGCTTCACGACCAACGGCGTGACCCCGAAATCCGCCGCAATGTCTTCCAGCGCCCGGCCTTCCGCAGCAAGGGCCTTCCAGGCGAACAGTTCATCCACCGGCGACATGGATTCCCGGTGCACATTCTCGGTCAGGCTCACGGTACGTGCCGACGAATCAGGCACCAGCAGGCACGGCACCGGATGGTTCCTGTCCAGCTTGCGGCGCTTGGCCAGCAGCTTCAATGCAGCGAGCCGCCGCTTGCCCGCGACCACCTCGAAGGACTCGCCATCGGCCGATGCGATCACGGTGAGGTTCTGCAGCAGGCCGACCCGAACGATGGAAGCTGCCAGTTCGGGAATGGCGGTGCCCCCGCTCTTGCGCACGTTGCGATTCGACGGCCGCAGCTTTGACAGCGCGATCAGGTGCAGTTTGTAGGGTGTGACCACCGGGACGGTGATGGCCTCACTTGCGGCGCTGGTGCTTGTGCTGGAAGCAGCGGCGACAGCCGCAGCAGCAGCCACGGCATGCAGGGCATGGGCTTCGGAATGGGTAACGGTGTTCATGGTGAAACTCCTTGTCCCGCTCGGGGACTTTTGAAAGAAGGAAGGAAGAAAACGAAATCTCTGGCATTAGTTCATGGCTTGGGTCTTCGCATCGGCACGCTCCTGTGGTTTTGAAAGCTCACCGGATTCCCAGATTCGGAGCCCGTTGTGGCTTTCGTTGGTTCGGCGCATGGACCTGGGCCGGTCCCTGTTCGCCGCCGTCTTTCCCGAGTTCATCGCCCGCGAAGAACCGGGCCCGCGGTGCTTGGCCGTCAAGGAAGAAGCGCAGGGTTGGTGCGGCCCGCAGCGCAGCGAGGACACGGCCCTGCGCGCCTTGACGGCCAGGCACCGCGGGCTACGGTCGCGGGAAAAGCGATGACGGAAGGGAAAGACGATCAGCGGCCCAAGGGCCAGGAGATGCGCCATAGCCAACGCCGCGCGGCGAGCGCCCCGGCGTGCCGAAGGCACGCCTGGCTGGGAGGGAGGCAGAGCGCGCAGCGCGTCATCGGCGCGACGCACAGCCCAATCAGGCGCAGCCTGTTCGGGAGGACTGTCGGGACGCCAAGTGCGACGTGGCGGGTTCGGCCGCAGGCCGCCGATGAAGTCAGGACACGCGCGCAGCGCGCACGCCGAAGAAGAAGACAAAGAGGGCCAAAGCCCTCGCTGCCTACATGAGCCCCTTCTCGGCCATCGACAGGACTGAGTCGCCCGCCACGATCAGGTGGTCCAGCACGCGTACGTCAACCAGTGCTGCTGCCGACTTCAACGTCTGCGTCAAGAGCTCGTCTGCCCGCGAAGGCTCCGGCGATCCGCTGGGATGGTTGTGCACCAGCAGCAGAGCACTTGAGTTCCGGCTCAGCGCGTCCTTGACCACCTCACGTGGATACACCGATGTTTGGCTCACGGTGCCCCGGAACATCTCCACGTAGTCGAGCACCCGGTGCTGCGCATCCAGATGGACCACCGCGAAGATCTCATGCGGCAGATTCCCCAGGCGTGCCCGCAGGAAGTCCTTGACCACCGCCGGCGACGTCAGCACGGCAGTCCCACGCACCCGGCCGGCCAGCACCCGCTGCGCGGCCTGCAGCACCTCATCGGCATCGGCAGGACGGTACTCGCCCGCGACATCGCGAACGAGCAGTGAAGAAGCAGCAGAGGAAACGGCAACGAAGGAATCGAGGGAAGAGAACAGATCGTGCGACATAACGAACTCAGTCATCGGGCGGGATTGCCCGAGACCGGAACCGGCACGCCGCAGCGCAGCTGTCACAGGTTCGAAAACGGCCGGCAGGACGCCAGCGTGCACAGCACGCGCAGACCTTGACCGCGAGAACGGTGTGCAAGGATGAAGGGAACAGCAAGCCAGCCCCTCACCACCGCATGTGGTTGGCAAGCGCAGCGCGCAGGCCGGGAGTTCAGGGACGGCCGGAGGCGTCAGGGATCAAAGCCGCATGGCCGCGACTCGACACGAGGCGCGGGGCAACGCCCGCGAGCCCGACGGCGGCAAGCCGGGACGCCGCCGATGGCGTTCGCTACAAACTCTGTTACAACTATGGACTGACGTGAAGTGACGGTTCTTTCGGCTCGTTTTCCGTCAATCGTTGGGCTTTAATCAATACAGATAGGGAGACGGCGCAGTGACTCTCGAAGATACGACAGTAAAACCTTTCAAATTGGAGTTTTCCAATCGCGTCATCGAGCACCTCGGCATCAAGCTGTATCAAAACAAGCCTACCAACGTCGTTGCCGAGTTTCTTTCGAACTGCTGGGATGCAGATGCAACCCAGGTTCACATTGATCTCACGGCGCATGGAGTAGACGGACGCCCTACCATCGTCATTACCGACAATGGACGAGGTATGACGCGAGACGAACTGACGGACGAGTTTCTCGTCATAGGTAGAAACAGGCGCACTTCTCCTGCTGAGCGCACGCCGGGAGGCCGCCTCCCCATGGGGCGAAAGGGAATTGGAAAGTTGGCTGGCTTCGGGATCGCTGGGACGGTTGACGTCGTGTCGGCCCCGAACAGTCTGCTGAGAAAAGACGAGCCCAAGCCAGAACAGAAGTTCTATTGGCTACGGTTTTCTCTCAGAGACCTGGTGGCGAAGTCAGGATCAGCGCTTGCCGGTAGCTATGAGCCGGAAGTCGTTGCCGATGGGGTTAATGAAGCGGACTTCAGAAAATTGTTGTCCGATAGTGGTCACGAGAAAGCGTATTCTCATTTGTTGGCGCACGCTACCGCAGGGGCGGGGGGTGTTTGTGTTTACCTCAGAAACACGACGCTCAAGAAGGCGATGAACGTTGAGACGCTTATTCAGTCCATGGGGCGGCGCTTCACCGTTTCGATGCTCCGACCTGACTTCATCGTAAAAATCAATGAGAAGGCCATCACGCCTGATCAGGCGCTCCCGCCGTTGCACGACTTCGGGTTTGGCGATTGGAACAATCCCATTCAAGAGACCTTGACCATAGGCGGGGTCGAGCGGGCGATTAAATATTGGATCAAGTTCGTCAGCCTCCAAGGATCCGATTGGTCAATCGAGAATGCGGGCATTGGTGTGTATGCGCACGGAAAGATTGCCCAAGACCGCCCGTTCTTCTTCGACGTAAAGGGCAAAGAGATTCTCAGTCGGTATTTGTATGGAGTCATTGAAGCAGACTGGTTGGACGAGCTGCCCAACGACGTCGTGTCCACTGATCGACGTTCGATCGATTGGGACACGGACGACACCATGGCGTTTCAGCAGTGGGGGCACTCCAAAATCTCAGTTTGGCTTGAAGAGTTTCGGAAGTGGCGCGGCCTCCAGCCCAAAAAAGAAATCATCAAGCGCATTCGTTTGGTCTCGCCAAAATCTACCCTGACTGGTGCTGAAGAGGAGGCGCTTGCCGAATTGCTGAGCGAGGTATTGCCCAATCTGGCCAACGATGAGGAGGCAAAGGATCGCGCGACCAAGAGTTTCACAGAGGCGTGGACGCATGCTCCCACCCGGCTATTGACGAAGAGTTTGTGGGAGAAAGTTTTCTCGTCGTTGGACTCCGATTCGAGCGTCTTTGCGGAACTGGTGGAGAGCCTGCGCAAGAGCATGGTGCCGGAGGCAATGGGATTGGCCGTCACGATGGCGCAGCGCATTGCGGCCATCACCGTCATGCGGCGCATGATTGAACAAGACAAGACGGAAACGCACCTTCAGCGCTTGATCGAGACGTTCCCATGGCTTTTGGGACCAAAGTGGGAGCGGCTGACCGCCAACGAGTCCATCAAGACGCTGGTGACGCAAAAGCACCGCCCGGACGAAGGATTGGGGGAGTGGTCAATTGCAGGTGACAAGATTCGGCTCAAACCCGATTTCGTGTTTTTGAGTGATCCCGGAGGGCAGGAAGAATTCATCGTTTTCGAGCTGAAAGGTCCCGAGGCTGGGAAGACGCTTCAGCCTGCCGAGTATTCTCAACTGAGTGAGTATCTGAAGATCATCCGTGCCGTCTATGTGGACAGGAACATCGGCGTGAGCGGTTTGCTCGTTGGCCATGACAAGGGTGGTCTTGATCTGTACGACAACCGAATCACCGTCAAGACGTGGACGGAGGTCTTGGCAGAGGCGAGGAACCTTCACGTGGAGTATTTGCGCGCGCTCCTGCTGGCTTCCGACCCAAGTGCAAACGACGCGAGATTGAAGCAGATTGCAGACTTTGGCGGAAAGGAGACTATGGAGTTGCTCGCCCGCCTTGCCCCGCTGGGAGATTTCCCCAACGTCATCACCGACATGCTAGATCTGTTCGATGGTGCGGCGCCGTCTTCCCTGCCCTTGACCCCGGCGACAGGCATCGATTCTGGAACGGAGTCGCCTTAGTCCGCGGCTACGGTGTGGTCTTGATGACGTGGGCAGATGGTCCAAACAGGCGTAAAAGGGTGGTCTTGCCGGTGGGACTGATTGGATCGACACGGTTATGACTCCACCCCCAACTAACAAGCGATCAGGATATGCGGACGTTGCGCAAGCAACGAGGCGACGGATGCAGGCGGTCCAAAGGCGTAACACGGCCCCTGAATTGCAAGTACGGAGTGTCTTGCATGCGCTGGGGCATCGTTTTCGTCTGCACCGCAAAGACCTACCTGGAACGCCAGACGTCGTGCTTCCACGGCACAGGAAAATCGTTCTGGTCCATGGCTGCTTCTGGCATGGGCACGAACAATGCAGGCGCGCAAAAGTCCCAGTCAACAATGCAGAAACGTGGCGTGCCAAGATCGAAGTGAATCGAGCACGGGACGTGAGAAACGTTGCTGCGCTTCGCGCCCTGGGTTGGGACGTGCTGGTCGTCTGGGAGTGTGAGGTACGAGATCAGATGCAGCTCGCCCGCCGCTTGCGTGAATTTCTGTCGGCACGCTGAGCTCGATCAGAACTCCGATTTCGTCGATCCCAAAATCCCCCGCCGTTCATTCGCCGACGATCTTCGTGTTGGAGGTTTGGCATGGTCGAAGTAACTACGAGGATCTTCCCGTTCATCCTTCTTGGCTGCTGCTGCAAGCTTCGTCCAGCCTTTCATGCACCGCTCGTCACTCAAAGCCATTGGCGCACGCTCCCACTCGCGTTTCAGGATGCCATGGAGCACTTCACCGTGTAGTTTGGTGAAGGCGGGTGGAACGGCTTCGCCGATCATTTCCCGCACGTTGGTGTGGCCCAGCTTTTTCAGCGAGTCACCCCATTGAAAGTCCTTGGGAAACGTTTGAAGCAGTGAGCATTCAAGAGGGCTGAGGAGTCGGTTCTGAGTGGGATGAATCGTGTAGTCGCTGCCGATGTGGCCGCTGGCGGTGGTCACGGTTGCCGCTGGCCTGTCACTGTGCATGCGCCTGTAACTGCTTTTGAATCCCTTCACGAGTCGATAGCTTCCGTCGTCTTCCTTAACGATGGGGCGAAGGAGGGGGGCGCTGCAAAGGGGACATGTGACGGTCTCTGGCGTCACTTTGACTGGGCCGCAGTGATAACAAACGTCGTTGTCCCAAGCGCTGCGCCCGGTAGCATGAGGAATCGCGGCAACCATGGCGTAGATGCGTTCATCCCACACCGGCACTGAGTGGAAGCCTGCGTATTCGCTAGCAGTCGCAGCCTCTGGACTGGCCGCGTCCAAGGCCGGAAGCGCGAAGCTCTCGAGCGCTTCCGAAAGCGTGATCGGGCGAGCGTTGCCAACGTCGGGCGCATGGGTCGCCCGCGGGAAAGGCGTACGACCAATACGGAGCAACTCCTTGAGGCCAGGCAGATCCTTGCGGACGAATGTCAGGAAGGCGCGATTTCGGGACTGGGGTACGCCAAAGTCACACAGGTCGGTGACCAGTGGAAACGCCACATACTCGTCGGCCAAAGCCGTGATCAGGTAGTTCGCTGCCGAAACCGGCTTTTTGTCTTTTGGGTGATGCACCTTGCGCGTAAAAAATGCCGGGACGTTTTCGACGACGAGAAGCGCAGGCTTCAATTCCAGTGCCACGTTGGCGACGACCGTCACCAGCAGATTCCGCTCGTCTTTGGAGCCGGCGGCCGCGTCATCGTGGCTTCCCTTGCCGGAACGCGCCGAACTCATTCCTTGGCAGGGCGGGCAAGCGCACAGCAGTGCTGGGCGGGCTTTGCCCGCCCGGGCGCGGTACTTCTTGATCACGGTCTTCCACGTCTTGCGGAGATCGCCCGCAACACCTTCGGCACCTGGGTGATTCAAGAGGCAAACGTCGAGTCGACGTGGATCCAGCTCAGCCATCACGTCGAAGCGAAAGCCCGAGTCACGATAGCCGACGTCGCCGGCGCCACAGTTGGAGAAAAGGCTGACGGCCCGCAGTTTGCTCATGTTCGTTTGCCTTGCCGCTTTTGGGCGCCTAAATCGTGTACGTCCAGAAACTGCTCGTGGACCTTCTTGGCCCGGGTGAGGAAGTCTCGCCACGACATCCGCTTGACGCGATTTTCTTTCTCAAGGCCCTGGAACGAGCGCAGATTGGCGCTTTGCTTGAGCTTCTGTCCGTCCGCGACGAGGTCGATCCTCCACTCCCGATAGAACTCCGCCACCGTCTCCTTGTTCTCCGAAAAAAATTGTTCGAAGGCATCAACGTAATTGATGAGCCGAGCGAAGTCAGTGTCGTCGAAAGCATGCCCTGCCTTCTTGATTTCGACGATGTGCAACAGCCCATCGATACTGACCAAAGTGAAGTCCGGGCGCTTGCTTTCGTGATCAATCGCCAAGGACACGTCGGTGCCATGCTTCTTCTTCCAGAACTTTTCAAACGCGTGCTTGAAGTTCTTCAAGCTCTGATTCTTGGTGATGACGGTCCACGAGGGCTCAATCAACCAAGGTGCATTGGCGATGAGCGCTTGAAATTGGTCCTCGTCCATGGACTCGTCGATGATCTTCTGCAGGTCGTTGATCACGCGCACGCGTTGCGCTGCAATTTGCGCGTATGAAGCGAGCTCGGCGATTTGTGCCTTACTGAAGATGTCGAGCATCTGATCCATCGACGCTTCGCCCTTCGTCACCTGATTCGTAAATTCGTGAAAGGCTTCCATCAGCGCTTGATGCGGAGCGACCGACAAAATGATCTGCGACAGATCTTCAACGTAAACGTCGTCGTCAAGTTCGTCCTCAGCCGCGAAACCGCCGAATTTTTTTGCCAGCTCAATGGCCACCCGGGCCACCTGTTTGTCCCCGAATCGCTCCCTTGCACGTTCTTCGATCTTCGATTTGCGCAAAAACTCGTCGCGCACGCGCACGCGGCGGGGTTCACGCGAGATCCGGGCAATCTCTTTGATCAACTCGGCGCCCCAACGCCGCAGAAGTTGACCGTAGTCCGAGTCCCAGAGAATGTCCTGCCGGTCCGTCCTAACGAGGTCGTCGCCTTGGTCGAGATCGAGCCATTCGGCTTCTACTTGCCCAACCAAGTAGGAACGCATCGCGAATTCCCCCGTGAAGCCAGCGGGCTGGTTGAAGTCGCGCGTGACGCCTGCGATCTTCCCTCGGGCGTAGATGCGTACCCCCATCATTTCTTCATTCTTGTACGCTTCCTTGGCCATGCCTAGCCAACCGGAAACGGGAAGGATCGTGCCATCGTCGTCGATCACGGGTCGGCTGGATAGGTCGATCTTCGATCCCGGCAGCAGCGGGATGTCCAAAGGGTTGACTTTGACTGGCTTGGCAGCGCCGTTGGTCACGTCAACGATGAGGATCTTGAAGTCGGGCCTGGCGAACGTGAAGCGAACGGCGAGTTGCCGAAGAAAGGTTTCGAGTTCCGGGACCCGCTTCGCCAGGAACGACGTGAGGCGGATTCGAGTACCGGACTTTTTGCTCCAGGTCTGATCGTCGCGGCCCACTTCCAAGGGGACCGATTCGTCTTCGTCAGTGACGATCTTGTCGAAGTCCATGAAGAAGTGCGTGACGGCGAAGCCTTTGGCAGTCTTCGGCCCACCTGCAGACCAAACTTCAATACGTCGGCAGATGCCGAAAGGGGCAAGCTTACCGATTCCCTTGCGCCCCATCACCGGACGCTTCTTCTTGCGCGACTTGCTGCCATCTTGCCCTTTACGAGTGCGGCGATCTGCGCCAACCCGCAAATAGAAACCGATGGCCTCCTCTGGCGTCATCCCGTGACCATCATCTTCAACGTCGATCACGTAACCCAAGTCGTTGAGTTTCCCCCCCGCCTTGGAAGCCAGTTGGAGGTTCAGAGGCAGCCGGACGGTTACGGTTTCGGCGTCTGCGTCGTAACCATTCGCAATGAGTTCGGCAACGACGGCACTAGCTTTGTCGTAGAGCTTGACGCCAAGCTTGTCGACGGTCAGTCGTGAGATCCGCAGATGGTAAGGAGATGCCTTTGCCGTCGGCTTCTTGGCGGTTGGAGAGGCCTTGATGGAGCGGCCTGCTTTGCCGCCATCGGCCGGTACTACGCGGCGAGAAGATGTAGCCATCGGCACTCCATGTTGTGGCGGCCGCAACTTGCCACCGAGCTTTCTTGTTGTCGTCCGTGCGCGCATACGTCGCACACGGTATTATCGCATGATCGCCGATAGGAGCCGACTATGTCCACCAGGGCGAGCAAGGACCACCCAGCCGTTCAGTCAGGTCACGCCAAACCAGTGGTGAGGCGCGCGTTTTCCATGCAGGAAGCTGACGCGCAGCTCATCGAAACGCTGCGGCTCAGGTGCGCCACCCAAGGCATGCTGATGAACCAAAGCGAGGTCGTTCGAGTCGGTTTGCGAGTGTTGGCCGAGATGACGGACGCGGCGTTGTGTGACAGAGCTTCACGGATCGAACGACTAAACATGGCGAGCCGTTCAAAGAAGTCTGCACGACAGACGGACAATTGATCGCGATGCTTTGGTTCCATGTTGGTTCCGTAACCGGTAAAGCGCCCGCTCCTGGCGGCCTCGGGCGGCTGGATTGCTAGCTGTTCGAGGACAAACGGTCCGTACGCTCGAAAACGCCGGCTCACGCCCTGCTGGGTTTGCTTGAGCCGTTCTGAGAAGCATCCTCTGCTGCGTTGCCCGTCAGAGGAGCTCTATGCACTTCCATCAATCCTTACCCAAGACAAATCCGTCCAAAGCGCCGCCCGCCTTCTATCGGCTATGTGACGTGATACGCATCACCGCGCTCAGCCGCTCGACGATTTACCGGCGCATTGCAGAAGGGCGTTTCCCGGCACCCGTCCATCTTGGCGGACGGGCGTCCGCCTGGCCGAGTGAGGCCCTTCAGGCATGGATAAACGATCCCGACGCCTATCGGGCTGCTATGCCGCAACCCTGAACCCATCCTCGTTGCCGACGCCTGCGGCGGTGGGACTACCGGCCGGCCAAGACTGTACCGGCGTAGTGCTCGAACGCATGTCGTTCGCGGACGCTACAACTTTGCCAGCAGCCAAATCGTCCAACAGATCAGCCCACAGCTGAATCATCCGACAGCGCTGGTCGAGATGAGTGGTGCGGTCATAGCTGCCGCCCAGCTCCTCATCGGACACGTGGGCCAGATGTCTCTCAATGATCTCGCGATCCCATCCCAGCAGTTCCCGGATCAACGTGCGAGCAGTGGCCCTGAAACCATGCCCCGTGATCTGCTCCTTGGTGTCGTAGCCAAGCGTGCGCAACGCGCTGTTGACCGTGTTGTCGCTCATGTAGCGCGTCTTCTCAGAACGCTTTGCCATGCTTCTGAAGATTGGTCCCGTGGGACCAGTCAGCGGGAAAATGTCCCGCAGGATGGTGACAGCCTGTGTCGGCAGCGGCACGAGATGCGCCGGCGTGCGCATGTCCCGCTTCTTCCACTCCCGGAGCTTCATTTTTTCGGGCGGGCAGCGCCACAGCGCCTGGTTGAGGTCGACGTCTTCCCAATGGGCAAGTCGCAACTGCCCAGGCCGTTGGAACAGGAGCGGTGAGAGCTGGAGCGCCGCGCGGGTAATGACGTTGCCGTTGTAAGCACGCATGTCGCGGAGCAACTGACCAAGTTTCTGAGGGTCTGTGATGGCGGCGTAGTGGCGCGCACGCGGGGGCGGCAAGCCACCAGTGCGACTGCTCACGAAGTTTTTGCCCGGCTCCAGAGTGCCCACGTCGACGGCATACTGGAACACGTGCTGCACTGCTTCCCGCACCCGTTGGGCCGTCTCCAGATTGCCGCGCTCCTTGATGCGATGCAGGCATCGCACCACCTCCGTGGGTGCGATGGTGTCCATGGCCAGGGCACCGAGCCAAGGGAAGACGTGCAGTTCCAAGTGGCGCATCACCTTCTCGGCGTAGCTAGCCGACCACTCGCGATCCTTCCGCGCCTGGGTGTGCCAGGCGCGGGCGGTCAACTCGAACGTGTTGAGGCGAGCCACACGGCCACGCTCCTCGTCCACACGGCGCGCCTCCCTGGGATCGACGCCATCGGCGCGCTTCTCGGCCTCGGCACGCGCCTTCTTGCGTGCGGCCGCAAGCGTCACCACGGGGTAATGCCCGAGGCTCAGCTTGGCTTCTTTGCCGAGTAGCTTGTAGCGATAGACCCACACCTTGCCGGTCGGACGCACGCGAAGGTAGAGACCCTCGCCGTCCGCCAGCAAATATTCCTTGTCACGCGGCGTTGCCGCCTTGATCTGAAGCTCGTTGAGTTGTCCCATGGTGTACCCAAAATCGACTGCGGTTGAAAAGCAGTCTGGGGTACACCGTTGGGTACACGCAAGAACGGGACGTTGTGGGATTCAGAGATACCGCTTGAGCCGCCCTTTCGGGCTAAGCCCTTGATTTACAAGGACTTCTGAGCTGACTTGGGATCTACTGAGAAAGAAAGATGGTGGCCTGGGGCGGAATCGAACCACCGACACAAGGATTTTCAATCCTCTGCTCTACCGACTGAGCTACCGGGCCTAAGCCTCAAATTATAACCAGAAAAAAGAGGCGTTCTGAAACTCTGACGACTTAATTGCGTTTGCCGCGGCCCAGGTCCACACCGAGCTGGCGCAGCTTGCGGTACAGGTGGGTGCGCTCCAGGCCCGTTTTTTCGGCCACGCGCGTCATGGAGCCGCCTTCGCGCGCCAAGTGGAATTCGAAGTACGCCTTCTCAAAGCCGTCGCGGGCTTCACGCAGCGGCCGGTCCAGATCGAAGCCTTGGTGCGCATGCGGGCCGGGGTCTTTCGTCACCACGGGCAAGGCCGCCACCGGAGCGCCCTGTGCCTCGGGTGCGGTTGGGATGGCAGCAGCGGGCGGTGGGGTGGCGGCCGCCGTGGTGGCCGATGCCGCCGGCTGGGCGGCGCTGCGCGCCAGGCCCTGTTCGACCGCTTTGAGGAGCTTCTGCATCGTGATGGGCTTTTCCAGGAAGGAAAAGGCGCCGATGCGGGTGGCTTCGACCGCAGTGTCGATGGTGGCGTGGCCGCTCATCATGATGACCGGCATGGTCAGCGTGCCGGCCATGGCCCATTCCTTGAGGAGCGAGACGCCATCGGTATCGGGCATCCAGATATCGAGGAGCACGAGGTCGTACGCATTGGCGGCACGGGCGGCGCGGGCCTGCGTGGCGTTCTCTGCGAGGTCCACGCTGTGCCCTTCGTCGTTCAGAATTTCCGACAACAGGTCACGGATGCCCAGTTCGTCGTCGACCACCAGAATGTTTGCCATGGGTTTTGATCAGCCTCGCGATACGTTTCCAAGTGTTGTTAATGTGCCACCACGTGGCCAGGGGCGAATGATAGCGACACTTGCGCGCCCAGCACCACCCCTTCTTCCACCCGATTGACAAGATCGACACGGGCCCCATGCTCGTCAGCGATCTTCTTCACTACAGCAAGTCCCAGGCCAGTGCCTCGCGGCTTGGTGGTTACATACGGTTCGAAGGCGCGCTGAAGGATGTGGTTGGGAAATCCGGTTCCGCTGTCGGTCACCGTCAGCCGCACGCGCCGCGACGACTGGCTCCAGCGCGTGGTGATGCGCACGGGTGCGCCGGCGGCCCCGCCCTGCTCGCGGGTGGGCTCGCTGGCGTCCTGCGCGTTCTGCAGCAGGTTGTGGATGACCTGGCGCAGTTGCTGGGCATCGCCCGCGATCTCGGGGCAACGGGGATCGAGTTCGGCCTCCACGGGCACGGTCGCGTTCTCGGCGCCGTAGAGCTGCAGCACGTCGGTGACGAGGGCGTTCAGGTCGAGCGCATGCAATTCCGCCGCGGGCAGGCGGGCATAGTCGCGAAACTCGTTGACCAGCCGCTTCATCGCATCCACCTGATCGACGATGGTGCGCACGGATTTGGTCAGCACGGCCTGCTCGGCATCCGGCAGCTTGCCGGAGAGCTTCATCTCCAGGCGCTCGGCGGACAGCTGGATCGGTGTGAGCGGGTTCTTGATTTCATGGGCCAGGCGCCGGGCGACTTCGCCCCAGGCCTGTGCACGCTGGGCCGAGACGATTTCGGAGATGTCGTCGAACACCAGGAGGCGCAACGCGTTGGGCAGCTCCGCCCCCCGGGCCACCAGGCTGGTGCCATTGGCGGCCACCCCCGAGGCGGGCGAGCCGTAAAGGTCGAAGGAATGCTGCCAGTGGTCCAGTCCATGCTGCTCGCGGTCGCCCAGGAAGGCCTCGAAGTGGCCCTGCACGGCACTGGCGAATTCGGCCAGCCCGGGCACGTCGGCCAGCGGCCGGCCTTCGAAGGCGGCCATCGGGGCCCGCAGGATGCGGGTGGCGCCGGGGTTGGTGGAGCGGATGCGCCCCTCGGCGTCCAGCACGATCACGCCCGCGGTGAGGTTGTCCAGAATGGTCTGCAAGTGGGCCCGCGCCGCATCGACCTCCCCCATGCTGTGCTCGACGGCGGTGCGGGCGTCGGACAACTGCTGGGTCATCACGGCGAAGGAGCGGGTCAGCCCGCCCAATTCATCGTTGCCCTGCAGCACGGCCTTGGGGCTCAGGTTGCCCGATGCGACCTCGCGCACGCCCTCGGCCAGCACCAGCAGGGGGCGTGCCAGTTGGCGGCCCAGCAGCACGGCGAGCAGCACGGCCCCGAAGACGGCCAGGAACAGGCTCAGGGTGAGCGTGCCGATGTACATGCGCCGCAACCCTTCGCGTGCCAGGGCGCGCTCCTGGTACTCCCGGTTGGCTTCCTGCACGGCGATGGCGTTGGACACCAACACCTGCGGCAGCCGCAGCGTGGCCTGCAGGTAGCGGGGTTCCACCAGGAGCCCCACGCTGGCGTTGCCGACGGCCACGAGGGTCTTGACCCGCGCGTTCTGCACGGCAGCGGGGTCGGCGATGTCGTCCAGCCCCTCGATCTGGAAGGTGGCGCGCTGCTGGCGCGCGTTGCGCAGCAACTGGGCGCTGGGCCGCTCGGGGCTGAGATCGAACCGGGATTGCCCGGCACTGGCCACCGGCTGGCCCGCCGTGCTGAACAGCACCACGTCGCTGGCCCCCAACTGGTCGCGGATGCGTTCGAGCACCACGCCGGCCGCCGCGTCGGGCACCTGCGCCAGTTGGCTGCTGGCGGTGCGTGTTTGCATGGCCATGTCGCTGGCGATCGTGTCCAGCGTCACCCGGGCCAGGCTGACGCCGGCGGACAGGGCACCCTCCACCTTCACGTCGAACCAGCTTTCGATGGAGCGCGACACGAACTGGTAGGAGACCACATAGATCAGCAGACCGGGCAGCAGCCCCACGACCGCAAAGATGCCCGCCAACTTGACCAGCAGGCGGCTGCCAAACCGCCCCCGCCGCAGCCGCACCGCCAGGCGCACCACGACCCACACCAGCACGGCGAGCAGCAGCACGGCCACCAGAACGTTCAGGCCGAACAGCCAGGCGTAGTTGCGCTCGTACAGCGCGCGGTTGTTGGTGGCGACGGTGAGCAGGAAAAGCAGCACCAGCCCGATCGCGCACATGATCGCCACGCCCACGCCCAGGGCCCAGCGGGAGGCACGGGCTTGCTGGGGCGTGCGGGGAACGCTGTGGTCGTCGGTCATGGCGCGCGCTCGGCCACGGCGCGCACGCTGCGCGACAGCATCAGGTCCCAGCCCGAGCGTCCCACCGCGCCGATCTGGAACGGGCGGGGCAGTTGGGACATGTCGAGGCGGAACTGGAAATGCACGGTATACGGCCCGCCGGAGACCTCGTCCGCGTCGGCGATCTTCCAGCGGCTGATGCGCTGCATGGCGGAAAGCGCGTCGCCCAGTTCGTCGAAGTTCTGGCCCAGGGCAACCCCCAGCCCGGTGTTGGCGAACGGCGTGGCGGACTGATTGAGGCGCCACCGGCGCGTGAGCGGCTGGTAGCTCAGGCGCAGGTAGCGCACCGAGTGGGCCACCGCCTTGTCGTACCAGTACCAGCGCTCGCGGACCACATCGGCCTCGGCCACGAAGTACATCGAGATGCCCTTGTAGAGGGCGTCTTCCGCCAGCTCGGGCAGGTCGAAGTGCAGCGTGGTCGACAGGTACAGGCCCTCGTCGTTGGCTTCGACGCGCAGGTCGCCCGCGTCGGGCTGCGCCATCACCGCCGGGGACCACAGCGCCAGCCACATGCACAGCAACGCGGCCACGGCCACCGAAAGCCACGCGGCAGGGCGCGAAGCGGTCCGTTCAGCCGGCATGTTTTTGCAACAGCGCGTAAAAGAATCCGTCATGGTCACCCGGACGATTCTCCGAGACGCCGCCGCTTTCGTCCGGTTTGCCGGGTATTAAATGGCCGGGAGATTGCAGCAAACGGGCGTCGGTGTTGCGCGCAAGAAACGTTTGCACCTGTGCTTCACCCTCGGCACGAAACACGGAGCAGGTGCAGTAGAGCAGCCTCCCGCCGGGCTGCAGCAGCGGCCAGAGCGTGGCAAGCAGGCGGGCCTGCTGCTGGGCCAGTTGCTCGATGTCGGACTCGCGCCGCAGCCAGCGCACATCGGGATGACGTCGGACGATGCCCGAGGCCGTGCATGGCGCATCCAGCAAGATGGCATCGAACCGCCCGCCCCCACTGGCGTCCAGCCACCCGTCCTGCGGCCGTGCCGCATCGGCCACGAGGACCTGGGCCCGCACCCCCACCCGGTCCAGCGTTTCGTGGATGCGGGTGGCGCGGTCGGCGTCGATTTCCAGCGCCACGACCTGCATCGGCGAGGCGGCACCCGCGTATTCGAGCAAGTGCGCGGTCTTGCCGCCGGGCGCGGCGCAGGCGTCCAGCACGCGCAGCGGCTGCGACAGGTCCAGCCCCTCCAGCAGCAGCGGCGCCGCCATCTGGGCCGCGGTGTCCTGCACCGAGACGTGGCCGTCTGCAAAGGCCGGCAGTTGCTGCACGGCCACCGGGCGGTCCAGGACGATGCCGAACGGCCCTGCGGGAAATGCTTCCAAATTGATAGCAGACAGCCCTAGTAAATATTGCGCCGGAGTCGTTTTTTGCACATTGACCCGGAGCGCCATCGGCGCGTGGGCATTGTTGGCCTGCAGGATCTGCTGCCAGTGCTGCGGGTGGTCCTTGCGCAGCCGGGCGATCCACCAGGCCGGGTGGTTCCACTGGGCGACCGGATCGCCGTCGGTGGCGGCCACCAGCGCATCGCGTTCGCGCAGAAAGCGGCGCAGGCAGGCGTTCAGGAACGGCGCCTGCGCTTGCGATGCCGGGTTGCGCTTGGCCGCTTCCACCGCCTGGTTGACAAGGGTGAACGCCTCGTAAGGCGCCTCGTCGGGCGACCAGGCCAGCGCCAGGGCCGTGCACAGCAGGGCATCGGCTCGTGGCGGTGGGTTGCGGGGCGCCAGTTGCTTGCGCAGCGCCTGCGCCCGGCCCAGGTTGCGCAGCACCTGGAACAACAGCGCCTGCACCCCGGGCCGCAAGCCCGGCTCGACCGCGGCCAGGGCCGCCGTGCCCGACTGCCCGCCGCGCACGGCCTGCAGCGCGGTCACCACCGCATCCAGCTGGCGCCACAGCGCGGGCTCCATGCGGCGTTCGCCCTCCGCGGGGGGCGGAAAGAAACGGGAGGGCGGGCGCGGCTGCGGATCGGTCATGTTCTGTCTGAGCCTGTCTTGAATAGGAAAAAACCGGTTGCGGTTGCGGACGCCGTCGCGGCCACGCCTTGAATCAATGTCAAACCACCCACGCCCCTCCCGGGATGCGGGGATGGGCACGCAGCCTACAACGTTCTGGCCGCCTTGAACCCGAACAGCCACGCCAGCAGGCGCGCCGGGAACTGGCCGATGGCCTGGTTGTACTGCAGCGCCGCATCGTTGAACTGCCGCGTGGCCAGCGCATTCTGGGCCACCAGCTCCTGCCACCGCTGCGCCCACAGGGGCAACGCCGCGCCTTCGCCGGGCGCGGGCGGAACCTCCGCCACGCGCACCATGGCCAGCCAGGCGGCTTCGAGCACCTCGCGCCCCGTCAGCAGCGCGGCCGCGGCGCCGGCGTCCAGCGGGCGGGCCCGCGCGACGGCCAGCGACGCGCCGAACTGGGTGGTGGCGGCCCACAGCGCCGCCCGCGCATCGGCATGGGCCGCGGGCGCGGGACCCTGCGCGGCCTCGTATTCACCCAGCATGGCCATCATGCGCATGAGGTGTGCGTCCAGGCCACCGAAGGCCTGGATGGCGGCCGAGCGCAATCGCACGATCCGGTTGTAGGCACCCACGGCCCAGAACAGCAGCAGGGCAAGAAAAATCCAGGAGGACAGCATTGCATCTGCCGAGCCCGCAGGGGTCCGCGGGCTCGGCGCAAAAAAGAGAAGACGGATAAGAAAACGCTCCCGGTCTGCCATAGCGCAGAGCGGGAGCGTTTCAGGGAGCGTACCGTGGCTTATTGGGCCGTGGCGTCGCCCAGGCTGGTGGTGCTTTCGACGTCGGAAGAGTCTTCGGTCGTGGCAGCCATTTCAGCGGCTTCGGCATCGGCGATGGCGCGGCGCTCGGCGTCGTCCATGGCTTCCTTGGCCTTGCGCGCCTGGTGGTAGGCCAGGCCGGTACCGGCAGGGATCAGGCGACCCACGATGACGTTTTCCTTCAGGCCACGCAGCTCGTCGCGCTTGCCCATGATGGCAGCCTCGGTGAGCACGCGGGTCGTTTCCTGGAAGGAAGCGGCCGAGATGAAGGAATCGGTCGACAGCGAAGCCTTGGTGATCCCCAGCAGCACGTTGCTGTACGTCGAAGGGATCTTGCCTGCGGCCTGCAGCGCCTCGTTCGTGTTCAGGATCTCCGAACGCTCGACCTGCTCGCCGGCGATGTAGTTGGACTCGCCCGGGGCCTCGACCACGACGCGGCGCAGCATCTGGCGAACGATCACCTCGATGTGCTTGTCGTTGATCTTCACGCCCTGCAAGCGGTACACGTCCTGCACTTCATCGACGATGTAGCGCGACAGCTCTTCGATGCCCAGGAGGCGCAGGATGTCCTGCGGATCGGCCGGGCCGTCCACCACGGACTCGCCCTTGTTCACGACCTGGCCTTCGTGCACCAGAATGTTCTTTTCCTTGGGGATCAGTTCATCCCAGACCTTGCCGTCCGGATCGGTGATCTGCAGGCGCACCTTGCCCTTGGTTTCCTTGCCGAAGGACACCGTACCGGTGATCTCGGCCAGCATGCCCTTGTCCTTGGGCGAGCGCGCTTCGAACAGTTCGGCCACGCGGGGCAGACCGCCGGTGATGTCGCGGGTCTTCTGGCCTTCGACCGGAATCCGCGCCAGCACTTCGCCGGGGCCCACGTCCTGGCCATCGCGCACCTGGATCAGCGAGCCGATCTGGAAGCCGATGGTCACCGAGTGGTCGGTGCCGGGGATCTTCACTTCCTGGCCTTGCGCGTCGATCAGCTTGACCTGCGGGCGCACCACCTTGGCGGAGCCGCGGCGCTTCGGATCGATCACGACCAGCGTGGACAGACCCGTCACATCGTCCACCTGCTTGGCGACCGTGAGGCCTTCCTCGACGTTCTCGAACTTCACCTGGCCGGCGAACTCCGTGATGATCGGGCGGGTCAGCGGGTCCCAGTTGGCGAGGATGGTGCCGGCCTTGACCGTCTGGTCGGCCTTGACCGCCAGCGTCGCACCGTACGGCACCTTGTGGCGCTCGCGCTCGCGGCCGTGTTCGTCATGGATGACGATCTCGCCGGAACGGGCGATCACCACCAGCTCGCCCTTGGTGTTGCTCACGTAGCGCATCGTGGCGTTGAAGCCAATCACGCCGTTGGACTTGGCCTCCACGCTCGATGCGATGGCAGCGCGCGAAGCGGCGCCACCGATGTGGAACGTGCGCATGGTCAGCTGCGTGCCGGGTTCGCCGATGGACTGGGCAGCGATCACCCCCACGGCTTCGCCGAGGTTGATCAGGCCGCCGCGGCCCAGATCGCGTCCGTAGCACTTGGCACACAGGCCGTAGCGGGTTTCGCAGGTCAGCGCCGTGCGCACCTTCACCTCGTCCACGCCGGCGACTTCGAGTTCCTCGATGAGGTCTTCGTCGAGCATCTGGCCGGCAGGGGCCAGCACTGCGCGCGTTTCGGGGTGCAGCACTTCGTCGGCCGTGGTGCGGCCCAGGATACGGTCGCGCAGCGATTCGATGACTTCACCGCCCTCGACGATGGCGCGCATCAGCGAGCCATTGGAGGTGCCGCAGTCTTCTTCGGTCACCACGAGATCCTGCGTCACGTCCACCAGACGGCGGGTGAGGTAGCCCGAGTTGGCCGTCTTCAACGCCGTATCCGCCAGGCCCTTACGGGCACCGTGGGTGGAGATGAAGTACTGCAACACGTTCAGCCCTTCACGGAAGTTGGCCGTGATGGGGGTCTCGATGATGGAGCCGTCCGGCTTGGCCATCAGGCCGCGCATGCCGGCCAGCTGGCGAATCTGCGCTGCGGAGCCGCGGGCGCCGGAGTCGGCCATCATGTAGATGGAGTTGAACGACTCCTGGTCCACCTCGTTGCCGTGGCGGTCGGTGGTCTTTTGCTTGGCCAGCTGGGCCATCATGACCTTCGACACTTCGTCGCCGGCCTTGCCCCAGATGTCCACCACCTTGTTGTAGCGTTCGCCAGCCGTCACCAGACCGGACACGTACTGCTGTTCGATCTCCTTCACTTCCTTCTCGGAACGCTCGATGATCCCGGCCTTTTGCGGCGGCACCAGCATGTCGTCCACGCAGATGGAAATACCGGCGCGCGTGGCGAGGCGGAAACCGTTCTGCAGCAGCTTGTCGGCGAAGACCACCGTCTCCTTCAGGCCGCACTTGCGGAAGCTCACGTTGATGAGCTTGGAGATTTCCTTCTTCTTCAGCGCCTTGTTGATGTTGCTGAAGGGCAGGCCCTTGGGCAGGATCTCGGACAGCAGCGCACGGCCGGCCGTCGTTTCCACCAGCGACGTGGAAGGCACGAATTCACGCGTTTCCTTGTCCTTGGTCCACTCGGTCAGGCGCACCGTGATGCGCGCGGCCAGCTCGACCTCGTTGGCATCGAGAGCGCGCTGCACTTCGCCGGTGTCGGCGAACACCAGGCCTTCGCCCTTGCCGTTGATGCGATCGCGGGTGGCGTAGTACAGGCCCAGCACCACGTCTTGCGACGGGACGATGGAGGGCTCGCCCGAGGCCGGGAACAGCACGTTGTTGGAGGCCAGCATCAGCGTGCGGGCTTCCATCTGCGCTTCCACGGACAGCGGCACGTGAACGGCCATCTGGTCACCGTCGAAGTCGGCGTTGAAGGCCGCGCAGACGAGCGGGTGCAGCTGGATGGCCTTGCCTTCGATCAGGATGGGCTCGAACGCCTGGATGCCCAAACGGTGCAGCGTGGGCGCACGGTTCAGCATGACCGGGTGTTCCTTGATGACCTCTTCCAGGATGTCCCACACCACCGGCGTGCCGGATTCGACTTCCTTCTTGGCGGCCTTGATCGTCGTCGCGATGCCCATGGCTTCCAGGCGCGAGAAGATGAAAGGCTTGAACAGCTCCAGCGCCATCAGCTTGGGCAGACCGCACTGGTGCAGCTTGAGCGTCGGGCCCACGGTGATCACGGAACGACCGGAGTAGTCCACGCGCTTGCCCAGCAAGTTCTGGCGGAAGCGGCCGCTCTTGCCCTTGATCATGTCGGCCAGCGACTTGAGGGCGCGCTTGTTCGCGCCCGTCATGGCCTTGCCACGGCGGCCGTTGTCCAGCAGCGAATCGACGGCTTCCTGCAGCATGCGCTTTTCGTTGCGCGCGATGATTTCCGGGGCCTTCAGCTCCAGCAGGCGGCGCAGGCGCGAGTTGCGGTTGATGACGCGGCGATACAGGTCGTTCAGGTCGGAGGTCGCGAAGCGGCCACCGTCCAGCGGCACCAGCGGACGCAGGTCCGGCGGCAGCACGGGCAGCACGTCGAGAACCATCCACTCGGGCTTGATGCCGGACTTCTTGAAGGCTTCCAGCACCTTCAGGCGCTTGGCGTTCTTCTTGACCTTGACTTCGGAGCCAGTCAGATCGCCGCGCAGCTTTTCGATTTCGAGGTCGATATCGATGGCTTCGAGCAGGTCCTTGATGCCTTCCGCGCCCATCTTGGCGATGAACTCGTCACCGTATTCCTTGCGCTTGGCGTCGTAGTCGTCCTCGGACATGATGCTGAACTTCTTCAGCGGGGTCATGCCGGGGTCGGTCACCACATACGCTTCGAAGTACAGCACGCGCTCGATGTCGCGCAGCGTCATGTCCAGCACCAGGCCCAGACGCGATGGCAGCGACTTCAGGAACCAGATGTGGGCGCAAGGCGCGGCCAGATCGATGTGGCCCATGCGCTCGCGGCGCACCTTGGTCTGCGTGACTTCAACGCCGCACTTCTCGCAGATCACACCGCGGTGCTTGAGGCGCTTGTACTTGCCGCACAGGCATTCGTAGTCCTTGATGGGACCAAAAATCTTGGCGCAGAACAGACCGTCGCGCTCGGGCTTGAACGTGCGGTAGTTGATGGTCTCGGGCTTCTTCACTTCGCCGAAAGACCACGAACGGATCTTCTCGGGCGACGCCATGCCGATGCGGATGGCATCGAAATGCTCGTCCGGGGTGAATTGCTTGAACAGGTCGAGTAGTGACTTCATAAACCTAGTCCCTTCGATTAAGAACGTTCGAGTTCGATGTCCAGGCCCAGGGAACGGATTTCCTTGACCAGCACATTGAACGATTCCGGCATGCCGGCCTCGATGGCGTGTTCGCCCTTGACGATGCTCTCGTACACCTTGGTACGGCCCTGCACGTCGTCGGACTTCACGGTCAGCATTTCCTGCAGCACGTAAGCGGCGCCATAGGCTTCCAGCGCCCACACTTCCATTTCCCCGAAACGCTGGCCACCGAATTGGGCCTTGCCGCCCAGAGGCTGCTGCGTGACGAGCGAGTAGGGACCCGTGGAGCGGGCATGCATCTTGTCGTCCACCAAATGGTGCAGCTTCAGGTAATGCATGTAGCCGATGGTGGTCGGGCGCTCGAAGCGCTCGCCGGTGCGGCCGTCGAACAGGTACGCCTGCGTGCGTGCGGAGGTCAGGCCCTTGCGCTCGGCGATGTCGTCCGGATAGGCGATCTTGAGCATGTCCTTGATCTCTTCTTCCGAAGCGCCGTCGAACACCGGGGTGGCATACGGCACGCCGTTGGTGAGGTGACCGGCCATGGCCATCAGTTCATCGTCGTTGAACTGCGACAGGTCTTCCTTGCGGCCGCGCGAGTTGTACACCTCTTCGAGGAACTTGCGCATGTCGGCCGCCTTGGCCTGCTCCTGCAGCATGTTGCCGATGCGCTGGCCGATGCCCTTGCCGGCCCAGCCCAAGTGCACTTCGAGCACCTGTCCGATGTTCATGCGCGATGGCACGCCCAGCGGGTTCAGCACGATGTCGGCAGGGGTGCCGTCGGCCATGTAGGGCATGTCTTCGACCGGGACGATCTTGGACACCACACCCTTGTTGCCGTGGCGGCCGGCCATCTTGTCGCCGGGCTGCAGGCGGCGCTTGACGGCCAGGTACACCTTGACCATCTTCAGCACGCCCGCAGGCAGCTCGTCGCCTTGCGTGAGCTTCTTGCGCTTTTCCTCGAAAGCCAGATCGAAGCTGTGGCGCGTCTGCTCCAGCGAGTTCTTGATCGACTCGAGCTGCGTGGCCACTTCGTCTTCCGCCGGGCGGATGTCGAACCAGTGGAACTTCTCGACGGAGGCCAGGTAGGCCTTGTCGATCTTCGTGCCCTTGGCCAGCTTTTGCGGGCCGCCGTTGGCCACGCGGCCGTTCAGCAGCTTTTCGATCCGGTCGAACGCGTCGGCTTCCACGATGCGCAGCTGGTCGTTCAGGTCCAGGCGGAAGCGCTTGAGTTCGTCGTCGATGATCTGCTGGGCGCGCTTGTCGCGCTGGATGCCTTCGCGGGTGAACACCTGCACGTCGATCACGGTGCCTTGCGAGCCCTGGTCCACGCGCAGCGAGGTGTCCTTCACGTCGGAAGCCTTCTCGCCGAAGATGGCGCGCAGCAGCTTCTCTTCGGGCGTCAGCGTGGTCTCGCCCTTCGGCGTGACCTTGCCCACCAGCGTATCGCCGGGTTGCACTTCGGCACCCACGTAAATGATGCCGGACTCGTCCAGACGGTTCAGCTGCTGTTCCGACAGGTTCGGAATGTCGCGCGTGATTTCTTCGGCGCCCAGCTTCGTGTCGCGGGCCATGACCACCAGTTCCTCGATGTGGATCGAGGTGTAGCGGTCTTCTGCCACGACGCGTTCGGAGATCAGGATCGAATCTTCGAAGTTGTAGCCGTTCCAGGGCATGAACGCGATCAGCATGTTCTGGCCGATGGCGATCTCGCCGAAGTCCGTCGATGCGCCGTCGGCGATCACATCCCCCTTGGCCAGCACATCGCCCTTCTGGACGATGGGGCGCTGGTGGATGTTGGTGTTCTGGTTGGAACGCTGGTACTTGATGAGGTTGTAGATGTCCACACCCACTTCACCGGCCACCGCTTCCGCGTCGTTCACGCGGACCACGATGCGGGTCGCATCCACATAGTCCACCACACCACCGCGGTTGGCGGTCACCACGGTGCCCGAGTCCACGGCCGCCACGCGCTCGATGCCGGTGCCCACCATGGGCTTTTCCGGACGCAGCACGGGCACGGCCTGGCGGGACATGTTGGCGCCCATCAGTGCGCGGTTCGCGTCATCGTGCTCGAGGAACGGCACGAGCGAGGCGGCCACCGACACGATCTGTGCAGGCGACACGTCCATGTACTGCACGCGCTCGGCGCTCAGCAAGGTCGACTCGCCCTTTTCACGTGCCGACACCAGGTCGCCCGTGAGGCGGCCTTCCTTGTCGAGCGTGGCATTCGCCTGGGCGATCACGTACTTGCCTTCTTCGATGGCGGAGAGGTAATCGATCTGGTCGGTCACCTTGCCGTCCACCACACGGCGGTACGGGGTTTCGATGAAACCGTACTCGTTCAGGCGGGCGTACAGGGCCAGCGAGTTGATCAGCCCGATGTTCGGGCCTTCCGGCGTTTCGATAGGGCACACGCGGCCATAGTGGGTCACGTGCACGTCGCGCACTTCGAAACCGGCACGCTCGCGGGTCAGACCACCCGGGCCAAGGGCCGATACGCGGCGCTTGTGGGTGATTTCGGCCAGCGGGTTGGTCTGGTCCATGAACTGCGACAGCTGGGACGCACCGAAGAACTCCTTGAGCGCCGCGGAGATCGGCTTGGAGTTGATCAGGTCGTGCGGCATCAGCGGCTCTTGTTCGGCCTGACCCAGACGCTCCTTCACGGCCTTCTCGATACGCGCCAGACCGGTGCGATACTGGTTCTCGGCCAGCTCGCCCACGCAACGCACGCGGCGGTTGCCCAGGTGATCGATGTCATCGACTTCGCCGTTGCCGTTGCGCAGGTCCACGAGGATCTTGACCACGGCCAGGATGTCTTCGTTGGAGAGCACCATCGGGCCGGTGGATTCGTCGCGGCCGATCTTGGCGTTGAACTTCATGCGCCCCACGCGCGACAGGTCGTACGTGTCGGGGTTGTAGAAGAGGCGCTGGAACAAGGCCTGCACCGCGTCCTCCGTCGGCGGCTCGCCGGGGCGCATCATGCGGTAGATCGCCACGCGCGCAGCGAATTCGTCCACCGTTTCGTCGATGCGCAGCGTCTGCGAGATGTAGGCGCCCTGGTCGAGTTCGTTCGTGTAGATGACTTGCAGGTCCTGCACGCCGGCGGAGCGCAGCTTCTTGAGCAGCGCTTCGGTCAGCTCTTCGTTGGCCTTGGCAATGATTTCGCCGGTGTCGCCGTCGACGATGTTGCGCGCCACCACGCGGCCGATCAGGAAGTCTTCGGGCACGCTGATGTGCGTGGTGCCGGACTGCTCCAGTTCGCGGGTGTGGCGGGCCGTGACGCGCTTGTCCTTGGCCACGACCACCTTGCCCGACTTGTCGGTGATGTCGAAACGTGCCACTTCGCCACGCAGGCGGTCGGAGACGAACTCCATCTGCGCGCCGCTGTCCATCAGGCGGAAGTTGTCGTTGACGAAGAAGTTCGCCAGGATCGATTCGGGGTTCAGGCCGATGGCCTTCAGCAGGATCGTGACAGGCATCTTGCGGCGGCGGTCCACGCGGAAATACAGGATGTCCTTCGGATCGAACTCGAAGTCCAGCCACGAACCGCGGTAGGGAATGATGCGCGCCGAGAACAGCAGCTTGCCCGAGCTGTGGGTCTTGCCCTTGTCGTGCTCGAAGAACACGCCGGGCGAGCGGTGCAGCTGCGAAACGATCACACGTTCCGTGCCGTTGATGATGAACGAGCCTTTGTCAGTCATCAAAGGCACCTCGCCCATGTAGACCTCTTGCTCCTTCACTTCCTTGACGACCTTGGACTGCGACGTGGAGGACTCGCGGTCATAGATGATCAACTGCACCTTGGCCCGCACGGCCGAGGCAAAAGTCAAACCACGGGTCTGGCATTCACGCACATCGAATGCCGGCTTGGCGAGGTTGTACTCGATGAACTTCATCTCGACAAACCCATTGTGCGAGACGATCGGGAAAGCAGCGTCGAACGCGGCCTGCAAGCCTTCTACGGTTCTTTTCTGGGGGGCTTTGTCAGCTTGCAGGAACGCGGTGTATGCGTCCTTCTGCATCTGCAGCAGGTAAGGGACTTCCAGCACGCTGTCGCGGCTGCCGAAACTTTTGCGAATCCGCTTGCGTTCGGTATAGGAATAGGCCATGAGATCTCCGGGCAAAGACATGAGTCCTGGGTCTTCGACGACTGACCTGCAAGGGCGCTTCCTTGCAGGCTTGGCGGTTGGCCACTACCAACCATGGCGGACGGCGATGCGTTGCACATCACCCGAACCAAGGTATCTTCTGCTGTCGGGATGGTCAGAAGACACTAGAAAGCAGTGGCGTGGGCACTGCTTTCTGGTGCGCTCTGGGCGTGAACCCCATAAGCACCAAAGGCTGGGAGCCCTTGCGGAGCCCCCAGCCCTGGAATCCAGGCGAATTACTTGAGTTCAGCCTTGGCGCCAGCTTCCACCAGCTTCTTGACGGCAGCTTCGGCGTCGGCCTTGGCAATGCCTTCCTTGACGTTCTTCGGAGCGCCGTCCACCAGATCCTTGGCTTCCTTGAGGCCCAGGCCGGTGATTTCGCGCACAGCCTTGATCACGGACACCTTGTTGGCGCCGGCTTCGGTCAGCACAACGTTGAATTCCGTTTGCTCTTCTGCAGCTGCAGCAGCACCGCCGCCGCCGCCAGCAGCAGGAGCGGCCATAGCGGCTGCGCTCACGCCAAACTTTTCTTCAATGGCCTTCACCAGCTCATTGAGTTCCAGAACCGTCATGCTGTCCAGCGCGGTCAAAAATGCGTCTTTATCGAATGCCATTTTTATTTCCTAACAATTGGTTGGTTGTCTGTCGGGCAATCAAGCCGCGACAGGTTCGGCGGCCGTTTCGGCAGCGCCTTCGCCTTTTTTGGCCGCCAACGCGCCCAGCACAACGGCCGTACGCGAAATGGGGGACATAAGCAAGCCGCAAATCTGAGCCAACAAAACTTCCTTGGGAGGAATGTTAGCCAGTTGCTTAACGCCGTTGATATCCAGGGCTTTGCCACCGAAAGCGCCACCGCGAATCACCAACTTGTCGTTGGTCTTCGCGAAATCGGCCACCACCTTAGCGGCGGCCACAGCGTCTTCGGAGAAGCCATAGATCAGCGGACCGGTCATCTGGTCTGCCACCACGTCAAACGCGCTGCCAGCCACAGCACGGCGAGCCAGGGTGTTCTTCAGAACACTCAGGGTCACGCCCTTGCTGCGAGCATCAACACGCAGTTTGGTCATGTCGGCGACCGTGATGCCACGGTACTCCGCGATCACAAGCGTTTGAGCTTTAGCGGCGAGGCTGGTCACTTCACTGATGACCGCTTCTTTCTCACTGCGATTAAGACTCAAGGTCTACTCCTTAAAATGCGCACTCGGCACAGGCCTCATACGCGCTCTTGTTGCAGCGACCAACTGTTCAGGAAAATTTTCCATCTGCAGCGGGATCGCCATCTGCGTTGGCATAACTGTGGATTTAAGCGCGACCGGTTCGCGCACCAACGGTCTTGGATGGCCTGCGGCGACCGAAGCAGCCGCAGCCCACCACATCAAACCCATCCGGGGATGGATTCGAAGATTTCTTGCAATTACGCTGCGATGGATTGCGTATCCACGCGGACACCCAGGCCCATCGTGGAAGACACAGCCACCTTGCGCAGGTACACGCCCTTGCTGGTTGCAGGCTTGGCCTTGGTCAGCGCTTCGATCAACGCAGCCAAGTTGCCTTGCAGCTTGTCGTTGTCGAACGAGCGGCGGCCGATCGTGCTGTGCACGATACCGGCCTTGTCGACGCGGAATTGCACTTGACCTGCCTTGGCGTTCTTTACGGCCGTAGCGACGTCAGGCGTCACAGTGCCCACCTTGGGGTTTGGCATCAGACCGCGTGGGCCGAGGATTTGACCCAGCGTACCCACAACGCGCATGGCGTCGGGGGCGGCGATCACCACGTCGAAAGGCATGTCACCGGCCTTGACCATCGCGGCCAGGTCATCCATGCCAACGATGTCAGCGCCAGCAGCCTTGGCTTCTTCAGCCTTGGCGCCTTGGGCAAATACCGCCACACGGGTCGTCTTGCCAGTGCCGTTCGGCAGCACCACGGCGCCGCGAACCACTTGGTCAGACTTCTTGGCATCAATGCCAAGCTGAACAGCCACATCGATGGATTCGTCGAACTTGGCCGTAGCGGCTTCCTTCACGATCACAACGGCGTCAGCGAACGCGTACAGCTTGTTGCTGTCGACTTTGCCTTGCAGGGCTTTTTGTTTCTTGGTCAGCTTGGCCATTTTATAAACCCTCCACCGTCACGCCCATCGAGCGAGCGGAACCGGCCAGCGTGCGCACAGCGGCGTCGACATTGGCAGCGTTCATGTCCTTCATCTTGGTCTTGGCGATCTCTTCGAGCTGCGCGCGCGTGATCTTGCCGACCTTGGTGCTCAATGCGTTGGCAGAGCCCTTTTCAAGCTTGATGGCCTTCTTGATCAAGGTCGTCGCAGGCGGCGTCTTGATGATGAAGGTGAAGCTCTTGTCGGCAAAAGCCGTGATGACCACGGGCAGTGGCAGACCTGGTTCCACACCTTGGGTCTGCGCGTTGAACGCCTTGCAGAACTCCATGATGTTGAGACCACGCTGACCCAGTGCAGGGCCAATTGGTGGGGATGGATTGGCCTTACCAGCTGGAACTTGCAGCTTGATAAAACCGACGATTTTTTTCGCCATGGTTTACTCCTTGCGGGTATTAGCGCCTAGGCCAGTGGCCTCAGCTCCCCGGGGTTTACGACTCATCAAACAATTCGCACCGAGTCGAAAAATGCGAATCCGAACAATCAGGTTTTTTCGACCTGACCAAATTCCAACTCTACGGGGGTAGAACGGCCGAAGATCATCACGGACACGCGTACCCGGCTTTTTTCGTAATTGACTTCTTCGACAGAGCCATTGAAATCAGTGAACGGACCTTCTTTAACCCGAACCAGTTCACCCACCATGAATTCAATCTTGTGCCGAGGCTTGTCCGTGCCTTCCTGCATTTGGCTGACGATCTTCTGAACTTCTTCTTCAGAAATAGGAGCCGGGCGATTCTTGGCGCCACCAACAAAACCCGTCACCTTGTTCGTGTGCTTGACCAAGTGCCAGGTGTCATCGTCCATGACCATTTCCACGAACACATAGCCGGGAAAGAGTCGACGTTCGGTGGTCTTGCGCTGACCATTCTTCATTTCAACGACCTCTTCGGTCGGAACGAGAATGCGGCCGAACTTCTGCTGCATGCCAGCGCGACCGATGCGCTCCACGATGTTGCGCTCAACCGCCTTTTCCATGCCGGAATAAGCGTGAACGATGTACCACCGCAAATCAGGATTCACAGGAGTGGCCGGGCTGGCAGCGTCAGTGCCGCTGACTTCGATAGCGTCCGTCATTACTTTCTCCACCCCAGAATCAAATCGTACAAAACCCATTCCAAGGTCTTGTCAGTGAACCAGAGAAAAAGCGCCATGATGACAACAAACGCAAAAACGTATGCCGTCATTTGAAGCGTCTCTTTCCGCGTGGGCCAGACAACCTTCTTGACTTCACGCCAGGCATCCTGCGCGAAACCCACGAACTGACGGCCAGGCTCAGACACCAAAAACACAGCTACCGCAATTGCAAGCCCGACAAGCAACACAGCCCACTGGACAATCGGCCCTTGCTTTCCAAGCAAATAGAATCCGGCAATCGCTGCAAGAACAATTGCCACCACCGCAGCAAGCTTGGCTTTATCAGCGCCCGTACTAACAGTTTCAACTTGAGACGTGGCCATACTTAACTGGTTTCTTACTTTAAGTTTCGGCATCCACAAGACACCGAAGCCCGCCAGGGCCTGGCGGGCTTGTAATTGCCACGATCAAGTGGCAGGGGCAGTAGGAATCGAACCTACAACCTTCGGTTTTGGAGACCGACGCTCTGCCAATTGAGCTATACCCCTACATTCACGCTTTAAGCAATGATCTTGGCCACGACGCCGGCGCCGACGGTACGACCGCCTTCACGGATGGCGAAACGCAGGCCTTCTTCCATGGCGATGGGGTTGATCAGCTTGACGGTGATCGACACGTTGTCGCCG
>NZ_BQXE01000006.1:0-210531 GCF_030158935.1 Acidovorax sp. SUPP950 | reverse complement strand
ACATGCCGCAGGATCTGGCGCAGGCCATGGCGGGCAGCGTGGGCCAGTTGCAGGCCGAGCGGCAGGCCCAGGCAGCGGGCAACCCGCTCACCATCCGGCACTACCTGTGCGACCACCTGGGCACGCCCATCGGGCTGGTGGATGGCAACGGAGAGAAGGCCGGCGAGATCACCTGGGCGGCCAGCTACGGCGCCTGGGGAGATGTGCAGGAGGAATACAACCCGCACCGGATCGAGCAGAGCATCCGGCTGCAGGGCCAGCAGATCGATGCCGAGACCGGGCTGCATTACAACCGCTTCAGGTACTACGACCCTCACCTGGGGCAGTACATCACGCAGGATCCCATTGGATTGGGGGGAGGAATCAACTTATATCGTTACGTTGAAAGACCAACTACTTATATTGATCCATTGGGCTTGACAGGGAATGCTCACCAACGCGCCGTTAAACGCGGTGAGGTGAATAGACAAGCATCAATTGATGCGCAGACTGCTGGGATGCTTGAGGCGCCCAGTCATCCATTGGACAAGGTTTATGACGTGGTTAATCCGAACGAAAAAGTTTGGAAACAAGCGAGTCCTTATGACTACACACAATATTGCAAAAAATGGAGCAAAAATAAGTTAACTTGCCAGTCTGGAGATAAAGAGCCCGGCAAGGACGTTAAAACTCCTTCAGATTACATACCGGAAGAATCGATGTGGAAAAGTTCTGAAATCCCAAAGGGATACGAATGTGATACGCCTGTGTACTTTAAAGATTTGCAAGAAAGAGGCACGGCACCTACTGCGGATACTGATGATATTATGGATTTGGCAAATAAAATGAGGCAACGAAGAGGATCTCGAAAATGATTAAATCGATATGTTTTGCAATTGTTTTTTTGATTTCTTTTGATATCAAGGCGGAGAAATTTCGCAATGATATTGATTGTTCTGCCATGTTTTCGGAGGATTATATTTTTGCAAGATTCCCTGTGTTAAACCCAAAAAAAATATGGCAATGGCACGTTGTTGAAAGGACTGTCGAACGTCCTGAATACGCGTGGATTGCAGAAACTGGAAAATATAAAAATGGTAAATTTGAAGGTGATGGATTCGCTTTTTCATCATTAATTGGATCAGCTGATTTAAAAAATACCTCGCCCCAACAAGGGAGTCTCGGTGATTTGATAAATGCGACCAAAAAAAATGCTTTTTTCACAAAAAAATCGCCGCACTATCTGGATGAGCAAAAGAAGGATAAATTAAATCATTTAAGTATAATCCGGGCAAAAATTGTCGATGATGATGCCGTAATGATGATGGTGGTGGACAAGCTGGCAACAGATGAGGGTAAATCTGGCAATCCAACACATATGAAATTGACAGCAATATTTCCCGATTTAAAATATTCTTATACTTGCACGCCAAAAATTGAATTGATAAAAATGAAATAGTTATGAAAGCGAGAGCATCAATGCCCTGAACCAGCGCACGCGCCACCAGTACGACGGCGCGGGCCAAGAGCGACGGGCGCGGGCAGGGGCTGGACGCCGGTGGCGCGCTACCGCTACGACGCGTTCGGGCGGCGTCTGGGCAAGGCATCCGGCACACGGTGTACGAGCCGGCCAGCTTCGTACCGCTGCTGCAGCTGTGCAGTTGCTGATGCAAGCAGAGCCGGGCGAAGACGCCACGGATGCGGCGGACAGCTTCGCGGCCATGCCGCGGGCGCAGCGGGAGATGGTGCAAGGCGGCGCTGAACACCGTGCTGGACCCCGCCAGCGGCGCGCAGGCACTGGCCCTGGTGCAAAAACACATGCCGCAGGATCTGGCGCAGGCCATGGCGGGCAGCGTGGGCCAGTTGCAGGCCGAACGACAGGCCCAGGCAGCGGGCAACCCGCTCACCATCCGGCACTACCTGTGCGACCACCTGTGCGACCACCTGGGCACGCCGATCGGGCTGGTGGATGGCAACGGAGAGAAGGCCGGCGAGATCACCTGGGCGGCCAGCTACGGTGCCTGGGGAGATGTGCAGGAGGAATACAACCCGCACCGGATCGAGCAGAGCATCCGGCTGCAGGGCCAGCAGATCGATGCCGAGACCGGGCTGCATTACAACCGCTTCCGGTACTACGACCCTCACCTGGGGCAGTACATCACGCAGGATCCCATCGGCCTAAATGGGGGTAGAAATTTATATCTCTATACAAATCAACCCATCACCATGATTGACCCGCTAGGATTGGAGGCCAATATCGTGGGCCATCCAGCTGCCGGTCCAGTGGGTAAATTGACCAATCCGAATTCGCATCATCTTGCCATTGAAATTTGCTCTTTAGTTTCAGTCAAAATCAAGCCTTTCATACGGCCAACAAGCCGAGGTCTTTTTCAAAGATGTAAACCACTCTGTCGCCGGCGCTTGCTATGCGAGCCATGAGCTTTGTCACCATGTCCTGCAGCTCGCCGGCAGAGAGTTGCTCCAGCTGGTACACGTGCAGATCGAGCGCTTCGCGGATCGCGTCCAGCTCGTAGAAGTACAGGGCGGTGGGTCGCCAGGTGCCCGTGGCCATGGCCCGGCCGCGGATGGCCTGGCTCGCCTGCAGCGCGGTCCCGATGTGTTCACGCAGCCCTCGCACGGTGCCGCTGGCCTCGATGCACTCGGCGATCTGCAGGGCGGTGTACAGCGTGTCTCGCTGCAGCTCGCTGGCCACGCCCGTGCGGAGACGCGCTGCGCACTCGCGCAGTGGTGCCATCAGCTCAGCGATCTCTGCATCCGTGAGGCGAGAGGCCCGCTTTTTTGCGATGTCCATGGGGTTGCCTATGCGACGTGGAACGCGGGGTTTGCGGCCGCGCGTCATGCTGGCCTCGCTTCCTGGCCAGGCTCTGCTTTCGACGGCTTGGCCAGTGCCAGACATGCCACCAGCCAGTGCACGGGCATGCCGAGCCCGTGGGCCAGTGCAATCTCCACATTGGCGCCCTTAGATGCCTCCCAGCCCTGCAGGATGGCCAGGCCGTCGCAATCCATCATGGCTTTGATGTCTGCACGCATGTGCACGATCCATGGCGACTCGATAGGCACGTCTTTCTCGGCCGGGTTGGTGACCACGTAGCCGGCAGCTCGCAGTGACTCCGCGGCCGCGCGAAAGGCGGGGTAGTTGAGGTGCTCGATGCCCGTCATCGGGCCGGATAGATACAGGTTGGAAATCATCAAAGCGCACATGCCTCGCACGATGGAGTGCATTGAGGACAGAGTGCGGCACTTCGGCCCGGAAGCGCGGGCGCTGGTGAGGCGGGCACTGCGTGGTGAGGCGGGCTGCTTCTACGCCATCGAGGCGGGGCATGTGGTGGGCAACCCGGCCGGGCTGGATGCGCGCACGCTGCAGGAGTTGGGTGAGTTCGTCGTGGTGTTTGGCTGTGCACACGCGCGCATATGGTCTGCCCGTGTTTGGAATGCGAATGCAGCAGCGGCAGGGAGCGACGATGGCGCGCATTAGCTGGGTGGTGAAGCGCCTTGAGAACTGGGCGTTGTGGGCATCGCGTGGCGGTGCAGGTAGTGGCGGGTACGCAAAGCAATCCGTGCTGGCCGACTGGGTGAGCGATTTGTGGGAGCGCGGCAGCTACAACAGTGTGGCCATCCCTGCATTCGAGGAGGAGGCGGCAGAGACGGACCTCGCCATCACTTCGTTCAAGGAGACCCGGCCGCATCTGGTGCGCGCGCTGTTGGCGTTGTACATTCAAGAGCTTGGCGTGCAGGAGGCGGCGCGGCGTGATGGATGCGCTGCATCAACCATGCATGCGCGGCTTGACCAGGCCGACATGGCCATTGCGATGTGGCTCAACGACCGGGCGGATGAAAGGCTGCGGTTGCGCGATGCGCTCAAAGCGAAAGGCATCGGGGGGAGTTTTACGACATAGAGACTTTGCGTACATTTCAGGCAACTGGTGTTTGGTGCGTCCCACCCGCTCATGCACCAGTCGGAACCCCGGCAGGCCTCGCGCTTGTCGGGGTTTTTGTATGGCTGTATTAGAGCAATAATCCGTCACTACAACTCTACGTAAGGGGCGGAAATGAAGGTCGCAGCAGAAGGTGATTCAGGGGATAAGCTGAAGCTATGCGCGCAATTGGTTGGTGAAACAATATTCGCCGTCGAGGGCATGACTACCGCCCTGCGAGGAGGTCTACTAATGTTGCAGATTCAAGGCGTAAAGCTTCCGCGCCCGGTGGTTAACGGCAAAGCAGAAAAAAAACGCTTGAAGGATCAGAGCTTGGCGAATCTCCTCAACGTCGCAGGCCAGTTGCCGGGCGTCATCACTGAGAAAGACATTCCGCCTCAAGCGAAGTTTCAGGATGGATTGAGAGATGAGCTGAAAGAGGCTGACAAGCAGTTGATGAGTGGGGTCGAAAAAGGGGAAATAGCCAGACTCAAAAGAAATGCGCTTGTGCACAGTCACTGGTATCGGTCCGATCCTTTTGGTAAAGGCGAGGTAGGGCTGTACAGATCCAAGTTGGCGGAAGGTGCGAGCAGGCCTGCAGAGTTCACGCTCGAAACTCCAGATACCTTGGGTTCATATAAATCCATAGCAGATGAAGCTTCCTCGCTCTGCGCCAGAGCCTTAAGAGCTTATTTGCTTGTTATCACTGGAGCTGGAACCATACCGTTGGCACAGCCGCAGTCAGGCGCGTTTAACTGAAAATTAGTGATCGTTGACTTGGACCCCGGCAGGCTTAGCTTGCCGAGGTTTTTGCATTCCGAAAACCAAAGTACATACGAAGCCATGACACCACGCCGCGCAGCCGACCGTAAGAACTTCGACGCGCGGCGCGGCAGCGCGCACGAACGTGGCTACACCTCTGTGTGGCAACGAGCGCGCGACGGTTATCTGCGCGCGCATCCGCTGTGCGCTAACCACAAGCGGCGCCGCGAGATCGTAGCGGCCACGGTGGTCGACCACATCAAAGCGCCGAGGCTACGTGAAGCCATGGAAAGCGGAGACCCTGAACGCATCACTGCATCTCGCGAAATGTTCTGGGATCGCGAGAACTGGCAACCCCTGTGCAAGCTCTGTCACGACTCTGACGAGCAGCGGATGGAAAAGTCAGAGCGGCAGATCGGATGCACCCCGGACGGTCGCCCCCTCGATGCGGGTCACCACTGGAACCGCGCAACAGTGGGGAGGGGGTGAAAACTCCCAGATCCATCGACTAAAGACCGACTGCTCCTCTCCGCTCGCAACTCCGGGAAATATGGGGGAGGGGGGGTATCAATGAAAGGGGGCCATATGGCCGGAAACTCGAATTCGGGCCGGCCTGCGCTGCCGCCCTTTGTGCACCAGCTGACCGGCAACGCCAGCAAGATGAACGCGGCCGCGCTGGCGAACGAAACCGCTGCGCTGCAGCTGCAGGCGGTGGAGCCAGAGCGGCCCGACTGGCTGACGCCACGCGCCGTGGCTGAGTGGAAACGAGTCGTACCAGACTTGCTCACGCTCGGCTGGCTGCACCGCCTGGACCGCATGGCGCTCGCCAGCTACTGCGAGGCGGTGGCCGACTGGGAAATGTTCCGCGAGCGCATTGCAGCGAAGAACGCCCGGTTGGCTGACAGCGGCGATGTTCAGACCTTTGCAACCGGGGCCAAGCAGATCAGCATCTGGCGCCAGCTGGCAAGCGATGCGGAAAAGCGCTTGAACGCTGCTGGCGCGGGTTTCGGTTTCACGCCTCTTGCACGGCGCAACATGAAGGCCGCCGCGGCGCCGCAGCAGGAGCTCTTCCAGAATGCCCACAGCGACGCCGCCACCAGCAGGGCCACGCCGCTGACGTCGTTGCGCCAGGCTACGGCACGCCGCTGCAGGTTGCGCGGGCGCTCGCACCGCTGGTGTCGGTGCTGGGCATCGGCCAGTTGATCTACGAGCGCGTGGGCGGCAAATACTGGGTGCACGTGTCCACGCTTGTGCCTGAGCGGCCCGCCAACCGCGTCATCACGATGAAGGGGCAAGGGCGCCCAGCTCGGCATAAAGGACGGCCGCTGATGACCGCCGGCATCTACACCTATGTGGCCACCGCCATCGGCGCCGGCTTACTTGCGGCGGCCGGCGCCTGGCAGGTGCAGGACTGGCGGTGGATCGCCAACACGCAGGCGGCCGAGCTGGAGCTCCAAAGCGCGCAGCGCCAGGCCGACGAGGCTCGCGCGTCCGATGCGCGTCAGCAGCGCCTTTTTAACGAGACGGCTGCAGGGCGCCACGCGGTGACTGTTGCAGGCATCACCCCCCAACTTTTAAAAGCCAATGACCACATCGCTACTCTTTCCGGTGATCGCCAGTGCCTCGGCGGCAGCACTGTCCGGGTGCTCAACACCATTGGTGCCCCCGCCCGTGGTCTCGGGCTACGAACCCCTGCCGGCCAATCTGAGGGTGCGGCCACGGCCGCTGCCGGATCTGCCGCTGACGATGCCGGCGGCTTCGCAAGCGAGCGAGATACCACCAACTGGATCGCAACCTGCAGGGCTTGGTACGGCGAAGTAAGCGGCCAGCTCAATGAGATCCTGAACATCGAGGATCGCCGGATCCTAGTGCACACGTCTGCACAAAGACCTAGATAAACATCGCAGACAGTCAGTCTTTTTGCTCCACAATCCTTGGTATCACTAGAGTTTTGAGCTTGATGGTTTCGAGACTAATACTCAGAGTTTAAGGAGGATATCGCATGGTTACCAATGCAGCTCCCAGCTACAAGGGAGGGGTAGGGCGAAAAAAGCGTGGAGGCAAAGGCGCCAAGGTTACTTTTATCGAACAGGATGCTCCTATCGATGAATATGGCCGAGGTCTATATGCGGTTTCTCGGTCGGTTCTAAGGGCTTTGATCGATTCACTCTCAGATGAGGATCTCACGGATCTTTGCACGCCCTTAGATCGCGTCACTATGCGGCAGCTCGCTAAAGTAGTTCGCCTCGACCGTGACCAGGGTATGCGAGGTGATGGATTTGAATGGGCAGTCCATGAAGTTATATTGGGGGGCGAACCTCAAGTTATTGAGCCGGTACACCATGCATTGAGAAAGTGCTCGCGAAGCGTTAAAGATGCAGCTCCTAACTCCATTCTTTTCGGTTACGAGCGAGCTAAGTATCTTGGCTTCCTTAATGCTGCTGTCACTGATGCCGGCGCTGATTCTTTTATTCTCCCTGACGGTCAAGGCAGGCCCTTCCGTTTTGGTAAGTGGGTTGCTGAGGCGGCACGTGGAAAGGAAGCTGAAGCCGACTTGGGGGACCGAATCAAACAAATTTGGAAAACCGACCTGTTCTTGTCTTCACAGGACGATGTCCGGCATTTTGCTGCGACAGTGAAGTCGAATTACAAACTTCTTGAAGGAGGTCGTGGGTTACGGGTGGGCATAGTCCCGGAGTCGAAACATAGGGGTAACCGCGGCGGCGGTGTGCGCTACGACGATAAACATGGGCTTTGGGTCGTGTCTCTAGCCGATCCGAACGGCTTCATGGGTCTGTTTTCCGATGCCTATCACGCTGTCGGTAGGGCAATGTGTACTCTTGGTAAGCAGTCCCCCCCGCCTTATTACACTAAACCGAGTGCCAAGGCTCAAGTATTGCAAGCACAATTAGAGAAATATCCCGCCGCTACCGCCCTGGAAATTGAGGATGCTTTGAACGACGCGGCCCAGCAGAAGTTGGTTAAGGCGTCTCATGAACTTATTGGTGTCAATGCTCCGGATTGGTTACATATTAAGGAGATGGCGCCTAAAATAATTTCGCCTAAACCGATATTTAGAAAACTCGACTGATGGCTGTCCCAGTTACTTGGGTGGAAACTGCGCCATTTAATACTGCGTTTTTTCATGGCATGCGTCATTAAAAAGAGGGGTGATGACGAAAATAACCAAAGCTCAACGGCGCTTAAATATGCTTCGGCAACCTCAGCTTCTAAAAATTTATTGGATGCTGGCACCTGTTTTTCTTGCCATATTTATTATATTGGCCTTTAACCGCAGTGAACAATCCTTTAGAGTCTCAGGCATGCTGCTGCAGCTGCTAGGCCTCGTCTGTGTAGTGCGTGGATTGATTGAGCTTCGCCGCGAGTTTCGAATGTCTTCACTGCGCGATGGTGCCATATCTTGGATCAAATGTTTCTGGAGTGGCGAACCAACATATGTCGAGGCAGATGGAATTTTTACCTACTCGTCGCATGTGGATGCACGGATATCAACCGCAATTCCCAATATGGTTCCTAGTGCCAATATAGAAGATCGCCTGGCTCGAATTGAAGCTGCAATGAGAATCGCGGCACATCGCCTTGATGAGGCTGAGCTAAATATGAGCACTGAGATTCGGCGGCTTTCAGAACTTGTAATGCATGAAAGCACGGATAGAAAGTACGCCCTGCTAGAGTTTGGGGGCAAGTTGCAGCAGGTGAGTACGGGCGGAATGGCGTTATCAGCAATGGGAACCGTGTGGATTTTTATTGGGGTTGTGCTTGCATCGGTATCGGTGGAGTTAAATCGCTGGTTTGGCCGCTAGGGAAGGTCTGCATAAATCGCCCCACGGCATCCTTGGCACCGGCGTGAAGCCCTGAGACGATACGGGTAATGAAGCAACACAGCTTGGGCTTGGGAATGACGGCGAAGCGAACGCGGCGGCGGGAATTCCTGTATGAGATGGAGAAGGTCGTACCGTGGGCCGAACTGGTGGCCCTGGTGTCGCCGTACCTACCCGAAGGCAAGCGGGGGCGTCCTCCGTTCCCGTGCGAGACCATGTTGCGCATCCATTTCATGCAGCAGTGGTTCGCGCTGAGCGACCCGGCGATGGAAGAAGCGCTGCACGACATGCCGGTATTCCGCGAGTTCGCGGGCCTGGAAGGCTGGGACGAGTGGCTGCCCGACGAGAGCACGATCCTTCGGTTCCGGCATGTGCTGGAGAAGCACAAATTGGCTGCGCAAATCCTGCAGACCGTCAACGATCTGTTCAGCGCCAAGGGCGTGATGCTCAAGAGCGGCACGGTAGTGGATGCCACCTTGATCGCAGCACCCAGCTCGACCAAGAACAGCAGTGGAGAGCGCGACCCGGAGATGAAACAAAGCCGCAAGGGACAGCAGTGGTACTTCGGTATGAAGTGCCATATCGGAGTGGACGCCGACTCGGGCCTGGTGCATACCGCGCGCGGCACCAGTGGCGCGGTCAATGATGTGACGAGGCCAACAGTCTGGTGCGCGCAAGCGACCGGGATGTCTATGCCGATGCCGGCTACCAAGGCGCGGGCCACCGCCCTGATGCCAGGCGCGACGTGAATTGGCACATCGCCATGCGGCCCGGCAAACGTCGCCTGCTCGACCCGGCCAAACCGATCGAGGCCCTGACCGGGAAACTGGAGCGCGTGAAGGCCAGCATTCGGGCGCGGGTGGAACACCCTTTCCGAGTGATCAAGCGCCAGTTCGGCCGCATCAAGGTGCGCTACCGAGGGCTGGCCAAGAACACCGCGCAACTGCACACGCTGTTTGCGCTGGCCAATCTCTGGATGGTGAGGCGCAAACTGCTGGGAGCCTCGGCATGAGTGCGCCCGCAGTTCCCAAACCGGCCATTCAGGCCGCCAGTTCGGTGCCACAGGCACCGGAACTGAGATGAATCAGGGGTTGGCCGCATCGCATTCCAACTGGCTCAGGGCATCAGCACGTTCGTGCGTGTTTTGTGCAGAGCTTCCTTAGGCAAGGCCGCACCTCGCGGGCTGTTCTCGGCCGCAGATTCTGGCCCTCCGTTTGAGGCTGATAGGGGGCGGGTGTAGCCGGGGCGAATTTCCCGGGGCATGCGGCTGTCAAAGCCGCGTTTCGATGGCGTTATCCCGCCACGGGCCGTGTGCGGTAAAACTGCATCGGCACCGCCTGCATGTCGCGCGCGTGCTGGTTGAGCACCGACTTCTTCATCTTGCCCACCACGTGCATCTCGCACGGCTTGCAGTCAAAGCGCAGAGTGAGCTTTTCCTTGCCGTTGATGAGCTGCAGCGGCTCGGCCTTGATGGTGCCCTTCACGCCGATCACGCCCTTGGCCTGCTTGGGGCACAGGCTCATGGAAAAGCGCACGCAGTGCTTGGTGATCATCAGGCTGACTTCGCCTTCCTCTTCCTTCGACTCGTAGGCCGCGTCGATCACCTTCACGCCGTGCTTCACGTAGAAGTCGTGCGCCTTCTGGTTGAACACGTTGGCCAGATAAGTGAGCGTGTCTTCGGGGAAGGGGGCGGGGGGCTGGACGGGCTCGGCGCGGGGCAGGCGTACGAGGCCGGCGGCGCGCGCGGACTCGAGCGCGGCCACCGCGTCGCGGCGCAGCGGGTTCAATGCCGAGGCCGGCACGAACCAGGGCTGCGACAGGCTCAGGGCGATGTCGTGCACGGAGAACACCGTGGCGCCGAAGCGGCCGAGTTGCTCGCGCAGCGTGGCCTCGGCTTGGGGTCCGTCGGTGGCGCGCTGGTGCGGGTGCACGATCGCCGCGCTGCCGACGAAGCCGTCCTCGTCGGTCAGCGTGAGGTCGAAGCCGTCGGGCGTTTCGGACAGCTGCGCCCACAGGCCGATGCGCCGGTCGCTTGACTTCTTGTCGAGGGTGCGCACCCAGTCCATATCGCGGTTGCGGTTGATCTCCAGCCCCTTTCGCAGGTCCTTGAAGCCGGCGATGGGGTCCTTGGGGAACACGCGCCACAGGCCTTTCCGGGCGTTGACGGCCTCGGCGCGGTTGATCTGCAGGCCCACCAGTTCCTTTTGCAGGTCGTAGTAGCACAGGCCGTCGCCGTTGTGCAGCACAGTGTCGGGGCTGGACAGTTCGAGTTCGGCGAAGTTCTCGCCCACCTTGGTGACCCACCCGATGGCGCGGCCCGGCGTCTTGGGCGTGTCGAACGCGCCGATGTCGTCCTGGCGTCCGTTGACGAAATAGTCGGTGAACTCGCGGTTGAAGTTCTGGTCGGGGTCGGGCGTGAAGGTGAACGTGGTGCGCCCGGACGACGAACGCGCCAGCGGCTCGGCCGAGAACTCGCGCTCTTCGATGATCTCGTCGAGCAGCTTGCGGTAGTGCGCCGTGATGTTCTTCACGTAGCCCATGTCCTTGTAGCGGCCCTCGATCTTGAAGCTGCGCACGCCCGCATCGATGAGCGCCCGCAGGTTGTCGCTCTGGTTGTTGTCCTTCATCGACAGCACGTGCTTTTCGTGGGCGATGATGCGTCCGCTGCCGTCCAGCACCTCGTACGGCAGGCGGCAGGCCTGGTTGCAGTCGCCCCGGTTGGCGCTGCGGCCAGTGTGCGCATGGGTGATGTAGCACTGGCCGGAATAGGCCACGCACAGCGCGCCGTGCACGAAGAATTCGATGGTGGTGCGCGCCGGGTCGGTGGCGGCGCGCACGGCGGCGATCTCCTGCAGGTCCAGCTCGCGCGCGATCACGATCTGCGACAGGCCCGCGTCCTGCAGGAAGCGCGCCTTCTCGGGCGTGCGGATGTCGGTCTGGGTGCTGGCGTGCAGCTGGATGGGCGGCAGGTCCAGTTCGAGCAGGCCCATGTCCTGGATGATGAGCGCGTCGGCCCCGGCGTTGTATACCTGCCAGGCCATCTGCCGTGCGCCTTCCAGCTCGTCGTCCCGCAAGATGGTGTTCAGCGTGACGAAGATGCGGCTGTGGAAGCGGTGCGCATGGCGCACCAGGCGCTCCAGGTCGCGCAGATCGTTGCCCGCGCCGGCCCGGGCGCCGAAGGCCGGGCCGCCGATGTAGACGGCGTCGGCGCCATGGTTGACGGCCTCGATGCCGATGTCGGCGTCGCGCGCCGGGGAAAGCAGTTCGATATGGTGGGGCAGCAGGGACATGGGGCGCGATTATCCCAGCGGGCGCTGCCGGTGCCTACCCGGGCCGGCATTAGCGGCGCGAATGCCCCGCAATCTGCACTGAATTGGTGCGATTTATCCCAAAACCGGTGCGTGGCGGGGCTAGCATACGCACGCTTGGCCGCCGGCCCCGGCGGCTTTCCAACGACAAGGATGGAGACTTTGAGAGTGCTGAACGCTTCCCGACTGAGTTTTTCCCTGCGGTCCACCGCGCTGGCCTGTGCGGCCCTGGTGGCCTGCGGCGCCGCCATGGCCCAGGACGTGCAGACCGTCAAGATCGGCCACGCCGGCCCCCTGTCGGGCGGCATCGCCCACATCGGCAAGGACACCGAGAACGGCGTTCGCCTGGCGCTGGACGACCTGAACACGCAGAACCTGGTGATCGGCGGCAAGAAGATCCGCTTCGAGCTGGCCGCCGAAGACGATGCCGGCGACCCGCGCCAGGCCACGGGCGTGGCGCAGAAGCTGTGCGACCTGAAGGTGGCGGGGGTGGTCGGCCACCTGCAGTCGGGCACGTCCATTCCCGCCTCGTCCATCTACGACAAGTGCGGCCTGCCCCACATCACGGCCGCGGCCACCAACCCCGACCTGACCAAGCCCGGCTACAAGACGACCTTCCGCCTGATCGCCAACGACAGCGCGCTGGGCGCGGCGCTGGCCCTCTACGCGGCGGACCACCTCAAGCTCAAGACCGTGGCGATCATCGACGACCGCACGGCCTACGGCCAGGGCGTGGCGGCGGTGTTCAAGGCCACGGCGCTGCAAAAGGGCCTGACGGTGGTGTCCGAAGAGTTCACCAACGACAAGGCCACGGACTTCATGGCCATCCTCACCGCCATCAAGTCCAAGAAGCCCGACGGCATCTTCTACGGCGGCCTCGATGCCCAGGCCGGCCCCATGCTGCGCCAGATGGAGCAGCTGGGCCTGGGCTCGGTGAAGTATTTCGGCGGCGACGCGCTGTGCACCGAGAAGCTGCCCGACCTGTCGTCCAAGGCGGCCGTGCTCAAGAACGTGACCTGCGCCACGGGCGGGGCCTCGGTCACCAAGATGCAGGGCGGCGCCGAATGGAAGAAGCGCTACGACGCCAAGTTCCCCGGCCAGTTCCAGATCTACAGCCCGTACGCCTACGACGCGGCCATGGTGCTGGTGGATGCGATGAAGCGTGCCGACTCGGTGGACCCCAAGGTCTACGCGCCATTCCTGTCCAAGACCCAGTACAAGGGCGTGACGGCGAACATCGCGTTCACGCCCAAGGGCGAGCTGACGGCGCCGGCCGTGACGCTGTACCACTACCCGGCGAATGCCCGGGTGGCGCTGAACTGATCCTGCACCCGAGCGCGCCCGCCAGCGCGCTGTTCTTCGTTACAGTGGCGGCTCTGTCCGGCGGCGCCGCCGATGCCACTCCCCGTGCGATTTCGATCCCGTGACCCCGTGAATGGGGCGCAGGGTGGAGTCGGCGCGCGGCAGGGCATCGGGCCGCCGCCGGTCGCGCAACACACGGAGAACTGACCATGCGCATGGGATTCGGACTCGTGGGCCTGCTCGTGGCCCTGGCGATCGTCGCCGTCCTCGTGAAAAAGCAGATGGGCGCCACGCGCGCCTCCGTGCCCGTCATCGCGGTGCCGGGCGCCCAGCCGCCGGCCAGCGGGGCCTCGGCTGCCACCGTGCGCGAGCAGAGCCAGCAGGTGCAGCAACAGGTCAAGCGACAGATGGAAGCGCTCATGCAGCAGGCCCGCCCCATGCCGGAAGACGAATCCAAGTGAAATCGGGCCCATGCCGGCGTTTTCCATGCCCTGATAGCTATAAAAATAATAGCAAATGATGGATTCGGCCGACGATGAAGATGCGCGCTGGATGCGCCACGCCCTGGCTGAGGCGCGTGCTGCGGCCGAGGCGGGCGAGGTGCCGGTGGGCGCGGTGGTGGTGCGCAACGGCGAAGTCATTGCCACGGGCCGCAACGCCCCCATCGCCGGCCACGATCCCACCGCGCACGCCGAGATCGCCGCGTTGCGGGCGGCGGCGGCGCGCCTGGGCAACTACCGGCTGGATGGCTGCACCCTCTACGTCACGCTGGAGCCTTGCGCCATGTGCAGCGGCGCCATGCTGCACGCCCGCCTGCCGCGCGTGGTGTACGGGGCGCAGGACGCCAAGACCGGCGCGGCCGGCTCGGTCGTCGATCTGTTCGCCGAGCGGCGGCTGAACCACCACACCCAGGTGCGGCGCGGCGTGCTGGCCCCGGAGTGCGGCGAGTTGCTCAGCGGTTTTTTCCGCGAGCGGCGCAGCCAGCAGCGTGCCCGGGCGCTGTCGGCCCACCCGCTGCGCGATGACGCGCTGCGCACGCCGGACGCCGCCTTCGCCAGCCTGCCCGATTACCCCTGGGCGCCGCACTACTTGAGCGACCTGCCCGCGCTCGCCGGCCTGCGCCTGCACTACCTGGACGAGGGCCCGCGCGATGCCGCCCGCACCTGGCTGTGCCTTCACGGCCTGCCCACCTGGAGCTACCTGTACCGCCACATGCTGCCGGTGTTCGCCGCCGCGGGCGACCGGGTGGTGGTGCCCGACCTCATTGGCTTCGGCCGCAGCGACAAGCCCAAGAAAGAGGCCGCCCACCGCTTCGAATGGCACCGGCAGGTGCTGATCGAGTGGATCGAACGGCTGGACCTGCGCCACGCCGTGCTGGTGGTGCAGGGCTGGGGCGGGGCGCTGGGCCTGACGCTGCCCATGGCCCTGCCCGGGCGGTTCGACGGCGTGCTGGCCATGAACACCTGGCTCGCCGGCGCCGATGCGCCGGTGCCCTCCCGCCTGCAGGCATGGCAGGCCGAATGCGCCCGGGCCGGCCGCAGCGCGGGCGCGGGCCGCCTGGTGGCGCAGGCCGGCAGCCCGCTGACTCCCGAGGCGCAGGCGGCCTACGATGCGCCGTTTCCCGATGTGGGTTTTCGCGCTGCGCTGCGGGCGCTGCCGCAGGCCGTGCCGGAGGAACCCGAGGGCGCCGTCATGGCCCTGGCGGCCCGCCGCTTCTGGCAGGGCGAATGGACAGGCCGCAGCCTGCTGGTGGCCGGTGCGCCGGACGCCGCGCTGGGCCCTGCGGCCATGCAGTCCCTGCAGGCCCTGGTGCGCGGCAGCCCGCCGCCGCTGGCAGTGCCCGGTGCGGGGCATTTCGTGCCGGAGCAGGGCGCCGAAATCGCCGCGCGGGCTGTGGAATACTTCCGACCCTAGCGCGCCGGCCGCACCGGCGCACACACCGCATCCACCGGAGCAGGCCCGCGCGGCCTGAATGCCTTGTCCCTTGCATCCCATGACGACCACGCCCATTGCGGCCACGACCACGGCCCCCGGCACATCTACATCTACTCGCCCTCCGGCGCGGTGCGCGACAAGGCGGCGTTCAAGCGCGGCATCGCCCGCCTGAAGGCCCTGGGGCACGAGGTCGAGGTGGATGCCGATGCCCTGGCCACGCACACGCGCTTTGCGGGCGACGACGCCACCCGGCTGGCGGCCATCCACCGCGCGGCGGCCAGCGGCGCCGACCTGGCCCTGATCTCGCGCGGCGGCTATGGCATCACCCGCATCCTGCCGGGCATCCGCTACAAGGCGGTGGCCAAGGCGGTTGCGGGGGGCACGCGCTTCGTCGGCGTGAGCGATTTCACGGCGTTCCAGAACGCACTGCTGGCCAAGACCGGCGCCATCACCTGGGCCGGCCCCTCGCTGTGCGGAGACCTGGGCCCGGAAGGCGAGCCCGACGACATCATGCTGGCCTGCCTGGACGACCTGCTCACCGGCCACGGCGAGGGCAGCGGCTGGCGCATGAACGCCGAAAAGCCCAACGCCGCCGGCCAGCCCGCGGTGCGCGACGTCTACCTGAAAAGCGCGCAGCTGTGGGGCGGCAACCTCGCCGTGCTGGCCGGGCTGGTGGGCACGCCCTACCTGCCGGCGGTGCGCGGCGGCATCCTCTTCATCGAGGACGTGAACGAGCATCCCTACCGCGTGGAGCGCCTGCTCACGCAATTGCTGCACGCGGGCGTGCTGGCGCAGCAAAAGGCCGTGATCCTGGGCCAGTTCACCGGCTACAAGCTCGCACCGCACGACAAGGGCTTCAAGCTGCAGAGCGTGGTGGACTGGCTGCGCACGCAGATCAAGGCGCCGGTGCTGACCAACCTGCCTTACGGCCATGTCGCCACCAAGGTGCTGCTGCCGGTGGGCGCCACGGTGTCGCTGTCGGTCGAGGGGCGCGACGCGCTGCTGTACTGGGGCCACACCCACTGAGGAACGCGGGCGGTGCCACCTTCCATGCCCCGCTGCAGGCCGCCCGAGCCGGCCCCATAATTTGCATTCCGTTTCCATTCTCTCCCCTCCGTGCCTCGTCTGTTCGCGTGTTGCGTGCACGCATCCCTGATCTTTGAAGGCCCTGGCGCCACCACGCGGCCAGGCGCTCGCCGGAAGGCCGCGCCATGACGGGCGGCGCGGTGCACACCGTCGTGTTCGCCGACATCGCGGGCAGCACCGCCCTGTTCGAGGCTGTGGGCAACGCACGTGCGACCGCCGCCGTGACCCAGCTGACCGATTGGATCGGCGAGACCGTCACCACCCATGGCGGCCGCGTGGTCAAGACGCTGGGCGACGGCGTGCTCGGCGTGTTCGAGGACGGCGCGGCCGGCGTGGCCGCCATGGCCGCGATGATGCGCAGCCACCACCACCGCATGCACGCCTGGCCGCGCGAACTGCGCCTCGACCTGCGGGCGGGCCTGGCCAGTGGCGAGATCGTGCAGGTGGACGGCGATTGCTACGGCGACGCGGTCAACGTGGCCGCCCGGTTGTCCGAGCGTGCTGGCCCGCGCGAGATCTGGGCCACCGAAAGCACCGTGGAGCAGGCGGGAGCGGTGGACGGCACCTGGTTCGTGCGCCTGGGCGCCATGGACCTGCGCGGGCGGTCCGAGCCCATCGTCATGTACCAGGTCGAATGGCGCGATGGCGAGGAGGGCGATTCGGTCACCATGCAGGCGGCGCTGCCCAGCGCGGTGATGCCGCTCGATTCCGGCAGCGCCTGCCTGGAATTGTCCTGGGGCGGCGCGCACCGCGCCTTCCTGTCCACGCAAACGCCCGTGCACCTGGGCCGCGCCACGCAGGCCCAGGTGCATGTGGGCGACCCCCGGGTCTCGCGCCTGCATGCCCGCATCGACTGGCGCAACGGCACCTTCGTGCTCACCGACCTCAGCAGCTTCGGCACCTGGGTGCACTTCGGGGGCGGCAGCACCGTCGTCAACCTGCGCCGCGACGCCTGCCTGCTGCATGGCACGGGGGTGATCGCCCTCGGGGTGCCGCTGGGCAAGGTGGCCGGCGGGCCGACGGTGGGCTTTCGCGTGTCGGGCGGCACCGTGCTGCCGCACTGACGCGGCAGCGCCGGGATCTTTCCATCTGCCTGCCCGTGGGGCAGGCCCAGCACCCAAACCAAAGCGAGTTGCCCCATGCACCATGCACCGTTGATCGAACTCACCCGTGGCGGCATTCCCGAAAGCCTGCATGCCGGCTCGGTGGCCGTGGTGGACCGGCTGGGCCGTCTGCTCGCGCAGGTGGGCGACCCATGCGCGCGGGTGTTCACCCGCTCCACCATCAAGGCCTTCCAGGCCCTGCCGCTGCTGCGGTCCGGCGGCGTGCACGCCCTCGCCTGGGGCGAGCGCGAACTGGCCTTGCTGTGCGCCAGCCACAACGGCGAAGCGCAGCACGTGCAGGTGGTGCAGGGCATGCTCGACAGCGTGGGCCAGGCCCACACCGTGCTGCGCTGCGGCTGCCACGTGCCGCTGTTCGCGGCGCTCGAGCTGGGCACGCTGGCGCCCGGCGCCGTGCACGACGAGCGCCACCACAACTGCAGCGGCAAGCATGCGGGGTTCGTTGCGTACTGCGTGCAGCAGGGCCTCTCCTTGCCCGACTACACCGACCCTACGCACCCGCTGCAGACCCAGGTGCGCGAGCAGGTCGCCAGCGCCGTAGGGCTCGCACCCGAAGAGCTGGCCATGGGCATCGACGGCTGCTCGGCGCCCAACTACGCCATGCCGCTGGCGCACCTGGCGCGGGGCTACGCCCGGCTGGCCGGCGAAGCACCGCAGGACAGCGACCTGGGCCCGCACCTGGCGGCGCTGGCCGATGCCATGGTGGCGTTTCCTGCACTGGGCTCGGGCACGGGGCGGCACGATGCCGACTTCATGCGGGCCGGCGGGGGCGACTGGGTGTCCAAGACGGGCGCCGATGGCGTGCAGGTGCTGGGCAGCCGCAGCCGGGGCGAGGCCTTCGCGCTCAAGGTCATGGACGGCAACATGACCGCGCAGATCGCCGCCGCCGTCGAGGTGCTGGACCAGCTGGGCTGGATGAATGACGCCCAGCGCGCCGCCTTGGCGCCCTGGCGTGCCGCGCCGTTGCTGAGCGCACGGGGCATGCCCGTGGGCGAGCGCCGCCCGGTGTTCCGGCTGGAGCGCGCCGCCGTTTGAGGCCGACAGGCCGCCGCCGCTTTACGGATAAGCGCTGGCCGCTGCAAAAACAGTCGCAAAAGACCAAGTGTCCGGCAGGATGTACGCCACGCCCGCCGACTGGCCGAACACAGGGGCGATGAGCCGGTCGTAGAACGCCGCGTCCACATTCACGCAGCCGTAGGAAATCCGCTTGTCCTCGGCGCTGCCATGCACGAGCCGCTCGCGCCGGCGCTCTGCGGGGCTCACGCTGCGCAGCCGGTGCAGCGACACGGCGGCGTCGTAGTCGATCCAGACGATGTCGTCGCCGCGCAGGTTCAGCCCCGGCTCGGTGATGAAACGGCCGGCCGGGGTGGTGCGCTCCTCGGGCCGGATCTTCGACAGGGGCTTGTCGCCGATGCCGGGCACCGAGGCGTCGCCGCGGGCGGAGCCCAGCAGCACGGCCGCGCTGCCGCGCCAGCGCCCGTCGGCGGCAAAGACATGCAGGCGCGCGCCCAGCTTGTCGATCACGGCGAACGGCAGGCCGCCGTGGTCGGCCGTGCCCTGCACCCACCGCACCAATTGCACCGCGGTGTCGGAGGTGCCCTCTGGCGGCCACGTCGCGCCGGTGCCAGCCCGTAATCCGTCAACGGGCAGCAGCCCCAGGGCCGCTGCGGCGATGGCGGCCCTGCGCGAGAGGGCGGCGGCGTGGGTCGGGGCGGCGGGCGGTCCGGTCATGCGGTGATATTGGATGGCCAGGCAGAAACGGCCCTGGCAAGTAGCGAAGAAGTACCCAAAAAGTCCCAAGGGGTGGAAAGTGCCGTGCATGCTGGCGCGTGCGAGCAGAGGGGGCCGGTTTGGGCGAATAATGGCTGCTTCTGCCGAGCCTTTGCCCTGATTTTTTCACACCATGTTCGAGCGCTTTCGCAAAGCCTTCGCCTTGGGCCCACGCCCCGACGATCCTCCGCGCCCCGTATCGCTGGAGGACACCGAGCAATGGGCGGCCGCGCAGGGCCTGGCTTTCTCGCGTACCGCGGAGCCTGGCGGGTTCCTGATGCTGGGCCAGTACGAAGGGCGCACCTGGCGCCTGGAGTGCGGGGCGCCGCAGCGCCACTACCTGAGGGGCACGGAACTGCGCGCACGCATCGATGTGGGCGTGGAGCCCGACGTGGCGCTGATGCTGGTATCCCGCCCCCTCAAGGAGGCACTGGAACGCGAAGCCTACGGTGCCTTCACCGACACGCTGCAGACCTCGTTGCCAGGGGACCTGCCCGAGGAAGTGCGCTGGCTCGCCATGTTCGAGGAGATGGCGTGGCCCGGCGTGCCGCTGCCTTTCTGGCAGCATTTCGCGGTGGTGGGCGAGGGCGGCCTGCACGCCAAGCGGTGGGTGCAGCCGTCCATGGTGTCCCATCTGCTGGAGATGCTGCTGCCGGCCCAGGGCGAGCCCGATGAAGCGGGCACGCGCGCGCCGAAAGCGCCGCCGCTGATGCTGATGGTGGCGCGCGGCAAGGTGTCGCTGCGCATCGAATACCCGGGCGACCACCTGCAGACACTGGCCGATGCGGTGATGCTGCTGCACGAGGCTGCCCGCTGTGCCCTGCAGCACCTGCCGCAGGGCACAGCGAAGAACTAGGACCGGCTGGCACGAATTGCGCCGAGGCGGATTCGCTGCGACCGTGAATGCAGGGAGATCGCAGCGGCTCGCTGCGGGCCGATCGAACGCGGTCTTCCAACGCGGCGAGCCAAGGCTGGCCTGACGAATCGGCAAGTGCTCAGCGCAACGGGACCTGCCCGTCGGTGCTGGGATTTCAGCCCCATTTCCCCATCGGGCCACCCCTGCGTGATCGCATGCGCAGGGTGCGCCTCGCGATGCGGTAGTGGCCGCCATCGCGCCGGACGAGGGCAAAACAACACTATCCAAAAATGCCAGGCCCCGTGCAGATTGACAAAGAAACTGCTCGGGACTCGCATCGATATGGCATCTCCTGTAAAGGGCGCAGTCCTAGACTCGTTTCACCTCAACACAGCAGATCTGCCCATGATCTTCAAACCTCGATTCATCAGCTTCGACTGCTACGGCACGCTCATCAACTTCGAGATGGGGCCGACGGCAAAGATCCTGTTCAAAGACCGGGTGGCGGCCGATCGGATGCCTGCGTTCCTGGACAGTTTTCGGGCCTATCGCCTCGACGAGGTGCTGGGCGACTGGAAGCCTTTCTACGACGTGGTGGCGAACGCCATCCAACGTGCCTGCAAGGCGCACGGCATCGAATGCCTGGTATCGGATGCTGCCGCTTTGTACGACGCCGTGCCGACCTGGCAGCCACACCCGAACGTGGTGGAAGTGCTGGAGGCGATTGCGCCAGAAGTACCGCTGGTCGTCCTGTCGAACTCGATGGTCGACCTGATTCCCCACAGCGTCGCGCACCTCAAGGCCACCTTCCACGCGGTCTATACCGCCGAGGAAGCGCGCGCGTACAAGCCGCGCATGCAAGCCTTCGAATACATGTTCGACCGGCTGGGATGCGGGCCCGATCAGATGATGCATGTCTCGTCGAGTTTTCGTTATGACCTGATGACGGCGTCCGACCTGGGGTTCATGGCCAAGGCCTTCATCGACCGGGGCCATGAGCCTGCGTCGAGCGACTACGGCGTGTGCCGCCTGACAGACGTTCGCCAGCTTCCTGCATTGCTCGGACTCTGATGCTCCGCCTCGACCCCCACCTGGGAACCCATGGCGCGATGCGTGACCAAGCCGCGGCATTGAGCACGGCAGCGCCCCAACTGGCGCCAGCCGAGGTGCAGCGGCTGGTGAAGCGCCTCTACGGCCTCGACGTCGGCGTGAGGGCACTCGCTGGCGAGCGCGACCAAAACTGCGCGTTGGAATCGGCCGACGGCGCGCGCTACGTGTTCAAGATCAGCAACCCCTCGGAGCGGGTGGAACTGGTCGATTTCCAGATCGCCGCCATCGAGCACATCGCCCGCACATCGCCCGGCCAGCCGGTTCCGCGCGTGGTGCGGATGCTGGACGGACGCGCGCGCGATACCGTGGACCTCGCCGGGGGCATCCGGACCACCGTGCGCATGCTCACCTACCTGGATGGCATCCAGATCCGGGAGACACCGCGCACCGCTGCCCAGCGGGTGGCGATGGGGCAAGGCCTGGCCGCGCTGAACCTTGCCCTGCAAGGCTTCACGCACCCGGCGGCGGCCCATGATCTGCTGTGGAACGTGTCGGCAGCGCATCGTCTGACCGTCCAGCTCGACAGCCTGGTGGAAGGCCCGAGGCGCGTGCTGGCCCAGTCGTTCATGGCCCGCTTCATCGACCACGTGCTGCCTCGCCTTGCTTCGTTGAGGGCGCAGGTGATCCATAACGACTATCACCTCTACAACGTGCTGGTCGCGCCGCACGACCCGTCGCGCATCACCGGCATCATCGACTTCGGCGACATGCTGCACGCGCCACTGGTCGGCGAGGTGGCCACGGCGGCGGCCTTCCACATGGCCGGCTGCGCCGATCCGTTCGAAGGGCCGGCGCAGTTCGTCAGGGCCTACCAATCCGTTGTGCCGCTGACCGAGCCGGAGCAGGAGATCGTCGCCGATCTCATGGCAACGCGCCACCTGATCACGGCCTTGATCTCGGAGTGGCGGGCCTTGCGCTATCCCGAAAACCGCGACTACATCATGCGGCACAACCCGGCGGCCTGGCAGGCGCTGTCGCAGATGGCAGACCTTTCCCGCCACGAGGCGCGCGACCGCCTGTTGACCCCCACACCCACTGAAACCCCGCCATGAAAACCACTGCTGATTTCAATATGGTCAATGCCTACATCCCCGGCCGAGCCCAGGTCGGCCCCGCCACCGAGGCCATGATCGATCGGCGCAATGCGCTGCTCGGCCCGGCCTACCGGCTGATGTATGAGCATCCGCTGCACATCGTGCGCGGTGACGGCGTTTGGCTGATGGACCCCCAGGGCCGCCGCTACCTCGACGCCTACAACAACGTTACCTCGCTCGGTCATTGCCACCCTGCAGTGACCGAGGCGATCTGCCGCCAGGTGACGACGCTCGCGACCAACACGCGCTACCTCCACGACACCATCCTCGAACTGGCCGAGCGCCTGCTGGCCAGCGTGCCGGGCACGGATCTGGCCCACCTGATGCTGACTTGCACCGGCAGCGAGGCCAACGACCTGGCTTATCGCATCGCCAAGGTGCGCACCGGCGGCACGGGTGTGATCGTCACCGACACGGCATACCACGGCATCACGGACGCCGTGTCGCAGTTCTCGCCCTCGCTGGGCCCGACCGTCGATCTGGGGGCGCACGTTCGCCTGGTGCCGGCGCCGCGCCGTTACCACGCCGAGGGTGCCGACCTCGGCGAGCGCTTCACGCGCGACGTCGAGGCGGCCATCGCCGACCTGCAGCGCCATGGCATCCGGCCGGCCGCCTTGATCGTCGATTCGCTTTTCACCAGCGACGGCATACTCCCCGAGCCCGCGGGCTTCCTGAAGGGGGCAGTCGAGGCGATCCAGCGCGCTGGCGGGCTGTTCATCGCCGACGAGGTGCAGCCTGGCTTCGGCCGCACGGGCGAGCATCTGTGGGGCTTCCAGCGCCATGGCCTCGTTCCCGACATCGTCACCATGGGCAAGCCCATGGGCAACGGCCAGCCGATCGCCGGCATCCTTGCGACAGCCGATGCCCTAGCGGAATTCGGCAAGAACTCCCGCTACTTCAACACCTTCGCCGGCAACACGGTCTCATGCGCAGCGGCCCTGGCGGTGTTGGAGACCATCGAGCGGGACCGACTGGTGCCGCACGCGGCCAGGATCGGCCGATTGCTGCTCGACGGCATCGCGGGGCTTGCCGCGAAGTACGAGGCCATCGGCGACGTTCGGGGGGCGGGGCTCTTCGTGGGCGTCGAACTGGTATCAAACCGGGCGACGCGGGCGCCGGAGCGCGAACTCACCAGCCGGGTCGTCAACCGGATGCGCGACAAAGGCGTGTTGCTCAGCGCGTGTGCCCAGGGACACAACGTGCTCAAGATCCGCCCGCCGCTGGTGTTGTCGGCGGAGCAGGCCGGCATGGTTGTCCAAGCGCTCGACGAATCGCTGGCCGAGACATGCACCACAAGGCAAGGCGGCTTGGCCATACGATAGCGCCATGAAATCGGCCATCCTGTTCGATCGGTTTGACCTCAAGATCCTCGCGCATCTTCAGCGCGAGGGGCGCTGCTCGAACGTCAATCTGGCCAAGTCGGTGGGGCTGAGCCCCAGCCCGTGTCTCCTGCGCACGAAGCGGCTGCAGGAGATCGGACTGATCCGTGGCTACAGCGCCGACATCGCGCTCGAAAAACTGGGGGATCACGTCATCGTGTTCTCCGAGGTCACCATCGGCAGCCACCGGCCGCATGATTTTCGAAAGTTCGAGGAAGGCGCCGGGAAGTACCAAGAGATCGTCGAGTGCTACAACGTCAGCGGCGGATACGACTACCTGCTCAAGATCGTGGTGTCGGGCATCGGCGCTTTTCAGGCGCTGATGGAAAAGATGCTGGAAGACGATATCGGCATCGAGCGTTTCGCTTGCCGGATTGTCCTGCGCCAACCGCATGGACGGCGCGAGTACCCCTTGGGGGCCATTGCGGCTCGGCAACGTTGGGAGTGACGGTGGGCTCCGGGTCGGGGGCGCCCCGTGCCGATTCTCGATGCCATGGAAAAACGCCCCGTGATCCGGGGCGATCGCAACCTCTTGGAGTGGAGTCTGAAGGGCAGGGGTCCGGGATGCGTGGGCCCCTGCACCTTGGGGCTGCAGGCTGTCAGCAGCCGCGGGTGATGGGCGGCTCCACGCTGCTGCCGTAGGTTCCGTACTTGCCCAGTTCCCACTTGGCGATGGCGTTGCGGTGCACCTCGTCCGGGCCATCGGCAAAGCGCAAGGTGCGCGCGTTGGCATAGGCATAGGCCAGCGGAAAGTCGTCGCACATGCCGCCGCCGCCATGCACCTGCATGGCCCAGTCGATCACCTGGCAGGCCATGCTGGGCGCGACCACCTTGATCATGGCGATCTCGGTGCGTGCGACCTTGTTGCCGGCCACGTCCATCAGCCACGCCGCTTTCAAGGTGAGCAGGCGGGCCATGTCGATCTTGCAGCGGGCCTCGGCGATGCGCTCCTGCGTCACCGTCTGCTGCGAGACCGGCTTGCCGAAGGCGACGCGGCTGCTGGCGCGGCGGCACATCAGCTCGAGCGCGCGTTCGGCCAGGCCGATGAGCCGCATGCAGTGGTGGATGCGGCCCGGGCCCAGTCGGCCCTGGGCAATCTCGAAGCCGCGGCCCTCGCCCAGGAGGATGTTGGAGGCGGGCACGCGCACGTTCTCGAACACCATCTCCACGTGCCCGTGGGGCGCGTCGTCGTAGCCGAACACGTTCAGCGGGCGCATGACGCGGATGCCGGGCGTGTCGGCGGGCACCAGCACCATGCTCTGCTGGGAGTGGCGGGCCGCTTCCGGATCGCTCTTGCCCATGGTGATGAACACCGCGCAGCGCGGGTCCGCCGCGCCAGATATCCACCACTTGCGGCCGTTGATGACGTACTCGTCGCCCTGGCGTTCGATGCGCGTCTCGATGTTGGTCGCGTCACTGGAGGCCACGTCGGGCTCGGTCATGGCGAAGGCCGAACGGATCTGCCCCTCCAGCAGCGGCTTGAGCCAGCGCGCCTTGTTCTCCTCGCTGCCATAGCGGGCGATGGTCTCCATGTTGCCGGTGTCCGGCGCGGAGCAGTTGAACACCTCGCTGGCCCACGGCACGCGGCCCATGATCTCGGCCAGCGGCGCGTATTCCTGGTTGGTCAGCCCGGCGCCGTCATAGCCCGAGGCGGCGGCGCTGTCCACCGGCAGGAACAAATTCCACAGCCCGGCGGCGCGGGCCTTGGGCTTGAGCTGCTCGATGGTGTTCAGGGCCGTCCAGCGCTTGCCGGCGGCGGTGTTGGCCGCCAACTCGGCGGCATAGGCGGGCTCCGAAGGGTAGATGTGGTCGTCCATGAACTGCCGCAGGCGTGCCTGCAGGTCCTGGGTCTTCGGTGAGTAATCAAAATCCATCGCGGTCCTCCGGTTGAAAGGCTTGGGGGCAGGCCGGCGGTGCTGCATCGCCGGCCGTGGTTTCACATGCGCTGGGCAAACCCCCAGGCCATCTGGGCCAGGGGCCGGGCGCCTTCGCCCGAGGTGCGTGCCTGGGCGCTGGAGGCGGTGCCGGCTTCCACCCGCTTGGCGATGCCTTGCAGGATCGAGGCCAGGCGGAACAGGTTGTAGGCCAGGTAGAAATTCCAGTCGGCGCGCAGCGCCTCGGGCGTGGTGAAGCCGGTGCGCTCGCAATAGCGGCGGATGTAGTCGGCCTCGTCCGGAATGCCCAGTGCCGCGATGTCCAGCCCCGCGATGCCGCGGAACATGCCCGGCGGGATGTGCCAGGCCATGCAGTGGTAGCTGAAATCAGCCAGTGGATGGCCCAGGGTGGACAGCTCCCAGTCCAGCACCGCGATCACGCGGTTCTCGGTGGGGTGGAACATCAGGTTGTCGAGCCGGAAGTCGCCATGCACGATGGACACGCGGTTCTCGTCGCGCGCGCTCTCCGGAATGTGCGCAGGCAGCCACTCCATGAGCCGGTCCATCTCCTCGATGGGCTGGGTGATGGAGGCCGCGTACTGCTTGCTCCAGCGACCGATCTGCCGGTCGAAGTAATTGCCTGGCTTGCCATAGCCGGCCAGGCCCCGGTCGGCGAAACGCACCGTGTGCAGTGCCGAGATCACGCGGTTCATCTCGTCGTAGATGGCGCCGCGCTCGGCCGGTTGCAGGCCGGGCAGCGACTGGTCCCACAGCACACGGCCTGCCATGAACTCCATCACGTAGAACGCCCGGCCGATCACCGACTCGTCCTCGCACAGCACATGCATGTGGGGCACGGGCACGTCGGTACCGGCCAGCCCGCTCATCACCGCGAACTCGCGCTCGATCGCATGGGCCGATGGCAGCAGCTTGGCGACCGGCCCGGGCTTGGCGCGCATGACGTAGCTGCGGCCCGGCGTGACGAGCTTGTAGGTGGGGTTGGACTGGCCGCCCTTGAACATCTCCACCGTCAGCGGTCCGGCGAATCCATCCAGGTTTCGGCCCAGCCAGTCGCTCAGGGCCCGGGTGTCGAACGCATGCTGATCGGAGACGGGCCGGGTGCCGATGAAGTGGTCGTAGTTGCTCATGGAGTGCGGTGGAGGTGGGAGGCCGGGGGGTCGGTCAGTTGTCGGTTTCTGCGATGCGCATCAGGGCTTCGCGGTCACGCACCACGAGGCCGCCCGGCTCGATGCGGATGGCGTCCTCGCGCTCCATCGATTTGAGTTCCTGGTTCACGCGCTGGCGCGAGGCGCCCAGCAATTGCGCCAGCTCTTCCTGCGCCAGTTGCAGGCCAATGCGCATCTCGCGTCCGTCCGAGAGGCTGGGAATGCCGTAGCTGCGCACCAGGTGCAGCAACTGCTTGGCCAGCCGCGCGCGCAGGGGCAGGGTGTTGAGGTCTTCCACCAGGCCGTAGAGCTGGCGGATGCGCCGCGCATGCAGGCGCAGCATGGCTTCGTAGAACTCCACGTGCGCGCTGAGGATCTTGCGGAAGTCGGCCTTGGCCACGCACAGGATGGTGGTGTCGCCATGGGCATAGGCATCGTGCGTGCGGCGGTCCCCGTCGAAGATCGCCACGTCGCCGAACCAGATGCCGGGCTCCACGTAGGTCAGCGTGATCTGCTTGCCCGAGATGGAGGTGGAACTCACCCGCACCGCGCCGCGGGCGCACGCGATCCATTCCTCGGGCGGATCGCCGCGGGCGGCGATCAGGCCGCCGTCCTTGAAGCGTTTGACGTACGCGCATCGGAGAATGTCGTGCCGCAGAGAAGGGGAGAGGGAAGAGAACCAGCGACCGGTATTGATCGCTTCACGTTCTTCGATGGTAAGAATGGGGTCGTCCATTGGTCTGTCTTTTGGGTGACTGGTATCGCTTTCATTGTCGCGCCCGGGACCGGTGCGCCTGCTGCTCGTTGTCCCGGGGCTGTCGCCTGCGTGTCTGGCACGCGCGCACGGCCACGCCGCGACGCGCCGGGAGGCGCGGCACGAAGACGATGGCGGAACTCAGGGGCGGCGATTCGAGGCGAAATACCCCGATGCCGGCGATTTATATGCCCTGATTGCTATCGTATTAATAGCGCGCTGGGCGCTTCTCCAGAAAGGCGGAGATGCCTTCACCCGCGTTGGGGTGCTGCAGGTTGCGCACGAAGTGCTGGCGCTCCTGGGCCAGCTGTGCGGTCAGCGTGTTCTGCGGCGCCTCGCTGATCAGCTCCTTGATGCTGGCCAGCGCATTGGGGGCGCGTGCGTTCAGGGTGTCCGCCAGTTCCAGCGCGCAGGCCAGGGCCGAGCCGGCCTGCGACAGCCGGTTGACCACGCCCAGGGCGTGCAGGCGTTCGGCCTCCACCTTGCCGCCGCCCATGAGCATTTCGCTGGCCAGTTGGCGTGGCACGGCCTGGGCCAGGCTCCAGCTTGCGCCGCCGTCGGGCGACAGCGCGATGCTGCTGTAGGCCATGGTGAAGGTCGCGTTGCGCGCCGCCACGACGAGGTCGCAGGCCAGCGCCAGCGAGAAGCCCGCGCCGGCTGCAGCGCCCTCGACCGCGGCGATCACCGGCTTGGGGTAGGCGCGGATGGTTTCGATCCAGTGGTGCAGCGCTTCCACGCCCTGCGCCTGCGATTCGGCATCTTCCTGGCGCCGCGCCAGCAGCCGCTGCAGGTTGCCGCCCGCGCAGAACGTGCCGTCGGCGCCGGTGATGACCACGCTGCGCACCTCCGCGCTGCGCTCGGTGCCGTTCAGGGCTTCGATGCCCGCCGCGTAGATGGCCGGATCGAGCGCGTTGCGCATTTCCGGATGGCGGATGGTCAGCACGAGGGTCTGTCCGTGGCTGGTGCTCTGGAGTTGTGCGGGCATGGGCGCTTTAAGTAAAGAAGAGGCGGGCAGGGCCGGCGGTGCGCCGGCCCGCAGGGAAGATCGGTGGGTTCACTCTTCTTCGTGCAGCAGGCTGAGCCCGATCGCGCCGCGCCGGCGCAGCCAGGGGCTGGGCCGGTAGCGCGTGTCGCCATACACGGTCTGCATGTTGAACAGCACTTCGAGGATGTTGGTCGGTCCCCAGCGATTGCCCATGGCGAGGGGGCCCATCGGATACCCCAGGCCCAGCGTGACCGCCGTTTCCAGGTCGGCCGGGCTGCAGATGCCCTGCTGGCAGATGTCGCTGGCGATGTTCACGATGGTGGCCACCACGCGCTGCGTGACGAAGCCGCCGCTGTCGCGGATCACGCTCACCGGCTTGCCGTCGCGGGCGAACAGCGCGTGGGCCGCGTTGCGGATGTCCAGGCGCGTGGCGGGGTTGGTGGCCAGCACGCGGCGCCTGGTGGCAGGGTCTTCCACCAGCATGTCGATGCCCAGGGTACGTGCCGGGTCGAGCCGCTCCACCACGGCCACCGTGGTGATGTCGAATCCCAGGGGCGCCACCAGCGTGATCGCGTTGGGAGAGGGCGAGGTGCCGGTTTCGATCTGCGCGCCCAGGTCCTTGAGCAACTGGTACAGCTCGGCCCGCCGCGCGGCGCGGGGAGACACCCAGACCGGCGGTATTTGGTCCACGACCGGCGCGGCGGGCTCCGCGGGCACCTGCGCCACGCCGTCGGCATAGCGGAAGAAGCCTTCGCCGGTCTTCCTGCCAAGCATGCCACCGGCCAGGCGCTGGGCGGTGATCACGCTGGGGCGGTAGCGGGGCTCCTCGAAATACTGGTGGTAGACCGACTCCATGACCGGATGCGAGACATCGAGCGCGGTCAGGTCCATGAGTTCGAAGGGGCCGAGCTTGAAGCCGACCTGGTCGCGCAGGATGCGGTCCACCGTGGCGAAGTCGGCAATGCCTTCGCTCACGATCCGCAGCGCCTCGGTGCCGTAGCCGCGTCCCGCATGGTTGACGATGAAGCCCGGCGTGTCCTGCGCCTGCACCGGGGTGTGGCCCATGCAGCGGGCGTGCGCGGCAAGCCGCTCGCACACGGCGGGGTCCGTGCGCAGGCCGGCGATGACTTCCACCACCTTCATCAGCGGCACGGGATTGAAGAAATGGAAACCCGCCAGACGCTGGGGGTGTTGCAGCGCCGCACCAATGGCCGTCACCGAAAGCGAGGACGTGTTGCTTGCCAGCACGGCATCTGTGGCGACAATGCGCTCCATCTGTGCAAAAAGCGACTGCTTGGCGTCGAGCCGTTCCACAATGGCTTCGACGATCAGGTCGCATGGCGCCAGACCTTCCAGCGAGGACACCGCCGTCAACCGCGCCTGCCAGTCGCCGGCCTGGGCTTCGGTAATGCGGCCCTTGCCTACGAGGCGCAGCCATTGCTGCTTGATATGGTCAATCGCTTCGCCTGCTGAGTTAGGCTTGGCATCAAATAGAAGAACATTGCTGCCGGCCTGTGCCGCCATTTGGGCAATGCCCTGGCCCATGGCACCGGTGCCTATGATGCCCACGAAGGAAAATGGGTTGCTGGTCATGGGGCGCATTATGGCGGCGGCGTATTGGGGAGGACTTATGTGCCAGAATGGGCCGAACAAAAAAGAAACTGTTGTGAAAATAAGTAACGCGATTCTTGGTGCAAGTTTGTCGATGGTTGCCTGCAGCGCCACGGCACTTTCGCTGGGCGCGAGCCGCGGCGCCGTGGTGCTGGGCGCTCCGGTGGATCTGGTGTTCGAGGTGCAGCCCGACCCGGGCACGGACATCGAATCGTCCTGCGTGGCGGCCCGGCTGGTGTCCGGCGAGACTCCAGTTCCGGATTCCAAAGTCCGGGTGACGCCGATACCCGCCTCGGCCGGCCGATCCGCTGCCGTGCGCGTGCAGGCCAATGTGTCGGCCGACGAACCCATTCTCACCGCCAGGCTCACCGCGGGATGCCGCGGTGGTGTTACACGAAACTACACTTTTTTTGCGCAGCTGCCCGAGTCGGCGGCTGGCACCTCCCGCCCCGTGGATCTGGGCCAATTGGCGCGGCCTCGCACGGCACCGGCCACAGGTCCTGGGCTGGCAGGCGACGGCGCGGCTGCAACGGGTGCGGGACGGACTTCCGCCGCAGCCACCACGGATGTACCCCCTCGCAGGCCCGCGGCGGCGCCCCGTCCCCCACGGGCCCCTGCCGCGAATGCTGCCGCACCCCGTGCTGCGGCGGCCCCCGCCACACCCGCTTCGGGCCGCGCGGTGTTCACCAGCCCGCAGCAGCCGGCGCCCGCCGAGCGCCCCCGCCTCGTGATGGAGCCTCTGGATGTGTGGCTCGATGCCCCGCTGCCATTGCGCGCGGCCCCCGAGATGGCGGCGCCTACCGCCACTGATGCCAGCCCCCAGCGCACCGAAGCCGCTGCGCTGTGGAAGGCGCTGAACACGCCCGTGGAAGAGCTGCAGCAGTCCGCGGCACGCACCGGCAAGCTCGAAGCCGAGGTGGCAGCGCAGCGTGCCCAGGCCACCTCCGAGCGTGCGGCCGCCGCCCAGCTCAGGCAGCAACTCGAAGCCGCCGAGACCGAGCGGTTTTCCGCCACGGTGGTCTACGGGCTGCTGGCCTTGCTGGTCCTGGCCCTGGGATTGGCGGCCTGGATCTGGGCGCGCGCACGCCGCCAGTCGGCGCTGGACTGGAGCCATGCCGTCGCTGCCAGTGGCGGCAACGGGCCCCTGGGCGGCGCGGTGGTGGATGGGCCGACGGGTCGCGAGTCGCTTCAGACCGCGCCGCAGGCGGCGGACGAGTGGCCGGGCATGCCCGAGCCGGTCGCATATGCCACGCCCGCAGCGGTGCCTGCTGCCGTAGCCGCGCCCGTGCCAACGCCCGCCCCGGTGTCCGCCAAGCCGGCGCCACGCGCCGCCACCTTGCCCGAGCGCGCTCCGCCGCCGGTGATGCGCCGCACCGAGCCCTCGTTGCGCAGCGCGCCAGCGCCCCTGGCGCCGCCGCCCCCCGTGCCGCCCGTGTCCTTGGTGCCGCCGCCATCTGCTGTCCGGGCCGCGCCCATCGTGCATCCGGAGGACCTGTTCGACATTCAGCAGCAGGCCGACTTCTTCGTGTCGGTGGGAGAGCATGACCAGGCCATCGGTGTGCTCAAGCGCCACATTGCCGAGCATGGAGAGACCTCGCCCTTTGCCTACCTGGAGTTGCTGCGCCTGTACCACACGCTCAGCCGCGTGGACAGCTTCAATCAGCTGCGTGCCCAGTTCCAGGCGCAGTTCAATGCGCAGGTGCCGGAGTTCTCCTCGTTCCACCGGACGGGCCTGACGCTGGAAAGCTACACGGAAGCGCTGGCGGCCATCGAGGCCGAATGGTCCTCCCCCGAGGTGCTGGATACCCTCGAAGGCTGCCTGTTCCGCCGCGGCGAAGACGCCATCGCCTCGCCGTTCGATCTGGCGGCCTACGACGATCTGTTGCTGTTGCTGGCCATCGCGCAGACCACGCCGGCCAGTGCCCGCGGGGCACCGCCGCCACGCACCCGCACCACACCTCTCACGCCCCCGCCGCTGGAAATCGAGCCCGAGCCGGAATTGCCTTCCGCCAGCGCCTTCGGTGTGGACAGCCTCTCCGCGCGTCGGGAGCAGGAGCTGCAATCGCTGGACTCGCTGTCTGCCGGGTTCTCCTGGGAATCGATCCCGGCGCCTCTGGCCCCCAAGCCGATCTCCGAGGCCATGCTGGACATCGACCTGACCGATCCACCACCGCTCACGCTGAGCGAGCTGCCCCCGGTGCCCGTCACCGCGCCGCCTTCGGCGGGGGACCCGGTCGGCTTCGGCATGGACAACGACAAGATGGAGTTGCGTCTGGAGCTCGAAGAGCTGGAGCGAAAGCAGCGCACGGACAAGTAACGGAAAAAAAGGCCCTTCGGGGCCTTTTTCGATGCAGGGCATGCCGCGCGTTGCGGCTTTCTGCCGTCGGCGCGCGCCTGCCAGGGGTTGCCGGTGTCAGCCCGCCATGCGGGCCATCAGATCCTGCGCCGCGGCTTCCGGATCGTCGGCATTGACGAGCGCCCGCACCACGGCGATCGAGCCCACACCCGTGGCCAGCACCTCGCCGAACTGCGGCGCCCCGATGCCGCCGATGGCGACCATCGGGTAGTGCCGCATCAGCCGGGCATAGCCGGCCAGGCGTGCGACCCCCTGGGGCACGGTGGCCATCTTCTTGAGCGTGGTGGGAAACACCGCCCCCATGGCCACATAGCTGGGCGCCGCGGCATCGGCGCGCACCATTTCCGCATAGCCGTGGGTGCTGACCCCCAGGCGCAGGCCGGCGTCGCGGATGGCCTGCAGCTGCGCAGGCGCCAGCGCATCGAGGTCTTCCTGGCCCAGGTGGACGCCGTAGGCGCCCGCGTCGATGGCGGCCTGCCAGTGGTCGTTGATGAACAGCAGGGCATGCGTGCCGCGCACGGCGTCCACGGCGGCCCGCACTTCGTGCGCGATGGTTTGTGCGTCGTCCGTTTTGTAGCGCAGCTGCACGGTGGGTACGCCGGCGCGGGCCATGCGGCCCACCCATTGCGCATCGGGCAGCACTGCATAGAGACCCAGCCGCTCGGGGCAGGCGGGGAAGGGCTGGTGGTGCGGCAGCGGCTGCAGGCCGAAGTCTTGCGGCGCATCGGGCCACTGCGAGGCATCGAAGCCGCCGGTGCGATCCGTCTGTGCCTGCCAGGCCCGGGCGAGGCACTCGGCATCGCTGGCGATGAAACCCAATGCGCTGCAGGCCTCCAGCGCCGCGCGGTACACCGGGCCGCCGGACAGCGGCACGGGGGCCGGCTGGGATGGGAAGTCGGCGAAGGCGGCGCCATGCGCGGCCAGGATGGCGCGCACCGATGCGGCGTGCCCCGAAGCGGTTCCGTGCAGCATTTCAGCCATGGTCGTGGTGCCAGAAAGGAGTGCCCAGCACCGGGGTGCTCGGCTGGGCGGCTTCCTGCGCGGCCATGGCGCCCGCACGGCGGGCGGTGCGGCCGGCCTGCACGGCGTCGGCGAAGGCGCCGGCCATGGCCACCGGGTCTTGTGCCAGGGCCACGGCGGTATTGAGCAGCACGCCGTCGTAGCCCCATTCCATCACCTGGCAGGCATGCGAGGGCAGGCCCAGGCCGGCGTCCACCAGCATGGGCACGTCCAGGCGCTCGCGCAGCAGCTGCAGCGCGTAGGGGTTGACGGGGCCGCGGCCGGTGCCGATGGGCGCGGCCCAGGGCATCACTGCCTGGCAGCCCACGTCGACGAGGCGCTGGCAGAGCACGAGGTCCTCGGTGCAGTAGGGCAGCACCTGGAAGCCGTCGCGGATCAGCTGCGAGGCGGCATCGACCAAGTTCAGCGTGTCGGGCTGCAGCGTGTAGTCGTCGCCGATCAGCTCCAGCTTGATCCAGGGCGTACCGAACACTTCGCGCGCCATCTGCGCGGTGGTAATGACCTCCTGCACGCTGTGGCAGCCGGCGGTGTTGGGCAGCACGGGCACCTCCAGGCGCCGCAGCAGCTCCCAGAAGCCGCTGCCGGTTTCGGCGGCGTTGCTGCCCTGGCGCCGCAGCGAGGCGGTCACCATCGCGGGCCGGGCGCGCTGCACGGCGGCTTCGAGCACGCTGGGGGATGGGTAACGGGCGGTGCCCAGCAGCAGGCGGCTGGAAAAGCGCTGGCCGTACAGCACCAGCGCATCGGCGTCGTCGTTGTCTCGGGAAGGGTTGGAAGGGGAATGCATGGTGCTCAGCCGCCCGTCACGGGCGAGATCACTTCCACCCGGTCGCCCGCGGCAAGCTGGCGCAGGTGGTACTGGGTGTTGGGAACGAAAACGGTGTTCACGGCCACGGCGAAGGGCGGGCGCGCGGCGATGGCGGCCAGCGCGTCGGCTACGGTGGCAGGCTCCGGCAGGGTCGTGGCGGTCTGGTTGATGGTGATGTTCATGGGGAAAGGGCTGCCTCTTCGTCGAGGTGCAGGGCCAGATCGAAACGGGAGGCCAGCGCCGATTGTCCCTGGTTCAACCATTCCATGACGGCGTCGAGGATGGCCGGGGCGATCATGAAGCCATGGCGGTACAGGCCGTTGACCTCCAGCACGCGCGGGCGCACCTGGCGGAGGGCGGGCAGGTTGTCGGGCAGGGTCGGGCGGCATTGCGTGGCCACTTCGAGGATGCGGGCCTCGGCAAAGCCCGAATGCACCGCGTAGGCCGCGCTCAGCAACTCCAGGGTCGAACGCACGCTGGCGGGCGACAGGTCGTCCGATTCGATCTCGGTCGCGCCGATCACGAACAGGTGGTCTTCCTTGGGGGCGATGTAGATCGGGTAGCGCGGATGCACCAGGCGGGTCGGCCGCCGCAGGGTTACCTCGGGCGCATGCACGCGCACGACCTCGCCGCGCACGCCGCGCAGCGCGCTCCACTGCGTGCGGGCGCCCAGGCCCCGGCAGTCGATAACCCAGTCCGGCTGGCCGGGCATGCCGGGGGAAAAGTCCGATGGCGCGCGCGGGCAGTGCCAGTGGGCCTCGATGCCCAGGCCGGCGAAGCTGGCCTCCAGCGCGGCCAGCAGCTGCCGGTTGTCCAGCTGGCCCTCGCCGGGCAGATACAGCCCCTGGGCGAAGCGCTGCCCCACGGCCGGCTCGTGCGCCTGCACGCCGGCGCTGTCGAGCACCTGCAGGGCCGGCAATTCGGGCAGGGTGGCCGTGGTGCGTTCGAGTTGTCCGCGCAGCCGCGCGGCCTCGGGCGCGTCCTGGCGGTGCCACAGGATCAGCGTGCCCTCCTGCTGAAAGAACACGGGCCCGTTCAGGCGGGCCAGCAACTGCGGCCAGCGCGTGAGCGCGTAATGGCCCATGCGCACCACGCCGGGCTCGGTCACCGCGGACTCCGCCAACGGTGCCAGCATGGCTGCGGCGATGCGCGCCGCGGCGCCTTGCGCATCGGGCCCGGCGGCGTCGTAGACCGTGACCGCATGGCCCTGGTGGGCCAGCTCCACGGCCAGCAACCGGCCCATGAGTCCGGCGCCCAGAATGGCAAGGGAAGAGGGCGAGGAAGGGGAAAGAAGAAGGGGGCGCATCGGGTCCGTCTGTCTGCAAGCCAACAGGGGGACAAAACGGGAAGGCTCCGCCGATGAAACTCCCCACGCCAGCATGACCTGGATCGGGTCGCGGGGCACGCGGGGCGGTGGTGTGGCCGCCAGGCCCCAGGGTATGTTCTCAGTCGCGCGCCATGGGCGGGACACCCCTGTTTCGTCCGTGCAGGGATTACAGCACAGTGACCGCGCCCGCCGGTTTGACCTGGCGCATGGGCCATAATTTTTGCCCATGAACACTGAGACCCTCTCGCCGCCGGCCGTCCGCCGCTACGCACGCGTGCTGACGATCGCCGGATCGGACAGCGGCGGCGGAGCGGGCATCCAGGCCGACCTGAAAACCTTCAGCGCCCTGGGCTGCTACGGCATGACCGCCATCACCGCCCTGACCGCGCAGAACACGCAGGGCGTGCGCGCCATCCACGGCGTGCCGCCGGACATGCTGCGCCAGCAGATCGATGCGGTGGTGGAGGACATCGGCGTGGATGCCGTGAAGATCGGCATGCTGCATTCGCCCGAGGTGGTGCGCGTGGTGGCCGATGCCATCCGCCGCCACCGCCTGCCGCACGTGGTGCTGGACCCGGTGATGGTCGCCACCAGCGGTGACCGGCTCATCGCGCAAGAAACCGTGGGCGTGCTGGTCGAGGCCTTGTTCCCGCTCGCCACGCTGGTCACGCCCAACCTCGACGAAGCGGGCTTGCTGCTGGGCCGGGCGGTGGACGGCGCCGATGCGCTGGACGCTGCGGCGCAGGACCTGCTGGCGCTCGGCGCGCCGGCCGTGTTGCTCAAGGGCGGCCACCTGCCGGGCGACTGGGTGATCGACGTGCTGGCCGGGCCCCAGGGCCTGTACCACCGGCTGCAGTCGGCCCGCATCGCCACGCACAACGGGCACGGAACGGGCTGCACGCTGTCGTCCGCGATCGCCGCGCACCTGGCGCTCGGCGAGCCGCTCGTGCAGGCCGTGGAGCATGCCCGTGCCTACATCCTGGCGGCCATCGCCGCGGGCGCCGACGTGCACACCGGCCGGGGTCACGGGCCGCTGAACCACGGGCACAGCCCGGTGGCGCAGCGCATCTTGCAGGGCTGACCGCGCAGGGGCGCTGCCTGCCCGTCCCTCACCGACCAAGGCTGGTGGGTGCGCTATAAAAATAATAGCTGTATGCCGGCGACTTGATTGTGCTGGAGCCCGATTTTTGCTTCAAATCATCACGCTGCCAGGTAAGCCGGCCGGGTGCGCCGCAGGCGCGAGTCAGCGCCGGCCCGGCCGGGTGAGGAACGCCAGCGCGAAGCACAGGCACAGTGTCGGCAACGCCGCGCCCAGCGCCGGCAGCACCCGCGGCAGCCCGTGGTAGCAGGCGATGCCCGCGATCCAGAGGCCGACCGGCAGCCACTCCACCTGCCGCGCCTTTGCCAGGGCCTGCTGCACCGGCGCGCCGAACGCCAGCCGGCCCAGGATGACGCCGAACAGCGGCACGAACACCGAGCTGAGCAGCAGCAGGAACGGCTCCAGGCTGTGCATCGGCAGCACCAGGGCGAGCGCCGTGCACAGCGCCGCCATGGCCATGCCCCAGCGACGCACGCCCCAGCGCGGCAGCAGGCTGTGGGCCGAGACCGCGCCCGAATACGCATCGCCATAGGCGTTGTCCACCTCGTCGATCAGGATGAGCGACAGCGCGATCAGCCCGCCCTGGGCCAGCAGCAGCGCGGTCACCAGGTCCTGGCTGGGCAGCGTGAGCGCCACCAGCACGCCGAGCGCATAGCACCACAGGTTGGCCAGCGCGTAGCCCAGCCAGGTGCCGCGCAGCGCGGACCGGCCGGAGGTGCCGTGGCGCGCGTAGTCGGCCACCAGCGGCAGCCAGGAGATGGGCATGGCGATCACCAGGTCCAGCGCCGGCAGCACGCCCATGCCGCCCGCGCCGGGGCGCGTCCACAGCGTGGCGAAGCCCTGGGCCTGCGCCAGCGACACGAACTGCCAGCTCAGCCACAGCAGCGACAGCACCACCAGGGGCAACGCCACGCGCGCGATGAGCCGGCGCACCAGCTGCACCATCGAGCCGCTGAGCAGCAGCATCACCACGCCACCCCACAGCAGCGTGGCCAGCACCGGCCAGTGGGCCCCGCCCATGGCGCCGGCCTGCCGGCCGATGGCCACCGTGGCATCGCGCATCACCACCAGCTCGAACGCGCCCCAGCCCGCGAGCTGCACGATGTTGAGCCCGATGGGCAGGCCCGCGAACGCGCGCCCGTAGACGGCATGCATCAGCCCGGCGCTCGCCAGGCCGCTGTCGCAGCCGATCTTGGCCACCCAGCCCAGCAGGCCGGCGCCGATCAGCGACCCGGCCACGATGGCCGCCAGCGCCTCGCGCGGGCTCAACGCGGGCATCAGATAGGCGCCCACCTGCATCACCAGCAGGCCCACGCCCAGGCTGAACCACAGCGAGGCATGGTCGCCGAAACGGAAGACGCGGCGGTCGGGCGCGATGGCCATCAGCGCGTCGTTGGCGGGCGCAGGGGGCGAGGAGGGCGGCATGGAAGCTCCGTGGATGGCAGGCACAGCAGGGTCGCGGCACGGGCTGGCCCCAAGGCACGCCGGGACGGCATGCGGTGGGCGTGGCGGCGGGAGGCGAATGGCCTGCGCGAGGATGACCCCGGCCGATTCAAGGGGAAAGTCTCAGACGGGGACCGGTCGGCCGGTTCCACCCCTGGCGAAGCCGCGATTCTAGGGCGGTGCGGAGGCCGTCGGCACCGCCACCCCCAGCCGCTCGTGCAGCCGGGCGCTGGTGGTGGTGTATTGCAGCGCCACGGGCGCGCCGGACAGGTATTCGGCCGCGCCGAAGGCCGCCAGCGTGGCTTCGTGGAAGCCGCACAGGATCAGCTTGCGCTTGCCGGGGTAGGTGTTGATGTCGCCCACCGCATGGATGCCGGGGATGGCCGTGCGGAACGTGGCGGTATCGACCACGAGCTGCTTGCGCTCCATCGCCAGTCCCCAGTCGGCGATGGCGCCCAGGCGCGGCGAGATGCCGAGGCAGGCGATGAGCACGTCGAGTGGCAACGGTCGCGGCTGGCCGTCCGGGTCGATCAGTTGCAGCGCGCTCAGGCGGTCGTGCTGCACCTCGATGCCGACGATCTGCCCGGCCACCACCGTGATGCGGCCGGCGTCGCGCAGGGCCTGCAGCTGGGCCAGGGCCTCGGGCGGCGCCTGGAAGGCATCGCGCCGGTGCAGCAGGGTCACGCTGGCGGCGGCGTGCGGCCCCGGTTGGGCGCAGGCGATGGCGCGGGCCACGGCGGTGTCTTCGCCGCCATGCACGACCACATGCCGGCCGGCGGTGTCGGCCGCATCCTCGTGGTAATGCAGTTGCGTGCCTTCGAAGCGATCGATGCCTTCGGCCTTGACGGCGCGCGGCACGAACGCGCCCACGCCCGCGGCGATGAAGACCGTGCGCGCCAGCAGCGCGGTGCCGGCCGTGGTCTGCAGCAAAAGCCGCCCGTCGGGCTGCGGCGCGAGCGTGGCAACACGCTGGCCCAGGTGCAGGGTGGGTGGGAACGGGGCGATCTGCCGCTGCAGCAACGCGACGAGTTCGCGCCCGGTGCAGACGGGAATGCCGGGAATGTCGTAGATGGGTTTGTCGCCGTACAGCTCGGCGCACTGGCCGCCCACGTGGGGCAGCGCATCGATCACATGGGCTGCAATGCCCTGCAACCCGAGCTGGAACACCTGGAACAGCCCGACCGGCCCAGCGCCGATGACGGCGGCATCCGTCTCGATGGTTCTCGAGGGGGCTGTGGTCGCTTCGATCTTCACGGGGCGTCGGGGGCCTGTCTGCTTCAGCGGATCAGGTCGGCCACCTTGCCGGGCTTGCCGTTCCATTCGTCGGCGTCGGGCAGGGGCGCCTTGCGCTTGGTGATGCTCTTGAATTGGGGCGACAGGTCGGCGTTGATCTTGATGAAGGCGATCTGGTCCGGGGGCAGGTCTTCCTCGGCAAAGATGGCGTTGGCCGGGCACTCGGGAATGCACACGGCGCAGTCGATGCATTCATCGGGGTCGATCACGAGGAAGTTGGGGCCTTCGCGGAAGCAGTCCACGGGGCACACGTCCACACAGTCGGTGTACTTGCACTTGATGCAGTTTTCGGAGACGACGTGAGTCATGGCAGGAGTTGTCGTTGGAATCGGGGGTAACCCGCGATTTTAGGGCGTTTCAGGGAGCGGCCTGGGGGCCGCCCCTGCAACGGCGAAGATTCGGCGCCTCGGGTCAGGCCGCCGGGGCGTTCACGAGCACCGCGCCAGCGGTCTTGTGGCTGGCGGTATCCACCAGGATCAGCGAGCCCAGCACGCGCGCCTGGGTGAACGGCGCGGCGGGCAGGGGCTCCTGCAGCAGCAGGTCCACGTGGCCGATGGCATTGGGGTCGAGCTGGGCGGCGTCTTCTTCGGCCAGCGTGTGGATGTTGAGCTTGTGCACCACGCGCTGCACCTTGGCCTTGACCCAGCGGTGGCCGTGCAGCGCCCAGTACACGCGGCCGGCGACCAGGGGCTCGTCGTCCATCCAGGCCACGGTGGCGCGCAGTTCGCGCCGGCCGGGCCACGACGGCGTCGATGCCGGGGTGTCGAAATCGTCGGCGGCCACGGCGGCGGCCTGCGGTGCGGTAAGGATCCAGTCGCCGCGCGACACGTCCACCTCGCGGTCGAGCACGATGCCCGCGCTCTGGCCGGCCGGCACGCCCACGGGGCGGCGCGCATGGTCCAGGACCTGGGCCACGGTGGCCTGCAGGCCGCTCGGGAACACCTGCACGGCCGTGCCCGGCGCCACGGCGCCTGCCGCCACGCGGCCCCAGAACACGCGGCGCCCCTGGGAGGTGTCGGCGGAGGACGAGAATTTCTCGACCCACTGCACCGGGAAGGCCAGCGGCAGCGCGACGTCGGTGGGCGTGTTGGGCAGGCGCTCCAGGATCTGCAGCAGGCTCGGGCCTTCGTAGCCGCACCAGCCGGGGTGAGCATCCACCACGTTCCAGCCCTTGAGGGCGGACACGGGCACCGTCGCATGCGCGGCGATGCCGGCGGCCTGCGCGAACGCGCCCAGCGCATCGCGAATGTGGCGGAAGGCGAGCGCCGGGTCTTCCACCGCATCGAGCTTGTTCACCGCGAACACCAGCGAATGCACGCGCAGCAGGTGCACGAGCAGGGAGTGGCGGCGCGTCTGCACCAGCAGTTCGAGGCCGGGGTTCTTCCAGTCGAGCTTGGTGGCATCGACCAGCACCACGGCCGCGTCGGCGCTGCTGGCGGCGGTGACCATGTTGCGCGTGTACTGCTCGTGGCCCGGCGCATCGCCGATGATGAACTTGCGCTCTTCGGTGGCGAAGTAGCGGTAGGCCACGTCGATGGTGATGCCCTGCTCGCGTTCGGCCGACAGGCCGTCGGTCAGCAGGGCCAGGTCGGTCTCGCCCTGGCGCTGCACGCCGGCCAGGTGGTCCTGCAGCACGGCCTTGCTGTCCACCAGCAGGCGGCCGATGAGGGTGCTCTTGCCGTCGTCGACCGAGCCGCAGGTGATGAACTTCAGTGCAGAGATGGCATCGTTTTGGCCCGATGCCGGCGGATTGATTGCCTGCTCTGCTATCGAATTGGTAGTGGTGGTCATCAGAAGTACCCGTCTTTCTTGCGCTTTTCCATCGAAGCGTCGGAGGTCTTGTCGTCCATGCGCGTGGCGCCGCGCTCGCTCACATCGGCCGCCAGGGTCTCGATCACGATGTCGGCGGCCGTGGCGGCCGGGCTCTCCACCGGGCAGGTGCAGGTGATGTCGCCCACGGTGCGAAAGCGCACGTCGCGCGTCTCCACCGTTTCGCCGTCGCGCGGCGGCGTGAGGTCGGTCACGGGCACGAGCAGGCCCTTGCGCTCCACCACCTGGCGCTTGTGGGTGTAGTAGAGCGAGGGCAACGCGATCTGCTCGCGGTCGATGTACTGCCACACGTCGAGTTCGGTCCAGTTGCTGATGGGGAACACGCGAAAGTGCTCGCCCGGCGCCAGCCGTGTGTTGAACAGCGTCCACAGCTCGGGTCGCTGGGCCTTGGGTTGCCATTGGCCGAAGCTGTCGCGGTGCGAGAAGATGCGCTCCTTGGCGCGGGCCTTTTCCTCATCACGGCGGGCGCCGCCGATCAGCGCGTCGAAGCGGAATTCCTCGATGGCCTCCAGCAGCGTGACCGACTGGTGCACGTTGCGGCTCTCGCCCGGATGCGCGAGGCGCACGGTGCCGCGCGCCATGGAGTCTTCCACGCTGCGCACGATGAGCTCGGCCCCCAGTTCCTTCGCCCGGAAGTCGCGGAAATCCGTCACCTCGGGGAAGTTGTGGCCGGTGTCGATCATCAGCAGCGGGTACGGGATGCGCCCCACGCCAAAAGCCTTCTCGGCGCACCGGAGCATCACCAGCGAATCCTTACCGCCCGAAAACAGCAGGGCGGGGCGCTCGAAGGCGGCGGCCACTTCGCGCAGGATGAAGATGGTTTCTTCTTCCAGCGCGTCCAGGTGGCGGTTGCTGAGGTGGCTCAGCACATGGGATTCGGTGCGGGCATTCATGCGGGGGATCTCGTTGGGGGCGTCGTTGTGCGGGGCGGGGGCGTCGCGTCAGGCGGCGTCGCGGAAATGCGGCAGCGGGTGCGTCACGTCGCCCTGGTAGAAGGCGTGGAAGCGGTCCAGCTGGCGCTGCGCGTCGGCCATGTCCACGCCCTCGCGCAGCACGGCCACGTCGAAGCCGCAGCGGGCCATCTGCACCAGCTGGTCGATGAGCACGTCGCCCGTGGCGCGGATCTCGCCCGCGAACTTCAGGCGCTGGCGCAGCAGGCGGGCCTGGCTGAATGCCCGGCCGTCGGTGAATTTCGGAAAGTGCAGGTCGATGCGCTCGATGCCTGCAAGGTCTTGCGCGAGCGGGTCGTCGTCGTTGGCCAGTTCAAGGACTTTTTGGCCTTCCGCGCTGGTGCTGTGTGCGCTGGCAGCTATTATTTTCATAGTGATTCGGTGGGGCTGGAGGACGTCGGCGGATGTCAGTCGGAAAGGACTTCGGCAGGGTGGCGCGCGGCGTTGGCGGCGGCCTTGAACGGCTCGATGCCCACGCGGCGCACGGTGTCGATGAAGTTCTCGTGCCGGGGGCCGTGGGCGGCGTCCACCACGGGCAGGCGCTCGGTGCGGTAGGTGGCCAGCAGCGCCTCGATCACGCCGGGCACTTCGCTGGCGCTGAACGACGGGCCGATGATCTTGCCGGGAATGGCCGGACCCGACAGGTTCGTTCCGTCGGCGCCGCCCAGCGTGATCTGGTACCACTCCTTGCCGTCCTTGTCGACGCCCAGGATGCCGATGTGGCCGCTGTGGTGGTGGCCGCAGCTGTTGATGCAGCCGCTGATGTGCAGGTCGATCTCGCCCAGGTCCCACAGCTCGTCCAGGTCCTGGTAGCGCTCGGTGATGGCTTCGGCGATGGGCAGCGAGCGGGCATTGGCCAGCGAGCAGAAGTCGCCGCCGGGGCAGGCGATCATGTCGGTCAGCAGGCCGATGTTGGGCTTGGCCAGGCCCAGCGCCTTGGCGGCCTTGTACAGCTCGGGCAACTGGTCGCGTCGCACCCAGGGCAGCAGCAGGTTCTGTTCGTGCGTCACGCGGGCCTCGCCGCCCGAGAAGCGGTCGGCCAGGTCGGCGGCGGCTTCCATCTGCTCGGCGGTAGCGTCGCCGGGCGCGTAGCCCAGGCGCTTGAACGACAGCACCACGGCGCGCAGCTGCGGATGGCGGTGCGGCATCACGTTGCGCGTGAGCCAGCGGCCGAAGTCCTGGTCGTTCTCGGCGGCGGTGCGCAGCAGGGCCACGGTCTCGGCTTCGGCGTCGGCCGGGCGCAGGTCCAGCTCGGGTTCGCGGAACGAGGCGGTCACGCGGTCCAGCTCGGCCTGGGTGATGGTGTGCGGGCCGCCTTCGATCTCGACGATCTGCCGGAACTCCTCCTCGACCTGGTCGATGTAGGTCTGTCCTTCGGACTTGACGAGGATCTTGATGCGCGCCTTCCAGGCGTTGTCTCGGCGGCCATAGCGGTTGTAGACGCGGATCACGGCTTCCAGGTAGTTCATGAGCTGGTTCCAGGGCAGGAACTCGCGCAGCACCGGGCTGATGACGGGGGTGCGGCCCATGCCGCCACCGGCGCGCACGCGAAAGCCCAGTTCGCCGGCATCGTTCTTGTGCAGCTGCAGGCCCACGTCGTACCAGCCGAGGGCGGCGCGGTCTTCCAGTGCGCCGTTGAGCGAGATCTTGAACTTGCGCGGCAGGAAGGCGAACTCGGGGTGCAGCGTGCTCCACTGGCGCAGGATTTCGCAGAACGGGCGCGGGTCGGCGATCTCGTCGGCGGCGATGCCGGCCAGCGCGTCGCTGGTGATGTTGCGGATGCAGTTGCCGCTGGTCTGGATGCCGTGCAGTTGCACGGAGGCCAGCAGGTCCATCACATCGGCGCTCTTGTCCAGCGGAATCCAGTTGTACTGCACGTTGGTGCGCGTGGTGAAGTGGCCGTAGCCGTACTTCATCTGCGTGCCGATGCGCCGGCCGTCGTGCAGGGGGATGTCGCCCAGCTTTTCCTGCGTGGCCTGGGCCTCGGCCAGCAGGGCGGCATCGGGCTGGTCGTACTCGCGGGCCACCTTGGCCAGCACGCGCAGCTGGGTGCTGGACAGCTCGCCGTAGGGCACGGCCACGCGCAGCATGGGCGCGTAGCGCTGCACGTACCAGCCGTTTTGCAGGCGCAGGGGCTTGAATTCGTCGCCCGAAAGCTTGCCGGCCTGAAAGCGTTCGAGTTGGTCGCGGTACTGCTCAGCGCGCAGGCGGATGAATTCGCGGTCGAAGTCTGTGTATTGGTACATCGTGGGTCACTCAGATCAAAACCAGTTTGGCGCCCGCCCAGGCGAGCAGCACGGAAAGGGCCGAGCGGATCAACCGCTCCGGCGCGCGGGATACGAGGCGCGAGCCCAGCCAGATGCCTGGCAGCGATCCCGCCAGCAATTGGACCAGAAGCGGCCAGTCCACGGAGCCGAGCGACGCATGCCCCAGGCCGGCCACCAGGGTCAGCGGCACGGCATAGGCAATGTCGGCCGCGATGATGCGCGGCAACGGCAGCAGGGGAAACACCATCAGCAGCACCGTCACGCCGATGGCGCCCGCGCCCACGGAGGTAAAGGTGACCAGCGTGCCGATCACGGCGCCCAGCAGCACCGGCAGGCTCCAGTGGCGCGGCCGTGCGGCGTCTGTGCCCGCGTCGGCACGCGCCGCCCGGTCGGCCGCCTGTCGAGCGGGAGAAAACACGAAGGCCTTGTACAGCATGGCCGCGGCGGTCAGCAGCAGGGCCACGCCCAGCGTGGTCGTCATGATGCGCTGGGCGGTGCTGCTGCTCGGACCCATCACCTGGAGGGCCCACAGCGACAGCAGCGCCGCCGGCACGCTGCCGGCGCACAGCAGGCCCACCACCTTCCAGGGCACGAGCCGCTGGCGTGCCAGGCTGACGGTGCCGCCCATCTTGGTGAAGGCGGCGAACAGCAGGTCGGTGCCGATGGCCAGGTGCGGCTTCACGCCGAAGAAGAAGATCAGGATCGGCGTCATCAGCGAGCCGCCGCCCACCCCGGTGAGGCCGACGATCAAGCCCACCGCGAAGCCCGCGAAAACGAATGCCAAATCATGCATGCGGGCGAATGTAGTGGGAGTCTTTATGGAAACAAACGATTGTTTTGTGAGGCCGTTATGCGGATAAGCATATTCCTCAAGGCTGGCGCGGGTTGGCAGGGGGCGGACGGCGGAAAACGGCGATAAGGGGTTGGGCGCCGTTTCTGCCCGGCCCGCGGGTCAGTCCAGGTTCACAGCCGTTCCGTGCCCAGCGCTTGGGCCAGGCGGGCGTCCAGCGGCAAGGGTTCGCCATGCAGCCGGGCGGCGACCAGTTCGCCGCACAGCGGCGCCAGCGTGATTCCGCGCGCGCCCATCGCCGTGCACACCCACAGCCCGGGCAGGGCGTGCGGGTCCACCGGGCCGGCGATCGGCAGGCGGTCGGGCGAGGCGCAGCGCAGGCCGGCCCAGACCGAAACGGGGGGGATTTCCTTGCCGGGCACTCGGTCCGTTGGGGCCGCTTGGGGCTGGCCGAAGGCGGGCGCCAACTGGTCGGCCACGGCCGGCAGCAAGGTGCGCAGCTTTTTCCAGTTGGTGGCGTGTGCGGCCGTCTCGTCGGCGCTGCTGGGCGGAAGCTCGGTGGCGTGGCGTTCGAAGGTGGAGCCGGCATACCAGCGCCGGGCGCCGTTCGCGCCCTCCGGCCCGGGAATGTGGGGCACGAGGCTGCCGTTGCCATTGACCGGAAAGGGCGGCCAGCCTGCGGTGCCTTCGCCTTCTTCGGCCCACGACACCTGGCCGCGCAGCGGCTGCAGGGTCCAGCGGTGGTCCAGCAGCGGCATGCTGTCGGGCCCGGCCGCCACGAAGGCGTAGGGGGCCTCGGCCAGCACCTGGCCCTGCGCACCGATGGCTTGCCAGCCCGCCGGCCCAGTGTCGTCGCTCTTGCCGTCGCTCTTTCCGTCCTCGCCGGCCGGCACGCGGCGCAACCGCGCAACCTGTGCGCCGCCGTGCCATGCGATGGCCGGGTGGTCCAGCAGGGACTGCACCAGCCGCGCCGGGCGCACCCAGCCGGCGCGGGCGTGCCAGCAGGCCGTGGTGCCGGGCGGCAGCCCGGCCTGCCGCAGCGCGTCGGCGTCGGCGGGGCGGCTCCATTCGCCGCCGTTCCCGCCGGCCCAGGTCGGCGGCACCCCCGGGCTGCCGTCCACGCGGTGCTCCAGCACGCCGCAGGGGCTCCAGGCTTCGCCCACCGGCAGGGCCGACAGCGCCTGCAGCGTGGTGCGCACCCCGCTGCGTGACAGGCGCGACAGCACGCTGTCGTCGGGCGACACATGGGGGGCGAACAGGCCGGCGGGCAGGCCGGAGGCGCCGCGCGCGGGCGCCTCGGCGCGGTCCAGCACCCGCACCTTCCACCCGCGACGCGCCAGGCTCGCGGCCACCGAGGCGCCGGCCAGTCCCGCGCCGATCACCAGGCATTCGGACGCCGCCGCCACTTCCAGCGGCGGCGGGGCGTTGCGCGCCGCCCGGGGTTCCCAGGCCGGATCGAACGTGGCCTGCAGGTTGTCGCGCTTCGGGGGCACGCCGGGCACCTTGGCCACGGTGAAGCCGCACTGCGCGAGCGTGTCGCGCACCGCCCGCGCGATGGTCCAGGTCGCCAGCCGCGTGCCCCGCCGGCAGCAGCGCGCCACGGCCTTCAGGGTGTGTTCGTTCCAGAGATCGGGGTTGCGCTGCGGGCTGAAGCCGTCCAGGTAGACCGAATCGGCCGTCGGCATCTGCTGGCGCAGCATGGCCTGGGCATCGCCCACATAGAGCGTGAGCAGCACGCGGCCCTGCTCGAACGACAGGCGGTGCACGCCCGGCAGCAGCCCCCAGAACTGGTCGTGCAGCTGCTGCGCCAGGAGCGCGAGGTCGGGGTGGGCGCTGGTGGCGCGCAGCAGGTCGGCCGCGGCCACGGGGTGGGCCTCGCACGAGGCGAAGTGCAGCAGGGCAGGGCGATCGGGGTCGCTGCGCCAGGCCGCCCAGGTCACGAGGAAGTTCAACCCCAGGCCGAAGCCGGTCTCCAGGATGCGCCAGTGCGCTTGGCCGGCCCAGGCCTGGGGCAGGCCGCAGCCGTGCAGGAACACGCGGCGCGCCTGGTCCAGGCCGCCGTTTTCACTGTGGTAACGGTCGCCGAACCGCGGGCTGTAAGGGGTGCCGTCCGCCAGCCAGTCGATGGGCTCCGGCAGGAACCGAGCCGGGTTCATTCCCGGCGGTTCAGGCGCTGGGCGGCACGTAGCCCTGGGCGGCGTCGGCGCCTTCGCCGAAGAAGTGCTGCTCCATCTGCCGGGCCAGGTACTGGCGGGCGCGGGCGTCGGCCAAGTTCAGGCGGTTTTCATTCACCAGCATCGTCTGGTGCTTGAGCCAAGCGGCCCAGGCTTCCTTGCTGACACCCTCCCAGATGCGCTTACCCAAGTCACCGGGGTAGGGGGGAAAGTCGAGGCCTTCGGCTTCCTTGCCGAGTTTGATGCATTGAACGGTACGTGCCATGGGGAAGGGTCCTGGAAAGGTGGTTTAGATGTTTTGGGTATTTAAAACTGAAATTTCAGTAGTTCCAGTTTTGAAGAGCGACTTTCAGAATGCGTTGCATCGGTGATTTGCACCGGACCGCATTCCACAAAAGAAAGCCTCTCATGAACGTTCGCCGCGACTTTATCAAGTTTCCCCTCGCCGCCGCCCTGCTGGCCGGTATGGCCCTGACGGCTTTGCCGTCGCTGGCCCAGCCGGTGCAGTTCCTGAACGTGTCCTACGACCCCACCCGGGAGCTGTACGTCGAATACAACCAGGCGTTCGCCAAGCACTGGAAGGCCAAGAGCGGCCAGGATCTGGCGATCAAACAGTCGCACGGCGGCTCCGGCAAGCAGGCGCGCTCGATCATCGACGGCATCGATGCCGACGTGGCCACGCTGGCACTGGGCGGCGACATCGATGCGCTCGTCACGCACGGCGGCCTCGTCAAGGCCGACTGGCAAAAACGCCTGCCGCACAATTCGGCCCCCTACACCTCGACCATCGTGTTCCTGGTGAAGAAGGGCAACCCCAAGGGCCTGAAGGACTGGGACGACCTGGCCAAGCCCGGCGTGCAGGTCATCACCCCCAACCCCAAGACCTCCGGCGGCGCCCGCTGGAACTACCTGGCCGCCTGGGAATTCGCCAAGCGCAAGTACGGCGGCGATGCGCAGGCCAAGGACTTCGTCGCCAAGCTGTACAGCAACGTGCCCGTGCTGGACACCGGCGCCCGTGGCTCCACCATCACCTTCGTGCAGCGCGGTGTGGGCGACGTGCTGCTGGCCTGGGAGAACGAAGCCTTCCTGGCGCTGAAGGAGTTCGGCCCCGAGAAGTTCGAGATCGTCGTGCCGTCGCTGTCCATCCTGGCCGAGCCCAGCGTGGCGGTGGTGGACAAGAACGTGGACAAGAAGGGCACCCGCGCCGTCGCCGAGGAATACCTCAAGTACCTGTACTCCGACGAAGGCCAGGACATCGCCGGCAAGAACTTCTACCGCCCCACGGGCGACAAGGCCAAGGCCAAGTACGACAAGCAGTTCCCCAAGCTCACGCTGGTGACCATCGACCAGGCCTTCGGCGGCTGGGCGAAGGCCGACAAGGCGCACTTCGCCGATGGCGGCAGCTTCGACCAGATCTACACCAAGAAGTGAAGACGACGGCGCTCTTGCCAATCCGCCCGCGCTAGAAAGCCCCATTCCATGTCCGTCCTCCTGATCGCCGGCAGCCCCTCGGAGCGTTCCCGCTCCGCCGCCCTGCTGGATACCGTGTCGCAGCGCCTGTCGGTGCGCGGTGCGCTGGTGCAGCGCCTGCACATCCGCGACCTGTCGCCCCAGGCGCTGCTGCTGGCGGACACGGGCCACCGCTCCATCGCCCACGCGGTGGACAGCGTGGCCGAGGCCAGCGTGCTGGTGGTGGCGACACCCGTCTACAAAGCTGCCTACAGCGGCGTGCTCAAGGTCTTTCTCGACCTGCTGCCGCAGACGGCGCTCAAGGGCAAGACCGTGCTGCCGCTGGCCACCGGCGGCAGCGCCCACCACATGCTGGCGCTGGACTACGCGCTGCGGCCGGTGCTGCAGTCGCTGGGTGCCAAGCACATCCTGCCGGGCATCTACGCCACCGATGCCCAGGTCACGCTCACGCCCGAGGGCGCCTACGAGGTGGGGCACGACGTGTCCTCCCGGCTGGACGACGCCGTGAACGTGCTCATCACCGAAACCCTGCGCCCCGCACCGGCCCAGGCCACGCGGTTCGCGCCGGTGCATTTCTCCCAGGTGCGATGTAGCGTCTGACGCGCCCCGGGCGGCGCCGGCCTGTGTTCTGGCCCCCGCCGTCCGCTCCTCCCCAAGCCTTCCCCATTTTTTGAGAACCCGCTCGCCGCGGGCAGGCCGCTGCATTGCCGCCCGCACCCGGTGGACCTCGCCAGAAAGACCGATCGCATGACTTCGAATTTCTCTTCCCTGCGCCGCCGGATGGTGGCTTCCGGCCTCGGCACCGTGCTGGCCGCCGGCCTGCCGCCCGCTTTGGCCCAGAAGGGCGACCGCGTCCTGCGCGTGGGCCACCAAAAGGGCTGGCTGTCGCTGCTCAAGGCCCGTGGCACGCTGGAAAAGCGCCTGGCGCCGCTGGGCGTGAAGGTGACCTGGACCGAGTTCAATGCCGGCCCGGTGCAACTGGAGGCGCTGAACGTCGGCTCGATCGACTTCGGCGACGTGGGCGAAGCGCCCCCCATCTTCGCCCAGGCCGCTGGTGCGCCGCTGGTGTACGTGGGGGCCACGGTGCCGCGCCCGCAGCTGGAGGCCGTTGTCGTGCCCAAGGGCTCGGCGATCCAGAGCGTGGCCGAACTGAAGGGCCTGCGCGTCGCGCTCAACAAGGGCTCGAACGTGCACTACCTGCTGGTCAAGGTGCTGGAAAAGCACGGCCTGCACTACCGCGACGTGCAGCCGGTCTTCCTCGCGCCGCCCGATGCGCGGGCGGCCTTCGAGAAAGGCGCCGTGGACGCCTGGGTGATCTGGGACCCGTTCCTCGCGTCGGCGCAAAAGACGCTGCAGGCCCGCGTGCTGGCCGATGCCACGGGCGTGGCGAACAACCGCGCCTACTACTTTTCCTCGCGCGACTATTCCGCCAGGAACGCCGACGTGCTGCGCGTCGCCATCCAGGAGGTGGACGCCATCGACAAGTGGATTGCCGCGCACAAGGCCGAGGCCGCGGCGGAGCTGTCCACCGTGCTGGGGCTGGACCGCGCCGTCACCGAGCTGTTCGTGGGCCGGGCGGGCTACGGCACCTCGCTGGTGTCGCGCGACATCCTGGCCGAGCAGCAGGTGATCGCCGACACCTTCTTCGACCTGAAGCTCATCCCCCGCAAGCTCAACCTGCAGGACGCCGCTCCGGTGGACCTGCTCTGAAAGGGTGCCCCCATGTCCGCACCTTTCCCAACCCCTTTGCAGGTGCGCGTGCGCCGGGTGCTGGGCGTGACCGCCCAGGCCTGGGGCCTGTCGGAGCCGCGCGAAAGCGCCCGCGTGCTGGCGCTCGCCCCGGCACCCCGGGCTGCGCGCCGGCGCCGGGCCGTGGCGCGGGCGCCATTTTTCGCAATTTCCTACTGAACGACGACGAGGTCATCGCATGCAAGTGTTCTGGTTCATTCCCACCCATGGCGACAGCCGCTATCTGGGCACCACCGAAGGCGCGCGCCAGCTCAGCCACGACTACGTGAAGCAGGTGGCCGTCGCGGCCGACAGCCTGGGCTACGAAGGCGTGCTCATTCCCACCGGGCGCTCGTGCGAAGACCCGTGGGTGGTGGCGTCCAGCCTGGTGGCGGTGACGCGCCGCCTCAAGTTCCTGGTGGCCGTGCGGCCGGGCCTGCACCAGCCCAGCCTGGCCGCGCGCATGGCGGCCACGTTCGACCGGCTCTCGGGCGGGCGGCTGCTGATCAACCTGGTGACGGGCGGCGACCAGGTCGAGCTGGAAGGCGACGGCGTGTTCCTCGACCATGCGGCGCGCTACGAGCAGTCGGCCGAGTTCATCCGCATCTGGCGCGAGATCCTCACGCGCAGCCACGACGGCGGCACCTTCGATTACGAGGGCAAGCACCTCTCGGTCAAGGGCGCCAAGCTGCTGTTCCCGCCGCTGCAAAAGCCGTATCCGCCGGTGTACTTCGGCGGCTCCTCGGCCGCCGCGCACGACTTGGCCGCCGAACAGGTGGAGGCCTACCTGACCTGGGGCGAGCCACCCGCCGAAGTGGCCAAGAAAGTGGCTGATGTGCGCGAGAAGGCCGCGCGGCTGGGCCGCACGGTGAAGTTCGGCATCCGCCTGCACGTGATCGTGCGCGAGACCGATGCCGAGGCCTGGGCCGCGGCCGAGAGCCTCATCAGCCGCGTGAAGGACGAAACCGTGGTGCAGGCCCAGGCCGTGTTCGCGCGCATGGACTCCGAGGGGCAGCGCCGCATGGCCGCGCTGCATTCGGGCGGGGCCAGGCGCTCCCGGGCCGACCTGGAGATCAGCCCCAACCTGTGGGCCGGCGTGGGCTTGGTGCGCGGCGGCGCGGGCACGGCCCTGGTGGGCGATCCGCAGACCGTGGCTGACCGCATCAAGGAGTACGCCGCCTTGGGGATCGACACCTTCGTCATGTCGGGCTACCCGCACCTCGAAGAGGCGTACCGCTTTGCCGAGCTGGTGTTTCCGCTGCTGCCGCTGGCGTTGCAGGAAAAGCTCGCGGGCGGCGCGCCCGGCGGGCCATTCGGCGAGGTCGTGGGCAACCAGTACGCGCCGCGCGCGTCGCAAAGCTGAGCGGCGGGGCAGACCATGGCGATCCATTCCATCAACCATGTGCAACTGGCCTTTCCGGCGGGCGCCGAGGGCCAGATCCGCAACTTCTACAGCACGCTGCTGGGGCTGCCGGAATTGATCCACCCCATCGGCAGCACCCTGCGCTTTGCCGCGGGGGCGCAGCGCATCGAGCTGGTGCCCACCGAACGCTGGCAGCCGGCGCCTGCCGTGTCCCACCTGGCGTTCGAGGTGGAGAACCTGCCCGAGCTGCGCGGGCGGCTGCTGCAGGCCGAGCTGCCGCTGGTGGAGAACCGGGCGCTGCCCGGCTACCTGCGCTTTTATGTGAAGGACCCGGCGGGCAACCAGCTGGAGTTCCTCGAACCCGACAACGAACCGAGGTACGACGCATGACCGATACGGTACGAGAGCTGCAGGTCTCGCCCCTGCCCGAGTCGCCCGAAGGCCCGGCGGGCGCCTTGCCCGCGCCGCTGGTGCAGCTGGTGGCCGCCGTGTGGCGCCGCCTGCTGCCCTGGCTGGTGCCGGTCGCGCTGATCGCGCTGTGGCAGGTGGCGTCCGCCCTGGGGTGGCTGTCCACCCGCGTGCTGCCGGCGCCGCTGGACGTGGTCAAGGCCGCGTGGACGCTCACCGAATCGGGCGAGCTGTGGACCCATGTGAAGGTGAGCGCCAGCCGTGCCCTGGCGGGCCTGGCGATCGGCGGCGGCCTGGGGCTGGTGCTGGGGCTGCTCACCGGCTCGCTGCGGCTGGCCGAGACGCTGCTCGACTCCACCATCCAGATGGTGCGCAACATCCCGGCGCTGGCGCTCATTCCGCTGGTGATCCTGTGGTTTGGCATCGACGAGTCGGCCAAGCTGTTCCTCATCAGCGTGTCGGTGTTCTTTCCGATCTACCTGAACACCTTCCACGGCATCCGCAACGTGGACCCGGGCCTGATCGAGATGGGCCGAACCTACGGCCTGTCGCGCTGGCAGCTGTACCGCGAAATCATCCTGCCCGGCGCACTGTCGTCCATCCTGGTGGGCCTGCGCTTTTCGCTGGGGCTGATGTGGGTGATCCTGATCGTGGCCGAGACGATTTCGGCCCAGGCCGGCATCGGCTACCTGACCATGAACGCCCGCGAGTTCCTGCAGACCGACATCGTGCTGGTGGGCATCCTGCTGTATGCGCTGCTCGGCAAGCTGGCCGATGTGTTCGCCCGCGGGCTGGAGCACTGGTGGCTGCGCTGGCACCCCGGCTACCAGGCCAAGTCCTGAACCCGTCCGCCGTGCGCTCGACCGAAAGAAAGAAACCGCCCATGACCTTTTCCCATTCCCCCAATCGCCGCACGGTGCTGGCGGCGCTGGCTGCCACGGCCACGCTGGGCGGCACCGGGCTGGCCGCCGCACAAGGCGCTGCGCCGTCCGTGGTGCGCATCGGCTACCAGAAGTCGTCCACGCTGACCGCGCTGCTGAAAGTGCAGGGCACGCTGGAAAAGCAGCTCGCGCCGCTGGGTGTGCAGCCCGTGTGGCACGAGTTCACGAGCGGCCTGCCGCTGCTGGAGGCGCTCAACCTCGACAACCTGGACTTCAGCGCCGACGTGGCCGACACCGTGCCGGTGTTCGCCCAGGCCGCCGGGGCCCGCGTGACCTTCGTGGCACAGGAGGCACCGTCGCCCACGGCCCAGGCCATCCTGGTGCGGGCGGACTCGCCGCTCAAGACCGTGGCCGAGCTCAAGGGCAAGAAGGTCGGCTTCGCCAAGGCGGCGGGTGCGCACTACCTGCTGATCGCCGCGCTGGAGAAAGCCGGCCTGTCGTTCAAGGACATCGAGCCGGCCTACCTCACGCCCGCCGACGGCCGAGCCGCCTTCGAGCGCGGCGCCATCGATGCCTGGGTGGTGTGGGACCCGTTCCTCGCGGCCGCGCGGCAGCAGTCTGGCGCCCGGGTGCTGGCCGACGGCACGGGCCTGGCGTCGTACCAGCGCTACTACCTGGCCAGCACCCGGTTCGCCCAGGCGCGGCCCGACGTGCTGCGCACCCTGTATGCCGAACTGGAAAAGGCCGGCCGCTGGACCAAGGCCTACCCCAGGGAGGCCGCCGCGCTGCTGGCCCCCGTGTGGGGCCTGGATGCGTCCGTCATCGAGCAGGCCAACGGCCGCCGCAGCTATTCCGTGCGGCCCGTGGTGCCCGAAGGACTGGCCGAGCAGCAGCGCATCGCCGACGCCTTCTTTGCCGAGAAGCTGATCCCGCGCCGGGTGGATGCCCTGGCCGTTCCCCTGTTCAAGCCCGGAGCCTGATCCCATGCCTGACGCCCGACCTTCCTCTTCTGCATCCCCCGCCGGCGGCGTGCGCCTGCAGGCGCGCGGCCTGTCCAAGCGCTACGGCCAGCGCGAGGTGCTGCGCAACGCGCAGCTGGAAATCGAACCCGGCGAATTCATCGCCATCGTGGGCCGCAGCGGCTGCGGCAAGAGCACCTTGCTGCGGCTGGTGGCCGGGCTGGAGGCCGCCAGCAGCGGCACGCTCACCACCGACGGCCAAGCCGTGGCCGGCCTGCACGGCGACACGCGCATCATGTTCCAGGAAGCCCGGCTGCTGCCCTGGCGCCGGGTGCTCGACAACGTGACGATCGGCCTGCCCAAGGCCGCGCAGGCGCGGGGCCGCGAGGTGCTGGCGCAGGTGGGCCTGGCCGACCGCGAGGGCGAATGGCCGGCCCGGCTGTCGGGCGGGCAGCGCCAGCGCGTGGCCCTGGCGCGCGCCCTGGTGCATCAGCCGCGCCTGCTGCTGCTCGATGAGCCGCTGGGCGCGCTGGATGCGCTCACCCGCATCGAGATGCACCGCCTCATCGAGGGGCTGTGGCAGCGCCATCGCTTCACGGCGCTGCTCGTCACCCACGACGTGCAGGAGGCCGTGGCCCTAGCCGACCGCGTGGTGCTGATCGAGGACGGCCGCATCGCGCTGGACGAGCGCATCGACCTGGCCCGCCCTCGCTCGCAGGGCGATGCCGCCTTCGCCGCCATCGAAAAACGCATCCTCGACCGCGTGCTGCAAAAGCCCGACGCCGACCCGCCGGCCGATCCGGCCTGGCCCGGCATTCCCGCGCACGGGCTGCGCTGGGCGGTCTGAAACGACGCTTTCCATCGTTCCGTTCCCCTGATTTTCGATCCCACCGTTTTCCGTTCCCGGACTTTTCAAGGAGAAAACCATGTCCATCCAAGCCATCAACGTGCGCAATCAATTCAAGGGCAAAGTGCGCGAGATCGTCCGCGGCGACGTCGTGTCCGAGGTCGATGTCGAGACGCCCTGGGGCATCGTCACCTCCGTCATCACGACGCGCTCGGTCGATGAACTGAGCCTGGTCGTGGGCTCCGACGTCGTGGCGTTGGTCAAATCCACCGAGGTGTCGATAGCCAAGCTGTGAAGGGCATCGGGGCCAAAAACACCCCTGGCGCATGATTCACTAGGGCGTTGCGCTATAAAAAAAGTAGCATTTGTTTTCAAAGGCGGCTTGCGGGCCGCCTTTTTCATGGTGGGGCGATCCTGCTGGGGCGCGCGCTGCGGCACGGCGCCCGGCGTGTCCGCCTTCATCCGTGCGGGCGCTTTCCGACACCGTTGGGCGCGGCGCCTCGGTAGCGTCGAGGCCTGTTCCAACGAGGCACTCCCATGAATCCTTCTCCCATCGAATCATTCAAGCGGCTCCAGCGGTACGACGACCGGCGCCCCGGCTTCCAGGGCGAGCACTGGCTGGTGCTGGGCGCGGGCGCCGCGCTGCTGCTGGCCTCGCGCCGCAGCCCCTCGCCCTTGCGGCGCACCGTCGGCTCTGCGCTGGGCAGTGCGCTGCTGATGCGGGCCGCCAGCGGGCGCCAGGGCCTGGCCAGCGTCCTGCGGTATCTGCCGCTGGGCCGGCGCTGGTAGGGCGCAGCACGCCCGGCGCGGCCAAGCGAAGCGGCTGCCTCAGGCGCCTTCGTCCCGCTGCGAAGGCGCGGTGCGGCACAGGTAGTTCTCCAGCAAGGTGACCAGTTCCGGGGCGAAGCGGGGGTCGCCGAGCAACTTGGGCCGCTCCGCGGTCACGGTGTGCACGACCGCATGCGCGGCCACGCCCACCAGGTAGGTCGCCAGGTCCGGGTCCGGCACGTTCTGCATGAGAGGCCGGATCACCTCCAGGAATTCCCCGCGCAGCTGGTGCTTGTCTTCTTCCAGGCCGCGCACCGTGCGTGGCAGTTCGTCGTAGATGGCTTTGTGCACGGCGGGCGCGGCGCGGTGCTCCTCCACGATCATCTCGACGACCACCGTCAGCGCCTTTCGCAGGGAGGGCTGCTCCGGCAGGACCTGCAGCGCCTTGCGCAGGTCAGAGCGCGTCTCGACGGCATGCCGCCGCTGCAGTTCCGCGATCACTGCCTCCTTGTTCGGAAAGAACTGGTAGAGCGAGCCGATGTTCACGCCCGCGCGCTCGGCGATGGCATTCGTGGTGAATCCTGCCCAGCCCACCTTGGTCAAAATGTAAGTCGCGGCTTGCATGATGGCATCCACGGTGGCGCGCGAGCGCGCCTGGACCGGAATTTTGCGGGGCGTGGCAGCGGTTTTGCTTTTGCGCGGGGACGGCATGGGAACGCGAGTTTCGGAAATAAAAGCTTTAACTTACGATTTAAAGCATGAAAACACAAGACCTGCTGCATCCCTGGGATGCCTTCCAAGCCGCCAACCGCTTTCGCCGGGCGATCCGCCGATTCCGGCCGACACCGATTCCGGAAGCGGATGTCCGGGCCCTGCTGCGCGAGGCCACTTTCGCCCCGTCCAGCGGAAACATGCAGCCGTACGAGCTGCACTGGGTTCGCACCCCGGCCGTGAAAGCCCGCCTCGCGCAGGCCTGCAACGGGCAGAAGGCGGCGGCATCGGCCGCGGATTTCGTCGTCTTTGCCGCCAGTCCCGCCATCGGGCGGCGCACCGCCCAGGCGCAGCTCGACCATGTCGAACGATCGACCGTGCTGGGGCCGGAATCGAAGGCCTACCACCGCAAGCAGATCGGCATGTTCCAGCGGATCCTGGGTACGGGCTCGTCGGTGCTGTGGTCGCCATGGCTGCTGCTGGCCGCCTGGGCGCGCCCCACGCTGTCGCTGCTGCCCGTGGGGCACATCGGCGGGCGCCAGTGGGCCGCCCGCAATGCGATCTTTGCGGCCCAGACCCTGCTGCTGGCCGCGGCGGCGAAGGGCATCGATTCGTGCCCCATGGAAGGCTTCTCCGCGTCCGCGGCTGCCAAGCTGCTGGGACTGCCGCGCGGCACGGTCATCCCCCTCGTTGTGGCGCTGGGCTACCGCGCCGATGACGCCCGCGTCGAGGATCGCTGGCGCCTGCCTTTGGAAGAGTCGGTCTTCGCCCATTGACCGGCAGGGTGGGCAGGGTGACGCCACGCGGCCGGCATGCTCCGTGCCGTGCCAGGAGCCGGTCCGCCCGCCTTCGGGATGCTCGTCAGTATGGTCTATCGAAATTTCCAATAACGCATCCGTGTTGCGTTATTGGGTCTAGAATCTGCTGTTGCAACTCAGTTGCAGTAGTAAATAAATTCACCTTCGACCATCCTCATCCCCTTTTAAACTGCGGCACCTTTCCCTGTGATCCCGCCGTGGCGCTCTGCCCCGGCCGCCGGCCGCCGGCGGCCTTGGCATCCGCACGGCTCGCGCGCATCGGGGCCTGCCTTTTCCACCGTCCACGCCGGCCTGGCTCTCAAAGAGCCGCTCCCTGTCTTTTTCCATCCCATCATGCGACCGCTTTGCCCGACAGCTTCCCTCTGGTTGACCCCTTTGCTGGCGCTGTCCGCGCCCGGCGCCATGGCCCAGGAGGGCGGCAGCACCGCCGCGCTGCCCACGGTGGTCGTGAAGGAGCAAGCCACGCCGGGCGCGCTGGACCAGCCGGCCGAGGGCGCGTCCCGCCTGGGCCTGTCGGTGCGCGAAACGCCGGCGTCCATCGACGTGGTCTCGCGCCAGGTGCTGGGCGAACGCGGGCTGCGCACCGTCACCGAAGCGGCCCAGGCCGCCGCGGGCGTAACCGCCGGGGACTTTCCGGCCGAGCCCAGTGCGTTTTCGATGCGCGGCTTTGCCAACAGCCAGATCAACACGCTCTACAACGGCATCAAGATCGGTCCGCCCAACATGACCTCGCGCGTCATGGACACCGCCAACCTGGAGCGCATCGAATTCCTGAAAGGCGCGGCCTCCCTGATGTCGGGCGAGGGCGCCTCGGGCGGGGCGGTGAATTTCGTCACCCGCGCGCCGCACCGCGGCCCGGTCCAGACCGAGGTCGAGACGGCGGCCGGCTCGTTCGGCGAGCGCCGCGTCCGCATGGGCTCCGGCGGCACCACCGCCTGGAAGGACCTGGATTACCGCATCGACCTGAGCGGCTCGGACAGCGACGGCCCCGTGCAAGGCACCCATCAGCACAACCGCCACCTGTCGGGCGGGCTGGACTGGCATGTGCGCCCCGGCCTCAAGTTCTTCGTGGCGGCCGAGGTCAAGCGCGACCGGGGCAGCAGCTATTGGGGAACGCCGCTGGTTTCCGCCGCCGCGCCCGGCATCGAGCCCGAGGGCGGCGTGGTGTCCGGCACCTACACGTCGGGCTTCAACGGCAGCGTGCTCGGCCCGGTCGCGATCGACCGGCGCACGCTGCGCACCAATTACAACGTGCTGGACAACCGCAACGACGCGCGCGAAACCTGGCTGCGCACCGGCATGGACTGGCGCATCGACAGCGCCTTCACGCTGCGCACACAGATCTACCGGTACACAGCCACGCGCACCTGGTTCAACAACGAGATCGCCGCGTTCAACGCCGGCACCGGCCTGGTGGACCGTGAGCGCTTCTACGTGGCCCAGGACCAGACCTCGGTGGGCCAGAAGACCGAGCTGCAGTGGGACGGCCAGATCGCCGGCCGCGACAACCGCTGGGTGGCGGCGCTCGAATACAGCGACCTCGACCTGACCCGCCCCGGCGCGGCCAATTTTCCGGGTGACAGCGTGAGCCTGGTGAACCCCGATCGCGGCACCTACGGCCCGCTCACCCGGCAATGGCAGACGAGCGGCGTGCGCAACACGGTGCTCGCGCTGGAAGACCGGTTCTCGGTTGCGCCGGGCTGGACGCTGCTCGGCGGACTGCGGCACGAATCCATCGAGCTGTCGCGCACCTCCACCGATGCCGCCGGTGCGCCGCGCGCCGGTTTTCCGTTCGACAAGGACTGGCACCCGACCACGGGGCGCGTCGGCCTGACCTGGGCTCCAGCTGCCGGTACCACCGTGTATGGCCAGTACGCCACGGGCGCCGACGTGGCGGCCAACAACCTGTTCCTGCTGCGCGGCACGCAGCCGCTGGACCTGACCCGCACGCGCAATGTGGAGGCCGGGATCAAGCAGTCGTTCTGGCAGGACCGCGGCGAATGGACCTTCGCGGTGTACGACACCGAGCGCCGCAACGTCTATGCCGCGCAGGGCGGGCAGTCGCTGGCCGTGGCAGGGGCCCTGCAGTCGCGGGGCGCCGAGGCCTCGGTGGCGCTGCGGCCCGATGCGCACTGGAGCCTGTGGTCCAACCTGGCGCTGAACCGCGCGCGCTACCAGGACTACGCGCTGGCCGGTGGCGGCTCGCTCTCGGGCAACACGCCGCCCAACGCCCCGCGCGTGGTGGCCAATGCCGGCGTGGGCTACCGCTTCGTGGCCGGTGTGCCGGTGCAGGTGTCGGCCTCGCTGCGGCATGTGGGCGAGCGGTTCCACAGCGATGCGAACACCGTGCGGCTGGCGGCCTACACCGCGCTCGACGCTGCCGTGGCCGTGGACGTGGCCCGCGGCGTGCAGCTGACCCTGCGCGGGCGCAACCTGACCAACCGCGTGTACGCGGCCTGGGCCGATCCGTTCTACCCGGACCAGATCCTGCTGGGCGCCCCGCGCAGCTTCGAGCTGGCCCTGCGCTGGACGCTGTGACATGCACGCGCTGCTGCGGGCCGAGGGCCTGGGCTTTCGCACCCCGCAGGGGCGCCCGCTGCTGCACGGCGTGAACGCCTGCGCGGCCCGCGGCGAATGCGTGGCCCTGGTCGGCCCCAACGGCGCGGGCAAGAGCACGCTTTTGAGGCTGCTGGGCGCGCGGGCCGTGCCCACCGAGGGCCGGGTGAGCGTGCTCGGGCACGACCTGGCCGCCTGGCCGGCGCCCGAGCGTGCGCGGCACATCGCCGTGCTGGGGCAGACCGAAACCGCCGACCTCGCGTTCCGCGTGCACGATTACGTCGCCCTCGGGCGGCTGCCCCACCAGCACCATGCCGGCCGCGCGGAGCACGCGCGGGCGGTGGACGAGGCCCTGCACACCTGCGCGGTCGACTCCCTGGTGCACCGGGCGTTGTCCACCCTGTCGGGCGGCGAGCGCCAGCGCGTGCACCTGGCCCGCGCCCTGGCGCAGCAGCCCGCGCTGCTGCTGCTGGATGAGCCCACCAACCACCTCGACCTCGCGGCGCGTGCCGACCTGCTGGCCCTGGTGCGCGGGCTCGGCATCACCGTGGTGGCTGCGCTGCACGAGCTGGGCCTGGTGCCTTCGTTCGCCGACCGGGTGTGGATGCTGGACCGCGGCGCCCTGGTGGCCGACGGCCCACCCGATGAGGCGCTGAGCGCCGACCGCGTGGCCGCCGTGTTCGGCATGGAACTGGTTCACACGCGGCACCCGCGCCATGGCGGCACGCTGTGGTCGTTCGAGCGCAAGGTGGCGGCATGAGGCGCGCGCTGCGGCGGTGGGCGGCCGGCCGATCCCTGGCGCTGGCGGTGGCCGGCGTGCTGTGCGGCGCGGGCCCCGCGCTGGCGCAGGGCGCGGGCGCGGTGCCGGGTTTCCCCGTCACCGTGCCCAACTGCGGCGACACGCTGCGCATCGCCGCGCCGCCCCAGCGCATGGTCGTGCACGACCTGAACATGGTGGAGATGGCGATGGCGCTCGGGCTGCAGTCGTCCATGGTGGGCGTGACGGGCATCACCGGCTGGTACAAGACCGATGCGGCGTTCCTGCGCAGCCTGGGGGCCATTCCGGAGCTGGCCCCCAAGTACCCCACGCTGGAAACGCTGCTGGCCGCCAAGCCCGACCTGTTCTTCGCCGGCTGGTACTACGGCATGCAGCCTGGGGGCGAGGTGACCCCTGCCACCCTGGCGCCGCACGGCATCCAGACGCTGATCCTGACCGAAAGCTGCGCGCACACGCTCGGCGACAAACCGCGCGCCACGATGGACCTGCTGTACGGCGACCTGCTGCGCCTGGGCACCGTTTTCGGCCGCCGTGCCGAGGCCGAGCGGCTCATCGCGCAGTGGCGCGAGCGGGTCCGGGCCGCGACCCGGTCGCCGCTGCCGCAGCCGCCACGCGTGTTCGTCTACGACTCGGGCGAGGACAAGCCCTTCACCGCGGGCCGCGCCGCCATGCCCACGGCCCTGATCGAGGCCGCGGGCGGGCGCAACGTGCTGGGCGATGCCCCCATGAGCTGGGGCACCAGCGCCTGGGAGACGGTCGCAGCGAGCAACCCGCAGGTCATCGTCCTGCTGGACTACCAGAATGGCCAGGGCCCGGAACACCTTCAGCGCCTCCTGCAGGCGCACCCGGCCATGCGGCTGACCGACGCCGTGCGCCAGCGCCGCTTCGTCACGCTGCGCTATGCCGAGTTGACGCCCGGGCCCGCCAACATCGACGCCATCGAGAAGCTGGCCCGCGCCCTGAGGCAGGCACCATGACGCCGCCGGGGGCGAATGCCCGCACCGCGCGGCGCAGCGCGGTGCCTCTGCGGATCGCGCTGCGCCGCGCGGCGCCATGGGGGATCGCGCTGGCCCTGGCGCTGCTGGTCATGGCGTCGCTCACCGCGGGCAGCGCGCCCGTGTCGTGGCGCGAGGCGGTCGCGGCACTGGCGGGGCCCTGGGCCGGGGCGTTCGGCGCGCCCGCGGGTGACATGGCGCAGGCCATCGTGCGCGACCTGCGCCTGCCGCGCGTGGTGCTGGCGCTGCTGGTGGGCGCCACGCTGGCCCTGGTGGGCGGCCTGCTGCAAAGCACCACGCGCAACGACCTGGCCGATCCGTTCCTGTTCGGCCTGTCCTCGGGGGCTTCCACGGGCGCCGTGGCCGTCATCACGTTGACCGGCGAATGGCTGGGCGCCTGGACCTTGCCGGCCGCGACCTTCGCCGGGGCCGTGGTGGCGGCGGGCGCCGTGCTGCTGCTGGTGCGCCGCGCGGGCGGGCAGGGGCCTGCGCAGACGGTGCTGGCCGGGTTGGCGGTGTCGTTTCTGTTCGGCGCGCTGACGCACGGGCTGGTCTTTGCGGGCGATCAGCGCGCGGCGCATGCCGTGGTCTTCTGGTCGCTCGGCGGCCTGGGGCTGGCGCGGTGGGACAACCTGTGGCTGGCATGCCTGGGGCTGGCCGTGCCCATGGTGTTCGTCTGGCGCCGCCACCGCGCACTGGATGCGCTGCTGGCCGGCGACGACACCGCCCACAGCCTGGGCATCGCGCCCGAGCGGCTGCGCACGCAGGCCTTCGTGGTGGCCGCAGTGGCGACGGCCTGCTGCGTGGCGCTGGCCGGGGTGATCGGCTTCGTCGGCCTGATGGTGCCGCATCTGGCGCGGCGGCTGTCGGGGCCCCTGCATGCCGCGTTCCTGCCGTTGGCCGGGGTGATGGGGGGCGCATTGCTGCTGGCGAGCGATCTGGCGGCACGCACGCTGCTGGGCTCGCAGGAATTGCCGGTGGGCATCGTCACGGCTGGCATCGGCGCCGTGTTCGTGATGGCGCTGCTGCGGCGTCGGGTGGCGGACTGACATGGATCATCAGATGTTTTTGATCCTAAGTCATGGAAATATATTCTTTCTGGTTTGAAGGGCCGACTCCTAAGATCGCGGCAGCTTCCCTGAAAGGTGTTTTCCGTGATCCGACCGCTCTCCGTGGCAACCGACATTTCCCCAGGCCTTCCACGATCGGCTGACGCCTGGCCCGCAAGGGGCGGCGCATGAACTTTCAGCAACTGCGCTCCGTGCGGGAGGCCGTGCGCTGCGGCTTCAACCTGACCGAGGTGGCCGCCATGCTCTACACCTCGCAACCCGGCGTGAGCCGCCAGATCCGCGAGCTGGAGGAAGAGCTGGGCCTTGAAATCTTCGCCCGCGCGGGCAAGCGCCTCACCGGGCTCACGCCCCCCGGCGCCACGCTGCTGCCCATCGTCGAGCGGCTGCTTCTGGAGGCCGAGAACCTCAAGCGCGCCGGCCTGGACTTCAGCGCCGCGCAGGAAGGGCGCCTGTCCGTGGCGGCCACGCATTCCCAGGCGCGCTACGCCTTGCCCCAGGTGGTGCGCGACTTCCGGGCGCTGTACCCCCACGTGTCGCTGCACCTGCACCAGGGCTCGCCCCGCCAGGTGGCCGAAATGCTGCTGTCCGGCGAGGCCGACATCGGCGTGGCCACCGAGGCGCTGGCCGGTTACGACAGCCTGGTCACGCTGCCGTGCTACCGGTGGTCGCACAGCATCGTGGTGCCGCCGGGGCATGCGTTGCTGGACCAGGCCGAGCCCGTCACGCTGCAGCAGCTGGCGCGCTTTCCGATCATCACCTACGAGTTGGGCTACACCGGCCGCGCGCACATCGACGAGGCCTTCTCGCGCGAGGGCCTGACGCCTGACGTGGTGCTGACCGCCATGGATGCCGATGTGATCAAGACCTACGTGGAACTGGGCATGGGCGTGGGGATCGTCGCCTCCATCGCAGTGGACCCCGACCGCGACCGCCACCTGCGCATGCTGGACGCGCGCCACCTCTTCGAGGTCAACCTGACCCGCCTGGGCCTGCGGCGCGGCAGCTGGATGCGCGGCTATGCCTACCGCTTCATCGAGAGCTTCGTGCCCACCCTCACGCGCGAGGCGGTGGAAGCCGCCATGAAGGCGCCCGCGCCCTGAGCCGGGCGAAAGAGGGCCAGCCAGCGCTCAAGGCGGCGGGGCAGGCTGCGACAACACCCACAGCGCGAGGGCCCGCGCCTCGGGCTCGGTGATGCGGGCCTGGCGCGGCATGATCACGCGGCCCCAGGTGCCGACGCTGCCGTTGCGGATCTTGCCGGCCAGCCGGGCCGGCGCCTCCGGGTCGTTGCGGTAGCGCTCGGCGATCTGGGCGAACCCCGGCCCCACCTGCTTGCGGACCATGCCGTGGCAGGCCATGCAGCCATGCTCCTGAGCCAGGTGCCGATCCTCGGCGGCCTCGCCGGTGACGGCAACGCTCGCCAGCCACAGGCCCGCCAGCACCGTCACGGCCCCGTGCCAGCCCCGCCGCGGCCCGGTGGCCGGGCCTGCGGAACGGGGCAGGGTGCGTGGGGCCATGGCGGTGCGGAAAAGGGCGTGGGTCATGCCGTCGAGCATAGCGGTGCGCGCCCACGCACTTCCTTAGCTGTCCGGCCTGCCGTTTTGCGCATATCCAAACGCGTTCTTGTCGCTTGGGCCAGCGCGTCGGCCCCGATAGATTCGCTTCAAGCCCACCGCACGGCGCAGTGGGCACTCCAGCGAAAGGACGAGGGATGACGACTGCAGCACTGCGATTTCAACGCCACCTCCCGACATGGCGCGACGGCCTGTATGCCCTGGCATTGGGCGCGGCCATCGCGCTGTGCGGCACCGCCTTCGCGGCCACGCCGGTGCCGCAGGGTCCGCTGGTCACCACCGACTGGCTGGCGCAGAACCTGGACAACGCCAAGGTCCGCGTGATCGAGGTCAGCGTGAACCCCGGCCTGTACGAGCGCAGCCACGTGCCCGGCGCGGTCAACTTCTCCTGGCATTCCGACCTGAACGACAAGGTGCGCCGCGACATCGTGGGCAAGGAGGCATTCGAGGCGCTGCTGTCCAAAGCCGGCGTGGCACCGGACACCACGGTGGTGCTCTACGGCGACACCAGCAACTGGTTCGCTGCCTGGGGCGCCTGGGTGTTCGACATCTACGGCGTCAAGGACGTGAAGCTGCTGGACGGCGGCCGCAAGAAATGGGAGGCCGAGAACCGGCCGCTGAACAACCGGGTGCCCGAACCCGTGGCCACCACCTACCGCGTCGCCAGCGTCAACACCCAGCTGCGGGCCCGGCTGTCCGACGCGCTGGCGGTGGCCGAAGGGCGCAGCGATGCCCGGCTGGTGGACATTCGCTCGGCGGACGAATACACCGGCAAGGTCTTCGCCCCGGCCGGCGTGCCCGAGCTGTCGGTCCGCGCGGGCCACATTCCCGGCGCGGCCAATGTGCCGTGGGGCCAGGCGGTGCGCGAAGACGGCACGTTCAAATCGGCCGAAGAACTGAAGAAGCTTTACGCCGCCGCGGGCATCGACGGCAGCAAGCCGATCATCACGTACTGCCGCATCGGCGAGCGCTCCAGCCACACCTGGTTCGCGCTGAGCAAGATCCTGGGCTACGAGGTGCGCAACTACGACGGTTCGTGGACCGAATACGGCAACGCCGTGGGCGTGCCCATCACCAACCCGTCCGGCACCCTCTGGGCCGCCAAGTAGCGCCGGGCCAAAACAGTTTGTCAGTAGGGGGTCTCTTTTCAAGCCCGCCGCGTGCGGGCTTTTTTTTGTCCGGAGGTTTTGGCCATGCGCGTTGCGGGACTGTTTTCATGGGGACTGCTGGCCGCGGTGGGGGTTGCCGCCTTGGCGCTGCAGGGCCAGCCGGGCGGGCGCGCGCTGGCTTTCTCATTGGCGGTGGGCGCCGTGCTGGGCGTGGTGCTGCAGCGGTCGCGCTTTTGCTTTTATTGCCATGCCCGCGACTGGTTCGCCGACGGCAACCCGCGCGGCCTGCTGGCCCTGGTCCTGGCGCTGGCCGTGGGCACGGTGGGCTACACCGTCGTTCTGGGCAGCTGGGTGCCGGTGCCCACGGCCGGGCAATTGCCGGCGGACATGCACATCGGCCCGGTGAGCCTGGCCCTGGTGGCCGCGGGCCTGGCATTCGGCGCCGGCATGGTGGTGTCGGGCTCGTGCATCAGCGCGCACTGGTACCGGCTGGCGGAAGGCTCGCCTGTCGCGCCTTTCGCCCTGATCGGATCGGCCGGCGGGTTCATCCTGGGGTTTCGCACCTGGAACCCGCTGTACAGCGCCAGCGTGGCCGACGCACCGGTCGTGTGGCTGCCGGCGCACCTGGGCTACGGCGGCGCGCTGGCGCTGCAGCTGGGCGTGCTGGCGGCCATCGCCGCCTGGCTGTGGCGCGGATTCGCCCGCGAGGCGCCCGGGGCCGCCACCGCGCCCCCGGGCGTGCCAGGCCTGCGCGAGGCATGGCGGCGATTGTGGGCGGGCCGCTGGCCGTACTGGGCGGGCGGATTGGCGGTGGGGATCATCGGTGCCTTCGTGATCGTGCGCATGCGGCCGCTGGGTGTCACGGCGACGCTCGGCAGCGCGGCCCGCTCGCTGGCGCAGGGGCAGGGGTGGATCCCCGACCGGCTCGACGGCCTGGACAGCCTGGCAGGATGCGCCACGGCCCTGCAGGCGACCTGGCTCACGCCCAACGCGGTGCTGATCGGCGGGCTGGTCGCGGGCGCTTTCATCGCGGCGCTGGCCAGCGGCCAGTTCGCGCCCCGCTGGCCCAACGGGCGCGACGCCGTGCGGGGCCTGGGTGGCGGCGTGCTGCTGGGCTGGGGCGCGATGACCGGGCTGGGATGCACCGTCGGTACCCTGCTGTCGGGGGGCATGGCCGGCGCGCTGTCGGGCTGGGTGTTCGGGGCCGCGGTGTTCGTGGCGGTCTGGGGCGGGGTGAGGGCGCGGGCCTGGCGGGCGGGCCGGGCCGCCCGCTGATGCTCGAAGTGTTTTGGCCTCGATGCCGGCGGATTTCATAACTGTATTGCTACTAAATTTGTAGCAAATCACGTTTTTGTGACTTGTGGGGCCAGGTGTGCATCGCGGCACTGTCCGACGACAAAGGGCGTCTTGGCTGACGGAGGGCCGGGGCCCGGTCGAGCCACCATCGGCGGGTCGCCCGCGCCGCGGGCCCGCATCCGATTCAGGGAACGCATGGCATCCAAAGACAAAGAGAAAGAAAAAGACAAACCCGCCGGTCCGGCCGTGAGCGAGAAGGACATCAAGGCGCAGCGTGATCTGTGCGTGCTGGGACCGCACGGCGACCTGCGCCTGGCCTCGGTCACCATCGACGGCTATAGCCTGGAGCTGCGCGACGGCGACGGCTTTGTGGGCGACAACGCCAGCCGCACCGCGTTCCGCGAAATGCTCGATGCCTGGCGCAAGCTCTATACCGACATGGCCGGCAAGGACCCACTGGGCAGCAAGCCCACGCGCGAGATCAGCAAGCAGCGCCTGGACGAGTTGCTCGAAAAGGACGGCACCGCCGCCCGCGCCATCGAGGCTGCCTCGGAGGACTACGCGCTGCAGCTGTCCCACGTGGTGCAGTGCTTTCTCAGGCACAAGACGTGGCGCGGCGTGAAGCGCGTGATCATCGGTGGGGGCTTTCACCAGAGCGAAGTGGGCGAAAGGGCCATCGCCCGGGCCGCCGAAATCCTCAAGAAGGAAAAGACCTCCGTCGAACTGCGCACCCTGCACCACCACGCGGACGAGGGTGGCCTGATCGGCTGGGTGCACCTGGCGCCGCCGGCGCTGCTGCAGAGCTACGACGCCATTCTGGCTGTGGACATCGGCGGCACCAACGTGCGCTGCGGCATCGTGCAGACCCACCTGCACAGCGCGCCCGACATGTCCAAGGCCGAGGTGCTGATCCGCGAGAAGTGGGGCCATGCCGACGACGCCCCCAAGCGCGACGAACTGGTCGAAGGCATCGCGGAGATGCTGGAAGACCTGGTGGCTCATGCCGAGAAGGAAAACATCCGCCTCGCGCCCTACGTCGGCGTGGCCTGCCCGGGGCTGGTCTGCGAAGACGGGTCGCTGGCGGGCGGCACGCAGAACCTTCCGGGCAACTGGGAGAGCATCCGTTTTCACCTGCCGCGCGACCTGTGCGAGCGCCTGCCCTACATCGGCCAGGGCCGCACGCAGGTCTGCCTGCACAACGATGCGGTGGTGCAGGGCCTGTCGGAGCTGCCTTTCACCACCGACGTGAAACACTGGGCCGTGCTCACCGTGGGCACGGGCCTGGGCAACGCCAGCTACACGAACCGCGCGGACGGCTGAGCCGCAGGCCCGCCGCCGGGCGGGGCAGGGCGCGGAAGACCCGCAGGGCAGGGCAGGGCCGATCTCTGGCGCCTTGGGCGGGCGCCGCGCTGCCCAATAGGGTGGACCGCCCTCCGGCATGCCCCGAAACCTATAATCGACGTCCCCAGCCCTCGCCGGGACTTCATGGGCCTCACATGCGTTGAGGCACCTCGGCACCCCACCAGATTCCAAGATGAGCCAGCCCACTTCCAGCGTCGCAGACATCCGCAAGACTTTCCTCGACTTCTTCGCGTCGAAGGGCCACACCATCGTTCCGTCGAGCCCCCTCGTGCCGGGCAACGACCCGACGCTGATGTTCACGAACTCGGGCATGGTGCAGTTCAAGGACGTGTTCCTGGGCACCGACAAGCGTCCTTACCAGCGCGCCACCTCCGTCCAGGCCTGCCTGCGTGCGGGTGGCAAGCACAACGACCTGGAGAACGTGGGCTACACGGCCCGCCACCACACGTTCTTCGAAATGCTGGGCAACTGGAGCTTTGGCGACTACTTCAAGCGCGAATCGCTGAAGTGGGCCTGGGAACTGCTCACCGAGGTCTATCAGCTGCCGGCCGAACGCCTGCTGGCCACCGTCTACGAAGAGGACGACGAGGCCTACGACATCTGGACGAAGGAAATCGGCCTGCCGCCCGAGCGCGTGATCCGCATCGGCGACAACAAGGGCGGCCGCTACAAGTCCGACAATTTCTGGATGATGGCCGACACGGGCCCCTGCGGCCCCTGCAGCGAAATCTTCTACGACCACGGCCCCGAGATCCCCGGCGGCCCGCCCGGCAGCCCTGACGAGGACGGTGACCGCTTCATCGAGATCTGGAACAACGTGTTCATGCAGTTCGACATGGCCGAGGACGGCTCCGTCAAGCCGCTGCCCGCACCATGCGTGGACACGGGCATGGGCCTGGAGCGCCTGGCCGCCATCCTGCAGCATGTGCACAGCAACTACCAGATCGATCTGTTCGATGCGCTCATCAAGGCCGCGGGCCGCGAGACCCACACGGCCGATCTGTCCAACCCGTCGCTGAAGGTGATCGCCGACCACATCCGCGCGACCTCGTTCCTCATCGTGGACGGTGTGCTGCCGAGCAACGAAGGCCGTGGCTACGTCGAACGCCGCATCGTGCGCCGCGCCATCCGCCATGGCTACAAGCTGGGCCAGAAGACGCCTTTCTTCCACAAGCTCGTCAAGGACCTGGCCCAGCAGATGGGCGACGCCTACCCCAAGCTGCGCGAGCAGGAGCAGCGCATCACCGACGTGCTCAAGACCGAAGAGGAGCGCTTCTTCGAGACGCTGGCCAACGGCATGGAAATCCTGGACGCCGCCCTGGCCGGCGGCGCGAAGGTGCTGCCCGGCGATGTGGCCTTCAAGCTGCACGACACGTACGGCTTTCCGCTCGACCTGTCGGCCGACGTGTGCCGCGAGCGCGGCGTGACCGTGGACGAGGCCGGTTTCGCCGAAGCCATGAACAAGCAAAAGGCCCAGGCCCGCGCGGCCGGCAAGTTCAAGATGGACAAGGCGCTGGAGTACACCGGCGACGTCAACCGCTTTACCGGCTACGAGCAACTGGCCGAGAAGACCGCCAAGATCACTGCCATCTATGTGGACGGCGTCGGTGTGGCCGCGCTGCGCTCGGGGCAGGAGGGCGTCGTGGTGCTCGACACCACGCCGTTCTACGCCGAAAGCGGTGGCCAGGTGGGCGATCAGGGCGTCATCGCCAGCGGCTCGGCCCGCTTCGCGGTGGCCGACACGCTCAAGATCAAGGCCGACGTGTTCGGTCACCACGGTAGCCTGGAAGCGGGCACCCTGAACGTGGGCGACACCGTGACGGCCGAGGTGGACACGGCGCTGCGCGCCGCCACCATGCGCAACCACTCCGTCACCCACCTGATGCACAAGGCCCTGCGCGAAGTGCTGGGCAGCCATGTGCAGCAAAAGGGCTCGCTGGTGAACGCCGAGCGCACGCGCTTCGACTTTGCCCACAATGCCCCGGTGACCGATGCGCAGATCCGCGAGATCGAGCGCCGCGTGAACGAGGAAATCCTGGCCAACACCCCCACCGGCGCCCGCGTGATGGACATCGAGTCGGCCCAGAAGACCGGCGCCATGATGCTGTTCGGCGAGAAGTACGGCGAAAGCGTGCGGGTGCTGGACATCGGCACCAGCCGCGAACTGTGTGGCGGCACGCACGTGGCGCGTACCGGCGACATCGGGCTGTTCAAGGTCGTGGCCGAAGGCGGCGTGGCAGCCGGCGTGCGGCGGATCGAGGCCGTCACCGGCAGCAACGCGCTGGCCTATCTGCAGCAACTCGAAGACACCGTGACCCGTGCGGCCAGCGTGCTGAAGGCACCGGTGGCCGAGCTGAACGGCCGCATCGGCCAGACGCTGGACCAGGTGAAGGGGCTGGAGCGTGAAGTGGCCGCACTCAAGGGCAAGCTCGCTTCGGCGCAGGGCGACGAGATGCTCGCCCAGGCGGTGGACATCAAGGGCGTGAAGCTGCTGGCGGCCCAACTGCCCGGCGCGGATGCCAAGACCCTGCGCGATACCATGGACAAGCTCAAGGACAAACTCAAGTCCGCCGTGATCGTGCTGGCGGCCGTCGATGGCGACAAGGTTCAGCTGGCGGCCGGCGTGACCGCCGACAGCGTGGGCAAGGTCAAGGCCGGCGAGCTGGTCAACTTCGTGGCCCAGCAGGTCGGCGGCAAGGGCGGCGGCAAGCCTGACATGGCCATGGCCGGTGGCACCGATGCGTCCGCGGTGCCCGCGGCGCTGGCATCCGTGCAAGGCTGGGTGGGCGAACGCCTCTGATTTTCAGGGCGCCGCAAAAACAAAGGCCCGCATCGCGGGCCTTTGTTGTTTGGCCAGCCGCAGGGCCGGCCGGTCAGAACAGTTCGACGTCGTCGTTGGACACCTTGGTGTGCAGGTGGCCCTGGTCGATCAGCTCGTCGTAGTAGCACACCCGGTTGCGGCCGTTTTCCTTGGCGAAGTAGAGGGCCTGGTCGGCCTGGCCCAGGATTTCGACCGGCGCACCGCGGTCGGTGCACACGAAGCCCAGGCTGACCGTGACCCGGCCCACCTGCGGAAAGTTGTACTCCTGCACCGCCAGGCGGAAGCGGTTGAACACCTTGTGCGCGGTCGACAGCGTGGTCGAGCGCAGCAGCACCACGAACTCCTCGCCCCCGAAACGGAAGATGCGGTCGTGGCTGCGGAAGGATGAGCGCAGGATGTTGGCGATCAGGATCAGCACTTCGTCGCCATACAGGTGGCCGAAGCGGTCGTTGACCTGCTTGAAGTGGTCGATGTCCACCACCGCCAGCCACTGCTGCAGCGGCTCGCTGGTGTCGGCACCGTCTCCGTCCGCGAGCATCTCGTCGGCCGCGATTCGCACGCTGCCGGACACGCCCGCGCGGCGCGCGAACTGCTCGTCGAAGGTCTTGCGGTTGAACAGCCCCGTGAGCGCATCGCGCTCGCTGTAGTCCAGCAGGCTCTGGTAGTTCTGGTAGACGTAGAAGACGCTCTGGATCACGTCCAGCTTGTGCACCGAGAACGGCCGCGACTGCGTCACCTCGATGCAGGCGTGCACCTCGTCGTGCATCCACACCGGCATCCACAGCGTGTGCTCGCCCTTGCGCAGCGAATGCAGCGCGCGCCGCTCCTTCTGCAAGATGCACTCGTGCAGCGCGGCGTATTGGGTGAGGGGCTCGCGGCGGGAATCGGCCGCCGCTTCGGAGTTGGTCGACACCATCTGGCCCTGGTCGCACCAGGTGCGCGGCCGCACGTATGGAATGCCATCGTCCTTGAAGATTTCGAGCGCACGCACCGCCTTGATCGCGGGCAGCTTCTGGAGCGTGGAGAGCACCGACACCTCCAGCCGAAGATGGTCGCGGTGGCCGGTCATTTCGACCAGGTTGTCGAGAATGGGCTTCATGGATGCGTCGATTCTGCAGTCATGCGGTCAACTTCGGCGCACGAACACCACGTCCCATACACCGTGCCCCAGGCGCAGGCCACGGTTTTCGAACTTGGTGAGGGGGCGGTAGTCGGGCTGCGGCGCGTAGCCGTCAGCGGTATTGGCCAATTGGGGCTCGGCCGACAGCACCTCCAGCATCTGTTCGGCGTACGGCTGCCAGTCCGTCGCGCAATGCAGGTAGCCGCCCGGCTTGAGCCGGGCCGCCAGCTTGGCCACCAGCGGCGGCTGGATCAGGCGGCGCTTGTTGTGCTTTTTCTTGTGCCACGGATCGGGAAAGAAGATGTGGATCCCATCCAGCGTGCCGGGCGGCACCATGTGGTCGATCACCTCGACCGCGTCGTGCTGCAGGATGCGGATGTTGGCCAGGCCCTGCTCGCCAATGCGTTTGAGCAGCGCGCCCACGCCGGGCTCGTGCACCTCGCAGCACAGGAAGTTGTCCTGCGGGCGCACGCCGGCAATGTGCGCGGTGGCCTCGCCCATGCCGAACCCGATTTCCAGCACCAGCGGGGCGCTGCGGCCGAACACGGCGGGTGCGTCGATGGGTTGGGGTGCGTAGTCCAGCACGAAGCGGGGGCCCAGCTCTTCGAAGGCCTTGGCCTGGCCGGTGGTGGTGCGGCCTGCGCGGCGCACATAGCTCTTGATGGTCTTGGGATAGGGGACGTCGGCGGGGGCACCGCCGCCCGCGCGCGCAGGGCGCTGCTCGGGGGGATTCGTCGGGCCGGCATCGGCCAGGGGCAATTGCGTTTCTGTCACGGTGAGCGATTGTAGATTCCGGACCATGCCCGCGCCCAGAGCGCCAGCGCATGGCCGACCGGGGTGTCGTTTGGCCGCACCAGCGGCGGCAGGCCCAACTGGTGCGCGGCGGCGGCCAGCGCCTTGACGGGTTCGCGCGTGTCCACCGGCGGCGCGCCGTGCTGCTTGGAGAGCTTGGCACCGTCGGGCGCATACACCAGCGGCGTGTGCAGGTAGCGCGGCGTGGTCAGGCCGAGGGCGTGCTGCAGCAGGATCTGGCGCGGCGTGTTGTCGGCGAGGTCTTCCCCGCGTACGACGTGCGTGATGCCCTGGTCGGCATCGTCCACCACCACGGCGAGCTGGTAGGCCCACAGTCCATCGGCGCGGCGCAGCACGAAGTCGCCGACCGTGCCCGCCACGTCCTGCGATTGCACGCCCAGCCGGCGGTCTTCCCATACCACGCCGTCCCGCGCGACCGAAGGCCTCGCATCGCGCTCGCACGGCCCTGAACGGGGCGGTAATTTTTTCTGAATTTCCGATGCGCGGAACCGCCAGGACCGTGCCGGCCGACCCTGCAGCCCGCCGCGGCAGGTGCCGGGGTAGGGCAGTTCCACATGGGGTTGGCGCACATGGCCGAGCCGGGCCTGGGCCTGCTCGATGTCGCTGCGCGAGCAGGCGCAGGGGTAAGCCTGTCCCTGGGCAAGCAGGCGGTCCAGCGCTTGCTGGTATGGCAGGCCACGCTCCGATTGCCGCATCACCGGACCATCCGGCAGCAGGCCGCAATCGGCCAGCTGGGACAGGATGATGGCGTCGGCCCCGGGCGCGCAGCGCGGGGTGTCGACGTCTTCGATGCGCACCAGCCATTGCCCGCCGCGCCCCCCGTGCGCCGAGCGCGCGTCCAGCCAACTGGCCAGCGCCGCCACCAGCGAGCCCGCATGCAGCGGGCCCGTGGGCGACGGCGCGAAACGGCCGATGTAGCGGGAGAGGGCGCCCAGCGTCATGCCACCGCGAGGGCGAGTTCCAGTCCAGAAACGAACGCATCTTCCAGGCGATGGCCCAGGCACCAGTCGCCGCACAGGCCGATGCCGGCCTTGGCATCCCACAGGTGCGAGCGGCCCAGCGGCGCGAGCGTTTGCGCATAGCGCCAGCGGCAGACCTCGGCGTGCGCGGGTTCGGCGCGGATGCCGGTCACTTCGGAGAACGCTTTGGTGAGCTTGGCCTGCACCCGGGCTTCGCCGTCCTCCAGGTGCTCCCGCGACCACGCGGGGCTGGCCTGCACGGTCCAGCGCTCCACCGGGCCGCGCCCGGGCTTGGAGGACTCGCGCGCCAGCCAGGCGATGCGGTGGTGGGTGCTGCGCGCCGCGTTCCACTGCGGTCCCAGCGTGGTCAGGCCCGGCCGCACCGCCTGGGGAAACGCCAGCATGAGCGTCCAGCAGGGGGCGATGGTGACCTGGGCCAGCGGTGCGTGCAGCGACGGCGCAACGGTCGTGCCCGACGCGGTGCCGGAGGCCTGCAGCAGCGCCAGCGCCGGCACCGAGGGTTGCGCGAGCAGCACCGCGTCGAACCCCGCGTGCACCTGCGCCGCGCCATCGGGCGACTCGGTGCGCAGTTGCCAGCGCTTGCCGTCCATGGAGTCGCGTTCGATGCGGGTCACGCGGCAGCCGGTGAGCAGGCGGCCCGCCTGCGACAGCGGCCGCGACCACGCATCCACCAGCGATTGCATGCCAGGGCTGGCAACCCAGTGCGGCTCACCGGGCGGGGGTGCCGCGGCGGCCACGCGGCCAGCCGCGTCGAGCACGCGCACGGTGTTGGCGCTCCAGGGCCGGCACAGGCCGGGCACGGTTTCCAGGGCCCGTTCGAAGCGCGAGTCGCGCACGGTGAAATACTGCGCGCCGGCATCGAAGCTGCCGAAGGCCGTATCCAGCGTGGTGGTGCGTCCACCGGCATGGGGGGCCTTCTCGAACACCGTGACCTCATGGCCTGCCTGGACCAGCGTGCGGGCGCACACGATGCCCGCCATGCCGGCACCGATGACGGCGAAGCGGCGGGCCTGCGCCGAGGGCGGCGTCTGGGGGGATGGGGTCTCCGTGGAGGGGCTGCGTCGCAGCCGTTGCTTGGATCGTTGGGCAGGTGCTGGGGGCATGGGGCCGAGCCTTTCGGAAGCGAAGTTCAGGAGCAGTGAAACAAGGCCCACTCTACACGCGCCGCCCTTGGCCGCGCGGCTTCGTGCGCTAGAAATGATGATGGTTTTCGAGCAGTGCCTTGCGCGTGGCGGGGCTTTGCAGTTGGGACAGCCACCACTGCAGCGCCCGGCCCGGCGCGCTGTGGCCCGGTCCGCCCCAGGCGTAGTGCAGCTGCACGTTGCGCCGTGCGCGGGCCACCCGGCGTGTCACGAGGCGCCCCGCCTCCAGATAGGGCCGGGCCATGGGCTCTGGGATGAACCCGCCGCCCAGCCCGCGCAGCTGCGCCTGCAGCTTGGCCTGCATGCTGTCCACGGTGAAGACATCCTGCCCCCCGAGCAGGCCCATGGTCACGCTGCCGCGCTGCGCGGAATCGGCCACGGCCACGGCGCGGTGCATGCGCAGCACGGTGTCGGTGATGGGCTCCTGCGCAGCGGCCAGTGGGTGGTGGGGCGCGATGGCGTAGAGAAACTCCACCTCTCCCATCGTCTCCTGCTGCAGGCCGGAAACGGTGGAGGCGTTGACCGCCACGCCGATGGCCAGGTCGGCCCGGCCCGAGGTCAGCATCTCCAGCGTGCCCGACAGGATGCCGGTGCGCAGCTTGAGCCGCGTGGGCGGCTCCATGGCGTAGAACGCCTCGGTCAGCTCCAGCAGGGTGGTGGGCGAGATGATGCCGTCCACGCTGATGGTCAGCTGCGGCTCCCACCCCGTAGCGACGCGGCGAACGCGGTGCGCCACCGCGTCCACTTCTTCGAGCAGCCGAGCGCCTTCGCGCAGCAGTTCGGTACCGGCCTCCGTCGGGCGCGCCTGCCGCGCGCTGCGGTCGAACAGCAGCACGTCGAGGGCGTCCTCGATCTGGCGCACGCGGTAGGTGAGGGCGCTGGGCACCAGTCCCAGCCGACGCGCCGCCGCGGCGAAGCTGCCGGTGTCGGCAATGACCTGCAGCATCGCCAGGCTGTCGGGGGTCAGAGCATCGCGGGCGTTTTGCATGTTGGGTGCGGCTGGGCTTCAAAGATTTTGAATGATGCCTTCAATCCGCTTGGGCTTGCAAGCCGCACCCTGCTCCTAAAGTCGCTGCACCGAATGAACACCTGCTGCCCATGCTGACCGTCCGAAAATCCCAAGACCGGGGCCATGCCGACCATGGCTGGCTGCAGTCGTACCACAGCTTTTCGTTCGCCGGCTACTACGACCCCCGCTACATGGGCTATGGCAGCCTGCGCGTCGTCAACGAAGACCGCATCGCGCCAGGCACCGGCTTCGGCACCCACGGCCACCGCGACATGGAAATCCTGAGCTACGTGTTGTGCGGCGAACTGGCGCACAAGGACAGCCTGGGCAACGTGCGGGGCATTCCCCAGGGCGACGTGCAGCGCATGAGCGCCGGCACCGGCGTGACGCACAGCGAGTTCAACCATGCCCCCGGGCGCTCCACCCATTTCCTGCAGATCTGGCTGGAGCCCGATGCCCGCGGCATCGCCCCGGAATACGAGCAAAAGACCTTCGCCGATGCGGACAAGCGCGGCGTGCTCCGGCTGCTGGCCTCGCCCGATGGCGCGTGTGGCTCGCTCACCGTCCACGCGGATGCCCGGCTGTACGCCGGCCTGTTCGATGGGTCGGAGGCCGCCACGCTGGCGCTGCCACCCGGCCGCAAGGGCTACGTGCAACTGGTGCGCGGGGCGCTGCAGGTCAACGGGCTTGACCTGGCGGCCGGCGACGCGGCCTTTGCCGAGCAAGAGCCCCTGCTGGCGTTCGGGCAGGGCACGCAGGCGGAAGTGCTGGTGTTCGACCTGGCGGCCTGAGAATCGGCCGACTTTCGTTTTCTTTTTCTCCCTGTCCCCTCTCTTTTTTCTTTATCCAACCACCCGTTCGAGGAGTTCTTCATCATGGCAAAAATCGCAGTGGTCTTTCATTCCGGCTATGGCCACACGCAGCGCCTGGCCCAGGCCGTGGCCGAAGGCGCGAACGCGCAGCTCGTCGCCATCGATGCCGATGGCAACCTGCCCGAAGGCGGCTGGGACACCCTGCAGGCGGCCGATGGCATCCTGTTCGGCACGCCCACGTACATGGGCGGCCCGAGCTGGCAGTTCAAGAAATTCGCCGATGCCTCCTCCAAGGCCTGGTTCGGCCGCAGCTGGCAGGACAAGGTGTTCGGCGGCTTCACCAACAGCGCCAGCCTGAACGGCGACAAGCAGGGCACGCTGGCCTACCTGCACACCCTGGCGTCGCAGCACGGCGGCATCTGGGTGAGCCTGGGCCTGCTGCCCAGCAACTCCAAGGCCGCCACCCGCAACGACCTGAACAACCTGGGCGGCTCGGTCGGCGTGCTGGCCCAGTCGCCCTCCGACGCCAGCGTGCAGGAGATGCTCCAGGGCGACCTGGACACGGGCCGCTCGTACGGCGCACGCGTGGCGGAGATTGCGCGCCGCCTGCACGGCTGATAGATTGGCCGGCCCATCCCCTCTCGATCCCTCCCCTCACCGGAGCCTTCCCATGACCCTCGAATTGCGGCGCATTGCCGGCGCACCGCTGGCGCAGACCCTGACGGTTCGCGGGCATCGCCTTGTCGTGGACGGCACCGTGGCCGAGGACGGCGATGACACCGGCCCCAATCCGCACGACCTGTACGACGCCGCGCTCGGCGCGTGCAAGGCGCTCACCGTGCTGTGGTACGCGCGCCGCAAGGGCATGGCGGTGGACGATGTGCACACGGTGATCGACCGCGACGCCTCGGCCGAGCGCAGCGGCACCTACCGCCTGGCCGCCCGCCTGCAGGTGAGCGGCGATCTCACCGACGCCCAGATCGCGGAGCTGGAGGCCGTGGCCGCCAAGTGCCCGGTGCACAAGCTGATGACCAGCGTCACCACCGAGATCACCACCGCCGTGGAGCGCATGCCATGAGCGGGCCGGCCATCCTGAAGGGGCACGACAAGGACCTGGGCGGCGGATTCACCGTGCGCCGGCTGCTGCCATCGCTGCAGCGCCGCTCCGTCGGGCCCTTCGTCTTCTTCGACCATTTCGGGCCGGTGACCGTGGAGCCGGTGTCCGAATACGACGTGCGGCCCCACCCGCACATCGGCCTGGCCACCGTCACCTACCTGTTCGACGGTGCCATCGTGCACCGGGACAGCCTGGGCTCGCTGCAGCAGATCGAACCCGGTGCCATCAACTGGATGACCGCGGGGCGCGGCATCGTGCATTCCGAGCGGCGGCCCGATGCGCTGCGCGACCGCAGCTACGTGAACCATGGCATCCAGCTGTGGGCGGCGCTGCCAATGGCCAGCGAGGACGACGCACCCAGCTTCGTGCACACGCCGGCCGCCGACATTCCCGAGCTGTCGCACGAGGGCGCCACGGTGCGCGTGCTGATCGGCCGGGCGTTCGGCCACGCCTCGCCCGTGGCGACGCTGTCGCCCACGCTGTACCTCGACGTGCAATTGGCCGCCGGCGGTGCGCTCACCCTGCCGCCCCTGGCGCAGGAAATGGCGATCTATGCGGTGGACGGCGACCTGCTGCTCGACGGCGAGCCGTTCGCCGCCCACACGCTGGCCGTGCTGGAGACGGGCGCCGGCGCCGCGCTGCGCGCGCCAGACCGGGCGGTGCGGCTGATGGTGATCGGCGGCGACGCACTGGATGCCCCGCGCCACATCTGGTGGAATTTCGTGTCGAGCCGCAAGGACCGCATCGTGCAGGCTGCCGACGACTGGGACGCCCAGCGCATGGGCCACGTGCCCGGCGAGACCGAATGGATTCCGCTGCCGGAGCGGCGCTTCAAGCCTTGAACTGAAAAATCGGGCCAAAACAGCCCGATGCCCTAGAAAATCATGCCCCGGTAGCTCACATTTTGATAGCGTTCGACTCTGCGGCTGATTCCGGCTGCGTCGACAGGTCGTTCGCCAACACCCGGCGCTCGTCGAACACGAAGCAGCCGCCGTGGTAGTGCGCCCCGTCGGTTTCCTCGAAGTACTTGAGGATGCCGCCTTCGAGCTGGTAGACGTTCTCGATGCCTTCCTCGCGCATCAGGATGGCGGCCTTTTCGCAGCGGATGCCGCCCGTGCAGAAGCTCACCACCGTCTTGCCCGCGAACTCGGCCTTGTGCTCGCGCAGCGCCGGCGGAAACTCGGTGAACTTGTCGATGCGCCAGTCGATGGCGTTGTCGAACGTGCCCTGGTCCACCTCGAAGGCATTGCGCGTGTCCAGCGTCACCACCGGCCGGCCCGCGTCGTCGTGCCCCTGCGCCAGCCATCGGCGCAGGGTGGGTGCGTCCACCGCGGGCGCCCGGCCGTTCGACGGGCGGATGGTGGGGTGGTCCATGCGGATGATCTCGCGCTTGACCTTCACCAGCATCTTGCGAAACGGCTGCTTGGCCGACCAGCTTTCCTTGGGGGCCAGGGGTTCGAAGCGTTCGTCCGCCTTCAGGGCGGCTATGAAGCCGCGCACCGCCGTCGCCGGCCCGGCCAGGAACAGGTTGATGCCTTCCTCGGCCAGCAGGATGGTGCCCTTGAGGTGGGCCGCCTCGGCCCGCGCGTGCAGCACGTCGCGCAGTTCGGCCGCGTCCGGCAGGGGCACGAACAGGTAGCAGGAGATATTGAGAACGTCGTTCACGGTGGACTCGGGCATGGCAGGCGGGCCGGACGGCCAACGGCGTGGCCCCGGCGTTCGGCTAACTGGCGGGGGTGAGCAGCGCGGTGTCGATCTTGTTGGCCAGCTGGGCAATGGCCAGCGCCGCGGGGCAGCCGGGCATCTGCATCAGCAGCAGCTGGCGCCGCATGACGGCATCGCGCACCGACGTGTCGGCCGGGATGTCGCCCATGTGCAGCAAGCGCATGGAGCGGCCCGATTCGGTGCTCACGAAGCGGTCCAGCACCTGCTGCAACTGGCTTGTGATGGCGCGCCCGTCGCCGGGGCGCGCGGCCTGGTTGACCACCATGCGCACGTGCTGGCGCTTTTGCTGCGTGGCCAGCACCTTGATCGCGGCGTAGGCGTCGGTGAGGGACGTGGGCTCGGGCGTGGCGACGATCAGCACCTCGGACGCGAGCGACACCGAGAACAGCACCACGTCGGAGATGCCGGCGCCGGTGTCCAGCAGGATCACGTCGAAGCGCGGTGCCAGGGTCTGGATCACGTTCAAAAATTCGCTGCGCACTTCGGGGGTGAGGCGCGAGTACTCGACCATGCCGGAGCCGGCCAGCACGACCGAAAAGCCGCCGGGCGCGTCGATCACGGCATCGTCCAGGTCGGCCTTGCCGGTGAACACGTCGTGCAGCGTCACCTTGGGGTGCAGGTTCAGCACCACGTCAAGGTTGGCCAGGCCCAGGTCGGCATCGAGCACGAGCACGCGGTGGCCGCGGCGGGTGAGGGCGGCCGCCAGGTTGGCGGAAACGAAAGTCTTGCCCACGCCGCCCTTGCCGCTCGTGATGGCGATGATGCGGGCGCCAGGCGGCGGGCTAGCGGTGCGCGCAGGCATGTTGGGGCCGGCGGGTGTGGTGGGTTGCGGGGACAGCGCGTCGGTCATCTCTGGGCTTTCAATAGGCGCTGCCTGTGGAATCCATGGGCGGTGGCAGATCGCCCCATCCCGACGGAGTGTATAGCGGGCCGAAGAGCAGGCTCTTCTCCTCGGCACTGACGGTGCTGTCCGGCTGTTCTTCGATGCTGACGCGGTTGCGGCCGGCCATCTTGGCTTTATAGAGCTGGCTGTCGGCACGTTCGCTCCACAGGAGCGTCGTGCTGCGGATCCACTGCAGGGCGAAAGCCCCGCCGATGCTGACGGTGACGTTGAGGTCGACGGAGGGCGAGATGCGCACCGGCGTGCGCTCGATCGCGCGGCGGATGCGTTCCGCCACCACGCGGCCGAAGCCCGCCTGGCAGGCCGGCAGCACCACGGCGAACTCTTCGCCGCCGTACCGGGCCAGGGTGTCCATGGGGCGCACGCAGCCGTTCAGGGTGCGCGCCACCGACTGCAGGACGATGTCTCCGGCCAGATGGCCGTAGGTGTCGTTCACCCGCTTGAAATTGTCGATGTCGAGCATGAGCAGCAGCGCCGCCTCGCCCGCGCGGGTGACGCGGTCGATCTCGCGCTCCAGCACGGTGCGGAAGTGGCGCCGGTTGGCCAGCCCGGTGAGGGGATCCTTGAGCGACAGCTCGCACAGGCCATCGATCAAGCCCTGCAGGTAGTGCAGTGGCGTGTCGGAGGGCAAAGCAGCTTCCGAGCCCGCGGCCTGTGCAACCAACGCATGCGCTGTCGTCAGGCGCAGGTCGCGCAGGTTCACGAATTGAGGGGTCGCAGATTCAGTCACAAAATGCAACAAACAGTATGTACCGAGTGTAGCAGCGGGGGTGGCTTCTGGCCCCTGCGATCCTGGCTCATTCCGTTAATTGTTGCAACACCGCCAGTGCCTGCGCATCCGTGCGGTAGAGCGCGAGGCCCGGTCCCGCCTCCAGAAGTCCCGCCCGGCGCAGCACTTGCTCCACGGGCAGCTTGATGCCGCTCACGTGCAGTTGCCCCCCGCGGGAGGCGGCCAGCGTGCGCAGGCGGGCGAAGGTTTCCACGCCAGTCACGTCGATGCGGTTGATGGGTTGCGCAAAAAGGCACAGGTGCCGAATCTCCGGATGGGCAGCCCAGTGCTCGGCGATGCGGCGTTCCAGGGCCGCGGCGGACGCGAAGTCCAGTTCGGCATCCATCCGCAGGGCGAAGAGCCCCGGCGCGATGGGGGGCAAAAGCCACAGGTGGCGGTCGCGCAGACTGCCGTCCGGGTGCGGGGACACCTCGATGATGCGCGGGTGCAGGCGCTGGTAGAGAAAGTGCCCCAGGTTCAGCACCAGGCCGACCAGCACGCCCCAGTACATGCGGGGGGCCGTCGCCAGGGTCAGCGCGAAGGTGACGCCGCCGATGACCGTCTCCACCCGCGACACCCGCCACAACCGCAGCAGCGTGCCGGGCTTGATGAGGCTGGTCACCGCCGTCACCACCACCGCCGCCAGCACCGAATGGGGCACGTGGTACAGCGCCGGGGTGAGCCACAGCAGCACCGCCAGCACCAGCGCCAGGGCGAAAAGGGTGGCCCAGCCGCTCTTGGCGCCCGCGTAGAGGTTGATCGCCGAGCGCGAGAACGACGCGCTCGTGGCGAAGCTGCCGCACAGCCCCGAGCTCATCTTGGCCAGGCCGTGCGCGATCAGGTCCTGGTTTTCGTTCCAGCGCGTGCCGCCCTGCTGGTGTTCGACTTTGGCGCTGGAGGCGGTCTCCAGGAAGCTCACCAGCGTGACCACCAGCACCGGCAGCACCAGCGCGCCGAACTCGTCCCACGACAGCCAGCCGGGCCAGTAGGGCTGGGGCAGCCCGGCGGGCAGGTGGCCGACCACGGCGCCGTCGTGGTCGGCATAGCCGATGGCCCAGCTGACCAGGGCCGCCAGCCCGACGATCACGATGGCCGCCGGAAACGTGGCGCGCCAGCGCCGCGCGGCCACCAGCAGCCCCAGGCTGCCCAGGCCGAAAGCCGCGGCCGTCAGGTCGAAATGGTGCAGCGACGGCGACACGGCCAGCGCGTTCCAGGTGGTGCGCAGCCCCAGCAGGTCCGGCAACTGGGAGGCCAGGATGAGCAGAGCCGCCGCCTGGGTGAAGCCGTTGAGCACGGGCGAGGTGACCAGATTGAGCAGCCAGCCGAACCGAGCCACCCCCAGCAGCATCTGCAGCAGGCCCGACAGCAGCGCCATCCAGGCGGCCAGCGCCACCCAGTGCGCACTGCCGGGCTCCGCCAGCCCGGTGAGCGAGGCGCCGATCAGCAGGCTGGTGAGCGCGGTGGGCCCCACGCCCAGGCGGGTGGAGGAGCTCCACAGCACCGCGATCAGCGCGGGCACCAGCGACGCGTAGATGCCGGTGATGACCGGCATGCCCGCCAGCGCTGCGTAGGCCACCCCCTGGGGCACCAGCATCAGGCCGACCGTCATCCCGGCCCAGAACTCCCCTCGCATCAGGTGGCGGTCCGGACGGGGCCAGGCCAGGAAAGGAAACCATCGGGAAAGGGACTGCAGACGCATCCCGCGATTGTCGCGCGGCGGGAGCGGGGCGCCAGCGGCCTCTCGACTGCCTTGTCCTACGCGAGCTTCGGCGCCTTCCCACCGGGTGCAAGGCGCCGCCAACCTAAAGTGCCCACCAGATTCCCCCATTTCCTGCAAGGAGGCCTCCCATGAACGAAACCCGTACTCCCCAAAGCCCCTCCCACCGGATGGTGAGCATTCTTTCGGCCACGCTGCTGGCTTTCGGACTGGCCGCCTGCGACAAGGCCGATGACCGCACGGTGGGCCAGCAGATCGACTCCGCCGTCGCCAAGAGCGGCCAGGTGGCCTCCGACGCCCAGCGCAAGATGGAAGCCGCCGCCAACGAGGCTGGCGATGCGACCCGCCAGGCCGCCGAGCGCGCCGCCGCGGTGATGGACGATGCCGGCATCACGGCCAAGGTGTCCGCCGGCCTGGCGCAGGACGCGGAACTGAGCGCCGTCAAGATCGACGTGGACACCCGCAACGGCATCGTGACGCTGAACGGTCCGGTCAAATCCAAGCAGGCCAGCGAGCGCGCCACGAACATCGCCCAGAACGTGCAGGGCGTGAACTCGGTGGTGAACCAGCTGACCATCTCCAGCGCCGGCTGATCTCCGGCCCGGCTTCTGCCAACCCGGCACGGGTGCCACGGCCATTCCACCGCGCGCATCCAGCCCACCCTCGGCGGGTGCGCCGGGCGCTACCATGGCGCCCATGACTTCACCCGCCGACCTCGCCACCCGGATCGTCCACCACGACTACGTGCCCCCTGCGGGCTTCGCCGCGCCGCAGCCTGCGGTGTACAAGGCCTCCACGGTCATCTTCCCCAATGTGGCGGCCATGCGCGCCCGAGAGTGGAAGGACAAGACCAGCTACACCTACGGCCTGCACGGCACCCCCACCAGCTACCAGCTGGAAGAGCGACTGTGCGAACTGGAGGGCGGCAAGCAATGCCTGCTGGTGCCCAGTGGCCTCGCCGCCATCGCCAATGTCTCCCTGGCGCTGCTGCGCGCCGGCGACGAGGTGCTCATTCCCGACAACGCCTACGGCCCGAACAAGGCGCTGGCCGAGGTGGAACTGGCCCACTACGGCATCCGCCACGTGCTGTACGACCCGATGGACCCTGCCGACCTCGCCGCCCGGATCACGCCTGCGACGCGGCTGGTGTGGCTGGAGGCGCCGGGCTCGGTGACCCTGGAGTTCCCCGACCTGATCGAGCAGGTGCGCATCTGCCGCGAGCGCGGCGTGGTCTGCGCCCTGGACAACACCTGGGGCGCGGGCTTGGCGTTCGCGCCGTTCGACCTGCGGGGCGACGGCCAGTGGGGCGTGGATGTGTCGGTGCATGCGCTCACCAAATACCCCAGCGGCGGCGGTGACGTGCTCATGGGCAGCATCGTCACGCGCGACCAGGCCCTGCACCTGCGCATGAAGCTGTGCCACATGCGCCTGGGGCTGGGCGTGGGCGCGAACGACGTCGAATCCGTGCTGCGCTCGCTGCCCAGCATCGGACTGCGCTACCGCGCCCACGACGTGGCGGCGCGCGCGCTCGCCCGTTGGATGGCTGGGCAGCCCGCGGTGGCCCAGGTGCTGCACCCCGCGCTGGCGGGATCGCCCGGGCACGACCAATGGCGTGCGCTGTGCGCGGCCGATGGCGGGGACGGCGCCGCGGCGGGCCTGTTCAGCGTGGTGATCGATGCGCGGTATTCCCAGGCGCAGGTGGACGCTTTCTGCGACCGGCTGCAATATTTCAAGCTGGGCTACAGCTGGGGCGGACCGATGAGCCTGGTCGTGCCGTACGAGCTGGCGACCATGCGCAGCCGCCCGACGCCGCAACTCGTTCCTGGCACGGTGGTCCGTTTTTCGATCGGACTGGAGGCCGAAGCCGATCTCCGCCGCGATCTGGCCCAGGCCCTGGCGCATGCCTTTCCCGCACCCTGACGCCCCGAAGAGCCCGGTGGCTGCGCCCGGTGCGGCGCCGCGGCCGGAAGACCCGGGGCCTTGAGGGCATGCTGTTACATTGACCGCTTCAATTCAGGAAGGTACTACCTTGGCAACACCCAACTACGGATACGAAAAGCGCCAGCGCGAGCTCGCCAAGAAGAAGAAAAAGGAAGAGAAGGCGCAAGCCAAGTCCCACCGCAAGGACGACCCGCGGGAAGGCCCCGCGCAGGACGACGGCCAGCAGAGCGCACCGCCCGCCGACGGCAACGCGCCTGCGGCCTGATCCCTTAACGGCCCGCTGCAGCCGCACCGCCGGCCCAGGTCCAGGCGCTCGCCCGGCGACCGGGCCCGCTAGGGCGCCGCCCGTCAGCGCAGCAGCTTGCGCAGCTCGGGCCACACGTTGGCCAGCATGGCCGGGTGGGCCTCGGCCTTGGGGTGGATGCGGTCGGGCTGGAACATGGCGGTCGGGTCGGCCGCATCGGCCACGCCCTTGAGCAGGAAGGGCACCAGCGCCGACTGGGTGTCCTTGGCCACGCTGGCGAAGGTGCCGGCAAAACGTTTCGCGTAATCGGTGCCGTAGTTGGGCGGCACCTGCATCCCCACGATGAGGACCTTGGCGCCCGACTGTTTGGCCGCCTGGGCCATGGCCTTCAGGTTGTCGGCGGTGTTCTGCAGCGGCAACCCGCGCAAGGCGTCGTTGCCGCCCAGCTCGATCACGACGTGGCTGGGCCGGTGCTGGGTCAGCAGGGCCGGCAGGCGGGAGCGGCCCCCCGAGGTGGTGTCGCCGCTCACGCTGGCGTTCACGACCGTGGCGTCGATCTTCTCTTCGGCCAGCTTCTTTTCCAGCAGCGCCACCCAGCCCGTGCCGCGGGCCAGTCCGTACTCGGCGCTCAGCGAATCGCCCACCACCAGGATGACCGGCCTGGCCGCCGCAGCGGCCAGCGCAGCAGGGGCACAAAGCCCTGCGGCCGCGCCGGCCGCCAGGGCCGCGATAAAGTGACGCCGGTACAACAGATTTCGATTCACAGCAAAGCACCTTTCATGTCGGAAACTCCTTCCTTGCCCACCCACCCCATCATCGCCGTGGAGCACGTGCACAAGTCGGTGACGGACTCGACCGGCACCCTCGACATTCTGCGGGATATCGATTTCCGGCTGGCTGCGAGGGAAACCGCGGCCATCGTGGGCGCCTCGGGCTCGGGCAAGAGCACGCTGCTGTCAATCATCGCGGGGCTCGATACGCCCACCCGCGGCACCGTGCGCCTGGATGGGCAGGACCTGTTCGCCATCGACGAAGATGCCCGCGCCGCGCTGCGCGCGCAGAAGGTGGGCTTCGTGTTCCAGAGCTTCCAGCTCATGGGCAACCTGACCGCGCTGGAGAACGTCATGCTGCCGCTGGAGCTGGCCGACCGCCGCGACGCACGCAAGCTCGCAGCCGACATGCTGGGGCGCGTGGGGCTGGGCCAGCGCCTGTCTCACTACCCCAAGGTGCTGTCGGGCGGCGAGCAGCAGCGCGTGGCGCTGGCGCGGGCCTTCGTGGTCGAGCCGGCCGTGCTGCTGGCCGACGAGCCCACCGGCAGCCTGGACTTCGCCACGGGTGAGACCATCATGCGGCTGATGTTCGAGTTGAACCGCGAGCAGGGCACCACGCTCGTGCTCGTCACGCACGACCGGGGCATCGCCGCGCAGTGCGAGCGGCGCATCACCATCGACGCGGGGCGCGTGTCCGAGGCCTGAGGCTTCCATGGGACTTTGGGCCGTTTGTGCCCTGTGCCGGGATATTGCATGCCTTGGTTGCTATCAAATAAATAGCAATCGGGCGCTCGGCCTGTGGCGCGGATAATCCCCGCATGTCCAGCCCCAAAGTCCTCTTCGGCTTCCACGCCGTCGGCGTGCGCCTGAAGACCGCGCCGCAATCCATCATCGAGATCTACTACGAGGCCACGCGGCGCGATGCCCGCATGCGCCAGTTCCTCGACCGCGCCAACGCCGCCGGCGCGCGCCTCATCGAAGCCGATAGCGCGCGCATCGCCAAGCTGGCAGGCAGCCAGGGCCACCAGGGCGTGGCGGCGCGGGTGGAGCCGGTGGCCCTGGCCACCTCGCTCGACGAGCTGCTCGAAGACCTGGAAGCCTCTGGCGTCGCCCAGCCCCTGCTGCTGGTGCTGGACGGCGTGACCGATCCGCACAACCTGGGCGCCTGCCTGCGGGTGGCCGACGGTGCCGGCGCGCAGGCCGTGATCGCGCCCAAGGACCATGCGGTGGGCCTGAACGCCACGGTGGCCAAGGTGGCCAGCGGTGCCGCAGAGACGGTGCCGTATTTCATGGTGACCAACCTCGCGCGCACCCTGAACGAGCTCAAGGAACGCAACATCTGGTGCATCGGCACCAGCGACGATGCGCCCAAGACCATCTACCAGGTGGACCTGAAAGGCCCCGTGGCCCTGGTGCTGGGCGCGGAGGGCGACGGCATGCGCCAGCTCACGCGCAAGACCTGCGACGAGCTGGTCTCCATCCCCATGAAGGGCGCGGTGGAGAGCCTGAACGTGTCGGTGGCCAGCGGCGTGTGCCTGTACGAGGCCCTGCGCCAGCGCACCGTCTGAACCCGGTCTTTTCGCCATGCCGCGCGTGCCAGCCCTCGAAGTCGCGTGGAGCGGCTCGGGCGACCTGAACACCGCCATCGCCTGGGTCGACGCCGCGCAGCGCATCGTGGTGCTGACCGGCGCGGGCGTGAGCGCCGAGTCCGGCGTGCCCACGTTCCGCGATGCGCAGACCGGACTGTGGGCGCACGTGCGCCCCGAAGACATGGCTAGCGAGCCCGGCTTTCGCGCCGATCCCGCGGGTGTCTGGGCGTGGTACGAGCACCGCCGCGCGCTGCTGCAGGGCGTGCAGCCCAATGCGGGCCACCGGGCGCTGGCGGACTTTGCCCGGCGCCATCCCGGCCGCCTCACGCTGGTCACGCAGAACGTGGATGGCCTGCACCAGATGGCCGGCAGCGAGGGCGTGCTGTGCCTGCATGGCGAGCTGCGCGGTAACCGCTGGCTGGACGATCCGCGCGGCTGCTGCGACATGGCCCACGCCGAAGCCGGCGCACCACCGCGCTGCGCCACCTGCGGCAATCTCGTTCGCCCGGCCGTGGTGTGGTTCGGCGAGTCGTTGCCGCTGGACATCCTCGGTCAGGCGCAGGAGGCGGTCAGCGCCTGCGACCTGATGCTGGTCGTGGGCACGGCCGGCGCCGTGTATCCCGCGGCCGGCCTCGCCCACATGGCCCGGCGCATCGGGGCGCGCGTGGTCATCGTCAACCCGGCGCCAAGCGAACTCGACGGCACGGCCCATGCGGTGCTGCGCGGTCCGTCGGCCGAAGTCTTGCCCCTGCTGCTGGGCCGGGATCGCCCGGCAGGCGACACGCCACCGGCGGCAGCGCCGCGATAATCGCACGGTCTTCAGGGCGGGGTGGAATTCCCCACCGGCGGTAGGCGGTGCGGGAGGTCTCCCCGCGCCGCGAGCCCGCGAGCGCTCCGCATGCGTCCTTCGGGATGGGCGGAGGTCAGCAGACCCAGTGCGACGCGGCTCCAAGGAACACGGTTCCTGGCCCGTCCAGTCTGGGGCCGACGGTCACAGTCCGGATGAAAGAAGATGGGGCGCGCAGCCATGCGCGCCCTGGTGCCTGCGCGCGCCTGCCACTCGGGCGTGCGCCGGTGCTTCTTGCATGCCTTGAGGCGTTTCCTCACCTTCCAGGAGCGTTTCATGAACACCGCCGTTTCCGTTTTTTCTTCCTTTTCCTCTTCCCCTTCCATGCCTGTGGCCTTGGCCGTCGATCACGGCGTGCAGCTGGCGCCCATGCCCGAGGTCATCGCCGCCATTGCCGCGGGCCGTCCCGTGCTCGTCATGGACGATGCCGACCGCGAGAACGAGGCCGACCTCGTCTGCGCGGCCGACAACCTCACCGAGGCCACCATGGCCCTGATGATCCGCGAGGGCAGCGGCATCGTCTGCCTGTGCCTCACGCCCGGTCATGCGGGCGCCTTGGGCCTGCGGCCGATGGTGGAGGTCAACCGGTCCTCGTTCGCCACCGCCTTCACCCAGTCCATCGAGGCGGCCCATGGCGTGAGCACGGGCGTGTCGGCGGCCGACCGGGTGCAGACGATCCGCTGCGCCCTGCAGGTACCGGCGCCCGGCGGTGCCCCGCAGATCGTCAGCCCCGGCCATGTCTTTCCGCTGGTGGCACGCCCGGGCGGGGTGCTGGAGCGCACCGGCCACACCGAGTCGGCCGTGGACCTGGCGCGCCTGGCCGGCCGCGCACCCGCCGGGGTGCTGTGCGAGCTGATGAATCCGGACGGCAGCATGGCCCGCGGTGCGGACGTGGCGCGGTTCGCCCAGGCCCACGGTCTGCTGTGCACGACCGTGCAGGCGCTGGTGGCGCATCGGCAGGGATTGCAGGCCTTGGCGGAAGAAGGCGGGCAGGGCGGCGGCAGAGTGCCCGCCGCCCAGGCGGCGGTCGGCTAACCCGCTTGATGGCCTTCAGGGTCCTCAGGCCGCTTCGGCGCTGGCCTGGCTCAGCGATTCGAGCGCATCCGCATCCAGCTTCAGACTGGCGGCCTGCACCAGTTCCTGCAGTTGCTCCAGCGACGATGCACTGGCGATGGGCGCGGTGATGCCGGGCTGCGCCATCTGCCACGCGATCGCCACCTGGCCGGGGGTGACCTCATAGCGCTCGGCCACCTGGTCGAGTTCGGCCAGGATGCGCAGGCCCCGGTCGTTCAGGTAGGTCTGCACCACCTTGGCGCCGCGCGGGCTTTTGTCCACGTCCGCCGCGCTGCGGTACTTGCCGGTCAGGAAGCCGGCGGCCAGCGCGTAGAAGTTGATCACGCCCACGCCCTTTTCCAGGCACAGGGGGCGCAGCTCTTTCTCGAACACGTCGCGGTCGTACAGGTTGTACAGCGGCTGCAGGCTTTCGTAGCGCGGCACGCCCAGGCGCTCGCTGGTGTCCAGGGCCTCGGCCAGGCGCTTCGCGGAATGGTTGGAGGCGCCGATCGCGCGCACCTTGCCTTCGCGGATCAGGTCGGCGTAGGTGCCCAGGGTTTCCTCCAGCGGGGTACCGGCATCGTCATCGTGAGACTGATAGAGGTCGATCACATCGGTGTGCAGGCGACGCAGCGAGTCGTCCACCGCGCGGCGGATGTAGTCGCCGCCCAGACCCACCTTGCCACCGCCCATGTCCTTGCCCACCTTGGTGGCCAGCACGATGCGGTCGCGCTTGCCGCTGCGCTTGAGCCACTGGCCGATCATGGCTTCGGACTCGCCGCCCATGTGCCCTGGCGCCCAGCGCGAGTACACGTCGGCGGTGTCGATGAAATTGAAACCCGCGTCCACCCAGGCATCAAGCAGCGAGAACGTGGTGGGCTCGTCCACCGTCCAGCCGAACACGTTGCCGCCGAAGCACAGTGGCGAAACCTGCAGGCCCGAACGGCCGAGGGGGCGAAATTGCATGGGGGACTCCTTGGATTGCGGAAAAGACAGGCCCGTTGCGAATCGGGCCACGAAGAAAACGGGGTGCGGCAGCAGGCCCGGGGAGGCCCGGCCAACGCCGACGGCAAAGGTGCCAAAGCCATTGTTGCGGCATACGCCACCCGGCGCGGTAAGACGACCGCTGAATCTTCACGCCCCTGGAGTCAGCACGGACTGTTAAATCCACGGGCGCGCCTGGTCATACCACGCCCAGCGCCCCCAGCACCGCACCCGCCGCCAGCAGCCACAGCAGGTGAAGCCGGGTGCGCCATACCACCAGCGCGCACGCGCCACTCAGCAGCCACAGGCGCAGGTCGGTGCCGGCGCCATGGTGCACGCTGCCCAGCAGCCAGGCGGTGGCCAGCAGCAGGCCGATCACCACGGGCGCCAGCCCCTGCTTGAAGGCGCGCACGCTGCGCCGGTGCCTGTTGCGGTGGCCCCAGCGCGTGGCCAGCCAGGTCAGCACCGTGCTGGGCAGCATGATGCCCACCAGGCTCAGTGCCATGCCCAGCGTGGCCGCGGCCCAGCCCGCCGCGCCCGGCCCGCCGGCGTTCAGGCCCACGTTCCAGCCCAGCAGGCCGACGAAGAGCACGTTGGGGCCCGGCGCGGCCTGGGCGATGGCGACCGAGGCGTTGAACTGCACGTCGGTGATCCAGCCCTGCCGTTCCACCAGGAACCGGTGCATGTCGGGCGCGGCGGCAATGGCCCCACCCACTGCCAGCAGCGAGATGGAGGCGTAGTAGAGGAACAGGTTCAGCCAGTCCACCGGCTGCAGGGCGAGCATGGGGGCCGGCGTCATGGGGCGATCTTCCGCCAGGTCACAGCGCATGCCGCGCCGCCCACCACGGGCAGCACCCAGGCCAGCGGCCAGCGCAGCAGCGCCATGGTGCCGAAGGTCGCGGCCACGAAGGCCCACCCGGCCACCGGGCCCAGCGGGTGCGTGCGCAAGGCCCCCGCCATCCGCAGCGCCACGCCGCCGACCAGGCCAGCCGCCACCGCTCCCATGCCGCGCAAGGCGCCACTCACGGCGGGGTGGCCGGAAAACTGCGCATACACCACGGCCAGCGCCAGCACCAGCAGCAAGGGAAACAGCAGCATGCCCGCCAGTGCCACCAGGGCGCCACGCAGTCCGAAATAGCGATCGCCGACCACCACGGCGAGGTTGACCACGTTGGGCCCCGGCAGGATCTGCGCCACGGCCCAGTCTTCGAGAAATTCCTCATTGGTGAGCCACCCCTTGCGGTCCACCAGCTCGCGCTGCACCACGGCCAGCACGCCGCCGAAGCCCTGCAGCGCCAGGAGGGTGAACGACCAGAACAGGTCGGCCAGATGGGCCGGGCGGGGCCGGTCGGCCGCTGCAGGCGGCAGCGTGGAGGGGGCCGGGGGGGCGTGTGAACGGGGCATGGCGGATTCGGGGCGGAAAGGAGCCGGGAGCGGGTGGTGGTTCGGGCCGATATTACGGCGCGTGGCGGATGTCCGCCCTGGCGATGAGCGAAGTTTGGTGTGGCACCCTGGCCCCGCGCTGGGGGGCGGGCAGGGGTTCGCGGAACCTGCCTGATCTTCGCGCGTGGGATGGCGCCGCCGAGTGGCTGCCGCTAACTTGCCGGGCCTATGATTCATCGCCTTGCCGCTCGGGCGCGCGTGCCGCGCCATCCCCTCGCCAGACTGACATCGGGGCCCCCGCTGCCGGCGGGCTCCACGCTGAAATCGCAGAGCGGCTCCCCTGAATTGAAGGCAGCCCCTCGCAGCGCAGGCCACGGGGCCCTGTCCCCGGTCCGTTCCGCGGCCTCGGCACTGCGAAGCCTGTCTGCCAGGCGAACCACCCATTCCGCGGCCTTCAATGGCGCATACGCCAACGGCTCCGTGGAGATGTTCGCGGTCGGCACGCTGCCGCCCGTCGGGCCCGGGCGATGGGACTACCTGGCCGATCCGGCCCACTGGCAGCCCGAGCGCCGCAAGCTGCACGATGCGCTGATCGATGACTCCTTTCGCAAGGCCTCTGTCTTCGCGGAATGCGTGGAGCGGTCGGGCTGCGATCCGACACTGTTCGCCTTGCGCGGCAATACGGCTGCCGGAAAGACCCGGCTGGCCCGATCGGCCGTGCCGGCCCTGGCCGACGCCCTGCAGGAAAGCGGCGGGGGCAGCATCAATCCGGACGCGTTCAAACCGCGGCTCAGGAAGGCGCACGGCCAGCCCCGACTGACACCGGCCAATGTGCACGCGGAGTCGTGCGTGCTCGCCGACCGGCTGGAACGCCAGATCGCCACAAGGAAGACCGCGAGCGGAAAGCCGGCCAGCATGCTGGTCGACAAACGGCTGGGCGGAGCGCACGAAGTCGCCAGCTACATCGCACTGTCCGAGCACACCGGCCGCCAGGTCGAGATGTACGACATCGACACCCCTCTGGAGCGTTCGCTGCTGGGTGTCCTGCAACGCAAGCCCGACGGGGACGATCCGCGTCCCCCCTATGCCGCCGTCGTCGCCGGCTACTCCGCCGTTCGCGGCAATCGCCTGGACGTCATCGACCAGTTCCTGGCGAAGCCGCAGATCGGCACCTACCACCTGATGGGCACGTTGGCGACGGGAGAGAAGGCGCCTGTCGCGACCGTTGCGAACGGGGAGCTGACGATCCACGACGCGGACCAATACGCCGAGATCGTGGCGCTCTCCGACTTGCCCGCCAGCGACATGGGCGAACAGGTGATCGACGACGGGACGATCAGGCAGCTGACGCACGCCATGCCCGCCGCCATCGCCGAGACCGCTCGCGAAGCCTTGCAGAAATATGCCGGCCTGTCGTGGTCCCAGGCGCTGGGAATCCACTGCACGCTGAATGGACAAGATTGAAGATGACCCAACTCAAAGGCGAAGCCGCCCTGGCTTTTCATCGGCAACTCAGGGAACGCGCGCAGCAGCAGCGAACGGCGCGGCTGCAGGCCGCCAAGGCGCAGGCCGCATCGAGCGGCAAGGAGGCCTTCGACCTCGGGAAGCTCCAGACGCTTTACGATACGACGCAGCGCGGCCGCTGGATCGATCTCGCGCAGCAGGCGGTGGGCTACGAGTACCTGTACTACGTGGAGTATCCGCAGGTGTCTGACCTGCAGGCATTTGCCCGCAGCCTGGACGAGATCGACTACTGGTCGTGATGCTTCGGACGGGCGCCCGTCGCCCGCTTCCGCGTCTGGAATCTTCCACCGGTAGGAGACACTTTGAAACTGATCCGATATGGCCAGCCGGGCGCGGAGCGCGCCGGGCTCGTCGATGCGCAAGGCATTGTCCGGGACCTGTCCATGCTGCTGCCCGACATCGGCCCCGCCCAGCTGTCGCCCCGCACCCTGGCCGCCCTCGCGGCGCTGGACACGTCGCGCCTGCCCGTCGTGCCCGAATCGGAACGCCTGGGCTGCCCGGTGGCGGGCGTGGGCAAGATCGTGTGCGTGGGGCTCAACTATGCCGACCATGCGGCCGAAGCGGGCCTGGCCGCGCCGGCCGAGCCCGTGCTGTTCATGAAAGCCACCACCGCGCTGAGTGGGCCCACGGACCCGGTGCGCATCCCGCCCGGCGCGCTGAAGGCCGACTGGGAGGTGGAGCTGGGCATCGTGATCGGCACGCGCGCGCAGCATGTGGCCGAAGACGCAGCGCTGCAGCATGTGGCGGGCTACGTGCTGGCCAACGACGTATCCGAGCGCAGCTACCAGATGGAGCGCGGCGGTCAGTGGGACAAAGGCAAGGCCTACGACACGTTCGCGCCCATCGGACCCTGGCTGGTCACGGCCGACGAGGTGCCCGACCCGCACGCCATCGGCCTGTGGCTGGAGGTGAACGGCGAGCGCATGCAGGACGGGAACACGCGCAATTTCATCTTCGGAGTGCCCCGGGTGCTGTCGTACATCAGCCAGTTCATGACGCTGGAGCCGGGCGACATCGTGCTCACCGGCACGCCGGCGGGCGTGGGACTGGGCAAGAAGCCGGCGCCGCGCTTTCTGCGGCCGGGCGACGTGATGCGGCTGGGGGCCACGGGCCTGGGCGAGCAGCGCCTGGTGTGCGAGGGCGGCTGAGCCGATCCGGGCCCTGCGCCCCGGGCAGGGCGGCTACAGGAACTGCGCGCGCAGCCCTACCATGATGCGCCGTCCCGCCGCGGGCTCGAAGAAGCGCCCGTTGCCGTCGTTCACGATGAGCGAGCCCGTGTAGCGGCGGTCGAACAGGTTGTCCAGCCGCGCCCAGGCCTGCCAGCGCGTGTCCCCGGTGCGAAAGGCATAGCCCGCCCGCAGGCCCGCCACGGCGAATCCGGCGGCGGCCTCGGTGTTCACATCGTTGGCGTACACCTTGCCGGACACGTCCAGCGTCGCGCCCCATTGCCATGCCGGCGACAGGGCGTGGTCCAGCGCCAGTTGCACGGTCTGGCGCGCGGTGCCCGGCAGCCGGTTGCCCGAGGGCACGGTGGCGCCGCCCGCCACGGCGTAGGGACTGTCGAAGAACGCATCGAGGTACGTGTAGGCCACGCGCGGCTTGAAGGCGCCGGACTGGGCGCTCCAGGCCAGCTCCAGCCCGCGCCGGCGCACCCGGTCGGCGTTCTGGTACACAGTGCGCCCGTTCACGGTGGCCGCCGGCACGATCTCGTCCCGGCTTTGCGCGTCGAACCAGGCCGCGTCGATGCGGTGCACCGTTCCCTGCCACTTGGCCCCGACCTCCATCTGCCGGCTGCGCGAGGCGTTCAGGCCGTAGTTGGGGCCGGTGTTGCCGGTGCTGTAGGCCATCTCGGCCAGGGTGGGCGTCTCGAAGCCGCGGCCGATGTTGGCGTACAGGTTGAGCTGGTCGGTGGCACTCCATACCAGGCCCAGCACGGGACTGGTCTGGCGCCAGGTGCGCTGGCCGCTGTCGTCGGGGTTCCCGGCGGTGATGAAGCGGTCGTTGACGCTCGTGCGTACGCGGCTGGCGCGCACTCCGGCCATGGCGCGCCAGGTGGGTGTGAGCCAGGCGTCCACCTGGGCGAACCAATCGGTGTTGCCCGCGCGGTCCTGCTCGTCGCGCCGCAGCGCGCCGGGCGTGCCGTTGCTGTTGACCCGGCCCTGGCGGTGCTCGGACAGGCGGTCGGCGTCCAGCCCCAGCGTCCAGGTCAGGGGCAGGCCGGAGGCGCGCCGCACGGTGTGCGTCCAGGCCATGCCCAGGCCGTAGTAGTCGCGGTCCAGGTCCACGACGCCGCCTGCGCTGCTGGCCGCGGCGCCGCTGAACGACAGGAATTGCGTGAGCGTGCGCATGCCGCCATAGGCGCGCACCCGAACGCTGTCGGCCGCGCCGAGTTGCCGCTCCAGCACCACGCCGAACTGGTTTTGCGCCACGGATTTGCGCGTGCCGAAGTCCGTCGCTACGGCCGGTGCCTGGCGCGGATCGGCCTCGAACTGCGCCCGGGTCAGGCCCAGCGGGTCCTGCGCCAGGGGCTGGTCGTAGAGATTGAGCAACGCGGTGATCCGGGTGTCGGCATCGGGCCGGGCCACCAGCTTGCCGTTGAGGTGCGTGCGCCGCGCCGCGCTGTGGTCACGCGCGCCGTCGGTCTCGAAGTGCGACACATCCACCAGCCCGCCGAGCGTGCGGTCGCCGAAGTCGAGCGAGGCATCCACCAGCCGCTGCCCGAACGAGCCCGCCGCCACCGACGCGCCGGCACCGCCGCCTTCGCGCGGCTCCCGGGTGGTGACCTGCAGCACGCCGCCCGCCGCGTTGCCGTAGAGCTGGGCCAGCGGCCCGCGCAGCACCTCGACCTGTGAGGCCGACTGCAGTTGCGCCGTGGCCGCCTGGCCCTGGCCGTCCGGCATGGTGGCCGGAATGCCGTCCACCAGGATGCGCACCCCGCGCACGCCAAAGGTGGAGCGCGCACCGAAGCCTCGCACTGCGATCTGCAGGTCCTGCGCGTAGTTCTGCCGGTCCAGCGCCACCACGCCCGCCTGGGCCGCGAGCAACTCGGACAGGTTCACCAGCGGGCTGGGGGTGGAAAACGCATCGACCGCCACGCTGGTGTGGCTGGCCGCGGCATCGAAGCGGCGCTGCGCCTCGGCCTGTCCAGGCACCTGCACGGCCGGGAGCGTGGCCGTTGGCGGGTCCTGCGGAGGAAGGTTTTGGGCCCGTGCGAACCCGGCAGATGCCAGCGCGCAGCACCACAAAGCGGCCTGGGGCACCGCGCGCCGCGCGCGGCGCATCAACGGACCAGCAGGGAGGGAACTGCGGCCTTGTCGCCCACCACGGTGCTGGCCGGTGCGGGCTGGATCAGGCCGCACAGCAGCCGGCCGCCGGAATTGCCGGCAGGGTTGGTGGTGTAGTCGTCTTCCTTTTCGTGCACGACCAGCGAGCGGCCCACCACCGAGGTCTTGCCCGGCGTGAGCGAGACGTTGGCGTTCACGAAACGCACGCTGCCCCGGCCGTCGTCGCCCACGGTGATGTTGGGCAGTTCGCCCGCGTGGGCCTCGTGCGAGGGCTGGCCGGGATGGCCGTGCTTCTTGGCCATGCCGGGGTCGAAGTGGCCGCCGGCACCGCCGAACGCGATGGTCTGGCCGGTGGTGGCGTCCGGTCCCGGCGAACAGGCGCCATTGGCATGGATGTGAAAGCCGTGCTTGCCCGGCGACAGGCCCTGCACCTGGATGGCCACCTCCACGCCCGCGGCGGTTTCGGTCAGGACGGCATTGCCGGCCGGCGCGCCTTCAGGCGTGACCAGGCGTGCGGTGGCGGTGGCGCGTTCGAGGCCCGGCACGGGGGTCTTGGCGACGGCGGAGCGGGAGTTGTCCGAGGCGCTGCCGGCGCAGCCCGCCAGGAACAGGGCGGCCGCCACGGCGGCGGTGCTGGCAGCGAGGGTGCCGCGGCGTTGGAATGAAGCGCGGGATGGGCTGGAAGGAAGAGGGGCCATGGAATTCTCCTGGGAAGGGTGCGTCGGGATCGACGAAAAGAATGGTGAAGGAAGCGGCAGGGACGGGTGTCGTGTGATGCGTTGCGCGGTCCTGGCGCCAAGGGTGGATCAGTGGCTGCAACCGTGGTCGCGCGGTGCCCTGGCGGCGCCGCGGGCGAAGGCCCGAGGATGACCGCATGCGGGCCCGCAAGGCGTAGGACAACGGCGGCGATGCGCCTGGCGCGGCGCGGCAACGTGCGGTGCCTGGGCCATACTCGCCCCAAGCACATTTCCGGAAGGACAACGAATGGCATCGGATGGCGAAGACCGCCAGCGCCTGGTCTCGCGGGGCGGTGGCGACGTGGAAGACGCACACGTGCCCGGCGAGCGCCGCACGCGCGCGCTGGCCCGTCGGGGCATGTGGGGCATCCTGGCCTTCTGGCTCGCATTGATGGGCGTCCTGTACGTGGCCATGGACCACTACCTCAAGCCGCGCGGCGCCAGCGTGACGGCGGAGGGTGCCCTGGTGATCCCCCGGCACCGCGACGGGCACTTTCGCGTGGCCGGCACGGTGAACGGCCAGCCCGTCATGTTCATGGTGGACACCGGCGCCAGCCTGGTGGGCGTGACCGATGCGCTCGCGCGCAAGGCCAGCCTCACGGGCGGGGAAGTGACGCAGTTCCGCACCGCCAACGGCACGCGCCAGGGCCGCGTGGTGGTGGCCGATTCGGTCACCGTGCGCTCGCTGGCCGTGTCCGGCCTGCGCGTGGGCACGGGGTACACGGGCGACGATGACGAGGACGCGCTGCTGGGCCAGAATTTCCTGCAGCACTTCGACGTGGAGATCGGGCGCGACCGCATGGTGCTGCGGCCACGCCGCTGAGGGCGGGCCCGGGGGCTGGGCGCTGCCCCGCTGCGGGTCAGCCCTTCTTTTGCACCGCCTGGATGATGCTGGAGAAATCCAGCGCCCCCTGGCCGGCCAGGCTGTGCGCCGCATACAGGCTGCGCGCCAGCCCTCCCAGCGGCGTGGCGGCCTTCACGGCCATGGCGTTCTCCTGCGCCAGGCCCAGGTCCTTGAGCATCAGGTCGGTGCCGAAGCCGCCCGCGTAGCCCTTGCTGGCGGGGGCGGTTTCCATGACGCCGGGGTAGGGGTTGTACTTTTCCAGGGCCCAGTTGCCGCCCGAGCTGCGGCGCATGATCTCGGACAGCACCTTCGGATCCAGCCCGTTGGCCACGCCCAGGGCGATGGCCTCGCTGGTACCCGCCATCAGGATGCCCAGCAGCATGTTGTTGCAGATCTTGGCCGTCTGACCCGCGCCCACGGCGCCGGCATGGAACAGGTTGGCGCCCATCTTTTCCAGGATGGGGCGGGCGCGCTCCAGGTCGGCGGCATCGCCCCCCACCATGAAGGTCAGCGTGCCGGCCACGGCGCCGCCGGTGCCGCCCGAGACGGGCGCGTCGATGAACGCCAGGCCGCGCGCCTGGGCGGCCTCGGCCACCTTGCGCGAGGTGGCGGCGGCGATGGTGGAGCAGTCGATCACCAGCGTGCCGGCGGCCAGCAGCGGCAGCAGTCCGGGCTGCTGCCCGTTGCCCAGGTACAGCGATTCCACGTGCTGGCTGGCGGGCAGCATGCTGATGAGCACCTCGGCGCCCTGCACAGCCGCCGCCGCATCGGCCGCAATGGCCACGCCGCCTTCGGCCAGCTTGTCGCGCGCCGGCTGGGACAGGTCGAACGCGCGGACCTCATGCCCCGCCTTGTGCAGGTTCAGCGCCATGGGGCCGCCCATGTTGCCCAGGCCGATGAATGCGATCTTCATGGAAGTGTCTCCTTTGGTTTTGAATGAAACAGGCCTCTGGCGCAATAAGTACTAGGGCATGTTGCTATGAAATTGGTAGTGAATTCGGTCAGCGGATGGCGTCGGGCGCGTCGCCCTCCAGCATGCGGCGGGCGATGATGACCCGCATGATCTCGTTCGTGCCCTCCAGGATCTGGTGCACGCGCGCGTCGCGCATCAGGCGCTCCAGCGGGTACTCGCGGATGTAGCCGTAGCCGCCGTGCAGCTGCAGCGCCTCGTTGCACACGTTGAAGCCCGCATCGGTGGCGAAGCGCTTGGCCATGGCGCAATAGGTGCTGGCATCGCGCGCGCCCGCATCCAGCTTGGAGGCCGCCAGCCGCACCATCTGGCGCGCGGCCACCAGTTCGGTCGCCATGTCGGCCAGCTTGAACTGCAGCGCCTGGAAGCTCGCAATGGGCTTGCCGAACTGCTTGCGGTCTTGCATGTACTGCTGCGCCTGGGCCAGCGCGCCTTGCGCCGCGCCCACCGAGCAGGTGGCGATGTTGATGCGCCCGCCGTCCAGGCCTTTCATGGCGATCTTGAAGCCCTCGCCCTCGCGCCCCAGCAGGTGGTCGGCCGGAATGCGCACGTTGTCGAAGCTGATGGTGCGGGTGGGCTGGCTGTTCCAGCCCATCTTTTCTTCCTTCTTGCCGTACTGGATGCCCGGCGCATCGGCCGGCACCGCGAAGGCGCTGATGCCCGCCGCGCCCGATGCGGCGTCGCCGGTGCGGGCCATCAGCACCAGCACGTCGGTGCTGCCCGCGCCGCTGATGAACGCCTTGGCGCCGTTGATGACGTATTCGGCGCCTGCCAACTCCGCCCGGGTCTTGAGCGAGGCCGCGTCCGAGCCCGCGCCGGGCTCGGTCAGGCAGTACGAGGCGAGCTTCTCGCCGCTGGCTAGCAGGGGGCTCCAGCGGTCGCGCACGGCATCGGTCGCCCAGGTGCCGAGCATCCAGGTGGCCATGTTGTGGATGGTGATGAAGGCCGTGGTGGAGGGGTCCACCGCCGCCATTTCCTCGAACACCAGGGTGGCGTCGAGCCGGGGCAGGGCGAGGCCGCCCGCGTTCTCGGGGGCGTACAGGCCGCAAAAGCCCAGGGCGCCGGCCGCGGCGATCGCCTCGCGCGGGAAGATGCCCTCGGCGTCCCAGCGGGCTGCGTGCGGCGCCAGTTCGGCGCGCGCGAAGTCGCGGGCCGTCTCGGCGAAGGCGCGCTGTTCTTCGGTCAGTTCAAAGTCCATGGGTCGGTTCTCGCTGGCGGTCGTTCGTTGTTCTGCTTTGTCTCGTTGCGGGCGGGGCGGGGTGGACGGTGGCGGATGCGTTACGGCTTGGCGGAGGGATGGTCCAGCGTCAGCCAGCGCATCAAGCCCTGGCGGCGCGCCTCGGTCTCGGCGGTCAGGCAGGCGTGATACAGGCGCGGCCACTCGGGCAGGCCCTCGGTGGACTGGGTGCCCTGCTTGCACAGCATGGTGCGCTGGCGCTGCCAGGCGGTCTGCTCCTGCCGCAGCTGCGGCCGCTCGTGGGCCGACAGCGCGCGCATCACGTCGCTGTAGAGAATCGCAATGGCCGTGTCCGCCTGCTGGTAGGTTTGCACCGCGCAGGCATTGGTCTCGGCCACCGTGCCCTCGGGTCGGCAGGGTGCGCCCGCCTGGGCGTGGGCCCCCGCGCTGAACAGCAGGGCGCAGGCCGCGCCGCCGCCCCAGGCGAGCGCCGCCCACCGTTTCGTCGTGATCTTGAGAATGTGCATCCTTGGCGTTGTAGCACCGCGCGGCCCCGGCCGGCCGCTCCCGCGCCAGCGGGCTACTTCAGGCTGATGGTGGTGTTCACGCCGTGCGAGATGGTGCTGTCGTCGAACCAGCGCGCCGTGACCGTCTTGGTCTGCGTGTAGAACAGCACGACCTGCTTGCCATACGGCCCCAGGTCGCCCAGCTTGGAAGCGCGCGAGCCCGAGAACGAGAATAGCGGCACGGGCACGGGAATCGGCACGTTGATGCCCACCTGGCCCACGTCGATCTCTTCCTGGAACTTGCGGGCTGCCGCGCCCGACTGCGTGAAGATGGCCGTGCCGTTGCCGTTCGGGTTGTCGTTGATGAAGGCGATCGCTTCATCGATGTCGGCCGCCGCGCCCAGGCACAGCACCGGGCCGAAGACCTCCTGGTCGTAGATGGACATGCCGGGCTTCACACCGCTGAACACCGTGGGGCCGACGAAGTTGCCTTTTTCGTAGCCCGCCACCTGCGGCTTGCGGCCGTCCAGTTCCAGCTTGGCGCCGTCGGCGATGCCGCGCTCGATCAGGTGTTCCACCCGGTCCTTCGCTGCGCACGAGACCAATGGGCCCACGTCGGTGCCCTTGTCGGTGCCGCCGCTCACCTTGAGCGTCTTGGCCTTGGCGACGAGGTCGGGAATCCACTGCTGGGCCTCGCCCACCAGCACCACCACCGACAGCGCCATGCAGCGCTGGCCCGCGGCGCCGAAGGCGGCACCGGCCAGGGCGTTGAGCGTCTGCTCCTTGTTGGCGTCTGGCATGACGATGGCGTGGTTCTTCGCGCCCATCATGCATTGCACGCGCTTGCCGTTCAGGCTGGCGCGGTTGTACACGTGCGTGCCCACCTTGGTGCTGCCCACGAAGCTGATCGCCTTGATGTCCGGGTGGTCGCAGATGGCGTTCACCGCGTCCTCACCGCCGTGCACCACGTTCAGCACGCCCGGGGGCACGCCGGCCTCCAGCGCCAGCTCGCACAGGCGCATGGTCACCATCGGGTCCTGCTCGGAGGGCTTGAGCACGAAGGTGTTGCCCGTGGCGATCGCCATGGGGAACATCCACAGCGGGATCATGGCGGGGAAGTTGAACGGGGTGATGCCCGCGCACACGCCCAGCGGCTGCATCAGCGTGTAGGTGTCCACGCCGCCGGCCACGTTGTTGGCCAGCTCGCCCAGCTGCAGGTTGCCGATGGCGCTGGCGTGCTCCACCACCTCCAGGCCGCGGAACACATCGCCCTCGGCATCGGGCAGCGTCTTGCCTTGCTCAGCCGTCAGGATCGCGGCCAGTTCGGCCATGTTCTCGCGGATCAGCTGCTGGTACTTGAGGAAGATGCGCGCCCGGGCGCCGATGGCCGTTTTCTTCCAGGTCTTGAAGGCTTCCTTGCCCGAGGCGACGGCGGCGTTGATCTCCTCTGGCGTGGCAAAGGGCACGCGCGCCAGCACTTCCTGCGTGGCGGGGTTCACTACGTTGCGCCACTGGGTGGTTTGGGACTCGACGAACTGGCCGCCGATCAGCAGCTTGACGGTGGGGGCTTGGGCGGCCTGTGGGGCCTGTTGAGCGGTGATGGATGCGTCCATGGTGTCTTGTCTCCTGTGTGTTTCTGTCATGCGGGGCCGGGACAATGGCATTTGCCCGGCCGGGGCTGGCGGCCCGGCAGGGCGCCCGGGCCGCAACCGCGGGCAAATCCCGGTGGCCTGCGCATCCTAGCTGTGCGAAATTGCCAGCACAAGGCGCATGCATGCACCTTGGGTTTGCAAATTTGCACAGGCGGCAGCTGGCCGGCCAGCACGCGCCCCACGAAGAACACATGGATGAGAGGGCCTCACACGATGGAATGGGACAACCTGCGCTACTTTCTGGAGCTGGCGCGCTCCGGCACCCTGGCCGGCGCGGCACGCCGCACGGGCGTGGAGCACACCACGGTGGCCCGCCGCATCCAGTCGCTGGAAAAGCAGATGGGCGCACCGCTGTTCGCACGCGAGGCCGGCGGGCACCGCCTGACGGAGGCGGGCCGGCAACTGCTGCCCGCCGTCGAGGCCATGGAAACCGCCGTGCTCGGCCTGGAGCGCGCGGCTCCGGCCAATGCCGCGGCGGGCCTGTCCGGGGTGGTGCGCGTGGGCGCGACGGAAGGCTTCGGCACACTCATCCTCGCGCCGCACCTGGCACGGCTCACGCAGAAGAACCCCGGCCTCACCATCGACCTGCTGGCCTTGCCGCGCATGCTGCACCTGTCCCGGCGCGAGGCAGACATCGTCATCTCGCTGGAGCGCCCCGCGCGGGGATCGGTCATCGTCGCCAAGCTGGCGGACTACACGTTGCACCTGTACGGCCAGCGCGAGTACCTGGCCCGTCGCCCGCTGGTCTCGACCCGGGACGATCTGCGCCACCATGCCTTCGTGAGCTATGTGGACGATTTGCTCTTCACCAAGGAACTGCAGTTTCTGGACGCACTGCACCGGCCGGCGCGGTTCGCGTTTCGCAGCACCAGCATCACGGCCCAATACGAAGCGGTGCGCGCCGGCGCGGGGTTGGCCGTGCTCCCGGCCTTTCTGGCCGACCGCGATCCGGTGCTGGCCCGGGTGCTGCCCGAAGAGGCCCGGTTCACGCGGACCTTCTGGATGAGCATGCCGGCGGAGGCCAAGCACCAGGCACGCATCCAGGCGGTCTGGACCTGGCTGAAGGAGGTGTCTTCCGACAAGACGCTCAAAATCATTCACTCGCCGGATGCGTCGGAATAATAAGAACGTAACTGAATGTATGATTTCGCCGCCTCGGAACCACATGAGTGGTTTGACCGTTTGCATGCCCGAGAACATGCCCTGCGAATTTCGTTGATAAGAAACCCATGAAGAAATTGGCTTTGATTGTTTTAGTGTCCGCTCTGTTTACTGGATGCGCTTCCGTGAAGATGGAAAGTAGGGAAGCTTCGGCAAAGTCAAAGGAATTTTCGCAGCCCAGCGAAGGTCATTCAGGGCTTTATGTCTATCGAGACAGTTTTATAGGCAAAGCAGTCACGAGAAATGTTTGGCTGGATGGGAAATGTCTGGGGGAATCTGGTCCGGATGTCTTCTTTCACACGGAAGTTGCCGGTGGACAAGAGCACGTGATTGCCACGGATTCCGAGTTCTCGCCCAACGAGTTGAAGGTGATGTTCGAGAAAGGCAAAAACTACTTCATCCGGCAATACATGCAGTTCGGTGCGTTCACTGGGAGGACCTACGTCGAACTGATCCCCGAGGCTGAAGGCAAGGCCGCCGTGGCGAAGCTTGAAATGGCTACGGCAGGCACCTGCAGCAGATAACGCCGCCGGACCGATCGCAGCGCGTCGGCTGCACCCTGCGGGCTGCCGGCGCCCGCGATCGGCGCGGCCGTTTATCGATCAGACGATCGTGCTGACTCGGCGGCCCTCCGTCGCGGTGATTGACCGGCGCGAGGGCCTGCTGGATTCGCCTCGAAAAATCGCTCCTTCGGATAATCGGTTCAACCTGTTTGAATAATCGCCGATTCAAAACCCCGGATTCGAGCCAGAAATAATCCGGGCCGATGAGCGACCTACCCCCCTGATACACCACACGATGGCGGGCCCTCGTTGCGGATCCACTGCTCGGCTTGCCCTTGGGTCCCACAGCCACGCGGCTGACCCGATCCGCCAACTTTTGGAAGCAGCGCTGCACCCATTTGGGGCGTGACTGGTTTATCCTCCCGCCCTTCCATCGGTCAGGGAGGGAATACCCTGAGCCGGGCCAGTCCGGCGTACCGCGCCGTGCGTCTTGGGAGAGAAGCCCGGAAGCGCGATCCATCCAGACACGGCAGTGGCCGCCCTGAATGCCCTTCGCGCCGAAGAAACAACATCAATCAGGAGGTTTTCCATGGCAACCCAGGTTTCGCCCGACATTCCGGGCCGGCACGACAGCGACCATCTGCAGCGCAGTTTGTCCAACCGGCACATCCAGCTCATTGCCATCGGCGGGGCCATCGGCACCGGCCTCTTCATGGGCTCTGGCAAGACGATCAGCCTCGCGGGGCCGTCGATCGTGTTCGTCTACATGATGATCGGCTTCATTCTGTTTTTCGTGATGCGGGCCATGGGCGAGTTGCTGCTGTCCAACCTGCAGTACAAGTCCTTCATCGATTTCGCGGCCGATCTGCTCGGCCCCTGGGCCGGGTTCTTCACCGGCTGGTCTTACTGGTTCTGCTGGATCATCACGGGCATCGCCGACGTGATCGCCATCTCGGCCTACTCGCAATTCTGGTTCCCCCACCTGCCGCAGTGGGCGCCGGCGCTGGCCTGCGTGGGGCTGCTGCTGTCGCTCAATCTGCTCACGGTGAAGCTCTTCGGCGAGATCGAGTTCTGGTTCGCCATGATCAAGATCGTGGCCATCATGGCGCTGGTGGCGACCGGGTTCTACATGGTCTATGCCCATTTCGTCTCGCCCTCCGGTCGCACGGCGAGCCTGGCCAACCTGTGGAACGACGGCGGCATGTTCCCGCACGGTTGGATGGGGTTCTTCGCCGGCTTCCAGATCGCGGTGTTTGCCTTCGCGGGCATCGAGCTGGTGGGTACGACCGCCGCGGAGGCCAAGGACCCGGAGCGCACGCTGCCGCGCGCGATCAACTCCATTCCGCTGCGCATCATCGTGTTCTATGTGTTCTCGCTGGTGGCCAGCATGGCGGTCACGCCGTGGCGCGAGGTGGTGCCCGGCAAGAGCCCGTTCGTCGAGCTGTTCGTGCTGGCCGGGCTGCCCGCGGCGGCCAGCGTGATCAATTTCGTGGTGCTGACCTCGGCGGCCTCGTCGGCCAACAGCGGGGTGTTTTCCACCAGCCGCATGCTGTTCGGCCTGGCCGAGAAAGGCGTGGCGCCCGGCCGCTTCGCGAAGCTGTCGCGCCGGGGCGTGCCTTCGAGTGGACTGCTGTTCTCCTGCTCCTGCCTGCTGGCCGGCGCTTTTCTCATGTGGGTGATTCCGGACCTGGTGGAGGCCTTCACGCTGGTGACCACCGTCTCGGCCATCCTCTACATGTTCGTCTGGTCGATGATCCTGCTGTCCTATATGGCCTACCGCCGCCAGCGGCCGAAGCTGCATGCGGCCTCGCTGTACAAGATGCCGGGCGGCGCCTGGATGTGCGGCGTGTGCCTGGCGTTCTTCGCCGGCATCGTGGTGCTGCTGTCGTTCGAGGCCGACACGCGCCAGGCCCTGCTGGCCACGCCCGCCTGGTTCGTGCTGCTGGCGCTGGCATATCAGTTCGTCCGGCGCCGGCTGCCGGCACCGGGCCATGCCCCGACGGGGGCGCTGGGTGCCCGCGTGGTATCCGAGCGGGTCTGATTTCCCGATCGCTGGCCGCCATTGCGCATGGCGCCGGAGGGCCATCAATGGGGCGGCTCGGGTGAGCGATGACAGTTAATGGCCTGGAGATCGGGGCTTTTTCGCCCCATTGGAATTTTCACCAGGGCCTACCCTGCATGGGCCGGGCGAAGGGCGTTTTCTTGTGTGGACTGCTTCGCCACCGACAGGAGTACTTTGGCGATGACACCCCTTATTTCCGGCCTTGCATCGGTCGCATCCCTGCTGTTCAACGCGTCGTCTTCCGGGGCGGCGAAACCCTCGGCTTCCGCGCGGGACAGCGGCGCTTCGCCCGCCGAGCCCTCCACGCAGATCACCTTGAGCAAAGAAGCCGAGGCGCTGTCCGGCGTGGCGGGCCAGAGCGCGGCCGCATCCGCTCGGGGTGTGGCGGCGCGGTCTTCCCTCGCGTCGTCGCAGGGCGGGTCGGTCTCCGCGGAGAGTTTTGGAGAGCTGCTCACCCAGTTCGGTGCGACCCAGGCGCAGAAAGAGCAGCTGACGGCCGGGTTCGATGCCAACCACGACGGCAAGATCTCCCAGGAAGAATTCATGAAGAGCCTGGGAGACACCTCTGGCGCCAAGACCGGCAACAGCGAACTGTCGCAGGCCATCCTGCAGTTGATGGATCAGGGGGGCAATGCCAATGGGGTGGTGGACGGCAAGGAGTTCGCCCGATTCTCGATGGCATTCATCGCGGCGGAGAAGCGGCCTGCGTGATCGGTGGTGAGAGCCACGGGGGCCGTGGGCAAAGGGCCGCACTTGCGAACATTTGCTGGCTCAGGACCGAATCGCAGCACCTGCAATACTCAGCATCCTTGCTGGCTTCCGCATTAGGACTTCGCTCGTGGGTGATCTGATTGGTTTTTTGCTTTGGTCGGTCTTCGAACTCCTCTTCGTGTTCACGGGCCGGCTGGTGATCGGCTTCGCCAGTGGGGGCCGTTGGCGCGCAGAGCGAATGCAAGCCAAAGAAAGCCGCATTCATGGCCCGTCGGGCGCTCTGTCGTTCAAACGAGACGGGCAACGCGTCTTTACGACTGCCGGATTGGGAATCGTCGGTCTCTCTTTTTATGGGTTGTTGGCTTTGGCCCTGTTCTGGGGTGTTTCTTAAGCCGAACAGACGAAAAAAAGCGGCCTTGGTAGGCCGCCTTTTTGAAAAATCGACACCGCGATAGCACGGCGTCGATGGGGCTTATATCCGGCCCATCAGCAGCAGGACCAACAGGATCACCACCACCAATCCGATACCGCCGCTGGGACCGTATCCCCACGAGCGGCTGTGGCCCCAGGTAGGCAGGGCACCGATCAAGATCAAGATCAGCACGATGAGCAGGATGAGAGAAATAGACATGGTTTCCTTTGGAGTAGGTGAGTATCGGTAGACCAAGTGTCGAATGCTGAAACAATTGTTTCGGCAGGACTGGGGGCCCTGCACTCGTAGGAGGGGTCCGATGCAAAGTTGTGCTGCCGCCTTCGCTTCGAGGGTGATGCCTTCGCTACTTTTGGGGGAAGGGCGGCGGGCTTGCGCACACTTCGATCACCATCGATCCACGCCCAGGCTTGCCATGACTACTTCTGTGAATAACCTTTCCTCCAATAAGCTGGGAGGGCTTCCCGGCCTGAAGGATTCAGGTTCCATCAAGGAGCCGACCCTTCAGAGGTCGGAATCGCGCAAAAGCCTGGGTGGTCCCGACGGCCTGCAGGCCAATAGCCAATCGAAAGGGGAGCTTGGAGGCAGCTTGGCACCGCGCTCCAACATCAATTTGCTGCGAAAGAACTCGCTGATTCAGAGCCAGAAGCGAGAACTGAGTGCCGAAGCGGTACGCGACAGCCTGATCAAATCGCGCGATGGTAAAAATTCCAATGACGGTAAAGCCTCCCTGCTGAATGACCTTCACAGCAGCCCGCTTTTCCAGAAAATGCAGAAGACCAATAGCGGTAATGAAGACGCGATCATCACGATGACGCCTCCTTCCAAGGAGCAGGTACCTGCCGAAGCGACCGAGGTGCCTGTCAGCGGCCCGCCCACGCCACCACCGCCACCACCGTTGCCGGTGAAGCCGAGCCACAGCAGCCCGGAAGAAATCAAGTTGGGTATGGACGCCCCCTCTCCTTCGGACACCGATTCCGACAGCGAGACTGAGCTGGACCTGGATGTCCACATCAGCACCGCGCCGAAAAATCATGACACCCATGAAGAAATCGATGTGCACATGGAAGGGCCGCCTCCTTCGGACAGCGGCTCCGACGATGAGCGCGACATCGATGTCGATGTGCACATCAATGCTGGTCCAGGAAACCAAGGTTTTCATGAAGAAATCCAGGTTGACGAAAAGACGCAGCGGCTGATACGGATGCAAGAACAGCAGGAGGCCAACGCGAACGCGCTGACTGAGTTGAATGTCAGGATTCAGGAACAAGCGGCTATTCGCGACGTGATTGCCAAAATGGCTGAGGCTAATCGCAAGACCGTCGAAGCTGCGGCCAAAGCGATGGTCGACGCAGCACCCAAATAAGCCATCAAAAGTTCTCAGGCGCTGGCTGCCACCTCTGGCTCTGCCACGTTCAAGATCGCCCACTCGCGTCGCAGCGCGCGAGTGGCGTCCACCATGTTGCGCAGCGCGGCTTCGGTTTCGGGCCAGCCGCGGGTTTTCAGGCCGCAGTCGGGGTTGACCCAGAGGTTTTCCACCGGAACGACCTGCGCGGCCTTCTCCAGCAGGCGCCGCATTTCCTGCACGCCGGGCACGCGGGGCGAGTGGATGTCGTACACGCCAGGACCGATCTCGTTGGGGTACTGAAACGCCCCGAACCCCCGCAGCAGCTCCATGTCGGAGCGGCTGGTCTCGATGGTGATCACGTCGGCATCCATGGCCGCGATCTCGGGCAGGATGTCGTTGAACTCGCTGTAGCACATGTGGGTGTGGATCTGCGTGGTCGAACGCACGCCCGATGCGCTGATGCGAAACGCCCGGGTCGCCCATTGCAGGTAGGTCTTCCAGTCCGCGCGGCGCAGCGGCAGGCCTTCGCGGATGGCGGGCTCGTCGATCTGGATGATGCCGATGCCGGCGCCTTCCAGGTCGGTCACCTCGTCGCGGATCGCCCAGGCGATCTGCTCGGCCGTGCGGCTGCGCGGCTGGTCGTCGCGCACGAAAGACCACTGCAGGATGGTGATGGGCCCCGTCAGCATGCCCTTCATGGGGCGCGGGGTGAGGCTTTGCGCGAAGGCGGTCCAGTCCACCGTCATTGGCCGAGGCCGGGCGACGTCGCCGAAGAGGATGGGGGGCTTCACGCAGCGCGATCCGTAGCTTTGCACCCAGCCGTTGGCGGTGAAGGCGAATCCGTCGAGCTGTTCGCCGAAATATTCGACCATGTCGTTGCGCTCGGCCTCGCCATGCACCAGCACGTCCAGGCCCAGGGCCTCCTGCGTGCGCACGGCCCGTTCGATCTCGGCCTGCATGGCGGCGCGGTAGGTGTCCGGGGCTTGCTGGCCGCGCTTGAAGGCGGCGCGGGCGGCGCGGATCTCGGCGGTCTGCGGGAACGAGCCGATGGTCGTGGTGGGCAGCAGCGGCAGTTGCAGCCGCTGGCGCTGCGCGGCCTGTCGGACAGGGAAGGGGGCGGTGCGCTGGTCGGCGCCGGCCGGGGCACTGTCCAGGCGCCGGCCCACATCGGGGCGGTGCACGCGCTGGCTGGCGCGGCGGCTGTCGATGGCGGCGCGCGCGCTGGCCAGGGCCGCCACATCGGGCTGTCCGTTGAGGGCGCTCTGCAGGGTCTGCAGCTCACCGAGCTTTTCCAGGGCGAAGGCCAGCCAGGATTTCACCTCGGCATCGAGCCGGTCTTCCGACGCCAGGCCGAAAGGCACGTGCAGCAGGGAGCACGAAGGCGCGATCCACAGCGGCCCCCGGTGCTTGGCGGCGATGGCGGCCAGGCGCTCCAGCGCGGCGTCCAGGTCGGCCCGCCAGATGTTGCGGCCGTCCACGATGCCGACCGACAGCAGCTTGTGGCTGGGCAGCCAGTCGGTCACGGCCACCAGGTCCTCCGGCGCCCGCACGGCGTCCACGTGCAGGCCGGCCACGGGCAGCTGGCACGCGAGCCGGGTGTTTTCCTGCAGGGGCGAGAAGTAGGTGGCCAGCAGCACCTGGGCGCCGGCGCGGTTGAGCTGCCAGTACGCCGGCTCGAACGCGTGCCGCCAGGCATCGGGCAGGTCCAGGCCCAGGATGGGCTCGTCGATCTGCACCCAGGCCACGCCCTGGCGCTTGAGCCGCGCGAGGATCTGTTCGTACACGTCCAGCAGCGGCTGCAGCAGCGTAAAGCGGTCGAAGCCCTCGGCCTTTTCCTTGCCCAGGTAAAGAAAGCTCAGGGGCCCGAGCAGCACCGCCTTGACAGGGTGGCCCAGGGCCTGTGCCTCGGCCACCTCGTCGAAAAGGCGCTCGCTGGCCAATCGGAAGTGGGTGGACGGCGTGAATTCCGGCACGAGGTAGTGGTAGTTGGTGTCGAACCACTTCGTCATCTCCAGCGCGAACTGGCTGGCGTGTGGCGTGGCGGGTGCGTGGCCGCAGGCGCCCTGGCCCGACTCGCCCTGGCAGACGGCAGCGGTGGCGGTGGACTCGCCACGGGCCATCTTGAAGTAGCGGGCCAGTTCGGGCTGGCCAGGCACGAAGCTGTAGCGCGCGGGCTCGGCGCCCAGCAGCTGGATGTGGTTGGCCACATGGTCGTAGTAGGCGAAGTCGCCCACGGTGACGAAGGCCAGGCCCGCGTCGCGCTGGGCCTGCCAGTGGCGGGCGCGCAGTTCGGCGCCCACGGCTTCCAGCGCCTCGGACGTCAGGTCGCCGCGCCAGTGCTTTTCCAGCGCGACCTTGAGTTCGCGGTGTGCGCCCATGCGCGGAAAACCGAGCGTGTGGGTGGAGATGGGTGATTGGGCCATGGTCGAAATTCCTTTGAATGGGTGGTGCGCTGAGGCAGGCCGCCATGGTCCGGTGATTGCATTTATTATTCAAACGAAAGTTTTGTGCCTTCATCTTGAGAATAACTAATGAACCAGTCGATCCTGGAAATCCGCCACCTGCGCACCCTGGCCGCCCTGCGCGACAGCGGCAGCTTGGTTCGCGCCGCGCAACTGCTCAATCTCACCCAGTCGGCCCTGTCGCACCAGATCAAGCTGCTGGAAGACCGCTACAACGCGCCCCTGTTCGAGCGCAAGTCCGTGCCGCCCCAGTTCAGCGCCACTGGCACGCGGCTGCTGGCGCTGGCCGATGCCTTGCTGCCCCAGGTGGAAGCGGCTGAGCGCGACGTGGCGCGGCTGTCGATGGCGTCCGCCGGGCAACTGCGCATCGCCGTGGAATGCCACACCTGCTTCGACTGGCTGATGCCCGCGATGGACGCTTTCCGCAGCCGCTGGCCCGAGGTGGAGATGGACATCGTGAGCGGCTTTCACGCCGACCCGGTGGGCTTGCTGCACCAGGACCGGGCCGACCTGGCCATCGTGTCGGAGGTGGACGGCGACGAGGCGGGCGTCGACCACCACCCGCTGTTCGGATTCGAGATCCGCGCGCTGCTGGCCAACGGGCACCCGCTGGCCGACAAGCCGTGGCTGGCCGCGCAGGACTTTGCCGACCAGACCCTCATCACCTACCCGGTGCCTGACGAGATGCTGGACATCGTGCGCCAGGTGCTGGAGCCCGCCGGCATCCGCCCGCCCCGGCGCACCACGGAACTCACCGTCGCCATGCTGCAGCTCGTGGCCAGCGGCCGCGGCGTGGCGGCCTTGCCGCTCTGGGCGGTGCAAAGCTATCTGGACCGCGGCTATGTCACCGCCCGGCCCGTGGGCGAGCAGGGCCTGATGGGCGAGCTGCACGCGGCCTGCCTGCCGCAGTTGTCGGGCCGGCACTACCTGCAGGACTTCGTTGGCGTGATTCGCGAGACGAGCTTCGTTGCGCTCAAGGCCGTCACGCTGCTGTAGTCGGCGGCGGTGCCGGTGCGTATTTGTCACCGACCTCTTCGCGCAGGGGATGCGTGTCGTAGACGATCTGCATGGCCCGGATGCGTGGGCTGCCTGGGTCAAAGGTGAAGACATCGACGCAGGTGAAGGCCACCTCGCGGCCGTCGCTCAAAGTCCAGTCGTAGCGGAAGTAGGCTGCGATGCGCACGGCGCCGCCGTCCTGCGGTGCCACCGAGGTGAAGAGGTCCAGCACGGTGATTACGCTGCCATTCGAGGCCTGCGCGAGCCGGTGGAAAAAGTCGCGGGCGCCCAGGGTGCCGAGAAAAGGCGAGTGCACGAGCCCGTCGTCTTCGAAGCAGGCGATCAGGCCCTCGGTATCGCTGGCGTGGAGGTGGCCCAGGTAGGCCTTGACGGTGTCGAGCGGGTGCGTGGTCATGCGGTGTCCTTGGTGGGTCGCTGGGGAGATCGCCCTAGCTTGGCGGCGCCGGCGCTGTCCGGCAAGCCACAATCGGTGCCCATACATAAAGGGTGCTTATGTATCTGCGCCATCTGCAATACCTTCGGTCGGTCGTCGAGCATGGCTCTTTTGCCCGGGCCGCACAGGCCTGTGGCGTCTCCCAGCCTGCCATCAGCCAGGGAATGAAGGCGCTGCAGGCGCACTTTTCCGCCCCTTTGCTGGTCCGAGCGGGGCGCCGCTATGTGCCGACCGAGCTGGCGCGATCGGTGGCGGCGCAATCGTCGTCGCTGGGGCAGCGCATGGGAGCGCTGGGGTTCAAGCCAGTGCCTGCACCCGACCGGAACGTGCTGCGCGTCGGGCTGACGCCATCCGCCGCCCTGGTCTGGGGCCCCGTGCTGTATGCGCGCTGGTGCCTTCCTAATCCCCGGCGCAGCCTCGACATGGCGACGGCGGACGAGGGCGCGTTGCTCGCCGGGCTGCTGCAGGGGCGGTTCGATGCGGTCATCGCGCCCAAGCCGCGCCAATTTGCGCACCCGGACCTGTCCGAGCGCCTGCTTTACGAGCTGCAGCCGCAGGTCTATGCCCGCCGCGGCCATCCCCTGGCACGGGCCCGAACGTTGGCGCAGCTGCAGGGCGCTGCGTGGGCCTGCGTCGGGCCCAGCGTCAAAGGTCCCGTCGATGTGCTCACCGAGGCGCACCGCGTGCGCCGCATGCCTGTGCCCAAGATCGCGGTGCGCTGTCCCGATTTCGCCAGCATGCTCCATCTGGTGGGGCAATCCGATCTGTTGGCCGTCGTGCCCCATCCGGCACTGCTTGGCGCCGCGACGCCGGTGGTCAGGGCGCTTCAACTCGCCGAGGCCTTGCCGCTTTATGGCATGTGGCTGTTCGAACTGCGTACCCGGCCATCGCGCATCGATCCGCAGTGGGTCGCCACCGATCCCTCCCTATCGCAGTCCCACGGTTGAATGGGATGTTGCAAGAAATCAGAGGGTGTGAAGTTTCCGTTGCAGCGGCCCATAATGGCTTTTCTCCCATTCATGCCCACTGTTGCCACCATGCATTCCTCGCAAACCCCGTCATCGTTCGTGCGTCCATTGATCGCATTCCTTTCCCTGGCTTTCGCCGGCACCCTGGCGCAGGCCGCACCGGTGGCCGACGTGCACGCCTTGGCGCAAAAGGAGCAGCAGCCGTTGCTGGACACGCTGCGCGACCTGGTGCACATCGAGTCGGGCAGCAAGGACATCGACGGCCTGAACCAGATCGCCGCGCGCATTGCCCAGCAACTGAAGGCCCAGGGTGGCACCGTGGAGATCCTGCAGCCCACCGACATCTATCGCCTGGACGACACGCCCGAGAAGGTGGGCCCGGCGGTGCATGCCGAGTTCAAGGGCTCCGGCACGAAGAAGATCCTCTTCATCGCGCACATGGACACGGTGTATCTCAAAGGCATGCTGAAGGACCAGCCCTTTCGCATCGATGGCGGCAAGGCCTACGGCCTGGGCATCGCGGACGACAAGCAGGGCGTGGCCACCATCCTGCACACCGTGGGCCTGCTGCAAAAACTCGGCTTCAAGGAGTACGGCACGCTCACCGTTCTGATCAACGGCGATGAGGAAATCAGCTCGCCCGGCGCGCGCAGCACCATCACCCGCGTCGCGGCCGACCAGGATGCGGTGTTTTCCTTCGAGGGCGGCGGCACGGACGGCAGCCTGCGCCTGGCCACCAGCGGTATCGGCGCGGCCTACCTGACGGTGCAGGGCCGGGCCTCGCACGCCGGCGCCGCGCCCGAAAAGGGCGTGAATGCGCTCTACGAGCTGTCGCACCAACTGCTGCAGCTCAAGGACCTGTCCAAGCCCGAGCAGGGCCTCAAACTGAACTGGACGGTGGCCCAGGCCGGCACCAACCGCAACGTCATTCCCGCCGAGGCCACGGCCCAGGCGGACGCCCGCGCCCTGCGCGTGGCGGACTTCGACGGGCTGGAAAAAGAGCTGCAGGCCAAGGTGCAGACCAGGTTGCTGCCCGAATCCAAGGTGTCGGTGAAGTTCGAAGTGCGCCGCCCGCCGCTGGAGGCCAACGACGCCTCGCGCCGCGTGGCCGGCCACGGCAAGGCCATCTACCAGGAACTGGGCCTGCCCCTGAACGTGCTGGACAAGGCCACCGGCGGCGGCACCGACGCAGCGTTCGCCGCGCTGAAGACCCGCGGCGCCGTGGTGGAGGGCATGGGCCTGTCGGGCTACGGGGCGCATTCCAACAACGCCGAATACGTGCAGATCGACACCATCGTGCCCCGGCTGTACCTGGCCACGCGCATGGTGATGGACATTTCGCGCGGCGTGCTCAAGTAAGCCAGTGGTGTCGCGGGGCAAAGAAGGTTTCGCTCCGCAATTACCCATTTTTTGGCAGAAAACTATCCATATTGTATGGCTAAAAGGCAGCAATATTGATATATTTCTGTGCATATGCAGCCGCAATGCACGCTCCAGATCCACGCCCAGGGCCGGTGGCACGACGCCGCCAGCGTCCTGCTGCTGGGTGATCCCGCCCAGGGCTGGCGCACACCCAGCTACACCGGGTATGCGGTGGAATGGGCTGTCGAGCACGGGGGGCGGCGCGATGCCTGGGCGCTGGCCAGCGGCTTCGCCACCGGGCTGGAGCCGCTGGAGCTGCGCCAGTGGCCCGGCTTTCTGGCGGACCTGCTGCCCCAGGGCCATGGCCGCGAAGAGCTGCTGCGCCAGCTGGGCCTGCCCGAGGCGTCGGAAGCCGTGGCCGACTGGCCGCTGCTGCTGGCCGGGGCCGGCAACCCCATCGGCCACCTGCGGGTGAAAGAGGCGGCCGACTGGCTGCAGGCGCGCACCGGGCCGCGCCGCGGCTTCACCGATGCCGAGGTGGCCGAGCGGTCGTCCGACTTCATGGACTACCTGGGCCGCCACGGGCTTTTCGTGGCCGGGTCGTCGGGCGTGCAGGGCGAATGGCCCAAGGTGCTGCTCACGCGCTCGGCCAGCGATGGCCTGCTGCACCTGGACCACTCGCTGCCCGATGGCGAGGCGGCAGCGCATTTCATCGTCAAGTTCGGCCGCGGCACGAACGAGCGGCTCGCGGCCATCCTGCGGCACGAGGCGCCCTACATGGCCATTGCCCGGCACCTGGGACTGCGAGTCCACGCGCCGCTGGTGCTGCGCGACCGGGCGCTTTTCATTCCGCGCTTCGACCGCATCGCCGGCGACGCGGCGCGTGGCTCGGGGCAGGGCGGCGGCGTGGTGCGGCTGGCGCAGGAAAGCATCGCCACGCTCACCGGCCGGGCGGGATTCGGCGCCGTGCCCTCGCACGAGGAGGTGTGCCGCCAGCTGGCCCGCGTGTGCACCGATCCCGCTGCCGAAGTGGCGGAGTACCTGCGCCGCGACGTGGCCAACCTGGCGCTGGGCAACAAGGACAACCACGCGCGCAACACGGCCGTGCAGCGCGGTTTCGACGGGCGCATCGCCCTCACGCCGGTGTTCGACTTCGCGCCCATGTACCTGCACCCCGATGGCATCGCACGGCGCATCCGCTGGGCGGTGGGGGACGACGGTGCGCCGGACTGGCGCCGGGTGCTGGACACCGTCGCCGCCGAATGCGGACTGCCGCGCGCCCCGCTGGCCCAGGCCTTGCGGGACCTGGCCGGCCCCCTGGAAGCAGTGGCGCGCGACGGCGGTGGCTTCGGCCTGGAGCCGGAGGTGCACCGCTTTCTGCAGCCTGCCATCGCGGCCCAGGTGCAGGCGCTGCAGGCCCAGTGACATCAACACTTGAAAAGCGGGCCCCTTTCGCATGGACAAACGCTACACCCCCCTTCCACTGGCACAGCAACTGCTGCTGCGCCGCCAGGCCGTGCAGGACCTGCTGGACCACCCGCAATGGACCCTGCGCGAGTCCATCCGCCACCTGCGCAGCACCTTGCGGCTGACCTCGGCCGAACTGGCGCGCCTGGCGGGCATCTCGCACCGCGCGCTGCAGGACATCGAGCAGGGCCGCAGCCCGGGCACGGTGCAGACGATGAACCGCATCCTGGGCGTGCTCGGTCTGCGGCTGGGGGTGGTGCGGGCACCGGTGGAGCCCGTGGCGCCGGACGACGGCGGTGGCCCCGTTGCCTGACGGGCCACAACGCGCGGCACACAACGCGCGGCATTCTGTTTGCTATCAATTTAATAGCTGTATGCCTTAGTGTTGATTGTGCTGGTGGCCATTTTGGCTTGAACCCCTCCACGGGGTCACCCGGGCGACTGCCTGCGCCCGCGGCGCCTTCACAATGGCCCGATGACCTCACAGAAAGAACACATGCTGGCCGGCCGGCTCTACCACGCCGGCGATCCCGAACTCCAGGCCGACATGGCGGCCAACAAACGCTGGCTCGTGCGCTACAACGCGGCGATGGCCGCAGACCCCGCCGAGCGGCGCGCGCTGCTGGCCGAGCACCTGGGCTCGGTGGGCGAGGGGGCCGTGGTGCGCCCGCCGTTCCACTGCGACTACGGCTTCAACATCCACCTGGGCACGGGGGTGTTCCTCAACTTCAACTGCGTGATCCTGGATGTGGTCGAAGTGCGCATCGGCGACGGCACGCAGATCGGGCCGGGCGTGCAACTGCTCGCGGCGGACCACCCGCGGTCGCCGCAGGAACGGGCCCAGGGCCTGGAGTTCGGCCGCCCGGTGACCATCGGCCGCAACGTGTGGATCGGTGCCGGCGCCCTGGTGATGCCCGGCGTGACGGTAGGGGACGACGCGATCATCGGCGCGGGCAGCGTCGTCACGCGCGATGTACCTGCCGGCGCCACCGTGGTGGGCAACCCGGCCAGGGTGCTGCCGCCGCGCCAGGGCTGAAACACCGGCGCGGGGAGACGCCCGCCTCGCATGCCCCTTCGCTTGCCAGATCTTTTTCATGCAACTAATAATGTTGCATGAAACAAGACAGCAAGCTATCCGGCGTTCTCCATGTGCTGCTGCACATGGCCGAGAACGACACCCCGTCCACCTCCGAATCGCTGGCGCAGGCCATGCACACGCATCCCGTCGTCGTGCGGCGGGTGATGGCGGGCCTGCGCGAGGCGGGCTTCGTCGCCTCGGCCAAGGGCCATGGCGGCGGGTGGGTGCTGTCGTGCCCGCTGGAGGAGGTGAGCCTGGCCGACATCCACCGTGCCGTGGGTGAGCCGCCGTTTCTCGCAGTCGGCCACCGCACCGAGCGCCCGGAATGCCTGGTGGAGCAGGCGGTGAACGCCGCGCTCGACGGCACTTATCGAGAGGCCGAGGCGCTGCTGCTGGCGCGCCTGGAGCAGATCACCCTGGCCGATCTGTCGCGCGACTTCCACCGCCGCTTTGCCCAGAGTGGCCTGTCGATGAAGGAGGTGTCCCATGCGGTTTGATGCCTTGGTCATCGGCGGCAGCTTTGCCGGCCTGTCCGCCGCCATGCAGATCGCTCGCGCCCGGCGCAGCGTGTGCGTGGTGGATGCGGGCGCGCCGCGCAACCGCTTCGCGGCGGCGTCGCACGGGTTCTTCGGCCAGGACGGCGAGCGGCCGCAGGACATGATCGCGCTGGCGCGCCGCCAGCTCCTGGCCTATCCGTCCGTCACGTTCAAGGCGGGAACGGCCACGCAGGCCCGAGCCTTCGGCCCGGCAGGTGAGGGCGGTGACGGTGAATTCGCCGTGACGCTGGATTCGGGCGAGTCGCTGGCCGCCCGCAAGCTGCTGCTGGCCACCGGTGTGCGCGACGAGCTGCCTGCCGTCGATGGCCTGCGCGAGCGCTGGGGCGCCACCGTGCTGCATTGCCCGTATTGCCACGGCTACGAGGTCGGTGGCCGGCCGCTGGGCACGCTGTACGCCGCGCCCGCCTCGGTGCACCACGCGTTGCTCGTGGCCGACTGGGGCCCGATGACGCTGTTCCTGAATGGCCACGAGGCGCCCGATGCCGAATCGCTGGCGCAGCTGGCCGCCCGCGGCATCACCCTCGAGCCGGCGCGCATCGCGGGCCTGGAAGGGGACGCGCCCGCCTTGTCGGGCGTGCGCCTGGAAGATGGCCGCCGGGTGCCGATCGAGGCGCTGTTCGTGCCGCCGCGCACGCACATGGCCAGCCCGCTGGCCGAGCAACTGGGCTGCGCCTTCGACGAGGGGCCGGCCGGCCTGGTGATCCGCACCGATGCCACGCAGCAGACCACGGTGCCCGGTGTGTTTGCCGCGGGAGACGCGGCCATGCCGGGCCACAACGCAACGCTGGCATCCGCCAACGGGCTGATGGCGGGCGTGTGGCTGCACAAGGCGCTGGTGTTCGGGACGTGATGCCCGGGCGCCGGAGGACGGCCCGAAAGCGTGGGAGGGTAGATGGGAAGAAGGGAAGGGTGGCGGCGCTGCGGCGGCCGCCTCGCCATGGGCTGCTAGGCCCCGCTGCCGCAGCACGGGGCCGCCGCGCCGCTCAGAGAATGATCTTGAGCAGGACGAAAACGACGACGCCGGCGCCCACGCACATGAGCACGCGCTTGCCCTGCGGCATGGGGTTTTTCTTGAGCGAAAAATAGGTGCCGACGCCTGCGCCGATCGAGATGCCGAGAATGGATGCAACGGACATGGGATTCCCTCTGAAGAGTGATGAATGGGTGGGAAGGGGAGGGAAGGTGCGGCCTGCGGCGTCAACCGCATTGCGCTGGGAAAGGCGCGAGTCTAAAGAGCACGGCGCCGCCGACCTGTAACCTCCGGTAATGCGCTCGGACATGGTTGCCAGATTGCTATATAAATGATAGCTATCTGCCGGCGTGGAATCTGCGCCGGGGCCCTGTCGAGGCAGGGCCCCGGCGCGCTGCGTTCAGTCCTCTTCCGACTCGCCCAGGAATCCGCCGCTCTGGTGGCCCCAGAGCCGGGCATACACACCGCCCTGTGCCAGCAGCTGCGCGTGCGTGCCTTCTTCGATGACCTGCCCCGCATCCAGCACGATGAGGCGGTCCATCGCGGCGATGGTGGACAGGCGGTGGGCGATGGCGATCACCGTCTTGCCCTGCATCAGCCCGTCCAGGCTCTGCTGGATGGCGGCCTCGACCTCGGAGTCCAGCGCGCTGGTGGCCTCGTCCAGCAGCAGGATGGGCGCATCCTTCAGCATCACCCGCGCGATGGCCACGCGCTGGCGCTGGCCGCCCGAGAGCTTCACGCCGCGCTCGCCCACGTGGGCGTCGTAGCCGCGACGGCCCTGCAGGTCGGTCAGCGTGTCGATGAAGTCCGCGGCCTGCGCCCGAAGGGCGGCCGCGTGCAGGTCCTGCTCGCTCGCGTCGGGCCGGCCGTAGAGGATGTTGTCGCGCATCGAGCGGTGCAGCAGGGAGGTGTCCTGCGTGACCATGCCGATCGCCTGGCGCAGGCTGTCCTGCGTCACGTGCGCGATGTCTTGCCCGTCGATCAGCACGCGGCCGGTCTGCACGTCGTGAAAGCGCAGCAGCAGGTTCACCAGCGTCGATTTGCCGGCGCCCGAACGGCCGATCAGGCCGATCTTCTCGCCCGGCCGGATGGTGAGGTTCAAGCGGTCGATGACCGGCTTGCCGCCCTGGTAGGCGAAGGTCACGTTGTCGAACCGCACCTCGCCGCGCGGCACGGCCAGGGGGCGCGCATCGGGCGCGTCCACCACCGTGCGTGGCCGGGTGAGGGTGTTGATGCCGTCCTGGATGGTGCCCACGCTCTCGAACAGCGTGGTCATCTCCCACATCACCCAGTGGGCATGGCCCGACACGCGCAGCGCCATCGCGGTGACGGCCGCCACCGCGCCCGCGCCCACCTGGCCCAGCGACCACAGCCACAGGGCCGTGCCGCAGGCGCCCATCATCATGGCCACCACCAGGATGTGGTTCACGATCTCGAAGCGGCTCACCAGGCGCATCTGCGCGTAGCCCGTGTGCTTGAACGCATCCATGGCCGCGCGGGCGAACTCAGCCTCGCGCCGGGTGTGCGAGAACAGCTTGACGGTGGCGATGTTGGTGTAGGCGTCGGTGATGCGCCCAGTCATCACCGACCGCGCATCGGCCTGCGCCTTGCCCACCTGGCCCAGGCGCGGCACGAAGTACCAGCACGCCAGGCCGTAGCAGACGATCCACACCAGAAAGGGCACCAGCAGCCGCAGGTCGAAGCCGGCGGCCAGCAGCAGGATGGTGAACAGGTACACCCCCATGCCGATCACCACGTCGGTCGTGGTGAAGATCATGTCGCGCACGGCCAGGGCCGTCTGCATGATCTTGGTGGTGATGCGGCCCGCGAACTCGTCGGCATAGAAGGCCATGCTCTGGCCCAGCATCAGCCGGTGGAAGTTCCAGCGCAGGCGCAGCGGGAAATTGATGGCCAGCGTCTGGTGCTTGACGCTGGTCTGCACCGCCACCAGCACGATGCTGCCCAGCAGCATGCCGATCACCAGCGCCAGCGTGCCCCGGCGCTCGGCCCACAGCGCCGCGGGGCTGACCTGGGTGAGCCAGTCCACCACATGGCCCAGCACGGCGAACAGCAGGGCCTCGTACACCGCGATGGCGGCCGACAGGCCCGCCATCATCACCACGTAGCGGCGCAGCCCGCGTGTGCCGGACCACACGAAAGCCATGAAATCCTTGGGGGGCAGGGTGGGTTCGTTGCCGGGGTAGGGGGGAAGTCGCTTTTCGAAAAACTCAAACACAGGCTCAACTCCTTGGGCCGCCATCGTAAGGGGCCGCCGTCGGCCGTGTGCCCGCGGGGTCTTGGCGCTGCCGTTTCGCCATCCCGATCCCTCGATCGTGTCCGACGTGGTGCGCTTCGGGCCGCTGCATAGAATCCCCCGCAGAGCGGCCTGGGCGAACGGCGGGCGCGCCCCCCGGGTCCTGGGCGCTCCTTCTTTTGCCCTCTTTCCTGCCGTCGATCAATCTTTTGGAACAAAGGCTTTCATGCTTGCACCGCAGCAGTGGATTTGGGGCGTGGTCGCCGTGGCGACCAGTGCGGTCATCCTTCGCCCCTGGCGCCTGCCCGAAGCGGTGTGGGCCGTGGCGGGCGCGCTGGCGCTGGTGGGTTTCGGGCTGCTGCCGGCCAGCCAGGCCTGGAGGGGCGTGCTGCGCGGCGAAGACGTATACCTGTTCCTGGCCGGAATGATGCTGCTGTCCGAGATGGCGCGCCGCGAAGGCGTGTTCGACTGGCTGGCGGCCCTGGCGGCCCGCCGTGCCGGCGGCTCGGGCAGCCGGCTTTTCACCTGGGTCTATCTGGTGGGCACGCTGGTCACCGTGTTCCTGTCCAACGACGCGACCGCGGTGGTGCTGACCCCCGCGGTGTTCGCCGTGGCCCGCGCGGTGGGTGCCTCGCCGTTGCCCTACCTCTTCATCTGCGCCTTCGTCGCCAATGCGGCAAGCTTCGTGCTGCCCATCTCCAACCCGGCCAATCTGGTGCTCTGGGGCGGGCACATGCCGCCGTTGCCCCAGTGGCTGGCGCTGTTCGCGCTGCCTTCGCTGGCGTCCATCGCCGCGACCTTCCTGGCGCTGCGGTTCGCGCTGCGCCACCGCATCGACGCCACCATCCGCACCGAAGTGCCTCCCAGCCCCTTGAGCCGCGGCGGCGCCCTGGCGGCCGCCGGGCTGGCCGTGTCGGTGGTGGTGCTGGTGGCCTGCGCGTGGTTGCGCGTGCCGCTCGGCTGGCCCACGCTGGGGGCGGCACTGGTGACCTTGGCGCTGCTGCGCATCGGGTGCGGCAGCGCTGTCTGGCCCACGGTGCGCTCGGTGTCCTGGAGCGTGCTGCCGCTGGTGGCGGGGCTGTTCGTGTTCGTGCAGGCCCTGGAGTACACCGGCGTGGTGGGGCTGCTGGCCGATGCCTTGCGCAAGGCGGCCACGGCCTGGCCGGGCGGCGCGGACGTGGGGGTGGGCGCCTTGCTGGGTATCGCCGCCAATCTCGTCAACAACCTGCCCGCCGGCCTGCTGGCGGGGGCGGCGCTGGATGCCGCGAACGCCTCGCCGTCGATGCGGGCCGCGGCCCTGATGGGCATCGACATCGGGCCCAACCTGTCGATCACCGGTTCGCTGGCCACACTGCTGTGGCTGGCCGCATTGCGGCGCGAAGGCCAATCGGTCAGTGGCTGGCAGTTCCTGCGGCTGGGCGCCTGGGTGATGCCCCTGGGGCTGGGTGCGGCGCTGCTCACCCTGTGGATCACGCACGTCGCGCTGCGCTGACCGGCTGTGTCAACGCGGCCGTCCGGCCGCTGCGCGAAGGCCTATCGGTACACCACCGTGATGCGCGGCACGGCCTTGACCCCGGGCTGGCGCGAGAGGAAATCCGACAGGAACGCGATCAGGCTCTTTTCGCACAGCGCCATCACGGCTGGGTCCGACGCCATGGCCGCGCCTTGTTTGGCCGCGCGCTGTGACGCCTCCTGCGTGAGGCGGATGACCGCGCCCTTGTTGTCGGTCAGCAGGCCGCCCGACAGCACGCGGTGGCGCAGCTGGCTGATGGCCGGGGTCGCCACCAGCGTCGGCTTGGCCAGGTGGATCTCGATGCCGGCCGGGGTGTTGCGCAGCTCGTAGCTCTGGGGCCGCAGGTCGTAGCCGAACGAGTATTCGGCCGAGTACCAGATCGCCACCACGCCTGTGGAGGCCAGGCCCAGCACGGACTTTTCGACGATCTGGGTGGTGCCTTCCTCGCGCACCACGGTGGCCGCCATGAGCTTCATCTGCTCCGACAGCGATTGCTTGCCCACCGTGAGGTAGTCGGTATAGCGCGTGTAGCCCAGCAACTGCTCGGTCTTCTGGCTCACCTCCTGCTGCAGCTGCGCGACCTGGGCGCGCGCGGCGCGCATGCGTCCCTGCGCCACCCACCAGGCCGTGGCGGCGATGGCGGCCAGCATGGCCAGCAGCAGGGTCAGGAGGGTGAGGCGGGCACGTGACATAAGCGAAGAAGCGTCGAAGGAGGCCGGGCAGGACAAGGCGCAGAGCATAGCCGGCCGCCGCGACAGGCCTGGCCGCGAGGGTGGGCCCACGCCGCGCATGGGTTTTCGGAGGACGCATCCGCAGGCATAATTGAGAACCAATCGCATTTTGAAACCGAGGCAAACTATGGCTGGCAGCACTGCAGCGTCCCGCCTGCATGTCGTCTCGCGCATCGCGGCCGGCATGCTGGGCGGCTACGCATTCACCTGGGGATTCATCGCGCTGTGCGTGGGCCTGGCATTCGCGGCGGGCATGCCGTTCCACGATGCCGAGGCCATGGGCTACATCGTGGGCTTCATCGTGTTTCTGGTGGCCTTCCTCTGGGCCTTTTCGGATTCCCGGCTCGGCCGTGTCTGGCTGGTGCTGGCGGGGGGCGGCGCGCTGATGGCCGGCACCGCGTCGCTGGTGCAGATGGCGCTGATCTGACCGGCCCCCTGTGCCGGCGGTTTTCGTGTCCGTCCCGTTGCCGTGTCGGTCCTGTCTGTGCTGTCTTTAGCGGAAAGGCATTCGTCCCGTGTTCCAGAACTTTCGGCTCACCATGGCCTGGCTGCACACCTGGTTCGGCCTGGTGCTGGGCTTCGTGCTCATGGTCGTTTTCTTCTTCGGCTCGCTGTCGGTGTTCGACCGCGAAATCGACCGCTGGGCCATTCCCGAAACCCGGTTCGCCCCGCAGCCCATGCCGTCGTTCGACCGCGTGCTGCAGCCGGCCTTCCAAACCATGACGCGGCCCGATGCCGCCAACCTCGAGGCGGCTCGCAGCCGGGTGAACGGCCCGCTGGCCGACACCTTCCCCATCGTGAACAGCTGGGGCGCCTACACCACCCACCGCGATCCGGTGCTCGGCATGTTCACCAGCTTCGCCCTGCCCAATGCCAAGGACGCGGACGACCAGGTGTGGGGCACGCGCACCATCGACCCGCGCAACGGTAATCCGCTGCCGGACGACCACCTCAAGATCGGCAGCCGGTTCTTCTACCCGCTGCACTACAGCCTGCACCTGGAATGGAAGAGCCTGGGCTACTGGATCGTGGGCTTCGCCGCGCTGATGATGCTGGTGGCGCTGGTCAGCGGCGTGGTCATGCACCGCAAGATCTTCCGCGAGATGTTTACCTTCCGGCCGCGCAAGCACACCCAGCGCAGCGCCCTTGATCTGCACAACCTGACCGGCGTGGTGGCGCTGCCGTTCCATTTCATCTTCGCGCTTTCGGGCCTGGTGATCTTCGGCGGCATCTACTTTCCCGTCACCGAAACCCAGTTGCATCCGCTGCACGAACTGCATGAGCAGCACGAAGCGCTGGAAACCGGCCTGCCGGCCAAGCGCGCGGGCACGCCCGGCACGCTCGCCTCGGTGGACGCCATGGTGGCCGAGGCCCAGCGCCGCTGGGCCGCCAAGGGCATGGCGGGCGAGGTCGGCTATCTGAACGTGCAGCACGTGGGCGATGCCAATGCCTATGTGAGCGTGTTCCGCGCCGGCACCGACCGCGTCACGCTCACGGGGGAGGGCATCCACTTCAAGGGCGCCACCGGCGAGGTGCTGCGCGAAGACCCGCCGCCCACGGCGATCGCGGGCATCAACAACTTCCTCACCGGCCTGCACCTGCAGCATTTCCGGCACTGGCTGCTGCGCTGGCTGTACGTGCTGGGTGGCCTGTCGGGCTGCGTCTGCATCGCCACCGGCTTCATCTTCTTCGTGGAAAAGCGCAAGCGCCAGCACGCCAGGCAAGGCCTCTCCGGCGCGCGCTGGGTGGACGCCTTCGCGGTGACCACCGTGACCGGCATGCTCATCGCCACCTTCGCCATGCTGATCGGCAACCGGGTGCTGCCGACCGATCTGCCGGGCCGGGGCACCTGGGAGCAATCCGTGTTCTGGGGCGCGTGGGTGCTGGCTTTCCTGCATGGCGTGTGGCGCACGGCGCCGGTGGGGCAGGGCCGAATGGCGCCCGCGTGGGCCGAGCAGTGCTGGGCCGCGGCCGCGTTGGCGGTGGTTGCCGTGCTGCTGAACTGGACCACGACTGGCGACCATCTGCTGCGCACACTTGCTAACGGCTATTGGCCCGTGGCGGGCATGGACCTGGCCCTGCTGACTGCCGCCGCTTTGGCCCTGGTAGCGGCCCGCAGGCTTCGCCAGCGCGCGCGGAGCGCTGCCGCAACGGTGGGCCGCACCGCCCAGGGCATACCGGGGGCTTCTCGTGCTTGACGCATTGCTTTTGCTGGCCGCCGTAGCGGCCAACGTCGCCGGGATGGGGTGGCTGGCACTGTCCATGGAAGTGCACTGGGACGAGGCACTCGGCAACGCCACCCCCCAGTCCCGCCGCACGGCAGTGGCGCTGCGCGTGGCAGGCGCCGCCGCGTTGGTTGGATCGTTGGCTTTGTGTCTGAGCGTGGACCACGGCTCGATGGCTTCGCTGGTGTGGGTGATGGCTCTGGCGGGGGCTGCCTTCGGCATCACCCTGACACTGGCCTGGCGCCCGCGAACACTGGGAATTCTGGTCCCGTGGGTGCCGGCCGCCACGGGTACGGGCCGCTGAGTGAACGAGCGAACTGCGCTACAAAAAGAAAACCCGCCGAAGCGGGTCGAAAAGCAGCCCAGGAGGGAGGAGGAGATCGATTGATGCGGGCTACTGGAGTCCATGATTCCCATCCCAGCTTAGGTGAGGCTTAAATGCACCGATTCTTGATTCCGCACCGGGGCGGTTAACCGTATTCGATTAGGCAAGGCTCTGGCAAATCACGGCTTCGGTGGGGGCGGTTGAGTTCCTTGTTTTATTTTGGGCAACGCTCTCACTGTGACGCGAGAACGGCGGTGTGGTCGGGATTTTTTCGCAGATGTCCTCAATGCTTCGGTTGCGGTGAAGCGATGCATCAGGTCCATGCCGACCATGGCGTGATCTAAGGATCTGTGTGCCATGACCCCATTTTCTCTTTCTGGAACGCGCGGACGCACTTCGAGTTCGTCTTCACAAGAATCTACTCCGGCCTCATCAAGCGCTCGCGGAGGCAGCAGTTCGACCCGCATCCCGCCGGAACTGCAGAACCTGACGCAGCGCAGATCTCGGCAGGACTCGCCCGAAATTCCTCGGCCTATGACGGCCAGAGCGAGTGTTCCCGGATACTCCAGCAGCAGTGACGACGATGAGCCCATAGACACCCGCGCTTGGCTGGCCAACCTATCGCTGGAGCCACCGCCTCGAGCGGAGAAGAGCCCGGAGCAAAAAACACTGGTTCCGGCAAGCACAATTGGCGGCTTTTACGCAACGTGTTCCAACATCATCGGGTTGGTAGACCATTCCAAATCCAAGCTGCCCTCGCAAGGTCCTGCGCAGTGGTTCGCCGAACCCTACATCCGTGCAAAGGATGGGGTCGTACGCCGTTTTCCCGAAATTCGCGGCCAGTTCGGGCATTTTGCGGAACAAATCAAAAATGGTTTGATTTATGACGCTCCTGCGCAACTGACGACAAAGCGGTTTGCAGGACTGGAAGTCAGTGGTGACGGAAAAAAACCGGTATTTGTCGCGAACGGCGTTTCTGTTCCGGCCATTAAATTCGGGCATTTCAGTGTCTATCCCCTGCCAGGAAACCGATTCATGGTTCCACAGCCTGCCTTCAAAGACTGCTCCGCAGCCTGTGAGCTGATGCTGCTGCTGGACCATGGGAAGGTGGACCTGGAGGATCTGAATTCTTCCAAGGTCTATGCTTCAAACACCGCGCGGGACACCCGCGCCGTCATGCACTCGATTAAGTTGGCCACTGGCCTGGAGCCTTTCCAGGTGACGCACGAGTTAAGCTACAAGAGCAGCCTGTTCAGCAAAGACAGAAGCAGAAAAGTAGCCTGGCGTGACTTGGCGGAAAAAATCGACCAATACGGCCCCTGCATTCTCGGCAAGGGGGGGCACATGCTGATGCTGGACAACGTCCGCGAGAGCAAGGGCAAATTCTTTCTCAGCATTCGCGATCCATTCCATGGCACCAGCTTGGAGATTCAGGAATCAGCGGAGTTTTTCAACAGCGGCAGCAAGGCCCCGGACCATGGGCAGGTGGAAGCCATTTTCCTGCCGAGCGAAGTGGGCGGATCATCAACGCACTGACATTCCATCGGTGGGCAGGTGACGAGCAATGGCACTGGTGGTGCCTCGCTCTGTCTGCACTCACCGCAACAGAAACACCACCACCACGATCACAGCGCCCAGTGCGATATTGACGCCCACCCAGGTGCGGATGGAAGCCAGCGCCTTGCCGCCCGCGGCCCAGTCGCTCGCCGCCACCGCGCGCTGCAGGCGCTTGAACAGCGCGAAACGCACGTGGCCGAACAGGGCCATCATCACGATGCCCAGCGTGGCCATGATCGTCCAAGACAGCGGCATGGAAAAACGGCCGCCCGACTGCGCCGCGGCACGGGCGACGTTGCCGATCATCCACAGCCCGCTGGACAGCACCAGCACGACGGCTACCAGCACCGCCCCCAGAAAACGCTGCAGCACGCCGTGCATCAGCGCCACGCGCTGGGCAGGTTCCAGCGCCTGGGCTGCCGGGCGCAGGAAGAAATGGGCGAAGGCCATGCCCCCCAGCCAAACGATGATCGCCAGGACATGGACCAATTGGAGCGCGTTGTACAGCATGGGAGACTTTCTGAGGGGTTCGGGAGCCGGGACGGGCGCCCAGGCAGGGCGCCAGGGCGGGAGGATAGGGCGCCAACGCGGGTGCAAGCACGGCAATGGCTATGGAAAACGGACAGGCCATTGTTACAAAAAAGAACATTGAGGCTATTGACGTCAAAACCGACGTCGATTGTGGCTATCCTCGTGGGTTATCGTGGACGGATTCCCCGCGCCGCGCCCGGGATTTCCTCCATCTGCCCATGACGCTTCCAAAAGCACTGCGATTGCAACGCTGGCCCTGGCTGCCAGGGGTGCTCTGCGCGCTGCTCGGCATGGCTGCCAGTTGGGCACTGTGGAAGCAGCAGAGCGATTCGGTGGCGCGCATCGCACGCGAGCGGTTCACCCAGGAGGCACGGTCGTTCACCACGGCGCTGGAGGCCCGCATCGCCTCGCATACCGAACTGGTGGTCGGTCTGCGCAGCCTGTTCCTGGTCAACCCACGGCTGGGGCGCGCCGATTTCGAACATGCGGCGCGTGAGTTGCGCCTTGCCCAGCATTACCCCGGCGTGAAGAACGTGGCCTTCACCCGTTACGTGACGCGTGCCGACAAGGAGGCCTACGAGGCCCGGGTGCGGGCCGACGACCTGGCGCGAACGGGCGCGCCGTCCACGTTCGCCATCCGCCCGCCCGGCGACCGGCCCGAATACCAAGTGGCCGACTACATCTGGCCGATCGTGGGCAACGAGTACGTCGTGGGCCTGGATGTCGGCTCGCTGCCGGCCACCATGGCGTCCATCCGCTACAGCCGCGACACCGGGCAGATCGTGGCCTCGGAACCGTTCGACCTGCTGCAGGAGCGCGACAACCGCGCCGGGTTCGTGATCCGGCTGCCCGTGTTCGACGACGGCGCGGGCGGCGTGCGCCGCTACATCGGCTCGGTGGCCGCCACCATCCGCTTCTACGACATGGTGAAGGCCCTGCAGTCCGAGGGCCAACTGCGGGGCGTGGGCATGTCGGTGCGGGACATCGGCTCCGTGAGCGATGGCTCCGCGTCTTCCGAACGGACGCTGCTGGCGCTGGAAAGCGGCGTGCGTCCCGCCATGGAGCGCTATGAACGTGAGCTTCGCGTGCACGACCGGCGCTGGCGGCTGACCTTCCAGCCCCTGCAGCCCTTCCTGTCGCGCTCGGAGGCGCAGTTGCCGGCGATGATGGGCGGCGGCGGCCTGCTGGTGACGGCCCTGCTGTCCGCGCTCATCACGCTGCTGGTGCGCCGCCGCACGCAGGCCGTGAGCTTCGCCACCGCCGCAGGCTCGGCCCTGCGCGAGAGCGAAGAGCGCTTTCGCGCGCTGTTCAACCAGGCTGCCGTGGGCGTCGCGCAGGTCGAGGCCAGCAGCCGCCGCTTCGTGCGGGCCAACAGCAAGTTCTGCGACATCCTGGGCTACACCGAGGCCGAGTTGTCGACCAAGACGGTGGGCGAGATCACGCACCCCGACGACCTGGCCGCCGGCGAGTCGCTGATGGAGCAGATTGCCCAGGGGCAGATCGAGGAGTTCCGCTACGAAAAGCGCTACTTCCACAAGGAGGGGCGCGTCATCTGGGCCGATCTGACCGTGTCGCCCATGCGCATGCCCGGCAACCCGGCGCACCATTCCATCGCCGTGGTGCAGGACATCACCGAGCGCAAGCAGATGGAAGAGAGCCAGCGCGACAGCGAGCTGCGCCTGCGCGGCATCCTGTACCGCCTGCCGGTGGGCGTGTGTTTGGTGCGCAAGGACGGCGTGGTGAGCTTTCGCAACGAACGCTTCGTGCAGATCTGCGGCTACACCGCCGAAGACGCCCCCACGGTGGACGACTGGTGGCGCCTGGCGTTTCCGGATGCGGCGCAGCGCGAGCAGGCCATCGCCGACTGGCTGGCCGTGTGCGCCGAGGCGCCGGGCCAGGAGGCCATCGCGCCGCGCGAGCACGCCATCACCTGCAAGGGCGGGCAGTTGCGCACGGTGGACCTGGCCGGCGTGGCGCTGGGCGACGACCGCCTCATCACCGTGGTGGACATGAGCCAGCACAAGGCGGCGGAGGAAGAGATCCGCTACCTCGCTTATTACGACCCGCTCACCCAGTTGCCCAACCGCCGGCTGCTGCTCGACCGGCTGCAGCAGGCCCTGGCCGCCAGCACCCGCAGCCAGCGCTGCGGCGCGGTGCTGATGCTCGACCTGGACAACTTCAAGACCCTGAACGAGACCCAGGGCCATGAGCGCGGCGACATGCTGCTGCGCCAGGTGGCGCTGCGGCTGCGCGACTGCGTGCGGGCCGAAGACACCGTGGCGCGCCATGGCGGCGACGAGTTCGTGGTGGTGCTGGAAGACCTGGGTGACAGCCCCGAAGACGCCGCCGCGCGCGCGGAAGAGATGGGCCAGAAGATCCTGGCGGCCCTGCGCCGGCCGTTCGTGCTGGAGGGCGAGGCCCACCACAGCACGCTCAGCATGGGCGTGACCATCTTCCAGGGTGTGCGCGAGACGGTGGACGAACTGCTGCAGCGCGCCGACCTGGCCATGTACCAGGCCAAGGCCGGCGGGCGCAACAGCCTGCAGTTCTACGACCCGCGGATGCAGGCGTTGGTGGCGGCCCGCGCGGCACTCGAATCGGACCTGCGCGAGGGCATCGCGCTCCAGCAGTTCGAGCTGTTCTACCAGCCACAGATGGACAACGGGCGCATCACCGGCGCCGAGGCGCTGCTGCGCTGGCGCCACCCGGTGCGCGGCTTCGTCTCGCCGGCCGATTTCATTCCCCTGACCGAAGAGACCGGACTCATCCTGCCGCTGGGCGAATGGGTGCTGCAGGCGGCGTGCGCTCAGCTGGCGCGGTGGGCGCAGCGGCCGGCGCTCTCGCACCTGGGCCTGTCCGTGAACGTGAGCGCGCGCCAGTTCCACCAGAGCGGCTTCGTGGGCCAGGTGCTGGCGGCGCTGGCGAGCACCGGGGCGGATGGCCGCCGGCTCAAGCTGGAGATGACCGAAAGCCTGCTGCTGCAGGACGTGGAGGACACCATCGACAAGATGGCCCAGCTGCGCGCCTACGGCGTGGGCTTCTCGCTCGACGATTTCGGCACGGGCTATTCCTCGCTCGCCTACCTCAAGCGCCTGCCGCTGGACGAGTTGAAGATCGACCAGAGCTTCGTGCGTGACGTGCTCACCGACCCCAACGACGCTGCCATCGCGCGCACCATCGTCGCCCTGGGCACCAGCCTGGGCCTGCGCGTGATCGCCGAGGGCGTGGAGACCGAGGCGCAGCGCGCCTTCCTGGCACGCAACCAGTGCTACGTGTGGCAGGGCTACCTGCTCAGCCCGCCGCTGCCGGCGGACGGCTTCGAACGCCTGGTGATCGATCACGCCGCGGGCCTGAGCCCGCTGATCGTGTGAGGGGCCCCGGCCGCCGCCCGCCGCCCCGCAACGCCTGCGGGCCTGCCAGTCCCTCCCGGTCCTTCCGAGCCGTCCCATGTTCGAACTGAAAACCCTGGCGCTGTACGCCGTTACCGCGCTGGCGGAGATCGTGGGCTGCTACCTGCCGTGGCTGTGGCTGCGCCAGGGCGCGAGCCCCTGGCTGCTGGTGCCGGCCGCTGCCTGCCTGACGCTGTTCGCCTGGCTGCTCACCCTGCATCCGGCCGCGGCCGGCCGGGTGTATGCGGCCTACGGCGGCGTCTACGTGGCGGTGGCCCTCGGCTGGCTCTGGGCGGTGGACGGCGTGCGCCCCACCGCGTGGGACCTGGCGGGCGTGGCCGTCTCCCTGGCCGGCATGGCGATCATCGCCTTCGCCCCCCGCGCTGGCTGATGCTACTCTTTTGATAGCTATATGCCCTAGTGCTGATTGCGCTGGAGGCCTTTTTTGCTTGAAGCAGCGGCGGCTGTAGGAGCGGGTCGTTTCCCTGGCAGTCGCGCCACCCCGGCACGGTATCATCCGGGGCTTGGCCACGCTGGCCCGCCCGGCGGCGCGGCCGCGCCGTTTTGAGCGCTTCAACGCCCCCAGCCCGCCCACAGACCCGTGCGTCTCAACTCCATCAAACTCGCCGGCTTCAAGTCGTTCGCAGAACCCACCAACTTCATGCTGCCGGGCCAACTGGTGGGCGTGGTGGGCCCGAACGGCTGCGGCAAGTCCAACATCATGGATGCGGTGCGCTGGGTGCTGGGGGAGTCCAAGGCCAGCGAGCTGCGCGGCGAGTCCATGCAGGACGTGATCTTCAGCGGCACCACCAGCCGAAAGCAGGCCAGCCGCGCCAGCGTGGAGCTGGTCTTCGACAACGCCGACCACCGCGCCGGCGGGCAGTGGAACCAGTACGGCGAGATCGCCGTCAAGCGCGTGCTCACGCGCGACGGCAACAGCAGCTACTTCATCAACAACCAGCCCGTGCGCCGGCGCGACGTGCAGGATGTGTTCCTGGGCACGGGCCTGGGGCCGCGGGCCTACGCCATCATCGGCCAGGGCACCATCAGCCGCATCATCGAGTCGCGCCCCGAAGAGCTGCGCCTGTTCCTGGAAGAGGCCGCGGGCGTCTCCAAGTACAAGGAGCGCCGCCGCGAGACCGAAAACCGCCTGTCGGACACGCGTGAGAACCTCACGCGGGTCGAAGACATCCTGCGCGAGCTGAACGCCAACCTGGAGCGCCTGGAAAAGCAGGCCGAGGTGGCTGCCCGCTACAACGCGCTGCAGGCCGACGTCACCCTCAAGCAGCACCAGCTGTGGTTCTTGAAGCGCGCCGATGCCGAGGCCGAGCAGGCCAAGGTGCGCGCCGACGGCCTGCAGGCCGTGAACGACCTCGAATCGCGCATGGCCGACCTGCGCTCGGTCGAATCCGACCTCGAAACCATCCGCCAGGCGCACTACGCCGCGGGCGACCACGTCAACCAGGCCCAGGGCAAGCTCTACGAGGCCACGGCCGAAGTGGGCCGCCTGGAGGCCGAGATCCGCTACGTGGTCGAAGGCCGCCAGCGCGTGGAACTGCGCCTCGCCCAGCTCGCCGAGCAGATCGCGCAGTGGTCGGCCCGCAAGGAAGAGGCCGAACACGAGATGGAGAACCTCGCCGGTGCCGGCGTGGACGCCGACGAACGTGCCGAACTGCTGGCCGCCCAGGTTGAGGAACAGGCCCTGCAGCTGCCCGACCTCGAAGAGGCGCTGCGCCAGGGCCAGCAGCGTGCCAACGAGCAGCGCGGCGCCGTGGTGCAGGTGCAGCAGCAGATCGGTGTGCTGGCCGCCGAGCAGCGCAGCATCGACGAGCAAAGCCGCCAGCTCGATGCCCGCCACGAGCGCCTGCGCACCGACCGCAACGCGCTGGCCGCGCCCGACGAGGCGCGGCTGGTCAATCTGCGCGGCCAGCTCGATGCCGCCCAGGAGGGCGCCGAAATGGCCGAGGCCCGGCTGGCCGAGCTGCAGGAATCCGTGCCGCAGCTGGACGAGGACCGCCGCACCCGCCAGCAGGCCGTGAACGTGGAAAGCGCCCGCCAGGCCGACCTGTCGGCGCGCATGGAGGCGCTGAAGGCGCTGCAGGAGAAGGTCAAGACCGATGGCAAGCTGCAGCCCTGGCTGGCGCGCCACGGCCTCGACGGCCTGCAGGGCCTGTGGAGCCGCATCCACATCGAGCCCGGCTGGGAGAACGCGCTGGAGGCCGCGCTGCGCGAGCGCCTGGGCGCCCTCGAAGTCAGCCGGCTCGACAGCGTGCGCGGCTTTCTCGGCGCGGGCGGCAACGATGCGCCACCGGCCCGGCTGGCCTTCTACACCGCGCCGCCCGCCGGCATCCCCGAGCCCACCGGCGCCGCCACCCGCCTGTCCGACCTGCTGCGCCTGGGCGATGCCGGCCTGCGCGCCGTGCTCACCGACTGGCTGCAGGGCTGCTACACCGCGCAGACGCTCGACGAGGCCCTGAACCGCCGCCCCACGCTGCAGCCCGGCGAGGTGGTCTACGTGCCCACGGGCCATGCGGTCAGCGCGCACAGCGTGAGCTTTTATGCCCAGGACTCCGAGCAGTCCGGCCTGCTGGCCCGCGCGCAGGAGATCGAGCACCTCGAAAAGGAACTGCGCGCCCAGGCCCTCATCAGCGAGGAGTCGCGCACGGCCCTGGTGCGCGCCGAGTCGGCCTACGCGGACGCCTCGCAGCGCCTCGTGGCCGCGCGCCGCGAAGCCAGCGAGGCGCAAAGCCGCGCCCATGAACTGCAGGTGGAAACGCTGCGCCTGACCCAACTGGCCGACCAGGCCCGCGCGCGCAGCGAGCAGATCGGCGCCGACCTGGCCGAGGTCGAGGCGCAGCTGGCCGACCTGCAGGAGCGCCGCGTGACGGCCGAGGCGCGCTTCGAAGAGCTGGACATGCAGCTGGCCGACAGCCAGGAGCGCCACGCGCAGCTGGACGAGCGCGTGATCGCCGCCGAGCGCAAGCTCGCCGAATGCCGCGAGCAGCAGCGCAGCCTGGAGCGCCAGGCGCAGGAGGCCACGTTCTCCCGCCGCAGCCTGGAGGCGCGCCGGGCCGAACTCGCCCGCACGCTGGACACGGCGGGCAGCCAGACCCGCGCGCTGGCCGACGAGCAGCAGCGCGCCCGCGACGAGATGGCGCGGCTGTCCGACGCCGCGGCGCAGGGCGGCCTGCAGCAGGCGCTGGACCTCAAGATGGAGCGCGAGAAGGCCCTGGGCGCCCAGCGCAGCGAATACGACGACCTCACCGCCAAGCTGCGCGCGAGCGACGAGCGCCGCATGCAGCTGGAACGCGCGCTCGATCCGCTGCGCGCCCGCATCACCGAATTCCAGCTCAAGGAGCAGGCCGCGCGCCTGGGCCTGGAGCAATACACCACGCTGCTGGCCGATGCGCAGGCCGACCTGGAGGCGGTGGCGCAGTCCATCGAGGCCGGCGGCGTGCGCTCGGCCGGCCTGCAAAGCGAGATCGACCGCCTGCACCGCGAGATCGCGGCGCTGGGCGCAGTCAACCTCGCCGCGCTGGAGGAACTGAACCTCGCGCGCGAGCGCAAGACCTTCCTCGACTCGCAGACCGCGGACCTGACCGAGGCCATGAACACGCTGGAGGACGCGATCCGCAAGATCGACGCCGAAACCCGCGAACTGCTCTCGGGCACCTTCGAGACGGTGAACGGCCATTTCGGGCGCATGTTCCCCGAGCTGTTCGGCGGCGGCAATGCGCGCCTCATCATCACCGGCGACGAAATCCTCGACTCCGGCGTGCAGGTGATGGCGCAGCCGCCGGGCAAGAAGAACCAGACCATCCACCTGCTGTCCGGCGGCGAGAAGGCCCTGACCGCCATCGCGCTCGTCTTCGCCATCTTCCAGCTCAACCCCGCACCGTTCTGCCTGCTGGACGAGGTGGACGCGCCGCTGGACGATGCCAACACCGAACGCTATGCCAAGCTCGTGTCCAGCATGAGCAGCGGCACGCAGTTCCTTTTCATCAGCCACAACAAGATCGCCATGGAAATGGCCGAACAACTGATCGGCGTGACCATGCAGGAGCAGGGCGTCTCGCGTATCGTGGCCGTGGACATGGAGTCCGCGCTGTCCATGGCCGATGCCTGAACCCCCAGAAGCCGCACGTTTTTTCACCATGAGCAATTTCCAACTCGGCCTCATCATCGCGGGCGGCGTCGTTCTGGCGGCCATCGTCGCCTTCAACGCCTGGTCCGCCCACCGCAACGCCCCCAAGCGCGCGAAACCGCCCGAGCCCGACGGCGCGGCCGAGCCCGCGCTGCGCCAGGAGCCCGCCTTCGATGCCGGCGGCGCCCCGGTGGAGGGTGCCGATGCGCCCGGCGCGGGAACGGACCCGTCCTTCGACGGCCACACCGTGGACCTGCGCGATGCGATGCAGCTGCCCGTGCCGCCGTCCGAGCGCCGCGGCGGGCTGGACCCGCTGATCGACGCCATCGCCCCGCTGGTGGCCGAGCAGATCGTCTCGGGCGACGCGGCCCTGGCGGCCCTGCCGCCCACGCGCCGCGCCGGCAGCAAGGCCTTCGCCATCGAGGGCTTCAACGAATCCACCCAGCAGTGGGAGACGCCCGTGGCCGGCCAGCGCTACAGCCACTTCCAGGCCGGCGTGCAGCTGGCCAACCGCGTGGGCGCGCTCAACGAGATCGAGTTCTCGGAGTTCGTCGTCAAGGCCCAGGGCTTCGCCGACGCCATCAACGCCGCGGCCGACTTCCCCGACATGCTGCACGAGGTGGCCCGCGCCCGCGAACTGGACCAGTTCGCCGGCGACCACGACGCGCAGCTGGCCTTCGTGCTGCGTGCGCGGCATGCGGCCTGGAGCCCCGGCTACGTGCAGCAGAACGCCGTGCGCCTGGGGTTCACGCCGGGCGCCATTCCCGGCCGGCTGGTGCTGCCCGCGAGCGGCCCGGGCCTGCCGCCGGTCCTCACCCTGGCCTACGACACGCAGTTCGCCCTGTCCGACGACCCCGAGCAGTCGGCCATCCGCGACATCACGCTGAGCCTGGACGTGGCCCAGGTGCACCGCTCCGAGCAGCCGTTCGCGCGCCTGCGCGAGGTGGCCGCCGCCCTGGGCGAGGCCATGGACGGCGCGCTGTGCGACCAGAACGGCACGCCGCTGCCCGCCATGACCATGGACCCCATCGCCGCCGACCTGGAGCTGCTGTACGACAAGCTCGACAGCCGCGAGCTGTCGGCCGGCTCGCTGCTGGCGCGCCGCCTGTTCAGCTGAGTGGCCGGTCATCCCGGGCCGAAAGGACACCCCATGCGCTGGTGGCACGTGCTGTTTCCCCCGGTGGTGGAAACACCCCAGGGGCTGTTTCGCCCCTCGAACGCCGTCCTGGACCGGTGGTTGCCAGCCATCGGGTGCCTGGTGGTCGCGGGTGTTGCGCTGTGGCAGTACCGGACGATCGGCCGGTTCAACTACTTTGGGCTGGTCTACCTGGGGTTGTTCATCGCCCCCGCCATCGCCGGTTGGCGTGCCCGGCGCCAATTCGGCCGCATGGGCAAGCCCCTGGTGCGCATCGACGGTTCGGAAGTCTTCCTGAGCCTGCCCCAGAACGTGCGCCCCGGCCACGTGCAGGTGCCGCTGGCAGATGTCCGGGCCATCGTGGTCAAGGGGACGCCGGGCCAGCGCAGCTACGTGTTCGAGCGCCACGCGGGCGAGCCCATCGAGGTGCGCCCCGGGTTCGGTCGGCTCGATGCGCGGGTCGTGGATTTCCTGCAGCGCGCCATGCCCGCTGCCATTCCTGTGAACGTGCAGGAGCCTCCTACTTTTCTGGGTTCCATCCGTGGTGACTGATTCCAAACCTTCCGCAGCCGGCGCGCTGCCCCTGCAACCCGCCGAGGCCGTCGACGCGCTGCGCGCCCAGCTCAACCGCTGGGCCCACCAGTACTACGTGCTCGACGAGCCCACGGTGCCCGATGCCGAGTACGACCGCGTGTTCCGTGAACTGCAGGCGCTGGAAGAGGCCCACCCGGACCTCGTCACCCCCGACTCGCCCACCCAGCGCGTGATCGGCGCGGTGATGGAGGGCCTGTCGCCCGTGCGCCACCGCGTGGCCATGCTCAGCATCCGCACCGAGACCGACACCGAAGCCAGCGGCGCCCGCACCTTCGATGCCCGCGTGCGGCGCGAGCTGAAGCTGGCCGAGGGCGATGCCCCCGTCGAATACGTGGCCGAGCCCAAATTCGACGGCCTGGCCATGAGCCTGCGCTACGAAAACGGCCGCCTGGTGCAGGCCGCCACGCGCGGCGACGGCGAGGTCGGCGAGGACGTGACGCACAACGTGCGCGCCATCCGCCAGATTCCCTTGACGCTGCCCACGGGCGGCAAGAACGGCGCCCCCCCGGTGCTGGAGGTGCGCGGCGAGGTCTACATGCGCCGCGCCGATTTCGACCAGCTCAACGAACGCCAGCGCGAGGCCGGTGGCAAGACCTTCGTCAACCCGCGCAACGCGGCGGCGGGGGCGGTGCGGCAGCTCGATTCGGGCATCTCGGCGCAGCGGCCCCTGAGCTTTTTCGCCTATGGCCTGGGCGACGTCACGCCGGCCGGCGAGGGCGGGCCCGACTTCGGCACGCACTACGACATGCTGCAGGCGCTGAAAGGCTGGGGTTTTCCGGTGGCGGCGCAGGTGCGCGTGGCGCACGGCGCTCAGGAGCTGATCGCCTTTCACCAGGAGATCGGCGCCTCGCGCGACCGCCTGCCCTACGACATCGACGGCGTGGTCTACAAGGTCAACCGCCTGGACCTGCAGCGCCAGCTGGGCTTCGTCACGCGCGAGCCGCGCTGGGCCGTGGCGCACAAGTACCCGGCGCAGGAAATGGTCACCCGCATGGACGGCATCGACGTGCAGGTGGGCCGCACCGGCAAGCTCACGCCCGTGGCGCGGCTGGCGCCGGTGTTCGTGGGCGGGGTGACCGTCACCAACGCCACGCTGCACAACCTGTTCGAGCTGCGCCGCAAGAAGGCCCGGGTGGGCGATCAGGTGATCGTGCGGCGCGCGGGCGACGTGATTCCCGAGGTCGTGGCCGTGGTGCCGCCGGCGCTGGGCGCGGCCATGCCGGCGCCCGAGCCCATCCGTGAAGACGCCGCCGCCGCGGCGGCCACCGATGCGCTGGTGGACCTGGTCGATCTGGCCGATGCCGCCGGCGACGACGCGCCCGTCAGCCTGCCCGCACCGCCGCGCCAGCCCTACGTGCCCAATTTCCGCATGCCCCGGCAGTGCCCCATCTGCGGCAGCGCCGTGGTGCGCGAAAAGGGCGAGGTCAACCACCGCTGCTCGGGCGGGCTGTTCTGCGCCGCCCAGCGCAAGGAGGCCATCCTGCACTTCGCCGCGCGGCGCGCCATGGACATCGAAGGCCTGGGCGACAAGCTGGTGGACCAGCTGGTCGACGGCCAGGTCATCCGCACCTTGCCCGACCTGTACCGCCTGGGCCTCACCGCCCTCAGCAGCCTGGAGCGCATGGCGGAAAAGTCGGCCCAGAACGTGCTCGCCGCGCTGGAGAAATCCAAGCAGACCACCTTGCCGCGCTTTCTGTTCGGCCTTGGCATCCGCCACATCGGCGAGGCCACCGCCAAGGACCTGGCGCGCCACTTCGGCGGCCTGGACGCGATCATGGACGCGAGCGTGGAGCAACTGCTGGAGGTGAACGATGTCGGCCCCATCGTGGCCGAGTCCCTTCGCACCTTCTTCGACCAGCCGCACAACCGCGAGGTGGTGGAGCAACTGCGCGCCTGCGGCGTCACCTGGCCCGAGGGCGCGCCGGCCGAGCGGGCCGTGCTGCGCCTGGCCGGCCAGACCATCGTGCTCACCGGCACCTTGCCCACCCTGAGCCGCGACGAGGCCAAGGACCTGCTGGAGGCGGCCGGCGCCAAGGTGGCGGGCTCGGTCAGCAAGAAGACCAGCTACGTCGTCGCCGGCGAGGAGGCCGGCAGCAAGCTGGTGAAGGCGCAGGAGCTGGGCGTGCCCGTGCTCGACGAGGCCGGCATGCTGGCCCTGCTGGGCCGCGAGAGCGCATGAGCACGTGCGGTCGCTACATTGCGTTTGTTCGCTTGCTATGTATTTGATAGCTGCCAAGGCAGATCAACCTAGGGCGTGAGCCCTTTTCGACCATTGAGCCCCCGATGCCCCCTGTGTCTGCTTCCCTGCGCGCGCGCCTGACGGCCGCGTGGCGGGGCCACGCCGCGCCGCTGCTGGCGCGCGCCTGGGCCTTCGCCGCCCGCCACCTGCGGTCCCGCCGCGCGGTGCTCTGGGCGTTGCTGGCCGTGCCCCTGGCCCTGCTGCTGTACGTGCTGGCCCTGGTCCCGTTCACCCCGGCCATCAGCGACATCCGCAAGGCCAAGACCGAACAGCCCGCGCAACTCGTCTCGGCCGATGGCCGCCTGCTGGCCGAATACAAATGGGTCAACCGCGAATGGGTGGCGCTGGAGGACATCGCCCCTTCGGTGAAGGACGCGCTCATCGCCACCGAGGACCACCGCTTCTACGACCACTTCGGCCTCGACTGGCGGCGCACCGGCTCGGCGCTGATCCGCACCCTGGGCGGCGACAAGCAGGGCGGCTCCACCATCACGCAGCAGCTCGCGCGCAACCTCTACCCCGAGGACATCGGCCGCGCGCCCACGCTCACGCGCAAGCTGAAGGAGGCCATCACCGCGCTCAAGATCGAGGTGCTGTACTCCAAGGACGAGATCCTGGAGACCTACCTGAACACCGTGCCGTTCCTGTACAACGCCTACGGCATCGAGATGGCCGCGCGCACGTACTTCGACAAGTCGGCCGACAAGCTCACCGTGCTGGAGAGCGCCACCCTGATCGGCATGCTCAAGGGCACGAGCTACTACAACCCCGTGCTCAACCCCGAGCGCGCGCAGGAGCGGCGCAACACCGTGCTGTCGCAGATGAAAAAGCGCGGCAAGCTCTCCGCCGAGCAGTACGACACCCTGTCGCGCCGGCCGCTGCGCATCCGCTTCGAGCGCCAGATCGAAACCGCCGGCCCCGCGCCGCACCTGGCGCAGCAGCTGCGCAAGCAGCTCATCGACTGGGCCGACCGCAACGGCTACAGCCTGTATGCCGACGGGCTGGTGGTCCGCACCACCATCGATTCGCGCCTGCAGACCCTCGCCAACCAGGCGGTCGCCCGCCAGGGCCGCCAGTTGCAGGGCGTGGCCGACGGCGCCTGGGCCTCGCGCAGCGCCTGGAACCCCAAGGGCCCGCTGGTGCAGGCGCTGGTGCGCGAATCTGCGCAGTACGAGGCCGCGGTGGCCAAGGGCGCCACGCCCGACGAAGCCCTGCAGGGCCTGCTGGACGACGCCGCTTTCATGCGCCAGCTGCGGCAGCAAAAGACGCGCGTGCAGGCCGGCTTCCTGGCGCTGGACCCGCGCAGCGGCGAGGTGCGGGCCTGGGTGGGCAGCCGCGATTTCGCCACCGACCCCTTCGACCACGTGCAGGCCGCGCGCCGCCAGCCGGGCTCGACCTTCAAGCCGTTCGTGTACGGCGCGGCCTTCGCCAACGGGATGCTGCCCACCGACACGCTGATGGACGAGGCGGTGGAGATTCCCCTGGGCGGCCGCCAGGTCTGGCGCCCCACGGATGAAGGCCCGCCCAGCAACGCGCCCATGACGCTGGCCGACGGCCTGGCTTACTCCAAGAACACCATCACCGCGCAGGTCATGCAGAAGGTCGGCCCCGAGCGCGTGGCGCGGTGGGCGCAGGCCATGGGCGTGCGCGAGTCGCGCCTGGATGTGGTGCCCTCGCTGGCGCTGGGCACCAGCCCCGTCACGCTCAAGGAAATGGTGGCCGCCTACGGCACCATCGCCAACGGCGGCCAGTACCGCGCGCCCATCGTCATCACGCGGATCGAAGATAAGAACGGCAAGGTGCTGGAAGACTTCGCCCCTGCCGACCCCGAGCGGGCCGCGGGCCTTTCGGCCGTGCAGACCCTGCGCGACGCCATGCGCGGCGTGATCGACAAGGGCACGGGCGCCGCGATCCGCACCCGCTACGGCATCACCGCCGACGTGGCGGGCAAGACCGGCACCACGCAGGACAACACCGACGGCTGGTTCATCCTGATGCACCCGCAACTGGTGGCGGGGGCCTGGGCCGGCTTCAACGACGGCCGCATCACCCTGCGCAGCGATTACTGGGGGCAGGGCGCCCACAGCGCGCTGCCCATGGTGGGAGAGGTGTTCCAGCAGGCGCTGCGCACCAAGGTGATCGACGCGCGCGAGCGGTTCATCGACGAGGAGGAAAAGAGCGGCTGGGTGGACAACGCCGTGGGCGGCGTGCGCACCTGGGTCTACGACCTCTTCGGCCGCCGCACCGGTCCGGCCGCCGGCACGCCACCGCCCGCGCAGGGCATGGCCCCGGTTGAGCCCGCGATGCGCCCGGCCTCCGAGGCATCGGCGCCTCAGAACCTGCCCGAGGCCCCGGACATTTCCGAGGCGCCGCTCAAGCCGCTGCAGGATGCCACGCCCGACGTGCCGCCCGTGGCCACGCCGATCGAGGGGGGCGGCAGCCTGCCGGGCGCGAGCTTCGGCGGGCAGCCGACCGTGCCGGCGGTGCCGCAGTCACCGGGGCAGCCTGCGGCGCCGTCACCGGCCTCTCCCCAAAGTGGCGGTACCGGCGATGCCGCCGCGCCCACGGCGCCGGCCTCGGCGGGCGGCGGGCTGCCGTTCTTCATCGAATCCAAGCCTTGAGGCGCCGGGCCTGGACCCAGGCGGTGGCAGGGGCGCGGATGGGGCAAGAGGAGGGAGCGCTGCGCGGTGCCTGGCGCGGCCCGCCGCGAGCGCGCGCGGTGTTGCGCTTTGCCCGCTTTCCGCATGCCATGCACCGCAGCGCGACCGCTCTCCGCTATGCTTGCCAGCGGTGCGTTCGCGGCCGGTGCCATGGCCGCCGTGCCGTTGCGATCCTCTCCCTCAACCTCTGGATACCCTTGCCATGATTGCTCGAAAAATGCGTTCCCTGGTCGCCGCTGGCGCCGTGATCTGCCTGTCGCTCGTGACCGCTGCCCACGCCGGCCCCCGGCTGGACAAGATCATGGAAAGCAAGGTCCTGCGCGTGGGCACGCCCGGCGACTACCGACCCTTCGCCATCAAGACCGATGCCGGCTACAGCGGCCACGACATCGACGTGATCGAACTCATGGCCAAGGAACTGGGCGTGAAGGTCGAGTACGTGGCCACGAGCTGGCCCAACCTCATGAAGGACCTGCAGGGCGACAAGTTCGACGTGGCCGTGGGCGGCATCACCCGCAACGTCACGCGCATTCGCCAGATCGAGATGCTCCCCGGCTACGCGCCGTTCGGCAAAGTGGCGCTGGTGCGCACGGCCGACAAGGCCCAGTACCAGACGCTGCAGGACCTGAACAAATCGTCCGTGCGCGTCATCAAGAACCCCGGCGGCACCAACGAAACCTTCGTGCTGCAGAACCTGACCGCCGCGCAGGTCAGCACGCACGACAAGAACGCCGAAATCCCCGCCCTCATCGCGGAAGGCAAGGGCGACGTGATGATCACCGAAACCTACGAAGCCCTGCACTACGCCAAGGCCGACCCGCGCCTGACCGCCGCGTTCATCGACGCGCCGCTCACGCCCACCAACACCCTGGGCTTCATGCTGCCCAAGGACGATGCCGACTATTCGCGCGTGATGGAGTTCGTCTGGGGCCTGCTGGATGCCCGCGGCACGCTCAAGCAGTCGGCCGACAAGTGGCTCAAGTGATCGGCTGACGCCATCTTCGGGCGGCCGCGCCGGTAGCGGCTCCCCGAAAAGCCAAAGGGCGCAGGCCACAGTAATGTGGCTGCGCCCTTTTTCCATGGAGCCGGCGGCAGGGTATGGCCTGCGAAGGCAGGCGGGTCAGTCGATGTCCACGCAGTGCAGCCCGAACCTGCCCGCCTTGCGGTCGGCGAAATAGCGCTCCAGCGTGGTCTTCACGGTGCGAAAAGCGATCTCGTCCCAGGGCACCTCCTCCTCGGTGAACAGGCGCGCCTCCAGGGTTTCATAGCCCGGATCGAAGGCGTCGCTGAGCAGCTGGGCCAGGTAGAAGAAATGCACCTGCCCCACGTGCTGCACGTTCAGCAGGCTGAACAGCGGCCCCATCTGGATCTGCGCGCCGGCTTCCTCGTCGGTCTCGCGCTCCGCGCCCTGCGCGGTGGTTTCGTTCAGTTCCATGAACCCCGCGGGCAGGGTCCACTTGCCCCGGCGCGGTTCGATGGCGCGCCGGCACAGCAGCACCTGGTCGTGCCATACGGGCACGGTGCCCACCACGTTCAGCGGATTCTCGTAGTGGATGGTGTGGCAGGCCGGGCAGACGGCGCGGTGCTTGGTGTCGCCATCGTCGGGAACGCGGTACACCACGGCCGTTCCACATTCGCGGCAGTGCTTGATGGGGCTGCGGGAGGTCATTCGTTTTTCTGAAAATGAAGCGTCGTGGGGCGGCGGAGCGGGAACACCGGCCCCGGCCGATGGCCGCGAGGCCAGGGCGGGGCCCGAGGGGGCTGTCAGGCTACGGCCAGGCGCAGCGTGCCCAGGCCGTCCACGCCGCCTTCGAGCGTGTCGCCGCGCACCACGGCGGCCACGCCCTCCGGCGTGCCCGTGAAGATCAGGTCGCCGGGCTGCAGCTCCCAAGCGGCCGACAGGTGCTCGATCGTTTCGGCGATGTTCCAGATCAGCTGCGAGACGGTGCTGCGCTGGCGGTCGGCGCCGTTCACCTGCAGCCAGATCGCGGCCTGCGCCACGTTGCCTGCCTGCGCGGCCGGGGTGATGGGGCCGATGGGGGCGCTGTGCTCGAAGGCCTTGCCGATCTCCCAGGGGCGGCCCTGCTTCTTCATGTCGTTCTGCAGGTCGCGGCGCGTCATGTCCAGGCCCACGGCATAGCCATACACGTGCTGCAGCGCGTCGGCCGCGGTGATGCCCTTGCCGCCCTTGCCGATGGCCACCACCAGTTCGATCTCGTGGTGCAGGTTGGCGGTGAGCGTGGGGTAGGGCAGCGTGCCCGTCTGGCCGGCATCGACCACGACCAGGGCGTCGGCGGGCTTCATGAAGAAGAAGGGCGGCTCGCGGCCGGTGAAGCCCATTTCCTTGGCGTGTTCTTCGTAATTGCGGCCCACGCAGTAGATGCGGTGCACGGGGAACCGGTCGCCGGTGCCGATGACGGGCACGCTGGCCACGGCTGCGGGAGGAATCACATAGCTCATGTCTGCCTTTCTTCGAAAAGGGACGGCGCGGGGCTGGCCGCGCCGGATGCGGGGAGGGCCGTGCGGCGGCATCGTGCCGGCGCGGGCGCAAACCGGCAGTGTGCCACGGGGCCGGCGTGGTCGCTGTCCCCGGCAGGGCGGCGTTATGCTCGCCGCACCATGAAGCTGTTCAACTACTTCCGTTCATCGTCCTCGTACCGCGTGCGCATCGCCCTGGGGATCAAGGGCCTGCCTTACGACTATGTGCCGGTGCATCTGGTGCGTGCCGAACACCGCCTTCCCGCCTATGCCGACCGGCTGGGCGATCCGCTCGTGCCGGCGCTGGTCACCGACGACGGCCACACCCTGGCGCAGTCGCTGGCCATCATCGAGTACCTCGACGAGATGCATCCCGAGCCACCCCTGCTGCCCGCCGACCCGCTCGGCCGCGCCCAGGTGCGGGCGCTGGCGCAGATGATCGCCTGCGAGATCCACCCCATCAACAACCTGCGCGTGCTCAAGTACCTCATGCAGGAACTGCAGCAGAGCGAAGACACCAAGACCGCCTGGTACCACCACTGGACGCGCAACGGCCTGACGGCCTTCGAACGCCAGCTGGGCCTGCTGGCGCAGGAGCGGCAGGCCGTCGGACTGGCCCCATCGCAGTTCTGCTGGGGCGACGTGCCCACGCTGGCCGACTGCTGCCTGGTGCCGCAGATCTTCAATGCCCAGCGCTTTCGCGTGAACCTGGACGGCCTGCCGCTCACCATGGCCGCGTGGGAAGCCGCCATGGCGCTGCCCGCCTTCCAGGGCGCGCACCCGTCCGCCTGCCCGGACCACGAAGCCTGACCGCGCCGATGTCCATGCCACCACCGGGCCACGATTGGCTGGTGCCCGACTGGCCGGCGCCCGCCCATGTGCGCGCGCTGTGCACCACGCGCGCGGGCGGCGTGAGCGCCGCGCCCTACGGCGCCCTCAACCTGGGCGACCATGTGGGGGACGATCCGCAGGCTGTTCAGGCCAACCGGCGCATCCTGGGCGACGCGCTGCGCTGGGGCGGCGGCCAGACGGCCCGGCCCGTCTTCCTGCGCCAGGTGCATGGCTGGCAGGTGGCCGCGCTCGGCCCCGACACCCCGGACGGCACCGAGGCCGATGCCTGCACGGCCACCGGGCCGGGTGTGGCCTGCACGATCATGGTGGCCGACTGCCTGCCGGTGCTGCTGACCGATGCGCGTGGCACCCGCGTGGCGGCAGCGCATGCGGGCTGGCGGGGGCTGGCAGGGCAGGACGGCCGCGGCGTGCTGGAAGCAGCCTTGGAGTGTTTTAGGCCTCCAGCACAATCAGAACCAGGGCATATTGCTATAAAAAATGTAGCATCTGCCTCGCCGGCGCAGAAATCCGTGGCGGAGCCGGCGGCCGACTCCCGGGCTGATTGCATCGCCTGGCTGGGCCCCTGCATCGGCCCGACGGCGTTCGAGGTGGGCCCGGAAGTGCGCGCCGCGTTCTGCGACGCCCTGCCTGCGGCCGCCCGGCATTTCAGCCCGCAGGGCGGAGGCAAATACCTCGCTGATCTGGCCGGCCTGGCGCGGCAGCGGCTGCAATTCTTGGGCGTGGACCGCGTCCACGGCAATGACGGCAGCGCCGCGTGGTGCACCGTGGGCCAGCCGTCACGGTTCTTTTCGCACCGGTACGGCAGCGCCTTCGGCGGCAGCGGGCGCTTCGCCGCCTGCATCTGGCTCGACCGCGCCGCCGGCGGCTGATGCCGGCGCTGGCGTGGGGGCGGGCGTCTGCCCTGCGGCTGCCGCCTGCGCGGCCTCGCGCTCGGCCAGCTGCCGCGCATGGATCGCGCGTTTGCGGCCCGGCGTGCCCAGGATGTACACCACGATCGACATGGGCAGCAGCCCGTAGAGGGCGAAGGTAACGATGGCGCCAAGCACCGTGCCGTTCGGGGCCATGGCTTCGGCCACCGCCATCAGCAGCGTGACATACAGCCATCCAATGACAACGAGATACATGTGAGGGCCTGGGTTGGAAGGCAGTTGGTGAAAAAAGGCAAGCGGCGTTGCCACGGTGCTCGCCGCTCGGCAACAATGGCCGCAATGGTCCGCCCCTGACGCGGCCATGCATATTCTTGTGGAGGAGACGAACATGGCGGATTCTGAAGCACCCTGGGGAGCGGACACCCAGGCATTCCAGCAGTTCCAGCAAATGCTGGGCAAGGGCTGGACCCAGGCGATGCAGGCTTTCCAGCAGGCCGCCCCGGCGGGCGCTGCCGGCGCCTTCGCCAAGGCGCCTGCTGCTTCGGTGCAGTTCGCCCCCGAAAAGCTCGCGGCCCTGCAGCAGCAGTATGTGAAGGAGGCCACCGCGCTGTGGACGCAGGGGGCGCAGGCCAACGCCAGCGCGGACCGCCGTTTCAGCGGCGAGGCCTGGGCCCAGAACCCCGTGGCCGCCTTCTCGGCGGCGGCCTACCTGCTCAACGCGCGCACCCTCATGGGCCTGGTCGATGCGGTCGAAGCCGATGCCAAGACCCGCGCACGCATCCGGTTCGGCGTGGAGCAATGGATGGCCGCCATGGCGCCCAGCAACTTCCTCGCCTTCAATGCCGAGGCCCAGAAGAAGGCCATCGAAACGCAAGGCGAGAGCATCGCCAAGGGTGTGGCCAACCTGCTGCACGACCTGCGCCAGGGCCACGTCTCGATGACCGACGAAAGCCTGTTCGAGGTCGGCCGCAACGTGGCCACCACCGAGGGCGCGGTCGTGTTCGAGAACGCGCTGTTCCAGCTCATCGAATACAAGCCGCTCACGGACAAGGTGCACGAGCGGCCCTTCCTCATGGTGCCGCCGTGCATCAACAAGTTCTATATCCTCGACCTGCAGCCCGAGAACTCGCTGATCCGCCATGCGGTGAGCGAGGGGCACCGCACCTTCGTCGTGAGCTGGCGCAATCCGGACGATTCGCTGGCCCATCAAACCTGGGACGACTATGTGCAAGAGGGCGCGCTGGCCGCCATCGGCACGGTGCAGGACATCACCGGCGCGGCGCAGATCAACGCCCTGGGTTTCTGCGTGGGCGGCACCATCCTGAGCAATGCGCTGGCCGTGCTGGCCGCGCGCGGCGAAGAGCCGGTGGCGAGCGCCACCTTCCTCACCACGCTCATCGACTTTTCCAACACCGGCATCCTGGACGTGTTCATCGACGAGGCGTTCGTGCAGTTCCGCGAGCTGCAGATGGGGAAGGGCGGCATGATGAAGGGGCAGGATCTGGCCTCCACGTTCAGCTTCCTGCGGCCCAACGATCTGGTGTGGAACTACGTGGTGGGCAACTACCTCAAGGGCGAGACGCCGCCGCCGTTCGACCTGCTCTACTGGAACAGCGACAGCACCAATCTGCCCGGGCCCTTCTATGCTTGGTACCTGCGCAACTTCTACCTCGAAAACAACCTGGTGCGGCCCGGCCGGCTCACGGTGTGCGGCGAAGCCATCGACCTGAACCTCGTGGATTTGCCGGTGTACATCTACGGCTCGCGCGAAGACCACATCGTGCCCATCGACGCGGCGTATGCCTCCACCCAGGTGCTGCCGGGCAAGAAGCGCTTCGCCATGGGCGCATCCGGCCACATCGCCGGCGTGATCAACCCGCCCGCCAAGAAAAAGCGCAGCCACTGGCTGCGCGAGGACGGCCAGTTGCCCGGCACGCTCGACGAATGGCTCAAGGGCGCCACCGAGCACCCTGGCAGCTGGTGGACCGACTGGTCGCGCTGGCTCAAGGGCCATGCGGGCAAGCTGGTCGCGGCGCCCAAGGCCTATGGCCGCGGCACGCGTTTCAAGGCCACCGAACCGGCGCCGGGGCGCTACGTCAAGCAAAAAGCCTGACGCCGCAGTGTGTGCGCCGGGCGGCTGACACAATCGGCCGCACGGGCGCGCCGCGGCCCGCAGGGCTCCCCGATTTCAAGATTCCCGTTTCTGCACAAAAAGGACTGATATGGAAGACATCGTCATCGTTTCCGCCGTTCGCACGGCCGTGGGCAAGTTCGGCGGCGCGCTCGCCAAGACCCCCGCCACCGAACTGGGCGCCATCGTCATCAAGGAGGCCCTGGCCCGCGCCAAGGTGCCGCTGGACCAGGTCGGCGAAGTCATCATGGGCCAGGTGCTGACGGCCGGCGTCGGCCAGAACCCCGCGCGCCAGGCCATGATGAAGGCCGGCGTGGCCAAGGAAACCCCCGCCCTCACCATCAACGCCGTCTGCGGCTCGGGCCTGAAGGCCGTCATGCTGGCCGCCCAGGCCATCGCCACGGGCGACAGCGAGATCGTGGTGGCCGGCGGCCAGGAGAACATGAGCCTGTCGCCCCACGTGCTCAACGGCTCGCGCGAAGGCCAGCGCATGGGCGACTGGAAGATGACCGACACCATGATCGTCGACGGCCTGTGGGACGTGTACAACCAGTACCACATGGGCATCACCGCCGAGAACGTGGCCAAGGAACACGGCATCACCCGCGAGCAGCAGGATGCGCTGGCCCTGGGCAGCCAGCAGAAGGCCGCCGCGGCACAGGACGCCGGCAAGTTCGCCGATGAGATTGTGACCGTCAGCCTGGCGCAGAAGAAGGGCGACCCCGTGCTCTTCAACGCCGACGAATACCTCAACCGCAAGACCAATGCGGAAGCCCTGTCGGGCCTGCGCCCGGCCTTCGACAAGGCCGGCTCCGTCACCGCGGGCAATGCGTCGGGTCTGAACGACGGCGCTGCCGCCGTGGTGGTGATGAGTGCCAAGAAGGCCGCTGAACTGGGCCTGGAGCCCCTGGCACGCATCGTGTCCTACGGCACCAGCGGCCTGGATCCCGCCACGATGGGCATGGGCCCGGTGTCGGCGACCCGCAAGGCGCTGAAGCGCGCCGGCTGGACCGCGGACGACGTGGACCTGTTCGAGCTGAACGAGGCCTTCGCCGCCCAGGCCTGCGCGGTGAACCAGGCTTTGGGGCTGGATGCCGCCAAGGTGAACGTGAACGGCGGCGCCATCGCCATCGGCCACCCCATCGGAGCGTCCGGCTGCCGCGTGCTCGTCACGCTGCTGCACGAGATGAAGCGCCGCGGCGCCAAGAAGGGCGTGGCCGCCCTGTGCATCGGCGGCGGCATGGGCGTGTCGCTGGCGGTCGAGCGGGCCTGAGCGGCGCGCGGTGCTTCGACCACCGCGCTGCTGCATCAAGCCAAAAGCCGCACTTCGGTGCGGCTTTTTTTTGCCTGCGGCGTGGCTGCTGCGGTTCTGATAGCACGCGGGGCCCGCACGGCTTTGTCAAAATTTGTGTGGCTCGGTGTTTTCCTCAGCGGCCGGGCGTGGAATCTTGGTTAGAGTGCTCGCGTGAATCGTTGATAAGGAGAACTCACATGAACCAGAAAGTAGCGTATGTCACAGGGGGCATGGGTGGCATCGGAACGGCCATCTGCCAGCGTTTGCACAAGGATGGTTTCAAGGTCATCGCGGGCTGCGGGCCCACGCGCGACCACGCCAAATGGCTGGCCGAGCAAAAGGCGCTGGGCTACACCTTCTATGCCTCGGTGGGCAATGTCGGCGACTGGGATTCCACCGTGGAGGCCTTCACGGCCACCAAAGCCGATCACGGCACCATCGACGTGCTGGTGAACAACGCGGGCATCACGCGCGACCGCATGTTCCTCAAGATGTCGCGCGAAGACTGGGATGCGGTCATCGAAACCAACCTCAACAGCATGTTCAACGTGACCAAACAGGTCGTGGGCGACATGGTGGAAAAGGGCTGGGGCCGCATCATCAACATCAGCAGCGTGAACGGCGAGAAGGGCCAGGCCGGCCAGACCAACTATTCCGCCGCCAAGGCGGGCATGCACGGCTTCTCGATGGCGCTGGCGCAGGAACTGGCGACCAAGGGCGTGACGGTGAACACCGTGAGCCCGGGCTACATCGGCACCGACATGGTGAAAGCCATCCGTCCCGACGTGCTGGAAAAGATCGTGGCCACGGTTCCGGTCAAACGCCTGGGCGAACCGAGCGAGATCGCATCGATCATCGCCTGGCTGGCCTCGGAAGAGGGCGGCTACGCCACGGGGGCCGATTTCTCGGTCAACGGCGGCCTGCACATGGGCTGAACGGCGGATGCCGCTTTTCGCGGCACCCATCAAGGCAACAAAAACCCCGCCGAGGCGGGGTTTTTTCAATGGGGGGAGGAAATGGGGGAGAAGGGAAGGAGGCGCTGGCGGAGGCTGTGGTGTCGAAGTGACCTGAGCCTTCTGGGCCGAAGCGCCAGCCCTTAGAGGCGGGCCGGTGCGCGCTTGCGGTCGCGTTCGTCTTCGGGCCAGGCGGACATGATAGCGGTGGTAGTCATACGGTTATCTCCTGTGATGGATGAACAACGCCCCGCCCGGAAGGCCCGTTGACAGAAGAATGCAAAAAAACGCAACCAGTTGACGGCGATTTTTTTGCTCCTAAAAACGTAGCTAATCAATGAGGCCCCATTTGCCACTAAACCTGAATTCAGTGGCAATGGTTACATGGTTTTACGCTTCGCCGGCTTGAGATTCAAGGGTTTCCACCTCGGATGAAATTTCCAGCCAGCGCTCTTCGAGTTGGTCGGTTTCATCGGCACAGGCTTTCAGCCGGCGCCCGTTTTCCGCGATTTCGGCCGGCGGCAGTGGCTGGGTCAGGCGTTCCTCGATCTCGGCTTTCTCGGCCGTGAGCGCGGCCAACCGCTGGTTGACCTTCTCCAGTTCGCGCTTCAAGGGGCGGGTTTTCTCGGCCAGCTGCTGCCGGGCCTGGGCACCCAGCTTGCGTTGCTCCCGCGCATCGCGCGCCACGGGCGCAGCGGCCACTGGCGCGGGCGTCACCGAAGGCGCAGGGGCAACGGGGGCTGCCACCGGCGCGGCGGTCACCACCGCCACGGGTGCCGACGAAGCCGCGGACTCGGCCGCCTTGGCCTGCTCGCGCAGGCGTTTGGATTCCTCCAGCAGGTAGCGCTGGTAATCGTCCAGATCGCCGTCGAACGGGCCGACCACGCCGCGTCCCACCAGCCAGAATTCATCGCACACCGCCCGCAGCAACGCCCGGTCATGGCTGACCAGCATCACGGTGCCTTCGAACTCGTTGAGCGCCATGGACAGCGCCTCGCGGGTGGCCAGGTCCAGGTGGTTGGTAGGCTCGTCCAGCAGCAGCAGGTTGGGGCGCTGCCAGACGATCATCGCCAGCACCAGGCGGGCCTTTTCGCCACCGCTCATCGTGCCGACCGACTGCTTGACCATGTCGCCGGAGAAATTGAAGCTGCCCAGGTAGCTGCGCAGGTCCTGCTCGCGGCTGGGCTCGCGGGCGTTGGGGCCCAGTTCCTTGGCCAGGCGGATCATGTGCTCGAGCGGATTGTCGGAAGGCCGCAGCACGTCCAGTTCCTGCTGCGCGAAATAGCCGATGGACAAGCCCTTGCCCTCGGTGACTGAGCCGGCCAGCGGCTTCATCTCGCGCGCGATGGTCTTGACCAGCGTGGACTTGCCCTGGCCGTTCGCGCCCAGGATGCCGATGCGCTGGCCTGCCAGCACGGAGCGGCTCACGTGCCGCAGGATGGTCGTCGGCTCGCCTTCCTCGGGCGTGTACCCGAACGACGCGTCGCTGATCGCCAGCATGGGGTTGGGCAGGTTGACCGGCTCCTTGAACTCAAAAGTGAACTCCGCCTCGGCCAGCAGGGGCGCGATCTTTTCCATGCGCTCCAGCGCCTTGACGCGGCTTTGTGCCTGCTTGGCCTTGCTGGCCTTGGCCTTGAAGCGGTCGATGAACTTCTGCAGGTGGGCGATCTTGTCCTGCTGCTTGGCAAACGAGGCCTGCTGCAGCTCGATCTGCTGGGCACGCAGTTCCTCGAAGCGGCTGTAGTTGCCGCCGTAGCGGTTCAGTTGGGCGTTCTCGATCTGCAACGTGACGTTGGTGATGGCATCGAGGAATTCGCGGTCATGGCTGATCACGATCAGCGTGCCGGCATAGCGCTTGAGCCACGCTTCCAGCCACACCAGAGCGTCCAGGTCCAAGTGGTTGGTGGGTTCATCGAGCAGCAGCAGGTCGCTGGGGCTCATCAGCGCCCGCGCCAACTGCAGGCGCATGCGCCAGCCGCCGGAGAAGCTGTTCACGGGGTGCTCCAGCTCGGACACGCGGAACCCCAGGCCCAGGATCAGCGCCTGGGCGCGCGGCACGGCGTCATGGTCGCCCGCATCGGCCAGGTCGGAATAGGCATGCGCGATGGCCATGCCGTCCTCGTCCTGCTCGGCCTGGACCAAGGCCTGGCGCAGTTCGGCCAGTCGCGTGTCGCCGTTGAGCACGAATTCGGTGGCCGATTCCGAGGTCTCCGGCATGTTCTGCGCGACCTGGGCCATGCGCCACTGCGGTGGAATGAAGAAGTCGCCGCCATCCTCGTGCAGCGTGCGGTTGAGCAGTGCGAAGAGGCTGGATTTGCCCGCGCCGTTGCGCCCGACCAGGCCCACGTTCTCCCCGGGGTTGATGGTGACGGAGACGCGGTCGAGCAGGACCTTGGCGCTGCGGCGCAAGGTGACGTTTTTGAGTGTGATCATCGATAAGAACCAGCAAAGGCGTTCAAAAAACGCCCGAAGAAAAAACGGGGGGCTGGATGGCAAGCACCAGCCCGGCGCGCGCCGCAAACGGCAGCCCGCGCGAAGGGAGCAGGGCGCCTGGGCGCCCCGGTCGGCAGTGCGAAATCAGGTCGGGTGTGCCACCAGTGCCTCGCGGGTGATCAGCAGCACCTGGTCCTCGCCAGCGCTCGTGTCGAGCCAGAACACGGGCAGGTCCGGAAAGGCGGCTTCGAAATGGCTGCGCTCGTTGCCGATCTCCAGCACCAGCACGCCGTCTTCGCTCATGCAGCCGGGCGCCTGCGCCAGCAGGCCGCGCACGAAGTCCATGCCATCCGGGCCACCGGCCAGGGCCAGTGCGGGCTCGGCAAGGTACTCCTGGGGCAGCGCCGCCATGCTCTGGGCATTCACGTAGGGGGGGTTGCAGAGGATCAGGTCCCACGGGCCCGGCACAGCGTCCAGCCCGTCGGACTGTTGCAAGGCCACGCGCTCTTGCAGGCCGTGCTTGTCCACGTTGATGCGGGCTACGGCCAGCGCGTCAGGCGAGATGTCGGCCCCGGTGACCTGCACGTCCGGATAGACCATGGCCGCCAGGATGGCCAGGCTGCCGTTGCCGGTGCACAGGTCCAGCACGGCCCGCGTCTGCTCGCCCAAAAATCCGTCGATGCCGCCGTCCGGTGGCGGATTCACCAGCAGTTCGGCGATGAAGCTGCGCGGCACGATGGCCCGCTCGTCCACATAGAACGGAACGCCCTGCAGCCACGCTTCGCGCGTCAGGTAGGCCGCGGGTTTGCGGGTGGCGATGCGCTCTTCGAAGAGCGCGGCCACGCGGGCTTGATCGGCCGCAGCCACGGTGCGGGCGGAGACGGGCTCCAGGCCATCGTCCAGCGGCTCGTCCAGGGCAATGCCCAGGCGCCACAGCACCAGCCACACAGCCTCGTCGCGCGCATTGGCGGTGCCGTGACCGAAGGCCACGCCCGAGGCCTCCAGCCGCGCGGTGCCAGAGGCGATCAGGGCGCCGACCGTGTCGCCATGCACCTGGGGCCCGGTGGTTCGCGCCGCTTCGCTCATGCGCCCGCCTGTGCGTTCAGATGCTCGAGCGTGCGGCGGTAGATGTTCTTCAGCGGCTCGATGTCGGCCACGACCACGTGCTCGTCGATCTTGTGGATGGTGGCGTTGGGTGGGCCCAGTTCGATCACCTGCGGGCAGATCTGCGCGATGAAGCGCCCATCACTGGTGCCGCCGGTGGTGGACAGCTCGGTGTCCAGACCCGTTTCATCCAGGACCGCCTGCTGCACGGCCCGCACCAATTCGCCGGGCTCCGTGAGAAAGGGCTGCCCGCCCAAGGTCCAGGACAGGCCGTATTCGAGGCCGTGGCGGTCCAGCAGCGCATGCACGCGCTGCTTCAGGCCCTCGGCCGTCGATTCGGTGGAAAAGCGGAAGTTGAAGTCGATCACCACCGCGCCCGGAATGACGTTGGTCGCGCCCGTGCCGCCGTGCATGTTGCTGATCTGCCAGCTGGTGGGCGGAAAGAAGGCGTTGCCCTCGTCCCAGCGGATGGCAGCCAGTTCGGCCAGCGCCGGCAGGGCCTGGTGGATGGGGTTGCGCGCCAGTTGCGGGTAGGCGATGTGGCCCTGCACGCCCCGCACGGTGAGCCGCCCGCTGAGGGTGCCGCGGCGGCCGTTCTTGATCATGTCGCCGGTCTTCTCGACCGAAGTGGGTTCACCCACGATGCAGTAATGCAGCGCCTCGCCACGCTCGCGTAGCCGATCGACCACCACCTTCGTGCCGTCCACCGAGGGGCCTTCTTCGTCGCTGGTGAGCAGGAACGCGATCTGCAGGCCCGGCTCGGGCGTGGCTGCCAGGAACTCTTCCACGGCGACGACGAAGGCGGCGATCGAGGTCTTCATGTCGCTCGCGCCGCGCCCATAGAGCTTGCCGCCGCGGTGCATGGGCGTGAAGGGATCGCTGCCCCATTGCTCGACGGGGCCGGTCGGCACCACATCGGTGTGGCCGGCGAATACTACGGTTTTGATAGCGCCATGCCCTAGTGCTGATTGCGCTGCGGGCCGTTTTGCCCACAGGTTGCTGACGCGGAAATCGTCCGGCCCGCTGTCCATGCGTTCGCAGTCGAAGCCGAGCGGCCGAAGGCGGTCGGCCAGCAGCTCCAGGCAGCCCGCGTCGTTCGGGGTGATGGAGGGGCGGGCAATGAGCTGTTCGGCCAGGTGCAGGGTTCGGGACATCGTTTGGGCAGGCGGTTCGGGCGAAGGAGGGCGGGGCAGGTCAGGACGGCTTGACGTCCAGCACGATCTCGGTGAAGGACGGCTGGTCTTCCTCTTCCCGCGCGGCCTCGCTCTGGGCTTTGGCGTTCTTGGAGGCCAGGGAGAAATCGTTCTGCAGCCGCCACATCAGGTTGGTGGGCGAGTCGGCATAGGCCATGCCTTCCTTGCGGTCGATGCGGCCTTCGAGGATGAGCTGGGCCAGCGCCTCCTCGAACGTCTGAGAGCCTTCGGCCATGGACTTCTCCATGGCCTCGCGCACGCCCGAGAAGTCGCCCTTCTCGATCAGGTCGCCCACCAGCTTGGTGTTGAGCATGACCTCGACGGCGGGCACGCGGTCGCCGGCCGGGGTGCGCACCAGGCGCTGCGACACGATGGCCTTGAGCGCCGAGCCCAGGTCGCCCAGCATGGTGGGACGCACCTCGACGGGGTAGAAGCTCAAAATCCGGTTGAGCGCGTGGTAGCTGTTGTTGCCGTGCAGGGTGGCCAGGCACAGGTGCCCCGACTGCGCATAGGCAATGGCGGCGGACATGGTCTCGCGGTCGCGGATTTCACCGATCAGGATCACGTCGGGCGCCTGGCGCAGGGCGTTTTTCAGGGCGGTCTGCAGCGACTGCGTGTCGGCGCCGATCTCACGCTGGTTCACGATCGACTTCTTGTTGCGGAACTGGTATTCCACCGGGTCTTCCACGGTCAGGATGTGGCCGGTGAGTTGCTCGTTGCGGCTGTCGATCATCGAGGCGAGCGTGGTGCTCTTGCCCGAGCCCGTGGCGCCGACGACCAGCAACAGACCGCGCTTTTCCAGGATGAGGTCGCTCAGCACCGGCGGCAGGTTCAGCGAGGCGAGCGGCGGAATGTGCTGCGCGATGAAGCGGATCACCACCGCGTAGCTGCCGCGCTGGCGCATGGCGCTCACGCGAAAGCGCCCGACGCCGGTGAGCGGCACGCCCATGTTGAGTTCGCCGGTTTCCTCCAGCTCCTCGATGCGGTCGGGCGAGACGATCTCGGCCAGCAGGTTCTTCGGCGCGTCGGCCGGAAGCACCTGGCTGTTGATCGGCACGCACTCGCCGTTGATCTTGATCAGCGCCGGCGCGTTGGCCGAGAGGTACACGTCCGACGCCCGCTTTTCGGCCATCAGTCGAAGAATCCGTTCCATCGTGCTCATGGGGATTGCTCTTTCGTTCGTCGGGGTGCGGGTCGCGGGTGGACGGTCGGATCGGATCCGGGGTGGTGCGGCGTGCGGTGCTGTCAGTCGCGCAGCAGGTCGTTCAGGCTGGTGGTGGAGCGGGTCTTGGCATCCACCTTCTTGACGATGATGGCGGCGTACATGCTGTAGCGGCCGTTGTCCTTGGGCAGGTTGCCGCTCACCACGACCGAGCCGGCCGGCACGCGGCCGAAGCTGGTCTCGCCGGTGGCGCGGTCGTAGATGGGGGTGCTCTGGCCGATGTACACGCCCATCGAGATGACCGAGTTCTCTTCCACGATCACGCCTTCGACGATTTCCGAGCGCGCGCCGATGAAGCAGTTGTCCTCGATGATGGTCGGGTTGGCCTGCAGCGGCTCCAGCACGCCGCCCAGCCCCACGCCGCCGGACAGGTGGACGTTCTTGCCCACCTGGGCGCAGCTGCCCACGGTGGCCCAGGTATCGACCATGGTGCCTTCGTCCACATAGGCGCCGATGTTCACGTAGCTGGGCATCAGGATGGCGCCCTTGGCGATGTAGCTGCCGCGGCGCGCCACGGCGGGGGGCACCACGCGCACGCCGGTGGCGGCCATTTCCTGGGCCGACAGGTGGCCGAACTTCGTGGGCACCTTGTCGTAGAAACCCAGCTCGCCGGCCTTCATGATTTCGTTGTCCTTGAGGCGGAACGACAGCAGCACGGCCTTCTTGATCCACTGGTGCACCGTCCACTGGCCGACGCCTTCGCGCGTGGCCACGCGCAGCTTGCCGTTGTTCAGCTCGGCGATCACGTGTTCCACGGCATCCTGCACCTCCTTGGGGGCCGCGGCGGGCGAGAGGCTGGCGCGGTTGTCCCAGGCGTTGTCGATGAGGGTCTGAAGTTGTTGGGTCATGGGTCGGTTCAGGGATGGGATTGGATGAATTGCACGATGCGCTGGGCTGCCTCCACGCATTCTTCGGCTTCGGCCACCAGGGCCATGCGGATGCGTTGCGCGCCGGGGTTGACGCCGCCGGCCTCGCGGGCGAGGTAGCTGCCGGGCAGCACCGTCACATTGTATTGAGCGAGCAGTTCGCGGGCGAACTGCGCATCGGTCAGGCCCAGGGCGTCGGGCACGCGGGCCCAGAGGTAGAAGCCCGCGTCGGGCAGCGCCACGTCCATCACGCGGGCCAGCAGCGGCGTGACGTCTTCGAACTTGCGGCGGTAGAGCGCGCGGTTCTCGTCCACGTGCTGCTCGTCGTTCCAGGCCGCGATGCTCGCGCCCTGCACGGCCGGGCCCATGGCGCTGCCATGGTAGGTGCGGTAGAGCAGGAAGGCCTGGATCAGCCGGGCATCGCCCGCCACGAAGCCGCTGCGCAAGCCGGGCACGTTGCTGCGCTTGGACAGGCTGGTGAAGGCGATCAGGTTGCGGAAGTCGGCGCGGCCGAGCTGGGCCGCGGCCTCCAGCCCGCCCAGCGGCGGCTCGCCCTGGAAGTAGATCTCGCTGTAGCACTCGTCCGAGGCGATGACGAAGCCGTGGCGGTCGCTCAGCTCGAAGAGCTTTTGCCATTCGGCCAGCGGCATGACCGCGCCTGTGGGATTGCCCGGGGAACACACGAAGAGCAGCTGCGTGTTCTGCCAGACGCCCTCGGGCACGCTGTCCCAGTCCACGGCGAAGTTGCGGGCCGGGTCGCTGGGCGCGTAGTAGGGCGTGGCGCCCGACAGCAACGCCGCGCCTTCGTAGATTTGATAGAAGGGATTGGGGCAAACCACCGTTGCGCCCGCGCGCGTTGGGTCGATGATGGTCTGCGCGAAGGCGAACAGTGCCTCGCGCGATCCGTTGATGGGCAGCACCTGGGTGGCGGCGTCCACCACCAGGCCGTAGCGCCGCTGCATCCAGTCGGCGCAGGCCTGGCGAAGTCGCGGCTCGCCGGCCGTGGCGGGGTAGCTGGCCAGGCCCGACAGGCTTTGGGTGAGCGCTTCCTTGATGAAGGCGGGCGTGGGGTGGCGGGGTTCCCCCATGCCGAGGCTGATGGCGCGGTACGACGCGGGGGGCGTGACCCCCGCGAAGAGCTGTCGCAGCCGCTCGAAGGGGTAGGGCTGCAGGTGGGAGAGCAGGGGATTCATGGGCCGCCATTATGGTGGATGGAGCGCGGCCTTCCGCCGGGTACGCGCCCACCCGCAATGGCCCCGGGAAGGGGTTGGCGAAGCGGTGGAGACGGGCCGGCGCGCGCCGTGTTCGCCGCCGGTGGCACGGTTTCGGGTTCGGCGCGCGTCAATCGCGCGTAAGTCGCAGCCTTTAGCATTCGCGCACTAAAAGCGCTTGGGGAGACATCGGAATGGGTTCATTTTCGCCAATGGGGCCGGGCGTGCGGCTGATGCGCCGCCTGGCGCTGCCCGCCAAGATGGCGCTGCTGTCGGGCACCGCGTTGGCTTCGATGCTGGCCTTGGCGCTGGCCACGCAGGGCCGCTGGTGGTGGTTCGCTGCCGGAAGCGGTCTGGTCGCCTACCTGGCGGCGGCGATGCACCGCGGCATGGCGGACGACCTCGCGGTGCTGGCCCATGCCATGGACAGCGCAGCGCGCGGCGACCTGGGAGCGCGGCCGCGCATCGTGGGGCAGGACGAAATGGCGCGACTGGGTGGCCTGCTGGAGCGCATGGTGCTCATGCTGTCGTCGATGGTGGCCGACATCCGCAGCAATGCCGCGCTGGTCGCCCATGCCGGCGAAAGCCTGGCCGCGGACAACCGGGCGCTGGCCGAGCGCACCGAGCAGCAGGCCGCCAATCTGGAGCAGACCGCCGCGAGCGTCGAACAACTGTCCTCCACAGTGCAGCAGAACGCCGAAACCGCCCGCTCGGCGGACCAGCAGGCGGCCCAGGTACGCACCTCGGCCGATGCGGGCGCGCAGGCCATGGGCCGGGCGGTGCAGTCGGTCGAGGCCATCCAGCAGGGTGCCAGTCGCATGGCCGAGATCACGGCGGTGATCGACGGCATCGCCTTCCAGACCAACATCCTGGCGCTGAACGCGGCGGTGGAGGCGGCCCGCGCGGGTGAGCAGGGCCGGGGATTCGCCGTGGTGGCGTCCGAAGTGCGGTCGCTGGCCGGGCGATCGGGCGCGGCGGCGCGTGAGATCCGTGACCTCATCGGCGACTCGGTGCGCCAGGTGGAGACCAGCGCGCAGCTGATCCGGGCGGCGGGCTCGGGCATCGCCGAGATGGCGGGCGGCGTGCGCAGCGTGGCCGCCAACGTGAGCGAGATCTCGGCCTCCAGCGCCGAGCAGAGCACCGGCCTCAGCGAAATCAGCGCCGCCGTCCAGCAGCTCGACCAGATCACCCAGCGCAACGCCCAGATGGTGGGCCAGGCCGTGCACCAGGCCGAGGCGCTGGAACACCGCGCCTCCACGCTCTCGCGGGCGGTGATGTCGTTCCGCCTGCAGCAGGGCACTGCCGACGAGGCCAAGGCGCTGGTGGAGCGGGCTGTGGCCCTGGCGCGCACGGCGCCCCAGGCCAGCCTGCTGCGCACGCTGACGGACCCGGCCCAGCCCTTCCATGACCGGGACATGTACGTGTTTGCCCTGCGCTTGGACGGCACCTACCTGGCCTTCGGCGGCAATCCAGCCAAGGTCGGGTCCCGCGTGCAGGACATTCCCGGCATCGACGGCGCGGCGCTGATGGCATCCATCACGGGCCAGGCCGATCAGGGGCCGGGATGGGTGGAGTACAACATCACCAACCCGGCCACCGGCCGGGTGCAGACCAAGATGTCGTTCGTGTGCAAGGCCGGGGACATCTACCTGGGTTGCGGCGTCTACAAGTCGCTCATCGCTTCGGCCTGAGCTCGGCCGGCCAGGCCAGACCACCGGCATCCAGAGAAGAAAACGGATGGGCCTGCGTTGCCTGCGGGCCCTCGCGTCAGCCGGCGGAACGCCTGGCGCGGGCCCGCGCCATGGCGGCGGCGATGGCGGCCTGCTTGGCATCTCCGGGCGGCGCCAAGGATGAGGCCGCCCCTGCGTCGGCTGAGGCCGTAGCGGGCTCCGGGGTCGGCAGCAAGGCGGGTGCCGCCTGTGCGTCACGGGCCAGCCGCTGGGTGCGGGCCGCGTAGCGGTCCCGGGCGTGCCCGGCCTGTGCCGCGGACCAGGCGGCCCAGCCGGTCGCGCTGCCGCTGGCGTTTTCCAGCACGATGCAATCGACCGGGCACACGGGAATGCACAGTTCGCAGCCCGTGCAATGGTCCTCGATCACCGTGTGCATCTGCTTGTTGGCCCCCAGGATCGCGTCCGTGGGGCAGGCCTTGAGGCACAGCGTGCAGCCGATGCACCAGGCCTCGTCGATGAACGCCACGGCGCGCGGCCCTTCGGTGCCGTGTTCGGGCGACAGCGGCCGCACTGGCCGCTGCGTGAGGGCGGCCAGGCGTTCCACGCCTTCGGCGCCACCGGGCGGGCATTGGTTGATGCCGGCCTCGGCCCTGGCGACCGCCAGGGCATAGGCCGCGCAATCGGGGTAGCCGCAGCGGGTGCACTGCGTCTGCGGCAGCACCGCATCGATGCGCGCCGCGAGCGCGCGGACGGCGTCCGCGGCGGGGGTCAAGCCTTGCGGGGCGCGCGCTTGGCGCGCGGCGCGCTGGCGGCGGCGGTGGCCGCGGCCTTCAGCCCGGCTGTGTCCGCGTGCACGGCCGCCGCAGCACCGGTGCGGCGGCGCGGTGCGTCGTCGCTGGGCAGGGGCGTGGTGCCGGTGTCGGCCGCGTGGGCGGGCTCATGGGCCAGGATGAAGTCGCGCACCTGGGGGTACACCAGCTCACGCCAGCGGCGGCCGCTGAAGATGCCGTAGTGGCCCGCGCCCTTCACTTCGTAGTGGCTGCGGTTCTTCTGGGCGATGCCGGTGCACAGGCTGTGCGCGGCCTCGGTCTGGCCGGAGCCGGAGATGTCGTCCAGCTCGCCTTCGACGGTGAGCAGCGCGGTGGTGTGGATGTCCTGCGGGCGCACGCGCTCGGGCTGGCCTTCAGGGGCGCGCACATCCCAGGTGCCGTGCACGAGGCTGTAGTCCTGGAAGACGGTCTTGATGGTTTCCAGGTAATAGTCCGCATCCATGTCCAGCACGGCGTTGTATTCGTCGTAGAACTTGCGGTGGGCCTCGGCGCTGGCGTCGTCGCCCTTGATGAGGTCCTTGAAATAGTCGTAGTGGCTGGTGGCGTGGCGGTCGGGGTTCATCGCCACGAAGCCGGTGTGCTGCAGGAAGCCGGGGTACACGCGCCGGCCCGCGCCGGGGAAGCTGTCGGGCACGCGGTAGATCACGTTGTTCTCGAACCACTCGTAGCTGCGGTTCGTGGCCAGGTTGTTCACCGCGGTGGGGGATTTGCGCGCGTCGATGGGCCCGCCCATCATGGTCATGGACAACGGGGTGGTCTCGCCGCGGCTGGCCATGAGCGACACGGCGGCCAGCACCGGCACCGTGGGCTGGCACACGCTGACCACGTGGCAGTTGCCGTAGCGCGACTGCAGGTGGCGGATGAACTCCTGCACGTAGTTCACGTAGTCATCCAGATGGAAGGCACCGTCGGCCAGCGGCACGAGGCGGGCATTCTTCCAGTCGGTGATGTAGACCTTGTGGCCCTGCAGCATGGTGCGCACGGTGTCGCGCAGCAGCGTGGCGTAGTGGCCCGACAACGGCGCCACGATCAGCACGGCGGGCTGCTGCTTGATGTGGGTGAGGGTGGCGGGGTCGTCCGAGAAGCGCTTGAAGCGGCGCAACTCGCAAAAGGGCTTGTCGATCTCCACCCGTTCGTGGATGGCGACATCGGTGCCCTCCACGCTGACGGTGTGAATGCCGAACACCGGCTTCTCGTAATCCTTGCCCAGGCGGTACAGCAGGTCATAGCCCGCGGACATGCGCTGGGCGAAGACCGTCTGGCTGAAGGGCGACACGGGGTTGCTGTAGAGCTTGGAGGCGGTCTGGGCAAAGTCCGCGAACGGCTCCATGAGCGAACGCTGGGTTTCGTAGATGTTGTAAAGCATTTGGCGCGAAACTCCGGATATGTTGCAGTGCAATATAGCAGTACAACGCAACCCCTGTATGGCGTGAAAGTACTGACAACGAGTCACCTATGCGACAAATGGAAACAATTGTCGCGTGACGGAAGGCTGTTTGTTTGCTATTAAAAATATAGCGCTATGCCCTGGTGATGATTACGCTGAGGGCTGTTTTGGTGGTGGTGCCGGAATGCGCCGTCAGGCCTGTTCTTTCAGCCATGCCTCGAACGCCTCGCGCGAACTGTTGCGCAGGGCCCGTCGGAACGTGGTGCGGTCGCCCAGGTAAAGGCAGTGGCGGATGACCGTGTAGGCGTTGAAGCTGCCCTGCGGGTTGTGGTCTTCGAAGTGCTGCTTGTAGCGTTTGACGGTGCCGATGGTGGCGCGCATCAGGGTGTTGAAGCGGGCCCGGGTGATGGTGGGCGACCATGCGCGGATGTCTTCCACGAACAAGTCCACCTTGTGCGGCTCGAAGTCCTGGTCCTTGAAGAAGTGGTTCGCGATCTTGAGGAACGTGAACGCATTGAGCTCGCTGCCCGGCGCCTGCGCCTTCTCGGCGGGGGCCGACTCCAGGTCGGTGTCGTCGTCGGGTTCGGCGGTTTCGTCGGGTGCCTGCCGCAGTTCGGCCTCGGTCGCGTCGCGGATCTGCAGGAACTCGCGGTCGGCCAGCTCGAACAGGGCCGACAGCACATTGATGCGCCGCTTGAGCTGCCCGGGGATCGATTTCTTGTACTTGATCTTGTGGTCCAGCACGCTCCAGGAGTCCTGGATGATCGTGCGCACCTGCAGCTCGAACGGCTGGTGGGCATAGGCCGCGTGTTCGGCCAGGGCTGCCTGGGTCGGCGTCAGCCGCAGGTCCAGGTGCAGGCCCTTGTAGCCGAAGGAGTCCTCGGTGCTCTCCACCGCCGTCACCTTGTCGGTCACGTCGATCACGTCGAAGTGCGATCGCACGGCCTGCGCCACCTTTTCCAGCTCGTCCTCGTACAGGCACACCACCCGCACGCCGATCAGGTCGGTGATGTAGGGGCGGATTTCGTAGGGGGTGTTGCTTTCTTCCAGCGCCGCGCGGTACTTGCGCGAGAACTTGTTCACGCATTCGCGGCGGTCCTTCACGCGCCCCTCGACCTTGGTGATGTCCAGGTGGGGCGTGCGCGAGAGGATGGCCTGCAGCAGCGCCATATAGGAGGCGCAGGCGTACTGCAGCGCAGGCAGTTCCTGGGCATAGGCGGCTTCGAAGCCTTTTTCTTCCCGGGAGAAATCGAGCGAGGGCATGGGCAAAAAGAAACGGTGCTTGAGGGCGGTGGCCTCCACGGCGGGCCACCGTCCGAGCCGCCATCGTAGTCCAACTGCATTGCCCGGGCCTGGTGCCCGGAACGGCGCCGGCCGTGCCGGCCGGATTTACCGCGTGGCCGCCAGTTCGGCCGAGGTGTCCAGGGCGGCCGGGGCGTCGGAAGGCGCGCCGCGCTGCGGCGCCTGCGCGAGGGCCATCACCTCGTGCGCGGGCAGGCCCTTCAGCCGGTGGTCGCTCCACACCTGCCGCCAGCGACGCGCGCCCGGCAGGCCGTGGCGCAGCCCCAGCATGTGGCGGGCGATCGAATACCAGTGGGTGCCATGCAGCGCTGCCTCGCGTGCCATGTAGTCCACCATCGCAGCCTCGACCCCCTCGCGCGTGAGGGCGTTGTCGGCGGCGCCGAAGTAGAGCGCGTCCCAGCGCGCGAGCCACCAGGGGTTGTGGTACGCCTCGCGCCCCACCATGGCGCCATCGACCCGGCCCAGCGCATCGGCCACGGCCTCGTCGGTGGCCAGGCCGCCGTTCAAGGCGATGGTGAGGTGCGGAAAATCGGCCTTCAGCCGCTGCACCACGTCGTAGCGCAGCGGCGGGATCTCGCGGTTTTCCTTGGGCGACAGGCCCTTGAGCCAGGCGTTGCGCGCATGGACGATGAACACGTTGCAGCCCGCATCCGCCACGGTGCCGATGAAGTCGCGCACGAAGCCGTAGTCTTCGCTCTGGTCGATGCCGATGCGGTGTTTGACCGTGACCGGCACGTCCACCACATCGACCATGGCCTTCACGCCGTCGGCCACCAGTTGCGGCTCGTTCATCAGGCAGGCGCCGAAAGCGCCGCGCTGCACGCGCTCGCTGGGGCAGCCGCAGTTGAGGTTGATCTCTCCGTAGCCCCATTGCGCACCCAGCCGCGCGGCCTGGGCCAGATCGGCCGGCTCGCTGCCGCCCAGTTGCAGGGCCACCGGGTGCTCCTCGGCGTTGAAGCGCAGGTGCCTCTCGACGTCGCCATGGATCAGCGCGCCGGTCGTCACCATCTCGGTGTAGAGCAGCGCATGGCGGCTCAGCAGGCGGTGCAGGTAGCGGCAGTGGCGGTCGGTCCAGTCCATCATGGGCGCGACGGACAGGCGCCAGGGACTGTAGGGAGCGGTGGACATGGGCACGGACAGAAAAAGCGGCAGGCAGGGGAGACAGGGCTGGGGGAAGGGCAGGGCGCATTATCCCATCGGACAGGGGAAGACGGATTCGAAGGGAAATGCGCCCATGCCGTCGGATTGATTGCCTGTGTTGCTATGCAATCAGGAGCAAACGGCAGCACCTTCAGTCGCCGGCGCCCCGCCGGTCGATCTTGCGGCTGAGCACGATGCTGGTCTGCGTCTGGTGCACGCCCTCCAGCTGGCCGATGCGGTCGAGCAGCGCATCGAGCTGTTCATGGCTGGTGCAGCGCAGAAACACGAGGTAGTCGAACGAACCGCTCACGGCCGAGACCTCTTCCACCTCCGGCAGCGCACCGAGCATGCGCAGCACCGCTGGCGAGGCCTTGGGCAGCACGCTCAGGCTGCACCAGGCGCGCACGGCCTGCGCCTGCAGCGGCGCGCCCAGCCGCACGCCGTAGCCGGCCACGATGCCCTCTCGCTCCAGCCGGGCGATGCGCGCGACGACGGTGGTGCGCGCCAGGCCCAGGCGGCGGGCGAGCAGCGCGGTGCTTTCGCGCGCGTTGGCTTGCAGCAGGCTGAGCAGGCGGCGATCGGTGTCGTCCATTTCGTTGGCCATGGCGGGGTCCTTTGGAGCAGGGCTGCGAATGCGTCAGTCATTTTCGTCGTTTCGGCGAATGAATGAAGCAAATACGACGTTTTGCACGCTACACATCGACAGCATCGGCGCCTAGCATGGCTGCATCCATCCCTTCGTTGCAACCCCCTTGAGGAGACCGCCATGCCTTCCACCCCATCGACCCATCGCATCGCCATCCTGGGCGCGGGCCACATCGGTTTTGCCATGGCCGTGCTGCTGCAGGAGGTGGGCGAATACCAGATCACCGTGGCCGACCGGGACCCCGAGGCGCTGGCCCGGGTGGCGGCGCTGGGCGTCGGCACCGTGCTGCTGCAGGACGATGGCGCCCTGGAGGCGGCGGTGGCCGGGCAGTTCGCCGTATTGAATGCGTTGCCGTTCCACCGCGCCGTGCCGGTGGCCACGCTGTGCGCCCGCCACGGGGTGCACTACTTCGACCTGACCGAAGACGTGCGCAGCACCCAGGCGATCCGTGCCCTGGCGCAGGACGCCCGCAGCGTGCTGATGCCGCAGTGCGGGCTGGCGCCGGGCTTCATCGGCGTGGTGGGCAACGATCTGGCGCGGCGCTTCGACACGCTGCACGACCTGCGCATGCGTGTGGGCGCGTTGCCGCGCTACCCGCTGGGCGCGCTGCGCTACAACCTGACGTGGAGCACCGAAGGCCTCATCAACGAATACTGCAACCCCTGCGAAGCCATCGTGGACGGCCAGCCTACCACCGTGGCGGCGCTGGACGGACTGGAGACCTTCGCGCTCGACGGGGTGGAATACGAGGCCTTCAACACCTCGGGCGGGCTGGGCACCCTGCCCGAAACCTGGGCCGGCCGGGCCCGCCGCATGGACTACCAGTCGATCCGCTATCCGGGGCACTGCGCCATCCTGAAGCTGCTGCTGAACGACCTGCGCCTGCGCGACCGGCGTGACCTGCTCAAGGACATTTTCGAGGCCGCCATTCCGGCCACCGAGCAGGACGTGATCGTCGTCTTCGCCAGTGCATCGGGCCTGCGCGGCGGGCGGCTGGTGCAGGACGCGTACTCGGCACGCATCGTCGGCGCCACGGTGGGCGGGCACGCGCTGAATGCCATCCAGCTGACCACGGCGGCCAGCATCTGCGCGGCACTGGACCTGGTGGTGCAGGGGCGGCTGCCGCAGTCCGGGTTCATCCGGCAGGAGCAGATCGCGCTGGGGGATTTTCTGGGCAATCGCTTCGGCCGGGCCTATCGCGATCACGCGCTGGCGCAGGCTGAAGGGGCAACTGCCGCCTGAACCGGAGCGAAGATGGACCGGGGACGGGGAGGGCTGCGCAGTTCGCGGGGCGGCATCTCGGTTCGCCCACGGTCGCTCCGGACCGCGGCGGGCGCAGTGGAATACCGGCCTCGGTTTCCTCCTCCATTCCATGCGCCGGTGCCAGGGTCTGCGCCCAACCCCCCGCCCGCGTGCATCACCCGCGCACCTCTGATCGATGACCACGGCATTTTTCCGACAGCCACTTCCAGCGACGGCACCGCCGCATTCGGTGGGCGCGCCCACTCCGCAAGGCCCTCCACCCGGTGCCCCGGTACGCATCCCGATGCGGCACAGCACGGCAGGGCCGTTGCACGGGTTGGCTGTTCAACGGCCGCCGCGCCTCTCTACCGGCTCCGAGCCGATGCGGGCCCGTCTGGCGGCCCCAACGGTGATCGACATGGCCTCGGTCGATATCGCCGATGCCCTTTGGGTGGTCGATCTGCCGCACGCCGGCGGCGCCCGCAGCCTGCCGTCCAGGGCCACGCAGGCCTTGCAGCGGGCGGTGCTGGAGGGCATGCGGGATTTCGCGGGGCAGGCGTACACCGTGGATTTCGACGAGATCACCGGCCGGGGCGGCATGCGCTTCGCCGCCGATCAGTCCAGCGCGGCCACCAAGTGCTGGGACCACCTGGAGCACCCGCAGGTGCTCGCGGTCGTGCTGGGGTTTGCCGGCACACGCATGGAAGACCGCGACGATCTGATGTGCGACCTCAAGTCGCAGATTCCCCGGCCCCATGCCAATCCGCTGGACCCGGGCCTGCCTGACCTGGGACAGGTGGGCAGCGGTTGGCAGGAGCGGTGGCATGCCGAAGCGCTGGCGCCGCGTGCCAATGGGCTGGATCTGGGCGGCCTGCTGATGCGCTATGCCGGCATGGCGCGGGACAGCGGCAAGGCACTGTCGGTCTCGGTGGTGGGACACAGCCTCGGGGCGGCGGTGGCCACGCTGGCCAGCTTCGACATCGCGCATTTTCTGGACGCCAACGGCGCGCGTGGCAAGGTCAGCACCTACGCCTTCAACCCGCCGCGCCTGGGGATGGAGGCCGTCGCGCAGCGCTACGTCGCCCCGAAGACCGCAGGGGGCATGGCCTTTGCGCTGCGCCAGTTCACCCGGTCGCTGGACCCGATCCAGTCCATGCCGATGCTCATGCACCACCCGGGCTGGGTGGCGTCGGCACAGCCAGGGACCTATTCCGCGGCAGGCAATCCCCGGATCGTCACTTACCAGGACCGATGGGCGGATCGGATCAACCTGTCCGCCAACCACGAGCTGCCCCAGTGGCAGCCCGTGATCGCATCGGCCATGCATCCGGTGGACCTGGAGCACCTTTTCAGCGCGCCTTAGGGGCAGGCGCGGGAGTCGCCACTGCCGCCGGCGCTCGGTACCTAGCGGCCGGATGCGTACAGCGGCGCCTGCACCATGGGTTCGGCGCCCTGGAACCGTCGGCAGTGGTTCTTGCCGTTCTGCTTGGCCTCGTACATGGCGTGGTCGGCCTGGCGCAGCAGCAGGTCTGGGTTGTCGCCGTCCAGCGGGTAGATGCTCAGGCCGATGCTGGCCGAGACGAAGCCCTGGCCGTGCGGCAGCGGCACGGGCTGGTGCACGGCCTGCAGCACCCGTTCCAGCAGGGGGGCGCAGTCGTCGGGGGACTGCAGCCCGCCGATCAGCAGCACCATTTCGTCGCCGCCCAGCCGCGCCAGCGTGTCCTCGGCGCGCAGATGCGACTGGATGCGCCGGCCGACCTCGATGAGCAACTGGTCGCCGGCGGCATGGCCGTGCTGGTCGTTCACGCGCTTGAAGCCGTCGAGATCGAGATAGCACACGGCCAGCAGTTCGCGGTGCCTTTGCGCATGGGCGATCGCCAGCACCAGCCGGTCGGCCAGCAGGCGGCGGTTGGGCAGGCCGGTGAGGCTGTCGTACAGCGCGATGTGCTCCAGCTCCTGCTCGTGCGCCTTGATCTGGGTGATGTCACTGATGACCACGATGTAGTGGTGCGGGTAACCTTCGTCGCCCAGCACCGCCGCGATGGACACGCGCTGCGGCAAGGCTCCCTGCGGGCTGCGCCCGAGCAGTTCCCCCTGCCAGTAGCCCTGGGCCTGCACGGCATGCCATACGCCAGGAAAGTCGGGGTGGGGCGCGGCGGCGTAGAGCGTCTGCACGTGGCGGCCGAGGACTTCAGTGCGGGACTCGCCCATCATCCGCTCGAAGGCGGGATTGGCATCCACGATGGCACGCTCGGCGTCCAGGATGAGCACCGCTTCGTAGCTGTGCGCGAACACGCTGGCGGCGATGCCCAGCCGCATCTCTGCTTCCTTCACGCCGCGCAGGTCGGTGACGAACCCCACGAACATCGGGCTCCCGGGTGCATCGGCGCGCCCGATGGCCAGCCGCAGCGGGAAGGTGCTGCCGTCGCGGTGCAGCCCCAGCACCTCGCGGCCCGTGCCGATGATGCGCGCCTCGCCGGTCTCCAGGTAGCGGCGCAGGTAGCCGTCGTGGGCGGCGCTGTCGGGCTGCGGCATGAGCATGCGGATGTTGCGGCCCAGCACGTCGGTGGGCGGCCAGCCGAAGATGCGCTCCGCCGAGCGGTTGTAGCTTTGGACCGTGCCTTCATGGTCGATGGTGATGATGCCGTCCACCGCCGTGTCCACCAGGGCGCGCAGGCGCGATTCGCTGCGGCGCACCTTGCGGTACATGTCGCGGTAGCGGATCAGGCCGTTGGCCACGCCCGCGAAGATTCCCACCCCGGCCGTCACCAGCGCCACCATCACCGCGAGCGCCTGCGTCCAGGCGTGGCTGTCCGGCATTTCCGGGTCGGCCTGCCCGACAAAGCGGGCAGCCGCCATGGCGGTGTAGTGCATGCCCGAGATCGCCATGCCCATGATGCTGCCCGACAGCACGGTGGCCTGCCAGTTGGACATGCCGCTGCGCTGGTGTACCGTGAAGCGCACCCACAGCGCCAGCACGGCCAGGACGACCGCCACCACGATCGATGCGGCGAACCAGGCCGGGTCGTAGCGCAGGTCAGGTGCCATCCGCAGGGCTTCCATGCCGGCGTAGTGCATGGCGCCGATGCCCGCGCCCACGAGCAATCCGCCCATGGCCAATTGCCGCCCGGTGACCTCCTGGCGGGCCAGCACGGTGAGCGCCACCCAGGAGGCGGCCAGGCCCGGCAGCATCGACAGGAGGGTGATGCCCACGTCGTATTGGACCGCCACGCACAGGGTGAAGGCCAGCATGCCGATGAAGTGCATGGCCCAGATGCCCGCCCCCAGCGCGACGGCGGAAGTGGCCAGCGCCATCGTGCGGTGCACCGGTTCGTGGGTCAGCCGGGCCTGCCCCGCCAGGTGCAGCGCGAGGGTCGACGTGGCCACGGCCACCGCGACCGACAGCAGCACCAGCCACGGATCGTGCTGTGCCACCAGCAGGTCGGCAGGGGACTCTCCCAGCAAGAAAAACCGCTCCAGCATGCAAGCTCCTCCCATGTGTCACCGGCCTTGGCCGTGGGGGATGGCTACCGCACGCGCGCGGTGCCATCGTTTATGGACAACGGGTGCATCATGAAGGCGATATCCCTGCGGGGCAAGCGCCGGGTGTCTCAGGGGACGCGGCCCGCAGGCCGCGGCACGGCTCAGGCGGCAGCCTGTAGCCCGTTGGAGAAGTGCTCGCGCATGGCGCAGGCGGCGGCCTGCGCGTCGTGTGCCTGCAGCGCGGCCAGCACCCGGCCGTGTTCGCGCAGCGATTCCTCGATGCGGCCCTGCTTGAGCAGCGAGTTGTGGCGGTTGAGCTTCATCACCTTGCGCAGGTCGGCCACCATCTGGTTGCGCCAGCGGTTGTCGGCCATCTCCAGCACCCGCATGTGAAAGCGCTCGTTCACCGCGAAGAAGCGCTCGCGGTCGGCCACGCTGGCGGCCAGCTCGCGGTGCAGTCCTTCCAGCTCGCGCAGCTGTTCGGCCGTGGCGCTGGCGGCGACCACGCCGGCCGCATCGCTCTCCAGCAGCGCCAGCAGGTGGTACACGTCGCGCAGGTCCTTGTCGGACACCTCGGTCACGTAAGCGCCGCGGCGGACCTTCATCGTGACCAGCCCTTCGGCGGCGAGCACCTTGAGGGCCTCGCGCAGGGGGGTGCGGCTGATGCCGAACTCCTCGGCGATGCGCAGCTCGTCGATCCAGCTGCCGGGCTGCAGCTCGCGCCGAAAGATGCGCTGGCGCAGTTGCTCCGCCACCTCTTCGTAGAGGGCGCGGGGGGTGAGGGTGGCGGCTGACATGGCGGGAATGTACCGCAGAAAAACTATAAATTAATAATTACAGATTGGGTTAGACTCGCTTCACTGTGCCAAATCGTTGCAGCGCCACCGCGCTTTTCTCGCCAACCGTGAAGCCTTCCCAGATATGAGCAGCAACACCCCATTCCCCTCTTTCGCCCCCGCAGACCTCGCCGCGTGGACCCGGGCCGCCGCCAAGTCGGCCCCCGGTGGCGATGTCGCGGCGCTGAACTGGGTGACGCCCGATGGCATCACGGTCAAGCCGCTCTACACAGCCGAGGACACGGCGAATCTGCCTTACGCCAACACGCTGCCAGGCTTCGAGCCCTACCTGCGCGGCCCGCAGGCCACGATGTACGCGGTGCGGCCCTGGACGATCCGCCAGTACGCGGGCTTTTCCACGGCCGAGGAGTCCAACGCCTTCTATCGCAAGGCACTGGCTGCCGGCGGTCAGGGGGTGAGCGTGGCGTTCGACCTGGCCACGCACCGCGGCTACGACAGCGACCATCCGCGGGTCACGGGCGACGTGGGCAAGGCCGGCGTGGCGATCGATTCGGTGGAGGACATGAAGATCCTCTTCGACCAGATTCCGCTGGACAAGGTGAGCGTGTCCATGACGATGAATGGCGCCGTGCTGCCGGTGCTGGCCGGCTACGTGGTGGCCGCGGAAGAGCAGGGCGTGCGGCAGGACCAGCTGTCGGGAACCATTCAGAACGACATTCTGAAAGAGTTCATGGTGCGCAACACCTACATCTACCCGCCCAAGCCCTCGATGCGCATCATCGGCGACATCATCGGCTACACGGCGCGGAACATGCCGAAGTTCAATTCCATCTCCATCAGCGGCTACCACATGCAGGAGGCGGGCGCCAACCAGGCGCTGGAGCTGGCCTTCACCCTGGCCGATGGCAAGGAGTACGTGAAGACGGCCATCGCCTCGGGACTGGACGTGGACGAGTTCGCCGGGCGCCTGTCGTTCTTCTGGGCGATCGGCATGAACTTCTACCTGGAGGTGGCCAAGATGCGCGCCGCGCGCCTGCTGTGGTGCCGCATCATGAAGGCCACCGGCGCCAAGAACCCCAAGAGCCTGATGCTGCGCACCCACTGCCAGACCAGCGGCTGGAGCCTGACCGAGCAGGACCCCTACAACAACGTGGTGCGCACCACCATCGAGGCCATGGCCGCGGTGTTCGGCGGCACGCAGAGCCTGCACACCAATGCGCTGGACGAGGCCATCGCGCTGCCCACCGAGTTCTCGGCCCGCATCGCCCGCAACACGCAGCTCATCATCCAGGAAGAGACCCACATCACCAGCGTGATCGACCCCTGGGCCGGCAGCTACATGATGGAAAAGCTCACGCAGGACATGGCCGATGCCGCGTGGACCATCATCGAAGAGGTCGAGGCCATGGGCGGCATGACCCAGGCGGTGGACAGCGGCTGGGCCAAGCTCAAGATCGAGGCCGCGGCCGCCGAGAAGCAGGCGCGCATCGACTCGGGCAAGGACGTGATCGTGGGCGTCAACAAGTACAAGCTGCACAAGGAAGACCCGGTCGACATCCTGCAGATCGACAACGTAAAGGTGCGCGACGGGCAGATCGCGCGCCTGAAAGCCATCCGCGAAAAACGCGATGCCGCGCAGGTGCAGCAGGCGCTGGACGCGCTCACGGCCGCGGCGGAAAGCGGCGAAGGCAACCTGCTCGACCTGGCCATCCAGGCGATGCGCCTGCGCGCCACGGTGGGCGAGGTGTCCGATGCGTTGGAGAAGGTCTATGGCCGCCACCGGGCCGACACGCAGAAAGTGACGGGCGTGTATGCCGCCGCCTACGACTCGGCCGAGGGCTGGGAGCAGCTCAAGGCCGAGATCAACGAGTTCGCCGAGGCCGAAGGCCGCCGCCCGCGCGTGATGATCGCCAAGCTCGGCCAGGACGGGCACGACCGCGGTGCCAAGGTGGTGGCCACGGCCTTCGCCGACCTGGGATTCGACGTGGACATGGGCCCGCTCTTCCAGACCCCCGAGGAATGCGCGCGCCAGGCCATCGAGAACGACGTGCACGCCGTGGGGGTCTCCACCCTGGCGGCGGGGCACAAGACGCTGGTTCCGGCCATCATCCAGTCACTCAAGGACCAGGGCGCGGACGACATCATCGTCTTCGTGGGCGGCGTGATTCCGGTGCAGGACTACGACTTCCTCTACGAAGCGGGCGTGAAGGGGGTCTATGGCCCCGGCACGCCGATCCCGGCCAGCGCCAAGGACGTGCTGGAGCAGATCCGCAAGGCCTTCGCGGCATGACGACGGCGACCGTCGGCCGGGCGCCCGCGCGCATGGCATGGCGCCGCGTGGAGGTGCCGCATTGACCGCCCCCGCATTCACCTGGCATCCGGTGGCCGAAGCGGACTTCGAGCCCATGCTGGCGCTGCGCACCGCGGCCATGCGCGAGAGCCTGGAGCGCGTGGGCCGCTACACGCCCGAGCGCTCGCGCGAGCGGCTGCGCGCGGCTTTCACCCCCGAGCACATGCAGCACCTGGTCGCACCCGACGGCCGGCGCATGGGCTTCGTCACCGTGCGGCCCGAGGGCGGCCGGGCGCTGCGGCTGCAGCACCTGTACCTGCACCCGGACTGGCAGGGCGCCGGCGTGGGCGCCGCCGTGCTGGCCCAGGTGCAGGACCGGGCGCGCCGCGAAGGCGCCGTGCTGCGCGTGACCGCGCTGCAGCGCAGCGATGCCAACCGCTTCTACCAGCGCCACGGCTTCGTGCAGACCGGCGAGGAAGGCGTGGACGTGCACTACGAGTGGCGGCCCGAAGAGGGGGCCGAATGAGCGCGCCCCGGCCTTCGACCGCTTCTTCTACGGGGGCTTCGCCCCATCGGCCACCTTCGGCCGGCGGCTGGCTGGACGGCATCCTCCACGGCGCCCAGGCCGTGCAGCGCCGGGCCATGTCCAAGGCGATCACGCTGCTGGAGTCGACCCGTGCCGACCACCGCGCGCAGGGCGACGAGCTGCTCACCGCCTTGCTGCCGCACACCGGCCAGTCGTTTCGCCTGGGGATCAGCGGCGTGCCCGGCGTGGGCAAATCCACCTTCATCGAAGTGCTGGGCCTGCACCTCATCGGCCTGGGCCACCGCGTGGCGGTGCTCACCATCGACCCGTCGTCCACCGTGTCGGGCGGCTCCATCCTGGGCGACAAGACCCGCATGGAACACCTGTCCATGCACGAGAAGGCCTACATCCGTCCCAGCCCGTCCAGCGGCACCCTGGGCGGCGTGGCCGAGAAGACGCGCGAGGCCATGCTGGTGTGCGAGGCCGCCGGCTACGACATCGTCATGGTGGAGACCGTGGGCGTGGGCCAGAGCGAGATCGCCGTGGCCGGCATGACCGACATGTTCGTGCTGCTGCAGCTGCCCAACGCCGGCGACGATCTGCAGGCGATCAAGAAGGGCGTGATGGAGATCGCCGACCTGGTCGTCATCAACAAGGCCGACATCGACCCGCACGCCGCCACCCGCGCCGAGGCGCAGATCACCTCCAGCCTGCGGCTGCTCAGCCAGCACGGCAACCCCGAGCGCTCGCTGGGCCACCCCCGCCACGCGCCGGCAGCGGGCCACGGCGCGGTGCCGGCCGAAAGCGAGCCGGCTCCGGCCCCGGCCGATGCCGCCCCCTGGCAGCCCAAGGTGCTGCAGATCAGCGCGCTGCAGGGCCAGGGCCTGCAGGCCTTCTGGGCCGCCGTCAGCCAGTTCCGCCAACTGCAGACCGCCAGCGGCCGGCTCGCCCGCCGCCGTGAAAGGCAGGCCCTGGCCTGGATGTGGGAGCGCATCGAGGCGGGCCTGCGGCACGCGTTCCGCCAGCACCCCGAGGTGCGGGCGCTGCTGCCCACGCTGCAGGCGGACGTGGCGGCCGGGCGCATCGCCGCGTCCACTGCCGCACGGAATCTGCTCGCAGCACAAGAAAACTCCCGGCATACCGCTATTAAATAAATAGCAAAAGAATCACCACCGAAAGAGCGACCCATGCAAGACATCCTCGAACAACTGGAGCAAAAGCGCCAACTCGCCCGCCAGGGCGGCGGTCAAAAGCGCATCGACGCGCAGCACAAGAAGGGCAAGCTCACCGCGCGCGAGCGCATTGAGCTGCTGCTGGACGACGGCACGTTCGAGGAATGGGACATGTTCGTGGAGCACCGCTGCACCGACTTCGGCATGGAAGGCCAGAAGATTCCCGGCGACGGTGTGGTGACCGGCTACGGCATGATCAACGGCCGCCTCGTCTTCGTCTTCAGCCAGGACTTCACCGTGTTCGGCGGCGCGCTGTCGGAAACGCATGCCGAGAAGATCTGCAAGGTGATGGACCAGGCCATGAAGGTGGGTGCGCCGGTGATCGGGCTCAACGATTCGGGCGGCGCGCGCATCCAGGAGGGCGTGGCCTCGCTCGGCGGCTATGCCGACGTGTTCCAGAAGAACGTGCTGGCCAGCGGCGTGATCCCGCAGATCAGCATGATCATGGGCCCTTGCGCCGGCGGCGCCGTGTACTCGCCCGCCATGACCGACTTCATCTTCATGGTCAAGGACAGCAGCTACATGTTCGTGACCGGCCCCGAGGTGGTCAAGACGGTCACCCACGAGGAAGTCACGGCCGAGGAGCTGGGCGGCGCCGGCACCCACACCACCCGCAGCGGCGTGGCCGACATGGCGTTCGAGAACGACGTCGAGGCGCTGATGATGCTGCGCCGCCTGTACAACTACCTGCCGCTGAACAACCGCGAAAAGCCACCCGTGCGACCGAGCAACGACCCGGCCGACCGCATGGACCGCAGCCTCGACACCCTGGTGCCCGAGAACCCGAACAAGCCCTACGACATGAAGGAGCTGATCACCAAGGTGGTGGACGACGGCGACTTCTTCGAACTGCAGCCCGACTACGCCAGGAACATCGTCATCGGCCTGGCGCGCATGGAGGGTCAGACCGTGGGCATCGTCGCCAACCAGCCGCTGGTGCTGGCCGGCTGCCTGGACATCAAGAGCAGCATCAAGGCCGCGCGCTTCGTGCGGTTCTGCGACGCGTTCAACATCCCCGTGGTCACCTTCGTGGACGTGCCCGGCTTCATGCCCGGCACGTCGCAGGAGTACGGCGGCATCATCAAGCACGGCGCCAAGCTGCTGTACGCCTATGCCGAGTGCACCGTGCCCAAGATCACCGTCATCACCCGCAAGGCCTACGGCGGCGCCTACGACGTGATGAGCTCCAAGCACCTGCGCGGCGACGTCAACCTGGCGTGGCCCAACGCCGAGATCGCGGTGATGGGCGCCAAGGGCGCGGTGGAGATCATCTTCCGCGAGGACAAGAACGACCCCGCCAAGCTCGCCGCCCGCGAGGCCGAGTACAAGCAGCGCTTTGCCAACCCCTTCGTGGCCAGCGCGCGCGGCTTCATCGACGATGTGATCCTGCCGCACGAGACGCGCAAGCGCATCTGCCGCAGCCTGGTCATGCTGCAGGGCAAGAAGCTGGAGAACCCCTGGCGCAAGCACGGGAACATTCCGCTGTGAGCGATGCACGCCCCATGAAAACCGTCTGGATCGTCGATGGCGCCTACCTCTTCAACTACGGCAAGGGCCGGCCCTTCGACTACCTGAAGCTCAAGAACGAGATCACGCGCCTGAACGGCGGGCCGATCCACGAGAGCTACTACCTGAACTCGGCGAGCGATCCATCCACCGATGCCCAGAACGCGTTCCACTCCTGGATCAAGACCGCGCCGCCCATCGGGCCGAAGTTCCGGGTGCAGCTCTACAAGCTCAAGCGCATGCACGCCAACTGCCCCAACTGCAGCCACCAGTTCGACCGGTCGGTGCAAAAGGGCGTGGACGTGGGCATCGCCACGCTGATCATCAAGCTGGCGGCCCAGAACGTGTACGACCGGCTGATCCTCTCCGCCGGCGACGGGGACTTCGAAGACGCCATCTCCTACGTGAAGTCCGAGCTGCACAAGGAGGTGTGGGTCTCGGGCTCCACCTCCAACCTCTCGCCCGACCTGCAGTCGTACTCGGACAACGTGCTCTGGATGGAAGACATGAGCCCGGCCATCGACCGGCACGCATGAGCCCCGTCCCGCGAGACAGACAGACGAAAAAGACGCAAGACACCGCCCGTTAGAACACCTCCACTCCCCAACACCATGTTCACCAAAATCCTGATCGCCAACCGGGGCGAAATCGCGTGCCGGGTCATCGCCACCGCCAAGAAGATGGGCATCGCCACCGTGGCGGTGTATTCCGATGCGGACAAGGAGGCGCGCCACGTCAAGCTGGCCGACGAGGCCGTGCACATCGGGGCGGCGCCCAGCCGCGAGAGCTACCTGCAGGCCGACCGCATCATCGCCGCCTGCAAGCAGACCGGGGCGCAGGCAGTGCACCCGGGCTACGGCTTCCTGTCGGAAAACGAAGCCTTCGCCAAGCGCGTGGAGGAAGAGGGCATCGTCTTCATCGGCCCCAAGCACCATTCCATCGCCGCCATGGGCGACAAGATCGCCTCCAAGAAGCTGGCGAACGAGGCGCAGGTCAGCACCATTCCGGGCTGGAACGACGCCATCGAATCGGCCGAGCGCGCGGTGGAGATCGCCCGCGACATCGGCTACCCCGTGATGATCAAGGCGTCCGCCGGCGGCGGCGGCAAGGGCCTGCGCGTGGCCTACAACGACAAGGAGGCGCTGGAGGGCTTCACCTCGTGCCGCAACGAGGCGCGCAACAGCTTCGGCGACGACCGCATCTTCATCGAGAAGTTCGTGCAGGAGCCGCGCCACATCGAGATCCAGGTGCTGGGCGACAGCCAGGGCAACGTGATCTACCTGAACGAGCGCGAATGCTCCATTCAGCGCCGCCACCAGAAGGTGATCGAGGAGGCGCCGTCCCCCTTCATCTCCGACGCGACGCGCAAGGCCATGGGCGAGCAGGCCGTGGCCCTGGCCAAGGCGGTGAACTACCAGAGCGCTGGCACGGTGGAGTTCGTGGTCGGCAAGGACCAGGACTTCTACTTCCTGGAGATGAACACGCGCCTGCAGGTGGAGCACCCGGTGACGGAATGCATCACCGGCCTGGACCTGGTCGAGCTGATGATCCGCGTGGCGGCCGGCGAACCGCTGCCGCTCACCCAGGCCGACGTCCGGCGCGATGGCTGGGCCATCGAGTGCCGCATCAACGCCGAAGACCCGTTCCGCAACTTTCTGCCCTCCACCGGCCGCCTGGTGCGCTTTCAGCCGCCAGAGGAGTCGATGTTCCAGGCCGACACCACCAAAAAGCTGGGCGTGCGGGTGGACACGGGCGTGTACGAGGGCGGCGAGATTCCCATGTATTACGACTCGATGATCGCCAAGCTCATCGTGCACGGCCAGGACCGGGAGGACGCCATCCACAAGATGCGCGCCGCGCTCAACGGGTTCGTGATCCGCGGCGTGGGCAGCAACATCCCGTTCCAGGCTGCGCTGCTGGCCCATCCGCGTTTCGTGGCGGGCGACTTCAACACCGGCTTCATCGCCGAGAACTACAGTCAGGGCTTTGCCTCGCAGGACGTGCCGCACGACGATCCGCTGTTCCTGGTGGCGCTGGCGGCCTACATGAACCGCCGCTACCGCGCGCGTGCCTCGGGCATCAGCGGGCAGCTGGCCGGCCACAACGTGAAGGTGGGCGAGCAGTTCGTGGTGGTGGTGATGGGGCACGAAGGGCGCAACGAGCACCACGCGGTGTCGGTGACGGACTTCCAGGGCAGCTCGGGCTCCAGCGCCGTGTCGGTGGGCGGCAAGAGCTACCAGATCGGCAGCGCGGCCACGCTCGGCCAGATCCGCGTGCAGGGCCAGTGCAACGGCGCGGGCTTCACCGCACAGGTCGAGCGCGGCACGCCGCGCAGTCCGCTGGCGCTGCGCATCTCGCACAACGGCACGCAGATCGATGCCATTGTGCTGTCGCCCCTCGGCGCTCGCCTGCACCAGCTCATGCCGTACAAGGCGCCGCCGGACCTGAGCAAGTTCCTGCTGTCGCCCATGCCCGGGCTGCTGGTCGACGTGGCGGTGCAGCCGGGCCAGGCGGTGCAGGCTGGCGAAAAGCTCGCGGTGATCGAGGCCATGAAGATGGAGAACATCCTGTTCGCCACCCAGGACGGCATCGTGGGCAAGGTGGTCGCCGGCAAGGGCGAGTCGCTGGCGGTGGACCAGGTGATCCTGGAATTCCAGTGATCTTCGTGCGCGGTGTCGCGGGCGGGGTGGGCAGGGCCCGAACCGGCCGGCACCGCGTGGCGCATGCCTGGGGGTGGCACGCTGTGGATCAGGACCATTTTGGCCTGCGGCGCATATTCCACTAGGGCATATTGCTATAAAAATCATAGTAAAACGTTTTTTGGAATCCGCATGGCAAATCCCATCACCGCACGTCCGTTCAAGGTCCTCGGCATCCAGCAAGTCGCCATCGGCGGCACCGACAAGGAGCGCATGAAGGCGCTGTGGGTGGACATGCTGGGCCTCGAACAGACCGGCACCTTCCGCAGCGAGCGCGAGAACGTCGACGAAGACATCCTGGCCATGGGCCGGGGCGCGCATGCGGTGGAGGTGGACCTGATGCAGCCGCTGGACGTGGACAAGAAGCCGGCCGTGCACACCACGCCGCTCAACCACATCGGCCTGTGGATCGACGACCTGCCGCGCGCGGTGGAATGGCTCACCGCCCAGGGCGTGCGTTTCGCGCCGGGCGGCATCCGCCAGGGCGCCGCGGGGCACGACATCACCTTTTTGCACCCCAAATCCAGCGCGGAGTTTCCGATCGCGGGCGAGGGGGTGCTCATCGAGCTGGTGCAGGCCCCTAAAGACGTGATCGCGGCGCTGGGCTGACGAATCGGCAGGCATTGCCTGCCGCCCTCCAGCGGCATTGGCGCCAACTGCACGCAACTCCGGGCATGGCTGCGCGGTGGGTCGAGGTGTTTTCGGAAAGATGGCCATGGTTTCGCGACAGAAGGCGACACGGGTTTTGCGCCTGTGCGATCGTGCGGGCAATGTCGCGCAACCTCGCTTAAAAAGCCCGATCGCGGGCCGGCCGTTGACGGTAGATAACGGCACTCCATCGTGCTCGGGTTTGTGAGGCCTGGATCTGGATTTGCGCCGCCGGCTCCGCCAGAATCTGCGCCTGCCACGACCGGCCAGATGCCGGACTGCCGAAAAACCAGACGAGAAAGGGCCCACCCACCATGCCAACCACCGCTGTCCCACCCACCCCCGCCGCGGCGCAAGCCGTGCAACTGCACCGCCGCCCGCCAGTCGCGCAGGTGCCCGCCGGGCCCTGGTCCGTCGAGGCCATCCAGGCGCTGCTGGACAAGCCGTTCATGGACCTGATGTTCCAGGCCCAGAGCGTGCACCGCGAGCACTGGCCTGCCGGCGACATCGAACTGGCCACGCTGCTGTCGGTCAAGACCGGTGGCTGCCCCGAGAACTGCGGCTATTGCCCGCAGTCGGCCGAGTTCGACACCGGCGTGAAAGCCGAGAAGCTGATGAGCGTGCAGGAAGTCACGGCTGCGGCCCAGGCCGCCAAGGATGCCGGTGCCACCCGCTTTTGCATGGGCGCCGCCTGGCGCGCGCCCAAGGACCGCGACATCGAAAAAGTGAGCGAGCTGATCGGCGCCGTCAAAGGGCTTGGCATGCAGACCTGCGCCACGCTGGGCATGCTCGAATCGCACCAGGCGCAGGCGCTGAAGGACGCCGGGCTCGACTACTACAACCACAACCTGGACACCGCGCCCGAGTACTACACCGACGTGGTCAGCACCCGCGCCTACCAGGACCGGCTCGACACCCTGCAGCACGTGCGCGGCGCCGGCATCAGCGTGTGCTGCGGCGGCATCGTGGGCATGGGCGAGGCGCCCGTGCACCGCGCCGGCCTGCTCGCCCAGCTCGCCAATCTGAATCCTTACCCCGAGTCGGTGCCCATCAACAGCCTGGTGCGCGTGCCTGGCACCCCGCTGGCCGACAGCAAACCGGTGGACCCGCTCGACTTCGTGCGGGTGATCGCCGTGGCGCGCATCACCATGCCCAAGGCCCGCGTGCGCCTGTCGGCCGGCCGCCAGCAGATGGGCGATGCCGTGCAGGCGCTGTGCTTCATGGCGGGCGCCAATTCGATCTTCTATGGCGACAAGCTGCTGGTCACCGGCAACCCGGAGGGCGAGGCCGATGTGAAGCTGCTCGCCAAGCTCGGGCTGAAGGGCCACCGCACCACCCGCACCGAAACGGACGAACTGCCACTGCAGGCCTGACCGTCCCTGCCGCTGCCGCGCGGCCGCCGCTCACGCCTTCGGCGTGAACTGCAGCAGGCGCATGGCGCCCGCGATCGACACCGCCGCGCCGGCATAGCCCTCCCAGGGGGTGTTGCCGGTGCGCAGCCGCTCGTCCACATTGCGCACGGTCCACTCTGCGCTGCCCGTCAGGGTTTCCAGCTCCTTCCAGGCCAGCGGCACCGAGATGCCCAGGCCCGGCCGCGAGCGCGCCGACCAGGCGCAGACCGTGGTGGCGCTCAATCCGTTGCGCAGGTAGTCCACGAACACCTTGCCCACGCGATTGCGGGGCCCGCTCTTGGCCACGAACAGGGCCGGAATGGTGCGGGCCATGTGCTGCACGATGGCCTGCGAAAACGCCTTGACCGTATCCCAGTCGTGCCGCCGCTGGATGGGGACCACCACGTGCAGGCCCTTGCCGCCGCTGGTCTTGAGGAACGACGGCAGGCCGAGTTCGGTGAGCATCACGCGCATCAGGGTGGCCGCCTCCTGCATGCGGTCCCAGGCCAGGCCCTCGCCGGGATCGAGATCGAATGTCATGCGGTCGGGCCGGTCGATGCGGTCCTTGCGGGCATTCCAGGTGTGGAACTCCACCGTGTTCATCTGCGCAGCGGCCAGCAGGCCCTGCGGCCCCACCACCTCCAGCAGCGGCGGATGGCCGGGATAGAGCGAGGCCTTGAGCGGCTGCACGCCCTGCAGGCTGCCTTGCTCCTGGTGGCGCTGAAAGAACAGCTCGCCACCGACACCGGCCGGCGCCCGCACCAGCGAGACCGGTCGCTGGTGCAGGTGCTCCATCATCAGCGGCGCCACCAGCGCGTAATAGCGCACGAGATCGAGCTTGGTGGTGCCCGATTCCGGGTCGATGACGCGCTCAGCGTGGGTCACGCGCAGGGTGTCCGCTCGCGCGGTCGAGGGCTTGGGGCGGGTGGCGGCCTTGGCCAGCGCCTTGGCGGGAAGAGGGCGCTCGTGCACGATGTCCTTGGCGGGCTTGTCGTCCCGCAGGCCTCGGAACACGGCGTGGCGGATGCGTTCGCTGTGCGTCCAGCTGGCGAAGGCCACCTCCGCCAGCAATTGCGGCCGCACCCAATGCACCTTGGCCGCGCCCCGGGCTGCGTTGGCGAACGGGCTCTTTGAGGTCGTCAGCGCCTCCAGGCGCTCGCGCAACTGCGCCAGGCTGCGCTCGTTGAACCCAGTGCCGACATTGCCCACGTAGCGCAGGCTCCCGTCTTCGTCCTGCACGCCCAGCAGCAGCGCGCCGATGCCGTTGCGCGTGCCCCTGGGCTCGGTGTAGCCGCCGATCACGAACTCCTGGCGCTGGCCGCATTTGAGCTTGATCCAGTCCGCCGAGCGTTGCGAGACGTACGGCCCGCTCCTGCGCTTGCCGATCACCCCTTCGAAGCCGAGCCGGCAGGCCGAGGCGATGAGCTGGCCCGGGGCCGCATCGAAGGCCTCGCTGAAGCGCACCGTCTGGCCCTCGCCCTCGGGAAGGATGGCGCGCAGGGCCTCGCGGCGGTCGGTGACGGGCAGCGCGCGCAGGTCCGCCCCGTTCACGAAGGGCAGGTCGAACGCATAGAACACCAGCCCTGCCGCCGTGCCGTTCTCGAACGCGTTCTGCAGCGCCTGGAAGTCCGGCATGCCCTGGCGGTCCATCACCACGATCTCGCCATCGATCCAGCCGCTGTCGATGGGAAGCGCCTTCAAGGCCGTCACGAGGTCGGGCATCTTGTGGCCCCAGTCGTTGCCATTTCGGGTGAACAGCCGCACCTTGCCATGGTCGATGCGCGCGAGCAGCCGGTAGCCGTCGAACTTGAGTTCGAACAGCCAGTCGGCCAGATCGGGCGGCGGGCCCTGGACCAGCGTGGCGAGCTGGGGTTTGAGCTCGGCTGGCAACGGGGCCTTGACCGCTTGGGCGGCTTTGGCGCCTCGGGCGGCCTTCTGTGCCCGTGCCTTGCCGGGCCGAGGTGCCTGGCCTGGCACGCCTGGCAGATCGGGCAGGGCGCTCACGCTGTCGGGCATGTCTTGCACCACCTCGAACTCGGCCGCCGGGCGCTCCAGTCCGTCGTGCTCCTTGATCAGCAGCCATGCGGGCTGCCGCTCCTGCTTGGCCCCCCGGGAGCGCATTCGCACCAGCGTCCACCGCCCCTGCAGCTTGTGGCCGTGGATCTCGAACTTGAGCTTGCCGGCCCGGTAGCCCTTCACCGGATCTTCCAGCGGCACCCAGTAGCCCTTGTCCCAGATGATGACCTTGCCCGCCCCGTACTGCCGCGCCGGAATCTGCCCTTCGAACTGGTTGTAGGCGATCGGGTGGTCCTCCACCTGCACCGCCATGCGCTTGTCGGCCGGATCGAAGCTGGGCCCCTTGGGCACGGCCCAGCTTTTCATGGTGCCCTCCAGCTCCAGGCGCAGGTCGTAGTGCAGCCGGGTGGCCCAGTGCTTGTGCATCACGTAGCGCAGCGCATCGGCGGGCACTTCGGCCCCTCCGCGCGGCTCGGGGGTGATCGAGAAGTCGCGCTTTTGTTCATACAGCGACAGGGCGTCGGGGGTGGTGGGGGTGCGGGTCATGGGGTCGGGTCAGGCACACCCTGCCGCTTGGCGGCCGGCCTGGCGGCATTGTCGGATGCGCGGGTGGAGGGTTTCGCCACGGTCGGTGGTTGCTGGTGTTTGGGTGGATGGCAAGGTAGCAGGGGCGTGCCAGGCGGGGGTGTAGGAAACAGGCGCAATGCCGACTGGGCCCATGCATCGCCCACCATGTCCCTTTGGTCCCATACCCCTTCGATTCAGTTGGTCTTTCGCTCAACGGTTTTCCATTCCGATGGATGAGTTGGTGAGATGGGGCGTCTTAATCACTGGACCTGCCCCGGTTAAACATCGAACGAGGGGTAGAGATGGTCGGTATCGTCAGCGGCAACAGTCTTGGGTTCGGCAACAGTTCCTTGGCCACGTTGGGCCAACGGGCTTCCCAGGGCAATGCCTCCCAGGGGCGCGGCAACGAGCAGGTTTTTGTCAACGTGGCCACCGGCAACCTGGTGATTTCCGGCACCGACGACCAGTTGGTGGCGCACGGGGGCAGCTACCAGGCCGTCCGCACCTACAACAGCCAGGGCCTGCTCAACGACGACAACGCGGACAACTGGAGCACCGGTTTCTATCGCCGGCAACTGGTGCTGGCCGGGCAGGCGGGCCAGCAGGGCAGCACGATCACGCTCATCGGCCGCGATGGCGCAGGCGCGCTCTTCACCTGGGACGCGGCCTCCAGCCGGTATCTCGGCACCGATGGCGCGGGGGCCTACGACCGCATCGAGTCGACCGGCTCCGGCTTCATCTGGACGGATGGCCAGACGCAGACCCGGGACTACTACGCCGCGGACACGGGCCGCCTCGACAAGACCGTGGATGCCGACGGCAACACGACGACCTACACCTATGGCGCGGACGGCAACATCGCGAAGGTCGTCAATGCGAGCGGGGAATCGGTCGTATACGACTACGCCGGGGGACTGCTGATGCGCGTGCGCGTGGCAGACCGGCAAGACGCCACCACCGTTCGCACCAGCTATGCCTACGATGCGCGCAATCGCCTGGCCAGTGTCACGGTGGACCTCACGCCCGCGGATGGCTCCACGGCCGACGGCAAGGTCTACCGCACCAGCTACACCTACGACGGCGACAGCAACCGGGTGGCCACTGTCAGCCAGAGCGATGGAACGCAGCTGGCCATCCAATACGTGCAGGTGGGGGCGGATTACAAGGTCGCCTCGCTGCGCGACGCCCTGGGCCAGACCTATCGATTCAGCTACGACACCGCCGCGCGCACCACGCAGGTCACCGACCCTGCGGGCAAGAACGCTTCCTACGCCTACGACACCAAGGGACAGTTGCTCAGCATCGCCTCGCCGGGCACGGGCGGCGCGCCGCTGGTGCAGCGATTCGAATACAACGCCAATGGCGATCTGATCCGCACGACCGATGCGGACGGGCGCGCGGTGTTCATGGCCTACGACGCGCGGGGCAATCAGGTTTTGCAGCGCGATGCCCTGGGCAATACGGTGGCCCGCACCTACAACGCGGTGAATCAGCTGCTGACGGAGACGGTCTATACCCAGCCGGACCCTGACGGCGACGGCGCGGGGCAGCCATCGGGGGCACTCACGACGCGCTATGTGTACGACGATGCCAACGCCACCAACCTGCGTTTTGTGATCAGCGCGGAGGGCCGCGTCACCGAATACCGCCGCAACGCCTATGGCGAGGTGGTCGCGGTGCTGCAGCACCATGCATCGGCCTACGCGGTGGGCGGACTGGCCCGTGACGCCGTGCCGACCTCGGCCACGGTCGCCTCCTGGGCGGGGCAGCAGAACCTGCAGCAGGTGCGGCGCACGGACTATGTGCTGGATTTCCGGGGCCAGGTGCAGACGTCGACCACCTATTCGGCAACCGATGCCTCCGGCAATGGCGTGGCCGCCGGCAGCACCGTGGTCCGGCAGGTCTACGACCCCGCGGGCCGACTGATCCAGACCATCGACGGCAAGGGCGCGACGACGGCCTATGCCTATGACGGAATGGGCCGGCTGCTGTCCACCACCGACGGCCTGGGGCAACTGGCATCCACCCTTTATGACGACGCAGGTGCGCGGGTCGTCACACAGGCGGTCAACGGCCTGCAGGAGACCCGGACGTACGACCGGGCCGGGCGTCTCGTCAGTCTTCAGCGCTCCGACGCAACGGCTGCCGACCTGGGCACCAGCACGTTCGTGTACGACGCCCTGGGCCGTCTGCGGCTCAGCCAGGACGCGACGGGCGTCAAATCGTGGATGCTGTATGACGACGCCGGCAGGAAGACCGCCGATGTGGGCGCGGCAGGCGAATTGCGGGAGTACATCTACAACGGATCGGGGCAGCTCACGCGCACCATTGCCTACGCTACCCCTGTCGACACGCGTTTGCTCACGGCGGGCGATGGCAGCCTGGCCGACATCGCGGTGGCTGCGCTGCGCCCTGCCGGCGCGCCGTCCGACCGGACCGAGTGGAGCATCTACGACGGCGCTGGCCGGCTCTGGAAAACCGTCGGCAGCGATGGCAGCGTGACCGAGAACGTCTATGACGGCGCCTCGCGGCTGGTCACGACCCGCCAATATGCCAAGACGGTGGCCGTGGCCTCGCTCGGCGGCACGCCGGCGGGCAGCGCCGTCAGCCCCGCGGCCGATGCGGCGGCCGACCGCGTCACCCGCTACTTCTACGACGCCGACGGGTTGCGCACCGGCACGCTGGATGCCGAGGGGTATCTGGTGCTCAATGCATACGACGCGGCCGGCCGGCTGGCGTCCACCACCCGGTTCGCCAAGCTGACCGATGCGGCCAAGCGCGCCAGCGGCACGCTGCAGGACCTGAAGCCCGCGACCAACAGCCAGGACATCGTCGAGCGCCGGGTCTATGACGAGAAGCACCAGCTCGTGGCCTTGGTGGATGGCGCGAGCTACCTGACCACGTTCGAGTACGACGCCAACGGCAATGCCACGAAGCAGACGCGCTACGCGACGGCGCTGAAGGCCGCCGTGGTGTCGGCTATCACCAGCGCCACGCCGGTGGCGCAGTTCCGTCCTGCGGCCTCCGCGCAGGATCAGGTGCGCCTGTCCGAATACGACGCGCTCGGGCGCCTGGCCGCCGAGACCGACTACCAGGGAACGCGCACGGAGCATGCCTACGACGCCACTGGCAACCGCATCCGCACCACGGTCGCGACCGGTAGCGAGGCACGCGCCCGGATCAGCCGCTACGACGCGCAGGGCCGGCTGGTAGCGGAGCTGTCGGCCGAAGGGTCACGGCAACTGGCGTCGGCGCAGACCCAGGCACAGATCGATGCCGTCTGGAACAGCTACGCCAAAACGCACACCTACGATCGCGCCGGCCGCAGGACCAGCACCACCGATGCCAACGGCCTGCGCACGCTTTTCTTCTACAACACGGCGGGCCAGCTCACGCACACCGTCAATGCGCTGGGAGAAGTCACCGAGACCCGTTACAGCGCCCTGGGCCAGGCCACTGCGCAGGTGCGCTATGGCACGCGCATCAACCCGGGCGAGCTGACCGGCTCGCAAGCCGGTGGGCTGGTCAACGCCAAGCTCCTGTCGCTGCTGCAGGCCGCGGCCAATCCCGCGCTCGATCAGATCACCCGCTCCACCTACAACGCGACCGGCACCCTGGCCAGCACAACGGATGCGCTCGGCTTCGCCACCAATTACGTCTACAACGCCTTCCGCGAGGAAACGCAGCGGACGGAGCCCACCGGGGTGTCCACACCCAATACGGTCTTGCAGACCCGGTACGACCGGCGCGGCCTGGTGACGGGCCAGACCCGCGATGCGGGGGCGCTGGCCGCCGTCACCGCTTACAAATACGACGCCTTCGGCAACCAGATCAGCGCCACGGACGCGCTGGGCCGGGTTCGCACGCGGACTTTCGACAAGCTGGGCCGGGAAGTCTCCAGCACCGACGCGCTGTGGGCCGTGCTGACCACCAAGTACGACGCGTTCAATCGCATCGTGTCGCAGGTCAATGCCGAGGGCAACACCACCACCTACGCCTACGACGCGAAGAACCGCACCGTCACCATCAGCACCGACGAAGGCCTGCTCCTGAAGCAGACCTACAACCGTCATGGCGACATGGTCCAGGTCTCGGATGCCCGCGGCAACGCGACCAGCTACACCTACGATGCGGACGGCAACCCGACCGGGGCATCGGCGCAGGCATGGCGCTTCGACACCAACGTCACCGAAACGGTCACCACGGCCAAGTCCTATGACCGCGCGGGCCGACTGATGGAAACCGTGGATGCCAACGGCACACGCACGACCGTCGCATACGATGCCGCCAACCGCGTCATCACCCAGACGGTGGATGCGGGCGGGCTGTCGCTCGCCACGCAATTCGCCTACGACCCGCTTGGGCGCCAGATCCGCATCACGCAACCCGGCGGCACCGTCACCGAGCTGCGCTACGACGCCAAAGGCCAGCTCACCGAGCAACTGGTGGACCCCGCGGGCCTGGCCCTGTCCACGCGGTATGCCTACGACGCCCAAGGCCACACCCTGGAAGTGACGCGGCCCGAGGGCACGTTGACCCGTTACAGCTATGACGGCCTGGGCCGCCGGGTGCGGGAACAGGTGGATCCTGCGGGCTTGAACCTGACCCGCTCGTACACCTACGACCTGCAGGGCAACCTCACGAGCAGCGTGGATGCCAACGGCAACACGAGCTATTACCTCTACGACGACGAGAACCGCCAGACCCTGGCCATCGATGGCGCTGGCAACGTCAGGGAAACGGCCTACGACGCCCTCGGACGCATCAGCAAGCTCACCGAATACCGCCAGGTCATCGCCGACACGTCGGTGCTGCGCCGGTACGCCAGCGGCGGTGCATCGGTCGGCCCGGGCACCTGGGATTCGCAGGTGCGCGCGGGCATCGTGGCGTCTGCCACCGACAAGATCGAATACCGCACCTACGACGCCAACAACCATTTGCAGTCGGTCGTGACGGGCCTTGGCGAGGTGACCATCTATCTGCGCGACGGCAATGGCCGGGTGATGGAGCAGCGCAGCTTCGCCAACCGGATCACCATCGGCGGCTCCAGCGGCTGGACCCCCGGGACCCTTCCGCAGCCTGTGGCCAATGACGCCCAGGACCAGCGCGTGCGCATGGCCTACGACGCCTTGGGCCGTGTGATCGTCTCGGTCGATGGCACGGGCGCCGCCAACAAGCTGCGCTACGACGCGGCCGGCAACGTCGTGGAACGGGTGCGGTATGCCAAGCCCATCACCGTCAGCGCCGATGCGTACGACGAGTCCTTCATCTTCCAGCTCGCCGCCCAGGAGGACGCTGCGGGCAATGTGGTGGAAAAGAGCGCCTACGACCGGGCCAACCGCCTGGTCTGGAGCGCCGACGGAACGGGATCGGTCACGCAGTTGCGCTACGACGGAGATGGCCATGTCGTCAAGACGCTGCGTTTCGCCACGCCGATCGCGACCGGCCAGCAGCCGCAGGACGTGGCTTCGGCGGGCGGCGATCAGGCGACCGACTATGTCTATGACGCGGCAGGGCGTCAGATCTATGTGGTGGGTGCGGGCGGTTCGGTCACCGGAAACGTGTACGACCGCAATGGCAACCTGAAGCAGCGCACGGAGTACGCGACCCCCGTCACGGCCCCCACGGCGACGCGCGGCGCGGTGTTTTCGCCTGCCATTGCCAATTACGACCAGGCCAACATCGCGTTGGCGCTGCGCCCGCAGGCGGGCGACCGCACTGCGTCGTGGGCCTACGACCAAGCCGATCGGCAGGTGCTGGAGGTGGACGCGCTGGGCGCGGTCCGCCAGACCGCCTACAGCGGGAACCTCACCACCTCCACGGCATATGCCAAGACCGTCAACCTGGCAGGGGTCGCGCCCCGGGACATCACCCTGGCCCGTGTGCTGGGCATGGTGCAGAGCACGGGCCAGGACCGCGTCAGCACGCAGCTCGTGGACGGCGCAGGCCGCATCTCTCGCACCGTGGACGCCGCAGGCTATGTGGTCGCACGAGAGTACGACGGGGTGGGGCAACTGAGCCATCTGATCGAATATGCCTCGGTGTCCGGAACGGCCTCTGCCCAGGACCGCCACACCCGGTACAGCTACGACGGCGCGGGCCGGCTGACCGGCAAGACCGATGCGCTGGGCTACCAGGAGAGTTACGCCTACGACGCGCTGGGACACCGAACCAGCGTGACCAACGCGCTGGGTGCCACATGGACCTACGCCTTCGACGCGGCGGGCCGGCGGGTGCGCGAAGCATCGCCGCCAGTGGCCAATGGCGCATCGGGCACGTCCAGCATCGTGACCCTGCTGGGATACGACGCCTTTGGCAACCTCGTTTCGCGCACCGAAGCGGCGGGCAGCGCGCAAGAGCGCACCACCCGCTACGCCTACGATGCAGACGGCAACCAGACCGGCACGACGACGCCCTTGACCCGCACGGCGGGCCGATACGACGCGCTGGGCCGGCTGGTGGAGACGACGGACGCCAATGGCGTGCGAACGGTGCTCGCGTACGACGCGGCCAACCGCGTGCTGTCGCGCACGGTGGACCCTGCGGGCTTGAACCTGGTCACCACCTACACCTACGACGCGCTGGGCAATGCCCTGAGCGTGACCGACGCCCAGGGCGTGACCACCCAGTTCAGCTACGACGCCAAGGGCCAGCTCGTGCGCCAGGCGGTAGACCCGGCCGGTCTGAACCTCGTCACCACGTATACCTACGATGCCATGGGCGGTCGGCTGAGCGTGGCCGACCCCAACGGCACCGTCACCGCATACCAGTACGATGCGCTGGGCCGCAGGGTGCTGGAAGTGGTGGACCCGACCACGGCCACGCACGCGGGCCTGAACCTGGCCAAGCGCTACGCCTACAACGCCACGGGCCAGGTCACGAGCGTGACCGACGCGCAGGGCCACGTCACGCGCTACGCCTACGACAGGCAAGGGCGGCAGCGCTTCGTGATGGATGCGGCGGGCAACCTGTCGGAGACCGTGTACGACGCGGCGGGGAGGGCGGTGCGCCAGACCCGCTACGCGCAGCCGGTTGCCGGAGCAGAAAGCTTGGCGCTGGACGTGGGAGAGGCGCAGCTGGAGGGCCTCAAGCGCCCCAATGCCGCGCAGGACCAGACCGAGCACCGCATCTACGACGCGGACAACCGGGTCACCGCCACCGTCAACGGGGCGGGCGACGTGGTGCGCCTCGTCTATGACGCCAACGGCCTGGTGACCCAGCGCACCGCCTATGTCAATCGCCTGGACATGGGCGCCTGGAGCCCGGGCAGCGACCCGCAGCCCGTGCCCAGCGCGGCCGATGCCGTCACCCGCACCGTCTACGACGCGATCGGGCGCGCGCGCTACACCATCGATGCCACCGGCGCGGTCGTCTCCCAGCGCTACGACGCGAGCGGCAACGTCACGCAGCGCATCAGCTACGCCAACCGCCTGGACCTGGCCGCCAAGCCCCTGTCGGCCGGCCCGAGCGAATCGGAGATGGAACTGCGCTTGGTGCAGATCTTCGATGCGGCGCGCGACCAGCACGTGCGCTACCGCTACGACGCGGCCAACCGCGTCACCTTCAGCGCCGACGGCGTGGGCGGAGTCACCCAGTACCTGTACGACAAGAACGGCAACCTCCTGCAGGCCACCCAGTACGCCACCCCGGCCGGCGCCTTCCAGTGGCGCGACGAAGGCACCATCGGGTTCCTGGGCAGCGCGGCCCAGCCGGGCCAGCACGCCCTGTACCCGCTGGACGCCCAGGGCAACGAGATCCGCACCGCGCTGCTGGGCTACGTGGACGACGCGGCCGCTGCCGGCAACACCGCGCTCTACCTGGCGCGCCACACCGACGGCAGCTACTACTACACCACCGACAGCGCCAACCTGGACTTCGTCAAGACCCTGCCCGGCTGGAGCGTGCAGGGCAGTGGCATCGTGGGGTACATCCGCACCGTGCCCGTGGCGGGCACCACCGCGCTGTACCGGCTGAACCGCCAGGGCACCAACGAAAACCGCTACACCACCTCGCGCAGCGAAGTCGATGGCATCCTCGTCAACGTGCCCCAGACCAGCCTGTCGGACCGCTTCACGCGCAAGGTCTACGACGCGGCCAACCGGCTCACCAGCCAGGTCGATGCCAGCGGCGCCGTCACCACCTACGGCTACGACGCGGCCGGCAACCTCACGCGCGAGACCCGGTACGCCGCGCGCGCCAGCGCCTACACCAACCAGGTGGCCGGCGGCGCGCTGCTCGCGGCGCCCACCGCCGTGGCGGGCGATGCCGACCGCACCGTGCGCCACCTGTACGACCGCGCCAATCGCGAAACCGTCTCCATCGACGGCGAAGGCGCCGTCACCGAGCGCCGCTACAACGGCATCGGCCAGGTCGTGTGGTCCCGGCAAGGCGCGGTGGCGCTCACGGCGACCCAACTGGCGGCGCTCGATGCCGCGCTGGCGCAGCAGGGCGTGCTGGCCGGCAGCACCGTCGCCGGCTACCTCACCGCCAGCCCGGCCCAGGACCGTGTCACGCGCAACTACTACGACGCGGCCGGCCGGTTGGCCTTCGCGCGCGACGCGCTGGGGCAACTGCAGGGCTACGCCTACGACGGCGTAGGCCGCCTCACGGAGCGCACCGTCTACATGGCCGCGCAGAACGCGGACCACTGGCTGGACGAAGGCATCACCGGCTACACCCAGACCGCGGACGGCCCTGGCAGAAAACCCCTGTACCGCCTGAGCCGGGTGAGCGGCAGCAGCGACCACTTCTACACCACCGATGCCGCCGAGCGCGACCGGGCGCTGCAAAACGGCTGGCAAAGCGAAGGCAACGTCGGCTACCTGGACAGCGCCCCGGCCCCTGGCAAGGTGCCGCTGTATCGCCTGCGCCCGCCCGGCGACGGCAGCACCAACCACTACTACACCGCCAGCGAAGAGCTGCGTGCCAACGCCAAGCAGCAATCGGGCTGGATCGATGACGGCATCATGGGCTACATCGACGTCGCGCCCGGGCAGGGCAACGCCGCGCTGTACCAGATCAACGTCAACGGCACCGGCGAGCACTTCCACAGCCTGGGGCGCGCGGAGATCGACCTGGCGCTCACGCCGCAGCCGGTGCGCACAGCCGCCGACCGCATCGAACACATGCGCTACGACGCGGCCGGCAACCTCATCGCCAGCTCCGATGCGCCGCAACAGCCCGAAAGCACCACCACCTACGACGGCCTGGGCCACAAGACGTCCTTCACCAACAAGGCCGGCAGCACCTGGAGCTATGCCTACGACGCGGCCGGGCTGCTCGTGCAGGAAACCTCGCCCGAAGTCGTCCTGGCCGACGGACCCGCGCGCGTGGTCACGCGCATGGCCTACGACGCCCTGGGCCACCTCACCCAGCGCACCGAAGCGGCTGGCCGGCCGGAGGCGCGCACCACGCGCTACGAATACGACGCCCTGGGCCGCCAGATCAAGACCATCTTCCCGCCCGTGCCGGTGTACCAGGCGGAAAGCGCCAGCGCCTTGCTGGACAACGGCAGGAACGCCGCCGGCAGCCGCATCGACACCGCGGTCGCCGAGATCAGCAGCGAGACCCGCTACGACACCCTGGGCAACGCCGTGGCTGGGCGGGCCGCGGGCAGCACCGCGTGGAGCTACAAAGCCTACGACCGCGCAGGCCAGGTGGCCTACGACGTCGATGCGCTGGGCTACGTCACCGGCTACACCCGCAATGCCTGGGGCGAGACCGAGCGCCTGGTGCGCTACGACAAAGGCCTTGCGCTGCCTGCCGGCGGCGTGCCGCTGCTGCGCGAGATCGAAGTGCGCCAGGCCGTGCAGCCCGGCAGCGCCGACCGGGACATCCTCACCGGCTACGACCGCGCGGGCCGTGTGCAGGAAGTGCAGGAACCCTACGTCTTTTACTACGACAGCCAGACCGGCGTGCAGACCGCGGGCCGCAAGACCACCCGAAACGGCTACGACGCCTTCGGGGACCTGACCTCCGTCGCCGTCAACCTGGACGCCTCGCGCTGGGTCAGCACCCGGCACGGCTACGACCTGCTGGGCCGCCGCGTGAGCACCACCGATGCGCTGGGCTACGTCACCACCCAGGCGTACGATGCGGCCGGCAACCTCACGCGCCGCGTGGAGTTCGCCAGCCCCCAGAGCACCGCTGCCAGCGTTCCCAACACCGCTGGCGGTGACCGCGTGACCGATTACGGCTACGACCTGCTCAACCGCAAGACCACCGAAACCCGCCGCGGCGTGGCCTACACCGCCGCCAACGCGGGGGCGGGCAGCATCGGCGACGTGCTCCAGGAAAAAACGGGCGATCTCGTCACGCAATACGCCTACGACGCGCTGGGCAACCTCACGCGCACCACCGACGCCATGGGCGGCACCACCTACCAGTACTACGACGTGCTGGGCCGCGTGCGCGCCACCATCACCCCGGCCATCAACGTCGGCGTGGCCGCCAACGGCCAGGGCGCGGCCCCCGTCAACCCGCTCACCGAATTCCAGCGCGATGCGCATGGCAACGCAGTGGCCACCACGCAGTACGCAAGCGGAGCCACCCTCTCGAGCGATGGCGCCAGCTACAGCCGCAGCGCCGCAGGGGGCGCAGACCGCACCAGCATCACGCGCTTTGATGCGCAAGGCCACACCATCGAAACCATCGATGCTGACAACAAGAGCCATTACTACGCCTACGACGCCCAGGGCCGGCTGGCCAAGGAATGGCAGAACGTCACCTACCTGGACGATGCGGGCACCCGGCAGATGCAAAGCCTGTGGCGCGCGTACGCCTACGACGCGCTGGGGCGGCAGACCCACACCTACGCCCCGCTGCAACGCAACACCGACCCCACCCAGCTGAGCCTGGGCGACACCGAACTCACCTACAACGCGTTCGGCGAAGTCACGCGCAAGCGCGTCCTGGACGCCGGGTTGGCGCTGCAGGGCGATGAAACCTACGAATACGACAACGCCGGCCGCGCCTGGCGCAGCAATGCCGGCGACGGCGTCGCCAAAGTGCTCGCCTACAACCTGCAAGGCCAGCAGACCCTGCAGCTGGTGGCCTCCGGCAGCATCGATCTGGCCGGCTACCGCACGGCCATGGAGGCGCTGGGCGGGCAGGCCGAAGTGGGCGAGCAGTTCCGGCGCACCGAAATGCGCTACGACGTGCTGGGCCGCCTGGTGCAGACCCTCGCGCCCGAGCGCGCGAGCGAGCAGACCATGGCCATCACCACGCGCCAGAACCTGCTGTACGGGGTCATCTCCCAGAGCGAGGTCGCCAACGGCGTGGCGGGACAGAGCCGCAAGAACCAGGTGAACCTCGTGTGGCGCTCGCTGCAGGACCTGGGCAGCGGGGATGTGCGCATCACGCTGCAATACCTGTCCGAGGGCTACAGATACGGCAACCAGGAAAGTCCCGATCCGCAGGCGCAGAAATCCGTCACCCGCAGCATCGTGGTGAGCGCCGAAGAGGCGATGACCGGCTACGCGTTCCAGTGGGAATCGCCCCTGTCGCAAGAGGCCGGCATCGCCCGGGGCATCGCATCCATCCAGAAGATCCAGGTCGAAAAACTCGACATCTTCGGCAACTGGGCCACGCTGTACGACGTGCAGCAGCCCACCGCGAGCGCGGTCGAGCTCAACTGGACGGAAAGCGCGAGCCCGGGCTACATCTGGAACGAGGCGGGCGAGGGCCGCAAGCCCATCTACCGCTACTACAACCGCTACAACGACACCCACCTGTTCAGTGCCAACCCGGTGGACCGGGAGGCGCTGCTGAACCAGCGCACGGGCTGGCTGGACGAAGGCATTGCCGGGTACGTTGCGCAAAACCCCGGGCCGGGCCTGGTGGAGCTGTACCGCCTGGGCAAGGCCGGCACCGACATCTCGGTCTACACCTCCAGCGTCGCCGAGCGCAACCGGCTGCTGGGCAGCGGCTGGGAGAGCCGGGGCGTGGACGGCTACGTCGCCGCTCCCGGCAACGATGCGGGAGCGATGGCGCAGCAGGGGATGACCAAGCTCTACGCCCTGCAGCACAACCGCACGAGCGGCGTGGACAGCGAGTGGACCGACGGGCTGTACACCACCTCGCTGAGCGAGCGCAGCGCGCTCATGCTGGGCCGCAAGGAGCAGACGCAGTCGCAGACGGACCCGGTCTTCGGCGGCACCAAGAGCACCCCCGTGGGGCAGGTGACCATGCTCTACGGCCAGATACCCAGCCAGAGCATCGAGGTGAGCCTGCCGCAGGACGTGGTGAGCACGCTGCGCATCGAAACGCGCAGGACCGGCACTACGCAGTGGGTGCAGAGCACCCTGAACGCCTCCAACCTGCGCACGTTCGGCTCGGCGCACCGCATCGACCTGGGCGGCCTCGGGCTGGCGGCCGGTGGCTATGAATACCGCGTCACCAACGCCAAGGGCGATGCGGTGCGCGAGGTCGGCACGGGCACCTTCGCCATCACGGGCAATGGCGTGTCCGACGCCGACAGCGCGCCGCCGCTGCAGGGCGTGGGCGTGATCCGGGCCAACATCGACGGCAGGACCTATTCAGTGCTGCAGTGGCCGCAGCCGGCGCAGAACCAGGGCGTGGTCTACCGTTGGCGCCCTCAGGGCAGCAGCGTGTGGACGGCTTCGCGCACGGTCGGCACCGGCGTAGTCGCCTATGGCGACGGGCGCACCAGCGGGTTTGGGGTGGGCATGCAGGGCGTGTCGCTGGACATGAGCCCGGGCGTGTACGAATACGAGATCGTGGTGACCAATGCGTTCGGTGGCACCGCCCAGCGGGCCAAGGGCGTGGTGACCATCCCGCAGGCGATGTCGGTGCGCGACACCACGCCCCCCATCGTGATGGCCAACAACAACGTCACCAATCTGGGCATCGTGGGCTATCTCTGGAACAGCCCGGCGGCGGATCGCAAGCCGCTGTACCGCTATTACTTTCTGTACCAAGGCAACGCCCACCACATTTCCACGGCCGATGCCAACGTCATTGCCGAGTTCGACGGCATCATCGCGCGGGACGCGGCGGCGGGAGCGCCGCCGGCGATGGTCAAGGAAGGCATCCTGGGGTACGTGCAGACCTCGCCCACGGGGGCCAACCAGCGGCTGTACCAGTACATCTACGGCGGCGACACGGTATTCCGGCTCACGGCCAACCCGGCGGACGTGGGCAGCTACCTGCCCATCTACGCGGAGCCCAAGAGCGATCCAAACTTCCACTTCAACCCGGGCACCTGGTACCAGAACGCGTACCAGAACGACGGCTACATCTCCAGCGTGCCGGTGGATGGGACCACGGCGCTGTACGCCGTGTACAACGGCAATGCGGTGGGCGGACGCAGCCTGGGGGACTACCTGACCACCCCCAGCGAATACGAGATCACCTCCACCTTCATGCTGCGGGCCGTGACAGCGGCCACGCAGACCGTGGGTGGCGTGGGCATGGGCCGCGCGGTCATCGACGGGACCGATCACGCGGTGCTGCAATGGCCGCAGCAGGAGGCGGGCGTGCGGGTCAAGATCACGGCCTCGCCCGGCATCCCCGGCGGCACGCCGGCACCCTACCTGTTCCGCCAGGGCGATGGGCGCTCGCAGTTCGCCGGTGGCGCGGCGCTGCAGGGCTTCGTGCTCGATGGATTGAACGGGGGCACCACCTACCAGATCCGCATCGAGATCGAGCACCCCGCGAGCGGCAATCAGAAAGCCTACATCGCCCGCACGGACGTGGCGATCACCGTGCCCTCCACCGGTGCCAATGGCCAGGTGACCATGGCGGACACCACGCCAGCCTACGTGCCGCAACTGCGTGCGCAGACCCAGGTGCAGGGCGGCTTGAGCGCCCGGCCGGTGACGGTGCGGGAATACGACCGGTGGGGCAACGTGGTGGCGATCGACGAGACGCAAGGGCTGGGCGCGGGCAAGCTCGTGCGCACGGCCACGCTGCGCTATGACGCCAACAACCAGGTGGTGGAGCAGCGCCGGCTGCACGAGGACGTGAACTTCGCGCAATCGTGGGCGAGCACGAAGATCTACTACGACGCGCTGGGCCGGCAGGTGGGCCTGCGCGATGCCAACGGCAACCTGAACGCGCAGGTGCGCGATCTGGCGGGCAACGTGGTGCAGGAGCGGCATGCCGACGGCGGCCGGATCGACAGCGCGTACAACGCCTTCGGGGACAAGGTGTCCTCGGCCGAGCGGGTGACGGACAGCCGCACGGTGGTGACGAAGTACAGCTACGACAAGCTCTCGCGTCTGGAGCAGACCTCGCTGGCGCAGGGCATCTCGCGCTACGAGGTCAACGGCACGGGCGGGGCGGTCAACACCGCCACACCTGCGGACGGCGCACTGCACGCCTCCAACGGCGTGGACATCAGCGGCGCGATCACGCAAACGGTGCTGGAGACCAACCAGTACGACGAAGCGGGGCGCAAGGTGCGGGTGGTCAACGGCAATAACGAAGCCACGCGCTACCGCTACGACCGGGCGGGCAACGTGGTGCTGAGCGGGCAGGAGACGGCCAAGGTCACAGACCCCCTCAAGAAACCCGGGGTCGACAACACCCCGGTGGCACCGCTGGCCTACCAGATGCGCTACCGCTACGACGCGCTGGGCCACAAGGTGGGCCAGACGGATGCGGCCGGCATGAGCCAGTCCTGGACCTATAACACCTTCGGGCGCCTGATCGGGCGCACGGACGGCAAGACCGGTGGCGGCACGGTGGACTTCCAGTACACCTACAACCGCGCGGGCGACCTCACGCACGAGGGCAATGGGGCCAGCAAGAGCCTGGACTACCGCTACGACGGTGCCGGCCAGCGCATCGAGATACGGGACAACAACCTGGGCCAGACCACCAACTACGGCTACGACCTGGCGGGCAACCGGGTGTCGGAGAAGATGGCGCAAAAGACGCTGCTGTCCTCCGGGGTGCTGGACAACGTGGTGTACCAGGACAACCACCTGGTGTATGACGCGCAGAACCGGCTGCGGGCGGTGTTCGACAGCCGCGCGGACGTGCGCATCACCTACGACCTGGCGGGCAACCGCTCGCAGGTGACGACGCACGTGATCAACACCATCCGCCCGGATGCGAAGTCGCAGCCGGCGAACGTAGTGGTGCAGGACCAGCAGGTGATCCACACCAGCACGACCGCCTACGGCTACGACGCCATGAACCGGCAGATCCGAAGCCAGGAAGTGTCCTCGGTCACGGGTGCGGTGGACACGCACCAGTACCGCTACGACTACGCCGGCAACCGGACCCAGGACCAGACCTACAGCGGCGGGCCGATAGAAGGCTCACCCAACGGAAAGCTGGAAAAAACCTACAACTACGTCTACGACGACCTGAACCGGATGGCCAGCTACACCGGCTACGGCGTGGCCGAGCGCACGGACCAGATCCTGTACGACGGCGCGGGGCGGCAGGTGTATGCCAAGTCGCTGGTCAAGGCCAACAACCTGTGGAACGAGGAGCACCGCTACAACCGCTATGACGCCACGGGCAAGCTGCAGGACACGCGCATGGTGCTGCGGCGCGACGACACCAAGGCGGTGACGCAGCGCACGGACGTGGCCTACCACGATGCCGATGGCGTCACGGGCTTAGGGTACGACGCGGCGGGCAACCTCCTGGGCAACCGGCAGGTGAGCGATGGCAATCAGGGCAACGCCACCACCACGAAGTACGACTACCAATCCCTGAACGGCAGCTACCAGCAGACCGGCTCGAGCGCCACACGCGGTAGCACGAGCGCGACCACGCGGACCTGGCGCGATGCCAATGGCTTCGTGAGCAACATCGAGCAGACGACGGGCGCGGCCGACGAGCGGTTCAACCGTGCGTTCGTGAACGATGCGCAGGGCAACGCCGTGTACGTGAACCAGGGCGCGGGCCACACGGGCCGCGTGCAGAACCAGCCTGGAGGCTACCTGGGCGGCTGGGTGGGCGACTCGGTCAATCCGGGCCACGTGCAGCGCCAGCTGGTGGCCAATGGCGAGGTCCTGGCCCGCTACGGCGACGCGCCGGACAGCGAGAACCCGCCGGCCAACGCGGGCGAGATACCGAAGTACGTGGACACGGCCGAGTTCCGGCTGAACGCGGCGCCGCTCAAACTCAAAGGCGCGAACCTGGACGCGATCGCCTACACGGTGGTGGGCGGGGAGACGCTCAAAGACATCGCGCGCAACGTGCTGGGCGATGCCAAGCTGTGGTGGCGCATTGCGGAGGCCAATGGCCTGGCGGTGTCGGGGGACGGGCAGCTGGCAGCGGGGCAGACGCTGAGCGTGCCCAAGCTGGCGCTGAACGCGAACAACGTGGACACGTTCCAGCCGTACGACCCGAGCCGGGTGACGGGGAGCCTGGACCCGAACCTGCCGGCGCCTGCGGGGCAGGGCGGGGGCGGGTGTGGGGGACTGGGCAAGATCATCATGACGGTGGTGACCGTCGTGGTGGCGGCCTACACCGGCGGTATCGGCGGGGCCATGCTGGGCAACCTCTCAGGCCAAGTGGTCGGCAACGTTCTTGGCGTGCAGGACGGCATCAACTGGAAGAGCGTGGCGTTGTCCGGCGTGAGCGCGGGAATCACGGCTGGACTGGAAGGGATTCCATTTTTCCAGGGTGCCGATTGGTCAAGCATTGCTTTGCGTGCGGGCACGGCCAACTTGCTGACGCAAGGCGTAGGGGTTGCCACAGGGTTGCAAAAGAGCTTTGACTGGCGCAGTGTGGCAGCAAGCGCGGCAGGTGCCGTCGTGGGCAGTGCGGCTGGTGCCGCTCTAAGGGACGCTGACGTGTTCTCTAGCTGGGGCGCAACGGCAGGGGCGGTGGCCCGAGGCACGCTCAGTGGCATGGCAGCAGGCTTGACGACTGCGGTGGCCAGAGGTGGCCGAGTGAGCATCCAGCAGGTGGCGACCGATGCGTTTGGCAATGCGCTGGGCAATGGTCTTGCGTATCCTGTTACACCGCAGGACTCCTTGTACAGCCTCGCGTCTGGGGGCAGCGGCGGACAAGGTTTGCAAGCGCCTTCGGGCTGGGGAACCCCTCAAGGCTGGAGCTCAGGCTATGACGAATTTCTGAGTGCATTCAGCAACCCATCTCAGATGGCGGTTGGCAGCGGAGTGCAAATAGCCAACAGCACGGTCGCTGGCGTCATTCTTGACAGCGGTGCCCCTGCTGGGTTGCCTCATGTGAATCTTCCAAGTGCCAACTTCATGCCGGTTCTGCCGGAGGTAACGGTCAGAGCCAGCGATCAACCAGACACCTCTCATGTGAATCTTCAAAGTGCCAACTTCATGTCGGTTCTGCCGGAGGTAACGGTCAGAGCCAGCAATCAACCAGACACCTGGCAACCTGAAGTGACTGTCAAAGACACTCGCGAACTCATGACGGTGGAGGATCTTCGGCGATCTGAGTTGGAGTACCGAAATCGGACGGAAACGCTCAGTGAGTTCGACCGAAATATTGCCCGGGCTCAAGGTTTGTACGACGCGGGAGCAGGCATGTTGGAATCCGCGGCCTATAGTTTTGGCGTCGTCAGCACCCAAGAACGCCGCGCCCAATGGGCGATGCAGACTGCGGCTGCCACGGTGCAAGGAGTCACACGGCTCTGGAACGAACCGAGCGCCGTTTTCAACGAATGGAAAAGTAACTACTTCGGCAATGATCCGGCACAGATTCGCCAAGCATCGGCTCAGGCTACAGGCGTGGGACTGGGTGTTGTCAGCGGGCTGCGCGGCGCCAAAAACATAGTGGTTCGGGCGGCGGAAATGCCAGGGCCAATGGCTGGAAGCCGGGCTGCGCAGTTGGGCGGTGTCAAAATCGCGGGAGAAGCGCCTAGCAAGGCAGTGAACGCTGAGTCGCGGGCAATTGGCAGTACCGAAACTGCTCAAGCAGCGCAAGTTTCTCAACGAACCGTTGTGGCTCGCGACTTCAATTACTTGGTCAACGACAACAATGGCATCCTGTCGACGATATCCAAGGAGGGTATCGTTGATTTCAAAATCAACGCCGTAAATTCACCCGTCCGAGGTGTTGATATGTTCGACAAAATGATGGTTGAATACGGCGGGGATGTTTCTTCGATTCGAGGGAATTGGATGAATCGCGATGTTGGTCCTGCAAACAAGAATCTTGGCGTAGTCAATAATTTGACTGCTAAAGGCGTCCCATTAGAAACCGCCGTGACTCAAACTTGGACTGCGCAACAGGCTGCTCGCAACGGATTTACAAGCCCGTCAGTGAAAGTAGTAGTTGGTGAGCCTGGCGCTTACACAAAGGTCGAAACTCTGTTTACGAAGCCATAAAGGTGTAAAACGACGATGCGAAGCGCAATCATCGAAAATCTCCGCAAGGCTGCCTCTGAAGGCGCCGGAGTCTGCTCGCTTGTGGCAGTCATCAAAGAGGCGATGGGGCCTGGAGTAGCTTCGTTTGCCGTAATGAGTTTGCTAGTGGACGCGTTTAGTGTTTCCTTAGCTGATATACGGGAGCTCCCGGGCGCTCGATGCCTCGGAGGGCAGGTCTACAGCGACGAAGAAATAGAAAAATTGGTGTATCCCGCCATTCAAAGAGCACTGGGCTTGCAACACAGAGTTTGATCCACTCGTAGAAAAGTAGAAAGTCCGCCGCGAGCGGACTTTCTACTTTTGGCGGTGCAGGAAATGCCTGGTCAGCCGTGGAGCATGTGGATTGACCAGACTTGCCTCGCTTCAAACTCTGGGATTTGGACCGACGTTAACCACGGCGGAGTTGCTTCATTCAGGTTATCCCAGGTCGAGAAGGAGTAATCCCGACTCAGCGGCACGTCGGCTTCAATGACCTGTGGCAGCTCTCGGATAAATCGGGCGTCGAGTTCGTTGCTTACACGGGAGAACGGGCAGTTCATGTTGCGAAGCGGTTCACCGACCATTGCGCCTATCCCTGGTGGGGGTCCGGACGATTGTGCATACGCATCCCATCGCGAGCATGGCTGAACAGGCTGTTGCCGTCACGGGCGGACATCAAGGGTCTTAACGACTATTGGGCCAGAACCCGACGATTCAACCGGTGTCTCAATCATCACTGACGCCAGGGCAATGCTATCACTACGAAGTACGACTACCAATCCCTGAACGGCAGCTACCAGCAAACCGGCTCGAGTGCCACGCGTGGTGGCACGAGCGCCACCACTCGGACCTGGCGCGATGCCAATGGCTTCGTGAGCAACATCGAGCAGACCACCGGTGTGGCCGACGAGCGGTTCAACCGCGCGTTCGTGAACGACGTGCAGGGCAACGCCGTGTACGTGAACCAGGGCGCGGGCCACACGGGCCGCGTGCAGAACCTGCCTGGCGGCTACCTGGGCGGCTGGGTGGGCGACTCGGTCAACCCGGGCCACGTGCAGCGCCAGCTGGTGGCCAATGGCGAGGTCCTGGCCCGCTACGGCGACGCGCCGGACAGCGAGAACCCGCCGGCCAACGCGGGCGAGATACCGAAGTACGTGGACACGGCCGAGTTCCGGCTGAACGCGGCGCCGCTGAAACTCAAGGGGGCGAACCTGGACGCGATCGCCTACACGGTGGTGGGCGGGGAGACGCTCAAAGACATCGCGCGCAACGTGCTGGGCGATGCCAAGCTGTGGTGGCGCATTGCGGAGGCCAATGGCCTGGCGGTGTCGGGCGACGGGCAGCTGGCGGCGGGGCAGACGCTGAGCGTGCCGAAGCTGGCGCTGAACGCGAACAACGTGGACACGTTCCAGCCGTACGACCCGAGCCGGGTGACGGGGAGCATGGATCCGAACCTGCCGGCGCCTGCGGGGCAGGGCGGGGGCGGGTGTGGGGGACTGGGCAAGATCATCATGGTGGCCATTGCCGTTGTGGTCGCCGTTTATGCACCGCAGTTCCTGGGCCAATTGGGCATACCTGAATTGACGGTGGGCGGTACCACTACGGCACTGGGAGGGGCCGTGGGTGGTGCTGCGGGCTCTGTTGCCAGTCAGGTCGCGGGCAACGTGTTGGGTGTTCAGGACGGCTTTAGCTGGAAAAGCGTGGCGCTGTCGGCCATCGGCGGAGGAATGTCATCCGGCTTGGCAAATACGGAACTACTGGGGGGCACGACGTTTGGTGCGACCGTTGCCCGCGCAGCCGTGGGCAACGTGATGTCGCAAGGCATTGGGGTGGTCACAGGCTTGCAGGACCGCTTCGATTGGAAGAGCGTGGCCGCCAGCGCGGTGGGCGCGGGTGTGGGCCAGATGGTCGGTGAGGCCCTTGGCGGATACAGTCTGCGCGAAGGCTTGGCCGGACCGGTAACGGCCCCTGCGTTCTCGGGTTTGGGGGACTTCGCAGGTAGCTTGGCACGGGGTACTTTGACTGGCTTGGCCGCAGGGACCGCAGCGGCGGTGATGCGTGGGGGGCGGGTAAGTATTCAGCAGGTGGCGACCGATGCGTTTGGCAATGCGTTGGGGCAGAGCGTGGCAGCGGCCAGCCAGCCACAACCACAACCGGAATCCATCTACAGCTTGGCTGGCACAGGTACGCAATTGTCCAGTTGGACGGCGCAGGCTCCCGGTAACAGTTCCTACGATGACACGTACCGCCAAGCAAACCTGGAGCGGATGGAACTGATGGCAAGCGGGGGCATGCCCGACGGCCGGACGGTTGCGCAAGTCCAAGAACAGTGGATCGATGCCAGAGAAGCCGTCGCCCCACTGGCGGCAATGCCTGCGTCGTCCTCTGGCAGTCTGATTTCTAACCCCGATCTGCTGGGGAGAAACGCTCAAGGAGGCTACAGCTGGAGCAGCGGGTTCGATACGTATCCTGTCACTGTCAGGAGCATTCAAAGCACGGAGCTGGAGCCCATACAACTTGGCAGTGGGGCCGCGGCCGTCTCGGGCCAGGACTACAGTTTGTTCTCTCGAGCATCAATGAACGAATATTGGAGTGGGGAGGGCTTGGTTAACCGTGCCATGCGAACAGTGGGCAACTTGGCTTACGACGTGGCCAGTGCGCTGACTCCTGCAGCCTCCACACCGCAGGAACTCCAACGCGCCCGAGAGCTGGGACAACTGCGGCAAGCCTTCAGCGCAGCGCGATCGGCGGGTGACATTGCAGCCATGCAAAGCGTCCAAGCACGCCATGCACAAATCACCTCGAGCGATGGCAACCCATCCATGGTGCAGGTGCCGATGGCCTCAGATATCCTGCGGGCACAGACTGCAGCGGGTCTGCCCTCAGACCGTGGCTCGCTGGGGTTAGCAGCCGGGGCGGCTATCACGCAAGGCTTTGGTGGCATGGTTTCGCCTAAGGTAGGGGGTGGGGGTAATGTGGAAGGGGCCGGTTCAAAGCTGAAACCTTATAGCGGTAACCAAGCAGTGCCTGACTTCGTTGGGCCGATCCGACCCGCGACCGAGGCGCCTACAGGCCCAGTCACCAATGCTGCCGGCGCGGCACGTGCTGCGAAGTACAACGCGTTCCAGCAAGGCGTTTCCCTGAATGACACAATTTCGCTTATCGGGGGCGACAAGCCAACTATTTCTTACACCACATCGGGGAAGACAATCTATGCCAACCCCAGTACGGGCTTGCAAGTTGTCTATGACAATGCGGGTAACTACTTCCGAGTTGAGAACACCAATGTCATCGGGCCGCTGCGGTACACCGATCAGTTTGGAAACCCAATTCCCGCAAACGTACCGTTAGTTAAACCGTCTGGAACAACGCAGACAGGGGTACCATCTGACGTTCGCAATGGGCTGACCCACTTCACTAATACAAGATGCAAAGCCATAAACATGCACAAGTCCTATTTCATGTATCTGCAGGACTCCGCATTAGGGCCCGCGCGAGAGCTTGTGCTCCTCGATGAAACTTCTGAATGGCTCTTTCACACTGGCTATTGGAGCCTGCTTTCTGTTGAGCATTCGCGCCAGTACGAACAATACGAAGAAGAAGTCATGCCGAGTTCTCACATTGCCTCCGCCATTGAGAAATTGACTGCTGCAGCAAAGGAGATTCAGAGTTCCGGCTCTGCGCCTATTAGTTTTACAGTGGGTTGGGATGCAAATCGAAAATCACTTGATTGCGTCACTACAGTAGACGCACTCGCAAGCGATTTGAAGCGTCTGCAAGAGTTTCTTAAAGGTGCGCATGCTGGGAGCTTAGACGTGTACTGTCAGCTTTGATATCCAAGAGCGGGGCGGATGAGTGCTACTTGTCACATCCCGGACGATCATATGGCCGCTTGTGAAAAAAATCTGGCCTCTTCTGTGCCACTGCTTCATGGCCTGCATAGCATAGGCGTTTTGCGGCCCAGTGCTGACTGCGGCAACTGGTTGTTGTACAAGGCCACATAACGCTGCAAGGTCTGCTGCATGTCTTCACGGCTATTGAACCGGTGGGTCTTGAGGACGTCCGCTATGCGACCATTGAACCGCTCCACTACGCCGTTGGTTCTCGGAGTCCTGGGCTTGGTCAGCCGGTGCTCTAAGCCCAACTCCCGGCACAGTCGGTCGAACTCATGGTTGCCGCTGGGTTCGCGTTCCTTGCTGGCAAACAGGCGGTCCGTGAACTCCTTGCCGTTGTCGGTCAGCAGCTTGTTGATCCTGATCGGGCAGGCCTTGTGCAATGCCTTCAAGAAGGCCCGTGCACTGGCCGCTGTCTTAATAGATAGTCCGCTCTGAACAATTCCCAAGCCGTTGATCTGGCTTGCAGTTCCTGGCGGTGCTGGGCGCATGATTTGCAAGGTATGGTTTTTGCCAGTACCTGTTTTCTTGCAAATTGCTCTGAGGAGTCCAATGGGTCCGAAGCCTTCGCAGCCGCAAACGGCCGAACTGTTCCGTCCACGGCAGGACGAGCAGATCAACATGAGTCACCCGCTGGTCAAGCTGGCCGCGCTGATCGACTGGGCCGAGATCGAGCGCACGTTCGCGGCATCGTTCACTTCGGGCCGCGGTCGGCCCGCCTTGCCACCGCGCTTGGTGGCCGGCCTGCTGTACCTGCAGCACACCTTCGACGCCTCCGACGAGGCAGTGGTCAAGACCTGGGTGGAGAACCCGCACTGGTAGTTCTTCTGTGGCGAGACCTACCTGCAGACCGAGGCGCCCATCGACCCGTCAAGCCTGACGCGCTGAAGGAAGCGCATTGGAGAAGAAGGCGTGGAGACGCTGCTGGCGGCCAGCATCGACGCCGCCCGACGGGAAGGTGTGATCCAGAAGGCGAGCCTGCAGCAAGTGATCGTAGACACGACCGTCATGCCCAAGGCCATTGCGTACCCCACCGACAGCCGGTTGCTGGAAAAGAGCCGCCAGCATCTGGTGAAGGTGGCTGAGGACAACGGCTTGCGGCTGCGCCAGAACTACAACCGGGTGGCACCGCGCCTGGCCGCGCAGATCGGTCGCCACGCACACGCCAAGCCAAGGGTGCGCTGGGCGATGCGCTGCACACGGTGATGGGCGGCGCCGGGCACAACCTGCGCCTGATCCTGGCCGCGCTGCGGCTTTATTGCGCCCGATTCGGCATGTCGATCCAAGCGGTCATTGCAGCACTGGTCGCCGCACCCGGTGACCGCCGACCGGTCCGTTGCTGAAAGCTCAATTGTTCACGGCGGACTATTTAATGTTTTTGGCCTGCGCCGCATGTAAACCTATGGCATTTTGCTATAAAAATAATAGTAAAACATTCATGAAACCTGCATGGCGAACCCAATCACAGCACGTCCGTTCAAGGTCCTCTGCAGCGGCGGCTGCACGAGGACGTGAACTTCGCGCAATCGTGGGCGATCACGAAGATCTACTACGACGCGCTGGGCCGGCAGGTGGGCCTGCGCGATGCCAACGGCAACCTGAACGCGCAGGTGCGCGATCTGGCGGGCAACGTGGTGCAGGAGCGGCATGCCGACGGCGGCCGGATCGACAGCGCGTACAACGCCTTCGGGGACAAGGTGTCCTCGGCCGAGCGGGTGACGGACAGCCGCACGGTGGTGACGAAGTACAGCTACGACAAGCTCTCGCGTCTGGAGCAGACCTCGCTGGCGCAGGGCATCTCGCGCTACGAGGTCAATGGCACGGGCGGGGCGGTCAACACCGCCACACCTGCGGACGGCGCACTGCACGCCTCCAACGGCGTGGACATCAGCGGCGCGATCATGCAAACGGTGCTGGAGACCAACCAGTACGACGAAGCGGGGCGCAAGGTGCGGGTGGTCAACGGCAATAACGAAGCCACGCGCTACCGCTACGACCGGGCGGGCAACGTGGTGCTGAGCGGGCGGGAGACGGTCAAGGTCACCGACCCCCTCAAGAAACCCGGGGTCGACAACACCCCGGTGGCACCCCTGGCCTACCAGATACGCTACCGCTACGACGCGCTGGGCCACAAGGTGGGCCAGACGGATGCGGCCGGTATGAGCCAGTCCTGGACCTACGACACCTTCGGGCGCCTGATCGGGCGCACGGACGGCAAGACCGGTGGCGGCACGGTGGACTTCCAGTACACCTACAACCGGGCGGGCGACCTCACGCACGAGGGCAATGGGGCCGGCAAGAGCCTGGACTACCGTTACGACGGTGCAGGCCAGCGCATCGAGATCCGGGACAACTACCTGGGCCAGACCACGAGCTACGGCTACGACCTGGCGGGCAACCGGGTGTCGGAGAAGATGGTGCAAAAGACGCTGCTGTCCTCCGGGGTGCTGGACAACGTGGTGTACCAGGACAACCACCTGGTGTACGACGCGCAGAACCGGCTGCGTGCGGTGTTCGACAGCCGAGCGGACGTGCGCATCACGTACGACCTGGCGGGCAACCGCTCGCAGGTGACGACGCACGTGATCAACACCATCCGCCCGGATGCGAAGTCGCAGCCGGCGAACGTAGTGGTGCAGGACCAGCAGGTGATCCACACCAGCACGACCGCCTACGGCTACGACGCCATGAACCGGCAGATCCGAAGCCAGGAAGTGTCCTCGGTCACGGGTGCGGTGGACACGCACCAGTACCGCTACGACTACGCCGGCAACCGGACCCAGGACCAGACCTACAGCGGCGGGCCGATAGAAGGCTCACCCAACGGAAAGCTGGAAAAAACCTACAACTACGTCTACGACGACCTGAACCGGATGGCCAGCTACACCGGTTATGGCGTGGCCGAGCGCACGGACCAGATCCTGTACGACGGCGCGGGGCGGCAGGTGTATGCCAAGTCGCTGGTCAAGGCCAACAACCTGTGGAACGAGGAGCACCGCTACAACCGCCGTGAAGCCACGGATAAGCGTGCTATGAACGGGTGTGGTTTTTTCCTAACTGATACCAATCTGATAATTTAAATATTATTGATATCTTCTTAAATCATAAGTAATTACACCTATTGATTTAATCAAGATAAATCGCTAATTGACTTATGGGGATTACATTTTGAGTCAAATCGGTAGAGGGTGATAAGACGTAAAGGGATATTATCCGCGCATCCATTTCCGTTACAAATTCCGGCATGGCCGGCATTCCCCATGACACGCCGAGTCACCATCCAGACGCCCCTGGGCGAGCAGTTGCAGTTTCGCCAGCTGCAGGGCAAAGAAGCGCTCTCCGAGCTGTTCTCCTTGGACGTGGACCTGCTGAGCGAGAGCAAATCCATCGACCCCAAGGCCCTGCTGGGCAAGAGCGCCACCATCGTGGTGGAGACCGAAGGGGGCGGCACGCGCTACCTGGACGGCATCGTCACCCGCTTCGGGCTGCAGGGGCAGGACCACCGCTTCTACACCTACAAGGCCCGCCTGAGCCCCTGGCTGTGGCTGGCCACGCGGCAAAGCGACTTCAAGATCTTTCAGAACAAGACCGTGCCCGACATCATCGAAGAGGTGCTCGGCAAATACGGCTACCCGCTGCAGCGCAAGCTCACCCAGAGCTACCGCACCTGGGACTACTGCGTGCAGTACAACGAGACCGACTGCGCCTTCGTCTCGCGCCTCATGGAGCACGAGGGCATCTACTACTTCCACGAGCACAGCGCCGGCCAGCATGTGCTCACCCTGGCCGACGACATCGTCGCCTCGCACAGCCCGCTCGCGGGCGCGGCCGTCATCCCGTTCTATCCGCCCGAGAAGGCCGCCGTCGCCGACAAGGAGAACATCCACGCCTGGCAGCTGGCGCAGGAGATCAAGCCCGGGCGGCACTACAACGACGACTACGACTTCAAGAAACCCAAGGCCGACCTGTCCAACATGCGCCAGACCCCGCCGGGGCACGCGCACGACAGCCACGAGATCTACGAATGGCCGGGCGGGTACACCGAGTTCGGCGACGGCGAGAACTACGCGCGCTCGCGGCTGCAATCGAGCCTGACCGGGCACAGCACCGTGCGGGGCGAGTCGCGCCACCGGGCGCTGGCGCCCGGCTACACCTTCACCCTGGAGAACCACCCGCGCGAGG
>NZ_BQXE01000005.1:0-291049 GCF_030158935.1 Acidovorax sp. SUPP950 | reverse complement strand
TCTCGCTCAGCAGATCCACATCCAACGCGAACAGCTCGGAGAGCGCTTCCTTGCCCTGCAGGCGGCGAAACTGCAGCTGTTCTCCCAATGGCGTTTGGATCGTGACGCGGCGTGTCATCGTGGGCAGACCTTCACACAGGCTGTGGCATTGAAACGACGGTCATCATATCCCGGCATGCGAAAAGCCCTCCTCGCCGGCTGCCCATCCATGGCAGCACCAGGAGCAGCGCAGCAGATGCTGAAAGCGGCCCCATTCGCTCATCCATTTTCCGCACCAGCAACGCACTGTTGCAGTGCCGTTCTGCACCGGCACGCCGCCCCTCGCCGCGGGCCGGCGCCGCTGCAGCACGCTTGAATCGGAGCCGCCTGCCTCTGCAGGCAAGCAGCCCGGCTCAGCCCAGCAGCTTGAGCAGCGCGTGCGCCGCCGGCTCGGACGATGCGGGGTTCTGCCCCGTCACCAGCAGGCCGTCGGTCAGCACGAAAGGCGCCCAGTCGGGGCCCTTGGCGTATTGGCCGCCGCGCTCCTTCAGCATGTCCTCCACCAGGAAGGGCACGATCTTGGTGAGTTGCACGCCTTCTTCCTCGGTGTTGGTGAAGCCGGTCACCTTGCGGCCCTGCACGAGCGGCTGGCCGCCCACCGTCTTGGTGTGGCGCAGCACGCCGGGCGCATGGCACACCAGGGCCAGGGGCTTGCGGTCGGCGAACGTGTTCTCGATCAGCGCGATGGAATGGGCGTCTTCCGCCAGGTCCCACAGCGGGCCGTGGCCGCCGGGGTAGAACACGGCGTCGAAGTGGTCGGGGTTCATGCCGGACAGGGGCAGCGTGCTGGCCAGGTGCTTCTGCGCCTCGGTATCGGCCTTGAAGCGGCGCGTGGCGTCGGTCTGCGCATCGGGCTCGTCGCTCTTGGGGTCCAGCGGAGGCTGCCCGCCCTGGGGCGAGGCCAGCGTGATCTCGGCGCCTGCGTCCTGGAACACGTAGTAGGGCGCGGCGAACTCTTCGAGCCAGAAGCCCGTCTTCTTGCCGGTGTCGCCCAGCTGGTCGTGGGAGGTGAGGACCATCAGGATTTTCTTTGCCATGGCGGTGCTTTCAAAGGGAGATCAGAAAAAGAGGAGAAGCGCCAGCGAAAGCGCCTGCCCCCAGATGGGGCCGGCACCGCCGAATGGAAGGGGGCCCGCAAAGAACGGGCGCGGGCACAGACGGTGGCCTGCCGCCCGTGGCACGCGCTCCAGGGGGCCGCGGGGCCTTGCCGGGCCCGTTCAGAGCGCCGCTTCGAGCACGCGGCGGCTCACCTCGGGCGTCACGTCGCGGTGCTCGCCCAGCCGCACCATGCCGTGCGCCTCCAGTTGCGCCACCAGCGTGGCCACGCTGTCCGCGCCCACGCCGTAGGCCGACAGCCGGGTGGGAATGCCCATGCGCTCGAAGAAATCGCGCGTGGCGGCGATGGCCGCGTCGATGCGCTCGTCCTCGGTGCCGGCGCGGATGCCCCACACGCGCTCGCCGTACTGCAGCAGCTTGGCGCGCTTGGCACCGCGCTGCGCCTGCAGCAGGGACGGCAGCACCACGGCCAGCGTGCGCGCATGGTCGATGCCGTGCAGCGCGGTGATCTCGTGGCCGATCATGTGCGTAGCCCAGTCCTGCGGCACGCCCGCGCCGATCAGGCCGTTGAGCGCCAGCGTGGCGGTCCACATCAGGTTGGCGCGGTCGTCGTACACCGGCTCAGGCGCGGCCAGGATGCGCGGCCCGATCTCGATCAGCGTCTGCAAAATGCCCTCGGCGAAGCGGTCCTGCACCGCGCCGTTGACGGGGTAGGTGAGGTACTGCTCCACCGTGTGCACGAAGGCATCGACCACGCCGTTGGCCAGTTGCTGCGGCGGCAGCGTGTAGGTCTTGGTGGGATCGAGCACCGAGAAGACCGGATAGGTGTGCGGGCTGCCGAAGGCCAGCTTGGCGCCCTTGGCGCGGTGCGTGATCACGCCGCCGTTGTTCATCTCGGAGCCCGTGGCGGGCAGGGTGAGCACCGCGCCGAACGGCAGCGCGCGGGCCACGTTGCTGCCACGCTTTTCCAGGATGGCCCACGGGTCGCCGGCCTCGAACGGCACGGCCGCGGCGATGAACTTCACCGCATCGATCACCGAGCCGCCGCCCACCGCCAGCAGAAAGTCGAACCCGCCCTCGCGGATCTGCGCCACGGCGTTCATTGCGGTCTCGTAGCTCGGATTGGGCTCGATGCCCGCGAACGTGGCGTGCTGCCGGCCCCCCAGCGCCGCCCGCACTTCGGCCAGTGTGCCGGTCTTCTCGGCGCTGGCGCCCCCCACCAGGATCAGCACCTTGGCCTGTGCCGGGACCAGTCGGTCCAGGTCGGCGATGCGGCCTTTTCCGAAGGCGATGTGCGTGGGGTTGTGGAAGTCGAAATTCAGCATGGGAGCTTTCTCCGGGTGGGGTTGTTATGCGCAGCGCAATGCGCCTTGCCTCGATGTGAGCAGGCGATGCAAACCCGTCGTGGAACCAGCCCGATGGGTTGCAATTTCCCAGAGATGGGGACGAACCCCGGCTTGTAAAGGCATCCATCGGAATGAGCAGGTTGCTACCGCACCGACTCCGCTCCCGCTCAGGGCCTCAGCCGGTATCGCGAGTGCATGAAAAAAGTGTTGCCGCCCGACGAAGTGAAGGGTTTGAACTCGACGGAGGGCGCTCCCCGTTTGTCGGTGCGCCAACCGTAGAGCCCGGTGGGGCTGGGATCGGGTGGCAGGCTTTCGGTGGCCGCAGCGAAGGCGGCCTCGTAGAACGCCGCATAGCTGGCATGCCATTGCGTATTGGTGGCATCGTTGACCAGCGCCATCACATCATCGATTTGCGATCGCTTTTCGGCATCCAGTTGCGGGTAGTGGTCGAACCCCCTGAATTGGACTTGCCCGCCATCGCTGCCGCGCACGATGTCTGCAAGGCTCCCTGCATTCGCTGCCCCGAACTCTTTCGTATTGCCTGAGTTCAGCCGGTTGACGATCACACGGCGCATCAGGCGCATGCCCTGCTGGGCCTGCGCGACATCCTTCACGCCCAGTACCTTCCATCGTTGCGGGGCAGGCGCCTCGGCCAGGAACAGCCGTATCAACAGGCCCGCATCGGAAGCGGCATCCGGCAACACCACCGCCTTTTTGATGTTGACGGTCACCAGGGGCGGAGTAATGGTTAGCACTGGTGCCCCAACTCCCTGCTGCACCTGGATCGCAAGCTTTGCGTTGCCCTCGCGCAGTGCCGTGACCACGAAAGCCCACGAGTCGGCTCGGGCATTGTGGGTGGTGCTCGTGACCTGGAGCAGATTAGGGATGTCGCTCACGGCCACGAGCTTTTGGCGCTTGTCGATGGACTCGAGCTTGACGCGCAGTTGGTTGCCTACCACCAAGGTCAATACGCTGGGCACGGGAGCGTCATACGCAAACTTCAAGAGGGCATTGGGCATCAGGTTTTTGAATAAGAAAAAGCGGCCGGGATCGTCCAGCGCGCCAAAGCGTTCGCGAAATGCGCTACCGCACAACCCCTGCGAAAGGAGGCATCCGGACGGTGACCCCAACGCGCTGGCATTGGTTGACGATGCGGTCCGCCCAGGCACGGGTCACGAGGAAGGTGCTGGTTCCTACCTCGTCCTGAGTGGCCACCACGTCTGTCTTCAGATTGACGGGATTGGAGTTCACCAGCCCTGCCGCCTCGCTGGCGGGATCTTCGCGGGGGCCGCCGGGGTCATTGGTCAAGGTGTAGATCCTCGCCCCCGTGGTCCACACCATCCAGATCGTGTCGCGCTCCGCCGGCTGCGCGGCATCAAGCCGCTCCTGCACGAAGCAAAAACGGTTTTCACGCCGATTCTGGCGAAGCTTGCCCAAAAACGCCTTGAGGGTGTCCGCCGAAGCGATGTGGCCGGACGCCGGTTTCGAAAAAGCAGAATCGGCCGGGACTGGCAATGCACGTTGGGCGGCGGCCTGCGTGGCACCGGCAGCACCGCCTATCAACAAAGCGGCAAAGGTCAGGACGGTCCGGCCGGCGCTAAGCCATTCCCGCGAAGGCATGCAGCCAAGGGGCAGGCGAAATATCGAATGCATGGCAAGTCGGGAAAAACACGAGGGAGCCGTAGTTTAAATCCCGATCTTCAATTCGTTCCGCCTGGCGGGATATGTGCGTTTCGCAGGGGCTCCGCAACCCTTTGCCCTCAATCCAGCTTCACCCCCGCCGCCTTAATGATCTCCCCCCACCGCTTGGCCTCCGCGCGGGCCATCGCGCGGAACTGCTCGGGCGTGCCGCCCAGGGGCTCCATGCCGAAGTCCTGCATGCGCTTGACCACCGGCGGGCTGGCCAGGGCCTTGTTGACCTCGGTGTTGAGGCGGGTCACCAGCGCGGACGGCAGGCCGGCGGGGCCGAGCACGCCCTGGAAGGCATAGACCTCGGTGTTGGGCACGCCGGCCTCGGCCAGGGTGGGCACGTCGGGCAGGCCGGGCACGCGCTTGGCCGAGCCGATGGCGAGCGCCCGCACCTTGCCGGCCTGGATCACCGGCAGGCCGGCGGCCAGGTCGAGGAACATGCAGGGCACCTGCCCGCCCATCACGTCCTGCAGCGCAGGCGCGGCGCCGCGGTAGGGGATGTGGGTCAGGAAGGTCTGCGTGCGGTTCTTGAACATCTCCATCGCCAGGTGGTGCGGCGAGCCGTTGCCCGGTGAGGCGTAGTTGAGCTTGCCCGGGTTGGCGCGCGCGTAGGCCAGCAGGTCCTTGACGGTCCTGGCCTCGAAGGCCGGGTGCACCACCAGGGCGAGCGGAAAGCGGCTCAGGCCGGCGATGTAGGTGAAGTCCTTTTCCGGGCTGAACGGCAGCTTGCTGAACAGGTGCTCGTTGTAGGCCAGCAGGGCGTTGTCGGCGGACATGAGCGTGTAGCCGTCGGGCTTGGCGGTGGCGACCATCTGCGCGCCGATGTTGGTGGAGGCGCCGGGGCGGTTGTCCACCACGATCTGCTGGCCCAGCGGGCCGCGCAGGGCTTCGGCCACGGTGCGCGCCAGCACGTCGGTGCCGCCGCCGGCCGGGTACGGCACGACCCACCGGATCGGCTGGCTGGGGTAGTCGGACTGGGCCCGGGCCGCCCAGGGCATGGCGGCGCCGGCGGTGGCGCCAGCGGCGGCCAGGGCGTTTTTGAGCAGGGTTCTGCGGTGCATGGTTTTGTCTCCTTCAAGGGGATGGTCGGGGGAAAGGGATGCGTCGGTGGGCATCCGTGTTGTTCTATTTGCTACTAATTTGATAGCGATATGCCCTAGATTTCATTGCGCTGGGGCCTGATCTGGCTTGGAATCAATTCCAGCCCCGCGAGGCGGTGCGGCTTGCGGCACCGGCGCGGGGAACACCACGCGCTGCACGCGAAAGCCCTGCTGCGCCATCAGGGCCGGCAGCCCCTGGGGGCCCGCCATGTGCAGCGCGCCCACGGCGGCGAACACGCGGTGCCCGGCGTCATGGGCGGCGGCGATGCCGCGGGCCATGCCGGGGTTGCGGGCGTCCACCATCTGCCGGTATTCGGCCTGCTCGGCCTCGCTGGCGAGGCACTCGCACCATTGCGGATAGGTCTGCAGCACGTTCAGGCGCCCGTCGGCCCAGGCCCGGGTGAGCCGGGTGATGGAGCGCTGCGCCTGCCCGCCTTCGAGCTGGTCGAGCGCCGCCCCCACGGCGGCCGCGGTGCGGGCCGGGTCGTCGGAGGTGAGCAGGCGGATCTGCTGCTCGGGGGTTTCCAGCGCCACGATGGGCTTGGCCGTCGCGCGGGCCATGCCGGCGATGACGGCGTCGATGCCGTAGGCCAGGTCCACGCCCGAGCGGCGCGCCGACTGCCCCACGAGCGTCACGGCCTGCAGCTCGGGCCGCAAGCGGGCGATCGCCGGCGCCAGGCAGGCGGCATCCACCTGGGCGGCGAGGCGGGCGGCCAGGGCCGGCGGCAGCGGGGGCGCACCGGGCGGGGCCACCATGGCCGCCTGCAGGGCCTGCATCACGGCCGGGTCCAGCAGGTCGAGTTCGAGCGCCACGCGGTCCGAGGCCATCACGGCCGCGCGCACCGTCGGGCCGGGGAACATCCAGCCGCGCTCGGCCGCGTGCACGGTGCCGTAGAGCCAGCTGGTGCGCCCGTCCTTGTCGATGCGCCACAGCAGGCCGCGGTCGCGCGCATGGCGCAGGGCCTGCGGCATCTCGGCCGGATCGAAGGGGGCCGCCTCGGGCGGGCAGGAGCGCGGGGCACCGCGGCCATCGTCACTGGCGGCGCTCGCGGGGGCAGCGGCTGGCGCGGCCATGGCCGGCGCCTGCTGCGCCAGCAAGGCGCCCGGCAGCAACAGCCACGCCGCCAGCGCGAGCCGGGCCAGCCCCGCGCGGGTCGTCATTGCGGGGCCGCGATGTTCTGGTCGATGGCGCCGAACAGGCTCTGGCCGGCCTTGTTCTTCATCTCGATGCGGATGGTGTCGCCGAACTTCATGAACTCGGTGGAGGGCTTGCCGTCCTGGATGGTCTCGATGCAGCGCTTTTCGGCGATGCAGCTGTAGCCCTTGGGCCACTCGGTGCGGCCGTTCTGCTCCACGCCGCGGTTGCTGACCGTGCCGCTGCCGATGATGGAGCCCGCGCGCACGTTGCGCGTCTTGGCCACGTGGGCGATGAGCTGGCCGAAGTGGAAGGTCATCTCGGGGCCGGCATCGCACATGCCGACCTTGCGGCCGTTCCAGGTCGATTGCAGCGTGAGGTTCACGCGGCCCTGGTCCCAGGCGTCGCCCAGCTCGTCGAGCGTGATGGCGACCGGGCTGAACGCGGTGGCGGGCTTGGACTGGAAGAAGCCGAAGCCCTTGGCCAGTTCGGCCGGGATGAGGTTGCGCAGCGAGACGTCGTTGGCCAGCATGACCAGGCGGATGCCGTCCAGCGCCTGCTCGGGCGTGGTGCCCATCTTCACGTCGCCGGTAACGACGGCGATCTCGGCCTCGAAGTCGATGCCCATGGCCTCGCTCGGCACGACCACGTCGTCGCGCGGGCCGATGAAGTCGTCGCTGCCGCCCTGGTACATCAGCGGGTCGGTATAGAAGCTCTCGGGCACCTCGGAGTTGCGCGCTTTTCGCACCAGTTCGACGTGGTTGATGTAAGCGGAGCCGTCCGCCCACTGGTAGGCGCGCGGCAGCGGGGCCATGCACTGGGCAGGATCGAAGGGGAACGCGTGCGGGGCGCGGCCGGCGTTGAGCTGGTCGTACAGGTCCTGCAGCTGGGGCGACAGGAAGCCCCAGTCGTCCAGCACCTGCTGCAGGCGGCTCGCGATGCCGGTCGCATAATGGGCCGTGCCCAGGTCGCGGGAGACGACGACCAGCTGGCCGTCGCGGGAACCATCTTTGTAGGTGGCGAGTTTCATGGGGCTCAGACCTCTTGTCTTCCAACGCACCGGCGGCGGGTGCCCGGCACGAATTACGAATGGTTAAATTGATTTAACTAAACAAAACTCTGGAAATTCTAGTGCAGATGGACAAGGAACGGGCAGGCATACAGTCGGTGGAAGTCGGCTTCGCCCTGCTGGAGGGGCTGACCCGCTCGCGCGGACCGCTGATGCTCAAGGACCTCGCGGCCACGGCCGGCATGAGCGCCGCCAAGGCGCACCGCTACCTCGTGAGCTTCCAGCGCCTGGGGCTGGTGGCGCAGGACCCGGGCACCGCGCGCTACGACCTGGGGCCGGCCGCGCTCAAGCTGGGCCTGGCCTCGCTCGCGCGGCTCGACGCGATGCGCCTGGCGCGCGAGCGCATGCCCGCGCTGATGGACGCCATCGGCCACACCCTGGCGCTGGCCGTGTGGGGCAACCGGGGCCCGACCATCGTGCACTGGGAGGAATCGCCCCAGGCCGTGACCGCCAACCTGCGCCTGGGCGACGTCATGCCGCTGCTGGCCTCCGCCACCGGCCGCTGCTTTTGCGCCCACCTGCCGCGCGAGGCCACGGCCGCGCTGCTCCAGGAAGAGCTGGCCCACGCCGCCAAGCTGGGTCGCACCGATCTGCCCACCGACGCCGCCGCCGTTGACGCCCTGCTGGCCGAGGTGCGCGAGCGCGGCGCGGCCCGCGTGGTGGACACCCTGCTGCCGGGCATCGTCGCGTTCTGCGCCCCGGTGTTCGACGCCGACGGGCACCTGGCCCTGGGCATCACCACGCTGGGATCGGTCGCCACGTTCGATCCCGCCTGGGGCGGCGCCATCGACGCGCCGCTGCGCGCCGCCGCCCAGGCGCTGTCGCGCGACCTGGGCCACGGTTGCGCATGAGCGGGACGGGGCCACGGGCGGGCCGCGCCGGCGGTGCAGGCCGGCGTCCGGCCACCGCCGCGCCGGCCCTGTCGTCCGGGCACTGAAACCATGCCGCGCCGCGTCCTCATCCTGCTGACCCTGCTGGTGCTGGCCGTGCACGCCTGGGTGCTGGTGGGCCTGCCCCTGGGCGGCGGACAGGATCGCGGCGCGCCGGTGCGCATGGCCTTCCACACCCGCACCGTGGCGCCACCGCCCCCACCCGAGCCGCCCGCCGCGCCGCCGCCGGCCAAAGCCGCTCCCGCCCCTGCGCCCACCCCGCCCGCTGCAGCAGCCCAACCCAGGCCCCGGCCGGCCCCCGTGCGCAAGCCAGCGCCCCCTGCGCCCGCGCCATCGATGCCCGTTGCGCAGAAAGCGCCGCCGATGCCCCCGGGCGAGGCCTCGGCCACGGCAGAGACTCCCGCCGCAGACACCACGGCCATGGCATCGGCTGGAACCGCCGTGCCGGAGGGCGCGGCCTCCGAGACAGCCACAGCGCCCGAGCAGGCCGCCTCCGCTGCGTCCAGCCCCGCATCGGCCGCAGCCGCCTCGCCCACCGCAGCGGCATCTTCCCCCACCGACAGCGCCCAGGACAGCAGCGCCGGCGTGGACATTCGACCGCCCGGCGCCGGCGCCAACACGGCCAGCACCACGCCGCCACCCGCCCGCCTGCCCGATCCGGTGCGCCTGGAGTTCGAGGTGAGCGGCCAGGCCAAGAAGTTCAACTACCGCGCCAGCGCCGAACTGCTGTGGCGACACGACGGCGCCCGCTACGAGGCCCGGCAGGAGATCAAGGCCTTCCTGATCGGCGCGCGCTCGCAGACCAGCACCGGGCAGGTGACCGCCAGCGGCCTGCAGCCGGAACGCTTCGGCGACAAGGCCCGCAGCGAGCAGGCCGCGCATTTCAACTTCGGCCAGGGGCGCGTGACCTTCAGCGCCAACACGCCGCAGGCCGCCATCGGCGCCGGCGCGCAGGACCGCCTGAGCGTGTTCATCCAGCTGGGCGCCCTGCTGGCCGCCGCCCCCGAGCGCTATCCCGACGGCACCCAGATCACCCTGACCACCGTGGGCGCGCGCTACGCCGACCGCTGGACCTTCACCGTGGAAGGCACGGAGATGCTGGACCTGCCCCGCGGCGCCACCCCCGCGCTCAAGCTGCAGCGCCTGCCGCGCAAGGAATACGACCAGAAGGCCGAGCTGTGGCTCGCGCCGTCGCTGGGCTTTCTGCCGGCGCGCATCCGCATCACGCAGTCCAACGGCGACTTCGCCGACCTGCGCCTGAGCGCCAGCACGCCACCGTAACCGCGGCTGCGGCGCGGCAAACCGCCCGAGAACCTGTGCGGTTTCGCCCACATGGGCGTGGGACAGTGCGGTTACTTCGCGGATCAGGCCGCCCGCGCACAGGATTCATGAAATACTGTTTTCACGCAGCCGGCGGGTTTTCACCGACCACCGAAAGCGCCAGGGCTTGAACTTAGCGACCTGGGTGGCCATCTGACAGCAACACACCGACAGAGGAACACCATGCACATGCTCTATGACTCCGAAACCTTCGTGGTGGTCCACATGCAGCCGGATGCCGCCGCGGACGGTGCCCCCAAAGGCTGGCCCACCCCGCCCCAGCTGGCGCGCCACGGCTTCGAAATCGTGGACAAGCGCTCCGGCAAGGAGGTGTACCTGGACGGCTCGTGGGCCGAAATGTTCCAGCAGCAGATCCTGGCCTGGCAGCGCGACACCCCCACGCAGGAAGAAGTCGAGGACACGCTGGACGGCTACGTGGGGCTGGCGCAAAACCCGGTAGTGGTGCACTGACGAACCTGGCACCGTCCCACGGCCACGGGGATGGGCTCCGTGGCTCCTTCCTGTTTAGGCAAGCCATTGACATGAATGGCGTCTGCCACTGGGGCACTCATTTTCACGTCATGTCAGCCCAGGCACACCCCATGGGCCAGCGCGGCTAGCCGGCCGGCTTCGTCGCCGGGTAAATCCACCGATACAACGGCGCCACCAGCAGCAGCACGGCGATCAGCCGGCACACCTGGAAGGCCGTCACCACCGGCACGCCCAGCTGCAGCACCTTGGCGGTGATCGACATCTCGGCGATGCCGCCGGGGGCCGAGGCCAGCACCATCGTCACCCAGTGCAGCCCGGTGGCCCGGGACAGCGCCACAGCGAACAGCGCGCACACGGCGAGCAGCACCAGCGTGCCGATCGCCACCGAGCCCAGCCAGCGCGGCGCGGTGTGCAAAAAGCCCGGTCGAAAGCGCACGCCCAGGCTGACGCCGATCACCAGCTGCGCGGCGTTGACCAGCGCCTGTGGCACGGCCGACAGCGTGATGCCCGCCATGGCCAGGCCCATCGAGACCAGCAGCGCGCCCATGAACCAGGGGTTGGCGCGGCCCAGGCGGTCCATCGCCAGCGCGCCCAGGCCGGTGAGGCCGGCCAGCAGCGCCAGGCCCTGCACATCCACCACGCGCACGGCGGGCGGCAGCAGGTCCAGGCCGTGCAGGCCGCTGAACTGCAGCGCGAACGGAATGGTCACCGTCACGATCACCAGCCGCAGGCTGTGGCTGGCGGCCACGAGGTCGGTGCGGGCGTGTTCGCGCTCGGCCAGCAGGGTCATCTCCGAGGCCGCGCCGATGGCGCCCGAGAAATAGCTGGTCGCGCGCACCACCGGCGCCGGGACGCCCGGCAGGTGCGGCGCGTGCACGCGGTACAGCCATGCGCCGAACAGCCAGCCCCCGAACAGCGCCCACGCCACGCCCAGCGCGATCGCCCACCACAGACCCGCCACCAGCGCGGTGACCTGCGGCGTGAAATACAGGCCCAGCACCGCGCCCAGGGTCCACTGCCCGGCATTGCGCAGGCGCCGCGAACTGGCCGTGGGCACGCCCGAGATGGACAGCAGTGCGGTGGCGACCAGCGGGCCGATCATCCACGGCAGCGGCGTGTGCAGGGCCAGACACACCACCGCGGCCGCAAGGGCCAGGGCCAGGGTGAGAAGGATGCGGGCAGGTGGAAAAGAGAGCATCGGCGGGCGCGGAACGGCGAAATCCAGGGGAGGGGAAAGTATCGCCCGCGCGGCACCGGCCCCCTTCCCGCTGCCAGGATTGCGATGGAAAAAGGCCGAATGCCCTAGTATTCATTGCCCTTTATGCTATCTATTTAATAGCAAACCAATCCACCAGGGTCAGGAGGGCCGGGCCGCGGGGCGCAGCGGTTCGCCCGGGGCCGGGGCCCCGGGCCGGGCCAGGGCGCCCAGCGAGCCGGCCAGCGAGGGGTGCCTGAACACATAGCCCTCGGCGAGGGCGCGCCGGGGCACCGCGTGCTGCCCGCAGAGCAGGAGTTCGGACATTTCCCCCAGCGCAGCGCGCAGGGGCCACGCCGGCATCCGCAGCAGGACCGGCCTGCCGAAAGAGGCCGCCATCGCCGCGGCGAACCGCGCCTGCGAGGGCACGTCCGGTGCCACGGCATTCACGGGGCCGGCCATGCCGGGGCGGGACAGGGCATGGCAGACCAGGCCCACCGCATCGTCGCGGTGAATCCACGGCACGCGCTGCCGCCCGCTGCCGAGCACGGCGCCGAGTCCGGCCCGTGCCGCCCAGGCCAGCGGCGAATAGGCCCCGCCCTGCGGCCCCAGCACCAGGCCCATCCGCAGGCAGACCACACGCACGCCCAGGGCCTGTGCCGCGCCTGCCGCGCGCTCCACCTGGGCGCACAGGTCCGACTGGAAGCGCCCGGGCTGCGGCGCGCCGCGTTCGTCCAACGGGGTGTCCGCCGCGGGCACGCCGTAGAAACCCACGGCCGACGCCCCCACCAGCACGGCGGGCGGGCAGTGCAGGCGCTGCATCAGCCCGAGGAGCTGCCGCGCCGTTCCGACCCGGCTCTCGACCAGTTGCCGGCGCCGCGCGCGGGTCCACGGCCGGCCCAGGACCGGCGCGCCGGCCAGGTGGACTACGGCGTCGATGCGCGTCTCGCCCGGGATGTCCTCCAGGCGGTCCAGCGCCCAGACCTGCGGGCCGAAGGTCGCGCGGGCCTGCAGCGGATCGCGCGTCCAGACGATCACGCGCCGGCCTTCGCCTTGCAGCCGGCGCACCAGCGCCGTGCCGATGAAGCCGGTGGCGCCCGTCACCAGCACCGCAGGCCCGTGGGCGGCAACGGGCAGGGGTTCAGCGGATGGCACGGCCGCCCGCAGCCGCACGACGGCGAACGCATTGCGAACGCTCCAGGCCAGCACCACCACGGCCGCCACCGTGAACAGCCAGGACCAGGCCCCGTGCCCGACCCGCACCACGCCGGTCGGCAGGGCCGCGTGCGCCGCGAACAGGGGCGCGATCACGCCGACCAGCACGCCATAGCTCACCGCCAGCAGCGTGTGGAGCACCCGCTCGGCGGGCGGCAGGCGGCGGCTGCGGTCCTCCTCCAGGAAGTCCGCCGCGGTGATCACGATCTCCACCGCCAGCAGGGCCGTCGGCAGCAGCACCCACCAGCCCTGCCACTGCACCCAGGCGAATCCCAGGAAGAGCACGCCGTAGAGGGCCTCGCGCGCCGCATGCAGCAGCAGCTCGTGGCGGGCCGAGGTGCGCTGCGGCAGGCGGGCGGACCACTCGTGGTGCCAGAGGTTGTCGAACGCCCCCATCAGGGCCTGCACCGTCAGAACGATGAAAACGATGTCCATGGAATCACTCCTCGGGATCGGTGAACACACCGGTTTGAAAAAACGTGCGGCCCCACAGCGGGTGCGCCATGTCCAGGGTGAAGCGGAACGTGCCCGGCCCTTCGTCGCGGTGCTCGACCCGGCACCGCCCCGGCGTGAGCCCATCGGGAATGGGCACGCAGAACGCGCCCAGCGCCAGGAAATAGCGGCGGCTGTAGAACACCAGGGCCCCGTCCTCCACCACCACGTCGAGCGCCATGGACAGCCCGCCGCTCGTGCGCTCCTGCAGGCCGCCGTCCGGGCCGCGCAGCTTGGTCGAGCGCACGACGGCGGCGTCGCGCCGCCCCGGCAGGCGAAGGTGGCGCTCCCACACGACACCGCCGCGCGCGTCGCAGTGCACCCGCACCTCGGCGGGCACGCCGTCCTCGTCGGCATCCAGCAGCGGCCCGCCCAGCAGGCGCGAGGCCCAGGCAAAGCACCGGCCCATGCGGGAGCGCCGGACGTCCAGCGCGCCGCTGTAGCGCACCGGCGCATGGCCTGCCGCGAAACGGCGGCGGATCGCGGGCGACAGCCGGTGCCATTGCGCCGCGCCCAGCAGTGCGGCCAGGTCCAGGGGCGCCGGCGCCTCGGCAGAGGCACGGGCATCGGCATCGCGGGGCAGAAGGGGGGGTGTGGCGGTCTTCATGCCTTCTGTATTGCAGGGCACATGCCAGCACACAGACCGTTGATTTCAAACGGTTTTTTAATCCACCTGTCAACGCGGTAGACAGCTGCGGCGGGCGCGCTGTCGACTCGGTTTACAGTGCCGGATGGCCATTCACATCGCGCTCGCCCTGGCATTCGTTCAGACCCTGGCCCTGTCCGGCGTGCTGTGGCTGTGGGCCCAGCACGTGGCGGGCGCCCGGCTGCTGATCGTCTTCCTGCTCGGCGTGGGGCTGTGGATCGTGGGCAACGAGCTGCCCAACTGGGCCGGCATCGGCACCGCGCCCTTCGCCATGGCCCTGCTGGCGACGGTGCCCATCACGTCCGCAGCGTTCTTGCACTTCTGCGCCATCTTCACGGGCCAGCGGCTGCGGCCCTGGGCCTTGCGGCTGGCCTACGGCGCGGCGTGCGGCGCGACCGCGCTGTCCTGGTGGGTGCCGCCGGGCGCGTTCGAGCACTTTCCGCCGTTCACCGGCGTGCAGTGGGTGGTGGTGCCCAATGCGGCCGGATGGACCACCAGCCTGGTCTGGGCCACCTGCGCGAGCGCGGGCCTGCTGGTGCTGGCCAAGGCCTTCTGGCAGACGCGGGTGGCCACCGAACGCCGGCAGATCGCGGCCGTGGCCCTCTCGTGCGGCTGGGGGCTGATGTGCATCTCGGGCTACGCGTTCGCGGCCCTGCGCATTCCCCAGTACCCCTGGCAGGTGCTGGCTTTCCCCGCGTACCCGCTGATCCTGGTCTACGGCATCCTGCGCTACCGGGTCTTCATGGCCAACGCCTGGGCGCGGCGGGCCCTGGCCTGGGCGATCGTGCTGTTTCTGGGCCTGCTGGCCGTGCCGCTGACCTTGCTGCTGCCGGTGGAGTCGCGCTGGCTCACCTCCGCCGTGGTGGCCGCCACCTGCCTGGCCTGGAGCGGGCCGGTGCGCCGGCTGGCCGAGCGCCTGGTCTACCCCGGCGGCACCCCCACGGCGCACGACCTGGACACCTGGCGCGGCGCGCTGTCCACGGCCCAATCGCTCGGCGAACTCTCGTCCATCGCCGCCTCGCTGCTGTCCCAGCGCATGGGCGTGGCCGTGCGGGTCGTCACGGGCCCCTCGCTCGCCCCCGATCCGCACACCCCCACGGTGCATTGCCGCAAGGACGGCGCCCAGTGGCAAGCCCATCTGCACGGCTTCGAGCAGGCGCCGCCCGGGCAGCGGCACCTGGCGGAGCTGTTCGGCACCGTGCTCGTGCAGGCGGCGGGCCAGGTGGAAAACGCCGCGGCCGCAGAGCAGCGCGAGCGCGAGCGGCAGCTGCAGGCCCGCCTGGCCGAACTGGGCTCGCTCGCGGCCACGGTCGCGCACGACCTGCGCAACCCGCTGAACGTGATCGCCATGGCCACGGCCTTTACCCCGGCCGAGGTCCGCAAGGACGTGCAGGAGCAGATCGCCCGCATCTCGCGCCTGGCGGAGGACCTGCTGGACTACGCCAAGCCCTGGCAGATCGAGCCGCGGGCCATCGACCTGTCGCAGCAGGTGCGCCAGGCGATCCGCCACGCCCCATCCGTGGAACTGGGGCCCGGGCTGGACAAGCCCTGCCCCGTGCACGCCGACCCCGCGCGGCTGGACCAGGTGCTGGCCAACCTCCTCACCAACGCCCAGGCCGCCGCAGGCCAGCGGCGGGTGCACGTGGATGCCGAGCCGGGCGAGGACGGCCTGCGGCTGCATGTCTGCGACGACGGGCCCGGCATTCCCGCCGAGCTGCGCGAGCGGCTGTTCCAGCCCTTCGCCTCGCGCAGCCCGGGCGGCACCGGGCTGGGCCTGGCCATCGTCGCACGCATCATGGCCGCGCACGGCGGCACGGCCGCACTGACCGAGCGCCCGCCCTGGCGCACCTGCTTCACCCTGACCTTTCCTCCCCACCGACCATGACCCCTTCCCCCTCCCTGGGCCACATCCTGCTGGTGGACGACGAGCCCGCCTACCAACGGCTGGGCAGCTCCTTCCTGCGCGAACTGGGCCACCGGGTCACCGTGGCCGGCAGCGGCGAAGAGGCGGCCTGGGCCTTCGGACAGGACCGCGCCCACGTGGTGCTGCTCGACCTCGCCATGCCGCCCAGCATGGACCCCGAAGCGGGCCTGGAGCTGATCGGGCAGTTCGCGGGCTCGGTCGTGGTGGTCCTGAGCGGCCACGGAGACCGGGAACTCGCCCTGCGCGCCGCCGAGAAGGGCGCGTGGGACTTCCTCACCAAGCCCATCGACCCGGACATGCTGCGCTTCGTCGTCTCGCGCGCCATGCACAAACCCCGCCTGGACGAAGAGCTGCGGGAGCTGCGCGCACGCGAGGGCAGCGAAGACCTGGGCATCGTCGGCCAGTCGCCTGCCGCGCAGCAGCTGCGCGCCATGGTGCGCCGCGTGGCCGGCACCTCGGTGAGCGTGATGGTGCTCGGGCCCACCGGCACGGGCAAGGAGCTGGTGGCCCGCGCCCTGCACCAATGCAGCGCTCGCCGGCAGGGCCCTTTCGCGATCATCCATTGCGGCGCCCTGTCCAGCGAGCTGCTGGAGAGCGAGCTTTTCGGCCACCTGAAAGGCAGCTTCACCGGCGCCCACCGCGACCAGCCGGGCCTGGTGGAAACCGCGCACGGCGGCACGCTCTTCCTGGACGAAGTGGGCGAAATGCCGCCCGCCATGCAGGTCAAGCTGCTGCGCTTCCTGCAAGAGGGCACCTTCCTGCCCGTGGGCGGGCGCGAGATGAAGAAGGCCGACGTGCGCGTGGTGTCGGCGACGCACCGCGACCTGGAGGGCATGATCCAGGATGGCAGCTTTCGCGAGGACCTCTTTTACCGCCTCAAGGGCGTGGTGATGCGCATCCCGCCCCTGGCCGAGCGGGGCATGGACGTGCCGCTGCTGGCCGCGCACTTTCTGCGCCGCGTGGCGCCGCAGGCCCTGTTCGCGCCCGACGCCCAGGCCTGGCTCGCCACGCAGCCCTGGCCGGGCAACGTGCGCCAGCTCCGGGCCCTGGTGGAGTCGGCCGGTGCGCTCATCGCCCCGGGCCACCTGCGCATCGACCTCGACCTGTTGCGGTTCGCCAGCGGCGACCTGGCGCACCTGCCGGATGCGGGCCCGGCCGATGCGGCAGCGGCCGCCCCCGTCGGCGCGCTGGATGCGGCCATCTTCGAGCTGGAAACCCGCATGGTGCGGGAAGCGATGGAGGCCACCCAGGGCAACCAGTCGGAGGCCGCGCGCCGCCTGGGCATCTCGCGCGCCGGGCTGATCAAGAAGCTCACCCGGCTGGGCCTGCGCTAGCGCGCGCCGGCCCCCGGCCCTGCCCGCCCCTTAGCCGCCCCTTAGCCGCCCCTCAACCGCACGTGCCCAGGTGCCCGCACTGCGTGCAGTAGTCGCAGCCGTCCTTGCGGATCACCGCGTGCGCGCCGCACTCGGGGCACTTCTTGCCGGCCATTGCGGGCGGCATGCCCATGGGCGCCTCGGGCTCGTCCAGCGGCAGCACCTGCTGCACCGGGTCCGGCACGCGGCTGGCCAGGATGTTCTGGATGGCATAGGCCATGGCGGCCACTTCGGAGTCGTGCCACAGCGGCACGCGCGTGCCGTCTTCGCGCTGGCGCGTGCCCAGGCGCACGGGGCCGCGGTCCCACGCCACCTTGCGCATGTCGCTCAGGGCGCGCTCCAGGAAGCCGCCGCGCGCGGCCAGCGAGAGCATGCGCATGCTGGAGGTGATCCACTGCTGCGATTCGCCGCTTTGCCCCACGGGCATGAAGAACTCGATGGCGCGGTCCACCGTGCCCGTGCCGCCGGCATTCGGCACCGGCAGGAACGACACCACCAGGTACAGCGTCTTGTGGCCCTCCTGCGTCCAGTACTCCACCTTCTCGGCGACGGCCGGCAGGGCGCCCTTGGGCCGGCTTTCGATCACGGTGCGCATCGGATCGATGGGGGCGGAGGACGTTGTCGTCGCTGCGGCCGCTGCCGATGCGGGTGCGGCCGGCGCCGGCTCGGTCTCGGGCGCATGCGTTTCCAGCACGGCGCCCAGGATGGTGTTGGGCCGGTAGGTGGCCAGCCCCTTGAGCCGCGCGCGCCAGGCGGCGAGGTACAGGCCCTTGAAGTCCTCGTACGGGTAGTCGGCCGGCACGTTCACCGTCTTGGAGATCGCCGTGTCCACGAAGGGCTGCACCGCCTCCATCATGGCGATGTGGTCGGCGGCAGGCATGGACAGCGCGCTCACGAAGTAGTCGGGCAGGGCATTCACATCGCCGCCCAGCTCGCGGTACAGCCGCCAGGCGTGGTCTTCCACGGCGTATTCGCTCATGCGGCCGTCGCCCTCGCGCTTCCTGCGCTTGTAGGTCCACGAAAACGGCGGCTCGATGCCGTTGGAGGCGTTGTCGGCGAAGGCCAGGCTCACCGTGCCCGTGGGCGCGATCGACAGCAGGTGGCTGTTGCGGATGCCGTGCTCGCGGATCTGCGCCTGCAGCGCCTGCGGCAGCCGGCTGGCGAAGGTGCCGGGCGCCAGGTAGCCGGCCGCATCGAACTTCGGGAATGCCCCTTTCTCGCGCGCCAGCGCCACCGATGCGGCATAGGCCGCATCGCGCAGCCGCTCGGCGATCTGCGCGGCCATGGCGCGGCCCGCTTCGCGGTCGTAGCGCAGGCACAGCATGGCCAGCGCGTTGCCCATGCCGGTAAAACCCACGCCGATGCGCCGCTTGGCGGCCGACTCGGCGCGCTGCGCCTCCAGCGGCCAGAAGGTCACGTCCAGCACGTTGTCGAGCGCGCGCACCTGCGTGGCGACGCTCTGCTCGAAGGCCTCGAAATCGAAGGCCGGCGCGCCCGCCAGCCCGAACGGGTTGCGCACGAAGCGCGTGAGGATGATGGGCCCCAGGTCGCAGCAGCCGTAGGGCGGCAGCGGCTGCTCGCCGCAGTTGTGCACATACAGGCCATTCGCGTCGAAGGCGTGGCAGTCGGCCACGGTGACGTCGTACACGTCCTCGCACCCATCGGCCGCGATGGAATCCACGGTGGCGGTGAAGCGCTCGCGGTTCAGCCGGCGCTGGTCGCCCGCCAGGGCGGCTTCCAGGCGAGCGGCCTTGGCGGTGTCGGCAAAGCCGATGCGATCGGCGTACACCTGCAGGTTATCGCCGGACACCACCAGTTCGTGCTGCGCCTGCGTGGGGTAGGCCCGGGTGCCGCCACGCCCGTCGGGCAGCACAGAGTGCTGCGCGGGGCGGCGGCCGGTGTACAGCGTGGAGGCGATCCCGAAGCGCAGCAGCATGCGCTGCACGGTGCGCAGCAGATCGGCATCGCTTTGCGACAGGCGCACGCTCACGCCCTTGTCCTGGGCGCCCTGCACCGAACCGTCGGCATCGAACAAACCACGCAGCAGGCCGGCGGCGAAGGCGGAGGAGCCGCATTCCATGGCCGGCGTGATCGTCTTGTGGTCAGGCCGCAGGCCCATGGCGTGCGCCAGTCGCCACAGCGCCTCGCTGGCCATGCGGGCCTCCCCGCGCGTGCCGACGGGGCGCTGGAAGCCGCTGAAATCAGACCGGTGGGGCAACGTGGCCGCGGCAGCTTCGGCCTCCTGCACGATGCCTGCCGCGCCGGTGGCGGCATAGGCCACGGTGCCGTTGCCCACCTGCCGCAATTCGGGTGCCCAGACCGAGATCACCGCCTTGTCGGCCTTCAAGGTGCCGTCGCCCACGAGCAGGCCGAGCAGGTAGCCCTCGGCCTCGGTGCCCGCACCGTCCCATCCGCCGAGCGCGCGGTGGTCGTGCAGCACGATCTGGTCGCCCGGCTGCAGGTCGCCGGCCGCCGTCCACTCCAGGGACTGGGCGTAGCGGGTCTGCCGCGCCACGCGGCGCACGCGGTGGTCGGGCGTGAGGCGCAGCGTGTGGCCTTCGCGCGTGCGCAGGGCGATCACGGGCTTGTGGCCGGTCTTGAAAAATCCTTCGCTTTCCGTGCAGAAGACCCGGCCGTCCACCACCGCGCCGAACCGCCGCCCGATGAGGCCGGCCACCTGCGCCGGGCCGTCCGCCGTCAGCACCCAGGTGTCGGCCGTGACGCAGGGATTCGTCGCCGCGATCGCCTCGCAGTAATGCAGGTTGTTGTCGCGGTTGATCGCATCGAGGAACAGGATGCCCGGCTCGGCGAAGTCGTAGGCCGACCGCATGATGGTGTCCCACAGATCGCGGGCCGGCACGGTGCGGTAGACCCACTGGCCGTCGGTGCGCTGCACCGCGCCCTGCGCCAGCAGCGCGGCGCCGGGGCGCGCGGGGTGCACCAGGTCCCACGGCTGGCCATCGGCCACGGCCTGCACGAAGGCATCGGTCACGCCGACCGACACGTTGAAGTTGTTCCACCGCCCGGGGGTGCGCTTGGCGGTGATGAACTCGAGCACGTCGGGGTGGTCGATGCGCAGCACGCCCATCTGCGCGCCGCGCCGCGCGCCGGCGCTCTCCACCGTGGAGCACGACTGGTCGAACACGTTGATGTAGCTGCACGGCCCCGAGGCCAGCGAGGCCGTGCCCTTGACCTGCGCGCCCTTGGGCCGGATGCGCGAGAAGTCGTAGCCCACGCCGCCGCCGCGCCGCATGGTCTCGGCGGCCTCGCGCAGGGCCTCGTAGATGCCGGGGTAGCCGCCGTCGTCCATGCCCTGGATGCAGTCGCCCACGGGCTGCACGAAGCAGTTGATGAGCGTCGCCTGGATGTCGGTGCCGGCGGCGCTCATGATGCGGCCCGCCCCGATGGCCCCCGCACGCAGGTTGGCGAGAAAGCGCGCCTCGTGCGCCGCGCGCTCGGCGGCGGGCTCCACCGAGGCCAGGGCCCGCGCCACGCGGCGGTAGAGGTCCTGCACCTCCGTCTCACCGGGCTTGAGGTACTTTTCGCGCAGCACGTCCAGGCTGATGGGCTGCACGGGGGTGGCGTCGGACGCCACGGGGATGAAGGGGTCGCGTTGCATGTCGCTGGGGCTTCCACGGTGCACAAGGCCCCCGTTTTACTCCGGTGGCCCGCCGCCCGGCTTGCCCAATGTCAACGAGGACGGCGAGGGTTTTTCAGAGGGTGAAAGCGCCTGGGTGTATGCACGGCAGGGCTGCGCGATGGCGGCCCCTCCTGGGCAGCCGGCACGCGCGCTGCCGCGTTTTTTTGTTTCCTGGATCGAAACGCTGTGATTCCCGCGCCGGGGCTTATGCGCCCTGGCCGTTGGCGCCATATTCCAGGCAAGGTGCTCCCGGTTCCCGGTGGCACGCCTGCCCATCCCTTCATCCCACCCTTCCTTTTCAGGAATCCACCATGTCCCCCACCGCCGAACTGGCCGCCGAACTCGAAACCGCCATCCACGGGCCCGATGCCACCCCGCTGATCGAGCGCCTGCAGTGGCGCTACGCCACGAAGAAGATGGACCCGGCCCGCCAGGTGCCCCAGGAGAAGGTCGAGCGCATCCTCGAAGCCGCGCGGCTCGCGCCCACCTCCAGCGGGCTGCAGCCGTTCGAGGTGCTGCTCGTCACCCAGCCCGAGGTGCGCCAGCGCATCCAGGCCATCGCGTGGAACCAGGCCCAAATCACCGAAGGCTCGCACCTGCTGGTGTTCGCCGCGTGGGACGACTACACGCCCGAACGCATCAACGCCATGTTCGACTACACCAACGCGGTGCGCGGCTTCAAGAACGAAGGCTGGGAGAACTACCGCAACATGCTGCTGGGGACCTACCCGCAGCGCGGCGCCGAGGTGAACTTCCAGCACGCGGCCCGGCAGGCCTACATCGCCCTGTCCGCCGCGCTGATGGCCGCGGCCTACGAAGCGGTGGACAGCACGCCCATGGAGGGATTCGATCCCGACGCGCTGGATGGCATCCTGAACCTGCGCGCCCGCGGGCTGCGCAGCGTGGCGATCCTGCCGCTGGGCTACCGCCAGGCCGAGCAGGACTGGCTGGCCCCGCTGGCCAAGGTGCGCCGTCCGCGCGAGCAGTTCGTCACCGAGGTGTAAGGCGCAGCCGCGCGCCTGGGCCCGGCAGCGCGGCACCGGCATCGCAGGCCCCCGAGGCCCCGCGCATGCCAGCCGATCATCGACCCTGGAATCCGCCGAGGGCATGTCCCTGGCCCGCCAAAGGCCGGTGTGGACTTCAAAGGCGCAGCGCACAAGGTGCTCCGGGTGCATAACACTTGGAGCGTCTACAACACCAGGTTCTCCACGCCAGGAGCCCCCATCAGGCCACATGTCGACCCCAAGGGCGACCTGGCAGGCGCCGAGGAAAGGGTCATTTCTGGAAGGCACTGAAGCTGCCGTGCGGCCACAGGGGCAGCATGGCATCGCAACGGCCTGCCGCCGCCCTGTCAGGGCGCCTTTGCACCGCCCTGCACGGGCGCATCGTAGACACAGCGGAACCCCACATACACCACGTCAAAGTCGGCCGGCTTCCATTGCATGGACGCGGCCTGCATCTGCGCCGCGCCATACCACCAGGAGCCGCCGGCGGTGAGTGCGGTATCGCCCTGCCGGTCGGCCAGCCATTCCCAGGCGTTGCCGCCCATGTCGTGCAGCGCGTTGACGCCACCGCGCGTGGCACCGGCCGGTGCCAGCCGCGGCCAGGCGTCGGCGCCGCTGGTGTTGGCGCCTTCAGGCGAATCGCCGGTCGGGTACGGGTAGGTGCGGCCCCGCACGAAGCCGGCACGAGTCCCTGCGCCCTGCTCGGTGTAAGCCGCCAGCGTCCATTGGGCGCGGGTGGGTAGGCGGCCTTGCGCCCAGGCGCAGAAGTCACGCGCCTCGTGCCAGTTGACGTGCACGGCGGGCCATTGCGGGCTGACCGGCGGCACGCCGAAGGGGCGGCGGAAGTTCCAGCCAGCGCGGCGCTCCCAGCCGCGGCCCCATTCGTGGCCGCCGCCCTCCCGTTCCGCCGTGGTGACACGGCCGGTGGCTTGCGCGAACTCGGCAAACCGGGCGATGGTGGTTTCGTGTCGATCAATGGCGAAGTCGCCAACGGACACCCGGTCCTGACCTTGTGCGGCCACCGCAAAGAGTGCGCAGGCCGTGCCGTGCAGGATTGCCTTCGGTGTTGTCATCCGTTCACTCCTGGGCCGGCGTGGTGTCAGGCGGGAACCGGCGCCTGGCGCGAGATCAGCCCCTCGCGCCGCAGCGACTCCCAGAACGATGCGGGAATGGTCACACGCATCGACGCCACGTTGGCCTGGACCTGGCCGGGCGCGCGGGCACCGGGAATAATCGCCGAAACCACCGCCGGTGCCGCCGCGAACTGCAGCGCCGCCGTGCGGATATCAATGCCGTGCCGGTCGGCCACCACCGCCAGCCGCGCGCGCTTGTCGGCCGCGCCCGCGGGGATCTGGTCGCTGAAGTGATACCGGTTGCGCCCGCCCAGGAAGCCGTCGTTGAGCGGCGTGCCGACGACCACGGATATGCCCTTGCGCTGCAGTGCCGGGAAGGTGCGCGAGAGCGCCACCTCGTGGTCGAGGATGGAGTACTGGCAGGCCAGCAGCACCACATCGGGCGTCGGCACGTCCGATTCAGCGGCCAGCACGGCGGCGTCGGGCGTGTTGATGCCGAAACCCCAGCCACCAATCATCCCCTGATCGCGCATGCGGGCCAGCTCACCCATGGCACCGCCGGTGCCCGCCGCAACGGCGAAGTGGTCGCGCCACGTGCCTGGCAGTTCGCTGTTGTCGGGCGACAGGTCGTGGATGTAGACGATGTCGATCTTGGGCAGGCCCAGCCGTTGCAGGCTGTCCTCCACCGAGCGGCGCGCACCGGCCGCCGTGAAGTCGTAGCGATACGCCATGGGCGCGGGCTGCACCCACAGCGCGGCATTGGGCAGCGGCCCGCGGCTGGCCTGAAGCATGCGCCCGACCTTGGTGGACACGACGTAGTCGTCGGGATGCTTGCCGCGCAGGAAGTGGCCCAGCCGGTATTCGCTCAGGCCGTAGCCGTAGAACGGAGAGGTATCGAAGTGGCGCACGCCCGCGTCCCATGCGGCCTGCAACACAGCCTGCGCTTGCGCGTCGCTGAGGGCGGCGAAGATGTTGCCGATCTGCGTGCCGCCCAGGCCGAAGCGGAATGCGGGCCGATAACGTTGCCCGGGAGCAGCCGCTGCATTGCGGGGCAGCGCCCGGTCGGTCATCGGCCCCCGCGTAGCCAGGACGCTGCCCCGCTCGGTGAGCGCGGCAGACAGGCCGGGCGCCTGAGCCCGCGCCAGGGGCGAGGCGGCCAGGCCGGCGAACGTGGCGGCGGTAGTGGTTGCGGCATGCAGGAAGTTGCGGCGGTCCATGATGTTTTGATCCTTGGTGAAATGACGAAGTCCGAACAGCGACGACTCGAGGTCGGACGCGAAAGCCGGGGGGAGTGATGACGCGGCGCGCTCACCGCCGCGCTCGCAATGCCGCCTGGGCCCGGCGGACCAGCCCCTGATACTGGTTCTGCTTGTCGGGATACCAGGGCAGCGACTGCACCTTGCCGAAGCCGGCCAGCGCTTCAACGTAGCGCGCCGTGTGCCCGCGCTGCGACGCGTCAGGCAGCAGTCCCGCGTCGCCGACGGTGACCTGCGCACTGCCGTAGAGCGGTGAGGTGTCCACAACCTTGGCACCAGCGCTGACGTACTGGCCGATGACGTCGTACAGATCGGAGCGGGGCGCGCCAGGCAATCGATCGAACGTCAGGAACGTGGCCGGGCCCAGGCTGCCGCGCGGGAACGTGCGGCGGGTGGACATGCGGTGAGTCACGATGGCCATGGATGCACTCCAAAAAAAGCGGTGGGCGGGGTGCGCGGTCGCCCCACGCGCCGCGCAGGGCCCCATGGTCCGCACGCAGCTGACCGATGCCGCTCGAACGGATTACAGATTGGTAATCCAACGCGCAGGGGGTGCAGGCACAATCGGCCCGGAGGTGAAACAGGTGCACAAAGTGCTGGTGATCGAGGACGACCGCGGCGTGGCCGACTATCTGCACCAGGGGCTGTCCGAGTGCGGCTACCGCGTCGATGTGGCGCACGACGGCCCCAGCGGGCGGGCGCTGGCACTGGGTGGCAACTATGCGCTGGTGCTGCTGGACGTCATGCTGCCGGGATGCGACGGCTTCGAGGTGCTGCGCGCCATTCGGGGCAAGGGCGGGCAGCCCGTGCTGATGCTGACGGCACGCGACCGGCTGGACGACAAGGTACTGGGCCTGAATGCGGGTGCGGACGACTACCTCGTCAAGCCGTTCGCCTTTTCCGAACTGCGGGCACGGGTCGAGGCGCTGATTCGCCGGGGCCATGCCAGCATTCAGGAGCAGACCGTGCTGCGCGTCGCCGATCTGGAACTGGACCTGGCAGCGCACAATGTGCGCCGCGAAGGCCGCCGTATTGAGCTGTCTACCAAGGAATTCCAGCTGCTGTCCTTGCTGCTGCGCCGCAAGGGACAGGTGCTGACCCGCACCACGTTGGCCGAACGCGTCTGGAACATCCATTTCGACTCCGACACCAACATGGTGGAAGTCGCGGTGCGGCGCCTGCGCGCCAAGGTGGACGACGCATTCCGCCACAAGTTGATCCACACGGTGCGCGGTGTGGGCTACATCCTGGAGTTCCGCGGGGGTGCAGATGGCGACGCATGAGCCCCGCCGGCGGGCGCCGCATTCCGTGGTGCGCCGCCTGGCGCTGCAGTTGGGCCTGGGCGTGGCGCTGTTGCTGGGTGCGATTTCCGTCGTCGTATACCTGGGGGTGCAGACGCTGCAGGAGCAGGCCCAGTCGCGCATCTTGGGCATCAAGGTCCAGAAGCTGGTGGAAACCTCCAGCGCGATGTGGCGACCCGAGAACCAGGACTTTCTGCACCTGCTGCAGACCAACGCCGTCAAGCGCCAGGGCTCGCGGCTGCAGCTGCTGCACCCCGACGGCTCGGCGTTCTACCTCGATCCCCACGACGAAGCACACACGCTGTCGCCGCAGGTGCGTTCACGCAGCTTCGAGCTGCGGTCGGCTGACGGACAGCGGTCGCTGCGGGGCCGCTTCGATGTCGATATCGCAGAGGACGAGCAGCGACAGCAGACCCTGGCGCGCCTGCTGGCCCTGGCCACCGCGGCCGGGGCGCTGGTGAGCGCAGGACTCGGATTCGCCGTAGTGCGGCATGGCCTGCGCCCGCTGAGCCAACTGGCCCGGCAGACCCAGGCGATGTCTGCAGGCCGGCGACTCGCGCATCTGCAACTGTCGGCGCGCAGTGCCGAGCTGGCGCCGCTGGTAGACCAGTTCAACGAACTCATCGACCGGCTCGAAGCGGGCCGCGCGCAACTGGAGGCTTTCAATGCCGACGTGGCGCATGAGCTGAGAACGCCGCTCACCGCGCTCATCGGCAAGACCGAGCTGGCGCTGTCGCGACCGCGTGCGGCGCCCGAGTTGGCGCGAACGCTGGCGTCCAACCTGGAAGATCTGGGGCGCATGGCCTCGGTGGTGAACGATATGTTGTTCCTGGCGCGCGCCGACGGAGGGCTGCGCGCGCGTGTGGATGCGCCACGCAATCTGGGTCCGCTCATCACCGAACTGTTCGAGTACCACGAGGCCGACGCCGCTGAGCGGGGCCTGCGGCTAGCCCTGGAAGGCGAGCTCATTCTGCCGGTGGACGAACGGTTGGTGCAGCGCGGCGTCTCCAACCTGCTCAGCAACGCGTGCCGCTATGCCGCGCCAGGCAGCACCGTCCGCGTGAAGCTGGCTGCGGGCGGTGCGGACGGCCCCGGCGTGTCAGTGGCCAACGAGGGGCCACCGATTCCCGAGGCCGCATTGCCTCGCCTGTTCGACCGCTTCTATCGCGGCGACTCGGCCCGGCACCGCGAGGGCATGCACGCGGGCCTGGGACTGTCCATCGTGGCGGCCATCGCCCGCATGCACGGCGGCGATGTCTGGGCGCGCTCGGCGGCCGACGGCACCGAGGTCGGCATGCGGTTCGGGACGGCGCCGGTCGGCTGACGACCTCTCCGCATCTGCGCACGTGCCCGCGCTGCGTGCCGTCGTCGCAACCGTCCCGGGCGCACGGTCTCAGCCATCCCACCCACCCCCGCCGCTGATCCGGTGCATCACCGGGTCGCGCCGCGGGAAGGCGCGGGTCGACAGGGCATGGCTTTAGCATGCGCCCATGCACGGCACCCTGTTTCCCTCCCGATCGCCTTCCCGGCATGCAGCCCATCGACTCGGCCCCGCGCCGTGGCCGAGAGGCCCCCGCCTCGCTGCCACCCTGCTGCTGGCCCTGCTCGCCGGCTGCGCGCATGCGCCCCCGGACCCTGCCGCCCCCACCCCCTGGCTCGCCCAGGTCCAGGCCCTGCTGCCCGCCGATGTGCTGCTGATCGGCGAGCAGCACGATGCCCCCGAACACCAGGCGCTGGAGCGCGAGGCCGTGCAGTGGCTCGCCGCGCGCGGACAGCTGGCGGCGCTGGTGATGGAGATGGCCGACAGCGGGCGGGCCACCGACGGACTGCCCCGCGACGCGACTGAAGGCCAGGTGCAGCAGGCGCTCGGCTGGAACGCGGCGGCCTGGCCGTGGGCGCAGTACGGCCCGGTGGCCATGGCCGCGGTGCGGGCCGGCGTGCCGGTGCGCGGCGGCAACCTGCCGCGGGCGGACCTGCGCGAGGCGATGCGGGACGAGCGCTGGGACCGGCACCTGGACGCCGCGGCGCTGGCGCGCCAGCACACCGCCCTGCGCGAGGGGCACTGCGGCCTGCTGCCCGAGTCGCAGATCCCCGGCATGGCCCGCATCCAGATCGCCCGCGACGCCCGCATGGCGGCGGTGGCCGCGGCGGCGCGGCGCCCCGGGCAGGTGGTGGTGCTGGTGGCCGGCGGTGGCCACGTGCTGCGCGGCGTGGGCGTGCCCACGCACTGGTTCCCCGGCCTCACGGCCAAGGTGGCGCTGGCGCAGGCCGGCGGGGCGCCCGACCCGCAAGCGGGCGACACCGACGCGGTGCAGGCCACCCCGGCCCTGCCGTCGCGCGACCCTTGCGCCGAGCTGCGCCGCTCGCAGGGCGCCAGGCCCTGAGGCGCCATGGCGAACCCGGTGGGGGATTCAAGCCAAAACGGCCTCCAGCACATGATCCACTAGGGCATATAGCTATTATTTTTATAGCAATCGATCCGCACGCCCGTCCGCCGCCCGTGCCGGCTCAGTGGACGGCCCCGCCCGCCTGTCCGCGCAGCAGCGCCGTGAACGCCTCGGCCGGCAGCGGGCGCTGGCACAGGTAGCCCTGGTAGCGGTCGCACCCGCGCTCGCGCAGGAAGGCCAGTTGCTCGGGCGTTTCCACGCCTTCGGCCAGCACCGCCAGACCCAGGCTGTGGCCCATGGCGATGATGGCCGTGCAGATGGCCATGTCGTCGCTGTTTTGCGGCAGGTCGCGGATGAAGCCCTGGTCGATCTTGAGCACGTCAATGGGAAAGCGCTTGAGGTGGGCGAGCGACGAATAGCCCGTGCCGAAGTCGTCGATGGCCATGCGCAGGCCCAGGCCGCGCAGGCGCAGCAGCACCTGGCGGGCCTCCTCGGGGCGCTCGGCGAGCGCGCCTTCGGTGATCTCCAGCTCCAGCTGCGTGGGCGGGTAGCCCGAGGCGGACAGGGCCGACGCCGCGCAGCCGGCCAGGTCGGTCAGGTGGAACTGGCGCGGCGACACGTTCACGGCCATGGTCAGGGCGGGCAGCCCGGCCGCGCGCCATGCCTGGGCCTGGCGGCAGGCCTCGTGCATGACCCATTCGCCCAGCGGGCCGATCACGCCGGAGTGCTCGGCCACAGGGATGAAGCGCGCGGGGGAGATCATGCCCTCCTGCGGGTCCATCCAGCGCACCAGCGCCTCGGCGCCGATCACCCGGCCGGTGGCGATGTCCACCTGAGGCTGGTAGTGCAGCTGCAGGTGGCCGAGCGCCAGCGCCGCGCGCAGGCGCGATTCGAGGGCGAGGCGCTCGCGCGCGGCCCGCGTCATGTCTTCGCTGAAAAAACACCAGGCGCCGCGCCCGCGCTCCTTGGCGCCATAGACGGCGGCGTGGGCGCCCTGCAGCAGGGCCTGGGCGCTGTCGCCGTGGCGCGGGAACAGGCTGATGCCCACGCTCGCGCCGGCCACCACCTCGAAGCCCTCGGGCGAGCGCCAGGGCTCGGCCACGGCGGCGATCAGCGTGCGGGCGATGGCGGCGGCCTCCTCCTCGCTCGCGGCGTGGCGCACGAGCACGCCGACCTCGTCGCCCGCCAGGCGCCCGGCCAGATCGCCCGGGCGCAGGGCCGATTCCAGCCGGCGGGCGATGTGCCGCAGCACCTCGTCGCCCACGGCGTGGCCGTAGCTGTCGTTCACGTCCTTGAAGCGGTCCAGGTTGAGCAGCAGCACGGCCATGGACTCGCCGCTGCCGCGGGCCTGGGCCGTGGCCTCCTCCAGCCGCTGGGCGAACCAGGTGCGGTTGGGCAGGCCGGTGAGCGGGTCGTTGTGGGCGAGGAACGCCAGGCGCTGGCGCTGGGTGTGCTCCTGGGAGATGTCGGTGAACAGGCACACGTAGTGCGTCACCACGCCCGCGCCGTCGCGCACGGTGCTGAGCGACATGCGCTCGGGAAACACCTCGCCGTTCTTGCGCCGGTTCCAGATCTCGCCCTGCCAGCGGCCGGTGCGCGACAGCTCGGTCCACAGGGCCTCGTAGAAGGCCCGGTCGTGCCGGCCGGACTTGAACAGGCGCGGCGTCTGGCCGAGCAGCTCGGCCTCGGTGTAGCCCATCAGCCGCGTGAAGGCCGCGTTCACCGAGAGGATGCGGTTGTTCGCATCGGTCACCACCATGCCCTCGATGGCGTTGTCCACCACCGTGGTCGCCAGGCGCTGGCGCTGCTCGGCGCCGCGCGCCATCCGCGCCCAGGCGCGGCCCCGGCGCACCAGCGCGGCGGCATCGGCCGCCTGCAGCCGGCGCAGCCCGGCCACCGCCAGGGCGGCGGAGACCAGCACGAAGGCGATGTCCTTGGCGCTGCCCCACAGGCCGGCGCGGGTGCCGCCACCGGCGTCCGTGCCCAGCAGCCAGGCCAGCAGTGCGTCGCCGCCCGCCACCCACGCCACGCCCGCCGCCACGTAGGCGGCCCACGCCCAGCCGGGCACCCGCGTCAGGGCCGGGCCCTCCTCTTCATCCATGAACGTCCTTGTTGTGTTTTGCCTCGCCCGCCGGGCGCACCGCGCTTTCCAGGCGGCCTCCAATGGGACCGTATTCTCGCGCCAGCCGGGGCGCTCCAGAGCGATCGGCGCGGCACGGCCCCTGGCCTTGCTGCGACAATCGCCCCGCTATGAACCAAGCCTATATCCTTACCCTGTCCTGTCCCGACAAGCTCGGGCTGGTGCATGCGGTGTCCGGCTTCCTGCTGGAGCATGGCGGCAACATCGAAGAGGCCGCCCAATACAACGACCACGCCACCGGGCTGTTTTTCATGCGCGTGCAGTTCGCCTGCGCAGCGCACGACCACGCCGCGCTCAAGACGCAGCTGGCCGCCTTCGCCGGACCGCACGGCATGCACTGGCAGCTGCACCCGGTGTCCGAGCCGATGAAGACGGTCATCATGGTCAGCCGCGAAGGCCATTGCCTGAACGACCTGCTGTTTCGCTGGAAGTCCGGCCTGCTGCCGGTGCACATCGCGGCCATCATCAGCAACCACCGCGATTTCTACCAGCTCGCGGCCAGCTACAACGTGCCGTTCCACCACATCCCCGTCACGGCCGCCACCAAGGCGCAGGCCGAGGCGCGGCAGTTCGAGATCATCGAATCCGAGGGGGCCGAACTGGTGGTGCTGGCGCGCTACATGCAGGTGCTGTCGGACGACCTGTGCCGCAAGCTGGAAGGCCGGGCCATCAACATCCACCACAGCTTCCTGCCCAGCTTCAAGGGCGCCAAGCCCTACTATCAGGCGCACGACCGCGGCGTGAAGCTGATCGGCGCCACCGCCCACTACGTGACGGCCGACCTGGACGAGGGCCCGATCATCGAGCAGGATGTGGCCCGCGCGGACCACAGCAAGACGGTGGAAGACCTCACCGCCATGGGCCGAGACACCGAAAGCCAGGTGCTGGCCCGCGCCGTCAAGTGGCACACCGAGCACCGCGTGCTGCTCAACGGCCACAAGACGGTGATCTTCCGCTGAAGGCGCCCCGGGTGCGGCGCATCGAGGGAGCCCGGTGACCACGGCCCGCCCGTTCGACCGGCCACGCGGCGCGGTGCGCGCGGCCGACCCGGAAGCCGCCGGCGGGGACGGGCCGGGGGCGACCGGCCGGCGCATCCCGCCCATCCAGTGCCTGCTGACCTTCGAGGCCCTGGCCCGCCTGCGCAGCGTGACGCAGACCGCCGACGAGCTGTGCGTGACGCCCAGCGCCGTCAGCCACCGCGTGCGCCAGCTCGAGCAGATCCTGGGCGTGCGGCTGTTCGGCCGCGCCGACTTCTCGCTCACCACCGAAGGCAGCGCCTACCTGGCCCATGTGCGCGAGGGCCTGGGCGCTCTGCAGCGCTTTCCGGGCGCGGCCACGGCGCCGGGCAAGCGGCGGCTCAAGCTGGCGGTGACCCCGACCTTCGCCCGCGCCATCCTGATCCCGCGCCTGCGCCAGTTCACCGAGGCCTATCCCGAGATCGATCTGGCGCTGCAGGTGTCCATTCCGCTGCTGGACGTGGTCGCCGAGGACGCCGACCTGATCGTGCGCTTCGGCCCGGGGCACTACGCCGACCTGGAGCACGTGGAGCTGGCGCGCGACCGGGTCACGCCGCTCGCCTCGCCCGCCTTCGTGCGCGAGCACGGCCCTTTCGAACGGCCCGGGGACCTGGAAGGGGTGGCCTTGCTGCGCAGCCCGCTGGAGCCCTGGCGCACCTGGTTCGGCGCCAGCGGCCTGGACTGGGCCGAGCCCACCGAGGGCTCGCAGTTCAACGACATCGGCCTGATGTGCGATGCCGCCGCGGCCGGCATGGGCGTGGCGCTGGTGCGGCTCAAGCTGGGCGCGCCCTGGCTGGAAAACGGCACCCTGGTGCGGCTCTTTCCCGGCGAGGCACCCAGCCCGCACGCCCACTACCTGTGCTGGCGCACCGGTACCATGGACCGCTGGGAATGCGCGGCCTTCACCGACTGGCTGCGCCGCACCATGGCGTGAAACGGGGGGAGCGGCACCCCGTGCCCCCGCGCCGGGCGGCGATGGCGGGCAAAAAACCCCGGTTTCGGCCGGCATGGGCTTGCGCGACGCGCACAGGGCCGTCAAGATTCCCAAAGGCCCTGCGCGGCGCGGGTCTATTGTGACGCTGGCGGCGGGCGCGGCTTCAAACCATCACATTACGCCTCGCCGGTTTTCCAGCAGGCCCGGCATTCAAGCCTGGGCTGCAGTGGCCGATAACCCCTAGATGCCGCCCACCAGGACCTTGCGACCATGAACGCCTTCACAGAACCCCTTGCCGCGTCCGAGCTGGAACGCGCACGCACCACGGGCCTGCTGGCCGCGCTGGAACGGGTGCAATGCACCATCGAATTCGACCTGGCCGGCAAGGTCCAGCACGCCAACCCCCTGTTCCTGGCCCGCATGGGCTACGCCCTCGAGGACATCGTCGGGCAGCACCACCGCATCTTCTGCCCGCCCGACGTGGCGGCCAGCGCGGCCTACGGTGCCATGTGGGAGCGCCTGGCCGCCGGCGAGATCGTCGAAGGCGTGTTCCAGCGCCTGACCAGGAACGCCGAGCCGGTGTGGCTGCAGGCCTCCTACAACCCCATCTTCGACAGTGCCGGGCGCCCGGTGGGCGTGGTCAAACTGGCCACCGACGTGACCCAGGCGCGCCAGGCCCAGGCCGACTTCGAGGGCAAGATCGCCGCGATGGACCGGGTGCAGGCCATGATCGAGTTCGATCTGCGCGGCAAGGTGCTGCACGCCAACCCCAATTTCCTGAAGGTGTTCGGCTACACCGAGGACGAGGTCGTCGGCCAGCACCACCGGATGTTCTGCACCCCGGAAGTGGTGCGCTCAGCGGAATACGCGCGGCTGTGGGAGCGGCTGGCCCGCGGCGAATTCGATGCCGGGCGCTACCGCCGCGTGGCCAAGGACGGCTCGGACGTGTGGATCCAGGCGTCGTACAACCCCATCCTCGACTCCTCCGGCAAGCCCTACAAGGTGGTGAAGTTCGCCACCGACATCACCGAGGAAACGCGCCAGGCCGCGGAGACCAAGGGCAAGCTCGATGCCATCGGCCTGTCGCAGGCGGTGATCGAGTTCAGCGTGGATGGCCGCATCCTCACCGCCAACCCGAACTTCCTGCGCACCATGGGCTACACGCTCGATGAGATCCGGGGCAAGCACCACAGCATGTTCTGCGACCCCGATTTCGTGAAGACGCAGACCTACCGCGACTTCTGGGCGGACCTGGGCGAGGGCAAGTTCCAGAGCGCGCGCTACCGGCGCATCGGCAAGCACGACGCCGGTATCTGGATCCAGGCCACCTACAACCCCATCTTCGACGTGGAAGGCCGCGTGTACAAGGTGGTGAAGTTCGCGGTCAACGTGACCGAGCAGGTCGAACGCGAGACCGCCGTGTCGCAGAAGGTGCGGGACATCGGCGCCGTGCTGCGCACCATCTCGGACTCGATCCAGCAGGTGGCGCGCAACTCCGAGCGCTCGGCCGACCTGGCCACCCAGACCCAGCGCGAGGCCGGCCAGGGCCACCAGGTGCTGGCGCGCTCGCGCGAGGCCATCGCCGCCATCGAGCAGTCGTCCGCCGACATCCGCGACATCGTGGCCACCATCGGCGAAATCTCCAGCCAGACGCATCTGCTGGCCTTCAATGCCGCCATCGAGGCGGCGCGCGCCGGGCCGCACGGCATCGGCTTTTCCGTGGTGGCCGACGAGGTGCGCAAGCTGGCGGAAAAGTCGGCGCTCGCCGCGCAGGAAATCTCCAAGCTCGTGGGCAGCAGCGTGGCCCGCGTGGCCGAAGGCGGGCGCCTGTCGGAAGAAGTGGGCGCGGCCTTCAGCCGCATCCTGGCCGCGGTGGACAGCACCAGCCAGTCCATCGGCGAGATCCGCAACGCCATGCTGGCCCAGGAAACGTCCACCCAGGACGTCGTCGTGCTGCTGGACAAGCTGCAAGGCGCCAGTTCCGGACGCACGGGCGCATGACCGAGCCGGGCAGCCCCTCCACGCCAGCGGCGGCCGACGCCGACGCCGAAGCCCCTGCCCGCGCCCAGGCGCATGTGCGGGTGCGCGTGGGCGACTGCCACATCGCCATCGCGGCGGAGCATGTGGAGCGCGCGATCGCCATCCCGCCGCAGGGCCTGGCGGCCCTTCCCCGCCGCCAGGGCGCCCTGACCGGCATGATCGACCTGGACGGCCGTGCCGTGCCGGTGGTGTCGCTGGAGCGCTGGCTGCCCATCCAGGCCTCGCCTGCGGGCGGCGCTCTACAGCGGGTGCTGGTGCTGCACGCGGGGCCGGCGCGGATCGGGTTGCGGGTGGACGAGGTCCTGGGCGTGAAGCCCGTCGATCCGCAGGCCATCGTGCGCGTGCACCACGACGGCGGCCAGGAGGAATGGTTCCAGTCGGTCGTGCCCGCCTCGGCCGGCGCGCCGATCCTGTCGGTGCTCGAGGTCGACCGCCTGATGGCCCTGTGCCAGGTCTGGTGCGAGGACGTTGCAGCGCCAAAGGACCCGGCGCCTGCGGCACGCGCCCCGGACCAGGTCCCCACCGAACGGCATGCGGTCTTCGCCGTGGGCGACGACCTGTGGGCCGTGCCGGCCAGCGCCATCCACACGGTGGTGCCCGTGCCGCACGTCGAACTGAACATGCCCCCCGGCCACCTCACGGTGGCCATCAGCACGCTGCGGGGCCGCAAGCTGCCGCTGGTGGACGTGGCCGCCGATCCGGCCCGCGCCGGTGCCGCGCTGCGCCCCTGGGTGGCCGTGCTGGAGAGCCAGGGGCAGTGGGTCGGCCTCACGGCGGACACCTGCCGGCAACTGGTCGATCTGTCCGAACCCGACCGGGCGCCCACCCCCGGCGATCCGCTGCTCAAGGGCCTGGCCCTGGTGCCCGGGCTGGGCACGCTGCGGGTGCTGGACATCGGCAAGCTGTTCGAGGCCGTGCCCGAGGCGGCCGTGAGCGACGTGGCGCCGGCGCCGACGCAGGCCGACGGCACCGAGGGCGCCGTCGGCGCGCCGACGGGTGCCCAGGCCGACGCGGGCCAGGCCGGCGGCCACTTTCTGGTGTTCGAGGCCGATGCGCTCTATGCCTCGCCGGTGGACAGCGTGGTCGGCGTGGTCGAGCTGCCGCAGCCCACCATCGACGAACTGGTGCGCGGCCGGACCGCCGTGATGCCGTGGCGCGGCAAGACGCTCAAGGTGGTCAGCCTGCCCTCGCTCAACGGCCGGCCCGGCGCCGAGCCGCCGCGCATGGCCATCCTGCTGCAGCCCGACCCGGCTGAACACGCCACCGTGGGCATCGCCATTGCCCGGCTGTGCGACTGGCTGCCGGCCCACCGCGCCGATGTGCGCGAAATGCGGCTCGGCTCGGTGGGCGAGTTCCGCATGGTCACGCACCAGCACGATGGCGCCAGCGCCAGCATGGTCGTGGTCGACCTGGGCCAGTTGGCCTACCTGCTCGGCTGACGCCCCCAACCCTTCTCCCCAAGGACCTCCCATGACCCCAGCCAGGCCCCCCGAGAACGAAGCGCAGCGCCTGCGGGCGCTGCAGGCGCTGATGCTGCTCGACACGCCCCCGGAGGAGCGCTTCGACCGATTCGTGCGGTTCGCGGCCGAACAGCTGGACGCCCCGATCGCCCTGATGAGCCTCATCGACGGCCAGCGGCAATGGTTCAAGTCGCGCGTCGGGCTCGCCGTGCCGCAGACCAGCCGCGACGTGTCGTTCTGCGCCCACGCCATCCTGCAGCCGGACCTGTTCGTGGTGGAGGATGCGAACCTCGACGCGCGCTTTGCCGACAATCCCATGGTGACCCAGGCCCCGAACATCCGCTTCTACGCCGGCGCCCCGCTGTGCGCGCCGACCGGCGAGCGCCTGGGTACGCTCTGCATCATCGACACCAAGCCCCGCAGCCTCACCGCCACCGAGCGGGCCGTGCTGCGGGCGCTGGGCACCCTGGCCAACGAAACCATTGCCGGCAAAGACCAAGACGCATGACCCGTCCTCCCCCCCTGCCCCTCCTCTTGCTGGTGGAGCCGCAATTCGTGCTGCGCCGCACGATCGTCTCGGTGGCGCGCGACCTCGGCCTGGTGGACTTTCACGAAGCCACCAGCGTGGCGCGGGCCCTGCCCATGCTGGCGTCCCAGCCCTTTTTCGGCCTGGTGCTCGATTGCGACGATGCCGCCGCCTCCACCGACCTGCTGGCGCGACTGCGCGGCGGAGCGTTCGCCTGCGCGGCCGACGTGCCGGTGCTGGCCATGTCCTCGCTGCCCGACCCGGAACGCGATGCCTGGCGCGCCGCCATCGGCGTCACGGGCACGCTGCGCAAGCCCTTCAAGATCGGGGCACTGCTCGAATCGGTGCAAACCATGGCGGGGCGCAGGCCATGACCGCGCGGCCCCCCTGCGTGGTGGTGCGCGCGTCCCGGGCAGGCGCCGGCGCCGCGCCCACCTTCATCGACCCGCTGGGAGACTGCCGCCCGTGCCACCGCTGAGTTCGATCCCCCGCCCCGAAGACACAGACCAGGCGCTCGAACGGGAACGCCAACGCATCTGCGCCCTGCAGACCACCGGCCTGCTGGAGACGCCGGACAGCGACGGCTTCGACCGCATCACGCGGCTGGCAAGCGCCCTGTTCGGTGCCCCCATCGCGCTGGTGACGCTGGTGGACATCGAGCGCCAATGGCACAAGTCGCGCGTGGGCCTTTCCGCGCGCGAGCTGCCGCGCTCGGTGGCCTTTTGCCACCACACTATCCAGTCCGCCGACGTCATGGTGGTCGAGGACACCCTGCTGGACGAACGCTTCGTCCACAACCCGCTGGTGACCGGCGAGCTGGGCGTGCGCTTTTATGCGGGCGCCCCGCTGGTGCTGCCCGGCGGCCAGGCGCTGGGCGCGCTCTGCATCCTGGACCAGCACCCGCGCACCTTCGATGCCGCGCAGTGCCGGCAGCTCCAGGACCTGGCTGCGCTCGCCATGAACGAGATCGCGCTGCAACGCACGGCCGGGCGCATCAACGAGATCACCAGCCTGTACAACCGGGCCCAGCTCGTGCAGGACCTGATGAGCCAGTGCACCCAGACGCCGGGCGAGACGCGCACGCTCGTGCTGCTGGACGTGATCCGCGACCGCGACCTGCAGCAGGCCGTGCGCGCCATCGGCATCGCCCCGCTGGAGGCCGGCCTGCGCGACGTAGCGCTGCACCTGGCCCAGGCCCTGGGCCCGGGGGTGCAGCTGTACCACGCCTCCGAAACCCGGTTTGCCTACCTGCTCCCCGAGGACGGCGCGCAGCCGCAGGAGCAGGAGCAAGCCGTGCTGCGGGTGCAGCGCCACCTGCAGGAAGCGTTCCGCATCAGCCGCGTCGTGCTGGAGCTGTACCTGGTGGCGGGCCTGGCGCGCTTCACGCTCGACGCCGAATCCGCGGGCGACGTGCTGCGCCGCGCGACCTCGGCCCTGCACCAGGCGGACGAGCTGAACCGCGCCTTGGTCTGGTATGCCCCCGAGTCCGACACCGCCCACCGCCGCGCCTTCGCGCTGCTGCGCGGCCTGACGCAAGGCCTGGCGGAGGGCGAGTTCCGCCTGGTGTACCAGCCCCAGTTCGAGGTGCGCCAGCAGCGCTTTTCCGGCGTGGAGGCGCTGATCCGCTGGCGCCACCCGCGCCACGGCAATGTCTCGCCCGCCGAGTTCATCGAGCAGGTGGAGCAGACGGCGCTGATCCATCTGCTCACCGAATGGGTGCTGCACACGTCACTGGCCCAGCTGGCGGAATGGAACCGCCAGGGCCTGCAGCTGACCATGGCGATCAACGTGTCCGCCCGCAACCTGGAGCATCCGGACTTCGCCCTGGTGCTGCGCAATGCCATCGCGCTGCACGGCGTGGCGGCGCAGCAGCTGCACATCGAATGTACCGAGAACGTCGCCCTGACCGGCCGGGCCACGCAGCGCGTGCTGGAGGAGATCCGCGCCATGGGCCTGAAGGTGTCGCTGGACGACTTCGGCATCGGCTACTGCAACCTGTCGTGCCTGCGCGGGCTGCCGGCGGAAATGCTCAAGCTCGACCAGTCGCTCGTGATGCCCATCGCCCACGACATGCAGGCCTGGACGCTGCTGCGCACCATCATCTCGCTGGGCCAGCGCCTGGGCTACCAGCTCGTGGCCGAAGGCGTGGAAACCCAGGAGATCCTGGACATGGTCTCCGAGGCGGGCTGCGACCTGGTGCAGGGCTATTTCCTGGCCTACCCCATGGAGGCCGGCGAGGTCGCGCCCTTCTTCGCCGCGCGGGCGGCGGCGGCACCGGGAAAGCTTTTCACGGCCGACGCGAAAGAACTTCACGCGAGCGCGGCCGCGCAGCCACCCGTTTGGCGGCTGGATTGACGTAGAGTGCCCCTTCAGCGGTGCCCGCCGGGGGCCCCGCGGCACCCCATGACGATCGCCAACGCCCCTTCCCCCTCACCGTCCCCCGCCGCCGCCATCCGCGCGCGGCTGATCCCCGCGCTGCAGGCCGTGCTGCCCGCGCATGCGCTGCTGTGGCAGGCCGAGGACACCACGCCCTACGAATGCGACGGGCTCACCGCCTACCGCCAGCGCCCGCTGGCCGTGGCCCTGCCCGAGACCGAGGAGCAGGTGCAGGGCGTGCTGCGCGCCTGCCATGCGCTGTCGGTGCCCGTGGTGGCGCGCGGGGCCGGCACCGGGCTGTCGGGCGGGGCCATGCCGCACGCCCTCGGGGTGACGCTGTCGCTCGCCAAGTTCAACCGCATCCTGCGCATGGACCCGGTGTCGCGCACCGCCGTCGTGCAGTGCGGCGTGCGCAACCTGGCCATCAGCGAGGCCGCCGCACCCCACGGGCTGTACTACGCGCCCGACCCGAGCAGCCAGATCGCCTGCACCATCGGCGGCAACATCGCCGAGAACTCCGGCGGCGTGCACTGCCTGAAGTACGGCCTCACGGTGCACAACGTGCTGCGCGTGCGCGGCTTCACCATGGAGGGCGATCCCGTCACCTTCGGCAGCGAGGCGCTGGATGCGCCCGGCTACGACCTGCTGGCCGCGGTGATCGGCAGCGAGGGCATGCTGGCCGTGGCCACCGAGGTCACGGTGCGCCTCATCCCCAAGCCGCAGCTGGCGCGCTGCATCATGGCCAGCTTCGACGACGTGCGCCGGGCCGGCGATGCGGTGGCGGCCATCATCGCGGCCGGCATCATTCCGGCGGGCCTCGAAATGATGGACAAGCCCATGACCGCCGCGGTGGAGGACTTCGTCTGCGCCGGCTACGACCTCACCGCCGAGGCCATCCTGCTGTGCGAGAGCGACGGCACGCCCGAGGAGGTCGAGGAGGAGATCGGCCGCATGAGCGAGGTGCTGCGCGCGGCCGGCGCCACCGCCCTCACCGTGAGCCAGGACGAGGCCGAACGCCTGCGCTTTTGGAGCGGCCGCAAGAACGCCTTTCCGGCCAGCGGCCGCATCAGCCCCGACTACATGTGCATGGACTCGACCATCCCGCGCAAGCGGCTGGCCGACATCCTGCTGGCCATTGCCGAGATGGAAAAGAAGTACGGGCTGCGCTGCGCCAACGTGTTCCACGCGGGCGACGGCAACCTGCACCCGCTGATCCTGTTCGATGCCAACGACCCCGACCAGCTACACCGCTGCGAGCTGTTCGGCGCCGACATCCTGGAGACCAGTGTCGCCATGGGCGGCACGGTGACGGGCGAGCACGGCGTGGGGGTGGAAAAGCTCAACTCCATGTGCACCCAGTTCACCACCGAGGAGAACGCGCAGATGTTCGCGCTCAAGGCCGCCTTCGATCCGGCGGGCCTGCTCAACCCGGGCAAGGTGATCCCCACGCTCAACCGCTGCGCGGAGTACGGAAAGATGCTGGTGCGCGGCGGCCGGATCGCCCACCCGGACCTGCCGCGGTTCTGAACGCCGCCCGGCCGGGGTGCCGGCGCGGGCCGGCCGCTGCCCACTCCCGCGCTCAGAGCATCAGCACCACGAGCAAGCACACCACCCAGGCCGCCAGGGGCGCAAGGCCCTGCCCCAGCCGCCGCGCGCGCCGGTAGAGGTAAGCGGGCGCCAGCCACACCCAGGCGCGAAAGCCCGCGGTGTCGTGCCCGGCGCGCCACAGCCAGCGCTCGTCCACGAAGGCCAGCAGCACGTTGAACGCCACCGTCAGGAAGAAGAACGCCCCGGACTGCACGGCCCGCTGCGACACGTACGGATCGCGGTACACGAGGTAGGCCACGAAACCCTCCAGCGACACGCCCATCACCGGCGCGCAGGCCAGCAGCCAGGCCAGCGTGTTGTTCACGCTGCCGGCCCAGGGATCGGCGGGCGCGTGCAAGCCCAGGTGAGGCCCCAGGTGCGGCCGGAACTCCGAATGCTCCACCGGCACCCAGCACGGCAGGCCCGGGCGCCAGATGCGCTGGCCCGGGGGCAGGCGCCGGGCATCGATCAGGCGCACGATCTCGTCGTCGGGCACCGGGCCGCGGCACTCGCCCTGCGCCTCGTAGAACCAGCGGGCGTCCTCGCCCAGGTGGATGTCGACTTCCATGGCATTCATCGCAGCCACTCCCCTTTGCGCAAGGTGGCGGAAGCCCGCTCGGACGGATGGAGGACGGTGGGATCGGCCGGCGGCACCCGCGTGACGGGCCGCGCCGCCGCGAGCCGGTGGTGCACGGCGCCGGCGGCGGGCAGGGGACGGTAGCCGCGCCATGCCCGCTCCAGCAGGTGCTGGTAGCCCGGCGACAGGTCCGGGCCGTCGTGCGCGGCCTCGGCGAACACGAAGTCGGCCGACACCGGCTCGCGCGCGGTGTGGCTGGCGTATTCGGTGTCCACGCGCGAGCCGATCCAGACCGGCGCGGGCGCGTCCATGCGCCATTCGGTGATCTCGCGCACCCGCCGGAAATCGACCGACCGCTGGCGCAGCAGGTACAGCGCCTCGGCCCCGCCCGGCTCGGGCGGCAGGGCCGCGAGCGCCTCGCGCGTGAGCCGCGCATAGTGCGCCGTGGCCGGCCGGTGCTCGCAGGCGTATTCGACGATGCGGCGCCCGCGCGCATCCTGGAACGAGCGCCACTGCACGGACGCGCAGGCCCCGCGGCCATCGAGCGCCGCGCCCAACACCCGGCCCGGCACGTCGCCGCGCTCCAGCCCCTTCACCTGCCGCACCGCGCCGTCGCCGCAGCCGGCGAGCGCCATCCCGGCGCACACCAGCGCCACCCATCCCTTGTGCATCGTTTTTTGCTCCCCTGCCGAGCCCCTCGGCAGGCCCCGAGGCACCTGCCGGAATTCGGAAAGTTGATTTTTAATCAATTGCTTGCCGTGACTTTATCCGAAAATCAATCTTCCGTCACCGGGTCTGCCTAGCGTGCCGCCATGCACGATCCCAAGCAGCGGTTTGCCGAGAAATTACGAGAAGCCATGACAGCCGCCGGCTATGAGCCCAAGCCCTCCGTCCTCGAGCGGGAGTTCAACACCCGGCACTGGGGCAAACCCATGACCCTGCACGGCGTGCGCCGCTGGCTCCTGGGCGAGACCATGCCCGATGCCCGCAAGCTCATCACCCTGGCCGAATGGCTGGGCATGCCGGTGCAGGAACTGGCGTTCGGCGTCGCCGACGGTACCGAAGTGCGCGAGCAGCCTGCCCAGTGGCACGTCGGCGTGGGCTACGAGGACCGCGAGCTGTTCGACACCTACCTCAAGCTGCCCGTGCCCAAGCGGCGCCTGGCGCGCGAGGTGATCCTGGCCATCGCCAAGGCCCACGCGGCCGATCAGCCCAAGCCGGCCGGCAAGCCCCATTGACGCGGGCACCAACCGTCACCCCAAATCACGGCGGCCGCGTAACTCGAAGACGGAGTCAATCCACGGCCAACGGGCGTGCCTAGCGTGCCGCCCATGCAAGATCCCAAGCAACTGTTTGCCGAGAAATTACGCCAAGCCATGGTGGCTGCCGGCTACGAACCCAAGCCCTCCGTCCTCGAGCGGGAGTTCAACACCCGCCACTGGGGCAAGCCCATGACCCTGCATGGCGTGCGCCGCTGGCTCCTGGGCGAAACCATGCCCGATGCCCGCAAACTCATCACCCTGGCCGAGTGGCTGCGCATGCCGGTGCAGGAACTGGCCTTCGGCACGCCCACGCCGCAGGCGCGCGAAGAAGCCGCCCGCTGGCACGTGAACCTGGGGTACGAGGACCGCGAACTGTTCGAGACCTACCTGAAGCTGCCCGTGCCCAAGCGCCGCCTGGCGCGCGAGGTGATCCTGGCCATCGCCAAGGCCCAGGCCGCCGAACAGACCCCGCGCGGCGGCAACCGCTGACAGGCTCCCGGCCGACGGCCCGTCAGCCGGCGAACAGGGCGCCCACGCCCTGCGCCAGGTCGTCCGCATGCGACAGCACGAACAGCAGCAGGCCGATGAAGCCTCCCACCACCGTGCCGTTGATGCGGATGTACTGCAGGTCGCTGCCGATGTGCAGCTCCACCAGGCGCGCCAGCTCCTGGGCGTCCCAGCGGTCCACGGTGTTGCGGATGTGCTCGGCCACGAACTGCGACAGCTCGGGCGCCCACTGCGCCGCCCACAGCTCCAGCCGCACGTTCAGCCGCACCCGCAGCGCCGGATCGCCCGCGAGCGACAGGCCCAGCCACTGGCCCATGGCCGCCACCTTGCGCGAGACCGCCGAGTCCTCGTCGGCCAGGTCGCGCTGCAGGCGCTCGCGCAGGCTGGTCCACAGCGTCTGCACGTAGCGCCCCAGGGTGGCGTCGTTTTGCAGGTAGTGGCGGATCGCCATGCCGCGCTCGGCCCACTCCGGGTCGGACTGCAGGCGCTCCACCAGCCGCTGCACCGCCCCGTCCAGCGTGCCGCGCAGCTGGTGGGCCGGATTGCCGGCCACCTCGGCCAGCAGGTTCTCGATGGCCTGGGCGATGGCGCCAGCGCCCTTCTCGCTCAGCCAGTCGGTGGGCAGCACCTTTTCCTTCAGCGGGTGCTCGCGCTTGATCCACTGCACGATGGTCTCGGCGATGAAGGTGCGGGTCTGCGGGTCGCGCACCAGGGTGGACAGGCGCGCCAGCAGGTCGTCGAGCAGCGCCTGGTGGCGGCCGTTGTGGGTGAGCGCCTCCAGCGCCATGGCCATGGTGCGCGACAGGTCGATCTGCCCGATCAGCGTGCGCGCGGCATCGTTCATGAAGCGCTGGATGCGCTCGTCCTCCACCGTCTCCAGCGCCGACAGCGCCAGGCGCGACATCTGCCGCGCCAGCAGCTCGGCGTTGCCCGGCGAGGTGAGCCACTGGCCCAGCATGTGGGCCGGGTCGTGGCGGCGGATCATGGTGACCAGCGAAGGCGCATCGAGGAACTCGTCGCGCACGAACGACGCCAGGTTGCCGCCGATGCGCGCCTTGTTGCGCGCGATGATGTCCGTGTGGCGCTGCACGAAGGGCAGCGGAATGCGCCGGAACAGCGCCGACACGGCGAACCAGTCGGCCAGGGCGCCCACCATGGCCGCCTCGGCCACGGCGCGCACGCATTCCACCGCCAGGCTGCGGGGCAGCGCATAGGTCAGCGCGAACACGGCGGCCACCGCCAGCAACAGGCCCGTGGCCAGCCACTTGGCCCGGGTCAGTGCGCGGGCCTGGTCTTCGTGGGTGCTCTGCATCGCGCAAGGATAGCCCGAGACCCCTGTGGGACAGGGCCGCTTCAGTGCGCTGGCGGGGCGGCGATCTGGTCCAGCGCCGCGGCCAGGTGGCCCACGGTGCGGTCCACGTGGTGCCACTTCTCCAGCCCGAACAGGCCGATGCGGAAGGTCTGGAAGTCCGGGCCCTCGCCGCACTGCAGCGGCACGCCGGCGGCGGTCTGCAGGCCGGCCTCCATGAACTTCCTGCCGTTCTGGATGCCGGGGTCGGTGGTGTAGCTCACGACCACGCCCGGGGCCTCGTAGCCCTCGGCGGCCACGCTCGGAAAGCCCCGCTCGCGCAGCAGCGCGCGCACCCGGGCGCCCAGTTCGATCTGTTCGGCACGCACCTTGTCGAAGCCGTAGTCGCGCGTCTCGACCATCACGTCGCGCAGCTGCACCAGCGCGTCGGTGGGCAGGGTGGTGTGGTAGGCGTGCTGGCCCTTTTCGTAGCCCTCGGCGATCTGCATCCACTTCTTGAGGTCGCAGGCGAAGCTGCTGCTCGTGGTGCCGTCGATGGCCTGGCGGGCGCGCTCGCTGAGCATCACCATGGCGCAGCAGGGCGAGCCGCTCCAGCCTTTTTGCGGGGCCGAGATCAGCACGTCCACGCCGGTGGCCTGCATGTCCACCCACACGGCACCGGAGGCCACGCAGTCCAGCACGAAGAGCGCGCCCACGTCGTGCGCGGCCTCGCTCACGGTGCGCAGGTAGTCGTCGGGCAGCAGGATGCCGCTGGCGGTCTCGACGTGGGGCGCGAACACCACCTTGGGCGATTCGGCGCGGATGGCGGCGGCCACCTCATCGGCCGGGCACGGCGCCCACGGGGCCTGCGGGCCCTCGCCCTGGCGGCGGGCCTGGCACACCACCGCGCCGCCGCCCAGAGCGCCCGCGTCGAAGATCTGGCTCCAGCGGTAGCTGAACCAGCCGTTGCGCACGATGAGCACCTTCTCGCGGTTGGCGAACTGGCGCGCCACCGCCTCCATGCCGAAGGTGCCGCTGCCCGGCACCAGCACCGCCGTGTGGGCGTGGTAGACGCCCTTGAGCGTGGCCAGGATGTCCTGCATCACGCCGGTGAAGCGCCGGGACATGTGGTTAAGCGCCCGGTCGGTGTACACCACCGAGAATTCGAGCAGACCGTCGGGATCGATATCGGGCAGAAGGCCGGGCATGGTTGTCTCCGTGAGGGCTGGGCCATCGCGCCGCACACGCCGCACAGGCCGCGCTGGCCGGCAGACGGGGCGGACAAGGCCGGAAAAAATTGAGCGGGCCAGCTTAGCACGCGCACTTTCCGCGGGCCGGCCGCCCGCATCGCCGGTGCGATGGACGCAGCGGGCCCAACGCCGCTAGGATGCCGGACCGACCCTTTTCGACCCCAAGCCCCCACCAGGAGCCCCTCCCGATGCCCGACTTTCGCAGCGACACCGTCACCCAACCCACGCCGGCCATGCGCGACGCCATGTTCCAGGCCCCCCTTGGCGACGACGTGTTCGGCGACGATCCCACCGTGAACGCGCTGCAGGACCATGCGGCGCAACTGCTCGGCTTCGAGGCCGCGCTGTTCGCGTGCTCCGGCACGCAGACCAACCTGATCGCGCTCATGGGCCACTGCCAGCGCGGCGACGAAGCCATCGTGGGCCAGAGCTGGCACACCTACCGCTGGGAGGCCGGCGGCATGGCGGTGCTGGGCTCGATCCAGCCGCAGCCGGTGGAGACCCAGCCCGACGGCACGCTGCGCGTGGCCGACATCGCCGCCGCCATCAAGCCCGACGACCCGCACTTCGCCCGCACCCGCCTCGTGGTGCTGGAAAACACCACCGGCGGCCAGGCGCTGCCCACCGGCTACATCGCCGACGTGGCCGCCCTCGCCCGCTCGCGCGGCCTGGCCATGCACCTGGATGGCGCGCGCATGTTCAACGCCGCCACGGCCCACGCCGAGAAGAACGGCACCGACGTGTACGACGAGGCGCGCGCGATCTGCTCGCACTTCGACTCGGCCTCGGTGTGCCTGAGCAAGGGCCTGGGCGCCCCCGTGGGCTCGCTGCTGCTGGGCTCGCACGACTTCATCCGCCAGGCGCGGCGCACGCGCAAGATCCTGGGCGGCGGCATGCGCCAAGCGGGCTTTCTGGCCGCCGCGGGGCTGCACGCGCTGCAGCACCACGTGCGCCGCCTGGCCGACGACCATGCCCTGGCGCGCCAGCTGGCCGAAGGCCTGGCCGAGGCCGGCCGCAGCCACCCCGTGCTGCAGGGGCGCCTGACCGTGGCCTCGGCCCACACCAACATCCTGTTCACCGACGTGGAGGCCGACGTGGCCCCGGCCTTCACCGCGTGGCTGGCCCGGCACGGCGTGCGGGTGACCAGCGGCCTCTACGGCCGGGGCGCACGCCTGCGCTGGGTGGCGCACCTGGACGTGGGCCCCGAGGACGTGGCGCAGACGCTGGAGTGCGTGCGCCGGTTCGACGGGCGCGGGCAATGATCCGCTGAGGGGTCGGCAGGGGCTGCAGTCCCTGTGTCGCGCCGCAGGGGCGCGTGGGTTGAAACGGTGCCGGGCGATTGGACCGCCCTCGGGCCACCGCCACAGGTTCCCCGGTGCAGGCACACCCCTTCAAGGAAACAATCGAACGCTATATTTTTAATAGCAATACAGGCAATCAGTACTAGGGCATGAAGGGGTTTTGACTCAAAAACCGCTCCACACCCAGTCGAACCGCACGTCCAGCGGCAACTGGTGGATGCGGTAGGCCGCGGGCAGCGGCTCCAGCGGGCGCAGGCGCACCACGATCGACGGCATGCGCGGCGACAGCGGCGAGACGCGCTCGGCGGGAAGGCGTTCGGCCTCGGCCACCACGCCGACCACCTCGGCGCGGATGCGCCCGCCGTCCATGAACTGCAGACTGGCCTGGCGCCCCACCTGGGCGTAGCGCGCCTCGTTGGGCAGCACGTAGGCGTGGACCATGGGCGCCCCGCGCCCCTGCAACACGGCCACGTCGGTGCCGGGCACCACCCACTCGCCGCGGCGAACGAGCTGGCGCACCACGGTGGCGTCGAAGGGCGCGACCACGTCGGGCGACGGCAGCGCCGCGCCGGCGGCCAGCGGCCCCGTGCCCGCGTTCGTGCCCGGCGCCCCCGGGGCCGCGAGCGGCACGGGGCTCTGGGCGCGCAGCGCTGCCTGGGCAAGTGCGCGGTCGCGCGCCACCTGCGCGGCGTTCTCGGCCCGTTCGGCCCGCGCGCGGTCCACGCTGGCCTGGGCCTGCATCGCCTGCAGGCGCACGCCATCCAGTTCCTGGCGCGTGGCCGCGCCCTGCAGGCGCAGGCCTTCCATGGTGCGCACGCGCTCCTGGTGCAGGGCCGCCTGCCGCAGCGCCAGGCGCTCGGCCTCCTTCAGCCCGGCCAGGCGCGCGGCCTGGCCCTGCGCCACGGCCTGGGCCACGGCCGGATCGGTGGCGGCGGCCAGCGGCGCGGCCAGGGCCGTGGAGGCCGGCGCCCCTGCGGCCGTGGGCGGCTCCAGCACCATCACCGGCTGGCCCGCGGGCACGGTCTCGCCCACGGCCACGATGCGCGCCACGCGCCCGGAGGTGTGCACGCCCACGGCCACCTGCTCGGTGACGACGAAGCCGGGCGCCGTCTCCCACCAGTAGGCGATGGCAAAGCGCATCAGCAGATAGGCCGGCGCGGCGAGCACCATGGCCAGCAGCAGGTACCAGCGCCAGCGCGGCACCTGCCGCTTGGCGGCGGCGTAGCGCACCGGCAGGCCGTTGGCCTCTTGCGCCGAACCCGGCGGAATGTCGAACTGGATCTTCACGGGGTGGCCCCTTCAAAATCTTCCCATGCCTGCACGACCACGCCGGCGAACGCCGGCAGGTCGGACAGGGACTGTGCGAGCGCGCGCCAGCGCTGCAGGGCCGCGGCGCGGCCCACGCCATGGCTGCTTTCCTCGCGGGTGAGCGAGTCCTCCATGCTCTGGGCCACCGCCACCCGCAGGCCGGGCACGGCCTGCCGCACCAGCGGGCGCGCCAGTTCGGCCGCGCGCTCGGGCCGGCTCACGTAGACCATGGCCACGACCTCGGTGGCGCCGGCGGCCTGCAGGCGCTGCGCGAGGCCGGGCACCTGCAGCTCGCGGTAGTGCGTGGTCAGCGCCAGGGGCCAGGGCGTGGCGGCGCGCACCGCGCGCAGCGTGGCCACGGTGCCGTCCTCCCAGCCGGGCTGGTCGGCGGCGTCGAGCTGGCTGCGCTCCAGGTCGAGGTTGAGCCCGTCGAACGGCAGGTGGCGCAGCGGCGCCAGCAGCGCCAGCAGGGCCTCGCGCCCGGCGGGCAGGACCCAGCTGGGCTCGCCCAGCACCAGCTCCACCGCCATGTCCCGATCGTGCGCGTGCTCCAGCAGGCGCCGCAGGGCGGCGCGGCCCGGCGGGCGGGCCAGGGCGCGCAGCTGCGCGCTGGTGAAGGACAGCAGCACGCGCTGGCTGTCCTGGGGCATGGCATCGAGCCGCGCGGGCCGGTCCAGCAGCGCCTGCCCGCTCCAGGAGAACCACCCCAGGCCCGGCGCGCGGGCTGGCGGGGCCGGCTCGCCCCGCGCCGCCGGCGGCAGCGCGGACAGGGCGGTGAGCGCGGGCGCGAGCAGGTCGGGCAGGGGCTCGGCCGCGCCCGGCTGCGGCGGGCAGGGACTGCCGAGCGCCAGCACGTCGAGCGCGGCCAGCGCCCGGCGCTCCGAGCCGTCGATGACCTGCAGCGAAGCCTGGTAGAGGGCGTAGCGCGCCATCAGCAGGCGCGAATAGCCGTCGCCGTCGAAGGCATCGAGCCGCAGGCGCGCCACGCGCAGGCCCTCCTGGGCCGCCTGCAGCCGGTTCAAAAAGCCGGGCATCTCGCCGCCGCGCAATTGCCAGTCGGCCAGGGCCTGGTCCAGCACCGAGCGGTATTCGCCCAGGCGCAGTTCCATCAACTGATCGGCCCGGTCGCGCTCGCTCTGCAATTGGCCCCGGGCCGCGTCGCGCTGCGCGCGCCACTCCAGGGGCATGGAGAAATCCACGCCGACGACGGTGCTGCGGCCCGGCTGGCCGCCGATGTCGCGGCTCACCGACTGCGACAGCGACACGCCGGCCTCCAGGCCCGTGTGCTGCGCGTTCTCCAGCTGCGCGGCGGCGGTGTCGCGCTCGGTGCGGGCCTGGGCGATGGCGGGGTCGTCGCCCGCCTGCGCGAGCAGCGCCTCGCGGTCCATGCAGCGCGCGGGCCAGCCCGGGATGGCCGTGTCCACCCGCGCCACGGGCTGCCCCGCCAGCCGCGCGAGCGTGCGCAGCGCGCTGGACTGCGCGGCGCGCTGGGCATCGTGCGCGGCCTGCACGCCGTCGAACAGCGCCGACAGGTCGAGCCGGTCGGCCTCCAGCATCACGCCGGCCTGGCGCCGGTGCAGCAGCTGCGCCTCCACGGGCGCGCGCACGGACAGGAATTCCTGCGCCAGCAGGCGCCGCTGCAGGCTGTGCGCGAACCGCACATAGGCCTGGCGCACGGCCAGCCGCACGTTCCGCTGTGCCTGGGCCTGCCGCAGCCGGCCCAGCGATTCAGCGCCCTCGGCCTCGCGCACGCCACGCTGCTGGGCCTCGCGGCTGCCCAGCAGCGGCCAGCGCACGCCGACCTGGGCCTGGCCGCGCTGGTAGTCGCGGCTGGTGGTGTCGGTGACGGACTCGCGCACGCCCCCGAGGCTGGCGCCGCCGAACACGCGCGCGCCCTGCCCGGCGCGCGCCGCGCCGGTGCGCTGCGCGGCCACGTCGGCCTCGGCCTGCGCCAGCCGCACGGCCGGGGCCTGCACCTCGGCCCAGCCTTCCAGCTCCGCCAGGGTGGCAGGCGCCTGGGCCAGCACGTCGGCGGGCAGTGCGGGCGGCGCCTCCAGCGCCAACACGGGGGGCGCCAGCGGCGGGGCCGGCTCGGCCGCCAGCGCGCCCGCGCCCCACCCCATCAGGCACAGCACCGCGGCCCATGGCAAAAGACGTTTCCCCAGGCGATGCGGCATATCAGAACTTGGTTTTGCGCAGCACCCACCAGGGGGCCATCGCGGAGTCCAGGTGGGTCTTCAGGAAGACCTCCTGCAGGATCGAGAACGTGCAGTGCACGCGGTTGACGAAGGCGAAGATCGGAAACAGCGGCAGGAACCGCAGGTAGGCCGCGTCGTGCCGGGGCCGCTCGGACACGGCCACGAGGTACAGCAGGAAATAGAACAGCAGCGCCGCGAGGTACACCGCGTAGACGAACCCCAGAACCCCCAGCACCGCCCCCACCGGCAGCGTGAGCAGCATCACGCCGGTGTAGGCCACGATGAGAAAGGGCATGAGCACCTGCATCACCAGGCCGTTCACCACCACGAAGAGGAAATTGCGCCAGCCCAGCAGGCGCGGGCGCAGGTTCAGGCGGAACTTGCGGATGAAGATGTAGAACATGTCGCCGTCCCAGCGCAGGCGCTGGCGGAAGAACACGCGCCAGGTGTCCGGCGCGTCGGTGTGGCCCACGGCATGCGGGTCGAACACGATGCGCAGGCCCGGATGGCGGCCGAAGTACTGCTTGATGCGCATCGTCATGTCCAGGTCCTCGGCCGTGCCCGCGTCCCAGCCGCCCAGGTTGCGGATGAAGCTGGCGCGGAACACGCCGAACGCCCCCGAGATGTTGTTGACGATGTTGAACTCCGACAGCCCCGTCTTGCCCGCGCCGATGGACAGCATGTATTCCAGCGCCTGCATGCGCGCGGCCAGCGAGCGGCGGGCGTTGCGCACCCGCAGGCTGCCGGCGACGCCCACCACGCCGGGGTCGTCGAAGTGCCGCGTGGCATGGCGCACCATGTCGTTGTCGAACGAGGTGTCGCCATCGAGCGCCATCACGATCTCGCCGCTGGCGATCGACAGGCCGGCGTTCAGCGACGACACGCGGCCGCCGCGCTGCCACTTGGGCAGCACCACCAGCGCACGCCGGCGGGCACCGGCCAGCAGTTCGCGCGCGCCGCGGGCCGCACGCAGCGTGGGCTCGTTCTGCACCGCGCCGTCCACCACGGCGATGATCTCGATGAAGCCCGGGTAGATCTGCTGGGCGAGCGACTGGATGGTCTTGCGCACATCGTCGCCCTCGGAGTAGCAGGTGATGACGCAGGACACGCGCGGATAGCGCTCGCGCTGCAGGTAGGGCCGGTGCTCGCGCAGGCCGTACTTCACCATGCCCGCGCACACGAGCAGGAAGAACGGCGCCTCCAGCAGCACCACGAACGGGAAGAACTTGAGCGCCAGCTCCACCCACGACTGGTGCGTCGCGCTGGAAAACAGCGTGACGAACGCGAACACCACCTGCTCCCACATGCGTTCAGGCCCCGTCGCGCAGCCGCGCCATCAGGTCCGCGGCCTGCTCGCCGGAGCGCAGGCCGCCCGGCACCTCCAGGTGCCGGATGCGCGTGCGCAGCGGCATCGCGGCCGCGCCGCCGCCCGCGCCCTGGAGCGACGCCTGCAGACGCGCGGCCAGCCCCTCGGGCGAGGAGAACGGCAGGAAGAGCCACAGGCATTCCTCCTGCGTGCGCGTGGTGATGTCCGAGGTGCGCAGCAGTTCGTGCAGGCGCCGCGCGAACTCGTCGAGCATCAGGAACACGCGCGAGGCGCCTTCGCGTTCGATCACCTCGGCCGCGTTCTGGAACTCCACTAGCATCAGCGCGAACCGCATCTCGCCGTGGCGCGCATGCGTGGCCAGCGCCCAGTCGAGCATGCGGCGGAAATCGGCGGGCGGCACGTAGTGCGCGGAGTCGAGCGCGGCGAACGATTCCTGGATCTGCCCGGCGCGCAGCGCGGCACGGCCCTGCGGGCTCAGGCGCAGCGACGAGATCTCGCGCACGTCCAGCGTGCTGGGCTCGGCCGTGGTGCGGCAGTCCAGGCAGCGGGCCACCACCTGGGTCTCCACGAACACGTGGTGGCAGCTGCCGCAGGCGTACTGCGTGAGCGGCCGGTCGTAGTCCACGCCGATGTGCCGCAGCATGGCGTTGCACTTGGGGCACGAGAGCGCGCCATCGGCATGGAAGTCGGCCTCGGGCGCCACGTGGCCGCAGGCGAAGCAATGCAGCGAGGGCGACTTGCGGATGTGGATGCTGGTGCAGTGCGGGCACACGTCCAGGTAGTGAATGTGCGCGCTGCCGCAGGTGCGGCAGTGCCGTGTGCGGTCCACCAGCTCGGCCGGCTCCAGCAGCCGGCGCCGCGTGAGGCCGGCCAGGCATGCGTCGGCATCGTCGCCGGGCCGGGCCAGCGCCTCGACCATCGGGTAGCGGTACAGCGCCAGGCTGGCACGGTCGCATTGCGGCTGCAACTGGGCGCCGTCGCGCAGGCACAGGAAATACAGCACCCGCTCGTCGAAATGCAGGGCCGCGGGATCGAGCGGCAGGCTGCGCCGCACGGCCAGGCACAGCTCGCTGGCGGCCAGGGCGGCGGCATACGGCGCGGCGCCATCGGCCAGCCAGGGCGGGGCCGCATCGCCGGGCGCCACGAACAGTGGGCGGTCCCACCAGACGCTGGCGCGCAATTGGGCCGCCAACGCGGCGGGGGCATCGCCCTCCCAACCGTCCAGGTAGAACCCCAGGGGCTCCACGCCAGAGTCCGCGAAGGCCTCCCATGCACTCCAGGCCCTGGCCCTCGACTCGCCGGCCGCCAACTGCCCGGAAGGGCGCAGCACCACCATCGTTTCCAACGCCACGGCCGGCGTGATTTCAACATTCAAAACAACTATCCATTCGCGTTACGCCATAGAGCATGGCCGGCCGGATTCTAAAAGTGGGCCTTCCCGCACCCGGTAGGACAAGGCCGTCCGCAAGCCAGCGGCGTGCAACCCTTTGCAAGCACCGGCTGGCCGCGAATCCGCCACTCGCGCCTACCGGATCGGCGCGGCCCAATCCTCAACAATTCTCAAAAAGGACGGCGATCCAACACCCCGCTTTTGGCGATTGAAATTTGTCACGCAACTGTCAAAAATTACAAAAGGAAACAAACAAAACCAATCCACACCACTCATGAAACTGAGGTGAAATCATGAAGCTTTCGAACATCAAGATCGCCCACCGACTGGCGCTGGGATTTTCCCTGCTCATCCTGCTGATGCTCGGCCTGACGGTCATCGGCGTGAACCGGGTGTCCAACATCAACGCCAGCCTGGCCACCATCGGAGACTTCAACAGCGCCAAGCAGCGCTATGCCATCAATTTCCGCGGCAGCGTGCACGACCGCGCCATCGCGCTGCGCGACGTGACCCTGGCCACTCGGCCCGACCAGCTCCAGGCCGAGATCGACCTGATCCAGAAGCTCGCGGGCCACTATGCGCAATCGGCAGCGCCGCTGGACCAGATGTTCGCCTCCACCCCGATCGAGCCCCGCGAGCGGGAGGCCCTGGACCGCATCAAGGAGGTCGAATCACGCGCCCTGCCGCTGACCCGCCAAGTCATTGAGCTGAGCGGCGCCCACCAGCCTGAGAAGGCCATTCAGGTTCTGCAGGAGCAGGCCCGGCCCGCCTATGTGGAGTGGCTGGCCAGCATCAACCGGCTGATCGACATCGAGGAAGAAAAGAACAAGGCCGAATCGGCCAATGCGCGGTCCGTCGCCCAGGGCTTTTCCATCCTGATGCTGGTGCTCAGCGGCACGGCGATCGTGGTGGCGGCAGCGACGGCCTGGCTCATCTCCCGCAGCATCGTGCGCCCCATCCAGCGGGCGGTGCAGGCTGCCAGGACCATGGCCACCGGCGACCTGACGCAGGCCGTCGAGGCCCGGCAGACCGACGAGGCCGGCCAGCTGCTGCAGTCGCTGGAGGCGCTGCGCGACAGTTTCCAGAACGTGCTGTACGACGTGCGCCGTACCTCCGAGGCGGTGGCGGCATCCAGCACCGAGATCTCGCAAGGCACCCATGACGTGTCCAGCCGCACCGAGCACCATGCCAGCGCCCTGCAGCAGACCGCGGCGTCCATGGAGCAACTGGGCTCCACGGTGCGCCAGAACGCCGACAACTCCCGCCAGGCCAGCCAGTTCGCCACCCAGTCCAGCGCCGTGGCCATCCAGGGCGGCGAGGTCGTGACCGAGGTGGTCGAGACCATGAAGGGCATCCACGAAAGCTCCCGCAAGATCGCCGACATCATCGGCGTCATCGACAGCATCGCGTTCCAGACCAACATCCTCGCCCTCAATGCCGCGGTGGAGGCGGCGCGCGCGGGCGAGCAGGGCCGGGGCTTCGCCGTGGTCGCCAGCGAGGTGCGCAGCCTGGCCGGCCGCTCGGCCGAGGCCGCGCGAGAGATCAAGCACCTGATCTCCACCAGCGTGCAGCGGGTCGAGCAGGGCAGCGTGCTGGTGAACAAGGCCGGGGCCACCATGACGGAGGTGGTGTCGTCCATCCGCCGCGTGACGGACCTCATGCAGGAAATCAGCGCGGCCAGCAACGAGCAGGCGATGGGCGTCGCCCAGGTCGGCCAGGCCGTGTCGCAGATGGACCAGGTCACCCAGCAAAACGGCAGCGTGGTCGTGCAGATGGCGGCGTCCGCCAGCGGCATGAAGGACCGCACCAGCGCCCTGCTGCAGGCCGTGGGGGTGTTCCGGCTGAATCAGGAAAACGCCGAGGCCGGCCCGTCGCCGCAACTGGGCTGGACGCGCCGGGCCTGAGCATGGCGCGGCCCCTGCCTCAGGCGGGGGCCGCCCTGGTGCCGAAGACGCCCGTGCCGACCCGCACCAGGGTGCTCCCCGCATGGATGGCCGCCTCCAGGTCGGCGGTCATGCCCAGCGACAGCGTGTCGAACGCCGCGAAGCCCTCGCCCCCCTCCCCCCGGATCTGGTCGAACAGCGCTTTCGCCGCCGCATGGACCGCCAGCTGCACGGCGAAATCGGGGGCCACATCGGGAATGCTCATCAGGCCCCGCAGCCGCAACCGTGGCAGCCGCGCAACAGACCGCGCCAGGGCCAGAGCCTCCGTTGGCGGCACGCCCGCCTTGGTCGCGCCGCCGTCCACATTCACCTGGATGCACACATCCAGCGGCGCTAGGCCGGCAGGCCGCTGCTCCGCCAGGCGCTGCGCGATCTTTTCGCGGTCCACGGTGTGGACCCAGTCGAAATGCTCGGCCACCTGCCGGGTCTTGTTGCTCTGCACGGGACCGATGCAATGCCACTGCAGCGGCGGCGCCCAGGGCGTGGCGCCGCCTCGCAGCGCGGCGATCTTCGCCACGCCTTCCTGGATGTAGTTCTCGCCGAACGCACGCTGCCCGGCCTCGGCGGCACGGCGCACGGCGTCGTCGCCGAAGGTCTTGGAAACGGCCAGCAGGCGCACGCTGGCAGGGTCGCGCCCAGCCGCGGCGCAGGCCTGCGCGATGCGCCCAAGAACCTGTTGGAGGTTGTTACCAATCGTCGTCATAATGATTCCTCTGAGCGTACCAAACGACCGAGGGACCCCGTGGACATCACCCAACTGCTGGCATTCAGCGTGAAGAACAAGGCTTCTGACCTGCACTTGTCGGCGGGCCTTCCACCCATGATCCGGGTCCACGGCGACGTGCGGCGCATCAACGTCGATGCGCTTGACCACAAGACCGTCCACGCCATGGTGTACGACATCATGAGCGATGCGCAGCGCAAGGCGTACGAAGAATTCCTGGAAGTGGACTTTTCCTTCGAGATCGAGGGCCTGGCGCGCTTTCGCGTCAACGCGTTCAATCAGAACCGCGGCGCGGCCGCCGTGTTCCGGACCATTCCGAGCAAGATCCTGACGCTGGAGCAGCTCAACGCCCCCAAGATCTTCGGCGAACTGGCCTTGAAACCGCGCGGCCTGGTGCTGGTCACGGGCCCCACGGGCTCGGGCAAGTCCACCACGCTGGCGGCCATGGTCAACTTCCTGAACGAAAGCGAATACGGCCACATCCTCACGGTGGAAGACCCGATCGAGTTCGTGCACGAATCCAAGAAGTGCTTGATCAACCAGCGCGAGGTCGGGCCGATGACGCTGTCGTTCGCGGCCGCCCTCAAGTCGGCCCTGCGCGAAGATCCGGACGCCATCCTGGTGGGCGAAATGCGCGACCTGGAAACCATCCGCCTGGCCATGACGGCCGCGGAAACGGGCCACTTGGTGTTCGGCACGCTGCACACCTCCAGCGCCGCCAAGACCATCGACCGGATCATCGACGTGTTCCCCGCCGAGGAAAAGGAAATGGTGCGGGCCATGCTGTCCGAGTCGCTGCAGGCCGTCATTTCGCAGACGCTGTGCAAGACCAAGGACGGCCAGGGCCGTGTCGCGGCGCACGAGATCATGCTGGGCACCAGCGCCATCCGCAACCTGATCCGCGAGGCCAAGGTGGCACAGATGTACTCCACCATCCAGACCAGCAGCAGCGCCGGCATGCAGACCCTCGACCAGAACCTGACCGACCTCGTCCGGCGCAACGTCATCAGCCCGGCCGAGGCGCGGGGCAAGGCGAAGATCCCCGACAACTTCCCGGGTTGATGCACACCGCATCCTCTCCCGTCCACCCACCCCAGAGATTCGCGGCCTTTTTCAGGCGGCACACCGGAGCACCCCCTATGAAAGGCATCCTCGGCCTGTTGAAGGCCAAGACCCGCGGCGGCAAAGCGGCGGAAGAAGGCGGCGACTCCGTCTTCTTCACCACCGCTTTCGCCGGACAAGGTGTGGACGACGCCATGCTGGTGCCCTGGGAAGCCCGCGCCGTCGAGGTGGGTGCCAGGCGCATGGCCGCCAGCCGCGGCGGCAAGCTGCTGCAGGCGCTGTGGTCCAAGGACAAATACATGGCGCACCTGGACCGGGACGCCGTTGAGCGCATGGAGCGCTTCTTCGAGTTCGCGGCCGTCGCGCCCAACCGCGATGTGATCCGCCAGGACGAGTACGGCAACTTCATGGTGGTGCTGCTCACCGGCACGATCGCCGTCGATCGCGTGCAGCCCTGGGGCGAGCACCTGCGCTTGGCGGAAACCCGGCCCGGCGATATCCTGGGCGAAATGTCGCTGCTGGACAGCGGTATCCGCTTTTCGGCCTGCACCACGCTGACTGACTGCGAGATCGCGGTGCTCAGCGCGGAGGCCATGGACGACATGATGACCAAGGACCCCCAGCTGGCTGCCAGCCTGGTGGCCCTGCTGGCACGCAAGCTCTCGCTGCGCCTTCGCGTCGTGAGCGCCCGCCTGTCCGACAGCCAGAAATGACGCACCGCGCTGCAACCACCCCAGGGAGAGCTGATGGAACGCGATCAGGCCAGTAAATTCATCAACGATCTGCTCAAGCTCATGGTGAGCCGGGGTGGCAGCGACCTGTTCATCACGGCCGAGTTTCCGCCCGCGATCAAGGTGGACGGCAAGGTCACCAAGGTGTCCCCGCAGCCGCTCACTCCCGCCCACACGCTGACGCTGGCGCGCGCCATCATGAGCGACAAGCAGGTGGCCGACTTCGAGCGCACGAAGGAGTGCAACTTCGCCATCTCGCCCGCCGGCATCGGGCGCTTTCGCGTGAACGCGTTCATCCAGCAAAGCCGCGTCGGCATGGTGCTGCGGACCATTCCGCTCACGCTGCCGACCATCGACGGGCTCGGCGTGCCGCAGGTGCTCAAGGAAGTCACGATGACCAAGCGGGGCCTGTGCATTCTGGTGGGCGCCACGGGCTCGGGCAAATCGACCACGCTGGCGGCAATGGTGGACTGGCGCAACGAGAACTCGTTCGGCCACATCATCACCGTGGAAGACCCCATCGAGTTCGTGCATCCGCACAAGAACTGCGTCGTCACCCAGCGCGAAGTGGGACTCGATACCGACAGCTGGGAAGCCGCCCTCAAGAACACGCTTCGCCAGGCCCCGGACGTCATCCTGATGGGCGAGATCCGCGACCGCGAAACCATGGAGCATGCGGTCGCCTTCGCCGAAACAGGCCACCTGTGCCTGGCCACACTGCACGCCAACAGCGCCAATCAGGCGCTGGACCGCATCATCAATTTCTTTCCGGAAGAGCGGCGCGCGCAACTCCTCATGGACCTGTCGCTCAACCTGCGCGGCATGATCTCCCAGCGCCTCATCCCCAAGCAGGATGGCAAGGGCCGGGCCGCGGCGGTCGAGGTGATGCTGAACACGCCCCTGATCGCCGACCTGATCTTCAAGGGCGAAGTCGCCGAGATCAAGGAGATCATGAAGAAGAGCCGGAACCTCGGCATGCAGACCTTCGACCAATCGCTGTTCGACCTGTTCGAGGCCAACGTCATCACCTACGAAGACGCGCTGCGCAATGCCGACTCACTGAACGACCTGCGTTTGCAGATCAAGCTGGGCAGCCAGCGCGCCAAGACCACCGACCTGGCCTCGGGCACCGAGCACTTCGCCATCGTCTGACGCCAGCCGCCCCACCACCCGCCCTTGCCCGGCGGGTTTTCTTTTTTCTGAAATGGAGCCCTCTCCCATGCCCAGCACGAATCCCCGCAGCTACGACGCCACGCCTTTCCGCAAGGTCGCCTTTCTCGGCCTGGGCGTCATGGGCTACCCCATGGCGGGGCACCTCGCCCTCGCAGGCCATACCGTTACCGTGTACAACCGCACCGCGGCCAAATCGGCCGCCTGGTGCGAAGAGTTCGCGGGCAGCGCCGCACCCCGGCACGCCCCCACGCCACGCGAAGCCGCCCAGGGGGCGGACATCGTCTTTTGCTGTGTCGGCAACGACGACGATCTGCGTTCCGTCACGCTGGGTGCCGATGGCGCCTTCGCGGGCATGCAGCCCGGCGCGGTCTTCGTGGATCACACCACGGCATCGGCCGAGGTCGCTCGCGAACTGTACGGCGCGGCGCGCACGCTGGGACTGCAGTTCATCGATGCCCCCGTGTCCGGTGGCCAGGCTGGGGCCCAGAACGGCCAGCTGACCGTGATGTGCGGCGGCGACGCTGCCACCTTCGACAGCGTGAAGCCCACCGCGCTGGCCTTTTCCCGGGCTTTCACCCGCGTGGGCGACAGCGGATCGGGCCAACTGGCCAAGATGGTCAACCAGATCTGCATCGCCGGTATCGTGCAGGGCCTGTCGGAGGCGATCGCCTTCGGTCAGCACGCCGGGCTGGACATGCCGCTGGTGCTGGACGTCATCGGCAAAGGGGCCGCGCAAAGCTGGCAGATGGACAACCGCGGCAAGACCATGGTGGAAGGCCGCTTCGACTTCGGCTTTGCCGTGGACTGGATGCGCAAGGACCTCGGCCTGGTCCTCGACGAATCCCGCCGCAACGGCGCACGTGTGCCGGTCACGGCGCTGGTGGACCAGTTCTATGCCGATGTGCAGCAGCACGGCGGCGCCCGTTGGGACACCTCCAGCCTGATCACGCGGCTGGGCCGCCAGAAAACGAACGGGTAAAAGAACCGATCGTTCAGCCTGGCCGCGCGGGATCCCTCGCGGCCGTGGCCAGTGGCCTGGTGCCGGAACCGCTTTGGCCGATTCGCTGGCAGCCGCCGACGCTCAGCGGACCGGCACGTTGGGCGAAGCGTCCGTGGTGACTGGCGCGGGACGCTGCTGCGCGAAGCCACGCTCCAGTTCCTGCTGCGTGATGATCTCGAACACGCGCACGACCTTGCGCACGCCGTTCACGCCCCGGGCGATGTCGGAGGCCCGGTCCGCCTCGCGCTGCGTCACGCGTCCCATGAGGTACACCGTCTCGCGCTCGGTGACCACCTTGTAGGCACTAGCGAACAGGTCCTTGGCATCGACGAAGCTCGCGCGCACCTTGCCGGTGATCAGCGTGTCGTTGGAGCGCTGCGTGAGAGAACTGGGGGGCATCACGGCCAGGTCGTTGACGACCGAGCGCACGTTCTCCACGGCCAACGCGGTCTGCTCGAGTTTTTCCTTGTCCTGCGCGGTCGGCACTTCGCCCGTCAGCAGCACTTGCCGGTTGTAGCTGGTCACATTGACATGGACGCGGTCGCCGAAGGTGTCGCGAATGCGGTTGGAGGCACGCAGTTCGATGCCTTCGTCCTCCACCTGCGTGCCCGTCGTGCGCCGGTCCGACGCCATCATGCTGCCCATGACGGCAGCGCCGCCTACCACCAGCGGAGCGCATGCCGAGAGGGCCGACCCCAAGGCGCCCACGGCCAACAGGGTGCAAGTCAATCGGGTCAAGCGGGTCATCGGGAAGCTCATAGCGGTATCTCCTGTTCACCAAGTAATTGGGCGTCCACGCCGTCGCACAGGCAGTGCAGGACCAGCGAATGCACCTCCCGCACGCGTGCGGCGCGGTCGTGGGGCACGGCGATCAAGACGTCGGTCTCGCGCAGCATGCCGGCCAGCCGGCCACCGCTGCGACCCGAAAGGGCGACGACGGTCATGTCTCTTTCATGCGCTGCATCGCATGCGGCCAGCAGCGGCAGGTCATTGCCGGACTCCGACAGCGCCAGCAGGACGTCGCCCGCCTGTCCCAGCGCTCGCACCTGGCGTCCCAGCGCGTCGATGTCCGGGCCCTCGAGGCCGGCAGGGGTCCAGATTGCGTCGGGCGCCAGTGCCATGGCCGCCAGTTCCGGCCGCTCCCGTTCGAACCCGGCCACGCATAGGGCAGCAAACTGCTGCGCCTGCGCCGCGGCCGGACCGCTGCCGCAGGCCAGCACCTTGCCGCCACTGGTGACGCAGGCGAGGATGGCCTGCACAGCGGAAGCGATGGGATGGCTCAGGGTCTGCGCGGACTGGTATTTGAGGTCGGCGCTATCGATGAAATGCTGTTGAATGCGTTGCTCTAGCATGAGGCAAAGATGATACCTGTGGGGTCGGCGCCGTTTGGGTCAACCATGGGCGGCAGGCGTAAAACACTGCATCCGCTTTGACTCCAACCAAGGGCTTGAAACGTTATTGCGCCTCGAAGGCGCCACGCAGCCACTGCACGGAACCGCCTTCTACCAGGACGGCATCGAAGCGGCATGGCGGTGGTGCAGGCAGGCGCATCAGGTAGCAGCGGGCGGCAAACACGATCCGCTGCTGCTTGGTCCGGCCGATGCTGGCACCAGCGCCGCCAAACGCACTGCTGGCGCGGCTTCGCACCTCAACGAACACCACCGTGCCGTCGCGATCCCGCACGATCAGGTCGATCTCGCCGCCGCCACGCCCGGGCGTTCGATAATTGCGCTCGACCAGCCGCAGTCCAGCGGCTTGCAGGTGGGCCAATGCGAGGTCTTCGGCAGCATTGCCGACCACGCGCGTGTTGGCTACCGGTTTTTTCCCAAGGAATCCCATTGAGCGCCTCTTTCGCTTCAGCCCTGAACGCCGCACGCGACGCGGCGGCTGCGCAGCATTATCCGCAAGGGGCTCTGTACGTCGTGGCCACCCCCATCGGTAACTTGGCCGACATCACACTGCGGGCGCTGCACGTGCTGCAACTGGCCGACACCATCGCCTGCGAAGATACGCGCCATACCCAGGCGCTGCTGCGCGCCTACGGCATAGAGAAAACCAGCAGTCAATTGCTGGCGGTGCACCAGCACAACGAGGCCGAGGCATCGCATTCGGTGGTCGAGCGTTTGCGCGACGGACAGCGGGTGGCCTACGCCAGTGATGCGGGCACCCCGGGCGTCAGCGATCCGGGGGCGCGGATCGTCGCTGCCGTGCACGCGGCAGGGTTGCGCGCTGTGCCACTGCCAGGAGCGAGCAGCGTGACATCGGCACTCAGCGCTGCGGGCGCATTCGCCCAGGGGGCCGAAGGTTTTCTTTTTGCCGGTTTTCTTCCAACCAAGAGCGGCGAGCGGGCAACGGCAGTGCAACATCTCGCCACGGAAACCCGCTGTGTGGTGCTGCTGGAGGCCCCACACCGAATTGCAGAACTGGCCCAGGCCCTTGCGGTCTTGGGAGACCGGCAGGTCACGCTCGCCCGGGAGCTGACCAAACAGTTCGAAGAAATTGCCACCCAGCCTGCCCATGCCCTGTCCATCTGGCTGGCCGGCGGACCACAACGCTCGCGGGGCGAGTTCGTGGTGCTGTTGCACCCGATCCAGGCAGCGCAGGACGATGGCGATGGTCTGCGTGTGCTGAAGTTGTTGATGCAGGAACTCCCGCTCAAAACCGCTGTCCGCCTGTCGGCCGAGATCACAGGATCATCGCGCAATGCCCTGTATGAGTCGGCCCTGGCGCTCAAGCAGGAAGGCGGAACGCAGGCCTAGCAGGCTCGGCCCATGCCAGGCGCTGCACTGCAACTGCTGAGCGGCGGTGAACGCATCGGTCCGCGTGAGGTACCGCCCTTTCTCAGCCGACGGTGTACGCCAGTCCGGAGGCCACGCCGCCGAACAGGTCACCTTCCATCTGGGTCACCTGTGGGAAGGCCTTCTTCAACGCGGTACGCAGCGGGCGCAGCGCAGAAGAGCCACCGGTGAGATAAATGGCATCGATGCCACTGGCGTTCAATTCGGCCTTGCGCAGGCACTCCTGGGCGCAATCCACAATCTGCTGCAAAGGCCCCTCCAGTTGCGCTTCCAGGACATCGGGTGAAATGAAGGATTGCAGATCGGATTCGAGCCAATCCAGCACGATGGGTTCTGCAGCGCTGTTTTGCGACACCGCGATCTTGGCGTGTTCCACCGCATTGGCCAGACGGTGCCCCCACCGTTCGTTGAGCACCTCCATTAATCGGTCGTGCAAGCGAAGGTCTGCATAGTCGGTCCGGAGGGACTGCGCGTCCCTCAGAGCTTTCGCGCTGTACAGCCACTGGATCAGGTGCCACGTCGATAAATCGAAGAACACGCGGCTGGGCACTTCCCGGCCACTGGGCCCGATGTGGCGCAGTCCGAGAAGCGGCATGACCTGGGCCCGGCTCAGTCGTTGGTCAAAATCGGTTCCACCCAGGTGAACCCCGGAGGTGGCCAGCACGTCGGAACTGCGATCGGCCAGCAAGGCACGCTCCGGGCCGAGGCGCACGACGGTGAAATCCGAGGTCCCCCCGCCGATATCCACCACCAGCACCAATGATTCATGCGTGATCCGCTGTTCATGGTCCAGCGCCGCTGCAATGGGCTCCAGTTGAAAGGAGACATTGGTAAACCCCGCATCCAAGGCCGCCTGTCGCAAGGCGTCTTCCGCCTGCGCATCACGCGCTTCGTCGCCATCCACGAAGTGGACAGGGCGCCCCATGACAACGCGGTCTGGCATCGCGCCCAGCGCCTGCCGGGCCTGCCCTGCCAACGTGCGCAGAAACAGTGCGATGATGTCTTGATAGCTCACCATGCTCTGGTGAACCGCTGTCTTGTCCTGTAGGAGCGCGCTGCCGAGCAGGCTTTTCAGCGACCGCATGAGCCGCCCTTCCGTGCCCGCGAGGTAATGCGCCACGGCATCGCGCCCGATGTGTGTCTGATGGTCTTCCGTATTGAAGAACAGGGCGGTCGGCAATGTGGTTGCAGTCCCTTCCAACGGTAGCAACGTGGCCACGCCCCTGCCCCGTCTCACCGCCATGGCGGAATTGGAGGTGCCGAAATCAATGCCAAGCGTGGTTTCTTCTGAGGATGTCATCGTGAACAAAGGAGAGATAGGCATCACCCCCGGATTGATCGGGCGGCATCAAACCATCAAGAAGCTGTCGGCACGCGCACCTTTCAGTGTTGCAGTGTGTCGTCATTAATCGCCCTGATGTGAAAAGATGCCGATCGTCACCCACTGACTGGAGGCCAGCCAAAGCTTCCCATCAGTGTTTATCCAGTGAGTTAAACGACAAAAACAAAAAAGCCCACTGATTAGTGGGCTTTTTTGAGAGCGTTTCCGCTTTATTGGTTGCGCGAGGAGGATTTGAACCTCCGACCTTTGGGTTATGAGCCCAACGAGCTACCAGACTGCTCCATCGCGCGGCAAGAGATAAATTATAACCTACTTTTATGCTTTTGCGGAAGCATTTGCGGTTTCTGTAGATTCTTCTGCACGATCAACCAGTTCGACATACGCCATAGGTGCATTGTCACCCACGCGGAAACCCATCTTCAGGATGCGCGTGTAGCCGCCTGGACGTGCCTTGAAACGGGGGCCGAGCACATTGAACAGCTTGGTCACGCTGTCACGATCGCGCAGACGATCGAATGCCAGGCGGCGATTGGCCAGGGTGTCTTCCTTCGCCAAAGTGATCATGGGCTCCACCACACGGCGCAACTCCTTGGCCTTGGGCAGCGTGGTCTTGATGGCCTCGTGCTCGATGAGCGAGTTCATCATGTTCTGCAGCATCGCGAGTCGGTGCGAGCTGGTGCGATTGAGTTTACGAAGGCCGTGTCCGTGGCGCATGGTGCTTTCCTTATGAGTAATTAAATCGGGCAGCCGTATCAGGTACTGCCCAAGGCACTGGCTCCCCCGAGGGAGCCCAAAATTATAACTTAACGCTTGTCGAGGCCTGCAGGTGGCCAGTTCTCCAGCTTCATTCCCAGAGTCAAACCACGGGAAGCCAAGACTTCCTTGATTTCATTGAGCGACTTACGTCCAAGATTAGGCGTCTTCAGCAACTCGTTCTCGGTGCGTTGGATCAGGTCACCGATGTAGTAGATGTTCTCGGCCTTCAGGCAATTGGCAGAGCGCACCGTCAATTCCAGCTCGTCCACAGGGCGCAGCAAGATCGGATCGAACGTTGCACTGCCGCGAGGACCTGCTGGCGCATCGAATGCCGCCAATTCGCCGCCTTCGAGCTGCGCAAACACAGCCAGCTGTTCTACCAAAATCTTGGCGGATGCGCGAACTGCATCTTCCGCCGTGATGGCACCATTCGTCTCGATTTCGACAACCAGCTTGTCCAGATCGGTGCGCTGCTCGACGCGGGCGCTTTCCACGGTGTAGCTCACGCGCTTGACCGGGGAAAAAGATGCGTCCAGCACAATGCGGCCAATCGACTTCGTCGACTCGTCGGCATAACGGCGCAGATTGCCTGGCACGTAGCCACGGCCTTTTTCTACCTTGATCTGCATGTCCAGCTTGCCGCCCTGCGACAGATGAGCGATGACGTGATCGGGGTTGACGATTTCTACGTCATGAGGCGTCTGGATATCCCGAGCCGTGACCACCCCTTCACCGTCCTTGCGAAGGCTCAGCGTGACTTCGTCGCGGTTGTGGAGCTTGAACACCACACCCTTGAGATTCAACAGGATGTTGACGACATCTTCCTGAACACCATCAATGGATGAATACTCGTGCAAGACGCCTGCGATCGTGACTTCCGTTGCTGCGTAACCCACCATGGACGAGAGCAGAACACGGCGAATGGCATTGCCCAGAGTGTGGCCGTAACCGCGCTCAAAGGGCTCCAACGCGACCTTGGCACGATTGTGGCCAAGCTGCTCGACATTGATCGCCTTGGGTTTCAGCAAATTGGTTTGCATTCAGACTTCCTCTCAATACCCCCAGCTCGTTACACCGGTAAGGCTGGTGAAGCGCCTATACCGCGATGCCTCGCGGTATAGGAACAATTTTCTCGAATGTGCGCTAAATGCTTAGCGCGAATAGAGTTCAACGATCAGGGATTCGTTGATGTCAGCGCCGAATTCGTCACGATCCGGAACCTTCTTGAAGATACCTTCGGCCTTGTCGGCATTCACTTCCACCCACGCTGGCATACCCACTTGCTGAGCCAGCTGCAAGGCTTCGACCACGCGACCTTGCTTCTTGGACTTTTCGCGCACAGCCACCACATCGCCCGTCTTGACGAGGTACGAGGCGATGTTGACAGACTGGCCGTTCACGGTGATAGCCTTGTGCGACACCAGCTGGCGTGCTTCTGCGCGCGTGGAACCGAAGCCCATGCGGTACACCACGTTATCCAGACGGGATTCCAGCAGGAACAGCAGGTTGGCACCCGTGTTGCCCTTGCGGCGATCAGCGGCTTCGAAATAGCGGCGGAATTGCTTTTCCAGCACGCCATACATGCGCTTGACCTTCTGCTTTTCGCGCAGTTGCAGACCATAGTCGGACGTGCGAGCACCAGAGGTGCGGCCGTGCTGACCTGGCTTGGAGTCGAACTTGGCCTTGTCCGCGATAGAGCGGCGAGCGCTCTTCAGGAACAGGTCAGTGCCTTCACGGCGGGAGAGTTTGGCCTTGGGGCCGAGGTAACGTGCCACTTGAGCTTCCTTGGATTGTCATCTTCCGCAACATCATTGCGGGAGCCACCTGCTGCCAAAGCAATCAGGTGGCGGTGGGCTTATAAAAATTAGATGCGACGGCGCTTTTGCGGACGGCAGCCGTTATGGGGAACCGGCGTCACGTCGGAGATCGAAGTGATGCGGATACCCAGGGCGCCCAGCGCGCGCACCGACGATTCACGACCAGGACCTGGGCCCTTGATCTCGACATCAAGATTCTTGATGCCTTGTTCAATGGCAGCACGACCCGCGACTTCGGATGCAACCTGTGCAGCGAATGGCGTGGATTTGCGCGAACCCTTGAAACCTTGACCACCCGACGACGCCCAGGACAAGGCATTGCCTTGGCGATCGGTGATCGTGATGATGGTGTTGTTGAACGAAGCATGCACGTGCGCGATACCGTCCGAAACGTTCTTGCGAACCTTCTTGCGAACGCGCTGTGCAGCGTTATTGGCGGGAGACTTTGCCATGTTGATCTTTCAATCTTTTTACTTCTTCAGCGCTGCAGCACCCTTGCGCGGACCCTTACGGGTACGAGCATTCGTGCGCGTACGCTGACCACGCATGGGCAGACCGCGACGATGGCGGAAGCCGCGGTAGCAGCCAATGTCCATCAAGCGCTTGATGTTCATCGTGGTTTCGCGACGCAGATCACCTTCGATGGTGAACTGCGCGATCTGATCGCGAATTTTTTCGAGATCGCCGTCCGTCAGATCCTTGATCTTCTTGGAATAAGCGATGTCACAGGCTTCGCAGATCTTGCGAGCGCGGGTGCGACCAATGCCAAAAATGGCGGTCAAGCCGATTTCAGCATGCTGATGCGGCGGAATATTAATGCCAGCGATACGTGCCATATGCGTCCTCTAATACTTTCAATCAACCTTGGCGCTGCTTATGGCGCATGTCCGTGCAGATCACGCGCACCACACCTTTGCGGCGGATGATCTTGCAGTTGCGGCAGATTTTCTTGACCGAAGCCGAAACTCTCATTTCATTCTCCTAAAACTCGTCTTTTCGTCCCGGCCCACTGCGCGGAACACAATTTGCGCCCGCGATGACTCGGAGGCATCAATAAACCGTATCCACCAAGGCCAACCCGCCACTATAGCGCATTTGCCAAGATTCCACTTGTGACTGACTCAGCTGCCAGGCGTTGCTTTGAAGTTGGCCTTCTTAAGCAAGGACTCGTATTGCTGCGACATCATGTAGTTCTGCACCTGGGCCATGAAGTCCATGGTGACCACCACAATGATCAGTAAAGAGGTGCCACCAAAATAGAACGGCACGTTGTACTTCAAGATCATGAACTCTGGGAGCAAGCACACAAAGGTGATGTACACCGCTCCAGCCAGCGTCAAACGAACCAGGATCTTGTCGATGTAGCGAGCCGTCTGTTCTCCAGGACGAATCCCAGGAATGAAGGCACCGCTTTTCTTCAAGTTGTCTGCAGTCTCTCGGCTGTTGAACACCAAGGCGGTGTAGAAGAAGCAGAAGAACACAATGGCAGCTGCGTAGAACATCACATAGATCGGCTGACCTGGGGTCAGTGCTCCAGAAATGTCACGCAACCAACGCATCGACTCACCCGCACTGAACCAGTTCACCACCGTAGCCGGCAACAAAATGATCGACGAAGCAAAGATCGGTGGAATCACCCCAGCCATGTTGAGCTTCAACGGCAGATGCGACGATTGACCGCCATACACCTTGTTGCCCACCTGGCGCCTCGCGTAATTCACGAGAATCTTTCTCTGGCCTCTTTCGACAAACACGACGAAATAGGTCACTGCCGCCACGATCAACACGATGAAAATCGCAGCCAGGATGCTCATCGCACCTGTGCGCACCAGCTCCAGCAATCCACCGATAGAACTCGGCAGCCCTGCAGCGATACCTGCGAAGATCAGGATCGAAATCCCGTTGCCCAAGCCACGCTCTGTGATCTGCTCACCCAACCACATGAGGAACATCGTGCCAGCCGTCAAGCTCACCACGGCCGTCATGCGAAACCCGAACCCGGGACTCAGCACCAGCCCTGCGGAACTCTCCAGTGCCACAGCGATGCCCAGCGACTGGAATATGGCCAAACCCAGCGTTCCATAACGCGTGTATTGCGTGATCTTGCGCCGCCCTGCCTCGCCTTCCTTCTTCAGCTGCTCGAACGTCGGAACGACATAGGTCATCAGCTGCATGATGATCGACGCCGAGATATACGGCATGATCCCCAGAGCGAAAACCGTGAAGCGCGAGAGCGCCCCACCCGAGAACATGTTGAACAGGTTCAGAATGCCACCCTGCTGGCCACTGAACAGCTGTTGCAGCTGCGCCGGATCAATGCCCGGCACGGGAATGTGCGCTCCGATGCGGTACACGACCAACGCCAGCAGCAGAAAAACCAGCCGGCGACGTAAATCGCCAAACTTACCGGTTTTCGCAATTTGAGCTGCGCTAGTAGCCACGGATGCGTTCCTTCAGAACGTATTCAAGCCAGGCTGCCGCCGGCAGCTTCGATGGCCGCCTTCGCGCCCGCCGTTGCACCGATGCCGGTCAACTTGACCGACTTGCTCAGTTCGCCACTCTTGATGACCTTCACCACCTTGATCAGCTGGCCCACCAAACCGGCGCTCTTGAGCGCCAGCAGGTCAACTTCAGCAAGACCCAGTTGGTCCAGCGCCGTCAGGGTCACTTCTGCATTGAACTTCAGCAGATGGGACTTGAAGCCGCGCTTGGGCAGGCGACGCTGCAAAGGCATTTGACCGCCTTCGAAACCCACCTTGTGGTAACCGCCAGAACGCGATTTCTGACCCTTGTGACCGCGACCCGCGGTCTTGCCCAGACCAGAACCGATACCGCGACCGACGCGGCGCTTGGCATGCTTGGCTCCGTCTGCAGGCTTGATGCTATTGAGTTCCATCATCAACCTCTCAGAGGACTTTGACCAGATAGCTGATCTTGTTAATCATGCCGCGCACTTCAGGGCTGTCCTGCAGTTCGCTGATGCTGTTCAGCTTGCGCAGGCCCAGGCCGCGTACGGTGGCACGGTGCGATTCCTTGGTGCCAATCGGGCTGCGCACCAGTTGAATCTTGACGGTTTGTTGCGTAGTCATTTGCTCAACTCCGTTCAGGCGAAGATGTCTTCGACCGACTTGCCGCGCTTGGCTGCCACTTCCGACGGGGTCGTGGAATGCACCAGCGCATCGAACGTTGCGCGGACCATGTTGTAGGGGTTCGACGAACCGTGGCTCTTGGCCACGATGTCGGTGATGCCCAACACTTCAAACACAGCACGCATCGGGCCGCCCGCAATGATGCCCGTACCCTTGGGGGCGGGAGCCATCATCACGTGTGCAGCACCATGGTGGCCCGTCACTTGATGATGAATGGTGCCGTTCTTGAGCGACACCTTCACCAGATTGCGGCGAGCTTCTTCCATTGCCTTTTGCACGGCTGCAGGCACTTCCTTCGACTTGCCCTTACCCATGCCGACGCGGCCATCACCGTCACCGACCACAGTCAGTGCGGCGAAACCGAGAATCCGGCCACCCTTCACGACTTTGGTCACGCGGTTCACCGCGATCATTTTTTCGCGCAGACCGTCGTCCTGACCTTCGCTCTGCACTTTGGGTTGAAATTTAGCCATTTTGTATTTCGCTCCGCTTAGAACTGCAGGCCAGCTTCACGTGCAGCGTCGGCCAAAGCCTTGACGCGGCCGTGATAGGCAAAACCTGCACGATCGAATGCAACCTTCTCGATGCCGGCCGCCTTCGCCTTTTCAGCGATGCGCTTGCCGATGATCTGGGCAGCGGTGGCATTGCCCCCCTTGCCAGAGCCACCGAGGGACTTGCGCACATCGGCTTCTGCCGTCGATGCGCTGGCCAGGACCTTGCTGCCGTCGCCGGAGATAACACTGGCGTAGATGTGAAGGTTCGTGCGGTTCACCGTCAAACGCGCCACGCCTTGCTGCGCAATGCGAATGCGGGTCTGGCGCGAACGACGAAGACGCTGCTCTTTCTTGGTCAACATGTTGCAGCTCCTTATTTCTTCTTGGTCTCTTTGATCGTGACTTTTTCGTCCGAATAACGGATGCCTTTGCCCTTGTAGGGCTCGGGCGGACGAACGGCACGGATCTCAGCGGCCAATTGGCCAACGCGCTGGCGGTCGGCACCCTTGATCACGATTTCGGTCGGGGTTGGAGTCGCAACCGTGATGCCAGCAGGCATTTCGAAGTTCACGGGGTGCGAGTAACCCACGCTCAGATTCAGCTTGGCACCTGCAGCCTGGGCCTTGTAGCCCACGCCGATCAGGCTCAGCTTCTTTTCGAAGCCCTTGCTGACACCCACCACCATGTTGTTCACCAACTGGCGGATCGTGCCACTCATGGCATTCGCTTCACGGGACTCGTCAACAGGCTCAAAACTGAGCTTGCCGTCCTTGATGGAGACCTTCACAAGCGCGCTCTGGGTCAGCGACAGCGTGCCGCCCGTACCCTTCACGTTGATCTGGTCGTCCTTGATGGACACATCCACACCTGCGGGGATGGTCACCGGCATTTTTCCTACGCGGGACATTTCAGTTACTCCTCAATGCCACGTTTAAGCGACGTAGCAAAGCACTTCGCCGCCGACACCGGTAGCGCGCGCTTTGCGATCGGTCATCACGCCCTTGGGCGTCGTGACAATTGCCACACCCAGACCGTTCATGACTTGCGGGATGGAATCACGGCCTTTGTACACACGCAGGCCAGGACGGCTCACGCGCTCGATACGCTCGATCACCGGACGACCGGCGTAGTACTTCAGTGCGATTTCAAGTTCGGACTTGCCGGCTTCGGTCTTGACCTGGAAGCCGTCGATATAACCCTCGTCCTTCAGCACTTGGGCGATGGCGATCTTCACTTTGGAAGACGGCACCAGCACGGTTGCCTTGGACACCATTTGCGCGTTGCGAATGCGGGTCAGCAAGTCAGCGATGGGATCACTCATGCTCATGTTGTATCTCTCCTGCCCGCTTACCAGCTGGCCTTGGTGACACCAGGGATGTCGCCGGCAAAAGCCAGTTCACGGATCTTTGCGCGAGCCAGACCGAATTGGCGGAACGTGCCACGTGGGCGACCGGTGATTTCGCAACGGTTGCGCTGACGCGTGGGGTTGGCGTTGCGTGGGAGCTTTTGCAGGCCCAGACGGGCTGCTTCACGCTCTTCATCGCTGCGCTTCATGTCGCTGGCAACTGCCTTCAATTCCGCATACTTTGCTGCGTACTTGGCGGCCAATTTTTCGCGCTTCAGTTCGCGCTGGATCAAAGCTACTTTAGCCATACGCTGCCTCAGTTCTTGAACGGGAAACGGAAACCAGCGAGAAGCGCCTTCGCTTCTTCATCGCTACGCGCCGTTGTGGTGATGCTGATGTTGAGACCGCGCAAGGCATCCACCTTGTCGTACTCGATTTCAGGGAAAATGATCTGTTCCTTGACACCGATGTTGTAATTGCCACGGCCGTCGAAGGCCCGGCCAGAGATACCGCGGAAGTCACGGACGCGGGGCAGAGCCACGGTCACGAAACGATCCAGGAATTCGTACATCTGAACGCCACGCAGGGTGACCATGCAGCCGATGGCCTGGCCTTCGCGGATCTTGAAACCGGCGATGGCCTTCTTGGCCTTGGTCACCACAGGCTTCTGGCCAGCAATCTTGGTCAGGTCTGCGACGGCGTTGTCCATCACCTTCTTGTCCGACACGGCTTCGCTCACACCCATGTTCAGGGTGATCTTCGTCAGCCGAGGGACTTGCATCGGAGAGGTGTAACCGAACTGCTTAGCGAGCTCGGGGGCGATTTTTTCGCGGTAGTGTTGTTGCAGTCGTGCCATGTTGACTCCTTAGGCCGCCTTGATTTCAGCGCCGCTGGACTTGAACACGCGAACGCGCGCACCATCAGCCTGCACCTTGATACCTACACGATCAGCCTTGCCGGTAGCCGCATTGAAGATGGCCACGTTGGACTGATGGATCGGCATGGCCTTTTCCACGATGCCGCCGGTCGTACCCTTCATGGGGTTCGGCTTGACATGCTTCTTGACCAGGTTGATGCCGTCGATGACCAGATAGGAGTCATCCTTGCGCAGCGACACCGTGCCGCGCTTGCCCTTGTCGCGCCCGGTGAGCACAACGATTTCGTCGCCCTTGCGAATCTTGTTCATGGCGCGTCCTCAGAGAACTTCAGGAGCCAGGGACACGATCTTCATGAACTTCTCGGTACGCAGTTCACGCGTCACGGGCCCGAAGATGCGGGTGCCGATGGGCTCCAGCTTTGCATTGAGCAACACTGCTGCGTTGCCATCGAATTTGACGAGCGAACCGTCGCCACGGCGAATACCCTTCGCCGTACGAACCACCACTGCACTGTAGACCTCGCCCTTTTTGACGCGGCCACGCGGAGCGGCTTCCTTGATGCTCACCTTGATGATGTCGCCGACACTGGCGTAGCGACGCTTGGAACCACCCAGCACCTTGATGCACAGGACGGACTTCGCGCCGGTGTTGTCGGCAACGTCTAACCGAGATTCTGTCTGGATCATTTCAATATTCCCAACTTGCACCGGCAGGATTGACAGCCCCAGAGAACGTCTCAAGGGCTGAAGATCAGCCAATCAGTCTTGGGCCCGTCGTCCATGCCGCAAACCATTTGCAGCACTTCCCGCTGGGCAGAAACCTCGCGCTTGAAACGCGAAGCCCTCGATTTTGTCAAAAAGCGCAACTGACGTCAAGCACTTCACAACGGGACGTCCAAATACTGCCGGGCCAACGCCTGGAACACCTCCAGCTGGGGGTCGAGGCCGAGCTCCTCGCGCAGGATCTCGCCCACGCGCGGGGCCAGACGAGCGGCTTGGGCCGCATCCAGGAAAAGCATCCGGCTGCGGCGGGCCAGCACATCTTCCACCGTGCGGGCGTACTCGTAGCGGGCGGCAAATCGCACCATCGCCTCGGTCAGCCCCTCTGACAGCGCGGCGTCCGCGCCCGGCAAGCCGTCGATGAAAGATGCCTCACTGCCATAGGAGTGCAGGCCTTGGGGCGCGCTGATGCGGTGCTGCACCGCCTGCTGGGGCGAGCCCACGAGGGGAAGATGGCGCGTCACGCCGCTGGGGCGCTCCGCCAGCAACCCCGCAGTGAAGCATTTTTGCAACACGTCCTCCGCCATGGCCCGGTACGTGGTCCATTTTCCACCGGTGACGGTGACCAGTCCGCTCGCGCTGGCGATGACGGTGTGCTCGCGGCTGATGCTCTTCGTGTTGTCACCGTCGTCGTCCTGCGGTTTGACCAAAGGACGCAATCCGACCCAGATGCTGCGTACATCCGAAGGGCCCGGCGCCCGCGTCAGGTAGCGGGCGGATTCGCTCAGGATGAACGCCACTTCCTCCTTGAACGGTAAGGGCTCGCGGGCCAGGTCCTGGCGCGGGCTGTCGGTCGTCCCCAGGATGACTTTGCCCAGCCACGGCACGGCAAACAGCACCCGGCCATCGGCGGTCTTGGGCACCATGAGCGCATGGTCGGAAGGCAGGAATTCGCGGTCCACCACGATGTGCACGCCCTGGCTGGGTGCCACGATGGGCTTGGCGGGGCGCCCGAGCGCCGCGGCATCCTGCTGGCGAAACGCGTCCACCCACACTCCGGTGGCATTGACCACGCACTTCGCGCGCACGGTATAGGCGGTGCCGGTTTCGCGGTCCTCGCACGTAAAGCCCGCCACCTTGCCGGCCTCGTGCACCAGTTCGCGGGCGGAGCAGTAGTTGACGAGCAAGGCTCCGCGCTGCGCCGCCGTGCGGGCCAAGGCGAGCGCCAGCCGGGCGTCGTCGAACTGGCCGTCCCAGTACTTGACCCCGCCTTTGAGCCCTTCCTTGCGGGCCGTGGGCAGCAGGCGCAAGGTGCTTTCCCGGCCGAGGAATTCGGTGGCGCCCAGGCCGGCCTTGCCCGCCAGGACGTCGTAGGCCTTGAGTCCCACGCCGTAGAACGGCGTTTCCCAATAGCGGTAGGACGGCATCACGAACGGCAGCGGCTGCGCCAGGTGGGGGGCATTGTTCAACAGCGTAGTGCGCTCGTGCAGCGCTTCGCGCACGAGGGAGATATTGCCCTGCGCCAGATAGCGCACGCCTCCGTGCACCAGCTTGGTCGCGCGGGAGGATGTTCCCTTGGCGAAGTCGTGCGACTCCACCAGGACCACGCTGAAGCCACGCGCGGCGGCGTCCAGCGCCACGCCCAGGCCTGTCGCACCGCCCCCGATCACCGCCAGGTCGTAGAGGCGGGGCTCGGCCAGCCGAGCCAGCAGTTCGGAGCGTTTGGTGTACAGGGGGGTGGTCACGGTATTCATGGGATCGATTGTCCATGCGTCTCGGAAGAACCAAGGGTTAACCCTTGATTCACCGCAAAAAACAAATCCGCCCAGGCCCTTGCAGACAAGGACGAGGGCGGGAGGTGGGCAAATCAGGCCGGCGGTGCGTGGGCGCCGGCCCATCCTGCCGGGTCAGCGCACCTTGCCGTCCTTCCAGGCCTGCAGCAGGCGGTCGTAGGCAATGGTTTCGCCCTTGGGCTTTTCATTGGCCAGCTTGGCCCAGGGGGCGGCCTTGTCGCTCAGCCACTTGGCAGGATCGCCCTTGGGATTGAGCTTGGGCGCGCAGTGGGCCATGCCGGCGCGCTCCAGGCGGGCCATGACCTGGTCCATCTCGTCGGCCAGCGTGTCCATGGCGCCCTGCGGGGTCTTCTCGCCCGTAACGGCCTGGGCCACGTTCTTCCACCACAGCTGCGCGAGCTTGGGGTAGTCAGGCACGTTGGTGCCGGTGGGCGACCAGGCCACGCGGGCCGGGCTGCGGTAGAACTCGACCAGGCCGCCGAGCTTGGGCGCCATGTCGGTCATGGCCTTGGACTGGATGTCGCTCTCGCGGATGGGCGTCAGGCCCACGATGGTCTTCTTGAGCGAGACGGTCTTGGCGGTCACGAACTGGGCGTAGAGCCAGGCAGCGGCCGTCTTGTTGGCGTCATGGCCGTTGAAGAACGACCACGATCCCACGTCCTGGTAGCCGTTCTGCATGCCGGGCTTCCAGTACGGGCCGTTGGGACCGGGCGCCATGCGCCACTTGGGCGTGCCGTCGGCGTTCACCACGGGCAGGCCGGGCTTGACCATGTCGGCGGTGAAGGCGGTGTACCAGAAGATCTGCTGGGCGATCTGGCCTTGCGCGGGCACGGGGCCGGATTCGCCGAAGGTCATGCCCATGGCTTCCTTGGGCGCGTACTTCTTCATCCAGTCCACGTACTTGGTGAGCGCGTACACGGCCGCGGGCGAGTTGGTCGCGCCGCCGCGGGACACCGAGGCGCCCACGGGCGTGCACTTGTCCGCCGCCACGCGGATGCCCCATTCGTCGATCGGCAGGCCATTGGGCGTGCCGATGTCGGCAGCGCCCGCCATGGACAGCCATGCGTCGGTGAAGCGCCAGCCGAGCGAGGGGTCCTTCTTGCCGTAGTCCATGTGGCCGTAGATGGCCTTGCCGTCGATGGTCTTCACGTCGTTGCTGAAGAATTCGGCGATGTCTTCGTAGGCGCTCCAGTTCAGCGGCACGCCCAGGTCGTAGCCGTACTTGGCCTTGAACTTGTCCTTCAAGTCCTTGCGCTCGAACAGGTCGGCGCGGAACCAGTACAGGTTGGCGAACTGCTGGTCAGGCAGCTGGTAGAGCTTGCCGTCCGGCGCGGTGGTGAACTTGGTGCCGATGAAGTCCTTCAGGTCCAGCCCGGGGTTGGTGAATTCCTTGCCGGCGCCCGACATGTAGTCGGTCAGGTTCATCATCTTGCCGTAGCGGTAGTGCGTGCCGATCAGGTCGGAGTCGCTAATCCAGCCGTCGTAGATCGACTTGCCAGACTGCATCGAGGTCTGCAGCTTCTCGACCACGTCGCCTTCCTGGATGAGATCGTGCTTGACCTTGATGCCGGTGATCTCCTCGAAGGCCTTGGCCAGCGTCTTGGACTCGTACTCGTGCGTGGTCAGGGTTTCCGACACCACCGAGATTTCCTTCACGCCCTTGGCCTGCAGCTTCTTGGCCGCGTCGATGAACCACTTCATCTCGGCCAGTTGCTGGTCCTTGGCCAGCGTGGACGGCTGGAATTCGCTGTCCACCCACTTCTTGGCTTCCGCCTCGCCCGCCATGGCCGTGTTGCCGGCCAGGACCGCGACGGCCAACGCCAGCGCCGAATACTGCATCTTCATAGTGCTTGTCTCCTGATAGTCAGTTGAATCGACTCCCCTTTGCATTCCAGCGGCCGCCGGGTCCGGGGGATGGGTCGGACCGGCGGCAGAAAAAACTCCCGGCAGCCGGGCCGTCAGCCCTTGCGCAGGATCAGCACCAGCAAGGCCATCGACAGCACGAAGCTGATCCAGATCGACGGTTCGGCCGACAGCGAGAACCACTGCACCAAGTGCCCGCTGATGCCCACGAAGGCCAGGTTCACATAGGCGGCGGCCAGCAGGCCGATGAAGAGGCGGTCGCCGCGCGTCGTCGCCAGCGGCAGCCAGCCACGCCGGAGCAGGGTGGGGGACTTGATTTCCCACACCGTCATGCCGGCCAGCATGAGCACGATGCACAGGAAGAAAACGGCCACCGGCGTGGTCCAGGCCATCCACTCAAACATGGGTACCCCCGTGAGCGCCTGCGGCACTTACCCTGAGGGGGACGCAGCGTGTGGCCGGGCAAGGCCCGCTCCACGGCTGCCGCTGGCGTTGGACGCATCGCGCGCTCTGCGGTGAAAGTGTGTGATTCATGGCTGTGCTCCCTTTCACACGTCAAACCCGGCCCATCGCGAAACCCTTCGCGATGTAGTGCCGCACGAACCAGATGACGATGGCACCCGGCACGATGGTGAGCACACCGGCCGCGGCCAGGGTGGCCCAGTCCATGCCGGAGGCGCTCACGGTGCGCGTCATCGTCGCCACGATGGGCTTGGCGTTCACGCTGGTGAGCGTGCGCGCCAACAGCAGCTCGACCCAGCTGAACATGAAGCAGAAGAACGCCGCCACGCCCACGCCGGCCTTGATGAGCGGCAGGAAGATGGTCAGGAAAAAGCGCGGGAAGCTATAGCCGTCGATGTAGGCCGTCTCGTCGATCTCCCGCGGGATGCCGGTCATGAAGCCTTCCAGGATCCACACCGCCAGGGGTACGTTGAACAGCAGGTGGGCCAGCGCCACGGCGATGTGCGTGTCCATCAGCCCCACGGTCGTGTAGAGCTGGAAGAACGGCAGCAGGAACACCGCGGGCGGCGTCATGCGATTGGTCAGCAGCCAGAAGAACACGTGCTTGTCGCCCAGGAACTGGTAGCGCGAGAACGCATAGGCCGCCGGCAGCGCCACGGTGAGCGAGATCACCGTGTTGATGGCCACGTAGATCAGGCTGTTGATGTAGCCCGAGTACCAGGACTCGTCGGTGAAGATGGTCTTGTAGTTGTCCCAGGTGAAATGCTGGGGAAAGAACGAGAACGTGGAGAGGATCTCCGCGTTCGTCTTGAAGCTCATGTTGACCATCCAGTAGATGGGCAGCAACGCGAAGACGATGTAGGCCGCAAGGAAGAGGCTCCGCTTGCGAAAGCGCTTTTCATTCATGGCCGGCTCCGGTCTGTGCGTCGGTGCCCACGCGCTGCATCCAGTTGTAGAGGATGAAGCACAGCAGCAGGATGATGAGGAAGTAGATCAGCGAGAACGCCGCCGCCGGGCCCAGGTCGAACTGGCCCACGGCCTTCTGCGTGAGGTACTGGCTGAGGAAGGTGGTGGCATTGCCCGGCCCGCCGCCGGTGAGCACGAAGGGCTCGGTGTAGATCATGAAGCTGTCCATGAAGCGCAGCAGCACCGCGATCATCAGCACGCCGCGCATCTTGGGCAGCTGGATGTAGCGGAACACGGCGAACTTGCTCGCGCCGTCGATGCGCGCGGCCTGGTAGTAGGCGTCGGGGATCGAGCGCAGCCCGGCAAAGCACAGCAGCGCCACCAGCGGCGTCCAGTGCCACACGTCCATCACCAGCACGGTGAGCCAGGCCTGCGTGGCGTTGCCGGTGTAGCTGTAGTCGATGCCGATGTACTGCAGCGCGGCGCCCAGCAGGCCGATGTCGGCGCGGCCATAGATCTGCCAGATGGTGCCCACCACGTTCCACGGGATCAGCAGCGACAGCGCCACCGTCACCAGCACGGCGGAGGACTTCCAGCCCTGCGCGGGCATGGACAGCGCCAGGCAGATGCCCAGCGGGATCTCCACCGCCAGCACGGCGAGCGAGAACGTGATCTGGCGCCACAGGGCCGCGTGCAGCTCTTCGTCGCGCATCACGGCGGCGAACCATTCGGTGCCGACGAACACGCGCCGCTCGGGCGAGATGATGTCCTGCACCGAGTAGTTCACCACGGTCATCAGCGGCAGGATGGCCGAGAAGGCCACGCACAGGATGACGGGCAGGATCAGGAACCAGGCCTTCTGGTTCACCGGTTTGGTCGTGGTGCTCATGCCAGCAGTTCCTCGTTTTGGTAGAAGCAGGTGTGGCGCCCCAGCACCTGCAGCCAGACCGTGTCGCCCGCCGAAGGCACCGCCTCGCCCGTGCCCAGGCGGGCCTTGAGCGTGTGCTCGCCCACGCGGGCGGTGAGCAGGAAGTAGGTGCCGATGTCCTGCACCTTCTCCACCGTGCAGGGCAGCGCGCCGGGCTGCCCTGCCGCGGCGATGGCCAGGTACTCGGGGCGCACGCCCACCTGCAGCGCGCCGGCCGGCAGGGCCTTGCCCGCGGGCCGCGCCAGGCGGTGGCCCGCGACGACGATGGCATCCGCCTCGCCCTGCGCGGGCAGGAAGTTCATGCCCGGCGAGCCGATGAAGTGGCCCACGAACACGTGCTGCGGCCGCTCGAACAGCGCATCGGCCGCGCCCACCTGCACGGCGCGCCCGCGCGTCATCACCACCACCTCTTCGGCGAAGGTCAGCGCCTCCACCTGGTCGTGGGTCACGTAGATCAGGGTCAGCTTGAGCTCGTGGTGGATCTGCTTGAGCTTGCGGCGAAGCTGCCACTTGAGGTGCGGATCGATCACGGTCAGCGGCTCGTCGAAGAGCACGGCCGCCACGTCGGAGCGCACCAGGCCGCGCCCGAGCGAGATCTTCTGCTTGGCATCGGCGGCCAGGCCCGAGGCGCGCTGGTCGAGCTGCCCGCTCATGTCCAGCATCTCGGCGATCTGGCCGACGCGCTGGCGGATCTGGGCCTCGGGCACCTTGCGGTTCTTGAGCGGAAAGGCGAGGTTCTCGGCCACCGTCATGGTGTCGTAGATCACCGGGAACTGGAACACCTGGGCGATGTTGCGCTCCTGCGGGCTCGCGTGGGTGACGTCCTTGCCGTCGAACAGCACGCGCCCCTGCGAGGGCACGAGCAGGCCCGACATGATGTTGAGCATGGTCGTCTTGCCGCAGCCCGAGGGGCCCAGCAAGGCATAGGCGCCGCCGTCGCGGAACTCCATCGACAGCGGCAGCAGCGCGTAGTCGCTGTCCTGCTGGGGGTTGGGTTTGTAGGCGTGCGCCAGGTCCAGATTGATGCGCGCCATCTCAGCGCCCTCCCCGGCGCGCGGGCGCCAGCAGCAAGGCGCCGTCGGCGCCGAAGACATAGGCTTCGCCTGGTGCCAGGTGCAGCGTGATGGCCGCACCCAGGTCGAAGTAGTGCACGCCCGTGACCTGCGCCACGAGTTCGCCCCAGGGCGTGTGCGCATGCACGAAGGTGTCCGAGCCCGAGATTTCGGCCAGCTCCACCATGCCGGCCACCGCCACGTCGCCGGGGCGTGCCTGCAGACGCAGGGCACTCGCCCGCACGCCGACGGTCAGGCCCGTCGCGGCGCTGCCCGCCGGCAAACCCTGCGGCAGCGCCAGCAGGCCGCCACCGGCCATGCGCACGCCGCCCGCGGCCGCATCGGCGGCGATCAGGTTCATCGGCGGGTCGCTGAAGGCGCGGGCCACGCGCAGCGAGCTCGGGGCATGGAAGACCTCGGCCGTGGGGCCGTACTGCAGCAGTTCGCCCTCGTGCAGCACGGCGGTATAGCCGCCCAGCAGCAGGGCCTCGCCCGGCTCGGTGGTGGCATAGACCACGGTGGAGTCGCCGGCCGCGAACAGCTGGGTCAGTTCGTCGCGCAGTTCCTCGCGCAGCTTGTAGTCGAGGTTGACCAGGGGCTCGTCCAGCAGCATCAGCGGCGCGCCCTTGGCCAGGGCCCGGGCCAGCGCCACGCGCTGCTGCTGCCCGCCCGACAGCTCGGCCGGGTAGCGGTTCAGGAACATGTCGATGTGCAGCCGCTCGGCCAGGGCGCGCACGCGCTCGGCGATGCCCTTGTCGCCCCGCAGCTTGAGCGGCGAGGCGATGTTGTCGGCCACCGTCATGGAGGGGTAGTTGATGAACTGCTGGTACACCATGGCCACGTTGCGCTCGCGCACGGGCACGCCGGTCACGTCCACACCATCCACGCGCACCGTGCCTTCGGTCGGCTTGTCCAGCCCCGCCATGATGCGCATCAGGCTGGTCTTTCCCGCCTGCGTGGCGCCCAGCAGAACGGTCACCGCGCCGCTTTGCAGCGCCATGTCCATGCCATGCAGCCAGGTCTGGGCCCCTACCCGCTTGTTGATGCTCTCAAGTGCCAGCTGCATGCAGCTACCCCATTTCTGCGACCCAAGCCGCAGCGCAGAGCGCGCACGGCCAAGTCTTCGTTGTTCGATTGCGATCATTTTTGTTGTTTTGTGATCGTTTTGAATCAAGGTTTACCCTTGATTGATTCGTTTTTGTTCGCTTGGCGCCAGTGGCGCGCCCCGCCCCACCGTCAGCGCGCCGTGCAGCGAAAGACGTCTGCAGCGAGGGCGATGGCCAGAAAACAGCGTCTCCAGCGCACTCCGTGCTCTGGAGGTTCCGGGTTTTCCCCTGTGTCGCAAACGCCCTGCTCGGTATTCACACCCTTTACCGCTTGAAACATTGCCCCTAGTCTCGGGCTTCATTCACGAGCGTCGGCGGTGTCGGCGGCGCTCCCGTCCAATTTCGTATCTGGGAGATGTCATGAACAAAATGCGTGTGCTGTCGGTGGCTGTTCTTACCTGTCTATCGTCGGTCGCCATGGCACAAAGCACGTCGGGCATGGCGGGCAGCAGCAGCCTCAACATGTACGGCATCGTGGACCTGGGCGTCAGCCACGTGACCGGCGGCCCCGGCGGCAACCAGACCCGGCTGATCAGCGGCAACATGGAAGGCTCGCGCCTGGGCTTCAAGGGCAACGAGGACCTGGGCGGTGGCTACCGCGCGATCTTCACCATGGAAGCGCGGATCGAGGCCGATACCGGCGACACCAGCAACCGCCCCGTGTCCCTGGGCCAGTTGCCCGACCGGCTGAGCACGGCCACCTCGCTGGGCCTGCCAGCGGCCCTGCAGCCCGCGGTGACCGCCGTGGCCAATCAGATCGGCTCCAACATCGGCGTCAACCTGAACAAAACCTTCTTCGACCGCCAGATATTCAGCGGTCTGGTGACCCCGTTCGGCGCCTTCACGTTCGGCCGCCAGTACACGCCCGGCTACCTGGCCACCGGCAACTTCGACGTGATGAAGACCGAGTCCAGCCTGTCCCTGGGACAACTGGTGGCGATCCCGAACTCGTTCGACATCCGGGTCAGCAACTCGATCCAGTACGCCCTGCAAAAGGACGGCCTCACCGCCACCGCCATGTACGCCGCCGGCGAGGTGGCGGGCAAGCCGAGCGCGCGGCGCCTGCTTGGCATCATGGCGATCTACAAGGGCGACGGCTATTCGTTCGGCGGCGGCTACAACACCCGCAACAACGAACTGGGCGAAAAGTCGCTCACCACCGGGATCCTGGGTGCCACGCTGGACATCGGCCCAGGCACGCTGTCCGGCCAGTACGCCGTCATCAAGGACGACCACCCGAGCGACCTGTCCACCATCGCCGCGAGCCTGTCGGCCAACCCGGCCACGGCGCCGGTGGCGGGCCTGGTGCAGAACGCGTTCATCCAGGGCTTCAAGCAGGACGCCCGCCTGTTCCAGGTCGGCTACCGCATCACCAGCGGCGTGCACACGGTGACCGTGGCCTACAACAACATGAACGACAAGCGCCCGTTCAATGCCGACCGCTACTCCTACGGCGCGGCCTACACCTACGCGCTGTCCAAGCGCACCGACGTGAGCGCCGTGCTGACGCATCTGGAAAACAAGAACACTTCGCAGGACTTTCTGGGTGGCAACGGTTTCATCGGAGGCGTGGCGGCCTCCCCAGGCAAGGACGTGAACAGCATCGCCTTGTCGATTCGCCACCGGTTCTGACGCGCTCCGCAGTCTTCCAAGAGAAGCCTTTGGCCGCCGAGACAAATCCCCCGCAAGGGGGATTTTTTTCGTCCGGGGCCACCGAAAACCTTGCGGGGCACCGACCGCGGCGCCCTCCGCCTCGGCGTTCGATCCGGATCGGGATTGTTGCTTCTTGATCGTTTCCCATCAAGGTTTACCCTGGAACGGTTCGTTTTGGTTCGCTTTAAAGTCGGGCAGTCCCGCTGCGGACCCTGCGCTGTCATTTCTTTTCGATTTCGCTTCGCCACCCGAATCCTTTCCGTGAACACCAACCCCCGCCAACTGCGCCTGCTCGAAGAGGTCCGCTCCCGCCAATCCGCCACCGTGGAGGAGCTGGCCGACACCTTGGGCGTGACGCTGCAGACGGTGCGGCGCGACGTGCAGCGGCTGGCCGAACTGGGGCTGGTGCGGCGGTTCCACGGTGGCGTGCGGGTGCCGACCTCCACCGTGGAGAACCTCGGCCACACGCAGCGCGAAACCCTGCATGCCGACGGCAAGGCCCGCATCGCGCGCGCCGTGGCGGCCCAGGTGCCCAACGACTGCTCGCTGATCCTCAACATCGGCACCACCACCGAAGCCATCGCCCGCGCGCTCATGCACCACCGCGGCCTGCGCGTCATCACCAACAACCTGAACGTGGCTGCCATCCTGAGCGGCAAGCCCGACTTCGAAGTCATCGTGGCCGGGGGCGTGGTGCGTTCGCGCGACCGCGGCATCGTGGGCGAGGCCGCGGTGGATTTCATCCGCCAGTTCCGGGTGGACATCGCGCTCATCGGCATCTCCGGCATCGAGTCGGACGGTACGCTGCGCGACTTCGACTACCGCGAGGTGAAGGTGGCGCAGACCATCATCGCCCAGGCCCGCGAGGTCTGGCTGGCCGCCGACCACAGCAAGTTCAGCCGCGCGGCGATGGTGCAGGCCGCCACGCTGGCGCAGATCGGCCGGCTGTTCACCGATGCGCCGCCACCCGAGCCCTTTCCCGCGCTGCTGCGCGATGCCGGCGTGGACTGCACCGTCGCTGGATGACGCCCCCACCGTCCCGCGGCACCCTGCCGGCCCTCTCCCTCCAGAATCCACCATGACCTATTTGCTCGCCCTCGACCAAGGCACCTCCAGTTCCCGCAGCATCGTGTTCGACGAGCGCGGCCACATCGTCGCGCAGGCACAGCTGGAGCTGCCGCAGATCTACCCGCAGCCCGGCTGGGTGGAGCACGACCCGCGCGAGATCTGGCGCACCCAGCTGGCCACCGCGCGGCAGGCCCTGGCCCAGGCGAATCTGAAGGCCGGCGACGTGCGGGCGCTGGGCATCACCAACCAGCGCGAGACCACGGTGCTGTGGAACCGGCGCACCGGCGAGCCCGTGCACCACGCCATCGTCTGGCAGGACCGCCGCGCCGAGCCGCTGTGCGCCGAGCTGCGCGAGCGCGGCCTGGCCGGCACCATCCAGGCCAAGACCGGCCTGCTGATCGATGCGTATTTCTCGGGCACCAAGCTGCGCTGGCTGCTGGACCACGTGCCCGGCGCGCGCGCCCAGGCCGAGCGCGGCGAACTGGCCTTCGGCACCGTGGACAGCTGGCTCATCTGGCAGCTCACGCAAGGCCAGGTGCACGTGACCGACGTGAGCAACGCCGCGCGCACCATGCTCTTCAATGTGCGCACCAACCAGTGGGACGACGAACTGCTGGAGCTGCTGCAGATCCCGCGCGCCCTCATGCCCGAGGTGCGCCCCTCCAGCGCCCACTTCGGCGACACCCACCCCGAGCTGCTGGGCAGCGCCCTGCCCATCGGCGGCGTGGCCGGCGACCAGCAGAGCGCGCTGTTCGGCCAGGCCTGCTTCAAGGCCGGCATGGCCAAGAACACCTACGGCACCGGCTGCTTCATGCTGATGCACACGGGGCAGAAGTTCCAGACCTCCACCAACGGCCTGCTCACCACCAGCGCGGCCCAGATCGGCACGGCGCCGCCCGGCGCGGCCTCGCTCAGCCTGGCCGGCAGCACGCCCGAGTTCGCCATGGAAGGCAGCGTGTTCGTCGGCGGCGCCGTGGTGCAGTGGCTGCGCGACGGCCTGCGCGCCATCTCGGCCAGCAACGAGGTGCAGTCGCTCGCCGAAAGCGTGCCCGATTCGGGCGGCGTGATGATGGTGCCCGCCTTCACCGGCCTGGGCGCGCCCTACTGGAAGCCAGACGCGCGCGGCACCATCACCGGCCTCACGCGCGGCACCACGCTCGCCCACATCGCGCGGGCGGCGCTGGAGAGCATCGCCTACCAGAGCGCCGCGCTGCTGCAGGCCATGAGCCGCGACGCCGTGGCCGCCGGCGGCGCGCCGGTGAGCGAGCTGCGCGTGGACGGCGGCGCCTGCGTGAACGACCTGCTCATGCAGTTCCAGGCCGACCTGCTGGGCATTCCCGTGGTGCGGCCCGCGGTGATCGAGACCACGGCGCTGGGCGCGGCCTACCTGGCCGGCCTGTCGAGCGGCGTGTACCGCAGCACCGACGAGCTGTCGGACCTGTGGCGCGCCGAGCGCCGCTTCATGCCCACGCTGGGCGCCCCCCGCGCCCGCGAACTCATGGCGCGCTGGGAGCACGCCGTGCGGCAGGCCTCGCTCGACTGAAAACCGCCGCCCCGGCCCCCGGCCACAGCGCAGGCGCTAACATCCTGCGCTTCGCCTCCACCTGCCCACCGCCGCCATGAACGCCACACCCGCCGCGACCGATTCGCCCTCCTCCGCCATCGCCTTCATCGGCGGAGGCAACATGGCCAGCGCCATCATCGGCGGGCTGATCCGCCAGGGCGTGCCGGCCGCGCAGATCGAAGTGGTCGAGCCCTGGGCCGAGGCCCGCGCCGCCCTGCTCTCGCAGCACGGCATCACGGCGCACGAAGCGGCCGGCCCCGCGCTGGCCCGGGCCGGCACCGTGGTGTGGGCCGTCAAGCCCCAGACCTTCCAGGAAGCGGCCCGGCAGGCGCGCGCCTACACCGCCGGCGCCGTGCACCTGAGCGTGGCCGCCGGCATCCGCTCGGACAGCATCGCCCGGTGGCTGGGCAGCCAACGCATCGTGCGCGCCATGCCCAACACACCGGCGCTGATCGCCCGCGGCATGACGGCCCTCTACGCCCGCCCCCAGGTGACCGCCGCCGAGCGCGCGGCCATCGAGCGGATCATCGCGACGACGGGGGAATTCCTGTGGGTGGACGACGAGCCGCAGCTCGATGCCGTCACCGCCTTGTCTGGCTCGGGCCCGGCCTATGTGTTCCGCTTCCTGGAGGCCATGACCGAGGCCGGCGCCGCCATGGGCCTGAGCCGCGCCCAGGCCCACCAGCTCGCCGTGGCCACCTTCGCCGGCGCCTCCGAACTGGCCCGCCGCTCCGACGAGCCACCCGAAGTGCTGCGCCAGCGCGTCACCTCCAAGGGCGGCACCACCTACGCCGCCCTGCAGTCGATGGAGCAGGACGAAGTGCCCCAGCGCTTCATGCGCGCCCTGGAGGCCGCGCGTTCGCGGGCGCGCGAACTGGGCGACGAGTTCGGCGCCTGATCGCCAGCGCGGGCGGGCGCCCCGCCGGCTTCAAGCCAGAACGCCCTCCAGCACAATAAGTACTAGGGCATATCGCTATAAAAACAATAGCAAACTACCGCAACGCGTAACCCACGGCGATGCCGGCGAACAGCGTGAACCCGATCCAGTGGTTCTCGCGGAAGGCCCGAAAGCACCCTTCGCGCGTGCGGTGGCGGATCAGCGCGAAGTGCCACGCCACTTGGGCCAGCACGGCGCCGATCGCAAGGTGGAACGCCGCGCCCAGCCCCAGCGGCGCCAGCGAAACGCCCCAGAACGCCACCAGCAGCAGGTAGAACGCCAGGATGGCCGCCACGTCGAAGCGGCCCAGGGTGATGGCCGACGTCTTCATGCCGATCTTCAGGTCGTCGTCGCGGTCCACCATGGCGTATTCGGTGTCGTAGGCCAGCACCCAGAACAGGTTGCCCAGCACCAGCCACAGCGCCAGCCACGGCACCTCGCCGCGCACGGCGGTGAACGCCATCGGAATGCCCATGCTGAACGCCACGCCCAGCACCGCCTGCGGCATGGAGAAGAACCGCTTGGTGAACGGGTACAGCACCGTCACCGCCAGCGCCGGCACCGACCACGCGATGGTGATGGCATTGGTGGTGAGCACCAGCGCGAAGGCGACCAGCGCCAGCACCGCGCCCACGGCCAGCGCTTCGCGCGGGGACACGGCGCCGCTCGTCACTGGCCGCTGCGCCGTGCGCTTGACGTGCCGGTCGAACCGGCGGTCGGCCACGTCGTTCACGCAGCAGCCCGCGCTGCGCATCAGGATCGTGCCCAGCGTGAACACGGCCAGCAGGTGCCAGCCGGGGAATCCGCCCGCCGCGACCCACAGCGCCGACAGCGTGGGCCACAGCAGCAGCAGCCAGCCGGCCGGGCGGCTCCAGCGGATCAGGTCGAGGTAGAGCGACAGGCGCGACGGCGTGGGGGCGGAAAGCTGCATGGCGCGGACAAAGGAGAGGAAAGAAAAAGAGAGAAAGAGAGGCGACCCGGGAAACGAAAACGCCCGCACGGGTGGGCGGGCGCTGGCTGGGCAGGGCCGTGCAAGGCCCGGCCGGCTTACTCCTCCAGGAGCGAGCGCAGCATCCAGGCGGTCTGCTCGTGCACCGCCAGGCGCTGGGTCAGCAGATCGGCCGTGGGTTCGTCACTGGCCTTGTCGGCCACCGGGAACAGCTCGCGCGCCGTGCGGGCGACGGCCTCGTGGCCCTCGACCAGGATACGCACCATCTCCAGCGCGTGGGGCGGCTCGGTGGGCGCGTCGGGCAGCGAGGTGAGCTTGCCGAACTGGGCGTAGGAGCCCGGCGCCGCATGGCCCAGCGAGCGGATGCGCTCGGCCACCGGGTCCACCGCGTTCCACAGCTCGGTGTACTGCCCCATGAACATGGTGTGCAGCGTGTTGAACATCGGGCCCGTCACGTTCCAGTGGAAATTGTGGGTGGTGAGGTACAGCGTGTAGGTGTCGGCCAGCAGGCGCGACAGGCCTTGCGCGATGGCCGCGCGGTCCTTGTCGCTGATGCCGATGTTGATGCGCGGTGCGCCGCTGGCGCCGGCGCGGGCAAGGGGGGTCTTGGGGGTCTTGGCCATGGAGAACTCCTTCGGGTGCTGAACTGAACGATGCGTTGCGTTGCCGCTGCCATCTTGCCGGCCCGGGCGGGCCCCCGCCGCTGCCGGGGAGGCGTGGCGCCCGGGCGCCTGAAACACTTTAGCGCATGCAGGGCGGCCAGCGGCCGCCCGGGGTCACTGCATCTGCGGCAGGTTGCCGATGCGCACCAGCATCTCGGTGAACATCTGCATGTCGGCGTCGAGGTCGGCCACTTCCTTGAATTCCTTCGCGTTGTGGGCCGTGTACTTCTTGCCCGGCATCGCGGGGCCGAAGTTGATCGCGTTCGGCATCAGCTTGGCCGTGGTGCTGCCGGCCGTGGGCACGGGCTTGGCCTCCAGGCCCGTGGTGTCGCCGAAGGTGTTGAGCAGCGTGGAAAGCCAGGCGCCCTTGGGGTCGCGCGCCATCCACTCGCCCTGGCTGTGGTCCACCTCGACCGCCACGCCGGCCTGCGCGCCCCACGCCTGGATGCGCGCGGCGGTGGCCTTCGTCAGCACGTCGGCGGTGCTGCCGCGCGGCATGCGCACGTTCACCAGCACATCGACCTTGCCATCCTTCTCGCGCACCAGGTTGGGCGACATCGTGAGTGGGCCCATGAAGTCGTCGCTGTACGCCAGGCCCATCGTGCGGCCCAGGTAATCGGTGCCGTACAGGTCGGCGATGTAGCGCACCGCGCCCGCATAGCCGTTGGCCGCCAGCGGCACGCCGGACTCCTGCAGGAACAGCGCCAGGCGCGGCAGCGGGTTTACGCCCTCTTCGGGGCGCGAGCCGTGGGCCGACGTGCCCGTGACCTTGACCGTCAGCGCGGCGCCGTCCTGGACGATGTCGATGGCGAAGGGGCCGCCCTGGCCCGCGTACTTGGCGATGAAGGCCTCGCGGGCCGCGCCCAGGCGCTGCGCCGCGGCGGCCAGATCACCGCCCGTGAGGCGCGCGGTGGCCGTCTGCGGCACGGCGTTGGCCGAGGCGGCGCCCGCCATCGCGGCGATGGTGACCGCACCGGCCGGCACGGCGGCGGCAGGTGCCAGGGCGAACGAGGCGCGCAGCGCGCCCGAGCCCTTTTCGGCCACCACGGCGGGGTACTTGCTGTCCAGCACGATGTTGTACTCGGGCAGCTGGGTCTTGGCGCGGTAGTACTTCATCGCGTCGCCGCCCGTCTCTTCGGTCGTCTCGACCATGAGGCGGATCGTGCGCGCCATCGGCAGGCCGCTGTCCTTGACCGCCTTCATCGCGTACAGCACCGCGGCGATGGAGCCCTTGTCGTCGATGGAGCCGCGGCCGTACAGGTTGCCGCCCACCCGCGTGAGCTTGAAGGGGTCCAGCCGCGTGCCGTCGTCCAGCACCCATTCGTCGGCCACCACGGGCACCACGTCGGCGTGCGTGAGGATGCCGAATTCTTCGGTGCCCGTGCCGGGCAGCTTCACTTCGAAGATGCGGTTGTCCACGTTGCGGTACTGCAGGCCGAAGTCCTTGGCCATGCCTTCGACCAGCGTGCCGAAGGCGATGATGGCCCGGTCCTCGTGCGGCGGCACCTTGTCCGAGCGCACCGTGGGAATGGCCACCATCTTCGCGGTCGTGTCGATCACCGCCGTGTGGTGGTGCAGCCGGTTGTACAGGCCCAGCAGGCGGCTGATGTTCACCAGGTCGTCGCCCGCCAGCGTGGCCTTGGACCCATACGCCTTCACGCTGGGCGCCAGCGCAGGGTAGGTGCGCACCGCGCGTTCGAGGAACGCGCTGAAATCGCCGCTGGGCGCGCCCGTCTCGGCGACCACCAGGCGGTCCAGATCGGGTTTCTTGAGCGTGCCCGCCAGGGGCGCGGCGTCGGTCGGCGCGGTCACGCTGGAGCAGGCCGAAAGGCCCAGGGCCAGGCCGGCCGCCATCAAAAGCTTCTTCATGAATGTCCTCGGGATTGTGGAGAGCGCGGCGCCCCGCGCGGACCGCATGTGGCGCGGCCCGCGCCAGGCCGGGGTGGAGGATGCCCACCCACCGGCCGCGCGCGGGGCGAAGTTTAGCCCTGCCCCGAGGCGTTTCGGTGAAGCCGGCAGCCCGCGCGCGCGGCGGCCAGCGCCGGCCACCGGGCCGCCAGGCCCGCCAAAAGAAACGGAAGAGGCCGCTGGCCTGCGGTCAGGACAGGCGCGTCATGCCCGGCAGCTCGCAGGCGTAGATCGCGTTGCGCAGCGCGGCGATGGCCTCGTAGCGGGTGAAGCTGCGGCGCCAGGCCAGCACCACGCGGCGCATGGGCGGCGGGCTGCCGTCGGCCTCCTGGATCGGCAGGTAGCGGATGTGCGTGTCGTCGCTCTTGCGCCGGCGCGACCCCGTGTGCAAGGCATCGCGCGGCACCGATAGGCGCGGCACCAGCGTCACGCCCATGCCGGCCGACACCATGTGCTTGATCGTCTCGAGCGAGGAGCCCTCGAACGTGCGGCGGATGCCCTCGGCATTGCTCGCGTAGCGCGCGAACTCGGGGCAGACCTCCAGCACATGGTCGCGAAAGCAGTGGCCCGCGCCCAGCAGCAGCATGGTCTCGCTCTTGAGCTGCGCGGCGGAAATGGATTTCTGTTCGGCCAGCGGGTGGCTGCTGGGCACGGCCGCCATGAACGGCTCGTCGTACAGCGGCGCCATCGCCAGGCCCGTGTCGGGAAACGGCTCGGCCATGATCGCGCAGTCGATCTCGCCGGTGCGCAGCATCTCCAGCAGCTTGACGGTGAAGTTCTCCTGCAGCATGAGCGGCATCTGCGGCGTGCGCGCGATGGCATGGCGCACCAGCTCGGGCAGCAGGTAGGGACCGATCGTGTAGATCACGCCCAGCGTGAGCGCCCCGGCCAGCGGGTCCTTGCCGCGCTTGGCGATTTCCTTGATGGCGGCGGCCTGTTCCAGCACGCTCTGCGCCTGACGCACGATCTCGTCGCCCAGCGAGGTGACCGACACCTCGCCCGCGCTGCGCTCGAAAAGTTTGACCTCCAGCTCGTCTTCCAGCTTCTTGATGGCCACCGACAGCGTGGGCTGCGACACATAGCAAGCATCGGCCGCCCGGCCAAAGTGCTTCTCCCGGGCCACAGCGACGATGTATTTGAGTTCCGTGAGGGTCATTGTTGGATGCGGATTGGCGAACGCGACATTGTGCGCCGAGATGAAACCCTTGTCGGTCAGCCGTTCGCGGGGAGTTCGGTGGGGGGGAAGGAACTTTACCCTGGCTTCACATTGGGTGGCGGGGCGGGCCAGGGGCTTTCAAGACGTGTATTTCACTCCCGCGAAAACGCTGAAGGCCGAGACATGTGTTTTGCGCATGCGGGGGCTTGCCGGCCGCCTTTACCGCGCTTTCGTTCATGACCAAACAGACCCCATGCCCTAGAAAATCATGGCTGTGTTGCTATCAAAAATATAGTGCACGAAACGGGTTTGATCCAGCATTTGGTTGCGGCGAGCCGGAGGCTCAGTGGATGGATTCCGTCTTTGTTTGAAGCCCGGGACATTCGTGCTCCGCCACCATGCATCGCTATGGAAACTGCTGCTGGCTGAAGGCGCCATAAGGCAAATTGATTTGCCACATAAACGATCAGATGACTTTCGTGCTGTTCGTCTCGCTTTTCACTTATCGCTTGGAGGCGTAGCGGTGTGGAACACCTGCGGGCCTAGGGGACTGTACTGGGTCTGGTAGCTCATCGTCAGCCGCGGTGAGCGGTACAGGCTGCTCGTGACGGCGCGACTGTTGCCGCCATGGCGACCGAATCAAGGCATTTCTATATGGAATGCTTATTTGATCTACTCCGAAGGCGGCAAATCACCACCGCGCAGAGTCGAATAAACAACACAACCTTCATACCCATAAACAATCAACCCATCTTCCAATTGCTCAATCTCCAAGATGCCAGCTACCGATTCACTAGGCGCATGCACAGAAATCTCAACTCTCTCCCCCGGAGGAATCTCAAATTGCTCTGCCTATGGCTCCAAAAATATCTGCATATTTTTTCCAGAGCCATTGACATAGATAAATTTTTGAATCAGTTTCATCGTCTGCATGATGATATCCGAGCTGGGCACGTGCACGTCATGACAATTTATTAATTTCCCTATTAAAAACCCACCCCTCGTCTTTCATTATTAATGCATAGCCAAATGCCACCCTTCAATGTTGCGAACAACGATCAACCCTTGATTCATCCCCTCCATCGCTACCAATTTAAAAAAACTGGCGACTTCAGGCCGGGATTCATGACAATGATATGTGGTGATGACTTTTGAAAATTCATGACCTTCGATTACCTCATCAATCAAATCATGCAGCATTTCAGAGGTTTCACCATAACAAACAAAATAACCACAACCCTTCTCCAACAACTCAACCACTTTTTGCTTTACCCATGAGACGTCATGCCACTCAGGATCTCCAGCATCCAGGAGGGCTGCAAATGGCTTCATCAAAACACCAAAGAAGAGCGGCCGGCAAATATCTTTATAAAAAATATTGGGGAAACCCATTAAAATCCTCCATTCTTAGTACTTCTTCACTTCCATGCAGCATAGCTTCAAGAAAGACGCCGCAGCCCAAGAGTTTTTCAAGTCCATCAATCGAGAATTAAGAGCTTCAAGAGTCCTCGAAATTAACCAACCAATTACGACACCAAAAAATCCAATCTGAAGATTTTGAGAAATTCAATCTCTCATTTTCAGACTTCAATCAAAACCAAGCTCAATCCCCAAATCAAAAAGAACTTTTATCTCAGGAAGCCTTAGCTCCTCCCCTCCTGATTCAATCGTGCAATAAAGTATTTTTCTCAAAGTCGGATCATTAATAATTGGCAGCAGCTCAACAGGAATCTTGGCAAAAGCGATCCGTATTAATTCAATAGCCTCTGGAATGCTCTTTGAAGGGGGTTTAATTTTTAGCGCCAAATAAGACTCTTCGTAACACCCTCCAAGCAAATCACCATTAGGAGATCTACATTTATCGCCAGACTTCCAAAGTCTTGCGACTGGAAACTCCAAAGCCTCCCCTAATTTCGAAAGATCTTGAAATTCATGTCTCATCTGGAGACTCATATGGGTTGTCATCGCTTTAATCCTTAACGACAGAGTCCAGTTGGACGATTTGTAAATTGATCAGCAGGGCCATGGTTAGTCGCCCGCCCATTTCGCCCACTGGTAGTCACGTCGCCATTCGGCGCTATTCCAGTCCAGTCGCGTGCTCCAGCACCCGCCCCCTCTTTAATATCATGGATGTCGCCACGCCCGAGGCCGGTTTGGTCAATAGGTTTTGTACCAGCTGGTGCATCAGATGGACGGGATTCATTACCTGGTTTCGCAAACATGCGATCCAACCCATAGCTCAACGCACCTAAACCCGTTCCGATAGCAATATCTGTCCCAGTGATGATCGCTGGAATGAACGGAATGGCGATTGCGAACTCGCCTGTCGGGTCGGTATAGGAGGCCGGATTTCCTCCCACATACAAGAACCGGTTCCACCCCCCCTCCAGCCCAATCGGATCCGCCTGGATGTACCGCCCTCCCTCCCGGTCGTAATACCGGTTCAGGTTGTACGCCAGTCCCGTCTCTTCATCCCACACCTGCCCCGGATACCGCAGGTCGAATTTGATGGCTTCCGCATAGTTGGCGCTCCCCTGCCCGCTCTGCGCATAGCCTGTCGCCCCCGTTGTCGGGTTGGCCTCTCCAAACCCCGTGATGAGCCATTGCCACACCACCTGGCCCTGCGTGTTGGTCAGGCGCCGTGGCGTGTTCAGGTGGTCCGCATCGATGGCATACAGCCGCCCATTGATCTGCGCCGCCGCCGGCATCGGCCCGCTGGCCGTGGGCAGGTAGATGACCTCCGTGCTGTCCATCTCGCCGGCCGGCGCGGCGCTGTTGCTGCTCCTGCGGTTGCCGTACTGGCCCAGCACGGTGCTGCCGATGCCGTCTTCGGCGTAGACCGTCTGCTGGGTGATGGCCGGGTTGTTCGCCCCCGACAGCCGCGCATCGCTCTTGAACACGCGCTGGCCCAGGGCGTTGTACGTGTAGCTCACGGCCAGGGTGTTCGCCGGATCGGCGTTCAGGCCGGCCTTGGCGATGCGGCCGTCGCTGCCGTAGTGCAGGTAGTTGTCGCCTTTTTTGGTGAGCGAGCCGGTGGCGTCGTGGCTGTAGGCCACGGTGCTGGTTTGCGCACTGCCGCTGGCGGGCTGGAACGTCTGCGTGTAGTTCTGCAGCCGGTTGCTGCCGCTGACGGCGACGTAATTGCGCTTGAGCGTGGCCGTGCCCGCCGCCGTGGTGCTGCTGTAGTGGCTCTGGCTTCGGTTGCCGTTGGCGTCCCACGCGTAGCCGCTGGTGTTGGCGCCCAGGGTGTCGCTCAGCGCGCTGCCCGTGGGTAGCGTGAGGCCGGCCGGCGCGCTGTGGGCGCTGGCGGTGAGCCGGCCCGTGGCGTCGTAGGTGTTGGCGCTGGTGATCACGGCCTGCTGCGCCCCCGTGGCGCCGCGCAGGGCGTGCCGCTGCTGCACCTGGGCCAGGCGCCCGGCGCTGTCCCAGGTCAGTTGCGGCAGCAGCCGGCTGGCGGACAACTGGCCCGCCAGGGTGTAGCTGCGCTGCTCGGTCAGGCCGGGCGCGGGTCCGGCCGAGCTCTCCCGCGTGACGTTGCCCCGGACGTCGTTGGCATACGTGGTGGCCACGCCGGCGAAGTCCTGGGCGCCCTGCACGGTGCCCAGGACTTCGTAGGACAGCGAGGCCACATTGCCCAGGGCCTGCAATGCGATGAAGACGGCCCAGACGACCCTCATGAATCCTCCCGTTTGATGTGGGCCTGATACGAGGTCAAACAGGCCTCATGCCTTAGTGAATCATGTCAATGATGCTATTAAATAAATAGCAAAACAAGAGGGCTTGAGCGAAATTGCCTGCGAAGGGAAGGGCATGGGTTCAAGGGGTTGCGTTGACTCCGAATCCATCAGAATTTCCTTTCGGCCAAAAGTGTTGAGGCTGCGAAAGTCATCTCCCATCATCCATGCAGTTCATAACCTCCATTTGTGCCGAAACGCTTTCTGAATTTTCAAGACCATTAATCAAGCCCTGCATAATTCTGCGACCTAATCCTTCTTTGGTTTCTGTTCAGCGGCATTTTTTGCCACTGACCGAATCGCACCTACAACGAATTACTTTCGACCCGAATCGTCAACTATTTTTGCCGGATTCGCATGAACTGGACACAAGACTTTTCCCATAGCGTCAGAGCCCCAGCCTGCATCACGAGCCAAGCCAGCCATCTTTACAGACCACTTTTCCACAGGATCAGTTGCGGGCTCATCCAAACTTTTTTGAAATAGATTCAAGCATCCATCCGCTTGACAAGTTATTATTAATTCGGTAAATGCCAAATTTGCAATTGGATCATTTGATTCGGTCATGGCCTGAATGCTCCATTAATAATTTCTCGTAATTGCTGTCTAGCAGCCGGCGTCAGAGCGTCAAATCTATCAAGTCGATCAATAGCGCCTAAACCAACGTCTCTAATATGAGCGGCCTGCGCGGGTGTCCCCGCATTACGTATTTTTCCAGCAAAAGATTCAGCAACCGCTCGAAGTTGAGCGCCCGCTTCAAGCGGAAATGCCGAGCCTCCTGATCTCACAATCTGTTCGATTTCTCGAATTACGACTGGGTCAATCTTTGCGGCGGCGCCCGGCAGTACTCCCTTGATAACCCCAGGGCCAATACAAATATTCGTCCCACCTCTGCTGGAAATACACCCCCCATCATCCACCCGTGGCTGCTGAAACATCGGCGAGCAACTTGACCCGTTGTCCAGCAACGGAGAGTCTCCATACCCTCCACCCGGCATCACGCTCGCCAATCCAGAAGGATCGACGAGATTCGTTGGCGTGCCACCTGCATAGAGGTAGCGGTTCCACCCCCCATTCAGCCCGATCGGATCGGCCTGGATGTACCGCCCTCCCTCCCGGTCGTAGTACCGGTTCAGGTTGTACGCCAGTCCCGTCTCCTCATCGAACACCTGCCCCGGATACCGCAGGTCAAACTTCACCGCCTCTGAATAGTTGGCGCTGCCCTGCCCACTCTGCGCATAGCCTGTCGCCCCGGTCGTCGGGTTCGCCTCTCCGAATCCCGTGATGAGCCATTGCCACACCACCTGGCCCTGCGTGTTCGTCATGCGCCTCGGCGTGTTCAGGTGGTCCGCGTCAATGGCGTACAGCCGCCCATTGATCTGCGCCGCCACCGGCATCGGCCCGCTGGCCGTGGGCAGGTAGATGACCTCCGTGCTGTCCATCTCGCCGGCCGGCGCGGCGCTGTTGCTGCTCCTGCGGTTGCCGTACTGGCCCAGCACGGTGCTGCCGATGCCGTCTTCGGCGTAGACCGTCTGCTGGGTGATGGCCGGGTTGTTCGCCCCCGACAGCCGCGCATCGCTCTTGAACACGCGCTGGCCCAGGGCGTTGTACGTGTAGCTCACGGCCAGGGTGTTCGCCGGATCGGCGTTCAGGCCGGCCTTGGCGATGCGGCCGTCGCTGCCGTAGTGCAGGTAGTTGTCGCCTTTTTTGGTGAGCGAGCCGGTGGCGTCATGGCTGTAGGCCACGGTGCTGGTTTGCGCGCTGCCGCTGGCGGGCTGGAACGTCTGCGTGTAGTTCTGCAGCCGGTTGCTGCCGCTGACGGCGACGTAGTTGCGCTTGAGCGTGGCCGTGCCCGCCGCCGTGGTGCTGCTGTAGTGGCTCTGGCTACGGTTGCCGTTGGCGTCCCACGCGTAGCCGCTGGTGTTGGCGCCCAGGGTGTCGCTCAGCGCGCTGCCCGTGGGTAGCGTGAGGCCGGCCGGCGCGCTGTGGGCGCTGGCGGTGAGCCGGCCCGTGGCGTCGTAGGTGTTGGCGCTGGTGATCACGGCCTGCTGCGCCCCCGTGGCACCGCGCAAGGCGTGCCGCTGCTGCACCTGGGCCAGGCGCCCGGCGCTGTCCCAGGCCAGTTGCGGCAGCAGCCGGCTGGCGGCCAACTGGCCCGCCAGGGTGTAGCTGCGCTGCTCGGCCAGGCCGAAGGCCGGCCACTTCCAGCCGGTGGGCTGGCCCAGCGGGTTCCAGGTGATGGCGGTGAGCAGCGGCTGGCCGTTCCATTGCAGCCCGGTGAGCTGGCCCGTGGTGTCGTACTGGTACTGCAGCTTCTTGCCGCTCGCGTAGGTGAGGGTGGCGATCTGCCCGGCTCCGCCATTGCGGGCGCCGTCCGGCCCCGCCGGCACATAGGCCTGGGCCAGGGTGCGGCTGTCGCCGTTGGCCAGCACCTGGGTGCGGGCGGTGACCCGGCCCAGCGGGTCGCGCTGCCAGCGCGTGGTGACGCCCGCGTCCTGGATCTCGCTCAAGGACCCGATGCTGGCCTGCGGCGTGCCGGGGGCGTTGTAGCTGGCGCCGGTGAGGTCGTACCGCCACACGCTCTGCTTGCCGTCCTTGAAGAGGATGCGCGTCAGGCGCCCCGCCGCGTCCCGCGTGAGCCCGGTGGTGCGGCCCAGCGCATCGCTCACCTGCGTGGGGCGCCCCAGTGCGTCGTATTGCACGTTGGCCGCGCCGCTGTCGGCCGAGGTCTCCCGCGTGGCGTTGCCCCGGATGTCGTTGGCATACGTGGTGGCCACGCCCGCGAAGTCCTTGGCGCCCTGCACGGCGCCCAGCCCGTCGTAGGACAGCGAGGCGACCTTGCCCAGGGGGTCGGTGATTTCCGCGACGCGGCCCAGGGGGTCGGTGGCGTACCGGTAGCGCTGGCCCAGGGCGTTCTCGGCGGTGATGCGCTCGCCGTTGGGGCCGTAGGCGTAGCGGTCCACCTGGCTGCCGGCCTTGACGGTTTCCAGCTGGTTGGCGGCGTTGATGCCCCGCTCCTGGCGCCACACGGTCTGGCCCGCGGCGTCTTTGACTTCCTGCAGGATGACGTTGTTGAACAGGTCGTACCCATAGCTGCCCGAGGCGCCCCGGTTGTCCTTCCACGAGGCCAGCCGGTGCGCGCTGTCGTAGGCGTAGTCGATCTGGTAGCCGTCCGGCTGCGTCGTGCGGGACCGCTTGCCGATGGCGTTGTACTGGTGGGTCCATTGCATCCCGAGGACCGAGACGTTGCCGAGCAGGTTCCAGGGGTTGTTGCCATAGGCGTACTGGATTTCCAGGCCGTTGGGCAGGAGCTTGCCCACCAGGCGGCCATCGCTGTAGCTGTGGCTGGTGCGCCGCCCGAACGGGTCGGTGGATTCGAACAATAGCGGCATGTCGCTGTGGTAGGTGTATGTGCGCCGCACGCCCAGGGCATCGATTTCGGCGGTGACCAGGCCGCCCTGGTATTCCCATCGGCGGACGGCGGCACGGGCTGCGCCGTCGGGCAGGCTGGCGTCGTACACCCGCTCGGTGAGGACGTTGCCGTCCGCGTCGTAGGTGTATTCGGTGACGCGGTGGCCATCGGTGACCTTGACCGGCAGGCGGTAGGTGGGGTGCCACTGCGTGGCGACCCGGCGCTCCTGCGCGGTGCCCTGGGCGTGGGTGGCCAGCAGGGGCAGCTGGCGGTCGTTGTCCCATTCGTAGGTGGTCTGGCGGCCAGCGAAGTCCACCTCCGCCGTGACGAGGCCGGCGGCGTTCTGCACCCGGCGGTTGACCGGGCGGTAGGCCAGCCCCGGCGCCGACGAGGCACTGGTGACGGCCAGCGCCTTGTTCTGCACGGTATAGCCGTACCGGCGGATCTGGCCGAGCGGGTCTTTCACGCCGACCTGGCCCGAGGCGATGTCGGTGTAGTCGAACTGGTGCGCCAGGGCGTCGCCTGCATGCGCGGCCTTGAGCGTGCGGCCCAGCGCGTCGTAGCTGAACTGGGCGAAACGGCTGCCGTTCTCATCGACGATGGCGGTCAGCAGGAACGGGTTGCCGGTGTCTTCGTACAGGTAGGTCTTCTGGTACTGGTCCTGCAGGCGGGACGACACCAGCCGGTCGCCCACGCCGTCCTGGTAGCTGTACCGGTAGGTGGTGGTTTGGTAGTCCGGCGTGATGATCTGTTCGATCAGCCGATCGCCCCAGACGAGGGTGAGGGTCTTGCCGAAGGCGTTGGTGATGGTGGTCAGGCGCCCGTAGGTGTACCCGTAGGTGGTGACCCAGCCGTTGCGCGCCCTGCGGCTCAGGAGCTTGCCCGCGCTGTCGAAGGTGAGCACGGAGTCGTCGCTGGCGTTCCGAAAGCGCCACAGGCCATCGGCCTGGGCCAGCGTGTCGCTGCGCTGGTCGCCCACCCAGTCCTGCTGGGCGCCCGCGCGCTGAAAGCCCCGCTCCTCGCCGTTGCCGAAGATGACGGTCGCAACGCCCTCGGACACCCGCAGGCTGATGGCGTGGTTGTGCCCCCACTGGCGGCCGAAGCCCCGGCTGGCGCGGGCGGAGTCCAGCGCCCAGTGGCTGCGGTAGATGCGCACGAAGTCCAGGCTGCCGCCCCACGGGTCCTGGTGGTCCACGATCTCCTGGAAATTCTCCCCGGTGGCGGGAATGACGGGGTCGCCCACGCACATGCCGTCCTGCCCGCCAGGGAACACGGAGACACTCCGGTAGCCGTCGCCGGGCGGCGGCACTGGGGGTGGCGGCGGCGGCGGGGGCGGCGGGGGTGGGGGAGGAGGTGGCGGCGGTGGGGGTGGCGGTGGGGGCGGTGGTGGCGGATCGGGGTCGATCAATTGCTTGGGGCCGCACCAGCCGCTGATTTCCGAGTCGCGGACATCCCCGCGTTCCGCATTCCGGCAGACACAGGAGAACTGGTCGGTGGCGTAATCGTATTTGCCGCGGCTTTGGGTCCAGCCCGCCGGGTTGTAGAGGTATTCGGGGTGCTCGTTCTGGGGCCGGTTGCAGATGGGCGCGATGCTGTCGCCCAATCCATCTTCGCCCTCGCACGGGGCGCCCAGCGAAGGCATGAGCTGGCACCGGTTGCGCCCCCAGATGGACTGCGCGCAGAACCGATGCGGCCCATCGGGCAATGCACCGCACACGCCTGCCACCGTGCCGGACAGCACCGTGTAGCGCATGTCGGGCCCTCCCGTGGACTCGATGCCATACCCAAACGGCTTGCTTCTGTCGATCCCCCCTGCCTCTGCCACGCCCCAATAACCCATGGCCTGCAATGCGATGCAGGCGGCCCATACAACCCTCATGAATCCCTCTCCCATTTGATCTTGAGTTACGCATTTTATCGACTGCGCAGAAACCCGAACATCGAGATACAGGGAGTTACATTACCCGCGACCTGCACTGAAAATGCGCCAGGCCTTTTGTCTTCACGCCTTCAGATAATCCGATTTTCCGCCCAGCCACCGCATCACATGCCGCTCGGCCAGGGCGGGAAACCGGTCGAGCATGTGCGGCGCCAGCTCCCTCGCCCACTCCAGCAGCAGGGTGTCGGTGGCCAGGTCGGCAAAGCGCAGCAGCGGCGCGCCGGACTGGCGGGCGCCCAGGAATTCGCCCGGGCCGCGGATGTCCAGGTCGCGCCGGGCGATCTCGAAGCCGTCGTTGGTCTCGGCCATGGCCTTGAGGCGTTCGCGGGCGGTCTCGCCCAGCCGGCCGCTGTCGTTGGTGGAATACAGCAGCACGCAGGCCGAGGCGGCCGCGCCCCGCCCCACGCGCCCGCGCAACTGGTGCAGCTGCGACAGGCCGAACCGCTCGGAGTGCTCGATGACCATGAGCGAGGCATTGGGCACGTCCACGCCCACCTCGATCACGGTGGTGCTGACCAGCACGCCCATGGCGCCGCTGGTGAAGAGCGCCATGACGGCCTTCTTCTCGGCGCTGGGCATGCGCGAGTGCAGCAGGCCCACCTGCACGGGCGCCTGGCCTGCCGCGATGCCGCCCTGCAGGGCCTCGCTCAGCTCGGCATGGGTGGCGGTGGCGTTGGACAGGTCCAGCGCCTCGCTTTCCTCGATCAGCGGGCACACCCAGTACACCTGCCGGCCCGAGGCGACCTGGGCGGCGATGCGCTCGATGACCTCGTCCTTGCGGCTGTCCGCGATGAGCTTGGTGACGATGGGGGTGCGCCCGGGAGGCAGCTCGTCGATGGTGGAGACGTCCAGGTCGGCGTAGTAGCTCATGGCCAGGGTGCGCGGGATGGGCGTGGCGCTCATCATGAGCATGTGGGGCTCCATGCCCTGCCCTTCGAGCTTTTGCCGCAGCGCCAGGCGCTGCGCCACGCCGAACCGGTGCTGCTCGTCGATCACGGCCAGGGCCAGGCACCGAAAGCGCACCTGCTCCTGGATCACGGCATGGGTGCCGACCACCAGCGCGGCCTCGCCGCTTTCCACCAGGGCCAGCATGGCGGCGCGCTCTTTTTTCTTTTGCCCGCCGACCAGCCAGGCCACGCGCTGGCCACGCGCGGCCAGCAGGGGCTCCAGCCAGCCGACGAGCTTGGCGAAGTGCTGCTCGGCCAGGATTTCGGTGGGGGCCATCAGCGCGCACTGCCAGCCCGCGTCGATGCACACGGCAGCGGCCAGGGCCGCCACCACGGTCTTGCCCGAGCCCACGTCGCCCTGCAGCAGGCGGTGCATGGGCACGGAGCGGCCCAGGTCGCGGGCGATTTCCTCGCCCACGCGGCGCTGGGCGCCCGTGAGGCCGAAGGGCAGCACGGCCAGCAGCTGTTCGGCCAGCGTCAGGCCGCCGTCGCCGGGCGGCGGTGCCTGCAGCACCGGCGCGCGCAGCCGGGCCCGTTCGCGCTTGGACTGCTGCTGGGACAGCTGCTGGGCCAGCAGTTCCTCGGCCTTGAGCCGCTGCCAGGCGGGGTGGCTGTGGTCCTCCAGGGTGGCGATGGCCACGTCCGGCGCCGGGTGGTGCAAAAAAGTGAGCGCCTGCCGCAGATTCCACCCCGGCGCCAGGCCGTTTTGGCCATGCACGCGGCCCACCGGCGGCTCCACGCCGGGCGGCAGCGTCTCGGACAGCTCCACGCGCTGCAGGGCGCTCACGATGGCGCGGCGCAGGTAGGCCTGGGGCAGTTGCGCGACGGTCGGGTAGACCGGGGTGAGCGCGGCCGGCAGGTCGCCGCTGGCCGTGCGAAAGGCCGGGTGCAGCATCTGCCGGCCCCAGAAGCCGCCCTTGACCTCGCCCCGGATGCGCAGGCGCGCGCCCACGGCCAGGGTCTTCTGGTGGGAGGGGTAGAAGCTGAAGAACCGCAGTTCGCACGTGCCGGTGCCGTCGTCCACCTGCACCAGCAGTTGGCGGCGGGGGCGCAGCTGCACCTCGCTGGAGACGACGGTGGCCTCGATCTGCACGGTGTCGCCGTCCCGGGCGCTGCGCAGGGGGGTGATGCGGGTTTCGTCCTCGTAGCGCAGGGGCAGGTGCAGGGCCAGGTCGATGTCGCGCACCAGCCCCAGCTTCTGCAGGGCCTTCTGGGCAGGGCTGGGGGCGGGCCGGGCCCCGGAGGGGCTGGGGGGCCCCGCACGCCCGGGCGCGCCCGCGGAACCGGCGGCGGCAGTGGCGGCGGCGCTACGGTCGGTCATGGGAAGGGGAAGCGGGCGCAAACAATGCGCAACAAGAGGAAACCGGCATGGGCAGAAAAGGCTAACATGCCAGCGCCGTCGTTCGGCGTTTTTTGCGGACGCACCCGCGTTACCCACTGGTCCCATGCTCAAGCGAATCAGCGTCCAACATCTTGCCCTGGGCATGTACCTGCACCAGTTCTGTGGCTCCTGGATGGACCACCCGTTCTGGCGCACCGGCTTCGTGCTCCAGGACCCGGCGGACCTGGCACGCATCCACGGCACCACCATCGCCGAGGTCTGGATCGACGTTTCCAAGGGGCTGGACGTGGCCTCCGATGTGGCCACCACCTCGCCCGAAGAGGCCGAGGCCCGCCTCGATACCGACTTCAGCCAGCTGCAGGAGATGCCGGATCTGAAGATTGCGCCCGCCCCGCCGCCCGCCCCGTCCCAGCGCGTGCGCTCGCTGGCACCGACCAGCATGGCCGAGGAGCTGGGCCATGCGGCGTCGATCTGCCACCATGCCCGCCAGGCCGTGTCCTCGATGTTCCACGAAGCCCGCATGGGCCGCGCGGTGGATTCCAGCGACGCGCGCAGCCTGGTGCAGGAAATCTCCGATTCGATCACCCGCCACCCCTCGGCGCTCATCAGCCTGGCGCGGCTGAAGACGGCGGACGACTACACCTACATGCATTCGGTGGCGGTGTGCGCGCTGATGGTGGCCCTGGGGCGCCAGATCGGCCTGGACGCCGCGCGCATCCGCACCTCCGGCCTGGCCGGACTGATGCACGACATCGGCAAGGCGGCCATCCCGCTGGCGGTGCTGAACAAGCCCGGCAAGCTCACCGACGAGGAATTCGACATCGTGCGCAGCCATTCCGAGCACGGCTACCGCATGCTGCTGGAATGCGGGGGCGGTGTGGAGGACGAGGTGCTGGACGCCTGCCTGCACCACCACGAGAAGATGGACGGCTCGGGCTACCCGCACCGCCTGCCGGCCGAGCAGATCAGCCTGACCGCGCGCATGGCCTCGATCTGCGACGTGTACGACGCCGTCACCTCCGACCGGCCCTACAAGCGCGGCTGGGACCCGGCCGAATCGCTGCGGCGCATGGCCGAGTGGACCAACGGGCACTTCGACCCCCGCCTGTTCCAGGCCTTCGTGAAGAGCATCGGCATCTACCCCGTGGGCTCGCTCGTGCGGCTGACCTCGGGGCGCATCGGCGTGGTGATGGAGCAGGCCGCCTCGCTGGTGTCGCCGCGCGTGAAGGTGTTCTTCTCCACCAAGTCCGACCTGCGCATTCCGCCCGAGATCATCGACCTGGCCCAGCCCGGCTGCCCGGAGAAGATCGTGGCCCGCGAAGACCCGGACAAATGGCGCTTTCCGGACCTGAACGAGCTGTGGACCGGCATGCCGTCGGTGCCGCGCTGACGCCCCGGCCCTGACGCGCCACCGGCCGCCCGCATGCCCCCGCCGCGCGCCAGCAACGATCCCGCGGGTGCCGTGCGCACCTATGCGATGGTGGAGCGCTCCAGCCACCTCGATTTCGACATCCGCGACCAGAGCGGCCGCACGCCGCTCACGCAGCCCCACAAGCACGAGTATTTCCAGATCCAGGTGAACCTGGAAGGCCACACGCAGCACCACATCGGCGGCGTGGCCCGGCCGTTCACCGCGCGCACCCTGAGCTTCGTGCTACCGCACCGCATGCACTTCGTGCCGCACCCGCCGGGCACGCGATGGCTGGTGGTGAATTTCAGCCAGCGCTTCCTGTGGCCCGGCCTGGCCGTGGACCCGCTCGACCTGGAAGACGTGCCGCTCGCCCTGGCGCCGGAGCTGGCGCCGTTCCAGTTCCAGGAGCACCTGAACTTCACCTTCGACGAACGCGGCTTCGAGGCCGTGCAGGCGCTGCTGGACACCCTGCAGCGCGAGAACGCGGCGCGGCGCCTGGCCTCGCTGGCGTGCATCCGCGGTGGCCTGCTGCAGCTGCTGGCGCTGACCTGCCAGCGCTGGGAAGGCGAGTTGCGCGCGCTGGCCGCGGCCCAGGCGCAGCGCGGCAGCCGCCGCGCGGCCATGGCCCGGCTGCTGCGCTACCTGCGCGGCGAACTGGCCGGTGACCCCACGCTGGCCGACGCGGCCGAGGCCGCCTGCCTGTCGCCCAACTACCTGGCCCACCTCATCAAGAAGGAAACCGGCAAGACCTTCACCGAGTTGCTGACCGAACGCCGGCTGGCCCTGGCGCAGGAACTGCTGCTGGCCACGGGCGAGCGCATCGGCGAGATCGCGCGGCGCTGCGGCTTTGCCGACGAAGCGTATTTCGCCCGGCGCTTTCGGCAGTGGCACGGCCTGAGCCCCAGCGCCTGGCGCGCGCAGCGGCTGCGCGAGCTGCAGGGCACGGCCGTGGCGGTGCCCGGTTCCGTCCAAGTCTTGCGCTGAATCGTCCGGGTGCGCCGCGGCGGCGGACCTTAAGCTTTCCGTTGACCAAAACAACGGAGACGCTTTCATGGACCTGAACCGCCGAGACCTTTTGATGACCTCTTCCGCCACCCTGGGCGGCGCCCTGGCCGCAGGCTGCGCCAGCGTGACCGCCACCCCGTCCCAGCCCACGCCGTTTTCGTTGAGCGTGCCGGCCGTGCCCATCGCCGGCAACCGCGAAGTCTTTCCGGTGCACCGCATCTACTGCATCGGCCGCAACTACGCGGCCCATGCGCGCGAGATGGGGTCCGACCCCACGCGCGAGCCGCCGTTCTTCTTCCAAAAGCCCAACGACGCGGTGCAGTTCGTGCCGCCGGGCACCACGGTGGACCACCCCTACCCCGCCCTCACCCGCAACTACCACTACGAGGTGGAGCTGGTGGCCGCCCTGCAAAGCGGCGGGCGCAACATCGCGCCGGAGCAGGCGCTGCAGCACGTGTACGGCTATGCCGTGGGCCTGGACATGACGCGCCGCGACCTGCAAAGCGACATGAAGGACCAGAAGAAGCCCTGGGAGATCGGCAAGAGCTTCGACCTGTCGGCCCCCATCGGCCCGATCCACCGCACGGCCCAGACCGGCCACTTTCCCAAGGGCGCCATCACGCTGTCGGTGAACGGCACGGTCAAGCAGAGCGCCGACCTGGCGCAGATGATCTGGAGCGTGGCCGAGCAGATCAGCAACCTGTCGCAGGCGTTCGAGCTCAAGGCCGGCGACCTGATCTACAGCGGCACTCCAGAAAACGTGGGCGCCGTGGTGCGCGGGGACCTCATGGTGGCGCACATCGACGGCCTGCCGGACCTCTCGCTGCGCGTGGTCTGAACCGGGCCGCAGCGGCGCCGAAAAGGCGTTGGCAGGCCGGCCGGCGTGGCGGTGGCACACTGCCCCGCCATGACCTCTCCTTCCGCTCCTGAGCACCGCCGTGGGTGCGCGGCACGCGCCGTCGTTGCCCTCATGGCGCATGCCGCCTTCCGGTCCCGCTGGCTGGTCCTGCCGCTGCTGGCCCTGGCCGCCGGGCTGAACCAGGCGGCGGGCCTGCGCATGATCGAGGTGCCCGCCGATGCCCAGGGCCCGGCATTGCGCGGCGCGATCTGGACGCCCTGCGCCACGCCGCCGGGGCCCGTCGGCATCGGCCCGCTCACCCTGGAGGCGGTGCGCGACTGCCCCGTGCAGGGTGCACCGCTGCCGCTGGTCATCGTCTCGCATGGCTCGGGCGGCACCGCCTTCAGCCACCACGACACGGCCGCGGCGCTGGCCGATGCGGGCTTTGCCGTCGCGGCCATCAGCCACCCGGGCGACAACGCGCAGGACCTGAGCCGCCAGGGCCAGCTTTCCGCCTTCGCCACGCGGCCGGCCGACATGCGGCGGCTCACCGACTACCTGCTGGGCACCTGGCCCGGCCACGCGGAGCTGGCCCCCGGGCGCATCGGCTTCTTCGGGTTCTCGCGCGGCGGCACCACGGGGCTCGTGGCCCTGGGCGCGGTGCCGGACTTCACCCAGCGCCCCGAGCTGTGCCCGGCCGGCTCGCCCATCCCGCTGTGCACCGAGATCCGCAACCGCTCCTGGCCCGCGATGCCCGCGCCGGACCCGCGCATCCGCGCCGCGGTGATCGCCGACCCACTGAACTTCTTCACCCCCGAGACACTGCAGGCCGTGAAGGCCCCCGTGCAGCTGTGGGCCTCCGCGCTGGGCGGCGATGGCGTCACGCCCGGCAGTGTCGAGGCCCTGCGCCGCGCGCTGCCGGCCGCCCCCGAATGGCATGGGGTGCCCCAGGCGGGGCATTTCGCGTTCCTCGCGCCCTGCTCCGCCGCCCTGGCCGAGCGGCTGCCCGCCCTTTGCCGCGATGCGCCCGGCTTCGACCGCATCGCCTTCCATGCAGCGTTCCACCGCGAGGTGATCGCGTTCCTGCGCCAGCAGTTGGCGCCGGCCGGAGCCAGCGGTCCTTCGGCACGCTAGGGGCAGGCGCAGCCGCGCCCAGCACCGCCCCAGGGGCCCATGGGACAATCGCCCGCTGTTTTTGGTCGTTCTTTCCTTGGAACGGGCCCGTCCGGCCCTCAAGCCCCCATGCCTGCCAGCCCCCGCACCTTCACGCTCAGCGATTTCGACTTCACGCTGCCCCCGCAGCTCATTGCCCAACACCCCGCCCCCGAACGCAGCGCCTCGCGCCTGCTCGACGGCCGCAGCACCGAGCCGGCCGACCGGGTCTTTCGCGACCTGCCCGGGCTGCTGCGCGCGGGCGACCTGCTGGTGTTCAACGACACGCGCGTGGTCAAGGCCCGCGTGTTCGGCGAGAAGGCCAGCGGCGGCAAGCTGGAGCTGCTGATCGAGCGCGTGCTGACCGGCAACGAGGTGGTGGCGCACATGAAGGTGAGCAAGAAGCCCCTGCCCGGCGCCGTGGTGCATCTGGCGGGCGGATTGGCCGGTGGCGGCTTCGACGCCACGCTGCTGTCGCGCTGGCCGGAGGACGACGGCCCGCTGTTTCGCTTCGCGCTGCGGGGCCCCGCGGGCGAGACGCCCTACGACCTGATGGAGCGGCATGGCCACCTGCCGCTGCCGCCCTACATCGAGCGGCACCAGGAGGGCGGCGACGACCCCGATGCCGCCGAGGACGCACAGCGCTACCAGACCGTCTTCGCCCGGGCCCCCGGCGCGGTGGCAGCCCCCACGGCGGCGCTGCACTTCGATGCGGGTGTGCTGGCCGACCTGGAGGCCCGCGGCGTGGAGCGCGCCAGCGTCACGCTGCACGTGGGCGCCGGCACCTTCCAGCCCGTCAAGACCGAGAACCTGGCCGAGCACCAGATGCACAGCGAGTGGTACGAGGTGCCCCTGGCCACGCTGGCCGCGCTGGAGCGCTGCCGCCAGCGCGGGGGCCGCGTGGTGGCGGTGGGCACGACGACCGTGCGCACGCTCGAATCGTGGGCCCTGAGCGGCCAGGCCACGGGCGACACGCGCATCTTCATCACGCCCGGCTTCGGCTTCCAGGTGGTGGACGTGCTGGTCACCAACTTCCACCTGCCCAAGAGCACGCTGATGATGCTGGTGAGCGCCTTCGCGGGCTATGAGCACGTGATGGGCCTGTACCGCCACGCCATCGCGCAGGGGTACCGCTTCTTCAGCTACGGCGACGCCATGCTGCTGCAGCGCCCGCAGCCGGCGCACTGAACGCGGGGCGCCCGCGCCGTGACGAACCGCTCCGAGACGCCGTCCCCGCCGCCGCTGCACGCCCTGCGCAGCCGCGGCGCGGCCGTCGCGGGCATCGGCCTCACCGTGGGCGCCTGCGCATGCTTCGCGGTGCTGGACGCCACCACCAAATGGGTCAGCGCCGCCGTGCCGCTCTTCATGGCGCTGTGGCTGCGCTACCTGTTCCAGGCGCTGCTGACCACGGTGTTCGTGCTGCAGCGCGAAGGCGCGGCCGTGCTGCGCACCACGCAGCCGCGGTTCCAGGCGCTGCGCGCGGTGCTGTTCGCCGCCACGAGCCTCTTCGGCTTCATCAGCATCCAGCACCTGCCGCTGGCCGAGTTCACCGCCATCGTGGCGGCCACGCCGCTGTGCGTGACGGTGGTGGCGGCGCTGTGGCTGCACCAGCGGGTGAGCGCGCCGCGCTGGGCGCTGGTGGTCCTGGGGCTGGCGGGCACGCTGGCCATCATCCGCCCGGGGGGCGAGGCCTTCACCTGGGCCATGCTCTGGCCGCTGTGCCTGCTGGCCACCGGCACGGGCTACCAGGTCATCAGCAGCAAGATGGCGGGGCACGAGAGCCCCGCCACCACGCAGCTCTACACCGGCTGGCTGGCCGCGGCGCTGGTGTCGGTGGGCGTGCCGTTCGCCTGGACCGCCATCGCGGACCCATGGCTGTGGGCCGGCATGTTCGCCATGGGCCTGTCGAGCGCCGTGGGGCACATGCTGCTGCTCCAGGCCTATGCGCGCACGACGCCGGTGACGATCGCGCCGTTCCTCTACAGCCAGATCGGCTTCGCGATGCTCGCCGGCTGGCTGCTGTTCCGCCATGTGCCGGACGCCTGGTCGCTGGCGGGCATCGCGGCCATCGTGCTCAGCGGGGCCGCCAGCGCCTGGCTCACCGTGCGCGAGACGCGGTAGCCCCTGCCTTCCCCGTGACTTCGGAACGGAGGTCGGGCCGAGGCGTGACGCCGCGGGTGCTCAGTCGAGCTTGACGCCGGCGTCCTGGATCACGCGGCCCCATTTCTGCTTGTCCGCCACCAGGAATTCCCGGAACTGCCGTGGCGTGCTGCCGACGGGCTCCAGCCCGTCCTGCACCAGGCGCTGGGCGATCTCGGGCATGGCCAGCACCTTGGCCACTTCCTGCTGCACGCGCGCGATGGCCGCGGGTGGCGTGCCCTTGGCGGCGCACAGGCCCGTCCAGGTCACCGGGTCGAAATTCGGCACACCCGTCTCCGACACGGTCGGCACATCGGGAAAGCCGGGCAGCCGCCGGGCGCTGGCCACGGCCAGCAGCCGCAGCTTGCCCGAGCGCACGTTCGGCATCGAGCTGACCGGTTGGTCGAAGATCATCGACACCTGGCCCGACAGCACGTCGGCCATGGCGCTGCCGGTGCCCTTGTAGGCGATGTGCACGATGTCGATGCCCGCGCGCGACTTGAGCATTTCGCCGGCCAGGTGGCCACCCGTGCCGTTGCCGGACGACGCGAAATTGAGCTCGCCAGGCCTCTGCCGGGCGTACTGGACCAGTTCGCCCACGGTCTTGACCGGCAGCGCGGCATTCACCAGCAGCAGGTAAGGCGCGTTGGCGATCTGCGTGACGGGCAGCAGATCCGTCTCGGGATTGAAGGGCAGCGACTTGATCAGGTGCGGCTGGATCGACAGCGTGCCCGTGGTGCACATCAGCAGCGTGGTCCCGTCGGGCGGGGCCGACAGCACCGCCGAGGCGGCGATGTTGCCGCCAGCGCCCGGCCGGTTGTCGATCACGACCGGCTGGCCCAGGGCGTCGGCCAGCTTGGGGGCGATCAGCCGCGCGACGATGTCGTTGGAGCCACCCGGCGAGAAGCCGACGACGATGCGCACCGGCTTGGAGGGAAACGGGTCCGCGGCCCGCACGGCCGTGGCCTGCAGCGCGGCGGCCACTCCGAGTACCGAGGCGAGGGCGAGGAAGGGGCGAAGCGACAGGCGGTTCATGGCGATCCTTGGAACGGGGCGTGGTGGGACGGGACGGGGCGGAGCGGGAGACGCAGTGGCCGAGGCATCAGGCGACCAGCGATGCACGGGCGCGGGCGATGCGCCGGCATCCTTCCAGCAGCTCGTCGGTGCCGGCGGCGAACGAGATGCGGAAATGCGTGCCGACCCCGTACGCGCTGCCCTGCAGCGCGGCGAGGTTTTCGGACTCCAGCAGGTGCAGGATCCAGTCGTCGCTGCTGCGGATGGGCGTGCCCTGGGGCGTGCGCAGGCCCCACAACGCGCTGCAGGAGGCGAACAGGTAGAAGGCGCCCTGCGGCCGGTGGCAGTGCAGGCCATCGATGGCGTTCAGCGCCTGCAGCACGGTATCGCGGCGCTCCTGGAAGATGCGCCGGCTCTGCGCCACGAAATCCTGCGGGCCCGTCAGCGCCGCCACCGCTGCGGCCTGCGCGATGGCGTTGGCGCCCGAGGTGCTTTGGGACTGCAGCTTGACCATGGCCTGGATGAGTTGCGCCGGCCCGGCCCCGTACCCGATGCGCCAGCCGGTCATGGCATAGGCCTTGGACACGCCGTTGACGGTGAGGGTGCGGGCTTTCAGCGCGGGGGCCACCTGGGCGATGGTGGCGAAGGCGGCGCCGTCGTAGATGAGGTGCTCGTAGATGTCGTCCGTCAGCACCCAGACATGCGGGTGCCGTTCCAGCACGTCGGCCAGCGCGGCCAGTTCGGCGGCGCAGTACGTGGCACCGCTCGGGTTGTTGGGCGAGTTGAGGACCAGCCAGCGCGTCCTGGGCGTGATGGCCCGCTCCAGGTCGGCCGGCTGCAGCTTGAAGCCGAGCGCCTCGGGCCCCTCCACGAACACGGGCACGCCGCCCGCCAGCCGCACCACGTCGGGGTAGGACACCCAATAGGGTGCGGGCACGATGACCTCGTCGCCCTCGGCCACCGTGCACATCAGGGCGTTGAAGATCACCTGCTTGGCGCCCGTGCCCACGATGATCTCGTTCACGCCGTAGTCCAGCCCGTTCTCGGCCCGGAACTTGTGCGCGATCGCCTCGCGCAGCGCCGGCGTGCCGCCCACGTCGGTGTAGCGCGTCTGGCCCGCGGCCATGGCGCGGACGGCCGCCTCCCGGATGTGATCGGGCGTATCGAAGTCGGGCTCGCCGGCCGTCAGGCCAAGAATGTCCCGCCCCTGCGCCCGCAGGGCGCGGGCGCGCTGGCCCGCCATGGAGCTGGGGGATGGCTGGATGCGGTGAAGGCGGGGCGCGATGTGGAGCATGGAAGGGGCGGTGTTCGCAAAGGCCGGCGGACCGGGGTGAGGGCCAGTATCCGGCGCGCACCGCAGCGGCACAAACGAGTAATTGGCAGGTGCGCCCATTCCATTTCTTCCTGCCGGGGGGCTGCCGTACAGTGGCGCGGCATGAACATCACCTTCCGGCAACTCGAAGCGTTCTTCTTCAGCGCCCGGCTTCGCAGCTTCAGTGCCGCGGCAGCGCGCCTGCACACCACCCAGTCCGCCATTTCCAAGCGCGTGGCCGAGCTGGAGGCCAGCTGCGGCACGCCGCTGCTGCACCGCACGCCGCGCGGCCTGGAACTCACGCATGCCGGACGGCAGCTTGTGCCGCTGGCGGAGGAATCGCAGCGCCTGCGGGTTCGCATCGAGCAGGAGGTGAGCGCCGACCATCCGCTGCGCGGCACCTTCCGGGTGGGCGTGACCGAGCTGACGGCGCTCACCTGGCTCACCCGGTTCATCCAGCGCGTGCAGGAGCAGCACCCGGCGCTGATGCTGGAGCCGGTGGTGGATGCGGGGCTGAAACTGTTCGAGGGACTGGAGGCCAACCGCATCGACCTGGCCATCATGCCGGGCACGTTCTGGGGCGCGGAGTACGAAACCGTGAAGGTCGGGCAGGTCGAGGATTTGTGGGTGGCCAGCCCGCGCCTGAAGATCCCGAAGCGGCCGCTGCTGCCGCATGAGTTCGAGGCCTACCCGATGCTGGAGCAGTCCACCGGCGCCTCCAAGAACCGCTTCTACGCCGCCTGGCGCGCAGAGCACGGCTTTCGCTTCAACCAGGTTTTCGCCACCAACAGCACGACGGTGCTGCGCGAGCTGACCATCAGCGGCTTCGGCATCAGCCAGCTGGCCCTGGACTATGTGCGCGAGGACATCCGGCAGGGGCTGCTGCGCATCGTCAAAAGCGATCCCATGCCGCCGCCCATGGTCTACAGCGCGGTCTACCGGGCCGACAGCTTCAGCCTGCCGATCCGGCGCATGGTCGATCTGGCGGCCCAGGTGTGCGACTTTTCGTTGAAAGCCAACCAGGCCTCCCTGAACCCGCCGGCCAGGCCCGCCAAGCCCTCACCGCCCGGCCGCCGCCGGCCCCCCAAGGCCTGAGCGGCAGGCGGCATCGGGCGATGGCGGGTGCCCGACGCGCCGATCAGAACGCGGCGGCGTGCCCGTCCTTGCGCGGGTCCGAGCCCGCGATGTAGATGCCACCTTCGCGCAGCACGAGCTGGGCGCCGCCGAAGGCGAACACGCCGTGGCCAGACTCCACGGTGACCTCATGGCCGCGCGCGCGCAGTTCGGCCAGCACGGCAGAATCGAAGCCCGGCTCCACGGCCACGCCCCGGCCGCCGGTGACCCGCCAGCGCGGCGCATCGGCGGCGGCCTGCGGGTTCTGGCCGTAGCGCAGCACGCGCAGCGCCATCTGCACGTGGCCCTGCGACTGCATGGGGCCGCCCATGACGCCGAAGGCCATGCGCGGCGTGCCGTCGGCATGCATGGCGAACGCCGGAATGATGGTGTGCGAGGGGCGCTTGCGCGGGCCCACCTCGTTGGCATGGCCCGGCACCAGGCTGAAGCCGTGGCCCCGGTTCTGCAGGCTGATGCCGGTGCCCGGCACCACCACACCCGAGCCGAAGCCCATGTAGTTGGACTGGATGAACGACACCATCATTCCCGACGCATCGGCGGCCGCCAGGTACACCGTGCCGCCGCGGCGCGGCGCGCCATGGCCGGGATCGCCCGCGCGCGCCGGATCGATGTGCAGGGCACGCTCGCGCAGGTAAGCCGGGTCCAGCAGGTCGTGCGGCGCCACGCGCATCGCGTCAATGTCGGCGTTGTGCTCGTACAGGTCGGCCAGCGCGAGCTTCATGGCCTCGATGCTGGCATGCACCGTCTCCACGTCGTCCACGGGGCGCGTGCCGATGCCCACGGCGTCGAGCAGCCCCAGCGCGATCAGCGCGGCGATGCCCTGGCCGTTGGGCGGGATTTCATGCACGACCGCATCGCCGAACGGCTGGCTCACCGTGCCCACCCAGTCGGCCTGGTGCGCGGCGAGGTCGTCCTCGGTCATCGCGCCGCCATTCGCCTGCGCGTGGGCGGCCATCTGGCGGGCCAGCGTGCCGCGGTAGAAGGCCTCGCCACCGGTGTCGGCGATCAGCTCCAGCGTGCGGGCATGCGCTTCGCTGCGGAAGATCTCGCCCGCGCGCGGCGCCCGCCCGCCGGGCATGAAGCACTCCGCGAAACCCGGCTGGGCACCCAGCCGGTCCGCCCCCAGCGCCCACTGCGTGGCGATGATGGGCGAGACCGGAAAACCGCCGCGCGCGTATTCGATGGCGGGCTGCGCCAGTTGCGCGAACGGCAGCTTGCCCAGCCGCTTCGACAGCGCAACCCAGGCCGAGACCGCGCCGGGCACGGTCACGGCGTTCCAGCCGGACTCGGGAATGCCGCCGCGCTGGGCGAAGTATTCGGGCGTCCAGGCCGCCGGCGAGCGGCCCGAGGCATTGAGGCCGTGCAGTTCCTGGCCATCCCACACGATGGCGAAGCCATCGCTGCCGATGCCGCAGCCCGTGGGCTCCACCACCGTCAGCGCCATGGCCGTGGCAATGGCCGCGTCCACCGCGTTGCCACCGGCCATCAGCATGCGCAGCCCGGCCTGGGCGGCCAGGGGCTGCGAGGCGGAAACGATGTTGCGGCCCATGACGGGGCTGCGGTGCGAGGCGTAGGGCTGGCCCCAGTCGAGGGCGGTGGCGTTCGGTGGGGGCGTTTGGGTCATGTCTTGTCTCCTTGGGTTGGGAAAGGCGCTCGGGGCGGACTCATTGTTCCAGGGTGATCTTGCGCTCGCGGATCACGGCGGCCCAGCGTGCGCTGTCGGCCTGCACCATGGCGGCGAACTGCGCGGCCGTGCTGGGCCGGGCCGGCTCCACGCCCAGCTTGGCCAGGCTGGCGATGACGTCCGGGGCCTGCATGGCCTTGGCGAAGGCCTGGTGGATGCGCTCCACCAGCGCAGGCGGCGCACCGGCCGGTGCGTACACGCCGAACCAGGTCACCGACGAATAGCCGGGCAGGCCGGACTCCGCCAGCGTGGGCAGCTCGGGCGCGAGCGCGCTGCGCTGCTGGCTGGTCACGGCCAGGGCCCGCAGGCGGCCGCTCTTCACGTGGGGCATGCCGGTGGGAATCGAGTCGAACAGCACATGCACCTGGCCCGTCGCCAGGTCGGCGATCGACTGGGCCGTGCCCTTGTAGGGCACGTGCGTCATCTCGATGCCGGCCTGCGCGCTGAAGGCCGCGGCGTTGAGGTGCACGATGGTGCCGTTGCCGCTGCTGGCGTAGTTGAGCTGGCCGGGGTGCGCCTTGGCGTAGGCGATCAGGTCCGCCACCGATTTGACGGGCAGCGAGGGCGTGACCAGCAGCACGCTGGCGGCGTCCGCCACGTGGGCCACGGGCGTGAAGTCCTTGCGCGGGTCATAGGCCAGGCGCGGCATGAGGTGGGGCGAGATCGCGTGCGTGCTGCTGGTGGTGAGCAGCAGCGTGTAGCCGTCGGCCGGCGCCTTGGCGGCCTCGGCCGCGCCGATGGTGCCGCCCGCGCCGGGCCGGTTGTCCACCACCATCTGCTGGCCCAGGTCCTGCGACACGCGCTGCGTGACCACGCGCGCCACCAGATCGGTGGCCCCGCTGGCCGGAAACGGCACGATCACGCGCACGGGGTGGCTGGGCCAGGCCTGCGCAGAGACCCCGCCGGCCATCGCGGCGAGCGACAACGCAACGAACAGGCAACGGGTGAAATTCACGAATCGCATGGAGCACTCCGATCGGGCACGCGGCAAAAGGGGCCATCTTAGGAATCGGTGCGCCTGCTGACCAACAGCAATTCGGCAAAGACCTTTGCCGCAACGGCAAAGCACTCGATACTTTGCACATTCCCGAGCAAACCCCTTCCAAGCCCCTTCAAAGCCGTTTGCGCCTTTCTCCACCATGCGAGCCCACCTGCTGCAAGACACCGCCCTGCGCTACTTCCTCGAAGTGGCGCAATGCGGATCGCTGACCGAAGCCTCCGCCCGGCTGCACGTGGCCGCATCGGCCCTGAGCCGCCAGATCGCGGGGCTGGAGGCGCAGCTGGGCACGCCGCTGTTCGAGCGGCACCCGCGCGGCATGGTGCTGACGGCGGCCGGCGAGATCCTCGCCACGCATGCGCGGCGCACCGGGCTGGACGCGGAGCGCGCGCTGGGCGAGATCGGCGCGCTGCTCGGGCTGCGTGCGGGCCAGGTGCGCCTGGCCACCTCGGATGTGTTCGCCAACGAACTGGTGCCCCGGCTGTGCGTGGCGTTCCAGCGCGAGCATGCGGGCATCCGCTTCACGGTGACGGCGCTGCCCACCGCGCAGGTGCCGGAGGCCGTGCGCACGGGTGTGGCCGACATCGGCCTGTGCTTCAGCCGCGCGCCGCAGCCCGGCATCCAGGTGGCCCACCGCCAGAGCGCGCCCGTGCTGGCCATGCTGCCGCCCGGGCATCCGCTGGCTGGCGCCAGCCGCGTCAGCCTGGCGCAGATGGCCCGGTTCCCGCTCGTGCTGCCGCCGCAGGAAACCATCGTGCGCCAGATGATCGACATGGCCTGCAGCCGCCAGGGCCTGCAGCTGGAGCCCGTGCTGGTCAGCAACCACGCCCGCACGGTGCTGGAGTTCGTGGCGCATGGCGGCGGCGTATCGGTATCGAGCGAAATCGCCACGCGCCATGCCGTGGCCGCAGGCGCCATCGTGGCCCGGCCCCTCGGCGACCCGGGCATGGACCTGCGCGACATCGAAGTGCAGACCCTCGCCGGCCGCGCGTTGCCCGTGGCTGCACAGGCCTTTCTGGAGCGGCTGAAGCAAGAGTTGCCGGGGCTGTGACAGGCGGCAGGGCAGGCCTGCAGGATCAGGGGCCTGCCATGCGGTGCTGCAGCGCTTTCAGCACCTCGGCGTCGAGCACGCCCCGGTGCACGCTGTGCAGGGCGTCGTTGAGCAACTCCCAGGTCGGACCCTTGCCCCGCTGATCGGCAGTTTTCACATGAAACGCGTCAAGGGCTTCGAAAGGCACGGTGCGGCACGCCTCGGCCGTGATCGGCGCCTTGGCATGCAAATGCACGTAGAGCGCGGGCGCGGGCCGGCCATCCGCCAGCTTTCCCGTATCGATCTTCACCTCGAACAGGGTGCCGTGGCGGTGGTCGGGGTCGCCGTGCGATGGCAGCTTGCGGGGAGCGCCGATCCGCGGGGCCGACCCTTGCGACTCGGCGTCAGTCGCCATGTTCAGCAGGTGCGACACATGCTTCAGGTCCGGGTACGGAAAGGTCTTGATCAGATCGGCCCCGATGGCATCGACGGAACGGTGCAGTCCCTCGATCGCCGCGATGCGCTCATTCAGCGCCTGGAGCGCGTCCGAGACCGATGGCATCCCCGCCACGCCCGCCGCCGCCAGCTGCTCGCGCCGGGCCTGCCACTGCCCCCGTACGCCGAACCATCCATCGAGCGTTTGCCGCATCTGCCGCACGGCGCTCAGCGGTTCGGTGCGCGGGTCCATCGCTGCGCTGATTGCAGAAGCGTCCTTGTGCATCGATTCGGCCAGCGCCAACAAGTCGCCAGGCCCGCGCAGGCCGCCGAGCTTTGGCGCAGGGAACGTTTTCAGACGCTCCTGGGCCAGCTCCAGCACGACCGTCTGTCGCAGGGACAGCGCAGGGGCGGTCTCCTGATCCGCCTTGTTGCGCGCGAAGGCTTTGCGTGCCTTGCCCATACCGGATCGCGTGGGCCGTGTTGCGCAAGCGGAACCGGACGCAGCGGTTTCTTCCAACACCAAATCGCTCTGCGCATCGTCGTCCGGCAACGCTGCGGTTTCGCGTCGCGTCGGATGTCCCAGGAATGTGTTGCCTTCCAACAGCTTGCCAACGGTGTAGGAGACTTTGTGGGCGTTCAGCACCGCATCGCACTGCTGGGCCAGCGCGCCGACGGCGGCTACCAGCCGCTTGGCGAAGTCGAGAGCGCCGGACTGCGAAGCACCGGTTTCGGTGTCGAAGTGGCGGCTCGCGAGCACGATGAATGTCTCGGCGTGCTCACGCAAAAGCAAAGCGCCGTTTTCCATGCGGCCCACCATCGGTTGCTGCCGGGGGATGCGGGCATCCTGCAGCAGGTCGATCGCAGGGGCGTCCGACAGGTTTGCCGCACAGGTCAGCAGCGCGACGGTCTCTCGCAGAATCTCCGTGCCATTCAAGCCTTCTGCAACCACCATGCGATTGCACAATGTCCAGATCTGCTCCTTGTGCAGATCGAACGCTCTCAGCCGCAGATTCGTGAGCGTGAGGATGGCCTCCTTCAAGTTCTCGGTCATCGTCGGATAGGCCTTGAGATGGGCGGGCGCACTCAGGTTTTCGATCGCCTCGGAAGTCGCACGGAGATAAGGTTCGATCGCCTCGACGGCGAGATCAACCTGACCGAGGTAGGCATGCAGGTCGCGGTCCAGCGCTGGCAGGTCCACTGGCTCCGAGCGCGCCTGGAGCATGCGTTGTGAAAGCGAGTAGCCTGCTTCGGCAGGCAATGGGGGAAGGTAGCCCACCAAGGTGGCGGCCAGCGCTGCGCGCTTGTTGTAGAGGGCCACGAACGATGTTCGTCCGTCCTCACCGGCCCGGTGAAGTTCGGTCATCTCCTTGAAGGCCGCAATGCCGCGATCTGCCGACTGAAAGGCCATCCACAACGTGCGCTGCTGTTTCTCGACCGTGACGAGCCCGCGCGTCCAAAGCTGGTCGAAAGTACGGAGATAAGCCATTGCACCGTCAACCGTCTGGGCAGCGGCCATGGCTACCTGCTTTTTTTCGTGTTTCTCAATCTGCTGTTGCTGCGCCGGCGTCAGTACCCGCTGCGCGGGCAACTGCGCACGGGGCGCAGGCGCCCCATGGCTCGCCGCGGCGCCGCTGGACCGGGGAACAAGGCGCTCCGTCAAGTGGCTGGATGGGCTGGCCGACACGCTGGCATGCTGGTCGTCAGCGGGCACTGCCGCCTGATCCTGCACAGCGCGATGGCCGCGGTCGTTCCGAGAGGTGCCTGCCGATTGCACGCGTTCGCCGGACACGGGCCTACCCTTCGAACACGATGGGCAAGGGCTGCAAACTCATGCCTTCATGGACTTTTGCAGATCCACCAGCACCTGATCCGTCAAAGCGCCACGGTGCACTGGTCCTAGCAACGCGGCATTGAGGGCTTCCCACTTGGGGCCCAGCGCGCGCTGTTCGGCCGTTTTGACATGCACTGCCGCAAGCTCGCCGGGGGAGATATTGGCGATGGCATCGGTTCCCACCACGTTCTTGGTATGGAAGTGCACATAGAGAGGTGCCGCTGGCTGCCCGTTCGACAGTGGCTTCACAGCAAGGCGCACTTCGAACAGCGTGCCGTGGTCGCCATCCGGATCGCCGTCGGACGGCAGCTTGCGGACCGCCCCGTCCGGCACGGCCGCGCCGGAGTTCAGCAACATGGACACATGGTTTGCCCTCGGCAGCGCGTATTGCTTCACGAGATCGATCTCGAACGCACTGACCTGGTCGTGCAAGGTCTGCACCTGTACAGCGCGCTGGGCCACCTCTTTTTGCAACTCGACCGTTTTCGGCTCCAGTTCGACGCCGGTCAAACCGTCAAGCTGTTGGCTGCGCTGGGCCCAGATGCCGGGCTGGCCGAACCATTCCACCAGCGCGCGGCGCATCATCTGGCCCGCATTAACGGGATCGGTGCCGGCGTCGAGCGCAGCCCGGATGTCCTTCGTGTCCTGCTTCATCGACGCCGCCAGGGCGAAGAAGTCGAAGCGCGCTCCGGACGGCGCCGCTGGCGGCTTGCGGAATTGGTTGACGCGTGCTTGCGCCAGTTCGATGCAGACCTGCTGCTGCACCGACAAGCCGGGCTTCGAAGCCGCGGCAGCCGATGCCCCCGATGCGGAGTGCGTGGCCTTCGCATGGCGGCGGGATTTGCGGCCGGGCCTGGACGACTGCGCCTGAGCCGCCTGATCGGAGGCCGCGGCTTCCTGCGCTGCGGCGGCGGGCTCTTCCGACTCGAGCGGAGCCTCACGCGCGGTCGTTGCCTGCCCCTCCGTAGTGAACTCATGGACGCGCTCTGCGATCTGTGGCGAAAGCTTGTACGCGTTGAGCACCTCGCCGATCTCGGTGGTCAGGAGCCGGATGCTCGCCGCCATTTCCAGCGCCGCCCTGCCGACCGGTGATGCGGCCAGGTCCTGGTCCGGCGGCAGATCCCGGGTCGCGGCCGTGAGGTGATCGTGCGCGTGGTGTTCCAGCACCTTCACGTAGTTTTGAAGCCATGCCTCCTTGCCAGGCAGGGGCCCGACGCGCGCGTCCTGCAGCAGATCCACGACGCCACGCATGCGCACGACATCGCCGACGAGTCCTTTCTGCATTTCCCGGGTCTGGCCGGTCACGCTTTCAGTCTCGTCGGCCAGCGTCAGCATCATGATGCTCAGCATCACTCGATCCACGTGCGAATTGATGGCGATGAGCCGGCTCTCGGCCGTGCCCATGACTGCAGCCTTGAGCGTTGTTTCGGCACCGGCCGTCGATTCGAACGTTTCCCGCTTCCCTAGCGACTTCAGGGTTTCTGCCAACGCGACGGCACAAGGCTCCAGCTCTTTGAGTTGCGTATCCGTTTGCTCGATATAGCGGGTCCACAATGCCCGGGCGGTCGCCATGTCAGGATAAGAAAGAAGCTTATCCCGCAGCGGCTTGACGTCAACTTTGGGCGTCGTCATGACCAGGCGATAAGCAGCCATCGTCCGCTGCTGCTCAATAAAGACCGGAAAGAGTGGGCCGAGCTTTTGCGCCTGGCCCATCGTCAGCTTGCCCAGCGCCTCCATGGCAGCCTGGGCTCTCGGGAAAGCACGGGACGATGTGAAGCGCATGGCCGGAGCATGGGTCGCCATCGACATCCTGTCCGAGGCCGTGTGATATTGCTGGAGGAAGGGAACCGCCTCGTCGATGGTTCTGCCCGCCGCCAGGGCTGCAGGCGAAGGGCGCGCCAACGCTGTTTCCAAGACACCGCGCTGCGGGAGGGCGCTGGTTCGGGGACGCTGTGCCGCGGCGTTGGCAGAGCCACTGGCCTCCGCACCGCTGCGCGAGCGCAAAGTATCCGAAGGCCCGCCTTGGTGGACCGAGGAGCCGCGCTGCCGCCCTGCCGATGTACTGGCCGAGGGAGACGCGCCTTGCGAAGGTGGCGTGGTGGCAGGACCCGACGGTGCCCTTGCGGCATGGCCGCGACGGTTCACATTTCCTGAGGGCATGGAAAACCTTGACGAAGTCAATCTACAGCCTGAAGGATGGCTGTGGTACTGCGGAAAGACTCTCAAAACCCGAAGCAGCTCAGGGGCTGGCGAAGCCCCCTTTGCAAAGCGTGGGGGCCCGCCCAGCCCTCACGCCGTGGCTACTTCTCGGCGTGCTGCTGGCGAAACTCCCGCGCCTTGCCGAAGTGCCCGCACCCGATGAACGGCACCGGCGGGCGCAGCGCGGACAGCGGCGAAGGGTGGTTGGCGGCGAGCACCAGATGGCCCCGGTCGCCCGGAATCCAAACGCGCTTGGATTGGGCGTGCGAGCCCCACAGCATGAACACCACCGGCCGATCGCCCTCGGCCACATGGCGGATCACTGCGTCGGTGAGCTCCTCCCAGCCCTTGCCGGAATGGCTGGCGGCCTGGCCCTCTTCCACCGTGAGGCAGGTGTTGAGCAGCAGCACGCCATTTTTGGCCCATTTGGCGAGGCTGCCGCCCGGCTCGGGCCAGGCGGGAAAGGGGGTGCCCAGGTCGCGCTGCATCTCCTTGAAGATGTTGCGCAGCGAAGGCGGCAGCTGCACGCCGGGCGCCACCGAAAACGCGAGGCCCTCGGCCTGCCCGCGGCCGTGGTACGGGTCCTGCCCCAGGATGACCACGCGCACCTGATCGGGCGGGGTCAGCTCCAGCGCGCGCAGCGGCCGGGGCGGGAAGATGGCGGCGCCATCCACCAGCCGTGCCTTCAGAAACGCCAGCAGCGCCTGCCCCCGCGCACCGGCGAAAAAGGCATCCATCAGGGGCTGCCATCCGGCCGCCACGGGCCAGTCGGCAGGATCGGCGCTGTGCAGCTGGGTGGAGGGCGCCACGGAATCATTCATGCTCAAAACAGCCTCCAGCACAATAAGATCTAGGGCATATAGCTATTAATTTAATAGCATCCAGCAAACCGGTGTCAGGCGAACAGCTTGGCCAGGGCCTCGCCGGGTTCCGGCGCCCGCATGAAGGCCTCGCCGACCAGGAAGGCGTTCACGCCCGCATCGCGCATCTGCCGCACGTCGGCGGGCGAGAGAATGCCCGACTCGGTCACCAGCAGGCGGTCGGCCGGCACGTTCTTTTGCAGTGCCAGGGTGGTCGAGAGCGACACATCGAACGTGCGCAGGTTGCGGTTGTTGATGCCCACCAGCGGCGTTTTCAGGCGCAGCGCCCGGTCCAGCTCGGCGCCATCGTGCACCTCCACCAGCACCGCCATGTCCAGGCTGCGGGCGATGGCCTCAAAATCGGCCATCTGCGCATCGTCCAGGCAGGCCGCGATCAGCAGGATGGCATCGGCGCCCATGGCCCGCGATTCATAGATCTGGTAGGCGTCCACCATGAAATCCTTGCGCAGCACCGGCAGCTGGCAGCTGGCGCGCGCCTGCTTCAGGTAGTCGGGCTGGCCCTGGAAGAATTGCCGGTCGGTCAGCACCGACAGGCACGCCGCGCTCACCTTGCCGTCTCCCTCGGCATAGCTCTGGGCGATGTCGGCGGGAATGAAATCCGCGCGCAGCACGCCCTTGGACGGGCTGGCCTTCTTGACCTCGGCGATCACCGCCGCCTGGCCCTTGGCTATTTTTGCGCGCAGCGCCCCTTCGAAGTCGCGCGTGAGCACGCGGCTTTCCGCATCCGCGCGAATGGCGGCCAGGGGCGCTTTCTTTTGCGCTGCCGCGATTTCCTCGCGCTTGACGGCAATGATCTTGTTCAGGATGTCACTCATGTCGAAAACCTTCTCCGGCTCCTAGAGCCTCTTTTGTATCGATGGACGACCGCGGCGGGCACCCGACCCTCCGCAATAGGGCCCCCCTCAGTCCGCCGCCAGCGCATGGGTGCGCGCGACGAGTTGCTCCAGCTTGGCGAGGGCGGCTCCGCTGGCAATGGCGGCGCGGGCGCGGACGATGCCGTCCGCGATCGAGTCGGCCACATTGGCGGCATACAGCGCCGCGCCGGCATTCAGGCAGACGATGTCCTGGGCCGGGCCGGGCTGGCCGCGCAGCACGCCCAGCAGCACCTCGCGCGACTGCTCGGGGGTGTCCACCTTCAGGGTCCGGTTGCTGGCCATGGCCAGGCCGAAGTCTTCGGGGTGGATTTCGTATTCGGTGATCTCGCCCTTTTTCAGCTCGCCCACCAGCGTGGCCGCGCCCAGGCTGACCTCGTCCATGCCGTCGCGGCCATAGACCACCACGGCGTGCTCGGCGCCCAGCCGCTGCAGCGCGCGCACCTGGATGCCCACCAGGTCGGGGTGGAACACCCCCATGAGGATGTTGGGCGCGCCCGCCGGGTTGGTGAGCGGTCCGAGGATGTTGAACAGGGTGCGCACGCCCATTTCCTTGCGCACCGGCGCCACGTTCTTCATGGCGGGGTGGTGGTTGGGCGCGAACATGAAGCCGATGCCGACCTCGGCGATGCAGCGCGCGATGGCCTCGGGCGGCAGGTTGATGTGCACGCCCAGCGACTCCATCACGTCGGCGCTGCCGCTCTTGCTGGAGACGCCGCGCCCGCCGTGCTTGGCGGTCTTGGCGCCGGCAGCGGCGGCCAGGAACATCGCGCAGGTGGAGATGTTGAAGGTGTTGGCGCCATCGCCGCCCGTGCCCACGATGTCCACCATGTGCGTGGTGTCCGGCACGTGGACCTTGTTGGAGAACTCGCGCATGACCTGCGCGGCGGCAGCGATCTCGCCGATGGTTTCCTTCTTGACGCGCAGGCCGGTCACGATGGCCGCCGTCATCACGGGCGACAGTTCGCCGCGCATGATGAGGCGCATCAGGTGCAGCATCTCGTCGTGGAAGATTTCGCGGTGCTCGATGGTGCGCTGCAGCGCTTCCTGGGGGGTAATGGACATTCCGTTTCCTCGAATGAAACTCAGGCGCCGGGACGCTCGGAGAGCGCAAGCCGGATGCCGAAACCGATGAACATCGCGCCGGCCACGCGGTCCAGCCAATGCATGCCTCGCTGGATCGCACCCTGGCGGCGGGCCATCCACGCCGCCGCCAGCGCCCAGCCGGCGTTGACCGGAATGGCGTTGATGTTGAACAGCACGCCCAGCAGCACGAAGGCCCAGGCCTTGTTCTCGGTGCCCGGTGCGATGAACTGGGGCACGAAGGCCAGAAAGAAGATGGCCACCTTGGGGTTGAGCACGTTGGTCCAGAACCCGCCCAGGAACACCTTCTTCAGCGAAGCTGGCGCCGAGGACGCGGCGCGCGCGGCGGCCAGATCGGCGCCATCGGCCGCGCCGGCAGGGGCCCTGGCCCACAGCATGCGAACGCCCATCCACAGCAGGTAGGCGGCCCCCACCCATTTGAGTGCCGTGAAGGCCGCGGCCGACGCGGCCAGCAACGCCCCCACGCCCACGGCCGCCGCGACGATGTGCACGAAGCACCCGGCCGTGATCCCGAAGCCCGCGACGAGCCCGGCGCGCACGCCGGATTTCAGCGCGTTCGTGACGATGTAGAGCACGTCCGGCCCGGGCGTGAGGTTGAGCAGCCATCCGGCCGCGATGAACAGGAGCAGCTGGTGCGTTTCGATCATGGCCGCGCCTGCAGGAAGTTGCGCAGCATGGCGTGGCCATGCTCGGTGAGGATGCTTTCCGGGTGGAACTGCACGCCCTCGATGTCCAGCGTCTTGTGGCGCACGCCCATGATCTCGCCGTCGTCGGTCCAGGCCGTCACCTCCAGCACGTCCGGGCAGGTGGCCCGCTCGATGGACAGCGAGTGGTAGCGGTTCACCGTGAACTGCTCGGGCAGGCCGGCGAACACGCCTTGCTGGGTGGTGGTGATCACGCTGGTCTTGCCGTGCATCAGTTCCTGGGCCCGCACGATGGTGCCGCCGAATGCCGCCCCGATGGCCTGGTGGCCCAGGCACACCCCCAGGATGGGCAGCTTGCCGGCGAAGTGGTGGATGGCGGCCACCGAGATGCCGGCTTCGGCCGGCGAGCACGGCCCGGGAGAGATGACGAGCCGGTCGGGCGCCCGTGCGGCGATGCCCTCCAGCGTGATCTCGTCGTTGCGGTACACCTCGACCTCGGCGCCCAGCTCTCCGAAGTACTGGACGATGTTGTAGGTGAAGCTGTCGTAGTTGTCGACCATCAGCAGCATGGCTTTGACCTCTTGAATGCTTGGGGTGCCGGGCCCGGCCCCCGTTGGGAAACGCACTCCCGTCACACGGCGCGGCCCGGTCCGGGCGCGTCCGCGGCTGCCGAGGCAGCGGAGGGAGACTTTTTGGGATGCGCGCCCGCGCGGGCGCACCAGGGGTTTCAGTTCGCAGGCTTGCGCCAACGAAGGGGGAAGGGTGCCGCCAGGCAAGGACGCGGATGAGGCATGGCGGCGATTATCACCTGCCTGCCCACCCCGCAGTGCAAAGGACGGATTCGCGGGGCACCGGCCCCTGCGACGCCTCGCAGGCGCCCCAACGAGCCCTGCGGCGCGCCGCTCTCCCGCGCCACGCCGGAGCCCGCCGCACTTCGCATGGCCGCAATCCGCATCGCATACAGAGCGTTTACATACGCTTGCCACGCGGAAAGTCGGAACCTCCGCGTTGGGTCCTGCAACCGCCCCCTTTCCGTTCCGAAAAGGCCGATTGCCGTCCAGTGCATTTCTTCATCAACTGCAAGGGGTCAATCCATGGGTGCGATAAAAAACGCGTTCAAATCAATCGCGAAGGGCATTGAAAAGGCTGTTCAGGGCGTAGGGCAGATTGCCAAAGGCCTGGCCACGCTCGATCTGAAAGGGGCGGCGGCCGGTCTCAAGAAGCTGGGAGAGGCGGGCGGAGACATCGCCCGCGGCGCCATCAACCTCACGCCGGCCGCATTGGCGGCCAATACCTTACTGGACGGGGCGCTCGACAAGGTGCTCAAGAAGGTGCAGAGCGTCGCCCAGAAGGTGGTGGACACCGCCGTGGACAGCGTCGAGGGCGGCCTCACGAGCATCAAGAAGGGCGCCGTGGGCCTGGCCAAGGGCATTGCCAAAGGCAACCTGTCTCAGGCCCTGAACGGCATCAAGGACCTGGCGCTGGGCGCCATGGAAACCGCCTCCAATTTCGGGCCCGGCGGCATCGCCAAGAACGTGGCGCGCCTGGCGGTGGACTCCACCATCGACCTGGCCACGCAGGAGGTCACCAAGGCCGCGTCCAAGGTGCTGGACCCCAACGGCACATCGCTGCTGGGTGGCCTGGCGGTGGACACGATCGGCGCGGCCACCAGCGGCGGCCTGAGTTCCTCGCGCGCGGGCCGTTTCGCCGATGGCGAGAGCTTCCGCAAGGGCGCCAATGACCTGCCCGACACCCGCTCGCCCGGCCTGCGCCAGGACGGAGACGACCTGTCCGGCACGCGCCTGACGACCAACCGCCAGGGCGTGGACGAACTGTGCGACACGCCTCCGACGGGCTTCCGCCAGGGCGCGCGAGACGCTGCCGAAACCGCGGCCCGCGATGCGGTCGACACGGTCGTCCAGAGCACCATCGACAAGCTGATGCTCAGCCTGCAGCAGACGCTGGACCCCAACAACGACTCGAACGTGGTCGGCACCGGCACGAACCTGGTCGGCGGTGCGTTGCAGGACGCCGCCAGCACGGCCGTGCAGACCCGCGGCCGCCGCGGCGCGGATGGCTCGCGCCAGGCCCAGGGCCCGGACGAAGTGCCGCCGCAGACCCGCCGCGAGGCCGTCAAGGAATCGGTGCAGAACTCGGTGCACAACGCCGTCGACATGGCCATCCAGGCCGCTGTGCAAGCCGCCCTGTATACGCTGCTGCCCAAGCTGGGGCTCGACCAGAACAGCGCGCTGGCAGCGCTCGGCCAGGGCGTGCTCGAGGACACGCTGTCCAACGTGAGCAGCCCGCGCAACGCGACGGGCCTGAAGTCGGGCAGCCGCCAGGTGGCCTCGGACCTCAAGCAAGGCCTGCAGAACTCCATCCAGGAAAAGCTGCTCGGCGTGGCGGACCAGGCCATCCAGGGCATCGTCGATCAGGTCATGGCCAAGGGCCTGCAGGGCCTGCAACCGACGGGCGGCGCATCGTCGCCGAGCGCTGGCGGCGTGGGCAGCCAGCTGGGCTCGGACCTGCGTGCCGGCATCCAGGACCGCATCCAGTCCGTGGTGAAGGACGTGATCAGCGGCGTGATGCAGTCGGTGATCGACACCGCCAACCAAGGGGTGGCCGCGGGCCTGTCCCTCGGCAAGGGCCTGCCACAGCTGCCCGCCAGCACCACCGAAACCCGCGTGTCGATCGACATGCACATGCACATCCGCGCCTGACGCGGACGCTTCTTCCTCCATTCTTTTGAAAGGCAATGACCATGGACGACTCCAATGTTCACGAAGATCCCATCGCCGCCTTGGCCGTCTCCCTGGTCAACGCCATCCGCGAGAACCAGCTGGACGAAGCGGAAACCATGCTGGAGGAGCTGAATGCGCTCAGCCCGGACACCGAGGAGTACCTGATCTTTCCGGTGCTCATCGCGATCCAGCGGGGCTACACGCAAGAGGCCCTTCAGTACCTGAACACGCTGGGCGAGGACACCGCCCCGGAACTCAAGGCCCTGTGCCTGAACATCCTGGGCGACCCGACCTGGCACTACCACGCACAAAGCTGCCTGGAAAGCGGCGACGAGCACGTGCGCAAATCCATGCGCGAACTGCTCCAGCTGGAGCCCGAGATCGCTGGCGATCTCGCATAGGGCCGCCGCCATGCTGAAGCTCACTCCCCAGGCCGACCTGGGCGTGTTCTACGACGCGGATTCAGCCCGCTACGCAGCGGGCTGCGCCCAGGACTACACGCAGACGGTCACCCGCGATGCCTTCGCCGCGTTCTACGCCGAATGCCCATCCATCGGCTTCGAGTCCGATGGCGCGCCGATCGGCGGCATCCTGTTCGATGGAGAACAGGCCCACATCGCGGTGCTGCCGCGTTACCACGGCCTCTGGGCCCTGCTGCTCAAGCCAGCGCTGCAGTGGCTGTTTTCGCTGAAAGCCGAGATTCTGGTCGCGGTGGAGAACGACAACCACCGCTGCCTGCGCTTCATGGAGCGCCATGGCTGGCAGCGGATCGAAGCCCGCGGCGACGACATCATCTACCGCATCACGCCGCAGGGCGGCCTGCGCAAGACCGAGTACCCGCGCCCCCACCGCAATGGCGCGCCAGCCGCGCGCGCGGCGGGTCCCGCCTTCTTCGGAGCATCGCCATGCCTTCACCCTCAATGAGCGCCGCCGACAGGCAGCCGCCCCAGGCCTGGGGCGCTGGCGCGCACCGGATCGTTCCCCATGACGGCGCGGGCGTTCGCCTGCGGCTCGTGTCCATGGTCCAGCCCCCCATTCTTCTGGATGACGGATTCCCCCGCTCTTCCGGGCTCTGGGTGTCCAGCAACCTGTTGCTGCCCGGTTGCGAAAGCGCTTTGACGCAGCGGCACATGGCCGTGCAGGGCCTGCTGGTGCGGCTGGAGGCGCTGGCAGGCCAGGAGGGGCGGGAATTGAACCGCACCCTTCGCCTGTTCTCGGACAACCGGCTTTCGCAGGTGCACGCCAACAGCGCGGACTTCGAGCGCCTGAGTGCTCCCAGCGGCCTGTCGGGCCCAGCCGTGCCCCCCGTCTGCGGCGACGCGATCGCGTGCATCGACGAAGAGCGCGAATGGCTGCTGGTCGACGCCCAGAAAGGCTTTCACCCCGGAGGCATGGCCCCTTCAGCCGCGCTGATCGCCTCGATCGTGCGGCTGGCAGAGGTGCCGGTGCATGCACGCCGCCGGCTGGTGGACGCTGGCGACCCCGCGGGCACGATCGAGGCGGCCAGGCCCCTGGTGCTCGAAGCCGCGCGCGCCCTGGTGCAGCAAGGGCTGGGCGACACGAAGGTCCAGCTGTCGGCGCAAGCCATCGCATTGGCCGAGCATCTGAGCCCGGCCCACCTGATCCAGTGGCTGCTCACCGATGCGGCGCTGCCGTTTCGCGACCAGGCCCTGCCCACCACCTGACCCTGGTGGCCCGGCACCCACCGCAGGGGTTCCGGGCCCCGTGGCAGGCCTGCTGCAGGCCGCATCCGATCCACGCGGCACCGCTGTCGACGCAGTGATTTTCGGGGTCGCGAAGCACAACGTTTTCCCATTCATTCCGTCTCGAACTCCGAGACACCTTTCTCAACCCTGGCAGGGAGCGTGGCCGCAAGCGGTCGCCTCCGTTGTCCAACGAAGGCGGCGTCCATGAACACCACGGTCAACGGCTACACAGCCTCTCTCAGCATCACCATCGGGCGCTCCCAGCCCGGCAAGACGGCGGGCAACACGGCCGCGCAGACCAAGGAGGCCGCGGCAGCCCTGGCGAAATACATGCACCAGAACGGCATCGAAGCGCAGACGCCGAATGGGCTCTACGGGCTGGCCCGCAACACCTCGGGCCAAACGCCCGAGGACGTCTCGGAAGCGGCGAATTTCATGCTGACCCACCCGGATGTCTACGCGCTGCTGGACCCTTCCGGCGGTGACGGTACCGCGGACGTCTCCAGTTTCGACTTCGCGGCGCGCGGCGGCTACGACGCGCAACTGCAGGACAGCACGCCAGAGAGCGCGGTCCCCATGAACGAGCAGGCCGCCTCCGGCGCCATCGCGGCCTTCATGCGGCAAAACCATGTGCCCTCCATCGACCCCAACACGCTTTTCCAACTGGCCAAACGGCCCAACAGCGACACCTCGCCCACCGTCTCGGCGGCGGCGAAGTTCATGCTCCAGAACCCCGAGTCCTATCGCCAGATCGAGACGAACGACGGGGGCGCAGCCGACGGCCTGTCGGAATCGGACGACTTCGAGGCGGCCGCACAGGGCGCCCTTTCAGGGCTTTCGTCGCCCCAGCCCACCGGCGGCTCCACGCTGCAGCCCCTGGCCGACCCGGAGCGTGTGGCGCCGGTGGCACCCCGCGCCCAGCAACGGTCCGCCCCTGCCGAGCCGCCCATGGACGCGCGGGATGCCTCCCGCATCCTGGCGGATCACATGCTCCAGGGGAACGCGTCGCCGCTGGCACGCCTGTTCAAGCCCCAGGCGATGACGCCCGAGCGGCTGTATCAGCTGGCCGAGGGCGGAAAAGCCTCGCCCGAGGTGGCGGCGGCTGCGGAATTCATGCTCCAGAACCCCGATGTCTACCGCGCGATTGAGACCCATGACGTCCCTGGCGCGGACGGCAAATCCGGCATCGGCAACCTGCTGGCGGCCGCGCGGGGCGAGGTCCCCGGCGTGGGCGGCCAGGCCTCCAGCGCCCGCGGCGGCGTCCTGCAACTGCTGCGGCAATTGCTGGCGCAGCTCCAGGGCCAGGGCGGTCAGCCGCAGCCGGCGCAGGCCCAGCCGATGAACGGCCAGAGCGCGGCACGCGTCCTGGCCGACCACATGGTGCAGGAAGCCGGTGGCGCGCTCCACCTCTTCGGCAAGCGCTTTCTGCCCAAGACCCAGCCCATGACGCCGGACCGCCTGTACCAGTTGAGCCAGGGACAGGGCCAGGTGGCCGAAGCCGCGAAATACATGCTCCAGCACCCCGACACCTACCGCGCGATCGAAACGCGCGACGTGCCCGGTGCCGACGGCAAGTCCGGCCTGGGCAACCTGCTGGCCGCCGCCCGCGGCGAGATCCCTGCCGTGAAGGGCGCAACGGACTCCCTGGACAGCCTGCAAAAGCTGCTGCAGCAACTGCTGAAGCTGCTGAAGGCGCACGCGGAGCCAAGCCCACCGCTGGATGGCCAGAGCGCGGCACGCGTCCTGGCTAACCACATGGTGCAGGAAGCCGGTGGCGCGCTCCACCTCTTCGGCAAGCGCTTTCTGCCCAAGACCCAGCCCATGACCCCGGACCGCCTGTACCAGCTGAGCCAGGGACAGGGCCAGGTGGCCGAAGCCGCGAAGTACATGCTCCAGCACCCCGACACCTACCGCGCGATCGAAACGCGCGACGTGCCCGGTGCCGACGGCAAGTCCGGCCTGGGCAACCTGCTGGCCGCCGCCCGCGGCGAGATCCCCGGTGTTCCGGGCCGGGCCGGCGGTTCCGCACAGGCCCTCCTGCCACTGCTCCAACTGCTGGTGCAATTGCTCAAGGCCACCTCGAACACCCGGCCGCCACTGGATGGCCAGAGCGCTGCGCACACACTGGCCGATCTGCTGCTGCAGCAAGGCGGCGCGATGACGCCCGACCGCCTTTACCAGCTGAGCCAGGGCCAAGGCGAGGTCGCCGACGCCGCGAAGTTCATGCTCAAGAACCCCGACGTCTACCGTGCCATCGAGACGCACGACGTGCCAGGCGCCGACGGCAAGTCCGGCCTGGGCAACCTGTTGGCGGCCGCGCGCGGCGAGATCCCTGGCGTCGAAGGCGGCTCGGCGCAACGCACCGCAGGCGCGAGCCGCTCCGTGCTCGATGCGCTGCTGCAACTCCTGCAGTTGCTCACGGGCCAGGGGACCGCGCAGTCCAACGGCGCTTCACGGCCCACCCGGCCCGTGCAGCCATCGCCGCTGGACGGGCAAGGCGCCGCGCGCATCCTGGCCGATCACATGCTGGAATGCCACTCCGGACTGCTGGCGAAGGCCTTCGGCGGCAAGGACATGACACCGGACCGCCTCTACCAGCTCGCCGAGAGCGGCAAGGCACCGCCCCAAGTCGCCGCAGCCGCGAAGTTCATGCTCCAGAACCCCGACACCTACAAGGCCATCGAAACCCACGATGTGCCTGGCGCGGATGGCAGATCGGGTGTCGGCAATCTGCTGGCCGCCGCGCGCGGCGAAGTGCCTGGCGTGGGTGGCACGCCGGCTTCGAGCGCCGGCATTCTCCAGTTGCTGGCCCAGGTGCTTCAGGGCCTTCAGTCCCGTGAGCAGCAGCGCATCGTGCAGATCGAGCTGCGGGTGAGCGTGAGCGTCCAGGTCTCCGTGAAGGCCTGATCGACCCCTCGAAGACGCAATGGGGACGATGGCCTGGGCAATGCCCCAGGCCATCGTCCTTTTTTCTTGCCCGCCGCTGCCGAGCGAACGAAAAAAAGGGCCGGCGATCATGTCGCGGCCCTCGTGGAAATCAGGGAAATCAGCGGGTGGCGGGATACCTGTCCAGCACCTTGCGCACGTAATCCTGCGTCTCGCGAAAAGGGGGAATCTTGTAGCCGTGCCGCACGACCGCCCCCTCGCCCGCGTTGTAAGCGGCCAGGACCAGTTCGGTCTGGCCACTGAACTTGTCGGCCAGAAAGCGCAGATAGCGCACCCCGGTCTCGACATTGACGGCGGGCGTGAACAGGTCGGCGGAGGACGGCGCGCCAAAGCGCGCGGCCGTGGCCGGCATCAGCTGCATCAAGCCCAGCGCGCCCTTGGGAGACCGTGCGTTGGGCGCGTAGGCCGACTCCACCTCGATCACGGCCTGGACCAGGTGCGGGTCGATGGCATGGCGGGTGGCGGCCGACTCGATCACTGGCCACAGCGCTTCGTGGCGCCAACGGGGCGTCACCATCGCCGTGGGCCAGACCGCGCCGGACGGCACGGCACCAGCAGTGCGTGGGGCACGGATCACGCGCACGCTCGCCACGGCGGCCGCGCTGGCCACGGGATCGTCCACGTCTGCCGGGTCGGCCGGCGGGTCGGGCAGCTCGACCGCCCGGCATTGCCCCACGATGGCCGGATAGCGCTTGGCGATGTCGAACGCCACGCGCACCGGATCGGACTCCGGCCCCTTCACCCAGCAGTCGTAGGCGATGAGTGCGTTGGCGCCACACGCCTGCAGCGCCGCCGCTGCCACCAGCGCGTGACGCTGCCAGCGCACCATCACAACAGCCCCAGGTGGCGCAGCACCGGGGCACGGCTGGCAAAGAAGCAGCGGGCGCTGTGCGCCAGGCGTTCGGCAGGCATCTGGCCCTCGCCCTCGCCTTCGAACCGGGCCTGCATGGCCTGGACCATTTCGTCCGCGGTCTGCGCGCCCTGGCAGGCGGCACGGATCTGCGCCATGGCAAGCGGAGACCAGCCCATGGCCTGGCCGCTGGCGGCGCAGGACAGGTAATGCAGTCCATCGTCGTCCGGCCGCTGCATGACCGCCTTGTTGAAGCGCTGCACCGATTCCCGGGCGCTCTCGCGCAGTGCCACGGGCAGCGCGGGATGCACTTGGGCTTCGTTTTCCAGCAGCATCAGGGCGTCGACGATGAAATCCGCGCCCAGCGATGCCAGCTCGGGCCGGCGGGCCAGTTCGCGGGCGGTGGCGGGGCCTTCTGCCAGCGCGTCCAGCAGGCGCAGGGCAGTGGCGCCGTCCACATGGTCGGCGGCGGCATCGGACAACGGGCTCTCCCGGGTTTCGCTGCGCGCGGTGGCCAGGATCCAGGTCCTGTCCAGGCGGAACTGCGCATGCTGCTGCGCGCTGGCCTGGGGGGCGCCACGGGTGTACAGATCCCAACGGAAGGACCGGTTCACCGCGAAGTCGCGCAGGGTCTCCCGCAGCACCGGGTCATCGACCCTCCGCAGCAACTCCCGCGTGGCCGGGGGCAGGATGGCCGCATCCACCTGCTGGGACAGCACCGCGGGCGCTGCGAACTCCAGCCCCGCCTCGGCCATCTCGGCGGCGACCTGGTGAAAGTGCATGGGGTGCCAGTCGGGATTGAAATACTCGTGCGCAGCGTAGTGCGGATCGAGCCGCCGCAGCCCGTACAGACGGGCCTGCACCGAGAGGTCGTCCGAGAAATAGGCGGGGTTCACCTTGGCGAAATCGTCGAGGAAATCCAGCGTTTGCGACAACCGCTCGATCGGCGTTGCGCTGACTGGAACCTGGCGCAATCCATGCAGGTTCACCAGTTCGCGCAGCGGCATCTGCGCGGCCCAGCCGGGCAGTGCGTTGTGGCTCACGAAGACGACGCCTCCCGGGCGCAGCCGCTCGGCGATGAAACGCATCACCACCTTGCGCAGCGGCGGCGAGATCCAGGAATACACGCCGTGCATGGAGATGATGTCCATGGGCGGCAGGTCACGATCGAGCAAGGTCTCGAAGGCGTCTTCGAACACCTCCACGTTCGACAGCCCCGCGTCCCTGGCCAGTTCGTTGGCATAGGCGACGTGATGGGGGTTGAAGTCGTTGCCGTAAAAGCGCATGTGCGGAAAGCAAGCCGCATGCGCCACCAGCGGCAGGCCGAACCCCATGCCCAGCTCGAAGCAGTTCAGGGGGGCTGACAGATCGGGGCCGCACACGCCTCGGGACTCCAGGGCCACGCTCATCTGCGCGGGCGAGAGGGCGCGGTAGTAGCCGCGGGTATAGGGTTCGCTGCGCACGTCGAGCACGGCGGGCTGGGGTGATTTCATCGGTCTTCCTCTGAGCGTTGGGACGGTGACAGGGCGTGTGCACCTTCGCTTTCGCGAAAGGCACCAAAAGCTGCGCCCATTGCAGCCGCAACGCGCAGCCAGGCCGGTCCAACAGTCGAAACGATGGCCGGAAAGGCGAAGCAGAGGCGTCATGTCGTCCCCTGCCCCAACCCATGCCGCGCATGCCGACGCCCCTGCGGCACCCTTCCCGGCGGGACTGGGTACGGGCCCTGAAACCACCGGAATCAAGGCCTTCGCGCCGCGGGCCGTGTCTTCGCCTGCGGTGCCGCGACGGCGGTGGCCCCCACCTACTCTTCGTTTGCCAGCCAACGAACCGGAGTACTGCGTTGAAGTCCACCGTCCCCATCTCTCGCAAGCCATCCGCCACCCCGGCCTGCGGCATGGGAGCCGTTCAGCGCGACACCCTCGCCGCCGTGCTGCTTGCCCTGTCTCTCACCGGGTCCGCTTTCGCACAGCCCTCCATGGGCTACATGAAAATGTCCCATCAGCTGGGCAGCCTCTCCAGCATTTCCGCCTCCGCCAGCCCCTTCGCCGCTCCGGCGACGGACCGGGCGCAGGGCGATGCCGCCGTGGCCACCCGGCCCGTCGCGATGCCATCGGCCCGGGCCACATCGCTGTCGGCCGCGCAGCCCCTGCCCCTGCCCCCCAGCGCCATAGAAGCAGCGGCCTGGGAGAAGGGCCGATTCGTCTACCGGGCGGAGAACAAGCGGATCGCGGACGTGCTGCAGGATTTCGCCGCCAGCCGCGGCACCCCCGCCATCGTGGCCGATGGCGTGGACGGCGTGGTGAACGCCAACTTCGATCTCAAGCCGCGCGAATTCCTTGACAGCGTCTCCCGGGCCTACAACCTGCTGTGGTATCACGACGGCTCGGCGCTGTACTTCTATCCGGGCCGCTCCATGCAAAGCCGCATGTTCCGGCTCAAGGGTTTCAACCGGGAACAGGTGGCGGAGCTGCTGCAGTCGTTCGACCTGGGCGACAAGCGCTACCCCATCCGGTTCAACGAGGCCAGCAGCACGCTGTATGCGTCCGGCCCACCCCGGCATCTGGAACTGGTGAGTTCGGCCCTCGAAGCGCTCGACGCGGGCGTGACCGACAACAACGCTCGCACGGCGCGCGTCTTCTCGCTCCAATTCGCCTCTGCAGGCGACCGGGCCGTGGGCAACACCACCGTGCCGGGCGTGGCCACCATGCTGCGCAAGCTCTACGGTGAGCGCGAAAAGGAAGGCGCCAGCATCGCCCCCCTGGTGCGGATGATGGACAAGGACAACGACAACACGCGCAAGAAACTCGGCGCGTACATCCCCCTGCCTTCGGCCAACCAGTTCCTGCCGCCGCTGCCGCGCGCCACCAACCAGGACGCCAGCACGCCGGCCTCCGACCTGCGGCCGCTCACGCCCCCTGCGAAAAACCCGGAAGAAGACAACCAACCGCGTTTCGAAGCCGACGAAGGCACGAACTCGGTCGTGGTTTTCGGGCGCGCCGACCGCATGGCGGAGTTCGAGACCCTGATCCGCCGCCTCGACCAGAAACCCCAGCTCGTCGAACTGGAGGCCACGATCATCGAGGTCAATTCCGACAGTGTGGACGCGCTGGGCGTGAACTGGACCTTGCGCGGCAGTGACACCAATATCAGCATGAACCTGTCCAACAGCCTCATGCCTGCCGCAGCGCTGGGCACGATCGTGGCCGACGCGGGACGCCATCTGCTGGCCCGCGTCAATGCCCTGCAGGGCGAAGGCAAGGCCCGCGTCCTGTCCAAGCCGTCCGTCATGGGCGTGGCCAACCGGACCGCGGTCATGCGCGAAAAACGCGTGGCCACCGTGCGGGTGGCCGGCAATCTGGAAGCCAACCTGTTCCAGATCGAGGCCGGCACGCTGCTGGAGATGACGCCGCAGGTCACCCGCATGGATGGCAGCAACAACATCAAGCTCACGCTCTACATCGAAGACGGAGCGTTCGAGACGAACGTGGTGGACCAGGTCCCCATCGTGAAGAAAACCGAGATCCGCACCGAAGCCCATGTGCGCGAGGGCGAGAGCCTGCTCATCGGGGGCATCACCGTGGAATCGGAGCAGTCCCAGAACAACGCCGTTCCCGGACTTTCCAAGCTGCCGCTCGTGGGCGGGGCATTTCGCAACAACGAGCGCCAGACGCAGCGCACCGAGCGGCTTTTCCTCATCACGCCGCGCCTTCTCAACGCCGCCTCGCCTGCTCCTGTCGCCTTCTTGAATGAGGTTCGCAAGCCATGAAGCAGCTTCGCATACTGACCGGCCAGCATGCCGGCGCACAGATAAATTTGACCTCAACGCGCTACCTGATCAGCGCGGAAGACGCAGCAGATATCCAGCTCACCGACTGGACTTCGGATGCGATGTTGATCGAAGCGGGAGAGGACGGAATGATTCAGTTCGCGCTGTCGCCACAAGGCCCTGCGCCGGCATGGCTGCCCATGGAGGACTTCACGCCCCATCGCATGGGTGACATCGTGCTGTGCACCGGCCCCGGCAACGCCACCTGGCCCGCCAGCGTCGATCTGATCGCCCGTCTCAACCAGGTACCCGTGGTGGCGCCCCACAGCCGCAAGATGTCGCCCATGATCCTTTCGGCGGTGGTGGGAACCGCGCTCATGACTGCGGCGTTGAGCGCGGCCGTCGCGCCGTTGACCCCCTCCAAGAAGGATCGCCCCGCCACCGACTCCGTTGCCCGCGAGGCGGTGCCCAAGGAACCGCTCCTGGTGCGGGTTCAGCGCGCCCTGGCGACAGCTCCGGTCTCCGGGCTGGAGGTGGTGGCCCAGGCGGATGGCGTCGTCGTGCGCGGCCTGCTGGCCGAAGCTTCGGATGCGGACACCGTTCGCCAACTGCTGGCGCCTTTCAAATCGGAACGCATCGTGCACGCCTATGCGACGAGCAACGAAGTGGAGCAAAGCATCGCCGACGCGATTGCACGCCCGGGCATTCGCGTCCATCACCTGGGCGAAGGGCGCTTCAACGTCACCGGAGACACACAGAACCTGTCGGCGCTCAAGGACAGCGCCACGCGCATCGCGTCCGACCTGGCACCGCTGGTCAAGCGGATCGACGTGAGCGCGGCAGAACTTCCCCCTGCAGGCGTCAAGCGCATGAGCGCGCTGATGAACGCAGGGGACCTGCAGTACGTACAGACACGCGACGGCGTGAAACACCTCTCGCCACCGAATGCAGAGAGCCTGGCCGCCAACGACTGGTCGGTTTCCCGTTAACCCTTCACCCAACGAACGCCAACACCATGACTGCTTCCAACGAATCCATCATCTTCAGCGACCTCGCCAACCTGGACCAGGCGCTCACCGAGGACAAGAGTGGCGACCGTGCGCGGGCCATGATCCGCTACTTCGCGGAGATCGCGGATGAGAGCAGCGCCATGCTGAAGTCCACCCAGGTGGACGCCGAGCGCCAGCTCGTCACGCAGCTGATCCAGGCGTTCTACGCATCGCAGCGCGTGATCCAGCGGATCTGGGAAACCCTGCACGGCACCACCCTGGCCGTCTGAGACACAAGGAGCCCCTCCATGCTGGTCCTCGAAGCACCCACCGCGGCCAAGAGCGCATATCCGGTGATCTACCGCAATCTCATGACCGTGGGCTTGCTGGGCACGATCTACCGGGTGGGCGAAGACGCGCAAACCATCCACTCCACCGTCGAGATGACGCTCGAAGACACCCACGGCTATTCGCTGTACCGCACCGTCGCCATGGCGATGGCCGGCCAGCTGGGCGAAGCGCGGGAGGCCCTCGCAGCGCGCATCGAGGAAGAGCCTCAGAACGGCGAGAACAAGATCGCCATGGCCGTCGCGATGCTCTTTGGCGGCGACAGGGGGTGGCGCTACTGGATCGACAACGTGCTGGCCACCCACGCAGACCAGGAGGTGCGCGAAGCCGCCTTCGGAGTGCTGAAGTACGTGGGCCAGCAAGGCCGGGGGGCCTCCCTGCACTGAACCGAAATTGGCACGGCGGCATCCGGCCGTCATGCCTCACCGAATGGAGGCCGCGCGGTGTGGCCTTCAGCAACGCGGAATGTTCCGCACTTCACCTGGGATTCAAACATGTCCACGAACAAAGCAGATGGCGATACCCGTGCCCTGATGGGCCGCATGCAACAGCAGCAAGACAACCAGAACGCCATGACGGCCCTGCAAGCCGAGCTGAGCGAGCAGCAAGGTAAGAACGCTGTCATCTCCAACATGGCCGATGCGTTCCAAAAGAACTCCAAGGCCCTGTCGGACAAGCAAGCGCAAGGCGCGGGCTAAAGCGGCATCGCGCCATGGGCCCAGGCGCTCATGGTGCTGCACTTTCTCATTTCCAACGTTCAACTTTTCAAGGAGTCCAATCATGTCGACGAACAAAGCCGATGGCGATACCCGTGCCCTGATGAGCCGCATGCAACAGCAGCAAGACAACCAGAACGCCATGACGGCCCTGCAAGCCGAGCTGAGCGAGCAGCAAGGTAAGAACGCCGTCATCTCCAACATGGCCGATGCGTTCCAGAAGAACTCCAAGGCCCTGTCGGACAAGCAAGCGCAAGGCGCGGGCTAAAGCGGCATCGCGCCATGGGCCCAGGCGCTCATGGTGCTGCACTTTCTCTTTTCCAACGTTCAACTTTTCAAGGAATCCAATCATGTCGACGAACAAAGCCGATGGCGACACCCGTGCCCTGATGAGCCGCATGCAACAGCAGCAGGACAACCAGAACGCCATGACGGCCCTGCAAGCCGAGCTGAGCGAGCAGCAAGGTAAGAACGCCGTCATCTCCAACATGGCCGATGCGTTCCAAAAGAACTCCAAGGCCTTGTCGGACAAACAAGCGCAAGGCGCGGGCTGATGCTGCATCGCGCCATGGGCCGCACCGCTCATGGCGCAGCAAAGCCTTTTACTTTTTCCCTCACAGGAGAGCCCCCATGGTCAACAAAGCAGATGGCGACACCAAGGCCCTGATGGCCCGCATGCAGCAGCAGCAGGACAACCAGAACGCCATGACGGAACTGCAAGCCAAGCTGAGCGAGAGGCAAGGCCGCAACTCCGTCATCTCCAACATGGCCGACGCGTTCCAGAAAAGCTCCAAGAGCATGACGGACAAGCTTGCGCAGGCTGCGGGATGAAGCGATCGGATCCTCTTTGGATCCAAGGCGTTTCCCCCGCGCATGGATTGCAAGCCTGCCCGCAGCCGCCGCAGGCCATGCCACCTTTCATCACCACGATCGTGACCCTTCTGGCTTGCGCTTCGTACGTCGTACTGGTGAGCGCCGAGGCGGACCATCGACCGACGCCGGCGCAGGGCTGTACGCGAGCCCAGGCCGTCTATGCAGAAGAAACAGGAGTGTTTTTATGAATCCGAAATTTGAGCGCAAGGAATTCGTTACCGCGCTGATCAAACTGGTCTATCGGACCATCGCCCAGGGCATGAACGACGAGGCGTCGGACATCCTTGCCGGAATCCGCACGCTGCGCCCCAAGGTGGCGGAGCTGGACATGATCGATGGCTGGATTTCCTTCCGGCGCGGCGCCTACCGCGAATGCATCCAGCTCGTGCGCACCCTGGAGAACCACCCGGAACAGTGGGGTTCCGCGAAAGCCATGATCGCCAACTGCCAATACATGCTGGGCGATCGCGGCTGGGAGATGACGCTGAACGAGCTGGAGCAAGGCAACGCCGGCCCGGACGCACTCGAACTGGTCAGCGGCCTGGTCATCAACCGGGCCAGGGCCGCGGGCACGTTCCAGGAAACCACCGAGGCCCCCAAACCCGCCGAGGCTGCCAGCGTTTCCGCGTTCCAGATGCCTTTCATGTTCATGCGCGCCTGACACCCCTTCATTTCCGGAGAATCCATCATGGACCCCATCGGCAGCATTGGCGCGGCATCCAGTTCCCTCATCGTCGATCAGGCGTCCAGCCCCTCGATGAACATGAGCGCTGTCGCGGAGAAATTCGCTCGCATGATGAAGGACACGCCCCCACTGTCCTCCGTGGAGAGCGAGAGCCCGTCCACGCTGGGCAAGATGCTGATCAATCAGGACGAGTCCATCCGCAAGGAGATTCAGGACACGGCGGCGCTCATGCAGGCCGCGATCCAGCAGCCGCCCGGGGTGGACCTGACGGCGTACCAGGTCACTCTGATGTACCAGTTCGCCGGCACCCATTTCCAGGTCCAGGCGATGAGCAGCCTTGCGCAAACCGCCAAGACCGGCCTGCAAACGCTCATGCGCAACCAATAAACCCCTTTCAGCGAAGCACCCATCATGGCGCCATCCCTCTGCTCCCGCGCGGCGACCTATCGCCAGTTCGCGCGCCGCGCACTGATCCCGCTGCTACTGTTGCTGGCCCTCACCGGCTGCAAGACGGACCTCTACACCAAGCAGACGGAGACCGATGCCAACGACATGGTGGCCGCCCTGCTGGAAAGCGGCGTGCAGGTGAGCAAGGCCACCACGGATGCCGGCAAGACCTGGAATGTGCAGGTCGACCAGGACGATGTGGTGCGCTCGCTGACCGTGTTGAGGTCCTATGGCCTGCCCCGCGAGCGCCACGTCACGCTCGGCGAGATGTTCAAGAAGGAAGGCCTTATCTCCACGCCGACCGAGGAGCGGGTGCGCTTCATCTATGGTGTGGCCCAGCAGCTGGAGGCCACGCTGTCGCAGATCGACGGCGTCGTCACCGCACGGGTGCACATCGTGCTGCCCAACAACGACCCCTTGGCATCCTCGGTCAAGCCGGCCAGCGCCTCGGTCTTCATCAAGTACCGCGAGAGCGCCAACCTGGCAGGGCTGGTCGCCGGCATCAAGAACATGGTGGCACGCAGCGTCGAAGGGCTGGCCTATGAGAACGTGACCGTCACACTCGTGCCAGGCATGCCTCTGAGCCCTGCCGTGCTGAAGGAAGAGTCCAACAACAGCCTGTGGATCGGCCTGGCCGCCTTGCTGTTCGTCCTTGCCGCGGCGGGTGGATGGCTGGCCTGGAAGCGCCCCGCCTGGCTGCCAGCGCCGCTGCGGCGCAAGGAAGCCAGCGCATCGCAGCCTGCCGTGGAGGCCGCCAAACCCAACCCCGCGCCAGCCACGGCGCCCGCGGGAGCCTCGGCATGACCCCCCTCCCCGACACGGCCGACGGCCTGGGGCGGCGGCCATGAGCCGGGCCAGCCAACTTGCCTCGCTGGCGCAGGCGCTCCAGTTGCGGCTCGAAGCCCTGCACGAAGGCATGGACCCGAGCTGGCGCGCCCCGCTCGGCCTGGCGCAGTCCGCCCAGGACTGGGACCAGGGTGCCGTGGGACAGCGCATGTCCATTGCGCTGTATGAACGCAGCTGTGGCCCCCTGCCTCCCCTGCCCTCCCTGGAGCACCCTGCCAGCCGGCTTGCGCTGATGGACCGGACAAAGATGCTGTCGCGGTTGTGCGCTCTCGCCCTGATGGGCCGGCCCGGTGTGTTGCGCTGCTGCGTCGAGCGCACGTCGCGGGCCGCGCTGCAGCAATGCCTGGGGCCGGCCTACGGGGCCCTGCGAGGCCTTCAGGAAGGCACACCCGTGCCCAGTGAAGTCGCATCGTGGACACCCCTCGCATGGGCCTGGGTCGGTTACCGCGAACTGGTGCGGGAAGGCGTGTGGCCCGACCGGGGATTGCGCCGGCTGGCCCGATTGTCTCTGCCCCTGTCGCGGCAGGACGAGCCCCGCGCCCGGCATGTGCCGGCGGCACTCAGCCCGGCCCATGCCCGCCTGGAGCGGCTGGAATCGCTGTTCGAAGGCACACCATGCTGATCTGGTCCAACCCGAACCGCGCCCAGCTGCGCACCGACACCGGCATCCTCCGGGCCCATGAAATCCCCACGGTGACCGGCGTACTGGGGCTGCTGGAGAGCGTCCGGGATGAATGCGCCGCCATCCGCGAGGAAGCCCGGGCCCAGGCTCAACGCACCGCCGACGAAGCCGAACAGTCGGCCCAGACCCTGTTGCAGCAGGCGCGGCAAGAGGCCGAAGCCCTGGTGGACGAGGCACGGCGCGAGGCGGCTGCCGAGCGAGAGCTGGGCTATGCCCACGGCGAGCGCGAAGCCGCCGCGCGGTGGCACGGCCGCTTCGCGCAGCTCAAGGCCACGCATGAAGCCGCATGGCACGCCATGGGCACCCAACTGGCCGGCGTGGTCGCGCTGGCCGTCGAGCGCATCGTGCAATCCGAATCGCGCGAAGCCCTGTTCCAGCGCGCCCTGTGGACCGTGAAGGATGCGCTGCGCCAGGCAGGAACGGCCAGCCTGCGCGTTCATCCGGACGAGGCCGAGGCGGCACGCACCGCCATCGCCTCGGCCGTGCGTGGGCCGAACGAGCCCGAGGTGCGCGTCGAGACCGATGCATCGCTCGCGCTGGGCTCCTGCATCTTCGAGTCCGACATCGGCCGGCTCGACACCAGCCTCGGTGTGCAGCTCGCTGGCGTGCGCTCTGCACTGGAGCGGGCCACCCGGTTGGCGATGGCCAATGCTTCGCAGGAAGCCAGCACGCCGCCAGACCCCGAAGAGATCGAGATGGAACCTTTGCATGAGGTCCAGCTGACGTCCGCCCACGAAGCCACGGAGTGGCTGGAGGCGGACGAAGCCGAAGCCGAAGCCGAGGAAGCGGAAGCGGAAGCGGAAGCGGAAGCGGAAGCGGAAGCGGAAGCGGAAGCGGAAGCGGAAGCGGAAGCGGAAGCGGAAGCGGAGGCGGAGGCGGAGGCGGAGGCGGAGGCGGAGGCGGAGGCGGAGGCGGAGGCGGAGGCGGAGGCGGAGGCGGAGGCGGAGGCGGAGGCGGAGGCGGAGTCGGAGGCGGAGGCGGAGGCGGAGTCGGAGTCGGAGTCGGAGTCGGAGTCGGAGTCGGAGTCGGAGTCGGAGTCGGAGTCGGAGTCGGAGTCGGAGGCGGAGTCGGAGGCGGAGTCGGAGGAGCCTCTCGTAGCCGAGGACCCGCTGGACACCGAAGAGTCGGTGCCCGAGCAAACCCTGGCATCCGTTGCACCGCCTCTGGCCCAGAGGGCAAACGACTCGCCCAACTGGTTCTCATCCGCCAAGCCGTTGCACAACGACGACGATGCGGTGGACTGGCTCGAAACCCTGGACCCGATGAGCGGGACTGCCGGCGACGGCGATGACGATGACGATGACGACGAGGAAAAGCACCATGCTTGAAGTCTCCGGACTGCCCCAATGGATGGAGCAGGAAATTGCCTCCGCGACCATCGTTCGCCGCAGTGGCAAGGTCGTCGAGGTGATCGGCACCTTGATGCGCGTGACCGGCCTGGACGCCAAGCTCGGCGAGCTGTGCCATGTGCTCGATGAAAGCGGTGGCCTGCTGCAGGCCGCCGAAGTGATCGGCTTTGCCAACGGCCAGAGCATCCTGTCACCGTTCGGATCGATCCTCGGCGTGCGGGGCGGCTCGGCGGTGGTCGGCCTGGGCGAGGTGCTGTCCGTTCCTGTGGGACCCAAGCTGCTGGGCCGGGTGATCGACAGCCTGGGCCAGCCCATCGATGGCAAGGGTCCGCTCGATTGCCTCGAGCGGCGCCCGGTGTTCGCCCTTCCGCCCACGCCGATGGAGCGGGAAATGATCGAGCACCCCTTGCCCACCGGCGTGAAGGCCATCGATGCCCTGCTCACCCTGGGCGAAGGCCAGCGCATGGGCATCTTCGCGCCGGCGGGGGTTGGCAAGAGCACGTTGATGGGCATGCTGGCGCGTGGCACGGAGTGCGACATCAGCGTGATCGCGCTCATCGGCGAGCGAGGCCGCGAAGTGCGCGAATTCGTCGAGTTCATTCTGGGTGAAGAAGGCATGGCGCGGTCCGTGGTGGTGTGCGCCACCTCCGATCGGTCGTCCAGCGAACGCGCCAAGGCAGCCCATGTGGCCACCGCCGTGGCCGAGTACTACCGGGACCAGGGCTTGAAGGTACTGCTCATGATGGACTCGCTCACGCGCTTCGCCCGCGCTCAGCGGGAAATCGGCCTGGCTGCGGGCGAGCCCCCTGCGCGGCGCGGCTTCCCGCCCTCAGTGTTCGCCGAGATCCCCCGTCTGCTGGAGCGGGCCGGCATGGGTGCGGTGGGCTCGATCACGGCGCTGTATACCATTCTTTACGAGGACGAGAGCGGTGGCGACCCGATCTCCGAAGAAGTGCGAGGCATTCTGGACGGCCACATGATCCTGTCACGCAAGATCGCGGCCCGCAACCAGTACCCGGCCATCGACGTGCTGGGCAGCCTGAGCCGCGTGATGTCGCAGATCGTGCCCAAGGACCATCAGCAGGCGGGCGGACACTTTCGCCGCCTCATGGCGAAATACGACGAGATCGAACCGCTGGTGCAGATGGGGGAATACAAGCCCGGCAACGATGCGCTCGCGGACGAGGCCATGCAGAAAATGCCCCAGATCCTGGATTTCCTGAACCAGGCCACATCGGATCTCTGGGATTTCGACCGATCGGTGGGCACCTTGGCACACGTGGCCAACGGCTGACCCCACGGCCCGCCAGCCGGGATCCGGCCAACGGTCAGGCCAGGCGGCGGGGCAAGAGACCGGCGAGCGAAGCGATGGCCATGCGGCCCACGCCGGGCGCCGTGCGCCATGCGAACCGCGCTGCCTGCCCCAGCAGGCCCAGCGGGCGCACGTGGCCGTCAACCATGTCCCGCCACAACAGCCCCGTCAGCAGGCGCGACAGATCGATGCCGAGGTACAGCGCCGCCAGCGCCAGGCATGCCACACGCCGGACATGGCCAATACCGAACGCGCGGGCCACATCGGAGGCCACATGGCGATGCCCCACCTCTTCCTCGCAATGCCAGCGCCACATCCGCGCCTCACGGCCATCGCCCTGCAGCCAGGCCGTTCCCTGCAGCACCTGCGCTGAGAGCAGCGCAGTCAGGTGCTCGAACGCCTCGGCCAGCGCCAGGCGTGTCGGCAGCGGCAGACCGGCCAGGTCCTGGACCGCCGCCGCGACCCGCCCCTCCAATTTGGATACCGGCACGCCGGTCTGCGCCAGGCGCTCGTTGTAACGGCGGTGCGCTCGCTGGTGGGTGGCTTCTTCCCGCACGAAGCGCAGGGCCTCGTCACGCAGTGCGGGAGCCGAGACGCCTTGCCCGCCGTCGGCCTGGAGCGCATCGGAGATGGCATCGATCACGAAGGCTTCGCCGGACGGCAGCAACAGCGACAGGGCGTCGAAGAACCGCGTGCGGAACATGTCTCCATTCCAGGGCACCACACGGGCTTGCGTAGCGCTCAAAGCAGCGCTCCGGCCCAGTGCGTGGCACGTCGCAGCACCGCAAACGGCAGGATGCGCCACAGCGGCCATGCCGCCGCGAGCGGCACGGTGCCACGCAGCAGAACGCCGTGGTCCAGCGATTCCGCATGCGGGAAGTAGTCCGGCCGCACGCCGACGATCTCGCGAAAGCCCTTGCGATGGTAGTACCGCAGCTGGGCATCGGCCGGCAGGCCGCCGCGGCGCGAATGCACATAGGTTTCCGCATCGGGCGCAAGCCCTTCCTGCAAGGCCCGGCGCAATCCGGGCACTGGCGATCCCAGATAGATGTCGCGCCAGCCATGCCGAAGCGCATGGGGCCAGAAGAACCGGATCAACTGGCAGGCCGCTTCCGGGTCCACGCTGGTCAGGCTGATCCCGAAGAGGCTGCGGCCAGGCTTCGCGCCGACCGGTTGTCCTGCGCAATCGTGCCAGGACCGGGCGGCCACCAACGCCTCGCGGCAGGCCGGCTTCATGAAGAGCGACGCCAGCGCCTCTCCTGTTTTCGGGCAGAACGCACCCACGCACAGATCGGGATGGGCCAGGATGCGACTGCGCAGAGCCGCTTCGTCGGCGGCTTGCTCCGGCGTCCATTGCCGGGCTTCCAGGCGCAGCAATTGCGGAATGTCGTCCAGCCCCAAAAACCGCGCACGGGGCCTGCTCGCCACCCGAGCAATGCCCTGGGGCGCCATGGCTGGCGAACGCACGCTGCGCGACGGCATCCAGGAGCCCGCCGGCGCAGCGCGCCGAATCTGCATATCGAAAGACATGGGGTCGGATGATCGCCAGCCCGTATGAAAGGCTGATGACACCCCGTGCAATCGGCCACCGCTGGCCTGGCCCGCTCGCTTGTCGGTCGATCGCTTCGCATGCCGGCTGCCTGCGCTGGGTATGGCTGCCTACCCTGGAGGCATCCCGATCAACGCGAGAACGCCATGAACAGCCTTATCCTGAAAAGCCCCCCTACAGAACTGCGCCCGGTAGCGGGCGGCCTCTTCGCCTGGCTGAGCGCCAAGGCCTCCAGCGCCCATCGCCTGCGCCGCGCATCGTCCCATCGCATGGGTGGCGCGTCCTTGGCGCCTGCCGCAAAGCAAGCAGCCGCCCGGCCGGCCGAGCACCCCGTGCGGGACCTGTCCGAGGGGCAGGCTGGCGTGCCGGTGGTGCGTGGCACACAGGGCCTGCTCGACATCTGCGAGGACGGACTTTTCCCCGGGTTGCGCAAGATGGTGCTGCGGGGTGAGTTCAGCGACGCGGATCTGCAGCACCTGCCCGGGTCGCTTGAGGAGCTGGAACTGCTGCATTGCAAAGGCATCAGTTCCGCAGGCCTTGCACAACTTTGCCAGTTGGATCTGCGCTCGCTCACGGCCCGCCATCTTCACATCGATGCGCAAGGCGCCGCGATCCTCGCAGGCCATCCCACGCTGCGCTGCCTGGACCTCAGCCACAACCCGATTGGCGATGAAGGCGCTCGCGCGCTGGCTCGAAACCCCGGCGTGCAAACGTTGCGGCTGAACGACTGCGGCATTGGCAATGCGGGCGCCACCGCCCTGGCCGCCAACCCCCACCTTCAGGTGTTGGAGCTGCGCAGCAACCCAACGTTGGGCGCCGAAGGCATCCGCGCCCTGGCCCGCAGCCACGGCATGCGTTCGCTCGACCTGAGCGACAACCGGCTGCGCGACCCGGCCATTGCCCCGCTGGGCAGCAACCGCAGCCTGACCCACCTGGTACTGGGCGGCAACCTGATCGGCGAAGACGGTGCCCGCAGCCTGGCGGCACACCCGTTCCTGGAATCGCTGAACATGCAACGCAATCGGATCGGGGACCAGGGCGCTGGCGCTCTGGCGCGCATGCCACGTTTGCACACGCTGGTGGCATCGGGCAACGGCATCGGCACGGCCGGTGCGCAAGCCCTGGCACAGCACACCGCCCTGACCACCTTGGACCTGCGCCACAACCCGATTGGCGATGCAGGTGCCCAGGCGCTGGCCGACGCCCCGTCCCTCGTCTGCCTGGATGTGGGCAGTTGCCAGGTGGGCAATGCCGGCGCGTGCGCATTGGGCCGCTCCCGCACGCTGACGCGCCTGGTCCTGCGCAACGACATGGCCGGCACCGTGCAGATCACGGAAGCCGGCGCTTGCGCCCTGGCGGCCAGCACCTGCCTGACCGAACTCGATCTGGAGGGCCACCAGATCGGCTCCGGCGGTGCCCGGGCCCTGGCGGCCAATCCCCGGCTGCAGAAGCTGAATCTGGCCCGCAACCGGATCGGCGAGTCGGGCGCGCATGCGTTGGCCGGCAACCGCACGCTGGCATCGCTGGACCTGTGGAGCAACCCGTTTTCCGAGCGGGGAAACCGCGCGTATGCGCAAACGCATCGCGCATTGATGACGGCCCTCGGTTGAGGAACTCCGGCAGCGCCGGATCAACCGAAGGCTCCTGCCGCAAAGCCAGGGCAGGGCCCGGCCGTTGAGGCATGCCTGCTTCGGCTTGGCGTGCAGTCCGATGGTCGGGCAGGCAACAGTTGCCAGCCCGCAGGGCCCCCACTCCCTCACTCAATCGGATTTGGGCTTGACCCAATGGGTCAGTTCATCCCGGTGCTGCAGGGTGCGAAGGGTCTGATCGACCATTCCCTGGATCTGCGCGATCTCGCCTCGGTGGATACCAGCGCCAGCCGCACCGCCTCGCAACAGCTGCTGAGCGATCTGCAGGTCGGCCAATTCCGGCTTGCTGGCGTCCCGTAGTCCAGCCAGCGTGTCAATCGCCGCACTGAGGTACATCGCGTCATCGCCCCCCTGCTCGGAAATCACGCCCTGCAGCTCTTCAGCCAGGGCCACCACACCCTTCTGCGCGTGATACGCCGCATTTGACAGCCGTACCAGCTTGTTGTCTCGCCACTTGTCCAGGGAGTCCGTCAGGCTGTGCGATGCACCGCCCAGGTACTCCTTGCTCGCCTGCCAGACAAAATCGTTGGAGGAGCTCTGGCCAGCCTGCTGCAGCATGTAGCCCTGCGATCGCAGGGATTCGCTTGGCAAGGCGGAATTGGAGCCGCCCCGCCCCAATTGCCCGACCAAGGCGCCGATGCCGGTCGAGGCAACGCCCGCCATCACATTGGACGCCAGCGACCGGCCCATGTCGCTGATCCGGGCACGAACGTCGTCGCCATTGGGCAACCATGATCCGCTGGTGCGCCAGGGGCCGACCCAAAAGTGCTGCGTCAATGCCAGCGTTTCCTTGGCCACCTCCGCTCCATAGCCAGGCAACCCTTTGATGTCGGCCAGCCCCGCCGCTGGCAACCCGGGCTGGGGCAAGCTTCTGGCAAACACGTTGGCCTTTCGCGTTCCTCCGGCGAAATCATCCAGATTCGCATAGGCCACCGACTTGCCCATGCCCAATGCCAGTTTGGTCATGCCCCCTCCGAGCCCCGAAGCCCATAGCGAGTGCGCGAACACCAAGGCGGGATTGGTGAACGCGTAGATCGGCATCACCTGCCGGCGCAGCACATTGAAGCCCGCCGTCATCAGCGGCTGGGCCAATACCCCCCACTGTTTGCCATCCAGTGCCGCCTGCAGCGCGGTCACCGACTTGCGCCGCAGGTCCGCCTGGGCCTTCAGCTCGTTCATCGTGGGCAAATGCCGCGGGCCACCGAGCGAGTCTGCCGTCACCGGCCTCCAGAACTCCTTGCGTTCGTTCACCACCCGGATCTGTACCGGGCAAGGGTCGGGGACCAGCACGTGAGGATCGATGGCCTTGAACTGGGGAAAGTTGGCCAAGGCCGCTCGCCGGTCCATGGCCGACAGCAACGTGGTATCGACCATGTGCGCGGTGAGCCCCCCGAGGGTGCCGCCTGCGAGCGCCGGGTCGTACTGGTTGCTCAACTCTCCGATGTTCACCGATTGGCCTTCGGCGTTCAGGCCCGAGCGTGGACCGATCGCGGTGGCCATCGCATTGGTGGCAGGCGAACGCGCCATCGAACTCAACAACTGCCGCCCAAAGTCGTACCCTGCAGGCAAGGCCGCATCGCCAGCCCGCAGCGAGTAGCCCCCGGCCCCGGCAGCCTCCTGCGCATTGGCATGCTGCCGGGCCCATTCCTCGTACACTGCCGCCATTTCGCGCTGCTGCGCGTTTTCTGTGCGAAACGGTATGTTACGCAGGAAGGCCACCAAGCGGTCGCCCGCGGACAGAGCGGTACGGTCTGAGGTCGGGGGGGCGACCACCACATGCGGCATGCTGGCCTCCAGATCCACCCTGTCGACGGCGATGTCTTGCACCGGCGCCTGCACATCGGCCGCCTGGGCCGTCGCGGGCTCTGGCGTCTGGCCTCGCCATCCCACCTGTCCCGCCAGGGCATGGGCGCCGGTCCATGCAGCCCCCACGCCTTGCGCCATGCGCCACCCACCCGACTGCAAGGTCTGGCCAATGGTCTCCATCCAGCTGCGGGAGGTCCCGGCATTGGCAAGGCTTTCATTCGGAGATGGCATGTCGATGGCGACGTAGCTTCCGGACGCCGACGGGGAGTTGGTGCTCCGTTCGGGCAACACTGTCCGGCGCACCGGAGTGGCCGACTCGGTGGTGCCTGGCGTGGCGCGCGGGCTCAAGCCCTGGTGCTCGAGCGTTTGCGTCGGGGGCCGCTCGGTCGTGTGGCTGGCGGCCGTGGTGTTGGCATCGGTCCGATGGGGGATGGTCCGGATGCTGCGGCCAGTGATGTTCGGGTGGTCCATGGGAGTGTCCTTGGGTCCAGAAGTTCGTGAAACGGAGAGTCCGCCGGTCTCAAGCCGAGGACGGCGCTGGCGCGGGTTCGTCCAGCAGTGCCTGAAGCACACTGGCCCCGATGCCGTTGAGCATGTCCATGGCGGTGGCCGCGTCTTGAGGCGCCTCGATCCAGGACAGCGAACTGAGCTGCAGCATGCCCTCAGCGGATGCTCCCAGATACCAGCCAAACTCCTTCAGGACCACGGCCTGCAGCGTCAAAAGCTTCAAGACCTCCGGGCCGGCAAGCTCTTGCGCCGCGACCGGCAGCAGCACTTCGGGCAGCACCGCGGCATGCTCGGGGTGCAAATGGAAACGGCCGGCCAAACCGGCCGGCCCGCTGATGACCCGCGGGGCCACCAGGAGAAGGCCGTCTTCCGCCCGCAGGCCGATGTGCACGGCCAACTGGGTCAGGAAATCGATCTGGGCGCGCGTCGCGGCCTCGGGCACGCGGGCAACGGTGGATGGGGCGCTCATGGGAGTGTCCTATGACGAATTGAGTGGGGGGGTGTGGGAGAGAAATCAGGGCACGGAGGTGGCACCGACGGAAAGACATTGCACTGCCGCTGCTGCTGAAAACGAGGCAGCAGGCCGTGTGGCGGCGGGATGCGCCGCACGCAGGCGCAGCGGCTGGCAGGGCAGGCGAACGCCTGCATGCACCAGCCGCTGTGGCCAAGCAAGGCCGGAAGATCCGCTGGCATGGCGCAGCAGACTTCCAGCCTCTTTTTCATCAGCCCGTGAAGGCCTTCGTACCGCGGTTTTCCGCACCTTCCACCTTGGTGGCTGCGGGTGCGAGCACATCGTGGGGCGCGCCAACGATGTCGTTGTTGGCCAGCTTGATGTTGGCCTGCGTCGCGTCGGTACGCACCACGGCTTCCTTGACGTTCCTGATCGTCGAATTGGTGATCGAGATGTCGGTCGCGAAGTCCTTGCCACCGTTGGTGCGGACCAGCTTGCTGGTGCCATCGAAGAAGGAGTTGTCGATGGAGAAGGCGCCGCCGTGGTTGAGCTGGAACGTCTTGTCGGTGGCGTTCGATGCGCCGCCGTTCTTGAACACCACGTCGCCTTCGCCCTTCTTCGTCATGAAGTCCTCGCCCACATCGCGTCCGAACACGCCGTCGATGGTGGCATTGCCCATGGTGTGAATGCCATCTGCGCCCGAAATCTGCACATTCTTCAGGGTCGCACCGGGTTCCAGCACGAACAGCGGTTTCTGGCTTTCGCCTTGTCCACCATCTCCCAGGGCAGGGCCGGCCTTGAGATGCATCATCTTGCCGTATTCCTTGAGGCCATCGAAGGTTTCCCCAGCCTTCACGACGATGGTTTCGTTCTGGATCTTCTCGGCGTCATACGGCGGAATGCTCGTCACCTTGCCGGCAGAGCCAGAACCCGTAGTGGAAGGGGTCTCGGAAGGCTTGGTGCCGGTAGAAGGGCCCGTCGTGGAAGGCTTGTCGGTGGAAGGCTTTTCCGTACCGCCGCCATCACCCACTGGAGGCTTCGTGCCGCCGCCATCACCAGAAGGCTTCGTGCCGCCGCCGCCACCAGCAGAAGGCTGCGTGCCGCCGCCACCACCAGCAGAAGGCTGCGTACCGCCGCCACCAGCAGAAGGCTGCGTACCGCCGCCACCACCAGCAGAAGGCTGCGTGCCGCCGCCACCGCCTCCACCCGACTCGCTATCGGACTCGTCCGGCTTCTTGCCCGTCAGGAGTTCGATCAGTTTTTGCAGCAACTCCATCAGTTGTTGGGTTGCATCCTGTGCGCCACCATTTTGCTTGTCGCCATTGGCCAGCTTGTCCAATGCGCTGCTGTCGCCCTTGATGAGGGCCTCGACCAATTGCTTGAGCATGTCGCCCGGCGAGCCCTGCCCTTTTGCACCATCAGTTCCATCGACTCCACCGGAATCACCAGTTCCGCCAGTTCCACCGGCATTGCTGGTGCCGCCAGAGTCCTTGGTGCCGCCGGCCCCACCGCCACCACCAGAGCCTTCCGCCTTTCCGCCCTGCAGGGTTTGCAGGATTTGCAGAATCTGCTCGAGCACCTGCAGCAGCTGCTGGATCGACGACTGGCCGTCGCCGCTTTGCGTGCCGTCCGCGCCCTCAGGGCCGCCAGTGCCGCCGGCACCGTTCGTGCCTCCGGTGCCACCCGTACCGTTTTTCCTGCCCAGGTCTTCCACCGCACCCGAGCCACCCGACAGCAATGCTTCGATGAATTGCTTGGCCAGATCGCCAATGTCGCTGGCGCCTGTATTGCCGTCGCCACCGCTGCCGCCGCCGTTGGTTTGCCCCGTGCCGCCGGCACTGCCCGTGCCGCCTGTGGTCATCTTGTCCAGGATCTGGCGCAGATAGCTTTCGCCCAGTTGCTCCAGCAGGTTGCCACCGCTGCCGCTGTCCTTGCCCATTTCATCGAGCGTGTTGCCGCCACCGCCGCCGAGCTTGTCGGCAATGCTTTTGGCCAGATCGCTGGCAGGATTCTTCTGCGAGTTCTGCTCCATGGACTTGGCGATCTGCTGCAGCAACTCGCCGAACTGCTGGATCAGGCCGGCCACGCCCTGGCCCTTGTTCGCGCCGCCGCCTCCGTTGGCGCCGCCCGCGCCGCCCTTGCCCGACACACCATCCGTGCCGCCCGCTTTGCTGTCGGAACCGTCTTTGTCCATCGCTTTCATGACTTGCTGCAGCACCAGCACGACCAGCTGGAGCAGTTCGTCCTGCAGTTTCTGGGAAGAGTTCTGTTGGTTGTCCGACAGAGAGTCCAGGTTGTTGTTGAACCGGGAGGTGGTCTGGGTTTGGAAATTGACTGACATACTGACTCCTTAAGGCAAAGTGAAAAAAAAGCTGCCCACCCCATGGCGGCTCAGACAGAGAAATGCGGCGAAGGGATCCACCGTGTTGCGCGAAGGCGTGGGTTCAGAGAAAGCGACTGACTGCGGTGGCGACCGGATCGACACGTGGTGGGAAACCCCGGCCCCGCGGTGCACCTCACTGGGACACTGCAGGCGCGACGGCACGAGGGGCCGTCCACAACTCACCGACACAGCGCATCGGCGCGCCGCCAGTGCACAGGACAGGCTGGCAGCCCAGCTGCGAAGGCGGGACTGCGCGGCCTGCCGGTTGCCCTCAGCGTTACCCATGGGGCACCGCCGGCGATTGGGGTGAGGCAGGGGGCGAGGCCGCAGGCGACAGCAAACGCTTGATGCGCTCGGCCACGGGCCGCATCGTGAGTTGCGGCCGCACCTGCTGGAAGAAAACGCCCACCAGGAGCACCAGCAGCAGCATGGTCGTCGCCCCCTTGATGGGCTGCGCGAGGCTGTTGGGCTCCAGCTTTTCTGCGGCCTTTCCCAGCAAGCCAATGCCCAGGTCGATGAGCATCAGGATCACGATCACCGGTCCGGCGATCTTGAGCACGGTTTCGGCGTAGTTGGTGACTTCGGTCGGCAGGAACCGCTCCATCAGCACCGACCAACTGGGCATGACGCCCGTGAGCGGCCACCACTCGTACGAATCGAACAGCAGGCCGATGAAGACCAGCATGCCCCCCAGCATGTAAAAGCCTACGATGGCCAGTTGCGACAGCAGGTTGCCCACCGGCGTGCTCTGCTGGCCGCTGAGCGGATTGGTCTGCTGGATGTTGTTGTAGCCGGTCTGGTTGTCAATGAGCATGCCCACGCTCTCGGCCACCCAGAAGACGGTGCCGACCGCGAACCCGATCAGCATTCCGATGACGCCCTCCTTGAGCACCAGCACCGCCATGTCCACGGCGGTCAGCGAATGCAGCAGTTCGGTCGGCTGGCCCCAGGCCACAAAGGCGCCCAGCACAAGCACGAGCCCACCGCGAGTGCGTCCATACAGCAGCATGTCGTTCGTTGCCGGCATGACGAGCATGGCGGCATAGATGCGCGCAGTGGACAGTGCCAGCACGGCAAAGAAGCCCTTGAGATCGAGGGTCAGCTGGAAAAGGCCCAGCCCCTGCTGCATGGAGGGGTCCATTGCCACCTCATGCCCTGGCGCCGCGCGCCAACTGCAATCGCGTGCGCGCAGCGGCACGGGAGCAGGCCAGCATGCGAGCAACGGCCGTTTCCTCTGCCTCCTCGTCCTGCGCGTCCTCCTGGGCCCGTTCAGCCTCCTGCACGGCCCGCTCCAGCCGGGCCTCGGTCGCCTCCAGTTGCTGCGTTGCGCGCCGCAGCGCGAACTCTCGCTCGGCCACCCGCTGCACGGCGGCTTCCACCTGCGCTGCCGCGCGCTGCGTCAGCTTGCCGGCATCGGCGCTGCGCACTTCCGCCTCCTTGACCAGGATTTGCAGCGTCACCACGTCCTGCGCATGAAAGCCTTGCGGACGCTCCGTGGTCGAGGCAATGCGGCCGCGCAGGTCGCTCTCGGCCTGGCGCACCTGCGCCTCCTCGGCCACGGCCGCTTCGTGCGCGGCCTGCTCGCGATCGCGCTGCCGGGCGCTCTCCTGCAATGCCGCTTCGCTCTGCTCGACACGCCGCTTCTTCAGGCGCACCAGGATGCGCAACCCCTTGATCGTGCTCATGAATCCCTCTCCAGCGGCCAACCGACATCGATTGACCTTCTGGCGGCAAGACTAGAAGCGCGCGGCCTCGCGCCATGGAACCCGAACGAAGGCAGTCACGGCAATGCGAATGTGGGCACGCAGCGCAGGACTGCGATCCGTCACGTTCGTCTGCGAGGGCAAGGACTTCGCATGGATCGCATGCCAGGCGGCGTGCAAAGCTAGATTGCAAGAACCCATCGCGCACCGCGACCAACGAGCCCACGCCATGTCAGAAAAAACGGAAGAACCCACAGACAAGAAGCTCCTGGACGCCCGCAAGAAGGGAGAGGTTCCCAAGAGCCAGGACGTCGTGGCCGCGGCCATCCTGGTGGCCTCGCTGCTGGTGCTGATCGGCTCCGGCCCCATGCTCTACGACCACATCGCGAAGGTGGTGAAAACCGCCATGCACCAAGGCATGCAGGCGCAGGACACGCAGGAGGTTCTGGCGCTGATTTCCTCCATGGTGCTGGACGGCGCGATCGCCGCGTTCTCCCTGGTCATCGTCTCCGTGCTGGTGGCGATCATTGCCATGATGGGCCAGGTGGGGGTGATCATTTCGTTCGAAGCCATCCAGCCGAAATTCGAAAAACTGAACCCCGCCGAAGGCCTCAAGAAACTGATCAACGCACGCTCGATCATCGAGTTCTGCAAGTCGGTGGTGAAGGCCGTGGCACTGGGGGCCGTGATCTGGCAAATCGTGCTCAGCCTCGTGCCGCTGCTGGTGGGCTCGGCCTACCTTTCTGCCCAAGGCGCGGGTCAGGTGGCGTGGAGCGCCATCCTGCGGTTGATCGGTTTTTCGTGCCTGGTGTTCGTGATCATCGGTCCCGTGGACTTCGGCTTGCAGCGCTGGCTGTTCATGCGCGACCAGCGCATGAGCAAGGACGATATCAAGCGGGAGCGCAAGGACAGCGACGGAGACCCCCATGTCAAGGGCCAGCAGCGCTCGCTGCGCGACGAGCTGGCCAACAGTCCACCGCAGGAACGCGTGCCCGGCGCCACCGTGGTGGTCACCAACCCGACCCACTACGCCGTGGCCCTGCTCTACGAGGAAGGCGTCACGCCCCTGCCCATCGTGGTGGCCAAGGGGATGGATGCACAGGCCGCGGTGATCCGCGGCCTGGCCGCAACGCATGGTGTTCCGATCATCGCCAACCCGCCCCTGGCCCGCGCGCTGCACCGCCTGCCGCTGAACCAACCCATTTCCGAAGAACTGCTCGAGTCCGTTGCCGTCGTGCTGCGCTGGGTCGCAGAACTCGACCAATTCGGCGGCGGCACGGCCGCAAACACATCTCCTCCCTGACAAGCCTTCACCACCAGGAACACCCCATGGCCAAACGCTTCGACTCCACCCTGGTCAACGACATGACGATGGCAGGCTTTCTCGTCGGCGTGATCGCACTGATGATCCTTCCGCTGCCGACCATGCTCATCGATGCGCTGCTGGCCATCAACCTCACGGTGAGCATCCTGCTGCTGATGACCACGCTGTTCATACCGGACGCGCTGTCGCTTTCGACCTTTCCTTCGCTGCTGCTGTTCACCACGCTGTTCCGGCTGGCGCTGAACATCGCCTCCACCAAGGCGATCTTGCTGCATGCCGATGCAGGCCACCTGATCGAGAGCTTCGGGCAGTTGGTGGTGGGCGGCAATCTGGTGGTGGGGATCGTGGTGTTCCTGGTCATCACCATCGTCCAGTTCATCGTGATCGCCAAAGGCTCGGAGCGGGTGGCGGAAGTCGGCGCGCGCTTCACGCTGGATGCCCTGCCAGGCAAGCAGATGAGCATCGATGCCGACTTGCGCGCGGGCCTGTTGACGCCCGATGAAGCCAAGCGAAAACGCGCTCACCTCGGAATGGAAAGCATGCTGCACGGCGGCATGGACGGCGCGATGAAGTTCGTGAAAGGCGACGCCATCGCCGGGCTGATCATCACGATGGTGAACATCCTCGCAGGGGTTGTGGTCGGCATCATGTACCACAACATGACCGCCGGCGAAGCGGCCAACCGCTTCGCGGTGCTGTCCATCGGCGATGCCATGGTGTCGCAGATTCCGGCCCTCTTCATCTGTATGGCGGCCGGCGTTCTCACCACCCGGGTGACCGACGAGCACAAGAAAAAGCCCACCTCGCTCGGCCAGGACATGACCGAGCAACTCACCCGCAACCCCCGTTCGATGTACCTTGCCGCGGCGCTCACGGCGGGCTTCGGCTTCATTCCGGGCTTTCCGATGGTGCCTTTCGCCCTGCTGGCGGGCGGTCTGGTGGCTGGCGGGCACTTCCTCACCAAGAAACGAACCCAGCTCGCGGGCAACTCGCTGTCCAAGCCGATCGCGGCCCTGATGCGCGAAGGGGCCAAGGGAGACGCGCCCTCCATACAGCAAAAAGCCCCCGAGTTCGCCAAGCCGCTGTCGATCCGCATGTCGGATGCGTTGGGCAAGCTGATCGATGCAGAGCGGCTCAACGGCGCACTCAACAAGGAACGGGAAGGACTGCAGTCCAGGCTGGGCCTGCCGTTTCCCGGCGCTGCGATGTGGGTGGACATCGAGCTGACCGGCCTGCGCTACGAAGTGCTGATCAACGACGTTCCGGTGGCGCAGCCCGAACTGCCGGGCCGCATGCTGCTGCTGCTCGACCCCCAATCGCCCCTGGCCGCATCGGCCCAGCCACACGGGCCCGCACTGGGCAGCGAGGTCTCGCTGTGGCTGGCGCCGGAGGCCGTGCCCATGGCCCAGCGAGAAGGCGCATGCATCGATGTGGAGCAGGTCATCGCGCGCGAAGTCGTGGGCATGCTGCAGCGGCACGCCCACCTGTTCATGGGGGTTCAGGAGGTGCAGTGGGTGATCGAGCGCAGCACGCCGGAATACCCCGGTCTCGTGGCCGAGGTGCAGAAGATCATGCCCCTGCAGCGCATGGCCGAGGTGCTGCGCAGGCTGCTGGAAGAACAGGTGCCGATCCGCAACATCCGCAGCATTTTCGAGAGCCTGATCGTCTGGGGGCCCAAGGAAAAAGACCTGTTGCTGCTCACGGAGTACGTGCGCTCCGACCTCGGCCGCTATCTCGCGCATGAAGCGACCAGTGGCCAGCGGCATCTGTCGGCCATCTTGCTCGATCCGGACATCGAACAGGCGATCCGCGGCTGCATCAAGCCCACGCCGGCGGGGAACTACCTGGCCATGTCGCCCGACGACGCGCGCGACCTGACCGAGCGCATCGCCGCGGTCGCCGATACCGCCAGGCAGCCCGGCGTCGCCTTGGTGACGTCGATGGACATTCGCCGCTATGTCAAGAAGATGATCGAAAGCCGCCTCGACTGGCTGCGCGTGTACTCGTTCCAGGAGTTGGGAACCCAGGTGGAACTGCGGCCTATCGGCCGCGTTTCCTGAGGACCGCGGCCATGACCTCTCTCCAGCGCCCCGATCACACCCTGCGCCACGTCGCGCACCCTGCAGTGGCAGCCACCCCCGCGCTACTGCGGCCGAACTCGCAAGAGCGGTTTCGCCGCGAGCTGTTTCCACCCGCACTCCCGCAGGACGACCCCGCCGAAGACGAAGTGATCGAGTCCACCGATCCCTTCGCCACGGCTGCGGAGGGCACCCCGCCCGACCCCATGGATTCGAGCGACGGAGAGCCTCGGGAGCAGACCGATGCGCAAGGCGATTCGCCGAACGAGGAAGAGCGGGACAACAACGCACCACCCGCTCCTGCGCCGCAGGATGCGACATCCGACCCCTTGCCGCCGCAATACTTCTTCATCCAGGGCGATACCGTTCCGCCGCCGCTGGCACGCACACCCGCCCCCGGGGAAGCAGGGCAGGACCTGCCCGACGACCGGCCACCCGTGCACGCCGTCGGTGCCACCGGCACCGCCACGGATGCGGAGCCGCCGCAGTGGCTGCGAGATACCGCGCAAACCATTACCGATCTGTGCCTGCGGGCAGACCCGGCTTTCCAATCCTGGGCCGTCACGGTGCCCATGGACCCCAAGGTGCTGCCGGAATGCGAGCTGGCCCTGGGTCTTTCGTCCTATGCCATGACGCTTCGCTTCCGAACGATGTCGTCCGAGTCCCGCCACCTAATCTCAAAGCATCGCGATCAACTGCACGGGTTGCTTGCCCGCCTGGGCACGGCCCACCGAAGCATCGACATTGACCTGGAATGACCTTGAACGCAGTCAAGCCACTGGCTTTCCCCTTAAGCGACCTCGCAAGGTATCTGCCGCCCATGGACCACGGCGAAGCCCGTCTGGCGCGGGTGATGTTCGATCGGCGATTCGTGCGGTGGGTTCGGGCCCTTTCGGGACAAACGGGTGCGTCGGTCAGCCGGGCGCCCGGCCGATCCGGCAAACGCATCAGCATGGAATTTCGGTCGGCGCAGGGCACGATGCGGCTGTCGGTACCCAGGACCGACTGGCCTGCGCTGGAGATGGCTGCGCGCCTGCCAGACCCCGCGCTGGCCCGGGACGTTGTGCACTCGCTGCTGGCCCAGCTGCTCGCCCCGTTCCAGTCCCGCTTTGCCGGCCTGGTGCTGCATGGGATGCAGCTGGATTCCGGCGCTGCCCCTTTCGAGATCACCGCGAGAAATCGCCGCATCGGGCTGCAGGCCATCGACGAAGCGATGGCAGGACAGATCCAGGCGTTGCTGGCTGCCTCGGTCCGAAGCGACGCAAGCCACCTGCTCGGCCTGCGCGTGGCCTGCCGCATCCGGCTCGCGCGCAAAACGTATTGCGCCTCCGAACTGGGGTCGGTCAGTGCGGGCGATGTGCTGCTCACAGGCTTGCCCGCCGGCGCCTCGGCCTCTTTGCATTGCCACTTGTCTTTTGGAATGGGCGTCTCCATGGAAACCACTGCACAACTCGATATCGACTCGCACCAAGCCACGCTCGACGGCACACCTGAGCCCGGCAGCGAACCCATTCCGGAGCACGACCTGCCAGCGGGTGCGGAAATCGGTGCCATCGGAAAGCTGTCCATCCCCGTGGCCTTCGAGATAGACAGCGCCCGCGTCCGGCTCGACGATCTCGCGGCCTTCGGTCCAGGCTCGGTCATCACGCTGGACATGCCCGTGCGCGAAGCACTGGTGCGCCTCGTGTGCCACGACCAGGTGATCGGTACCGGCCGCCTGATTGTCATCGGCGAGCAACTCGGCGTGCGCATCGAGCGAATGGGGCTCAGCCTGGCGGCCGAAGCACCACCACAAGATTTGCCATGACCCCGCTGTCATCCGTCCAGGGGCTGGACCCTATCTCGCTGTTCATCGCCCTGATGGCGCTGGCGGTGCTGCCGTTCGCGGCCATGGTGGTCACCTCGTACACCAAGGTGGTGGTGGTGCTGGGCTTGCTGCGCAACGCGCTGGGCATTCAGCAGGTGCCGCCCAACATGGTGCTCAACGGCATCGCCATCATCATTTCGATTTACGTCATGGCGCCGGTCGCCATGGAGGCGGCCGACAAGATCCAGAACGGGCCGCCGTCATCGCAGACGTCGAACACCCAGCAGCTGCTGGCAGCCGCCTCCGCCGCGAAGGAGCCGTTCCGGCAATTCCTCGTCAAGCACGCGCACCCGGCCGAAAAGGCATTTTTCCTGAAGTCGGCACAGGCGATATGGCCCCAGGAACGCGCAAAAGCGCTTCTGGTCGACGACCTGATCGTGGTGGCCCCGGCTTTCTTGCTGACGGAGCTGACGGCCGCCTTTCGCATCGGTTTCCTGCTGTATCTGGCCTTCGTGATCGTGGAGCTCGTCATCGCCAACGTGCTGCTGGCCATGGGCCTGTCTCAGGTGTCGCCCACCAACATCGCCATCCCGTTCAAGCTGCTGCTGTTCGTCGTGCTCGACGGGTGGTCCCAGGTCATGCACGGACTCGTGCTGACCTATCGATGACGGAGCACGCAACCCCATGACGCACGACAACATCGTTCAACTGACGTCCGAGGCACTCATGCTGTGCCTCATTCTGTCGCTGCCCGCGGTGGCCGTGGCGGCCATCGTCGGTTTGCTGGTGGCGCTGGTGCAAGCCGTGACATCGCTCCAGGATGCTGCCATTTCACAGGGCATCAAGCTGATCTGCGTGACCGTCACTGTTGCGGTCTCCGCCCCATGGGTCGGGAACACCGTGCTGCAGTTCTCCCAAAGGCTGCTCGCGGCCACGTTCACGCCATGAACCCCAATGCGCCGCTCTTTCGCGGGCTGCAGCAGCTGCAGCGGCTCAAGCAGTTGCGCCTGCGCGAGCACAATCATTTGATCGCAGTGCAGCATGAGCAGGCCGCGCGCAACGCCTCGCTCATGCAGCAGGGCCGGTTCGGCGACTACATTTTCCGCACGGTTCCCCGCCCACCGCTGCCCTTGCCACCCAAGCAGGCCCGGCTCCCCGGCCAGCCCGATGCCCCGCTCTTGGCACCGGGACAAGACATTCCGCTCGAAATCCTGCAGGCCGGTCCCGAAGAATCCGAAGCACGGCAAGGATCTGCGGAGCGGTGGAAGGCGGCCCTCGACGACGACCGTGGAGAACGCTACGCGCGGTACCGGGAATCGCTCCGGGACACCGGGAACGAGCCCGCGGCGCTGGACAGTTTCCTGCGACAAGGAGGCAGCAGCCGTGACAAGGGGGATTCCCAGGAGAATTCCGAAGGCGGCAATTCCGGATCAGGGTCCGGATCGGGATCCGGCTCGGGATCGGGTTCTGGCTCCGGGTCGGGCTCCGGGTCGGGCTCCGGCAAAGGCGATCAAGGAAGTTCGCGTGACAACCCGCAAACCAGCCGGATGGCCAAGCCAGGCCTGGCTGGGGGTGCCACGGCGGCCCAGCATGTTTTGCAGCAGCATTACGCCGGCACGGCGCAAGACCGGGCCCATGTCCTTACACGGCGGCTTTGGGATCACAGCCGAAAGCCCCACTTCGCGGCCACCCCCACGCGGGGCATGGCGGAGATGGCGGCGTACCTTCAAAACCACGAAGAACGGGGTGCATTGGGCACCCTGCAACGGGTCAAGATGGCGTTGTTGCTGTGCGGGGGGCCCGCACCCGATGCAGCCAGTGACACCGTTCGCATGAAAGACCTCAAGGCCTTGCTGCCGCTGGCTTTGCTGAGCACCGATCTCCCACGCACGCCGTCCCAGGCAAGCATCGCTGCAGAGCGGCAATTGCAGGCCAGCCAATCCTTGAAACGGCCCGTTCGCCCATGAGTCTCGATCAATACAACCAGTTGGTCACCGAGCTGTGCGAGGCCATCGACTTGCCTGATCCGCAGGCGGTGCTCGCACAGGGCTGGATCGAGGTCGAAGGGTTCGAGGTTCTGCTGTCGCACTATGAGAACGACCCTGCCGCGCTGTATCTCAACTTCCATTTCGGCATCGTCACCGCAGGGCGCACGCTGACCATCTTCCGGCTCCTGCTGGAGGCCAATCTCACCGTGTATGCGCAGGATCAGGCCCAGGCAGGCATCAACCCCGATACAGGAGGCATCATCCTGATCGTGCGGGTGCCGATGACGCCGGAAATCACCGGGACCTGGCTGGCCGAAACACTGACCCACTACACAGAGCACGGACGGTACTGGAAGGACAACGTGCTGAGTTCCACCGACGAAGCCTTCAACGGCATCTGTGCGGGGGACTACATCTGGCTCAAGGTGTGAAACCCAGGCCCCCGCCGCCCATGCCCCGATCGGGCTAGAACGTGTTCAAGGTCTTTTTTGGAGCACGTGCTGGCACGCAATCGGACGGGGTGGGGGTCCGTGGCACCGCATGGGCGGGTGCCCACGCAAGCCGCCGGAACGCTGCGTCATCCGGTTGCGCTCCAACCCGCGGGACCCATGCCTTTTCAAGCGGCCTGCGTGGTGGCGCTGGCCGAAGTCCCAGGCAATGGGTGGCGCACCACGCTTTGCACCCGATTGCGAAACGTCACCTGCACGGCCCGAAAAAGACATTGAGCACGGTCCTGCTGCCGTTACCAGTAAAGCGCGGTGTATTCGTTGCCGACCGCCTCCGTCCCCTCATGGGACAGCAGCCGGTAGCCCCGTCCATAAGCCGCCTGGACGCGCAGCTGGCAACCGGCCTCTCGCAGTTTGGTGCGCAGCTTGTAGATGTGCTGCTCCAGGGTGCGTTTGTTGGACTCGACCGAGCGCCCCCACACCTTGGCGATGATCGTAGGCAAGGACACCACCTGGTTGGGCTTGGAAAACAGCAGGCAGGCCAGTTCACATTCGCGGTGCGTGAGGCCCACTGTCTTGTCTCCATGAACGAGGCAAAGCCTGGCGGGGTCGAGCCGGCAGCCGTCGACATCGATCGGGTGGGCGGCCTGGAACGCCTGGGCTTCCATGTGGCCGCGCAGCCGGGTCTTGAGTTCGTCATGCCCGACGCGGGAAAGGCTGATGTAGTCCACCGCACCACAGGCCAGGGCCACGCCGAAGCCGGCGTGCAACTCTGCCCCCACCACCACGACGGGAACCTGATCGGAGACGCAGGTTTTGATCAGTCCCAGATCTTCCGCCAAAGTGCCTCCGCAGTCTTCAAGGATCACGGCATCAAAGGCCTGCTGTCTCACTTGCATGCGAAAAGCCGCAATGCTGACGTGCAGCATGGCTTGAATTCCGCCACGGGAAAGCAGGTCCACCAGGAACTGGTTCACCGTCGATCGACGCGAAAGAAGAGCAATGTTCATGGAATCCCTCGACGCAAATTTATATCGACAAATGGCGGCGCATCACGCTGCCCCCTTGGCCTGTTCAGCTGGACCGTGGGTGCCAAAAAAGCGCCATCCGGTTGCTACACATAGTCACAGATTTTGCAATTTTTTCCCAACCTTCCGCGGAACAGAATCAGCGAAATATTCTCTGCAGTATGCCCTTTCGATAGGTCAATTGCTTATAGGCAATAACTATTCGACGCCATAGCAGTCCCTTATCAGTCTCCGGTCCAGGCTTTGTGCGCTCAATTGGCTGGCGCAGCAGTCCCTGTTTTTTTACTGGCCGTTCTGGATTCGCCTCGCTCCCCTCTCTCGCTGCAAATCCCGTCCTCGACGGCCTGATTTCACTCTAAGCACCTCGCATGAACGACGAAGCAGCCCTTCATGAAAAACCGATGACTTGCCGATGAACATTGGATGAACAGGGGAGCGGATGTGCTGCCAATAGCTTCAGGCAACGCGTGCAAAGGTATCCGAAGGCACTCACCATAAAACGTGGCAATTAGCAAAAGTTGAGGATTGAACGTAAGGAAGTTGAGCATTGCCCGGACGCCCGTTCCTAGCATTGACTGGTCATCAATCAAAGGCGCGGCAACACCGCGAAGACCCATGCTGCTCACACTTCTGTCGTTGACCTGCCAGCGCGCCCAAGCCCAGGCGCCAGAGCTTTCCAATCTCATTCACGCCATGCGCGTCAAGGACGCGGCGGGCATCGGCCGCCGGCGCCTGGAGCGCAATGGCCGCGATACGGGCACGCCGCAGGAAGGCGCGCTGCTCGGGCGCAGCCTGCTGCTGGTTGGCATGGAAGAGGCCGCCAGCGAAGTGTTCCACCAGCAGCTCAAGGCCTATGACCAGGTATCGCGCAGCAACGTGCGCTGGCAGTCGGCACTGGACCAGGCCTGGCTCTTTCATCATCTGAACAAGCCCGCCCGTGCCGTGGCCTGCTGGTCGATCGTGGCCAGCGACCACGAAGCCCCGCTCGAATTGCGTGTGGAAGGCCATTGCGGCAAGGCGCTGTCGATGCAGGCCCTGGGCCAGCATGCCGAAGCCTTGGCCACCGCACGCCAGGCGGAAGCGCTCTGCCAGTCAGCTCCCGCAGCCATGCTGGAGCCGCACGCCAGGGCGATCCGCCTGGAGGTGCTGGCCCGGGTGCACCTGCTGCGCCATGAAGAACTGACAGACCATGCGCTGTCGGAGTCCGCCATGGCACTGGCACGCGATCTGCCGACCGAGGCAGAGATGGTGGCCGAACTGGCGGCGCTCGAGTCAAGCCCCCACGCGCCCGAACTGCTGCGGGCCCGCCTGGCTTACCTGCGCTGCGGCTTGCTGGGACACCACCCTGCCAGCCGGCAAGAGGCGGTGGCGAGCTTCGTGCGCTGGCTGCGCGAACACGAACTGGCGGGCCTGGAATCGCAAGTGCGGGTGGAAGCCTGCCTCGCGCTGCTGACCGACAAGGCGGCCACGGGTGCCCGCGATGTGATCCAGCCGCTGGCCAGCGTCGAACGCGAGGTCGATCGGCACCCTTACGCGTCGGACATCCAATACTGCCTGTCCAAGATCCACATGGAAGAAGGGCGGCTGGGCGAGTCACTGCGCCAGTACAAGCGCCACGTGGCCCAGGCCATGCGCGTGGTGCACAACACGGTGCTGGCGCGCATGAACAGCGCCGCGTCCACCCTGCCCTCCCAGGCCCAGGACACGACCGGCTTGCGCCTGCCGCCCCGCTACCGCGCGGCCTACCGCTACATCGTCGAGCACCTGCACGACGCCAACCTTTCGGTGCGTGAAATCGCAGGTCGCCTGGGGGTCACCGAACGCGCCCTGCAACTGGCGTTCCGCAACCACCTGGGCATGACGCCTGCCGAGTTGATCCGGACCGAGCGCGTGAAGCGCATCGAGGACGAACTGCGCGAGATGAGCGAAACCGGCGGACGGGCCCACATGCTGGACGTCGCGTCACGCTGGGGCATCTGCAACCGGTCCACGCTGGCCAACGCCTTCAAGCTGTCCGCCGGGCGTCCCGCCGATGCGCACTGATATCACGGCTGGCGGGACGCGACAGCCGCCCGCCGCCCTGCCGTCACTTCACGGAGGTCTTGGCGCCTTGCTCGACCAGCCGCGCGAACTCTTCATGTTCGTAGGCGATGTAGGTCTCCATCATGCTGCGGTAGATGGCCTCGATCACCTCGGGCTGGCCGCCTTCGGCCAGCGCACGCTCGCGCACCCGGCGCACGATGAATTCGATGCGGCCTTCATCCCGCACCTGGGACTCGCGCTGCTTGTTCAATGCGGCCTGGGTCATGTAGCCGCCGCGCTCCACCAGCAACGGCACCAGGATGTCGTCCAGCGCGTCGATGCGCGCACGCACCTGCGCCATGCTGCTGCAGCGCTCCACCTTGTCGATCGCCCGGGTCATCATTCGAGTCCTTCCTCAACCAGTTCGGCAGCGCGCAGCAGAGCGCGGGCCTTGTGTTCCGTTTCCTTCCACTCCAGCTCGGGCACCGAGTCGGCCACGACGCCGGCCGCGGCCTGAACATAGAGCGTTCCGTCCTTCACGATGCCGGTGCGGATGGCAATGGCCACATCCATGTCCCCGGCGTAGCTGAGATAGCCGCACGCCCCGCCATACAGGCCACGCTTGACGGGCTCCAGCTGGTCGATCAGCTCCATCGCATGCACCTTGGGCGCGCCGGTGAGCGTGCCTGCCGGAAACGTGGCCTTCAGCACATCCATGTTGGTCATGCCGTCATTGAGCAGGCCCTCGACGTTGCTCACGATGTGCATCACGTGGCTGTAGCGCTCCACGGCGAACGCCTCCGTCACCTTCACCGAGCCCGTCTTGGCGATGCGCCCGATGTCGTTGCGCGCAAGGTCGATCAGCATCACGTGCTCCGCGCGCTCCTTGGGGTCGTTGACCAGTTCGATTTCCGTGGCCTTGTCATGCTCGGGCGTGTTGCCGCGCGGGCGCGTTCCGGCCAAAGGCCGGATCGTGACCTTCTGGCCTTGCGGGGTGCTCTCTTGCCGCACCAGGATCTCCGGCGACGCCGAGACGATGTGGAAGTCGCCCATGTGGTAGTAAAACATGTAGGGCGAGGGGTTCAGCGACCGCAGCGCGCGGTACAGGGAGAGCGGCGATTCGGTGTAGCGCTTGTGGATGCGCTGGCCCACCTGCACCTGCATGAAGTCGCCCGCGGCGATCAGTTCCTTGGCACGGTCCACCGCCGCCAGGTAATCGGCCTTGGCAAAGTCGCGCTGGGGAGGATGGCTCTCCGTCGGTTTGACGACCGGCGCGGCCACCGAATACTTGAGCTGGTCCTTCAAACCCCGCAGGCGTTGCTTGCCCCTGGAATACGCCTCGGGCTGGCCCGGGTCCGCGTAGACGATGAGGTACAGCTTGCCCGAGAGGTTGTCGATGACCGCCAGTTCCTCGCACTGCAGCAGCAGGATGTCGGGCATGCCCATCGTGTCGGGCGGGCAACTCGCTTCGAGCTTCTTTTCGACGTAACGCACCGCGTCATAGCCGAAGTACCCCGCCAGGCCGCCGCAGAACCGCGGCAGGCCGGGGCGCAGCGCCACCTTGAAACGCTTCTGGTATGCCTCGATGAAATCCAGCGGATTGCCGGCGGCGGTCTCGACCACCTGCCCATCGGTGACCACCTCGGTCTTGGCGTCGGCCCCGAAGCCGCTGGCCCTCAGCAAGGTGCGCGCCGGCAGGCCAATGAAGCTGTAGCGGCCGAACCGCTCGCCCCCCACGACCGATTCGAGCAGGAAACTGTATTTGCCGCCGTCCTTGCTGTAGGCCAGCTTCAGGTACAGCGACAGCGGCGTCTCCAGGTCGGCGAAGGCCTCCGCGATGAGCGGAATGCGGTTGTAGCCTTCGCTGGCCAGGCTTTTGAATTCAAGTTCTGTAATCACGGGAATTTCCCAGTCGGGCAGCGCCAGCACAAGGACGTGGGGCGCCGCAGTTCATTGCGTTCGGCCCGTCAGGGCCACGGGTGCAGCTGGGATTGCCCCAGGTGCCATCAGGCGTTCGATGCGGCTGGCTTGCGCCAGGGCCAGGCTCCCCGGTCGCTGCAACCTGTGATGAACACGTGGTGAATGAACATGGGGAGAAAGTGTAGCAAAGCGCCTGCGCCCGCCCGCCGCGGCCGGCGAACCAGGGGCCTTGCCGCAATCCTTGCTGAAAACCCTGTTGTGCGCGCCCGGACACACGGCAACAATCAGAAACGAACGATCGTTCTTTTTTTGGGAGTTGCCATGATGTTTCTGCAGCGGTGGCTGGCAGCCACCCTCGCCGGCCTTCTTGTGACCATGGGGGCCGCCTGGGCCCAGGTCGTGACCGTCGCCGATGTGAAGTACGCCACCGCCCTGCCACTGCAAGGCAGCCCCTTGCTGCTCAATGGCGCGGGCATCCGCTACAAGGCCGTGTTCAAGGTGTACACGGCGGGCCTGTACCTGGAGCGCAAGGCGGGCACGCCGCAGGAAGTGGCCGCCCTGCGCGGTCCCAAGCGGCTGTCGATCACCATGCTGCGCGACATCGAATCGGCCGAGCTGGGCAAGCTGTTTTCGCGCGGCATGGAAGACAACATGGACAAGGCCTCGTTCTCCCGCCTGGTGCCCGGCGTGCTGCGCATGAGCGAGATCTTTTCCCAGCACAAGAAGCTCTCGGCCGGCGACACCTTCACCGTGGACTGGCTGCCCGGCACGGGCACCGTGATCAGCGTCAAGGGCGTGGCGCAGGGCGAGCCGTTCCGCGAGCCCGAATTCTTCGACGCCCTGATGGGCATCTGGCTGGGCGAGCGGCCGGCGGACTGGAAGCTCAAGGACGCCCTGCTGGGCAAGGCGGGCGGCTGACCCAGGTGTCCGCGGCCCTCCGGCTGGCGGCGCACGGGCATCCGGCCCCCGCTTTTCCTGCCCCGCAAACCAATGCTATTAATTTTATAGCTGGATGCCCTAGTACATATTGCGCCAGAGCATGATTCGACCGCTTTGAAGAAAACCGCGATGCCGGCACGACACCTGAATTCCAGGAATTTTTTCACCCGCCTGTAACCCGCGGCGCATTCCGCCCGAACTACTGGACGAGGCCCGATCGCCGGGCCCTCTTTCAGGAGCATTCATGGCGGCATCCGCGAAACCACAGCCCATCCACCCCTTGTGGATACGCATCAGCCACTGGCTGAACGCCCTGGCGGTGCTGATCCTCATCGCCAGCGGTTGGCGCATCTACAACGCGGCGCCGTTTTTCCCTTTCACGCTGCCCAACGCGCTGACCCTCGGCGGCTGGCTCGGAGGTGCACTGCAGTGGCATTTCGCCGCCATGTGGCTGCTGGCGGCCAACGGCCTGTTCTATCTGGCGATGAACCTCGCCAGCGGCCGGCTGGCCCGCAGGTTCTTTCCGGTCTGGCCGCGCGCCGTGCTGCGCGATGCCATGGACGCCCTGCGCGGAAAGCTCGCCCACACGGATGCGCGCCAGTACAACAGCGTGCAGCGGCTGGCCTATCTGTTCGTGATGCTGGACCTTCTCGTCCTGGTGCTGTCCGGGCTCGTGCTGTTCAAGTCCGTGCAGTTCCCCGTCTTGCGGGAATGGCTGGGGGGCTACGAGTTCTCGCGCCGCATCCATTTCGTGGCCATGGGGCTGCTGGTCGGGTTCATTGCCCTGCACGGTGTGATGGTGGCGCTGGTGCCGCGCACGCTGCTCACCATGCTGAGCGCCGGTCGCCAAGGGAGTGCGGCATGAACCTCTTCAGATGCCGGAGCTTGTCCAATGCCGATGCGGACCTGGCCGTGGCCGACGCGCGCAAGCTCCTGGAGCGCCGCATGGCGCCCGCCGCGCGCCGCCATTTCCTGCGCGGCAGCCTGACGCTGGGCGGACTGTCCCTGCTGGCCGGCTGCAGCATCAGCGACAACGAGGATGTGGAAGCCATGCTCCAGCGCATCTCGCGCTGGAACGACCGGGCCCAGGGATGGCTGTTCGACTCCGGCCGGTTGGCACCCACCTATCCCGAATCCATGATCGTCCGGCCGTTTCCCTTCAATGCGTACTACGGCGAAGACGAAGTCCGGATCGTGAAAGAGGAAGGCTACCGGCTCGAAGTGGCCGGCCTGGTGGCCGAAAAACGCCCCTGGACCCTTGCGGCGCTGCGCGCCCTCGCGCAGCAGGAGCAGGTCACCCGCCACATCTGCGTGGAGGGCTGGAGCGCCATCGGAAAGTGGGGCGGCGTGCCTTTCGGCGATTTTCTGCGGCGCATCGGCGCCGACCTGAGCGCGAAGTACATCGGCTTCGCATGTGCCGACGACTATCACACCAGCATCGACATGGCGACCGCGCTGCATCCGCAGACGCTGCTCGCGCTGACCTGCGACGGCGAGCCATTGCCACCGAAATACGGCTTTCCGCTGAAGCTGCGCATACCGACCAAGCTGGGCTACAAAAACCCGAAACACGTCATGGCGATGTCCGTGACCAACACCTATCCAGGCGGCTACTGGGAAGACCAGGGCTACAACTGGTTCGGCGGCAGCTGAGCGATCGGGCTCGGCGCCGCAGACGGCGCGGCCGTGCCCGATTCCCGGGCGCGGCGCAATTTTTCTCTTCCCTCTGCAAAAGGACTTTCGACATGAACCAGCTCACGACCGCACTGCTCGCCGCCTGCCTGACCGCGGCCTCCGTCTCCGCCATGGCGGCGGACGACATGATGAAAAAGGACCCCATGGCCAAGGACGCGATGGCCAAGGATGGCACGCCGAAAGACGCCATGAAACACGACGGCATGAAGAAGGATGCAATGAAGAAAGACGGCATGAAGCACGACGCCATGGCCAAGGATTCCATGGGAAAGGACGCGATGAAGAAGGATGAGATGAAGAAGGACGAGATGAAGAAATAAGCCACGGCATGCCTGCACGCAACGGGTCCATGCAGGCCGTCAGCGCAGGCCGTGTCCCACGCCATCGCGCGATGCGCGCGAGTGGCGCCGATGCCGTGTACCCTGAGGCGGCCATGGCACCCCCACCGCCTCGAGATATTGCGCACCTCCAGACCGAACAGCGCCTGCGAAGCCTGATGCTCGCCGGGCTGGAGGGCGATGCGGCGGCGTACCGGCAATTCCTGCAGCAAATGGCAACCCGCCTGCGGTCCTTCTACCGCCGGCGGCTGTCCGGTTGGCCCGACGACGTGGAGGACCTTGTGCAAGACACCCTGCTGGCCCTGCACAACCAGCGCCATACCTACCAGCACACCGAGCCGCTCACGGCCTGGGTGCACGCCATCGCGCGCTACAAGACCATCGATCTGCTGCGCGCGCGCCAGGCGCGCGAAGCGCTGCACGACCCTCTGGACGACGATGCCACCGGCCTCTTCGATCACACCGAGGACACGGCCGCCGAGGCCCGGCGCGATCTCGGGCGACTGCTCGCCACCCTGCCCGACCGCCAGCGCCTGCCCATCGAGCAGGTCAAGCTGCATGGCCGGTCGGTCTCCGACGTGGCCCAGGAAACCGGCATGACGGAATCCGCCGTGAAAATCGGCATCCACCGGGGCCTGAAGGCGCTGGCGAGCCGCATCGCGTCTTCGTCCCCACCCACGGCGAAGCCAAAGGCCTTCCCATGAAAACCGACGATCTGATCCATCTATTGGCCGCCGACACGGTGCCGGTCCCTCGCCATGCCGCAGCGAAGCGCCTGGCGCTCGGCCTTCTCCTGTCGGTGCCGGTTTCGGGCTGGCTGATGGGGTATGGGCTCGGGCTCAATCCAGCGCTCGGCCAGTACGCCACCCTGCCCATGTTCTGGGTGAAATTCGGCGCTCCGCTGCTGATGGCACTGGCCGCGTTGCCGCTGGTCGCCCGGCTCGGGAAGCCGGGCTCTGCCACCCGCCTCGCATGGCTGGGCTGGGCCACCCCGATCGGCCTGGTATGGGCCCTGGGGCTGATGGCGGTGTGGCAGGCCCCCGCGGCACAACTGCCGGAGCTGGTGCTCAGCCGCACCTGGCGCGTGTGCGCGGAAAATATCGCGATGCTGTCGCTGCCGGTGTTCCTGGCCGCGATCTGGGTGCTGCGGGGCATGGCGCCCGTCCGCCCGGCCTGGGCCGGCGCAGGGGCCGGCGCCCTGGGCGGCGCGGCCGGCGCCACGGTCTATGCGCTGCACTGCCCGGAGCTGGCCGCACCTTTCATTGCCATCTGGTACGTTCTGGGCATGTCGCTGCCGGTGGCCGCTGGTGCCGTGCTGGGGCCTCGGCTGCTGCGCTGGTAGCGGGCCATCGCCCCGCCGCTGCAGGGCGCGTCAGGGGCCGGGCCGCAGCGCCTCCAGCGAATCGACATAGCCGTCGGCATCCACCTCGCGCACGGGTTGCCCGTGGTTGTAGCCATACGTCACCAGCACCACGGGGCAGCCGGCGGCGCGGGCCGCCCGGGCATCGTTGCTGGAGTCGCCGATCATCAGCGTGCGCGCGGGCACGGTGCCCAGCGCCTCGCAGGTCCGGAGCAACGGCATCGGGTCGGGCTTCATGCGCTCGAAGGCATCGCCGCCGAACACCTTCTCGAAGAAGCCGTCCAGCCCTTTGGCCTCCAGCAGCGCAACGGCGAACGCCGTGGGCTTGTTGGTCAGGCAGGCCAGGCGCACGCCTTGCCGCCGCAGCGCCTGCAGTCCGGTGACCACGCCAGGGTACAGCGCGGCGAACTGGCCGTTGACGGCGGCGTAATGGCGCTGGTAGCTTTCCCAGGCCTGGGGATAGATTGCTTCTGTTTTGATAGCAATACGCCCTAGTGAATCATGCGCCAGAACGTGATTGAGCACCGAATGAATCAGGTGCTGCGAGCCCTTGCCCACCATGCGTTCGATGTCGGGCGCCGCGATGCCGGGCAGCCCCAGCTCGCGCAGCATGCGGTTGATCGCCTCGGAAAAATCGCCGAGCGTGTCCACCATGGTGCCGTCCAGGTCCACGATCGCGGCATCGGCTTGTGCGGGGGGCAGCGGAATCCAGTCTGAAAAGGGGGCAGATTGCATCGTCATGGCCATGAAAACAGGCGTGCAGTGAATGAAGGCGGGGTGGCGCCGTGGCGGTCCTGGTGGGGGGAGAACGTCTTCAACCCTGCGGAAAACCCACCGCCTGCGTCCCACGCCGCTTCGGCCGCACGACCACCGTGCCCGCCAGCTTATCGTGCCAGCCTCGCTTGCGGCTGTCGAACGCCACCCACAGCAGGCCCAGACCCAACGGAATCGCGGAGGCGAAATACGCCACGTAGCGGCCCACGGACTGCCCGGGGGTCATCGGCTTGCCGGTGGCGGCATCCACCACGCGGGCGCCGATGGCTATCTTGCCCGGCGTGGCCTGCCGGCTCAGCCAGAACAGCACCACGGCCACGGCCGGAAGCACCCAGGAGATGACGAAATCCGCAGGCCCCAAGACCAGGCGCTCGGATTCGAAATACGCCCAGCCATAGAACGCCACCAGCAGCGGCACCGTCACGACGATCAGCAGCAGGGTGTCGATCAGCGTCGCGCCCACGCGCGCCCAGAAGCCGACATATTCGAGATCGGGAAAGCCGCCGGGATCGTTCATGAAAGCATTGTCCTTGTGAAGCACGCTTGCAACCCCAAGGGTCGAGGCACCCTGGATTCTGGCAGCGATCACCGGCCTGTGGGGCGATTCAAACGCCGGCCGGCCTGGCCGCCCGGCGCCGCGTGGGGGCCTTCGCCACCGTCAGTTCCGCCCAGACGGGGGCGTGGTCGCTGGCGTTGGCCTTGCCGCGCTCGTCCCGGTCCACGCCGGCATCCGCCACGCGGAGCATGCGGCTCACCAGGATGTGATCGATGCGCAGTCCCGCATCGCGCTCCCAGCGCCGGCGCCGGTAGTCCCAGAAGGTGAACGGCACGTCCTTCGGGTGCACCCTGGCGATGGCATCCGTCCACCCCTGGGCCAACAGGTCGGCATAGGCCTGCCGGGGCGCCGGCTGCAACAGGGCGTTGTCCGCCCATGTGTCGGGCCGGTAGATGTCCGCATCCGTCGGCACGACGTTCCAGTCGCCCATCAGCACCACGGGATGGCCAGACGCCCAGAGCGCCTGGGCGCGGCGGTTCAGCCGCTCGAACCAACGCAGCTTGGCGTCGAATCGGGGGCCGGGTTGCGGGTTGCCGTTGGGCAGGTACAGGCAGGCATAGAGCACGCCGTGGATGGCCGCTTCGAGGTAGCGGGCTTCCTTGTCGGCGGGATCGCCCGGCAGCGCGGTCAACACGGGCAGGGGATCGTGCCCGCGGCCGAGCAGCGCCACGCCATTCCAGGTTCGCTGGCCAACGGCCACGCTGCGGTAGCCCGCCGCGCTCAGCGCCTCGTCGGGGAACTGCGCCGTGGGACATTTGAGTTCCTGCAGCGCGACCACATCGGGCCGCGTGCGCTGCAGCCAGTCGACCAGCCGGTCGATCCGCTTGTTGACGTTGTTGATGTTCCACGTGGCGACGCGCATGGCGTCACCGGCCTGGACACGCTGCCGAATCGCTCACGCCGCTTTTCTTTCCGGTGCGCTCTTCCTGGCGGCGGCGCTTTTGGCACCGGCCTTCCTGGCAGGCGCCTTGGCCGCCGTCTTGCCGGCCGTTTTGCCCGCCCCCTTGCGCGCAGGCGCGGATCCACCCTTGAGGCTGCGCTTGAGCAGGGCCGTGAGGTCGATCACTTCGCCGGTCTGCGGCGCTTCTTCCTCCGGGTCCATCACCGTGTGGCCTTCGCCCGCCTTCGCCTTCTTGTCCACGAGCTTCATGACCTGGATGCGGAACTCGTCCTTGAAGTCGGCGGGGTCCCATTTTCCGGACATCTCCTCGACCAGCTGCTTGGCCATCTTGAGTTCCGCGGCGCTCACACTCTTTTTGCCGGCAGCCGGCAGTTCGAGCGAGTCGAGCGTTTTGACCTCGTCGCCCCAGCGCAGCAGGTTCAGCACCAGCGCCGGTCCCGAAGGCACCAGCGCGGCCAGGTGCTGCTTCGTCGAAATGACGACCTTCGCGAGGCCAACCTTGCCCGTCGCGATGAGGGTTTCGCGCAGCAGCGCATAGACCTTGTCGCTCTTGTTGACGGGTGCCACGTAGTACGGCCGCTCCAGGAAGATGAACGGCATGTCGTTCGCATCGATGAAGCGCTCGATCTCGATGGTCTGCGTGGTCTTGGGGAACACCGCTTCGATCTCTTCCGGGCTGATGATGACGTACTTGCCGTCTTCGTACTGCACGCCTTTGACGATGTGGTCCTTGTCGATTTCCTTGCCGGTCTTCTTGTTGATGCGCTTGTAGCCCACCGGGTCCATGGACCGCTTGTCCAGCCAGTCGAAGTCCACGCCCTGCTCCGTCGCCGCCGTGTGCAGCCCGACAGGGATGTGGACCAGGCCGAAAGTGATGGCGCCCTTCCAGAGCGTGCGACTGCCAGTTGCCATGTGACTTTTCTCCGAAGGGGAAACCCGTGCGTCCCAGTCTGCGTCGATCGGTCTGCCACCCTTGTAGGCGGCCGCTTGCCGCATCGGTAGGCATTGCCTGCCAATCGGGTGGCGGCACGGCCTTGGTCCATCCCCCGCGATCCCCTATGCTGGAGTGATGCCGTCCCCCCTCCGCCCCATCGCCATCCATGTGCAAGAGCCGTCCCCCGGGGACTTCCGCTGGGTGCTGATGGAGCGCGAAGGCGGCGGTGCCTGGGCGGAGATGGAACGGTCCGCGTCGGCCACGGGCACCTACCACCAGGCCCTGGCCGATGGGCTTCGGGTGTTGCAAGCCATGATCGAAGACCTGGACATCGGCCCTCGCCTTGCCGTGAAGCGGGCCGCGAAAGGGGTGTCGCCATCGCACGATGCGCCCCAGACGGGGCGCCCACCAGCCGATCCCCCGGCCCCCTCCAAACCCTCCCTGTTCGGATTCGGCCCCGCCCGCTGAACCGCCGCGCGTGGCGGCTGGAGGAGGTGGTGCAGAATGCCCACCACGTCCCTACAGGCCCCACCGATGACCACGCTCCAACACCTCCTCGGCACCGAATTTCCCCTCATCCAGGCGCCCATGGTGGCGGTGTCGGGAAGCGCCATGGTGATCGCCGTGAGCGAAGCCGGGGGTTTGGGCTCCTTGCCTTGCGCCGGGCTCACGCCCGACCTGATCCGCCAGGAAGTCACGGCCATCCGCGCGGCCACCCGCCGGCCCTACAACGTCAACTTCTTCTGCCACACGCCGCCCCAGCCCGATCCGCAGCGGGAGGCGGCATGGCGTACGGCGCTGGCGCCCTATTACGCCGAATTCGGCCTTCGTTCGGAGGACATCCCCGCCGGTGCGGGACGCCATCCGTTCAACGCCGAGGTGGCCGGCCTGCTGGCGGAGTTCCGGCCGCCGGTGGTCAGCTTCCATTTCGGGCTGCCGCCGGACGACCTCCTGGCGCAGGTGAAAAGTTGGGGCTCCAAAGTCCTCGCGTCGGCCACCACGGTGGAAGAAGCGCTCTGGCTGCAGGCGCGGGGCGTGGACGCGGTCATCGCGCAGGGCCTGGAGGCCGGCGGGCACCGCGGGCACTTCCTGTCGCACGACCTGACGAAGCAATCCGGCACCTTCGCGCTGCTGCCCCAGATCGTCGGCGCCGTGCAGTGCCCGGTCATCGCGGCCGGGGGCATCGCGGACGCCCAGGGCGTGGCCGCGGCCATGGCGCTGGGGGCCTCGGGCGTGCAGGTCGGCACCGCCTACATGCTGGCCACCGAGGCCACCACCAGCGCAGTGCACCGCGCCGCATTGCAAAGCGACGCGGCGCGCCACACCGCCCTCACCCACCTGTTCACCGGCCGCCCTGCCCGCGGCATCATGAACCGCGTCATGCACGAACTGGGGCCACTGAACCCCGCAGCCCCGGAGTTCCCCCTCGCGACGGCCGCGCTGGCCCCGCTGCGCGCCAAGGCGGAAGCCTTGGGGCGCAGCGACTTTTCACCACTGTGGTCCGGACAGAACGCGAGCGGCTGCCGGGAGGCGTCCGCCGCCGACCTGACGCGCGCGTTGGCGAAGGGCCTGCGCTGAGCGGCCGACCGTTTCCAGATTCACCGGCCCCACCGCTTTGACATGAAAATTCCTGCACTGCCCTTCACGACGACGGACTGGTCGCTCATCGCACCCACCGAGCACCCTGGCGAGACCGGAACGGCCCTGTGGCGCACCCAGACCGTGGGCGACATTCGCATTCGCCGGGTCGACTATTCCGCCGGCTACCTGGCCGACCACTGGTGCGACCGGGGCCACATCCTGTTCGTGCTGGAAGGCACGCTGGAAACCGAATTGAAGGATGGTCGCCGTGTCACGCTCACGGCCGGCATGAGCTATCAGGTGTCCGACTTCGGCGATGCGGCCCACCGGTCGTCGACGGCCACGGGCGCGCAGCTCTTCATCGTGGATTGACGCCTGGGCCGCCCTGTGGCGGGCGAACGGCCCGCACGGCGGCTGCGCACCGTCCGACAGACGCTCCATCGGTGTACGCCTAGTCTGCAAACCTTGCCCCGGCCGGGCCTTCGCCCGGCTGCCAGGGGCGGTTCGCATACCAAAGGATCACCATGCCGATGTCTTCTCTTCGCCGCTTTTCCGCGCTCGCCGCGACCGCCCTGCTGGCCGCAGCCGCCGCCACCGCGCACGCCGCACCGGACGAATCCGCCCGGGCCCGCTACGAGCGCGACCGCCAGGCCTGCCTGAGCGGCAACACGCAGCAGTCCCAGGCCGTGTGCCTGCAGGAAGCGGGTGCGGCCCTGGAATCGTCGCGCACCGGCCAGTTGACCAATCCGGGCGCCCAGGCCGAGCAGAGCAATGCGGTGGACCGTTGCGCCGTGTTCAAGACGCCCGAAGAGCGTTCCGCCTGCCTGGACCGCGTGAAGGGCCCGAGTGCCGTGTCCGGCTCGCCCGCCGCGGGCGGCGTGCTGCGCGAGAGCACCACGACCACCATCGTGCCGCCGCCCCCAGCGCCACCAGCGCGCTGATCGATGTGAATGCAGGCCCAGACTGCGGCCGGCCCGCGTCAGGCCAGTTGCGTGCGCATGGCGCCGATCACGCCGGCGTAGTCGGGCTTGCCGAAGATCGCGCTGCCCGCCACGAAGGTGTCCGCGCCCGCATCCGCCACGCGGCGGATGTTGTCGGTCTTGATGCCGCCGTCCACTTCGAGGCGGATGTCCTTGCCGCAAGCGTCGATGCGCCGGCGCACGGCCTCGATCTTGCGCAGGGCGGAGTCGATGAAGCTCTGGCCGCCGAAGCCCGGGTTCACGCTCATGATGAGGATGAGGTCGATGTCGTCGATCACCCAGTCGAGCACGTCGAGCGGTTCGGCGGGGTTGAACACCAGGCCGGGCTTGGCGCCCTTGGCGCGGATGGCCTGCACGCTGCGGTGCACGTGGGCCGAGGCGTCGGGGTGAAAGCTGATGTAGTCGGCGCCGGCATCGGCGAAAGCGGCGGCCAGCGCATCCACGGGCTGGACCATCAGGTGCACGTCGATCGGCACGGGCTGGCCGTCCGGGGTCTTGGCGTGGGGCTTCAGCGCCTGGCAGATCATGGGCCCGAACGTCAGGTTGGGCACGTAGTGGTTGTCCATCACATCGAAGTGGATCCAGTCGGCGCCGGCGGCGATGACGTTCTTCACTTCGTCGCCCAGGCGGGCGAAATCGGCGGACAGGATCGAGGGGGCAATGCGGTAGGTGCGGCTCATCCCCCGATTGTCGCAGCAGCCCGCGGCGATCCAGAAGGCTTGCCCGCCGGCCCGGGTACCATTGCGCCCATGCCGAAGTACCAGTTCCAGGCCGAGGTGCAATCCCAGTACCTGCCCGAGCAATCCACGCCCGACGAGGGCTTTTATGGCTTCGCCTACACCATCACCATCACGAACACGGGCGACATCCCCGCCCAGTTGATCTCCCGCCACTGGGTCATCAGCGACGCGCGCGGCCACACCGAAGAGGTCAAGGGCCTGGGCGTCGTCGGGCAGCAGCCGCTGCTCAAGCCCGGGGAATCCTTTCAGTACACGAGCGGCTGCCGCCTGCGCACGGCCAGCGGCAGCATGCACGGCCGCTATTTCTGCGTGGCCGAGGACGGCGAGCCGTTCGAATGCCCCATTGCGCTGTTCGTGCTGGAAGCCGTGTCCGGCGACGCCTCGGGCGCCCCCCTGAACGGCAGAGTGCTGCATTGAAGCGCCACGCCAATGACCTGGGCCACCTGCTGGCCCAGCTGGATGCGGGCGCGCCGCTGGCGCAGCGCCACCTCTGGCTGATTGCGCTGCTGGACTGGGTGCGGGGCAACCGCCGCTCGGTCGAGGCCGCGGTCGGCCGCATGCAGCTGTTCGTGGAGGCCATCGAAAAGGACGATGCCGCGCGCCAGCGCCTGCAGGACTGGTGGAGCGCGCTCGTCGGCACGGTGGACATCACCACCTTGCTGGCCGACTTCGGCTTCGCGCCGCGCACGGCCCTCGCCAGCGAGGTGGCGGAGCGCCTGCGCTACAAGCTGCTGCCGGGCAGCCCGGAGACCATCGACGCGTCCGAGCTGTTCATGCTGGCGCTGCCCTACGATTTCGATGCGCTGTGGCTCGCGGCCCTGGACGAGGCCCTGCTCGTGCGGCTGCTGTCGGCCATGGCCCCGGCCGAGGCGCCGGGCGCCACCCGCTGGCAGCGCGCCCTGCTGGACGCCATCACCTATTGCGCGGGGCAGATCCTGTCCACCGGTTTCGCGCCCGAACTGCGCCTGCGCATGAGCGAAGCCGCGCGCGACGCGCAGCCGTTCCACGCCCTGATCCGCGACGTGGAGAGCGTGCGCGTCGAGGTGATGCACCAGTTGCGCACCACCGACCGGCTCGACGAATCCGTGCAGCGCCTGCGCGAGCGGCTCGATGCCTGCCGCGCCGCCGCGGCCACGGTGTATTCGCACTTCGAGGACAACGGCATTTCGGTGGGACTGGTGTTCCGGCTGCGGCAGCTGCGCGAGCGCATCCTGCGCGTGCGCGAGCTGCTGGACTGCCTGCTCTCGCCCACGCCCGCCCCCACCGCCGCCCGCCTGATGGCGCGGCTGGTCACCGTGGGCCGCGAACGGCGCAGCCTGCGCGCGCTGCTGGCGTCCAACTCGTCGCTGCTGGCGGCCAAGGTGGCCGAGCGCAGCGCCGAGACGGGCGAGCACTACATCACGCGCACCGGCGCCGAATACCGCGCCATGGTCGGCAAGGCCGCGGGCGGCGGCCTGGTGATGGCCTTCACCACCCTCATGAAGTTCGGCCTGGCGGCACTGGCGCTGTCGGCCTTCTGGGGCGGCTTCTGGGCGGGCGTGAACTATTCGGTGAGCTTCGTGCTGATCCTGCTGCTGCACTTCACGGTGGCCACCAAGCAGCCCGCGATGACCGCGCCGGCCATGGCGGCCAAGCTCAAGGACCTGCACTCCGACGAGGCCGTGGTGTCCTTCGTGGACGAGGTCACGCACCTGGTGCGGTCGCAGGTGGCCGCGGTGCTGGGCAACGTGCTCGTGGTGTTCCCGACCGTGATCGGCATCACGCTGCTGATCGCCAAGGGAACCGGGCAGACGGCCATCAGCACGGCCCAGGCCCACCACGTGCTGGAGTCGCTGCACCTGCTGGGGCCCTCGCTGCTGTTCGCGGCCTTCACCGGCGTGCTGCTGTTCGCCTCCAGCATCATCGCGGGCTGGGCGGAGAACTGGTTCGTGCTGCACCGCCTGGATTCGGCCGTGCAATACAACCCGCGCATCACCCGGCTGCTGGGCACGGCGCGCGCCGCGCGCTGGGCGCACTTCCTGCGCGAGAACCTGTCCGGCTTCGCCGCCAACATCTCGCTGGGCTTCATGCTGGGGCTGGTGCCGCCCATCGCCTCGTTCTTCGGGCTCGGGCTGGACGTGCGCCACGTCACGCTGTCGTCGGGCCAGCTGGGCGCGGCCAGCACGGCGCTGGGCCTGCCGGTGCTGCACATGCCGCAGTTCTGGTGGGCCGTGGCCACGATCCCGCTGCTGGGCGCGCTGAACGTGTCGGTGAGCTTCTACCTGGCCTTCCGGCTCGCTCTGCGCGCGCACAGCGTGACGGGGGTGGAGCGGGCCCGCGTCTATGCGGCCCTGCGCTCGCGGCTGCGGCGCGCGCCGATGGAGTTTTTCATGCCCGCCCGGCGCGCGGCCTGAGCCCTGTTAAAAGGTCTTTTCCGCCGCCCCGATACGCCCCGGAATGGAGGCCTCCGTCCTACAGGGTGGGGCCACCCCAGCGGGTAAATTCGGGCGACCCCGGGGTCGGGCCGCTGCGCGCCGAGGGGGCTTCGCGAAGGCCGACCCAACCCTGCAGGCCTGGCGCCTGCGCGAAGAGGACATACAAAGAATGGATGAAATCCTGAGCTTCTGGGCGCAATGGTTGCGCCCTTCGGCCGGGTTGCCCACCGTGCAATGGTCGCTGCTGCTCGCAGTGGCCGCGGTATCGGGCTACCTTTTCCAACGCCATATCGGCCTGCCCAAGGTGGTCGGCTACACCCTGGTCGGCACCATCGCCGGCCTGCTGGGCTTCACCGGCGCCGTGTGGCCGCTGCAGGGCATCAGCCTGTTCCTGCTGGAACTGGGCATCGCACTGGTGCTGTTCGAGGCGGGCGGGCGCATTCCGCTGCGCTGGTTCCGCCACAACCCGATGGTGCTGGTGCAGAGCATCGCCGAATCGGCCCTGACCTACTTCGCCGTGTACTACGTGCTGATGTGGCTGGACGTGCCCCAGCGCGCTGCCGGCCCGCTCGCCCTGGTGGCCCTGGCCGCCTCGCCCGCGGTGCTCAGCCGCGTGGTGGCCGACACGCGCGCCGCCGGCCCGGTGACCGACCGCGCCATGGTGCTGGCCACGCTCTCCACGCTGTACGCCCTGACGCTGGGCAGCGCCACGGCGGAGCTGATCAACCGCCCCGCCGCGCGCATCATGGACACCATCTACCCGGTCATGGTGGTGCTGGGCGTCTCGATCATTGTCGGCGCCGTGCTGGCCCTGGTGCTGCGCATGGCGCTGCGCTTCATGAGCCCCACGAGCGAGAACACTTCGTTCCTGCTGCTCACCCTCATCGCCGCCGGCACGGCCGTCGCGGCGCACATGGGCGGCTCCGCGCCGCTGGCCGCGCTCCTGGCCGGCATGCTGCTCAAGCAGCTCAATCCGCGCCCCTGGGCCTGGCCGCGCCAGATGGGCACGGCCTCGTCTTTGCTGACCATGCTGATGTTCGTGCTGGTCTCCACCGTGGCGGCGCAGGCCGACTGGAGCGGCCCGGTGGCCGGCGTCGTGCTGGCCCTGATCGTGGTGCGCCTGGCGGCCAAGGCCCTGGGCGTGGCGGTGGGCAACGTGGGCAGCGGCGCCAGCTGGCGCCAGGCCCTGTGGGTGGGCTGCGCGATGACGCCGATGTCGTCCATCGCGCTGCTGATCGCATCGCAGTTCGTGGTGGCCTCCGCCTCCACCGGCCAGCTGATCGCCCGCGTGGCGCTGCCGGCCATCCTGGTCATGGAAGTGCTCGGGGCCGTGATCGCCACCGTCGCCATCTACCGCGCGGGCGAGAGTTCGAAACCCTGGGCGCCGCTCTCGCGCGCCGCCAACGGAGACAACAGCCGTGAGTCTTGAAGCCTTCCACCATTCCGAGCCCCTGACGCTGGGCGTCGAGCTGGAGCTGCAGCTCGTCAACACGCACGACTACGACCTCGCGCCCTATGCCGAGGACATGCTGCGCCTCATGCACAAGACGCCGCTGCCCGGCAGCGTCGTGCCCGAGATGACCAACAGCATGATCGAGATCTCCACCGGCGTGTGCCACAGCAGCAGCGAGGTGCTGGGCCAGCTCACGCAGATCCGCGATGCGCTGGTCAAGAGCGCGGACAAGCTCAACATCGCCGTGGCCGGCGGCGGCACGCACCCGTTCCAGCAATGGCACGAGCGGCGCATCTACGACAAGCCGCGCTTTCGCGAGCTGTCGGAGCTGTACGGCTACCTGTCCAAGCAGTTCACGATCTTCGGGCAGCACGTGCACATCGGCTGCCCGGACGCCGACGCGGCGCTGCTGATGCTGCACCGCATGTCGCGCTACATCCCGCACTTCATCGCGCTGTCGGCCTCCAGCCCCTACGTGCAGGGGCAGGACACGGCGTTCGATTCCGCCCGGCTCAACTCGGTGTTCGCGTTCCCGCTGTCCGGCCGCGCGCCCATGGCGCTCACCTGGACGGACTTCGAGCACTACTTCGACAAGATGACGCGCACGGGCGTGGTCAAGAGCATGAAGGACTTCTACTGGGACATCCGCCCCAAGCCCGAGTTCGGCACCATCGAGATCCGGGTGTTCGACACGCCGCTCACCGTGGAGCGCGCCGCCGCGCTCGCCGGCTTCGTGCAGTCGCTGGGTGCGTGGTTCCTGGCCGAGCAGCCCTTCATGCCGACCGAGGACGACTACCTCGTCTACACCTACAACCGCTTCCAGGCCTGCCGCTTCGGCATGGATGCGGTCTATGTGGACCCGGCCACGGGCAGCCACATGCCGCTGCGCGACCACATCCTGCAGACGATCGACCACATCGCGCGGCACGCGGGTGTCACCGGGGCGTCGAGCGCGCTGCACATGCTGCGCAGCGAGGCCGACGCCGGCCAGAACGACGCGCGCTGGCTGCGCGAGCGCCAGCGCAACGAGCAGTTGCTGGGCGAGGTGAGCCGGCAGGCGGCGCAGCGCTTTCGGGGCGCGGTGTCCTGACGGGCCGACGGCAGGCCGCGCCCATGGCGAACGCCACGCTTCGCGCACTGCGCGCCGACATCACCCAGCTGGCGGTGGATGCCATCGTCAACGCGGCCAATTCGTCGCTGCTCGGCGGGGGCGGGGTGGATGGCGCCATCCACCGCGCGGCCGGCCCGGAGCTGCTGCACGAATGCCGGCTGCTGGGCGGCTGCAAGCCCGGGGATGCGAAAGCCACCCGGGGCTACCGGCTGGCGGCCTCCGTCATCGTGCACACGGTCGGTCCGGTGTGGCGCGGCGGCGCGAACGGCGAGGCGGGCCTGCTGGCCTCCTGCTATCGCAAGTCGCTTCTGCTGGCGAGCGAACGTGGGGCGAGGACGGTGGCGTTTCCCTGCATCAGCACGGGCATCTACGGCTACCCGATCGAGCAGGCGGCGGTGGTGGCCGTCGATGCGGTGCATGCCACCCTCGCGCAGACGCCCGGTATTCGGGAGGTGACCTTCTGCTGCTTCTCGGAGCAGGACCTGTCCGTATACCGGGCGGTGCTTGGGCAGGCGGCCGAATAGCATCGAGGGGTGGCTGGGAGACACCCTCTTTAAAACCATCGAGAATATTAATTGACTTTTAAATTCTCAATGGTGATATAATGCCCTTTGTTGCAGTCTTGGCGCCTGACCCGTGCCATCACCGCAACGCTTGCTGGGAACCGGCCATCGGCCCCCGGCAGGCCGCCTTTTGCGACCTTCGTCGCCCTGTCGATCTGCCGAGCTGCAGCCGACCGAGTTCCTCGATGCTCACGCAGGCCCTGTCCCGCCTGCGATCCTGAATGAATTAGATTTCCAAGACCGCCATTCCCATGGGCCCATACGTCGTCTCGCCCTCGACACACCCGACCGACTGTGGCCGCTTCCGTGCCTCCTTCTCGGTCCATCGATCCCAGGGTAACGGCAGCTACTGCCGCGTATTCCGTTTCGACAAAGCCTTTGCATCCCGCGAAGCCGCCCGGCTCTTTGCCATCACCCAGGGCTGGCTGCAAACGAGCATGCCGCATCCTCCGGCGTGCTGAGGCCCAGGGTCTGCCAAGGCAGCTCCCTTTTCCCCCTTCGCACCACCGTCCTCCAACGGCGCGCCATTCGTTGCGCACCTCTTTCAGAAAGGCTCTTTCCATGAGCAGCAAAATCTACGTGGGCAACCTGCCCTACTCCGTGACCGATGCGATCTTGCAAAGCAACTTTGCCGAGTTCGGCAACGTCTCCTCCGCCAAGGTCATGATGGACCGTGAAACCGGCCGCTCCAAGGGCTTCGGCTTCGTGGAAATGGCGTCCGCCGAAGTCGCGCAGGCCGCCATCACCGGACTGCACGGCATGTCCGTCGACGGCCGCTCGATCGTCGTGAACCTGGCCCGCCCCCGCGAAGAAGGCGGCGGCTCGGGCGGCTACAGCGCAGCGGGCTACGGCGCGAACAAGCGCTCCGACGTGGGCTACGGCACGGGTGGTTTCGGCGGTGGCCGTTACTGAGCCCTGCCGCACTCCGCGAAAAGCCGGCCCTCCTGGGCCGGTTTTTTTTCGCCCGGCCGTCCTGCATGCCGCTCCTGGGCGCGCGCCGCAGCGCGAGGGGGCACCCAATCTGGCAAAGGGCGTGAGGCCATTGCGGGTGCCGCCCGCATGACGGCCTACACTGCCCGCATGCCCTTCCCCCTCTCCGGCCCCCACGCCACCCTGGCCGCACTGCCCCGCGCAGCGGCCGGCGCGCACGCGGCCGCCAAGAGAGCGCATCGGCCGGTGCCCCCCGCACCTTCCTGAGCCCGGCGGTCCGCTCCCCTCTCCTCTTCTTTCAGCGCAACCCTCCGCCGCCGGGCCCCCGCCTCGCGCGGCCGCGGGCGCACCCTCTTTTGGGCGTTGCCCGCATTCATTCGATGGAGTGTGTCGATGCATGCAACGATTCACGGCGAGCGCACGCTCACCGAACTTGATTTCGCCCGCCTGAGCAAACTGCCCGGGCGCGAACTCCCCCCCGCCCTGGCCGCGCTGCTGGCCAGTGCCGAGGTGACGGGCTCGCGCGCCGTGCCCGGCGATGTCGTGACGATGTACTCGCGCGTGGAGCTGGTCGATGTGCAGACCGCCCGGCGCCAGACGCTCACGGTCTGCTATCCGCGGGATGCCGAGCCCACGGCCGGCTTCATCTCCGTGCTCTCGCCGGTGGGCAGCAGCCTGCTGGGCCTGAAGGTCGGTGACGTCGCGAAGTGGCTCACGCCGAACGGCGACGCCTGCGCGGCGCAGGTCGTCGCCATCCTCTTTCAGCCCGAGGCCAGCGGCGACTACCAGACGTAGCGCGGGCCGTGGCCTGCCGCACCGTATGCTCCTGCCATGGGTGAATTCGATCTGATCCGCCGTTTCTTCCAGCGCCCCGTGCGCCGTGCCGCGCTGGGCGTGGGCGACGACTGCGCGCTGCTCGCGCCCTCGCCGGGCATGCACCTGGCCGTCTCCAGCGACATGCTGGTGGAGGGCCGCCATTTCTTCGCCGACGTCGATCCCGAGGCGCTCGGCCACAAGGCGCTGGCGGTCAACCTGAGCGATCTGGCCGCGTGCGGCGCCCGGCCGCTGGCCTTCACGCTCGCCCTGTCGCTGCCGCGGGCCGACAGCGACTGGCTGGAGCGCTTCTCGCGCGGGCTGCTGGCGCTGGCCGATGCGCACGGCTGCGAGCTGGTGGGCGGCGACACCACGGGCGGGCCGCTCAACATCTGCATCACCGTGTTCGGCGAAGTGCCCGCCGGCCAGGCCCTGCTGCGCAGCGGCGCGCGCGCGGGCGACGACGTGTGGGTGAGCGGCACGCTCGGGGACGCGCGACTGGCGCTGGAGGCGCTGCGCGGCGAGCGCACCCTGCCCGCGCCCTGGCTGGCCCCGGCCCGCGAGCGGCTGGAGCGCCCCACCCCGCGCGTGGCATTGGGGCAGGCCCTGCGCGGGCTGGCCCGCAGCGCCATCGACGTGAGCGACGGGCTGGTGGGCGACCTGGGCCACATCCTGCAGGCCTCGGGCGTGGGGGCCCGCATCGACACCCAGAACGCTATTGAATTAATAGCAACAGGGGCAATGAGTACTAGGGCATCAGCGGCTTTTGACCACGAAACCCTGCTGCGCTGCGCCCTGGCCGGCGGCGACGACTACGAACTGCTGTTCACCGCCGCGCCCGAGCACCGCGCCGAGGTCCAGGCCGCCGGGCAGGCCACGGCCACGCCCGTGGCCCGCATCGGCACCATCGAGGCCGCGCCCGGCCTGCGGCTGGTGGATGCCCAGGGCCAGTCCCTCCCCCAGCAATACTCGTCATACGACCACTTTCGCTGATCGGCAGCGCAATCACTTGCGGGACATCACCGTCCCTGCAAAGCGGCAGTTGTCGTACCACTTTGTGACGAAATGCCACCGAAACCACGCGTGCGGCCATCCCGACGTTGGCCACCGATACCGACTGCGCAATCGTTTGCGCCTAAGTAGGTACTAACTCGAAGCGCCTTACCAAAGGCTTACGCACCTTCTGGAGCGTGGCAGACCGGGTAAACACGCATCGCCTCCTCTCCCCTGCCTCCCACAATCGCCGCCAAGTTGTACGACATCCTTCAAGATGATCTGCACACCAAGACAGCCGGGATCCCCAGGCTGCGATCGCCGCGCCGACGGCGCGTGCATTCCTTGCATCGAAGACGAGAGGAGACATTCCATGAAACGCAGAGATTTCGCGCTGACGGCGCTCGCGCCGCTGTGGCTCACCGCCTGTGGCGGCGGTTCGGGTGGCGCATCCGGCCCGCAGGGCGAGGCGGCCACCGCGCTGCGGCGCGCCGCCGACTACATGGACGAGGTGGTTTCGTACCGCGGCGGCTACGTGTGGTCGTACTCGCCCGACCTGAAGCAGACCTTCGGCGAGATGGAGGCCTACCGCACCATGTGCTGGATCCAGCCGCCGGGCACGCCCTCGGTCGGCCACGTGTACCTGGACGCCTACCACGCCACCGGCGACGAACGCTTCCTGCAGGCCGCCGAGCGCACCACGCTGGCCATCGTCGCGGCGCAGCACGCCTCGGGCGGCTGGAACTACATCCACGACTTCGCGGGCGAGGCGTCGCTGCGCCAGTGGTACGACACCATCGGCAAGAACGGCTGGCGGCTGGAGGAGTTCCAGCACTACTACGGCAACGCCACGTTCGACGACGCGGGCACGGCCGTGGCCTCGCAGCTGCTGCTGCGCATGTATGTGGAAAAGCGCGACGTGCGCTTTCTCGCGCCGCTGCAAAAGGCCATCGACTTCGTGCTGAACGCGCAGTTCGGCCCCGAATACGGCGTGGCGAACGGCGGCTGGCCGCAGCGGTTCCCGCACTTTCCCGGCGCGGTCGGCGCCATGCCCTCGCCCCACCCCGAGCAGGTGCCTGCGGGCGCCCATTCGGGCATGGAAGACGGCGACTACACGCTGCACGTGACCTTCAACGACGACGTGATGGGCGAGAACATCAAGTTCCTCACGATGTGCGTGATGGCGCTGGGCGAGACGCGCCTGCTGGCCCCCATCGCACGCGCCATGGAGTGCATGCGCCTCATGCAGCAAAGCGGCCCGCAGGCCGGCTGGAGCCTGCAGCACCTGTCGCGCCCCATGGGCGGCCGCCCGGCCGGCGCACCGGCCGGCGCGCGCAGCTACGAGCCCCGCTCGCTGGCCACGCACACCACGCAAACCAACATCCGCCAGCTGTTCAACTACTTCCAGCTCACGGGCGAGCGCCGCTACCTCGCGCGCATTCCCGAGGCCATCGCCTGGCTCAAGACCTGCCCGCTGCCGGCGGCGGCCATCGCGGGCAGCCCGCTGCTGGGCGGCGGCCGCACCCACCCCACGTTCGTGGAGCTGGGCACCAACGCGTCGCTGTACGTGCACCGCTACGGCTCCAACATCCACAACGGCGGCTACTACGCCGACAAGGACTGGGCCAACACCGTCAGCCACTACTCGGCGGGCCGCGCCATCGACATCGCGGGACTGGAGTCCACCTACCGGCAGCTCGATGGCATGAGCGATGCGGCGGTGGCCGCCATGGCGGCGCGCTCGCCCCTCCAGGCTGGCACCGCCACGCGCGCGCTGCCCCGGTATTTCTCGATCCGCGAGGTGGACTTCCCCGACCTGTTCGCGGGCGCCACCATGGCCACGCCCAAGGTGCCCGACAGCGAAGCGCAAACGCTGGTGGACGAACTGGGCGCCAAGGGCTACTGGACCTCGCCCGTGCCCGAGGTCGTCAACCCCTACCAGGGCGACGGGCCCTCGGCGGCCTACACCGGCACCGCCTACCGCAGCAAGCACGTGGGCGATGCCTGGGACACGTCGCCCTACCCGGCCGACAACCCGCCGGAGGTCCCGCCCTACGTGAAGCGGGACAAGCCGCAGTTCATCGTCACCTCGGAGTGGATCCGCCGCATGGGGCGGCTCATCGCCTACGTGGCACCGCAGGCGTGATCGACGGCTGACGTTTTCCGGCCCAGCCCCGAGCCCACCCACCGCAGCCTGCCGGTCCGGGATCCGATCCCGGGCCTGCAGGCTGCCTTTCTTTGGATCGCACCCCATGGATGGGCGCACAAAAGTATCATATTTATCAAATAAATACGGGGATGCCAGATCCTCAATGCCACCCATTTTTCTTTCCACGGACTGAAATTCCAAGAATTCAGACTATTTTTTGATACCCATTGCGGGGTTTCAAATTTATCATTTATACGAATTATTACATTTCAAATCACCCCCCGCCAGACCCGGAAGGATGGATATGAACCCGAGCCGCACCCTGACCGTTTCACGGCGACTTCTGATCGCTTTCGGTACGGTCATCGGTATCTTTCTGGCGGTCGCCGCCACGTCCCTGTACAGCAGCGCCCATCTGGCCGAGGCGGAAAAATGGAACATCCACACCGACCAGGTGCTGGACCGCTCCAACACGCTGCTCAAAAGCATGGTCAACATGGAAACCGGCACGCGCGGCTTTCTGCTCAGCGGCGAAGACCGGTTCCTGGAGCCCTGGAAAGCCGGCAGCCAGTCGTTCGACCAGGCCTGGACGGAGGTCAAGAAGCTGACCGCAGACAACCCGGCGCAGCAGCAGCGCCTGGACGGGATGAAGGCCCGCAACACCGAATTCACCACCGTGGTGATCGCCTTGATGCAGGCACGGCGCGACGTGGCGGCAGGCACCAGGACCATGCAGGACTTCCTCGCGCAGTTCGGCCAGGGCAAGGACAAGGCGGCCATGGACGGCTTTCGCGCGCTGCAGGGCGAACTCGACAAGGCCGAGAGCGACCTGCTCGCCCGCCGCTCCGCGGAAGCCGAGCAGCTGCGCGCCTTCAATGTCAACGCCGTCGTGGCCGGCTCCCTGCTCGCCATCGGGCTGGCCTGTGCGCTGGGCGTGTGGGTGACGCGGTCCATCACGCGGCAGCTCGGCGGCGAACCAGACTACGCCTCCGAGGTCGTGCGCCAGATCGCCGCGGGCAACCTCGCCGTGGACGTGAGCACCCGCGCAGGCGACCAGGGCAGCCTGCTGGTGGGCATGAAGGCCATGCGCGACAGCCTGGCGCAGGTGGTGGGCCAGGTCCGCCAGAGCAGCGACTCGATCGCCACCGGCAGCACGCAGATCGCCACCGGCAACGCCGACCTGAGCCAGCGCACGGAAGAGCAGGCCTCCAACCTGCAGCAGACCGCCGCCTCGATGGAAGAGATCACGGCCACCGTCAAGAACAACGGCGATACCGCCCGCCAGGCCACGCAGCTGGCCGACTCCGCCAGCGCCGTGGCGCAGCGCGGCGGCGTGGTGGTGGGGCAGGTCGTGGACACCATGGAGGCCATCACCGCCTCCAGCAAGAAGATCGTGGACATCATCGGCGTGATCGACGGCATCGCCTTCCAGACCAACATCCTGGCGCTCAACGCCGCCGTGGAAGCGGCCCGCGCCGGCGAGCAGGGCCGGGGCTTCGCCGTGGTGGCCAGCGAAGTGCGCAGCCTCGCGCAGCGCAGCGCCGACGCCGCCAAGGAGATCAAGGGCCTCATCACCGACAGCGTGCAGAAGGTGGACGCAGGCAGCCAGCAGGTGGAGGAGGCCGGCCGCACCATGGCCGACATCGTGGCCCAGGTCAAGCGCGTGAACGACCTCATCAGCGAGATCAGCGCCGCCACGCAGGAGCAGACGCTGGGCATCGGCCAGGTGAGCGACGCCGTGAGCCAGCTCGACCAGGTGACGCAGCAGAACGCCGCGCTGGTCGAGGAAAGCGCCGCGGCGGCGGACAGCCTGCGTGCGCAGGCGGGCAGGCTGGTGCAGGCGGTGAGCGTGTTCCGGCTGGACCACGAAGCCCCCAGCCTGCACGCGGTGGCGGCCCCCGCCCCGGCCCGCGCTGCAGCGACCCAACCCGCCCCGCTGCGCGACGCCTCCGCACCGCGTGCCCCGGCCCGCGTGGCGGCCGCTCCCCGAAAGGCCGCCGCGCCCAGCCCGAGCCAGCCCTCGCTGGCCATGGCCGGCGGCGGCAGCGAAGACGACTGGCAGAACTTCTGACCCGCCCCCGCGCACCATCCATGGCCCATCGTCCCACCCCGGTACGATGGGCCACCGGACCCCAACGGGACCCTTTTCTTCCTTCATTGCCTGCAAGAGATCCGCCATGGCCCTTTCTTCCTCTCCCACCGACACCACCGACACCGCCGCCGCCAATGCCGTCAGCCAGGGCGGCGAATTCCTCTCGTTCCGCCTGGGCGATGAGGAGTACGGCATCGGCATCCTCCAGGTACAGGAAATCCGCTCCTACGAGCCGCCGACGCGGCTGGCCGGTGCGCCCGACTTCATCAAGGGCGTGGTCGATCTGCGCGGCATCATCATTCCCATCGTGGACCTGCGCCTGCGGCTGCATTGCGCCAGCGCCGAGTACAACCACTCCACGGTGGTGATCGTGCTCAACGTCGGACAGCACACCGTGGGCGCGGTGGTGGACTCCGTCTCCGATGTGGTGGAGTTGACGGCGGAGATGATCCGCCCCGCGCCCCAGCTGTCCTCCAGCGTGGACGCCCAATTCATCCTGGGCCTGGGCAGCGTGAACGACCGCATGCTCATCCTCGTGGACATCGAGGGCCTGGTGGGCAGCGAGACGCTGGGCCGCATGCGGCCGACCGGCGTCAGCCCGGCCGCCGCGGCCGCTGCCGCGTTCATGGACTGATCGCCGAAGCGCCCTCGGCGCGGGGCTCCTGCGGGCCGCGGCGGGCACGGGTGAATAATCGCCGGGCGCGGCACCTTGCCGCCGCCTCCAGATCCATCCGCCAGCCCACCCAGGAGCCGCCCTTGATTCCCTCCATGCCCTCCCTGCGGCCCGTGCCTGCCGTCCGGCCGGCCGGCCCCACCATGGCCGCGCTGCTGACCTGTCTGTCCAGCGCCACGGCACTGCTGGGCACCGGCGCCGCCCTGGCGCAGGACAGCGTGGCCTCGCGCATCACCCAGGTCACCGTCTCCCCCGGCAGCGCCACCGTGGAGCGCACCGCGCGCGTGGCCGCCGGCGCCCGCAGCGCCGTGTTCCGCTGCCTGCCCGCCTCCATCGACACCGCCAGCCTGCAGATCGCCGCAGGCACCGGGGTGCGCGTGGGCGAATTCAAGATCACCACCGAAGACCGCGACGTGGCCGCCGGCTGCGCCAGCCCGCTGGACGGCCGCATCCAGGACCTGGAAGACCAGCTGGCCGCCGTGCGTGCCGAGACCGCCTCGCTGCAGCTCGTGAACCGCTACCTGCAGGGCGTGGCCGGCAATGCCGGCAGCGCGGCCGACACGCCGCCGCCCGACCGCCGCCCGGCCGCGGGCCCCGCCGCCGCGGTAAGCCCGGGCCAGATCGGCGCCACGGCCGATGCGCTGCGCAAGACCTCGCTCGACGCCCTCACCCGCTCGCACGCGCTCAAGCGCCGGCAGGAGGCGCTGGAGCTTGCGCTCAAGCCCCTGGTGGCCGAGCGCAACCGCAACGCGGGCGGCCCGCGGGCGCGCGCCGTGTCAGTCGCCGTCCACCTCGCCGCCGAGCGCGAGGGCGAACTGCGCCTGTCCTACCAGGTGCGCGGCCCCGGCTGGCAGCCCACCTACCGCGCCGTGCTGAACAGCGACACCGGCGCCGTGGTGCTGGAGCGCCTGGCGCTCGTCGCGCAAAACAGCGGCGAGGACTGGACCGATGTGCGGCTCACCCTCTCCACGCAAGCCGCCACCCGCGCCACGCGCGGCCCCGCGCCCGGTGCCTGGACCCTCGATGTGGCGCCGCCCCCGCAGCCGCAGATGGCCATGGCCCGCCTGCCCGCACCGGCGGCACCCGCCGCGATGGCCGCGCCGGCCAGCGTGGCCGAGGAAGCCGAGCCGCCCAGCTTCGACGTCACCGCGTTCGCCGGCACCTACGCCACGCAGTTCGCCGTGCCCCAGCGCATCACCGTGCCCTCCAACGGCCAACGCACCACGCTGGCCCTGGGCACGCACAACGCGGCCGCCACGCTGCTCACGCGCGCCGTGCCCGCCCGGCAGGAGACGGCCTATCTCGTGGCCGAGATCGCGCCGCCGGGCGCCTGGCCCGCAGGGCCCGTGGGGCTGTACCGCGATGGCGCCTTCATCGGCAACGACACGCTGGATTTCGCGCAGGACGCCACGGCCGGCGGCAGGGCCACCCTGTGGTTCGGGGCCGACGACCAGGTGATCGTGCAGGCCGAGCCGCCGCAGGAGACCACCGGCAGCGCCGGCTTCACCGGCGGGCGCACCGAGCGCCGCACCGATCGCGCCTACCGCGTGGAAAACCGCCACGCCCGGCCCATCGCGCTGCAGGTGCTGGACGCAGCGCCGGTCTCGCGCAACGAGAAGATCGAGGTCGAATCCCGCTACACGCCCGCGCCGCAGGACACGGCCTGGAACCGCACGCCCGGCACCATCGCCTGGCAGCAGCCGCTGGCCGCTGGCGCCACCGCGCGCTTCACGGCCACGCACACCGTGCGCTACCCGAAAGAGATCGCGCTGAGGGAGCGCGAATGAACGCCGCCCCCTTCGGCCCTGCCACGCCCGCCGCCGCACCGCGCCGCGCGACCGCCGCCTTCATGCGGTCGCACCCGGCGCACTGGATCGCCCTGGGCTTCGGCGCCGGCCTGTCGCCCAAGGCGCCCGGCACCGTGGGCACGCTGTGGGCGTGGCTGGCCTATCTGGTGCTGCAGCAGTGGCTCGCGCCCCTGCATTTCGGCGTGCTGATCCTGGCCGGCACGCTCGTCGGCTGGTGGGCCTGCACCACCACCGCGCGCCACATGGGCGTGGCCGACCCCGGCAGCATCGTGTGGGACGAGGTGATCGCCTTCTGGCTCGTGCTGTGGCTGGCCATGCCCATGGGCTTCTGGGGGCAGTGCGCGGCGTTCGCGCTGTTCCGCTTCTTCGACGCCGCCAAGCCCGGCCCCGTGGCCTGGGCCGACAGTTTGTTCAAGGGCTTCGGCTGGCGCGGCGGCTGGGGCATCGTGTTCGACGACCTGGTGGCGGCCTTCTGCACGCTGGTGGTGATCGCGCTCTGGAGGCATCTGTGGTGACACCGGACGATTCGCTATCGAAATCAGAGCATGATGCCCTAGAGAATATTGCGCTGGAGGCCCATTTGACCCACATCGCCGGGGCACTCGTGGCACGCGGCGCGATGCTGGCCACCGCCGAAAGCTGCACGGGCGGGCTGATCGCCGGTGCCTGCACCGACCTGGCCGGGTCGAGCCGCTGGTTCGAGCGCGGCTTCGTCACCTACTCCAACGCCGCCAAGACCGACCTGCTGGGCGTGCCCACCGCCCTCATCGCAGCGCACGGCGCCGTGAGCGAGCCCGTGGCGCGCGCCATGGCCGAGGGCGCCGTGGCGCGCTCGCGGGCGCAGGTGAGCGTGGCCGTGACGGGCGTGGCCGGGCCCGGCGGCGGGAGCGCGGACAAGCCGGTGGGGACGGTGTGGTTCGGCTGGTCGGTGGCGGGGCAGACCCACAGCGAAATGGTGCGCTTCGCGGGCGACCGGGCGGCCGTGCGTGCGGCCACCGTGGGGCATGCGCTGGCGCGGCTGGCCGATCTTCTGCACTGAACACCCATGCCTCGCGGCCGTCGGCCTCATGCGCGTGGAGCGGCGGTCTCCCTCGGTCCGGCGGACTCGATGCGGGCGGCATCCCAGCGCTTCAGTTCAACGGACTTCGCGAGCATGCCCAAGGTGATGGGCACCTTCCTCTGTCGATCCCGATAGCGGCGCAAAGGCATCCAAAACAACTGCAATGGATTGAACCCTTCGTTGTGGAAATACCGTCCGAAATCGAACCCGCTGGAATCGACGCCGAACTCCGCGAAGAAGGTTTCCATGAACTCCACCGCATCGTCGCCCGTGATGCTGAGATCGTCCTCGATCCTGGTCGCTGAATGAAGATCGCGCCGCGGCAGAACCCCGGACGCTCTTCTGGCGAACGCCTCGATTTCCTCCAGTGCCTGACCCGCCATCAACGAATCCTGCTGTCTCACGCGCCCGGCCCCAGCCGCCCCACCAGCCCCGCACTGGCCTCGTTCAATCCCACCACCTCCACCACCGCCCCGTGGTGCCGCAGCCGCTGCACCACCTTCTCCAGCGCGGCCACGGCCGTCACGTCCCAGAAATGCGCGCAGGACACGTCGATGCGCACGGGGCGCCCTTCGGCCGCGAGGATGTCGAACGCCTCGATGAACGCGTCGGCCGAGGCGAAGAACACCTGGCCCGACACGTGCCAGGTGCGCAGGCCGGTGGCGGCATCGTCCTCGGCCCGCACGCCGAGCAGGCGCGCGACCTTGAACGCGAAGAACACGCCGCTCAGCACCACCCCCACGCCCACCCCGGCCGCGAGGTTGTGCGTGGCGAGCGTCACGGCCACGGTGGCGAGCATCACGGCGCTGGACAGGCGCGGGTGGCGCACCACGGCGCCCAGCGACTTCCAGTCGAACGTCGAGGCCGACACCATCACCATGATGGCCACCAGCGCGATCACCGGCACGCGCGACACCCAGTCCTTCAGCGCCACCATCAGGATGAGCAGGAACACGCCGGCGAACAGCGTGGACAGGCGCCCGCGCCCGCCGTATTTCACGTTGCCCACGGCCTGGCCGATCATTCCGCAGCCGGCGATGCCGCCGAAGCAGCTGGCCGCGATGTTGGCCAGGCCCAGGCCCGCGCACTCGCGGTTCTTGTCGCTGGGCGTGTCGGTCATCTCGTCCACCACGGCGGCGGTGAGCACCGATTCGAGCAGCCCCACCATGGCGATCGCCAGCGCCGGCAGTGCGATGGCGCGCAGCGTCTCCAGCGACACCGGCACCGCGGGCAGGCCGAACAGCGGCAGCGCATCGGGCAACCGGCCCAGGTCCGCCACGGTGGGCAGGTGCAGCCCCGTGGCGGAGGCGATGAGCGTGAGCGCCACCACGCAGATCAGCGGCGACGGAATGGCGGTGAGCGCCCGCACCCGCAGCCGCTGGCCCAGCCACGGCAGGCCGTAGATGAGGGCCAGCCCCAGCGCCAGCATGCCCCAGGTGGCGGCGCCCGCGCCACGCAGGTGCGGCAGCTGCGCCGAGAAGATCAGCACCGCCAGCGCGTTGACGAAGCCCGTGCGCACCGAGCTGGAGACGAAGCGCACCAGCACGCCCATGCGCAGCAGCCCGAACGCCACCTGCACCACGCCCGCCAGCAGCCCCGCCGCCAGCAGATGGCCCAGCCCGTGCGACTGCACCAGCGGCGCCGCCACGAGCGCCACCGAACCGGCGGCTGCCGACACCATGGCCGGGCGCCCGCCCGCGAAGGCGATCACGATGCTGATGACGAACGAGGCGAACAGGCCCACGGAGGGATCGACACCCGCCACGAACGAAAACGCGATCACCTCGGGAATCAGCGCGAACGTGGCGACGGCACCCGCGAGCAGTTCGCGCGGAATGCTGGGCGCCCATTCGGCGCGCAGGCGGGCCAGGAAAGCAGGGGTCATGGAACGGCAACGCGCGCCGGAGCGCGCGTAAAAGCAAAAGGAAAGGGGAAGAAGAAGCGCCCGGTCAGGCCGCGCCGGCGTCCGTCAGGCGCCGCAGCACTTCTTGTATTTCTTGCCGCTGCCGCAGCTGCACGGGTCGTTGCGGCCGGGGGTGTCGGCGCGGCGCACGGCCTCCACGCGCGGGCCGATGCTCTTCCAGAGCTGGCGCAGGTCGTACACGGCCCAGACGGCTTCGCTGAACGACTCCAGGCGGGCCTCGCTCACGCTGGCCGGGCCGTCCTCGGCATACAGGTTGTGCTCGGGCTTGCCGGTGTCGTCCTCGGTCAGCACCACGATGTTTTCCAGCGCGCCGTCCAGCCACTGCGCGGCGTCCTTGTCGCGGGGGGCGGCCCATTCCTCGGGCCAGTTCTCCACCGCGAACATGAAGCCGAGCGCCCACACCTGGCCGAACGAGGGAATGTCCTGGCCGGCCATCTCGGCGCGCTCTTCCTCGGGCAGGCAGGCGACGGCGCCGCGCATGTCCATCACCTCGGGCTGGAAGGCGCGGTCGTCCTCCAGCGATTCCACCTCGGTGGCCAGCTGGCGGCTGACCTCGTCGAACCGCAGCGTCCACAGCTCCATGAACCGCGCCTGCTGGGCTTCGTCCTTGAAGGCCGGCAGCAGCGGCAGCGGGGCGCCCGCGCCCTCGGTCACATCAATGGGGCCGCCGTCGTCCAGCAGCATGGGCAGGTATTCGGCGGCGGGAATGGCGCGGCGCGTGCAGGCCAGCGCGGTCAGGAAACCGTCGCAGAACTCCCACTGCGGGATTTCTTCGGCACGGCTGCGCAGGTCGTCCAGCAGCGTGTCCAGCTCGTCGAGCGCATCGTTGTCGAGGGCGGGTTCGGTGCCGGCGGCAGCGGCGGTGTCGTGGGAGGATTCGGTCATGGGGCGGCTCCAGGGCGCGGCGGGGGGAGAAAAAGGCTTCGTTATGATGCCGCAGCCCGCGCAAAGCGGCGAACCGGGGCGGGCGCAGGCATGGCGTTGGAGGCAGGTGCAGACAGCCCCGCCCAGGGCCACGGCCGGGCCGCAGGCGGCGATTTTATCCGCCCGGCCCCGGCCGGCCCCTGCCGGCCTCGGTTCGCACCCCGTTCGCAGCCCCGGGCCCGGCCCGTTCCCCTCTTTCGCACCGACCCCATGCCGACCCACGCCGATCCTGCAGCGCCCGCCGCCGCCGCCCCCGCCGACCCCGCGGCCTTCCTGCGCGAGCATGCGGCCACCCAGGCGCCCAACGTGCAGAGCTACCGCCTGCCCGGCGAGCAGTGGTGGCTCAAGCGCGCGGGCGCCAGCCACGGCGCCGGGCGCTACCGCGCCATGGCCGTGCTGGCGCGCCTGCTGGGCCTGGCGGTGCTGCGCCCGGTGCCCACGCCGGGCGGGCCCGCGGCCATCGCCATCGAGGTGCGGCGCCTGCAGGACTTCGCCGCGCGCGGCCTGCGCGCGCCCGAGGTGCTGGCGGTGCAGCACGATGCCTTCCTGATGCGGCACTTGGGCGCCCCCGACGAGGAAACCCATTCCCTGGGCAACGAGATCGACCACGCCGTGGCCGAGGGCCCCGAGGCCGTGCTGGCCCTGTGGCGCCAGGGCCTGGACGCCATCGCCCGGGTGCACGCCAGCGGCACCTGCCTGAGCCAGGCGTTCGCCCGCAACCTCGTGCGCTGCCCCGACGGCGTGGTGGGCTACGTGGATTTCGAGGACGACCCCGCCACCGCGCTGCCGCTGGCCGTGTGCCACGCGCGCGATGCGCTGTGCTACGCCCAGTCCACCGCGCTCTACCTGCGCCAGGCGGGCGCGCTGGACGCGGCCCGCGCGCTGTGGGCGGCCTGGCTGGGCGCCCAGGGCCCGGACATGCGCGCGGTGCTGGCCACCACGGTGCACCGCCTGCGCTGGCTGCGCCACCTGCCGCCGAGCCGGCGCCTGGGCCGTGACCTGCAGCGCGTGCGCGCCGCCTACGACCTGCTGGCGCCCTGACCGCCCCCACCCAGGCGCAGAGGGCGCCTGGGCGCGGTCACTCCTCGCTCGTCCACTCCACCTGCACGCCCAGGCTGCGCAGGTTCTCCACGAAGCGCGGGTGCGCGCGCCGGATGGGCGTGGCGTTGCGGATCTCCGAGCGCCCGTCGATGCTGGCGGCCACCATGAACAGGGCGATGGCCACGCGGATGATGTAGGGGCTCTCCACCACGGCGGGCGTGAGCGCATTGCCGCCGAAGGTCACGATGCGGTGCGGATCGGACGAGAACACGTGCGCGCCGAACTTCGACAGCTCGCCCGTCCAGCCCAGCGCCCCGTCGTACACCTTGTTCCAGAACATCGCGTTGCCCTGCGCCCGCACGCCCAGCGCGATGAAGATGGGCAGCAGGTCCACGGGAAAGTAGGGCCAGGGCGCGGCCTCCACCTTGGTCAGCACGTTGCTGGTGAAGGGCGTCTGCACGGTGAGCGGCCCCTCGCGGTGCGCGCGCGACCAGCCGTCCGCATGCTCGATGCGCACGCCGAACTTGGCGAAGGTGCGGTCGATCAGCGGGAAGTTCTCCGGCGCGCTGTTGCGCACCACCACGTCGCCGCCCGTGATGGCCCCGAGGGCCAGGAAGGTGGTGATCTCGTGGAAGTCCTCGTCGAAGCGGAACTCGCCACCGCCCAGCGCCGCGCCGCCGTGCACCGTGAGGCGCGAGGTGCCGATGCCGTCGATGCGCACGCCCAGCATGGACATGAAGCGGCAGAACTCCTGCACGTGCGGCTCCGACGCGGCGTTGTTGAGCGTGGACACGCCGCTGGCCGAGGCCGCGCACAGCACGAAGTTCTCGGTCGTGGTGACCGAGGCGTAGTCGAGCCAGTGGTGGGTGGCGTGCAGCGGCCCGGCGCAGCGCACGAGCAGCGAGCCCTGCGCGCGCTCCACCGCGCCGCCGAAGCTGCGGAACACCTCCACGTGCGGATCGATCTCGCGCACGCCGAGCGTGCAGCCCTTCACGTTGTCTTCGAGCCGCGCCACGCCGAAGCGCGCCAGCAGCGGCGGCACCAGCATGATGGACGATCGCATCTCCTCGGGCAGGCGGTGGGCGGCGGCGTCGAACGCGGTGTCCTTGTGGTGCAGTTCCAGCGTGCCGCTGGCGTGGTCCATGCGCACGTCGCTGCCCAGGGTGCGGAAGATGTCCAGGATCTTGCGCACGTCGGTGATGTCGGGCACGCCGTGCAAGGTGAGCGGCGCCTGGGTCAGCAGCGTGGCGCACAGCACGGGCAGCACGGCGTTCTTGTTGGCGGAGGGCGTGATGCGGCCACGCAGCGGCGTGCCTCCGTGCACGATGAGATTGGACATGGGCGGGATGCGGGGGAAACCCGAAAAGAAAACAGCCGGCACTGTAACCCCCTCCCCCCTGTGGCGCCCGAGCGGCCGCGCTCCCCCGGGTCGCGTGCGTTTCCGTAGCCGGCCGTGGGCCGCGTCCGACAGCCCCCCGCCTGCGCGCAGCCTATCTTCGCCGCAGCGCTCCCGCCTTTCCTTTCCTACCGCCTGCATGTCTTCCTCTGCTTCTGCCGCTGCGCACCCCGCGGCAGCCACCGCGGCACCCGCCCCCGCCCCCCTCGCCGCTTCCCGGCGCGCTCCCACTTTTTCCGCCGCCGCCTGGCGCCAGTTCATGAGCGTGGCCAAGCCGTACTGGCTCGGCGACAAGAAGGTCGCGGCCTGGTCCCTGCTCGGCCTGCTGGTGCTGCTGATGCTGTGCGAGACGCAGCTGGCCGTGATGCTGATCGACCGCACTGGCGAGATGACCTCGGCCCTGGCCGCCAAGGACCGCGACCGCTTCTGGGACGCGGTGCGCACCTGCCTGCTGGTGCTGGGCTTCGCCGTGCCGGTGTACGCCTTCTACTACTACATGCGCGATGCGTTCTCCAACCACTGGCGGCGCTGGCTCACGCACCGCTTCCTGGACGGCTACCTGGGCGGCCGGCGCTACTACGAGCTGAACACGCAGGGCGGCATCGACAACCCCGACCAGCGCATCAGCGAGGACATCAACACCTTCACCGGCCGCTCCACGCACTTCCTGCTGATCTTCGTCGGCGCGGGCATGCAGCTGGTGGCCTTCAGCACCGTGCTGTGGTCGATCTCCAAGGTGCTAGTGGCCTTTCTGGCGGTGTACGCCCTGCTGGGCACGGTGGTGGCGCTGTGGGTGTTCGGCGCGCCGCTCATCCGCCTGAACTTCTGGCAGCTGCGGCGCGAGGCGGATTTCCGCTTCGGGCTGATGCGGCTGCGCGAGAACGCCGAGTCGATCGCGTTCTACCGCGGCGAGTCGCAGGAGCGCGCGCAGCTGGACCACAGCTTCCAGGCGGTGTTCACCAACTACGCGCGGCTCATCAAGCGCCAGCGCTCGCTCAACCTGTTCCAGCGCGCGTTCAGCCAGCTCACGGTGGTGATTCCCGCCATCATCCTGGCCGATGCGGTGCTCTCCGGCGACATGGAGGTGGGCCGCGCCATCCAGGCGGCCGGCGCGTTCGCGGCGGTGCTGGCCGCCGTCTCGCTGATCGTGGACAACTTCGAGAGCCTGAGCCGCTTCGTGGCCGGCATCGGCCGGCTGGACACGCTGGCCCAGGCCCTGCTGGGTGCGCCGGCCCGGCGCGAGGAGCCGGCGGCGCCCGAGGCCGTGTCCGCCGCACGCAAGCTGCGCCGCCAGCAAAAGCGCGAGTCGCGCCGCCAGCGCGGCACCCCGTCGATCGCCCCGGCAGCCCAGGCCACGCCCCCCGCGCCCGCTGCCAAGGCACCGGCCCCGGACACCTCCCGCGAGATCCAGGCGCGGGAAGGCGAACGCCTGGCCATCGACGGGCTCACGCTCTACACCCCGAAATTCGGCCGCCTGCTGGTGAAGGACCTCACGCTGGAGCTGCAGCCGGGCGATGCGCTGCTCATCACCGGGGCCAGCGGCTGCGGCAAGAGCTCGCTGCTGCGCGCCATCGCCGGGCTGTGGCGCACGGGCGACGGCGTGGTGCAGCACCCGCCGCTGGACGAGGTGTTCTTCCTGCCCCAGCGCCCCTACATGCAGCCCGGCACGCTGCGCAGCCAGATGATCTACCCGGCGCGCACGACCGCGCTGGACGATGCGCAGTTGCTTCAGATCCTGAACGACGTGCACCTGCCCGAGCTGGCCGGCCGCGTGGGCGGGCTCGACGCCACGCGCGACTGGGAAAAGCAGCTGTCGGTCGGCGAACAGCAGCGCCTGGCCTTCGCCCGCGTGCTGGTGCGCCAGCCGCGCACCGTGATCCTGGACGAAGCCACCAGCGCGCTGGACGGTGCCAACGAAGCGGCGCTGTACGAGCGGCTGCGCGCCAGCGGCGCCTCCATCATCAGCATCGCCCACCGGCCGGCGGTGCTGGCACACCACACGCACGTGCTGCAGCTGCTGGGCGAAGGCCGCTGGGCCCTGCACCCGGCCGAGGGCTTTCAGTTCGAGGCGTGAGGGGAGCCGCCGAGCGCCGCGCGCACGGCCCGTGGCCTGCGCGGCTTCATGCGGCGCACGCCGCGGGCTCCAGCACCAGCACGGTCGCCACATGCGCGTCCTGCGCCAGCAGGCGCTTGCGCATGCAGACCACGGCCTTGTCCTTGGACAGCAGGATGGCGCGGTGCGCCACGGCCAGGTCGATGAACTTCTGGTCGTCCGCATCCTTGCACACCGAGGGCACGCGCGCCGCCTCGGGCACCACGCGCACCCGGGCGTCGAAGGCAGCCAGCACGGCCGCGGCATCCAGGCCGTAGAACGCCAGGCGCGGCACGATCTGCGGGTAGGCCAGCACGCGCTCCAGTTCGTCGCGCATGGCCTGCGTGGCCACCCACTGCAGCCGCCCCTGGGCGAGCAGCTCGCGCAGCGGCGCCACGGCGGGGTCGGCGAACACCAGCAGGTCCAGCACGATGTTGGTGTCCACCACCACCGCACGGGGGGCCTCGCCGCCCGCGGCCTGCGCCGGCAGGCGCAGCTCAACCCGCATCGGGCGGGCTTTCCACGGGCCGGGGGGGACGCTCGCGCGCCGAGCCGCGCACCATGTCGAAGCGGAACAGGCGGCACTCGATGGGGCCGTTCCACATGGGCACGCGGCGCGACTCCTTCAGGCGCATCTTGCCGGGCAGCTTGAGGTCGGGCGTGAGCATCCAGCCCTGCCAGCCGGAGAAGTTCTTCTTCCAGTGCGTGGCGAGCTGGCTGAAGAACTCGCCGCCGTCCTCGGTCTGCGCCGTCTCGCGGCCCGCGCGCTCCACGTGGCCGGCGCGCTCGGACGCGCTGCGCCCGGCCGTGCCCGCGGCGGCGATGCGCTCGCCGTAGGGCGGGTTCAGCAGCATCACGCCGGGCTGGGCGGTGGGCGGCATGCGCTGCAGCGCGTCGCCGCCGCGCAGCTCGATGGCCTGGGCCACGCCCGCGCGCTCGGCGTTGCGCTGGGCGAAGTCCACCATGCGGTGCGAAACGTCCGAGCCGAAGATGCCCACTGCCGGCGGTTTGATTGCCTGTTCTGCTTCATTTTTGATAGCAGACCAGACATGGGCCTGGAACGGCAGCAGCTTCTCGAAGGCGAACCGCCGCTGCATGCCGGCGGGGATGTGGCAGGCCATCTGCGCCGCCTCGATCAGCACGGTGCCGCTGCCGCAGCAGGGGTCGTACAGCGGCACGTCGCCCTGCGGGTCCCAGCCGGTGGCCGCGATCATGGCGGCGGCCAGGGTTTCCTTGAGCGGGGCGTCGCCCTTGTCCTCGCGCCAGCCGCGCTTGAACAGCGGCTCGCCCGAGGTGTCGATGTACACCGTGGCCTCGTCGGTGGTCAGGTGCAGGTGGATGCGCACGTCGGGCCACTGGGTGTCCACGTCCGGGCGCACGCCGGTCTTGGCGCGAAAGCGGTCGGCCACCGCGTCCTTCACGCGCAGCGCGGCGAAGTTCAGGCTGGTGAGCGGGCTGTGCTGGGCGGTGACGTCGATCTTGAAGCTCTGGCGCGGGGTGAACCAGATCTCCCAGGCGACCTCGCTCGCGGCGGCGTACAGGTCGTTCTCGGAGCGGTATGGCCGGTGGCCGAGCTGCACCAGCACGCGCTGCGCGAGGCGGCTGTGCAGGTTGAGCATCAGCGCGTCGCGCCAGGAGGCCCGCAGCAGCACGCCGCCCCGGCCGGTGAGCAGGTCCTGGCCGGTCAGGCCGGTGATGCCGTGCACCTCGTCGGCCAGAAAACCCTCGACGCCAGCGGCGCAGGGCAGGAAAAGTTGCAGTTGGTTCATAGACGGCCCCGAGGATACGCGCTGGCAGCACCGTTGCGGCGCCGAGGGGCCCCCGCCGCCCGGCAAGGGCGCGGCCGGGCATGCGGGAAGACCGGCGAATTCGGGCGAATCCGGGCATCAGGGTTTCCACCTAGCAGAACCGCCGGCTTGGCATTTGATATGCGTCAACCGATGGTCAGAATGAACCCTTGTGTGTATCCAATTGCAAAGGTACCCCATGTTCAAAAGCCTGCGTGCGCGCCTCATCGGCATTTGCGTCGCCATCACCGTGCTCTCTCTGCTGGCCCTGGCGCTGGTGACCTTCTTCGTGGTGCGCAACGACACGCTGGCGCAGCTGGACGAGCACGTCGGCGGGCTCACCCGCCTGCATGCCGACGAAGTGGCCGAATGGGTGCGCGAAAAACAGCGGATCACCTCGTCCCTCAAGGTCGCCACCGAGCAGCCGGACCCGCTGCCCATGCTGCGCGCCATCAAGCAGGCCGGCGCGTTCGACCTGGTGTACTTCACCTATGCCGACAAGCGCCACATGGCGCTCACCAAGGTGCCGGACGGGTACGACGGCACATCGCGCCCCTGGTACAAGCAGGCGGCACAGGCGGGCGGCCCCGTCATCACCCCCGCCTACGTGGGCGCGAGCAGCGGCAAGCTGACCATCACCTTCGCCGAGCCCGCCGGCCCGGCCGGCCAGCCCACGGCCGTGGTGGCCACCGACATCTACCTGGATTCGGTGACCGCCAAGGTCAACGCCATCCACCCGATCGCCAAGAGCTTCGCCTTCCTTCTGGACGGCGACAGCAAGATCCTGGCGTATGCCAAGCCCGGCATGGCGCTCAAGCCCGTCTCCGACATCTCGGGCAGCCTGGACGCCGCGCTCATCAAGCGCCTGGCCGAGCGCAACGAGCGCACCGACGTGCAGATCGACGGCGCCGAACAGATGCTCTACGCCGCCAAGGTGCAGGGCACGCCCTGGACGCTGGCCATCGCCATCGACCGCGCCGAGGCCACGCAATCGGTCAGCGCGCTGCTGAAAGTGGCCATCGTCATCACCCTGCTGAGCGTGGTGGCCGCCGTCGCGCTGGTCACCGTGGCGGTGAGCCACCAGTTGCGCCGGCTGGGCGTGGTGCGCGATGCGCTGGAAGACATCGCCTCGGGCGACGGCGACCTGACGCGCCGCCTGTCCACCCACGGCAGCGACGAACTCACCCAGATCGCCAGCGCCTTCAACCACTTCGTGGACAAGATCGCGGCGGTGCTGGTGCAGATCCGCGCCTCGTCCGAATCCGTGCGCCTGGCCACCAGCGAGATCGCCAGCGGCAACCAGGACCTGTCCTCGCGCACCGAGCAGCAGGCCAGCTCGCTGGAGGAGACGGCGGCCGCCATGGAGCAGCTCACCGCCACGGTGCAGCAGAACGCCGAGAACGCGCGCCAGGCCAACACGCTGGCCACGGGTGCCTCGGAGATCGCCACGCACGGCGGCACCGTGGTGGGCCAGGTCGTGAAGACCATGGGCGGCATCGATGCCTCGGCCCGCAAGATCGTGGACATCATCGGCGTGATCGACGGCATCGCCTTCCAGACCAACATCCTGGCGCTGAACGCCGCGGTGGAAGCCGCCCGCGCGGGCGAGCAGGGCCGCGGCTTCGCCGTCGTGGCCAGCGAGGTGCGCACGCTGGCCCAGCGCAGCGCGACCGCCGCCAAGGAGATCAAGGCGCTGATCGACGATTCGGTCACGCAGGTGGATGCCGGCAGCAAGCTGGTGCAGGACGCCGGGGCCACCATGGACAAGGTGGTGGACAGCGTGCGCCGCGTGACGGCCATCGTGGCCGAGATCAGCAACGCCAGCCAGGAGCAGAGCACCGGCATCGCCGAGATCGGCAGCGCCGTGAGCCAGATGGACCAGTCCACCCAGCAGAACGCCGCGCTGGTGGAAGAGGCCACCGCCGCCGCGCAGTCGCTGCAGCAGCAGGCGGCGCAGCTGGCCGACGCGGTCGCCGGCTTCAAGCTCAACGCCCACGGGGCCGCAGCGCCGTCGCGGGGCGGTCCGGCGGCCGGAACGAACCGCGCCCTGACCATGCGATAAAAAACGGCCTCCAGCACAATAAGCACTAGGGCATATAGCTATATATTTGATAGCAAAATAACCCGGCCGCATGGCGATCGGGCTCAGGCCTGGGGCGTGGCAGCCCCAATCCAGCGATAAAGGACAGGGGCGCCGGGTGGCATTCAAGCCCGCGTGCGCCCTCTTTTCGGCCTTCGCTGACGGCGCCAAGGTCCCCTGGCGGCCATGATGGCGCGATGACCCCCACCCTGCCCTCGCGCACCCCTTCGGCGCCGGCCCGCCCCGGCCGAGCCCCCCTCACGCCACGCACCTGGCTCGGCCTGGCCGGCTGGCTCGCGATCGCCTTCGTGGCTGCTGCGGTCGGCAGCATCGCATCGGTCCAGGCGCCGCAGTTCTACGCCCAGCTCACCCAGCCGGCCTGGGCACCGCCCGCCTGGCTGTTCGGGCCGGTGTGGAGCGCGCTGTACGCCATGATGGGCATCGCCGCCTGGCTGGTGTGGCGCGAGCCCGCAAGGGCCCTGCGCCGGCGCGCGCTGTGGCTGTTCGCCGTGCAGCTGGCGCTCAATGCGCTGTGGAGCTGGCTGTTCTTCCAATGGCACCAGGGCGCCTGGGCGCTGGCCGACATCGGCCTGCTGTGGTGCTGCGTGGCCGCCACCCTGGTGGCGTTCTGGCGGCTGAGGCCGCTGGCCGGGGCGCTGCTGGTGCCTTACCTGGCCTGGATCACCTTCGCCGCCGCGCTGAACTTCACGGTCTGGCGGCTGAATCCGCAGCTGCTGGGCTGAGGGGCCGGCGTCTTTCGCGGCGCAGGCGCTACAGCGCCTTGCGCAGGTTGGCCGGCGCGATCTTGAGCGCCTCGCGGTACTTGGCCACGGTGCGGCGCGCGCACTCGATGCCCTGCTCCTTCAGCATCTCGGCGATCTGGCTGTCCGACAGCGGCTTGGCCGGGCTCTCGGCCGAGACGAACTGCTTGATGAGTGCCCGCACCGCCGTGCTGGAGGCGTTGCCCCCGGTCTCGGTGCCCAGGCCCGAGCCGAAGAAATACTTGAGTTCGTACGTGCCCTGCGGCGTGGCCATGTACTTGGCCGTGGTCACGCGGCTGATGGTGGACTCGTGCAGGCCCAGCTCGTCGGCGATGTCGCGCAGCACCAGCGGCCGCATGGCCAGCTCGCCGTGCACGAAGAAGTTCTTCTGCCGGTCCACGATGGCGCGCGACACGCGCAGGATGGTGTCGAAGCGCTGCTGGATGTTCTTGATGAACCAGCGCGCCTCCTGCAGCCGCTGCTGCAGGCCCTGGTGGCCCTCGCCGCCGCGGTTGCCGCGCAGCGCGCCGGCGTAGATGTCGTGCACGCGCAGGCGCGGCATCACATCGGGGTTGAGCTGCACGCTGAAGTTCTGCTGCGTGCCGCGCCCGGTCTTCTTCACGATGACGTCGGGCACGATGATGTTGCGCTCCACCTCGGCGAAGGCACGGCCGGGCCGGGGCTCCAGGCGGGCGATCAGCGCCATGGCCGCGCGCGTGCGCTCCTCGCCGCCACCGCAGGCCTGCGCCAGGCGGCGCACGTCGCGCCGCGCGAGCATCTCCAGCGGCTGCTGGCAGATGCGCAGCGCGGTCTGCACCACGTCGGGGTCGCCCTCGCCGTCCTCGCGCAGCGCCTTGAGCTGCAGGGTCAGGCACTCGGCCAGTCCGCGCGCGCCCACGCCCACCGGGTCCAGGCTCTGCAGCAGGCCCAGCGCCACGGTGAAGCGGTGCACCAGCTCCTCGACCTGCTCGGTGTCGTCCTCGCCCGCCAGGCTCACGGCGAGCGACGGCAGCGACTCGTCCAGGTAGCCATCGTCGTTGAGCGACTCGATGAGAAAGCGCAAAGCGGCGGTGTCGACCTCGGACAGGCGCAGGCCCAGCGCCTGCCGGTGCAGGTAGGCGGTGAGCGACTCGTGGCTGCGGGCCAGCTCGGTGGCGTCGGCTTCGTCGCCCTCGCCGGCCGTGCGCGTGCGCGCCGGGGCGTCGCCGCCCCATTCGCCGTCGTCCGGCGCCATCTCGACGGTGCCGTCGCCCTCCCAGTCGGGGGCGTCGGCGCTGCCCGGCGCCTCGGCGGCGCTCGCGGCATCGCCCTCCGAGGAGGACTCCACCGCCGCGCTGGACTCGCCGGGCGCGCCGGAATAGATGGCCTCTTCGGTGTGGCGATCGTCCTCGCTCACGGGCGCATCGGCCTGCGGCAGGCCGAATTCTTCGCGCGCGGCCTCTTCGGCGGTGCGTTCGAGGAAGGGGTTTTCGTCGAGCATCTGCTCGACCTCTTGCGACAGTTCCAGGGTGGACAACTGCAGCAGCCGGATGGACTGCTGCAACTGCGGCGTGAGTGCCAGATGCTGCGAGACGCGCAGCGACAGCCCCGGCTTCATCACACCGGTGCCGCAGGGCCGCCCCGAGGCGCGAGAGCCCCCGCGGGGAGCAGCGCAGTCAACACGATGACCAGCGTGGACGCCATGCTCACATCCTGAAATGCTCGCCGAGGTACACGCGCCGCACCTCGGCGTTGTCCACGATCTCGGAGGGCGTGCCCCGCGCCAGCACGCGCCCATCGCTGATGATGAACGCGTGGTCGCAGATGCCCAGGGTCTCGCGCACGTTGTGGTCGGTGATGAGCACGCCGATGCCCCGCGCCTTGAGGAACCCGATGATGCGCTGGATCTCGATCACGGCGATGGGGTCGATGCCCGCGAACGGCTCGTCGAGCAGGATGAAGCGCGGCTGCGTGGCCAGGGCCCGCGCGATCTCCACGCGGCGGCGCTCGCCGCCCGACAGCGCCAGGGCCGGGGAGGCCCGCAGGTGCTCCACGCGCAGCTCCTGCAGCAGGGCGGTGAGGCGCGACTCGATCTCGTCGCGGCTCAGGGCCTTGTCGTTCTCGTCGCGCTGCAGCTCCAGCACGGCGCGCACGTTCTCCTCGACCGTCAGCTTGCGGAAGATCGACGCTTCCTGCGGCAGGTAGGACAGGCCCAGCCGCGAGCGGCGGTGGATGGGCATGTCGGCCACCGAATGACCGTCGATGCGGATGTCGCCGCCGTCGCTGCGCACCAGCCCCACGATCATGTAGAACGAGGTGGTCTTGCCCGCGCCGTTGGGGCCGAGCAGGCCGACGACCTCGCCCTTTTGCACGACCATCGACACGTCCTTGACCACCTTGCGGCTGCCGTAGGACTTCTGCAGGTGCTCGACCTCCAGCCGGCTCGTGGTGCCGGCCACCGAGGCGTCGGAAGGGTGTGCCGCCGCCATCACTTCGCGCCGCCGCCCAGTTCGCCGCTGGGCCGCAGGGCGGGGGCCGGCGAGGTGGGGGCCGCAGCGGGCGCCCCGGCCTTGGCCGGAGTCTCCTTGGGCGAGAGCACCGCGCGCACGCGGCCTCCGGGCGTGGCCGCGGTGTTGCTGCCGGCGGGGGCGGCCTTCTGGCCATCGACGGTGAACACGTCGGTTAGGTTGTTGTAGACGATGAGGGCACCGGCCATCTCGTCGGTGAGGGTGGATTCGCGGTAGCGGCGCAGTTCCGAGCGGCGGATGAGCCGCACCAGATCGGCCCGGCCGTCGTACTCGATGACCTCGCCCTCGCCCTCGACGAACTCGTCGGGCATGCCGGGCGCCGTGTCGCGCTTTTGCCGGAAGAAGGCCCGCTTGCCGGCCTCGGCCGTCATGGTGCCGTACTGGAAGCCATCGGGGTCCTGCCGGACGTCCAGCCGCGCGCCGCGCAGCAGGATGGTGCCCTTGGTGACCACCACGCGGCCGGTGAAGACGCTGGTTTGCTTGAGCTCATCGTGGCGCAGTGCATCGGCCTCGATGTTCATGGGCTTGTTGCGGTCGGCCTTTTCGGCGCGGGCGCCTCCCATGGCGAAAGCCAGGGCGGCAAGCAGGAGGATCGGTAGGAGGCGTTTTCTCATAGGGCACGAATCTTGCAAAGATTGTAGCCACCCCTTGGCGCGATCCGGGAGCAGCAAAGAAAAAGCCCGCAAACGCGGGCTTGCATCGCACGGAGCGGGGAACTCAACCGCCCTTGGCGGCGGTGGAAGCGAGGTACTCCACCACTTGCAGCACGCCCTGCATGTTGCCGGCCATGGTGCCATCGGTGTAGTAGCGGCCGGCCACGCCCATCGAGGGCACGCCTTCCACGCCGTAGGCCTCCTGCAGCTGGGCGGCCTTGCGCAGCTGGTTGGACACGGAGAAGGAGTTGTAAGCCTCCTTGAACTTGGCCACGTCCACGCCCTGCTTGCCGATCCATTCGAAGATCAGGTCGTCCTTGTTGAGGGCCTGCTTTTCCACGTGCACGGCGCGAAACACCTTGGCGTGCAGATCGCCGACCTTGCCCATGCTTTCCAGGGCGAAGTACAGCTTTTGCTGCGGTGCGAAGCTGGAGTTGAACGCCACGGGCATGCGGCGGATGACGAGGTCCTTGGGCGCCGCCTTGATCCAGGCTTCCAGCGTGGGCTCGAAGGCGTTGCAGTGGGGGCAGCTGTACCAGAAGAACTCGATGACCTCGACCTTGCCGGCGGGCACATCGCTGGCCACGGGCTTGGCGAGCTTGACGTAGTCCTTGCCTTCCTTGAATTGGCGGGCCTGGGCCATGGCGGGCGTCGCCAGGGGCAGCGTCAGGGCGGAAGCGGCCACGGCCGTGGCGGTGGACAGGGAAAACTCGCGGCGTTTCATGAAAAAGACACTCCTTGTTCGGTCAGAGGGTTGTGAGCGGCAGCCTGCGGGAAAAGTTCAGCGCTGCACGCGCACCAGCGCGGATTCGACGCCCGCGCCATCGAGCTTGTCCTTGAGCATTTCGGCATCGTCGCGCTTGGTGAAGGGGCCGACGCGCACGCGAAACACGGTGCGGCCGCTCTGCTCGCGCTCGCTCACCCGGGCCTCCCAGCCCAGCATGGCCAGCTTGGCGCGCTGCGCATCCGCGTCGCCCTGGGTGCGGAAGGCACCGGCCTGCACGAAGTAATCAAACGGCTCGGCGCCGCCGGGCGCGCTGGCGGCCCGGGCCTTGGCCAGATCGCCCAGCGGATCGGACGAGGCGGCCGGCTTGCTGGCGGCACCCCGGGGCGCCGAAGCGGCGGCCACGGCGGCCGGCACCGAAGCGTTGCTCGCGGGGGCCGGCGCGACACCGGCCACCGCGGGCGTCGAGCTGGCGGGCACGGGCGGGCGCGCCGGGTTCTTGCCGTACAGCGGCGAATTCGGGTCCCAGTTCTTGTTCTTCTGGGATTCGGCGGCGTCCTGGTCGGCATTGCGCGCACCGCCCTTGTTGAGGAAGGGCACCGGCACCTTCGTCACATACACGGCCACGCCCAGCGCCGCCCCCAGGCCCACGACCACCCCGAGGATGAAGCCGATGGCGGTGCCCCCACGTTGCTGTTTTGTCATATCCGTAAACACTCACATTCTGGCTGGCGCCGATACGCCCAGCACGGCCAGGCCATTGTGCAATACCTGTGCGGTGGCGGCGACGAGCGCCAGGCGCGCGCGCTTGACGGCTTCGTCGTCCACCAGGATGCGCTCGGCGTCGTAGTAGCTGTGGTAGCTCGCGGCCAGGTCGCGCAGGTAGAAGGTGACGTCGTGCGGCGCCTCGCCTTCGGTCGCGGCGGTGAGCATTTCGGGGTATTTGGCCAATTGCAGCATCAGCGCCTGGGCCTGCGGGCCTTCGAGCGCGGACAGGTCCACGCCCTGGAGGGACGCCACATCGCCGCCGCCCTGCTCGGCCCAGCTGCGCAGCACGGAGCAGATGCGCGCATGCGCGTACTGCACGTAGTACACCGGGTTGTCGTTGTTCTGCGCCACGGCCAGATCGACGTCGAAGGTGTATTCGGTGTCGGGCTTGCGGCTCAGCAGGAAAAAGCGCACGGCATCCTTGCTGGTCCACTCGATCAGGTCGCGCAGCGTCACGTAGCTGCCGGCGCGCTTGCTGATCTTGACCTCTTCGCCGCCCTTGACCACGCGCACCATGGTGTGCAGCACGTAGTCGGGGTAGCCCTGCGGAATGCCCACGTCGGCGGCCTGCAGGCCGGCGCGCACGCGGGCGATGGTGCCGTGGTGGTCCGTGCCCTGGATGTTGACGACCTTGGTGTAGCCGCGCTCCCATTTGGAGATGTGGTAGGCCACGTCGGGCACGAAGTACGTGTACGAGCCGTCCTGCTTGCGCATCACGCGGTCCTTGTCGTCACCGTAGTCGGTGGATTGGAGCCACAGCGCGCCGTCCTGCTCGTAGGTCTTGCCGTTGGCGACCAGCCGGTTCACCGTGGCCTCGACGCGGCCGCTGGTGTACAGGCTCGACTCCAGATAGTACTCGTCGAACTTCAGGTTGAAGGCCTGCAGATCCTTGTCCTGCTCGTGGCGCAGGTAGGCCACCGCGAAGTTGCGGATGGACTCCACATCCTCCACGTCGCCGCTGGCCGTGAAGGCGCGGTCGGTGGCCTGCACCGTCTTCTTCGCGAGGAAGTCGTTGGCGATGTCCTGGATGTAGTCGCCGTTGTAGAACCCCTTGCTGGCGGGATTCTCGGGGTCGGTGGGCCAGCAGTCGTCGCCGGGCTTGAAGCCCTTGGCGCGCAGCTGCGTGCTGTGCGTGAGCGTATGGATCTGCACGCCCGCATCGTTGTAGTAGTACTCGCGGTGCACCTTCCAGCCCTGCGTGGCGAAGAGGTTGCAGATCGCATCGCCCAGGGCCGCCTGGCGGCCGTGGCCCACGTGCAGCGGGCCCGTGGGGTTGGCCGAGACGAACTCGACCAGCACCTTCCGCCCGTTGTCCGGCTGTTGCCCGAAGCGCTCGCCGGCGGCCAGCACTTCGCGCACCACTTCCTGCTTGGCGGCGGGCTTCAGGCGGATGTTGATGAAGCCGGGGCCGGCGATCTCCAGCGCCTCGACCCAGCGGCCGAAAGCCGGCGTGGCCAGCAGGGCCTCGCGCAGCGTTTCGGCCAGTTGCCGGGGGTTCTGCTTGGCGGCCTTGGCCAGCTGCATGGCGGCGGTGCAAGCGAAATCGCCGTGCGCGGCCACCTTGGGGGATTCAAAAGCAGCACGCCCGGCAGCGCCGGGCGACAATTTTTCCAGCTCGCCGGCGAGCGCCGCGAGCAATTCCTGTTTGACGGAGAGCATGCGGCGATTCTACGGGCCGCCCGTCATCCAAACTTTCGGCCATGACGTTATGCTGAACAGCCTCGCGGGGTGCGCGTCGACGGGGGGCTTCCTATCCACTTTTTGCAGGAACACGACATGAAGAATCTGCTCTCCGTGGTGGCCGCCGCCGGCCTCGCCCTCTCCTTCGCCACGGCGCATGCCGCCGATGCCCCCGCAGCCGCCGCCTCCGCGCCGGCCAAGGCTCCCACTGCTCAACAGAGCAAGATGGCCACCTGCAACGCCGATGCCAAGACCAAGGCGCTCAAGGGCGACGAACGCAAGGCCTTCATGAAGGACTGCCTCAGCGCCGACAAGCAGGCCGCACAGCAGGGCAAGATGACCACCTGCAATGCCGACGCCAAGACCAAGGCGCTCAAGGGCGACGAGCGCAAGGCCTTCATGAAGCAGTGCCTGAGCAACAAGCCCGCCGCCTGATCCGGCCACCGGCCCGCCTTTCGTCAAAAAGCCCCGCATTGCGGGGCTTTTTTGCTGGGCGCGGGGCGTTCAGCGGGTGCCGACGCCCCGCGCGAGGAACGTGGCCGCCAGCGGAATCAGCACCAGCAGGTGCGCCTCGATCATGACCAGGCGCCGGGTGCTGCGGATCGCCGCCTCGTCCGGCAGCGCGCCCGTGGCGCGCAGGGCCTTGCGCCAGCGCAGGAACCGCAGGGTGGGCGCGATGGAGATCAGCCCGACCACCACGAAGAGCCCCACCTTCACATGCAGCAGCGGCTGCATTCCATACCACTGCGCACCCTTGATGCCCCAGCCGACGCGGGCCAGCCCGGTGGCCAACACGGCCAGGGCCGCGATGCCATAGAACCGGTCCAGTTGCGCCAGCCGCTCCACCGCGGCCGCGTTCAGCCAGGCCGGGCGGCACAGCGCGGCTTCGCTGGCCAGGAAGGTGACCATGGTGAGAATGGCCAGGAAATGGGCATAGGCCAGCAGGGCTTCGGTGGTCATGTGGCGTTCCTTGGAGTGGGGGCGGCGCGATGGTAGCGCGCCTACGGCAGCCTGCGCCGCGTTTCGTTCGCCGGTGCAGCGCTTCGGGTGCGCGTGCGCAATCTCCGGGACTGGCGCAACAGTGAAAGCCTCTCCATTGTTGCGAGGCATGTCCATGCCGATCCAGTCCATCTCCCACACGCAGCCCAACGCCTGGCTCCAGGGCGGCCAGAGCACCACCCTGCAGCAGGATCTCATCAAAAAGGTCCTGGAAATGCTGCTCGTCAGCCTGCTGGAGAAGCTGGGCAAGAAAGACGACGCGCCGTCCAGCCAGCCCGGCGGCACCCCGGCTTCCAGCCCCGCGAGCGTACCCCCCAGCGCGCCCCCCAGCGCGTCACCCAGTCCATCACCTGGCCCGGCACCCAACCCGTCCGCCGGTCCGGCCAGCCCCCCCTCGGGCGCTCCGGCTCCCACGCCAACGCACGACGGCACCGCCGACACGGTCCCGGCACCAGCGCCCTCTACCAGCCCGGCCATTCCCGGCAGCGGCACGGCAGGCAACGACTTCGGCACGCAGAGCGTGGCGGAAGGCGCGGGCAAGGTCCACCCGAAATTCGAGCCGGTGCTGCGCGGCGACGAGTCGCAAAAGGACGCGCAGATCCAGACCCAGGCGGACTTCGGCAAGGCGGCCGATGCCACGGCCAGGGAATACGGCCTCGACCCCAACGTGTTCCGCGCCCAGCTGGAGGTGGAATCCAACGCCTTCTCCAAGGGCTTTCAGGGCGCCATGAAGCTGGAAGGCGACCTGGGCCGTGCCGGCGAGAACAACACCTCCATCGGCCTGGGGCAGATTTCCCGCAAGTTCCTGGACGGCCGCGAATGGGCGGACGGCGGCCCCGGCAACGAACGGGTCGGCGGCCAGAAGGTCTCCACCGAGCAATACCAGGGCAGCGTGACGACGCAGTTGCGCATGGCGGCGTCCAACCTGGCCCAGCGCGTGGCCGACCACGGCGGCCTGCAGCAGGGGCTGGCGTACTACGTGTCGGGCAACCCCGACCCGGGCAATACCAACGCCGGCGCCTACATCGACCGGATCAACACGGCACTGAAGGACCCGGCGGTCGTCGGGCCCGGCCGCTGACCCGCGCAGGCGGCGAAGGCAGCGCCACGGGGTGCCGCCTTCGCCGCATCACTGCGGCGAAGGCGCTCCGATGTCCTGGCGCACCCAGTCGTCGAGCAGTGCCTTTTCATACCGCATCGGATCGCTGCCGCCCCGCCCCGCGCGGGACAGGAACGAAGGATCGCGCAGCTCGCGGCGACCGGACTGCAGCACGCGGCCATCGGCCGCCGTCCGCTGGAACTCCAGGTCGATGCGCGGCGGATACACGTCGCGCACGATGCGCACCTGCGCCAGCTGCGCGCCGCGCCCCGGCTCGAACCCGCCCGCGCGCTGCACGTCGGTGATGCGCACCGCCAGCCGCTCGCCATCGGGCAGCGCGGCGGCCGCGCGTTCGGACAGGTGCTGGCACAGGGCATCGACCCACGCCCGGCGCGCGCGGTCGGACTCGTGCGGGCCCATTCGGGCATCGCTGAAGCGGGAGGGATCGTCGTACTCCACGCTGACGATGCCGGGCGCAACCGGATGCGCCCCGCGTGCCGCGCCGGGGCCGGGAGCAGCCGGCCGTGCGGATTCCGGGGCCGGGCTTCGGCCCGCCACGGGCGCCTGGGGCGCTTCCAGGGCCGCTGGCGGCCCGCCCGCGCAGCCGGCCAGCATTGCGGAGACCGCCAGCAGGGCCAGCGCCGCGCCCGCGCGGCCGCGTCCCGGCCAGGCCATGCCCGCGGCGCGCGCCGCCGCGCCGCGCCGCCTCGGTGGGGAATGGTGGGTCATGGCAAGGCTCCTTCTTGGGTGGATGGGGCGGCGGCAGGGCCCGCCGTGCGGCGCCAGAACTCGGGCTGGCCGTAATGGTGCTTGAGGTAGTCGATCCACAGCCGCACGCGCAGCGGCATGTGCTTGCGCTGGGGAAAGACCACGTAGATGCCGTTGGGCGGCGCGGCGAAGTCCTCCAGCACGGCTGCCAGGCGGCCCGCGGCGATCTCGGCCTCGACCTCCCAGGTGCTGCGCCAGGCGATGCCCCAGCCGCCCAGGCACCAGTCGTGCAGCACCTGCCCGTCCGAGCAGTCCAGCGGACCGCCGGGTTTGAAGTGCACGACCTCGGTGCCGCCGCCCTCGGCCGCGGGCATGCGAAAGGCCCAGCCGCGGGTTTGCGAGGCATCGCTGGAGAGCGTGAGGCAGGCGTGCTGCGCCAGGTCGCCCGGATGGCGCGGCGTGCCGTGGCGCGCCAGGTACGCCGGCGTGGCCACGCACAGGCGCCGGTTGTCGGCGATGCGCACGCTCACCAGGGAAGAATCGGGCAGGTCGCCCACGCGCACCGCGCAGTCGAACCCCTCGCCGGCCAGATCGACCACGCGATCGCTCAGGTTGAGCGAGATGGTCACCTCGGCATGCAGGTCGCGAAAGCGCGGCACCAGCGGCGCCACGTGGCGCCGCCCGAAACCGGCCGGCGCGGTGATGCGCAGGTGCCCGGTGGCCTTGACGCCGCCGGCGGACACGCTGGCCTCGGCATTCGCCACGTCGGACAGCAGGCGCTGGCAATCTTCCAGGAAGGCGCTTCCCTCGTGCGTGAGGTGGATGCGCCGCGTGGTGCGCACCATGAGCTTGACCCCCAGGTGCTCTTCCAGCGCATCGAGCCGGCGCCCCATGATGGCCGGGGCCACGCCTTCGGCCTTGGCGGCGGCGGTGAGGCTGCCGCGCGTTGCCACCGACACGAATGACTCGAAGGCCTTGAGCTTGTCCATGGGCGCCGATTATGCGGATGGATGTCACGGATGCATGCGGGTTCCACGCTGATTGCTGACGTAGGACTTCAAGCGAAATCGGGCACCAGTGCAATTAATTCTAGGGCGTATAGCTATCAAAAAAATAGCAAACTCTGCCCCATGAATTGCACGGGGCCGCCCCGCTCCGCGCCGATCGCTCCTGCAGCCGCGCCTAGACGGCCGCGCGGGTGAGCTGCATCGACAGCGTGTAGCGGCTGGCTGGGTGCAGCGTCACGCTCACGTCCATCAGTTCGCCGCCGGTGTCCACGTAGCGGCGAACGATCTTCAGCGCCGCGGAACCGGCGGGCGCCTGCAGCTCTTCGGCCAGCGACTCCGGCACCAGCGCCCCCACGATGTCCTGCCGCACCTTGGCGATGCGCAGGCCGTATTGCGCCTCCAGCAGGCTGCTGACCAGCACGTCGGGCGCGGCGCGCACGTGTTCGGCCAGCTCCCGCGCGTCGAAGCGGGCCGCATCCACATAGACCACCGTCCAGGCGATGGGCAGGTGCGGCGCGGCACCGTCCCGGCGCAGGCTGGCGATGGCAAGGCAGCGGCTGCCGGCGGCGCAGCCCAGCTCGGCGGCCAGTTCGCGGTCGAGCACCACCTCTTCGATGCGGCGCACCTCGCGCACGTGGGTGGCGCCGAACTGCACCAGGTCGTCCAGCGAGGCCAGCGTCTGCTGGTAATGCGCATTGGGCGTGGCCGCCTCCACGCGCGTGCCCACCTTCTTGCGGCGCGACACCAGGCCGGACTGCTGCAGCTCCGAGATGGCGGCGCGCACCGTGTGGCGGCTCACGCCGTAGCGGTCGCACAGCTCCAGCTCGGTCGGCAGCAGCGCGCCCACCACGTATTCGCCCGCGGCGATGCGCTCCGACAGATGGCGCGCCACCAGCGCATAGCGCGGCTCAGCCATGGGCGCAGCCTTTCATCCGGGGTAAACCCGGATTTTCTTTATGTACGTACATAAACACAATAATTCATATGTCCGAACTTAATCACCCGCGGACGCCGACGCAACCACCGACACCATGACCACCCCCGCCTTCGCCTCCAGCACCGCCATCGACTCGCTGCTCTTTCGCGACGCTTTCGGCACGCCCGCCATGCGCGCGATCTTCGCCGACCGCACGCTCGTCGCCCGCTACATCGAAGTGGAGGTGGCGCTGGCCGCCGCGCAGGGCCGCTGCGGCGTGATTCCGGCCGAAGCGGCCCGCGAGATCGCCGCGCGCTGCGACCTGAACGCGCTCGACTTCGAGCTGCTGCGCCAGGAGACCGACATTGTCGGCTACCCCATCCTGCCGCTGGTGCACCAGCTGGTGAAGCAGTGTGGCGACGCCGGCCGCTATGTGCACTGGGGCGCCACCACCCAGGACATCATGGACACGGCCACGGTGCTGCAGGTGCGCGACGCGCTGGCGCTGGTGGAGGCCGACATCGCGGCCCTGCGCGGCATCCTGGCCGGCCTGGCCGAGCGCTACCGCGACACGCCCATGGCCGGGCGCACCCATCTGCAGCACGCGCTGCCCATCACCTTCGGCTACAAGGCCGCCATCTGGCTAGCGATGTTCGACCGCCATGCCGAGCGGCTGCAGGAATTGAAAAAGCGCGTGCTCGTCGGCCAGTTCGCCGGCGCCGCGGGCACGCTGGCCTCGCTGGGCGAGCGCGGGCTGGAGGTGCAGGGCCTGCTGATGGAGGAGCTGCAGCTGGGCGTGCCCGCCACCACCTGGCACGTGGCGCGCGACGGGCTAGCGGAGGCGGTGAACTTCCTGGCCCTGGTGACCGGCTCGCTGGGCAAGATCGCCTACGACGTGATGCTGCTGTCGGCCACCGAGTTCGGCGAGGTGTTCGAGCCCTTCGTGCCCGGCCGCGGCGCCAGCAGCACCATGCCGCAAAAGCGCAATGCGATCTCCAGCGAGCTGATGCTGGCGGCCTCCAAGTCCGTGCGCCAGCATGCTGGCCTGATGCTGGACGCCATGGTGCAGGACCTGGAGCGCGCCACCGGCCCGTGGCACGCCGAATGGATCGCCATTCCCGAGAGCTTCGTGCTCACCGCCGGGGCCCTGAACCAGGCGCGCTTCATGCTCGGCGGCCTGATCGTCAACGAAGACCGCATGGCCAGGAACCTGGACATGACGGACGGCCTGATCGTGGCCGAGGCCGTGATGATGGGCCTGGCCCCGTTCACCGGCCGCCAGCAGGCGCACGACATCGTCTACGGCGCCTGCCGCACCGTGAACACGCAGGGCGGCACGCTGGCCGATGCGCTGGCGCGGCTGCCCGAGGTGTCGGCCCACTTCGACCGCGCGGCGATCGACCGCCTCACCGATCCCCGCAACTACCTGGGCGCCGCGCCCGGGATGGTGGACCGCGCCCTGGCCCTGTCGCGCGCGCAGAAAAAAAGCTGATTCCCAAGAACGTCAACCGGAGACAAGCATGCAACCTTCGACCTTCCGCCGCGCCGCCGTGGCGCTGGCCGCCGCCACCCTCGCCTTCGCCGCCCAGGCGCAGGGCTACCCCGCCAAGCCGCTCACCTGGATCGTGCCCTTCGCCGCTGGCGGCCCCACCGACGCCATGGCGCGCGACATCGCGCAGCGCACCAGCACGCAGCTGGGCCAGCAGATCATCATCGAGAACACGCCGGGCGCCGGCGGCACCATCGGCAGCGCCAAGGCGGCGCGCGCGCCGGCAGACGGCTACACCTTCCTCGTCGGCCACATGGGATACATGGGCGCCGCGCCCTCGCTGTACAAAAAGCTGGCCTACGACCCGGTGAAGGACTTCGACGCCGTCTTCCGCTTCCCCGACACGCCCCTGGTGCTGCTGGTGGGCAAGAACTCGCCGTACAAGACGGCCGAAGACCTGATCGCCTACGGCCAGCAGAACCCGGGCAAGCTCAACTTCGGCAACGCCGGCGTGGGCTCCACCTCGCACCTGGTGGCGGCGCTGTTCGCCAGCCGCGCGAAGGTCGAGATCACCTCCGTGTCGTACAAGGGCGCGGCTCCGGCCATGACAGATCTGGTGGCAGGCCAGGTCGATGCGATGTTCGACCAGACCAACACCGCCCTGCCCCAGTTGGCCGGGGAGCGCGTGCGCGCCGTGGCGCTCACCTCCGACAAGGCCATGCCGCAGTTCCCGGGCGTGCCCCCGCTGGGCCAGAAGGTGATTCCCGGCTTCGAGACCGCCACCTGGTACGGCATCTACGCCCCCAAGGGCACGCCGCGCGAGGCCATCCAGAAGGTCTACCAGGCCTACACCAAGGCCCTGGCCGACAAGGCCTGGACCGACAGGATGGCCGCGCAGGGCATCCGCATGCTGCCGGACGACCAGTACACGCCGGACGCCTTGGCCAGACACACCGCCACCGAGGTGGAGCGCTGGCGCAAGGTGGCGGCCGAGGCCAGGATCTCGCTGGACTGACCGCATGGGCGCCGCCACCCGCACCGAGCACGACGCCTTCGGGCCGGTCGAGATTCCCGCTGACCGCCTGTGGGGCGCGCAGACCCAGCGCGCGCTCGCGGTCTTCGACATCGGCGAGGAGCGTTTTCCGGCCTGCCTGCTGCACACCTTCGGCCTGCAAAAGCAGGCGGCGGCCCGCGCCAACCGCCGCCTGGGCACGCTGGACGCCCTGCGCGCCGACGCCATCGAGGCCGCCGCCGAGGAGTTGCGCACCGGCCTGCTGGATGCGCACTTTCCGCTCACCATCTGGCAGACGGGCTCGGGCACGCAGACCAACATGAACGCCAACGAGGTGCTGGCCAACCGCGCCAACCAGCGCCTGGGCCAGCCGCCGGGCACGCGCAGCCCGGTGCACCCGAACGACCACGTGAACGCCTCGCAGTCGTCCAACGACACCTTTCCGACCGTGATGCACCTGGCGACGGCGCTGGAGCTGCGCGACCGCCTGGTGCCCGCGCTCGCGCTGCTGCAGTCGCGCCTGCAGGAGCGGGCCACCGCCTTCGCCGGCGTGCTGAAGATCGCGCGCACCCACCTGATGGACGCCGTGCCCATGACGCTGGGCCAGGGCTTCGACGCCTTCGCCCACCAGGTGGGCCATGGCATCGACCGGCTGCACGCCACCCTGCCCCGCCTGTGCCTGCTGGCGCAGGGCGGCACCGCGGCCGGCACGGGGCTGAATGCGCCGCCCGGCTTCGACGTGGCGTTCTGCGAGGAGGCCAGCGCGCTGGCCGGCATGGCCTTCACGCCCAACCCGAGCAAATTCGAGGGCATGGGCGCGCACGATGCGCTGGTGGAGGTGTCCGGCGCGCTGAACGTGGTCGCCGCGTCGCTGGCCAAGATCGCCAACGACCTGCGGCTCCTGGGTTCGGGCCCGCGCTGCGGCCTGGGCGAGCTGCGCATCCCGGACGACGGGCTCACCTCGTCGATCATGCCGGGCAAGCGCAACCCGACCATCGCCGAGGTGGTGGCGCAGGCCGCCTGGCAGATGATGGGCAACCACACCACCATCACGCTGGCCGGCGCATCGGGCCACTTCGAGCTGAACGTGGCCAAGCCAGTGCTCATCCACAACCTGCTGCAATCCATCCGCGTGCTGGCCGACAGCGCCCGCGTGTTCGCCGAGCGCCTGGTGCAGGGCATCGAGGCCGACACCGACCGCCTGGCCGCCAACGTGGACAACGCCCTGCTGCTGGCCACCGCCCTGAACCCGGTGCTGGGCTACGACCGCGTGGCCCGCATCACGCGCGAGGCCATGGAACGGGGCATCACGCCGAAGGCCGCCGCCGTGGCGCTGGGGTTTCTCACGGGCGACGAATACGACCGAAGGGTGGACGCGCGGGCCATGGCCGGGCGCGGCTGACGGGCACCGAAGGCGCTCCGGGCGGCGGCGCAACCCCGCCCGGACCCCGCCGCCGCTTTCTTCATTTGTGCGTAAAAGTCACTGGTTCTGAGATTTTCAGGCGGTTTATGTCTGGAAAGATTTGCAATACAGTGGGTCGACATCGTGGTGACGGTCCCTGGCGGCCGTTGCCGGTTCGCATCCACCCTTTCCCAGACCCAAGAGACCTCCATGACCGACCGCACCACCGTTCACGGCCTGCAAGTGGCCACCTCCCTGCACCGCTTCGTCGAAGACCGGGTCCTGCCCGGCACGGGCGTGGACAGCGAGGCGTTCTGGAAGGGCTTCAGCGCGCTGGTGTCCGACCTGGCCCCGCGCAACATCGCCCTGCTGGCCGAGCGCGACCGCCTGCAGTCCGAACTCGACACCTGGCACCGCGCCAACCCGGGCCCGGTGCAGAACATGGCGGCATACCGAGCCTTCCTCGAACAGATCGGCTACCTGGTGCCCCAGCCGGCCGATGTGCAGGCCACCACCGCCAACGTGGACGACGAACTCGCCACGCAGGCCGGCCCGCAGCTGGTGGTGCCGATCCTGAACGCACGCTATGCGCTCAACGCGGCCAACGCGCGCTGGGGCTCGCTGTACGACGCGCTCTACGGCACCGACGCCATCCCCGAGACCGACGGCGCCGAGAAGGGCCAGGGCTACAACCCCGTGCGGGGCGCCCGCGTGATCGCGTTCGCCCGCGAGGTGCTCGACCAGGCCGCGCCGCTGGCCCAGGGCACGCACAAGAACGCCGCCGGCTACCGCGTGGAAGGCGGCCAGCTGGTCGTCGCGCTGGAGGGCGGCGGCACCACCGGCCTGCAGGAACCGGCCCAGTTCGTGGGCTACCAGGGCGAGGCGTCAGCGCCTTCGTCCGTGCTGCTGCGCCACCACGGCCTGCACCTGGACCTGCAGATCGACCGCAGCACGCCCATCGGCAAGACCGATCCCGCCGGCGTGAGCGACCTGGTGGTCGAAGCCGCGCTCTCGACCATCCTGGACCTGGAAGACTCCGTGGCCGCCGTCGATGCCGAGGACAAGGTCAACGGCTACGCCAACTGGCTGGGCATCCTGAAGGCCGACCTCACCGAGCAGGTGAGCAAGGGCGGCAAGACCTTCACGCGCGGCCTGAACCCCGACCGCCTGTACACCGCCCCGGACGGCAGCGGCGAGGTGCGCCTGCACGGCCGCTCGCTCATGTTCCTGCGCAACGTGGGCCACCTCATGACCAACCCGGCCGTGCTGTGGACCGATGCGCAGGGCACGCAGCGCGAGATTCCCGAAGGCATCCTGGACGCCGTGGTCACCACCACCATCGCGCTGCACGACCTGCAGGGCAAGGGGCAGGGCGGCATCCGCAACTCGCGCAAGGGCAGCGTCTACATCGTCAAGCCCAAGATGCACGGCCCGGCCGAGGTGGCCTTCGCCAGCGACCTGTTCGGCCGCGTGGAGCAACTGCTGGGCTTGGTCGAAAACACCGTCAAGCTGGGCATCATGGACGAGGAGCGCCGCACCAGCGTCAACCTCAAGGCCTGCATCGCCGCAGCCTCGGCACGCGTGGCGTTCATCAACACCGGCTTCCTGGACCGCACGGGCGACGAGATGCACACCGCCATGCAGGCCGGCCCCATGGTGCGCAAGGGCGACATGAAGGCCAGCGCCTGGATCCAGTCGTACGAGAAGAACAACGTGCTCGTGGGCCTGTCGTGCGGCCTGCGCGGAAAGGCGCAGATCGGCAAGGGCATGTGGGCCATGCCCGACCTGATGGCCGAGATGCTCAAACAGAAGATCGCCCACCCCAAGGCCGGCGCCAACACCGCCTGGGTTCCGAGCCCCACGGGCGCCACGCTGCACGCGCTGCACTACCACCAGGTCAACGTGGCCGAGGTGCAGAAGGAGCTGGAAAAGACCGACGCCAACGCCGAGCGCGACAACCTGCTGACCGGCCTGCTCACGGTGCCGGTCACCGCCACGCCGCAGTGGAGCGATGCCGAAAAGCAACAGGAGCTGGACAACAACGCCCAGGGCATCCTGGGCTACGTGGTGCGCTGGATCGACCAGGGCGTGGGCTGCTCCAAGGTGCCCGACATCCACAACGTGGGCCTGATGGAGGACCGCGCCACGCTGCGCATCAGCAGCCAGCACATGGCCAACTGGCTGCTGCACGGCGTGGTGACCGAAGCGCAGGTGCGCGAAACCTTCGAGCGCATGGCCGCCGTGGTGGACCAGCAGAACGCCGGCGATCCGCTGTACCAGAAGATGGCCGGGCGCTTCGCCGAATCGGCCGCCTACCAGGCCGCGTGCGACCTCGTCTTCAAGGGCGTGGAGCAGCCCAGCGGCTACACCGAGCCCCTGCTGCACGCCTGGCGGCTGAAGGTGAAGGCCGGCGCCGCCGTGCGCTGAACCGGCTCGGCACCTTCCGCCCGGCCGGCACCCCGAGTGCCGGCCACCCCCCCGTCGACGGGGCACCCATCCGGGTGCCCCGTTGTCGTTGGGCGCCCGAAAAGCACGGCTTAACAGGGGTATCCGGGTAAATCCATATGTTCCGGCAATGCGTAAGGGTTTGTAGTTGCGCTGGATCAATGCGGAGAGAATCGCCACCCAACCAAGGGTTTTCCCTAGCCTCACCATGAACCTCCAAAACATTTCCATCGGAAAACGCCTGGGCCTGGCCTTCGGCGTGCTCATCCTCTTCATCGTCACCATGCTGGGCGTGGGCACCTGGAAATTGCAGTCGGTGGCGCAGGAGACGGCTTCGATGATGGCCCTGCCCCTGACCAAGGAGCGGCTCATCTCCGACTGGTACCGCACCATCTTCAGCAACGTGCGCCGCCACAGCGTGGTGGCCCGCAGCACCGACTCCACCCTGGCGCAGCAGTTCGCGGCGGACAACGCAGCGGCCTCCAAGATGTCGTCCGAGCAGCAGAGCCAGCTGTCCAAGCTCATCAGCAGCCCGCAGGAGCAGGCCCTGTTCGACAAGGCCGGCGAAGAGCGCAAGCGCTTCGTCGTCGCCCGCGACGCCATCTACAAGGCCAAGGCCGAAGGCCGCTCGGAAGACGCCGAGCGCATCCTGAACACCGACTTCACCCCCGCGGGCGAGCAATACCTGCAGGCTCTGCAGGCGATGCTGGACTTCCAGCGCGCGCAGATCAACGAATCCTCCGAAGCCGTGCAGGCCAATTACCAGAGCGGCCGGCTGCAGCTGATCGCGCTGGGCGCGCTGGCCACGCTGATCGCGCTGGCGCTGGCCGTGGCGATCACGCGCAGCATCACCCACCCGCTGCACGATGCCGTGACCATGGCCAAGACCGTGGCCACGGGCGACCTCACCGTGTCGTCCGACAGCACCGCGCAGGACGAGACCGGCCAGCTGCTGCGCACGCTGAACGCCATGGGCGAGCAACTGCGCACCGCCGTGGGCCAGGTGCGCCACGGGGCCGAGGGCATCGCCGTGGCCTCCAGCGAGATCGCGCGGGGCAACCTGGACCTGTCCAGCCGCACCGAAGAGCAGGCCAGCGCGCTGCAGCAGACGGCCGCGTCGATGGAGCAGATGACCGCCACCGTGCGCCAGAACGCCGACAACGCGCGCACCGCCAACCAGCTCGCGCAGGCCACCTCGGACAAGGCCGTGCGCGGCGGCGAGGTGGTGGGCAACGTGGTCTCCACGATGGGCGAAATCCACGCGGCCTCGCGCAAGATCGTGGACATCATCGGCGTGATCGACGGCATCGCCTTCCAGACCAACATCCTGGCGCTGAACGCCGCGGTCGAGGCCGCCCGCGCCGGCGAGCAGGGCCGCGGCTTCGCCGTGGTGGCGGGCGAGGTGCGCACGCTGGCGCAGCGCAGCGCGGCGGCGGCCAAGGAGATCAAGGGCCTGATCGACGACTCGGTGCAGCGCGTGGACTCGGGCAACCGGCTGGTGGAGCAGGCCGGCGAAGCCATGCGCGAGGTGGTGGACGGCGTGCGCCGCGTGACCGACCTCGTGGGCGAGATCAGCGTGGCCAGCCAGGAGCAGACCACCGGGCTGGAGCAGGTCAACCAGGCCATCTCGCAGATGGACACGGTGACGCAGCAGAACGCGGCGCTGGTCGAAGAGGCGGCCGCGGCCACCGGCTCGCTGGAATCGCAGACGGCGCAACTGGTGCGTGCGGTGGCGGTGTTCCGCGTCGGCAACGCCGACGGCGCCGGCCCGGCGCCCGCGGCAGCGCGCCACGCGCCGGCCCTCGCGCGCTGACGCGAACGGCCGGTGGCCCATGCCCGGCGCGGGCTCCGCCGGGCAATCGATTGCTATTTAATTAATAGCACAATGCCCTAGAAGAATATGCGCCGGAAGGCATTTTTACCCATTCCCCTGTGCGGCACCCCGCCGCACTGGCGCGGTCTACACTGGCGCCTTGCCCCGACGCCATGACCGCCGCACCGCCCTCCCCCGCCCCGCTGGACCCGTCCCGCTGCCCCCTGTGCGGCGGGCGCAACCAGTGCGCCATCGAAGCCGGCGCCCCCGCCGCGGATTGCTGGTGCATGGCGGCCGACGTGTCCGCGCAGGCCCTGGCGCAACTGGCCCCCGGCCAGCGCGGCACCGCCTGCCTGTGCCCCCGATGCGCGGCCGGAACGGGCTCCGCGCCACAGGGCGCGGCAACCGGCGCGCCGATATGATGGCCGCTCCCTTTTTTGAACTCCTTGAAGGACCGACATGCCGACGTACCACATCGAAATGATGGAAGGCCGCACCATCGAACAGAAGAAGAAGCTGGTGGAAGAGATCACCCGCGTGTCGGTGGAAATCCTCGGCGGCTCGCCCGACTCGGTGGACATCCTCATCACCGACGTCAAGCGCGAGAACTGGGCCACTGGCGGAAAGCTCTGGTCCGAGCGGACCTGATCCGGCCGGCACCTGCCCGATTTCCGCCCGATGACCGGTCCCGGCTCCACCGCCCTGCTGCGCGAACGGTACGGCGAGCGCTACCGCTGGCTGCTCCTGCTGTCCGTGATGGTCGGCACGATGGCCTCCATCATGTCGTCGACCATCGTGAACGTGGCCATTCCCGACATGAGCCACTACTTCACGCTCGGCCAGGAACGCGCGCAGTGGGTGTCGTCGGGTTTCATGGTGGCCACCACGGTCGCCATGCTCACCACCCCCTGGCTGCTGGCCCGCTTCGGCTACCGCGCGACCTACGTGGGCGCCATGGTGCTGCTGCTGGTGGGCGGCATCGGCGGCGGCGTGGCCAGCCACTACGGGCTGGTGCTGGCCGCCCGGGTGCTCGAAGGGCTGGCCGCGGGCGTGGTGCAGCCGATTCCGGCGGTCATCATCCTCTACGCCTTCCAGCCGCACGAGCAGGGCCGCGCAAGCGGCATCTTCGGCATGGGCGTGGTCCTGGCCCCAGCCATCGGCCCGAGCATCGGCGGGCTGCTGGTGGACTGGTTCGGCTGGCGCTCGATCTTCTTCATGGTGGTGCCGTTCTGCATCGCCTCCATCGCACTGGCCTACCGGTTCGTGCCGGTCAGCAGCCCCGGCGGCGCCGTTGCCGGCCAGTCCGGCAACGCGCTGGACTGGCGCGGGCTGGTACTGGGCGCGGTCGGCACGCTGTGCCTGCTCAACGGCCTGGTGGCGCTGCACGGCGGGCCGGGCCTGCAGGCCGGCGCGCTGCTGCTGGCGGCCTTCGCGGCCCTGGCCGTCTTCATCGCGTGGCAGCGCCGGCAACTGGCGCGCGGCGCCACGCCGCTCATGGACCTGCGCCTTTTCGAGTACCGGCAGTTCGCCATGGGCAGCATCGTGGCCTTCATCTACGGCACGGCGCTCTTCGGCTCCACCTACCTGCTGCCGGTGTTCATGCAGTTGGGCCTGCAGCTGTCGGCCTCGCACGTGGGCACCATCATGCTGCCGGCGGGCATCGTGCTGGCCATCACCATTCCCATCGTGGGCCGGCTGGCAGACCGCCACCCCACGCACTGGCTGGTGGGCACGGGCCTGGCGCTGCTGGCGATCTCGTTCGCGCTCATGGTGCTGGTCGATCTGACCAGCGGGCTGTGGATGCTGGTGGTGTTCGCGGTGCTGGGGCGCATCGGGCTCGGGTTCATCCTGCCCTCGCTCAACCTGGGGGCCATGCGGCCGCTGGCCAAGCCGCTCATCGCGCAGGGCTCCAGCGCCATCAGCTTCGTGCGCATGCTGGGCGGCGCAGCCGGCGTGAGCCTGTGCGGGATCGTGCTCGAATGGCGCATCGCCGCGCATGGCGACTCGCTGCAGAACGCGGTCAGCAGCCCGGCGCGCATCGCCGCCTTCGGCGAAACCTTCCTGCTGCTCACCGGCCTGTGCCTGCTGGCGCTGGTGGCCGCGTGGCAGCTGCGCGCGCCCAAAGCCGCAGCGCCGGGCCGCTAAGCCCGATCCCGTCCCTGGCCTTCCGCCCTTCGTCCTTTTCCTTCTTTTCTCCCAAAGCCCATGTGCCAGTTGCTCGGAATGAATGCCAACACGCCGACCGACGTGACGTTCAGCTTCACGGGGTTCGCGCAGCGTGCCGGCAACACGGCGGATCATTCCGACGGCTGGGGCATCGCGTTCTTCGAAGACAAGGGCCTGCGCCATTTCGTGGACCACCAGCGCGCGGTGGACTCGCCCGTGGCCGAGCTGATCCGCCGCTACCCCATCCAGAGCCGCAACGTCATCGCCCACATCCGCAAGGCCACGCAGGGCAGCGTCTCGCTGCAGAACTGCCACCCGTTCGTGCGCGAGTTGTGGGGCCGGTACTGGGTGTTCGCGCACAACGGCGACCTGAAGGACTTCCGCCCACGGCTGCATTCGCACTTCCACCCCGTGGGCACGACGGACAGCGAGCATGCCTTCTGCTGGATCATGCAGGAGCTGGCCAAGTCCCACGCGGGCGTGCCCAGCATTGCGGAGCTGACCATCACCCTGCGCGAACTGGCCGCGCGCATCGCCCCACACGGCACGTTCAACTTCCTGCTGTCGAACGGCCAGGCGCTGTGGGCGCACGCCTCCACGCAGCTCTACTACATCGAGCGGCGCCACCCTTTCTCGCAGGCACGCCTGTGCGACGAAGACCTGCGCATCGATTTTTCCGCCCACACCACGCCGCAGGACCGCGTGGCCGTCGTCGTGACCGCGCCGCTCACCAGCGATGAGCAGTGGACCGCTTTCCAGAGCGGCGAGTTGCGGGTGTTCGTGGACGGGGCCTGCGCCACGCCGTAGCGCGCCGGCACGGCGGGCGTGGCATCAGCCCAGCGGTTTCCACACGGGCGGTTCGGGGTCGGGATAGAACGGCACGCCGCCCCGCCCCGCCGGCTTGAACATCGCCTCCCGCTGGCGCTGGCGCTTGATCTCCCGGGGCTTGGCTTTATCGGAACACTGGCGGTGCGAACGGGACATGGACGGACCTCGCAAAGGTTCTGGGAATGACCGGATTACCGCACCGCCCGCGGCCGCCCCCGTGTGGGACGGCGCCCTCGCGCTGCATCGGACGGGCTCCCCGTGGGGAACGAACGGGGCCGGCGAAGGGCGCTTCCGGCCCCCTCCTACAGCCTGCGGCAATGCGATTGGTTACACCAGAGGCCTGACCCCGGAACCGCAATGAACGCCTCGACCCTTTTTCGACTCGCCAAGAAATCCTGCCAGGCCTGGCTCGACGACTACGCCCCCAGCATGGGGGCCGCCATCTCTTACTACACCGCGTTCTCCATTGCGCCGCTGCTCGTCATCGTGATCTCCATCGCCGGTGCCGTGTTCGGCCAGGACGCGGTGCGCGGCACCATCGAAGGACAGATCTCCGGCCTGGTGGGGCGCGACGGCGCGCTCGCCATCCAGGGCCTCATCAAGAGCGCCCGCGAGCCCACAGAAGGCATCATCGCCAGCACCATCAGCCTGGTGCTGCTGGGCATCGGCGCGACCACGGTGTTCGGCGAGATCCAGAGCGCGCTCGACCGCATCTGGCACGTGCCGGAGCCCGCCAAGCCGAGCGGCATCTGGGGCCTGCTGCGCGCGCGCTTCCTGTCGTTCGGTCTGATCCTGGGCCTGGCCTTCCTGCTCATGGCCTCGCTCACCGTCAGCGCCGCGGTGGCGGCGGCGGGCACCTGGCTCGGCGCGCTGATGCCGGGCTGGGAGCTGATGCTGATGGGCATCAACACCCTGCTGTCGATGAGCATCAGCTGCGTGCTGTTCGCGATGATCTTCAAGTTCATGCCTTCGGTGCCGATCGCCTGGCGCGACGTGTGGGTGGGCGCCGCGGTGACCGCCGTGCTGTTCGAGGTGGGCAAGGTGCTGATCGGCCTGTATGTGGGCAAGGCGGGCCTGAGCTCGACCTATGCCGCCGCCGGCGCCATCGCGGTGGTGCTGATCTGGGTGTATTACGCCGCGCAGATCTTTCTGCTGGGCGCGGAATTCACCAAGGTGTATGCGGCCGAGCACGGCTCGCATGCCGCCGCCCCCGAGGCCTTGCTCGACCCGGTCGAGCCCCGCAAGGGCGGGGCCGACGCCAACTCGGCGCTCACGCCCGTCACGCCTTTGCCCGCGCCCGCCATGCAAGCGGCTCCGGCAGCGCCCTTGTCCACCGGCGCCCTGGCCACCACCGTGGCCCTGCTGGCCGCGCGCGTGGCGCTGTCGTTGTGGCTGGAACGGCGTGAAAAGCGCGACGCGTTGCGCAGGCGCCGCTGATGCGGCAGTAACGCCGGACGCGAATCGGAAGGAATGGAAAAAGAGGGAGAACCCAGTGCGTTGTCCGGCACTGCGGCGATCATCGATGGTGCGGCTGGCGGGGATCGAACCCACGACCCTTGGCTTCGGAGGCCAATACTCTATCCACTGAGCTACAGCCGCACAGCGGGCCATTGCGGCCCGATCAGTCGGCGATTATGGCACGGCCCTCGCGGCGTGCGGGCACACGTCCCGCAAAGAGCAATCCTGCAGCCAGTCCGGCAGCGGGGGCAGCTCCAGGCCCAGCCCGCGCAGGTAGGCGTCCACCGAGGCACGGCCGGTGGCCGGGAGGTCGAAATTGGCGCGGTTGAGGATCCAGCCCTGCAGCAGCCCTTCGAAGATCGCCTGCAGGGCGATGGCCGCGATCTGCGGGGGCATGGGCAGCTGCACCTTCTGGCTTTCGGCGGCCAGGCGCAGGTCGTTGGCGAGCTGCTCGCGGAAGGCGCCGCAGGCGGCGATGTGCCGGTCGCGCACGCCCGCCAGTTCCTCGACGTATTCCACCCGGAAGAAAGCGATCTCGAAGACACGCTGCATGCGCTGGTCCTGCGCCAGGTTGCGCAGCACCAGGTCGATCACGCCACGCATGCGCTGCAGCGGCGCCATGTCTTCGTTGCTCTCGCATTCGCCGTTGGCGCGCTCCAGCGGCAGGGTGACGCGCTCCATCATCGCATTGAACAGGTCGACCTTGTCCTTGAAGTGCCAGTAGATGGCGCCCCGCGTGGCGCCGGCGGCCTGCGCGATCTCGTTGAGCGACGCGTGCGACACACCCTTCTGGTAAAAGACCTGCTCGGCCGCATCCAGCAAACTATTGCGTGTCGCAACGGCGTCTTCTTTGGTGCGTCGGGCCATGGGGCATGTCTCCTTTTGTGTTCGATGTCCGCGTTTTTCTGGCATTGCCCACCCCGTGGAAAGGGCGGCGCCAGCGCTCCGCAGCAATTATACATTCATGTTTGTATGTATAATCGCGCACCGAATTCAAGGGCCATCTGCGTGGTTGATGCCGATCAAAGACATCTCCGTGCCTGCATGGCCTTTTCAATCAGCGCATTTCCGGAAGGACTTTCATGCTTCGCCTCAGTGACGATCTTGGCGTTTCCGCTGCCGCCCTCCCCCCCGCACGCCGGGTCGTGGCCCTTTGCCTCAGCCTGGTCGCCGCCACCGTCCTGGTGGCCTGCGGCAAGAGCGAAGCCCCGGCCCAGGCCGGTGGCGGCGCCCCTCCCCCGCCCCAGGTGGGCGTGGTCACCGTGGCGCCCGGCGACGTGGGCCTCGTGACCGAACTGCCCGGCCGGCTGGAGGCCTCCCGCGTCGCCGAAGTGCGTGCACGGGCCGCGGGCATCCTGCAAAAACGCCTGTTCACCGAAGGCAGCGACGTGAAGGCTGGGCAAAAGCTCTTCGCCATCGACGACGCGCCCTACCGGGCTTCGCTGGAAAGCGCCCGGGCGAGTGTGGCGCAGGCCGATGCCAACGTGGCACAGACCCGCGCGCTGGCCGAGCGCTACAAACCGCTTGTGGCGGTCAACGCGATCAGCAAGCAGGAATACGACAACGCCGTCGCCTCGCAAAAGACCGCCGAAGCCAACCTCGCCGCCGCCCGCGCCTCCGTGACCACGGCACAGATCAACGTGGGCTACGCGGCCGTGACCGCCCCCATTTCCGGCCGCATCGGCCGCGCGCTGGTGACCGAAGGCGCGCTGGTGGGCCAGGGCTCGGCCACCGAGCTGGCGGTCATCCAGCAGATCGACCCGCTGTACGTGAACTTCACGCAGTCCGCCTCCGAAGCACTCAAGCTCAAGGCGGGCCTGGCCAGCGGCAAGTACAAGCAGGCCGGCAAGGGCTCGGCCAGCGTGAGCGTCGTGCTGGAAGACGGCAGCCTCTATCCCCAGACCGGCAAGCTGCTCTTCACCGACCTGACGGTGGACCCGACCAGCGGCCAGGTCACGCTGCGCGCCGAGATCCCCAACACCGACCGCCAGCTGCTGCCGGGGCTCTACGTGCGCGTGCGCCTGGAGCAGGCCCAGGTGGCCGGCGGCGTGCTGCTGCCGCAGCAGGCCGTGACCCGCTCGGCCAAGGGCGACACCGTGATGGTGGTGGGCGCGGACAACCACCTCACGCCGCGCCCCATCAAGCTCGGGCCGGCCCAGGGCACGAACTGGGTGGTGCTGGAAGGCCTGCAGACGGGCGAAAAGGTCATGGTGGACGGCTTCCAGAAGCTGCCGCGCGGCAAGCCCGGCGATCCGATCGTGGTGCAGCCCGTGGCCTGGCAGGCCGGCGGCGCTGGCGCCGCGGCGCCCGGTGCGCCCGCCTCTGCGGCGGCTCCCGCCGCGTCCGCCGCTTCCGCTGCCGCCCCGGCCAAGCCATAAGAAGGAGCGCGGCACATGGCCAAGTTCTTCATCGAGCGCCCCATCTTCGCGTGGGTGATCACCATTTTCATCATCGTGATGGGGGCCATCTCCATCACGCGGCTGCCGATCGCGCAGTATCCCGCCGTCGCGCCGCCGACCATCCAGGTGTCGGTGGCCTACCCTGGCGCCAACGCCCAGACGCTGGAGGACAGCGTGCTGGCCGTCATCGAGCGCGAGATGAACGGTGCGAGCGGCCTGGCCTACGTCGAGACGACCAGCCAGGCCAACGGCACCGGCAGCATCGTGCTGAGCTTCGAGCCCGGCACCAATGCCGACCTCGCGCAGGTGGACGTGCAGAACCGGCTCTCTCGCGCCACGCCGAGGTTGCCGAGCGCCGTGACCCAGCAGGGCGTGCGCGTGGAGCAGTCGCGCTCCAACTTCCTGATGTTCGCCATGCTCACGACGGAAAGCCCCGACGTGAGCATCGAGGCGCTGAACGACTATGCGGCGCGCAACGTGGTTCCCGAACTGCAGCGCGTGGCCGGCGTGGGCACGCTCACGCAGTTCGGCTCCGAACGCGCCATGCGGATCTGGGTGGACCCGGCCAAGCTCAAGGGCTTCAACCTGTCGCTCGACCAGGTCAACGCCGCCATCCGCGCGCAGAACGCGCAGGTGTCCGCCGGTAACCTGGGCGATCTGCCGGCCGAGACGGGCCAGCCCGTGGCGGCCACCATCGTGGTGCAGGGCCAGTTGTCGTCGGCCGAAGAGTTCGGCCGCATCGTGCTGCGCGCCAACACGGACGGCTCGGCCGTCCGCCTCAGGGACGTGGCCCGCATCGAGCTGGGCTCGCAGAGCTACAACACCAGCGCGCGCCTGAACGGCAAGGACGCCGTGGGCCTGGGCGTGCAGCCCACGCCGTCCGCGAATGCCCTGGCCACGGCGAAGGCGGTGAAGGCCAAGCTGGAAGAGCTCAAGAAGTTCTTCCCGCAGGGCGTGAACTACGTGGTGCCGTACGACACCTCCAAGTTCGTGTCCGTCTCGATCGAGAAGGTGGTGCACACGCTGATCGAAGCCGTGGTGCTGGTGTTCATCGTGATGTTCCTGTTCCTGCAGAACTTCCGCTACACCATCATCCCGACCATCGTGGTGCCGGTGGCGCTGCTGGGCACCTTCGGCGTGCTGATGGCCATGGGCTTTTCGATCAACGTGCTGACCATGTTCGGCATGGTGCTGGTGATCGGGATCGTGGTGGACGATGCCATCGTGGTGGTGGAGAACGTCGAACGGATCATGGCCGAGGAAGGCCTGCCGCCGCTGCAGGCCACCCGCAAGGCCATGGGCCAGATCTCGGGCGCCGTCATCGGCGTGACCGTGGTGCTGATCTCGGTGTTCGTGCCGCTGGCGTTCTTCGCCGGCTCCACCGGCAACATCTACCGCCAGTTCGCGGCCACGATGGCCACGTCGATCGCCTTCTCGGCGTTCCTCGCTCTGTCGCTCACGCCGGCCCTGTGCGCCACGCTGCTCAAGCCGATCGATCCCGAGCACCACGCCGAGAAGAAAGGCTTCTTCGGCTGGTTCAACCGTTCGTTCAAGAACGCCACGCACGGCTATGAAAGCGGCCTGAGCAAGATGCTGCGCCGCGGCGGCCGCATGATGATCGTGTACCTCGCGCTGATCGGCGCGGTGGCGGTGGTGTTCATGCGCCTGCCGACCTCGTTCCTGCCCAACGAAGACCAGGGCTACATCATCACCAACGTGCAGCTGCCGCCCGGCGCCGCACAGTCGCGGACCAGCGAGGTGCTCAAGCAGGTCGAAGGCTACATGCTCAAGCAGCCCGAGGTCGAGAACATCGTGACCGTGGCGGGCTTCTCGTTTTCCGGCCAGGGCCAGAACGCGGGCCTGGCCTTCGTGATCCTGAAGGACTGGAGCGAGCGCTCCGGCGCCGAACACGCGGCCTCGGCCGTGGCCGGCCGCGCCTTCGGCGCCCTCTCCAGCATCCGCGATGCCTTCATCTTCGCGCTGAGCCCGCCGCCCATTCCCGAACTGGGAACAGGCACCGGCTTCAACTTCCGGTTGCAGGACCGCGCGGGCCAGGGGCACGAAGCGCTGCTGGGGGCACGCAACCAGCTGCTCGGCATGGCCGGGCAGAGCAAGGTCCTCGCGGGCGTGCGCCCCGACGGCATGGAAGATGCGCCGCAGATGCAGATCGACATCGACCGCGACAAAGCCAACGCCCTGGGCATCGGCTTCGACAGCATCAGTGCGGCGCTCTCGACCGCGCTGGGTTCGAGCTACATCAACGACTTCCCGAACAAGGGACGCCTGCAGCGCGTGGTGGTGCAAGCCGACGCCGCGGCGCGGATGCGCCCGGAATCGGTGCTGGACCTGCCGGTCGTGAACAGCCAGGGCCAGACGGTGCCGCTGTCGACCTTCGCCACCACGCGCTGGATCACGGGCGCGATGCAGACGGTGCGCTACAACGGCTACCCGTCCATCAAGATCGCGGGCGATGCCGGTCCCGGCTTCACCACCGGCGATGCGATGAACGAGATGGAGCGCCTGGCCGGCCAACTGCCGCCCGGCTTCGGCTTCGAGTGGACGGGCCAGTCCCGCGAGGAAAAGCTCGCCGGCTCCCAGGCCATGATCCTCTACGCCTTCTCGCTGCTGGCGGTGTTCCTGTGCCTGGCCGCGCTGTATGAAAGCTGGACGATTCCCGTGTCGGTGCTGCTGGTGGTGCCGCTGGGCGTGCTCGGCGTGCTGCTGGCCACGCTGATGCGCGGGCTGTCGAACGACGTGTACTTCCAGATCGGCCTGGTGACCATCATCGGCCTGTCGGCGAAGAACGCGATCCTGATCGTGGAGTTCGCCAAGGACCTGCAGGCCGAGGGCAAGAGCGCACTGGAGGCCGCCCTCGAAGCCGCCCACCTGCGTTTCCGGCCGATCATCATGACCTCGCTGGCATTCACGCTGGGCGTGGTGCCGCTGTTCATCGCCTCGGGCGCCAGCTCGGCCAGCCAGCGTGCCATCGGTACCGGCGTGATCGGCGGGATGATCACCGGCACCGTGCTGGCCGTGGTCTTCGTGCCCGTGTTCTTCGTGCTGGTGCGCACCTTCTTCAAGGGCAGCAAGCGCCAGCAGGAGCACGACGCCAAGCAGGTCCAGCACCGCCATGCCACGGAAAACCTTGAATGACGACCGATCCGCTGGAGACCCCCATGCCCCATCCATCGTCCCTGCGCGCTAGTGCGCGCATCGTACGCCCCCTGCTGAGCGTGGTGGCTGCCGCCGCCGTGCTGGCAGGCTGCAGCTTCATCCCGACCTACGAGCGGCCCGCCGCTCCGGTGCCGCAGGCGTTCCCCAACGCCGCGGCCGCCGGCGGCGCCGAAACGGCCAAGGCCGCCGCGGACATCGACTGGAAGGAATACTTCGCCGATGCACGCCTGCAGACGCTGATCGCCATCGCGCTGGAAAACAACCGCGACCTGCGTGTGGCCGCGCTCAACATCGAGCAGGCCCGCGCGCAGTTCCAGATCCAGCGCGCCGGCCAGTTCCCCACGGTGAACGCCGCCGTCAACGCGACGCGCCAGCCCGACACGACCACGCGTTCGTATGCCAACAGCTACCAGGTCGGCCTGGCGGTTTCGGCCTGGGAAATCGACTTCTTCGGGCGCATCGCCGCCTTGAAGGAGCAGGCCCTGGCGCAGTATTTCGCCACCGAGGAGGCCCGCCGGTCCACCCAACTGAGCCTGGTGTCGTCCGTCGCCACCGCCTGGTTCAACCTGCTGGCCGACGAGGAACTGCTCGACATTTCGCGCCGCACGCTGGGCACGCGCGAAGAGTCGGTCAAGCTGACGCGCCTGCGCCTGGAAAACGGCGTGAGTTCCGAGCTGGACAACAGCCAGGCGGAAGGCCTGGCGCAGGCCGCCCGCGCCACCTATGCGCAGCAGCGGCGCCAGCGCATGCAGGACGAGAACGCCCTGGCCCTGCTGCTGGGCCAGCCCCTGCCGCAGGACATCCGCGACAGCCTGGGCACCACGGTGTCGCGCCTGGCCGACGCCCCCGCCATGCCGGCGCTTCCGGCGGGCCTGCCGTCCGACCTGCTCACGCGGCGCCCCGACATCCGCCAGGCCGAACAGCAGCTCATCGCCGCCAACGCGAACATCGGCGCCGCGCGCGCGGCGTTCTTCCCGCGCATCTCGCTGACCGCCAGCGTGGGCACGGTGAGCAACGAGTTGTCGGGCCTGTTCAAGAGCGGCTCCTGGGCCTTCTCGCTGGCGCCGCAGGCGGCGCTGCCGATCTTCGATGCCGGGCGCAACCAGGCCACGCTCGAATCGGCGCGGGCCGCACGCTCCATCTCGGTGGCGCAGTACGAGAAGTCGATCCAGACCGCCTTCCGCGAAGTGTCCGACGCCCTCGCGGGCCAGGCCACCCTCGGAGAGCAGCTGGCGGCGCAGCGCGCTCAGGCGGATGCGGACGCCAAGCGCCTGCAGCTGTCGGATCTGCGCTACCGCAACGGCGTGTCCAGCTACCTCGATCTGCTGGATGCCCAGCGCTCGCTGTTCACCTCCGAGCAACTCGTGGTGCAGACGCGGCTCATCCAGCTGCAAAACCAGATCACCCTGTACAAGGTGCTGGGCGGCGGCTGGACGCCGCAGGACGAACGCGCCTCGGGCTCCTGATCCCGCGCCCCCCGCAAAGCGGCTTCGGGCACGCACGGGGGTGCGGCTTTATCCGCCAGACCGGGCACCGCGCCCTGCAAGGAAAACCGTCCTTGCAGGGCGTTTTTGTTTTCAGGGCCGCTGCGATGCGCCGGCGTGGTGCCCCCGCCCGCAAGTGCGATCCGCACAGCCGCCACCCCAATGCCTGCCGCCGGTTCTTGATGCAGCGCAAACGCCAGGAAAAGCCGGCCGTTTTCCCTAACGGCCGGCCCCGGAGAGCCTTCCTATAATCAGCGGCTGGTTTCATCAAGCCCCCGATACATAGAGGACGTCATGAGCGACACCCCCCACGAAGAAGCGCACACCGGCCCCATCAAGAATCCCAAGCAACTGCTGTTGACGGTCTTCTTTTCGTTTGTGGTCCCGATCTTCGCCATCATCGGGCTCGTGATGTACGTGACCTCGGGCACCAAGCCGGCCGATGGCGCCGCGAACCCCGAACGGGCGCTGGCGGAACGCATCCAGAAGGTGGGCATGGTGGAAGTGCGCGATGCCAACCGCCCCCTGCGCCCCGGCGAGGAAGTCTTCAAGGGCCAATGCGCCGCCTGCCATGCCACGGGCGCGGCAGGCGCCCCCAAGCTGGGTGACGCCGCGGCCTGGGGCCCGCGCATCAAGACCGGGTTCGAGGCGCTGGTGCATTCCGCCCTCGCCGGCAAGGGCGCGATGGCCCCGCAAGGCGGCGGCGATTTCAACGACACCGAGATCGCGCGCGGCGTGGCCTATATGGCCAACGCGGCCGGCGCCAAGTTCGAAGAGCCCGCCGCCCCCGCAGCCGCAGGGGCCTCCGGTGCCGCCACCGGGGCTTCCGACGCCGCTGCCGCCCCTACGGCGGCTGCAGCGCCCGCTTCCGCTGCACAGGCCACCGCGGCAGCAGCACCCGCTCCGGCCGCGGCACCCGCCACCCCCACGACGACGGCCGCCGCCGGCGCTGGCGAAGCCCTGTACAAGCAGGCATGCCAGGTCTGCCATGCCGCCGGCATCGCCGGTGCGCCCAAGTTCGGCGACAAGGCCGCCTGGGCCGAGCGCCTGAAGGACGGCATCGACGGCATGACGCGCATCGCCATCGCCGGCAAGGGTGCCATGCCGCCCCGCGGCGGCACGCAGGCGTCGGACGCGGACATCCACGCGGCGGTCGAGTTCATGGCCAACGCGGCCAAGTAAGACGAGGCACCCTCCCCCAGCAAAAAGCCGGTCATCGACCGGCTTTTTTCGTTTCGGACAGGGTGACAAGGCCCTCGCCGTCGGGATATCGCCCCGGGCCGGGGCCCGGCAACGGCTCAGACCCGGAACACCGAAGGCTGCAGCACGTAGCCATAGCGCACCGGCAGATCGGCCGCCTGCACCGGCTGCGGGTCCCACTGCCCGGCCTCGACCGCCTGCGCGGCGGTTTCCATGTCCAGCGTGTGCGCCAGCCCCAGCACGGTGCCGTCGAACAGGTACAGGCGACCGGCCTCGTCCAGCAGGCATTCGCGGGCGGTGGAGGCGCGGCCGGTGTGGGCGACCAGGGTGAAATCCGGCTCGATGCGCCAGACCACCGGGGTGATCTCCAGTTCCACATACACGCGCTGCGGGCCATTCTGGAAGAACCAGCGCCCCTGGGCGTCGGCCTCGTAGTTGCGCTGGATGAAGTCGATGAGCTTGCCGTGCGCCAGCAGCGAGCCTTTGGCCTGCGGGAACGGCCCCTGGGCCTGGGTGGCGTCGTCGCGCATGTACCAGCGGCCCCGCGCGTCGAGCCCCAGCCAGCCGTAGCAGTCGGGAACGTTGGGCCACTTGGCGATGGCCTGCTTGACGATGTCATCCATGGCGCGATGGTATCGAGGGGGTTCCGCCGGCCGCGTAGTCCGGTGCCCCGTGGGCCGCCAGCCAGGCGGCCACCTCGGCCGGCATGGCGCGCACGTGGCCCGGCAGGCGCCCCTGGGCGAAGCCGACGTGCCCGCCGTGCGCGGGCTGCCACAGCGTGACGTGGGGTCCGGCCTGCCCCGCGCGCGGCAGGCTGGATGCCGGCACGAACGGATCGTTGCGCGCATTGACGGCCAGCGACGGGATGCGGATGCGCCCCAGCAGCGGCTGGGCCGAGGCGCGGCGCCAGTAGTCGTCGGTGTCGCGAAAGCCGTGCAGCGGCGCGGTGAACACGTTGTCGAAGTCGTACAGGTCGCGCGCGGCCAGCAGGGCCTGCCGGTCGAACAGGCCCGGGTGCTGGCGCAGCTTGGCCAGCGCCTTGGGCACCATGGTGCGCAGGAACATGCGCGTGTACACCTGCCGGTTGAAGCCCCGGCCGATGGCCGCCCCGCCCGCGGCCAGGTCGAGCGGCGAGCACACGGCCGCCACCGCATCGGCGCTGCGCGAGGCGCTAGCGCCGGCCTCGGCAGCCCAGCGCAGCAGCGCATTGCCGCCCAGCGACACGCCAACCGCCAGCAGCGGCGCGCGCGGGCCGGGCGTGCCGTCGGCCCCGAGGGCGCCGTCGGCCTGCCGCTGCGCCAGCCGTGCCAGGATCCAGGCGATCTCCTCGTGGTCGCCCGAGTGGTAGGCGCGCGGCGCCAGGTTGAGCTCGCCGCTGCAGCCCCGGAAATGCGGCACGGCGTAGGCCCAGCCGCGCTCGCGCGCCACATCGGCGAAGGCCTCGGCATAGTGGCTGCGCGACGAGCCCTCCAACCCGTGGAACAGCACCAGCAGCGGCCGGCCGGGATCGGCCTGCGGCCCGGCCCCCGGGGCCGGCGCCAGGAAGTCCACGTCCACGAAATCGCCGTCCGGTGCCGTCCAGCGCTCGCGCCGATAGGCCGGCGGCGCGGCCAGCACCCGGCGCGAGGCCAGCGCCGGCCAGATGGTCTGCAGGTGGCCGCCGGGCAACCAGCGAGGCGCTACATATTTCATAGCAACATGCCCTAGTACTTATTGTGCTGGAGGGCTAAAAGGCTTGAAGCCCGTGGGCCGACAACATGGCGGGCAGCGCCTCAATGCAGCACCGGCGGAGGGTGGCCCGGCGCCTGGGCTTCGTGCACGGTGCCCGGGCTGGCGTGGTGGGCCACCAGGCGCCAGCCCTGCGGGGTCTTGTGGTAGACGTTGGTGGACTGCACGATGGCCTCGCGCACCCCGCCGTCCAGCACCACTTCGACGTGCTCGACCACGCTGTGCACCGCGCTGGCCATGGCCTGCACCCGGTGCACCTGGGCCGGCCGGGCGCGCAGGGTGCCGTGCTCGAACATGGCGCTGAAGGCGGCGCGGATGGCCGCGGCGCCCAGCAGGCGCGGGCCGCCGGGGTTGACGCAGACGATGTCGTCCTCCTCGGCCCAGCACGCCATCAGGCGTTCCAGGTTGCCCGTCTGCAGGGCTTCGTAGAAGGCGGCTTCGGTCTCGTCGGCGGAGCCGCCCAGGGTGGCGGCACGGTAGGGGGATCGGGTCATGGCGCTTCGGTGGGCTGTCATGCGGTGGCGCTATTGTCGGGGCTGGCGGGCCGCAACGCCCGGCCCGCGGCCGCCGGACCGGCCGGGCGGTCGGCCCGGCGGACTACGCGGTGCCCGATCGGGCTGGGGCAGAATGCGCGGGCGCTGCCAGCCTTTCGGCACTGTCGCCTGCACCCGGCCCAGCGCACGCGCCATGAAACGTCTTCTTGCCACCCTGGCCGCCGTCCTGGCCCTTTCGGGCTGCGGCTACAACGACTTCCAGCGCCTGGACGAGCAGTCCAAGGCCGCGTGGAGCGAGGTGCTCAACCAGTACCAGCGCCGCGCCGACCTGGTGCCCAACATCGTCGCCACCGTCAAGGGCGAGGCCGCCTTCGAGCAGGACACGCTGACCAAGGTGGTCGAGGCCCGCGCCAAGGCCACCTCCATCCAGGTGACGCCCGAGACGCTGAACAACCCCGAGGCGTTCAACAAATTCCAGGCCGCGCAGGGCGAGCTGTCCGGCGCCCTCTCGCGCCTGATGGTGGTGGCCGAGCGCTACCCCCAACTGCAGGCCAACCAGGCGTTCCGCGACCTGCGCGTGACGCTGGAGGGCACCGAAAACCGCATCACCGTGGCGCGCAACCGCTATATCCAGACGGTGCAGGAATACAACGTGCTCGCGCGCAGTTTCCCCACCAACGTCACGGCCAAGGTGTTCAGCTACGACCCGAAGCCCAGCTTCACCGTGCAGAACGAGGCGCAGATCTCCACCCCGCCGGCGGTGGACTTCTCCAAGCCGGCGTCCAAGCCCTGACGCCACCACCGGAGTGCCCGACATGGCCCTGGCGCACGTCCGCCTCGCGCTGACAGCTCTCTTTCTGATCGCCATCGGCTGCTTTGGCACGCCAGCGCAGGCGCAGCGCGCCGTGCCGGCACTGACCGCGCGCGTGATCGACCAGACGGGCACGCTCAGCGCGGCCGACCGGCAGGCGCTGGACACGCGCCTGGCCGCCATCGAAAAGTCCCATGGCTCGCAGGTCGTGGTGCTGATGGTGGCCACCACCGCGCCCGAGGAACTGGCCGCGTTCGCCAACCGGGTCGGCAACGCCTGGAAGATCGGCCGCAAGGACGTGGGCGACGGCGTGCTGGTGCTGGTGGCCAAGGACGACCGCAAGATGCGCATCGAGGTGGCCAAGGCGCTGGAAGGGGCCATCCCCGACATCGCCGCCGCGCGCATCATCGACGGCGCCATGAAGCCACGCTTTCGCGAGGGCGACTACGCGGGCGGCCTGTCCGCCGCGGTGAACCAGATCGGCGCGCGCATCGCCGGCGAATCGCTGCCCCTTCCCAGTGACACCAGTGAACGCGCGGCCCGGTCCGCGCCGGGCGTGGACTGGACCGACCTCGCCATCTTCCTGTTCTTCGGCGTGATGGTGGGCGGCCCGGTGGCGCGCGGCATTTTCGGCAACCGCCTGGGCGGCCTGCTGCTGGGCGGCGGCGTGGGCGGGCTGGCGTTTCTGTTCACCACCAGCGTGCTGCTGGCCGGCGGCGCCGGGCTGATCGCGCTGCTCTACACCTGGCTTTTCAGCGGCACCGGCCTGCCCCTGGGCGGGCGGCGCGGCGGCGGCTTCGGGCCGGCCGGAGGCGGCGGGATCGGCACGTCCACCGGGGGCTTCGGCGGCTGGAGCGGTGGCAGTGGCGGCGGCGGCAGCAGCGATGGCGGCGGCTTCAGTTCGGGCGGCGGCGGCGATTTTGGCGGCGGCGGCGCCTCGGGAGACTGGTGACCATGGCAAAGACCTCGCTGGCCCCCGCGGGCACCCCTTCGGCCCTGTCGCGCATCGCGCGGCTCGTGCGGCACCGCTGGGTGGAAGGCCGCCTGCACCAGGCGCTGCCGCCCGACGTGCTGGAGCGCATCACGCGCCGCGTGGCCGCCAGCGAGCGCCGCCACACCGGGCAGATCCGCATCTGCGCCGAAGGCGGCCTGCCCACCAGCTACCTGTGGCGCGGCGCCAGCGCCCGCGAGCGGGCCGTCACGCTGTTCGGCAAGCTGCGCGTGTGGGACACCGAGCACAACAACGGCGTGCTCATCTACCTGCTGGTGGCCGAGCAGGCCATCGAGATCGTGGCCGACCGGGGCCTGGCCCGCGCCGTGCCGCCCGAGACCTGGCGCACCCTGGTCGTGCACATGGGCGAGGCCTTTCGCGCCGGGCGCTACGAGGACGGGCTGACGCAGGCGCTGGCGGAGGTGTCCGCGCTGCTGGTGCAGCACTTTCCGGCGGATGCGCAAGCCGTCTCCAGCACGACCACGGACCCTTCGGCGGGCCGCGGGCTGCCCGATGCACCGGTGCTGAGCGGCGATGCGCTGCTGAAGGAATAGCCGCCCCCCCCGCGCCAGCCTGGCGCTTCGCGAAACGGCCCATCCGTACGCGCCGGGCGTGGTCTCGCCCGCTGTCCCGCACGAACATCGCCGGTACCGCCCGCGCTCGAATGCGGCGGGAAAGGCGACCATGGACCCCCTACGACATTCCGGCCGCATCCGGCCACGAGAACACAGCCCCGAGGCCAGCGGCGCAGCGCCCACCCGGCCCGTTCGCGCCCGAACGACCGGTCCAGCCGCAGATGCAGCCCTGCCCCTGTCGCCACGCCGCACTTCTGCCAGCGCGCCCACGGCAGGACCCTCCTTGCCGCCACGCTCGGCCATGCCGCTGCGCCCGCCGCTGCCCGCCACCGCCGTGGCCAGCCCGCGCGGGGAGGTGTCGTCAGCCCCTGGATCGCCACAGTCCGATGATGGCGCGCTGGACCTCGAAACGCCCGAGCACCTGCAGCACGCTTTGGGGGAACTGGGCATCCATGGCCCGCTGGCCTCTTCGCAGCTCTTCGATCTGGTGGCGCTGGCCGTGCAGCGCCCTGATCTGGAGGACCGTATCCAGCAAATGGCGGCGGCCCTTTCGACACGCCAGGGCGTTCGGGCCGAAATCAAAACGGGGCTGGAAGCGTTATGGCAACAGCACCGCCACAGCCACCCCGCCGCGGCGCGCGTGATCGAACTCGTCATGAACCCGGTGGGCACGTTCGTGACCACCGCCCCCTCACTGGAAGAGGGCGATGACGCATCGGACCTCGAAGCCGACCTCGATGCCTACCTCGAGACCCAGCGCGACGAAGAACTCGACGAGGGCGATGTCGAAGGCGACCTCGAACGCCTGAAAGCGCCACTGGGTCACCAGATCCGGACATGGATGGGCAGCGGCATGGCGCAGGCCGCCACCGCGGACCCCCATGCCTTCGACGACGAACCCCAGGCACCTGCCTTCGCCCGGGTGCTGGAGCGCCTGCACGACGAGGCTTACCCGGGTTTTTCGCCTGCGGCACAACAGCAACTGGCCAGCCAGGTGCGCACGACCATCCTGGCGATCGCGCGCGATCCCGATCTGCGCAGCGAGGTGTACCTGATCTCGCAGACCGCCCTCGGCGATTGCAGGGACAACCTGCTCGATGGCTTTTCCAAGGTGATGCTGGCCGTGCGCAACCGGCAGATGGTGCTGGCCGTGCGAGCGGGCAAGATCAACGAAGCGCAGTTGAACGGCCTGATGGGCCAGCAGTTCCGGCTGTCGCTGCTGGAGACCGCCACGAACCGGTTGATACACCAGATGAAGCAGCGCACCGATTTACCGCCATGGAAAGCGAAATGGCTGCAGGCAGATCCGCTGGAAACCCTGGCACATGCCAAGGCGGCGCTGAAAAGGCCCCTTCAACTGCCGCAGGACACGGCGCAGGACCTCACCAACCTCGACTTCAGCGCACTGAACCCGGACGACATCGCAGCCCTGCATTCCGAGGTCCTGGCGCAGGCGGCCGACCCGCAGGCCTACCCAGCGTTTCTGATGCACCACGAGACCTGGCGTGTGGGCATACAGGAGCTGCACCAGGCGACGTTCCAGCCATTGAAGGACGCCCGGGACAACCATCCGTTTCATCAATTGCCCTGGCCGGACGATCATGAAAGCCCCGCCGCTTTCGAATACTCGCGACAGGCCCGTGAGATCTACAGCGAGTGGGAGGCCTCGGTGAATACGCACCTTCAGGCCTTGGCGGCTCAGGCGGGCGGAGCGATGCCGCCGAACCATCCCAGACCGCCCGAGGCCGGGCCGTCGCGCAGAACCGGCCCCGGATAGCCGGCAGGACTTTCACCCACGGGCCAGGTCACTCCGGCGTGGCCCCCATGCCCGGCACCGCCCACACCCGCCCGCCGCCGGCGGCGAAAAAGCGGCGCTCCGGGCCGGTGGTCATCGTCTGGCCGCCGGTGAACTCGCCGAACGCCGGCAGCACGGTGAGTTGCGGCTCCACCGCGAAGCACGGCAGGCGCAGGGCGTCGCGCCCCCGCCCCCGCAGCACCACGGCGGGATGGACGTGGCCGGCGAGCACGTGCAGCGTGCCGTGCGCCTGCGGGTAGTGGCAGCACGCGAACGGCCCGATCGGCCAGGGCTCGTCCACGATGGCGAACCCCAGGCCGGCCGGCGGATCGCCGGCGTGGCTGTCGTGGTTGCCGCGCACCAGCACCACCTGCAGCGCCGCATGCGCGGCGCGCCATGCCGACAGGGCGGCCAGCACCGCAGGCGACTGGGCTTCGGCCGCATGCAGGAAGTCGCCCAGCACCACCAGCCGCTGCGCGCCTTGCCGGGCGATCGGGGCCGACAGCCGATCGAGGTTGTCGCGCGTGGTGCCGGAGGGCACGGGCAGCCCGCGCGCGCGGAAGGTGTCGGACTTGCCCAGGTGCACGTCGGCCACGAACAGCGTGCGGCCGGCCGGCCACCACATGGAACGGTCGGGCAGCAGGTGGACTTCGGTGCCGGCCAGGTGGCAGATGGCGGCGCCCTCGGCCGCGGGGTGGGTGTCCGTTGCGCTCATGCCTTGATGGTTCTTCACAGCCGGGGCAAGGGCCGCGAGGGCTTGCGCTCGCGGCGCCGCTTCGCGCCGCCGCCCGGTGCGGATTCGTCGGCGGCGGTCAGCGAGAAGTCGAGCGTGCGGCGCACTTCGGCCGCCGCGGACTGCAGGGGGTCGTGCGGCGCCGCCGGGGCCTCGTCGACGGCCGGCGGTTCGCTGGCCGCGGCCTTCGGAAGCCGCCGCGCGCGCAGCGGCGGGTCGGGCGGCACCACGTCCTGCATGCGGGGCGCGGCCTCGGCCGCCGGGCCGCGGGCGTCGGCGGCACTGTCCAGTTGCGCGAGCATGCGCGCGATGCGGTCGGCCAGGTGCTCGTTGGTGAGCTTTTCGCGAAAGCGCTCCACCATGAGCGGAAAGGCGAACGGGCTCGGCCGCAGCAGCGCCCGCACCACCCGCTGCTGGCCCTGCATGCGGCGCAGCGCGGCCAGCAGCTGGGCCACGTCCAGCTCCTGGCTCAGCACCTCTTCGTCGGCCTGGCGCAGCAGCATGTTGGTGGTGTCGTATTTGCGAAAGACCTCGAAGAACAGTTGCGACGACGCCTGCAGCTGGCGGGCGCTGCGGCGCTCGCCGGGGTGGCTCTGGAAGATCAGCCCCGACACGCGCGCGATCTCGCGAAAGCGCCGCCGCGCCATCTCGGTGGCGTTCAGGCTGGCCAGTACTTCGTGCAGCAGGGCCTGGCGCTCGGGGTCGCCGTGCGGCGCCTCGGGCAGGGGGTGGCCCGCGGCATCGTCGGCTTCGGCCCGGGCGGCATTGGCCGTGTTGCGGATGACCAGGGCTTCGCTGGCGGGCACGCGCAGGTCGCAAGCGTCCGCGCCGGGGGCCGGGTCCGTCGTGGGCGCGGCGAGGGCACCGGGCGCGGGGCGGGCCTGCGTGCTGAGCAGCTCGGGCAGCAGGGCCGCCCAGTCGCGCTCGGTGGCGCTGAGCAGCTCCAGGCCGTAGTCGTTGACCGCGATCGAGAAGGTGCCCGCCTCGCCCTGCGCCGCGCGCCAGGCGAACAGGCTGGCCAGGCCGGTGTGTGCATGCCGCCCGGCGAAAGGGTAGAGAAACAGGTGCCAGCCTTCGCGCGTGCGCAGGGTTTCGGCCAGCAGCGTGCCGGGCGTGGGCAGGGCCGACCAGCGCTGCTGCACCTCCAGCAGCGGGCGCACGCTTTTCAGCTCGGGCGAGCGGTAGTCGCCGTCCGCCGCCAATGCGAGTTGGCGCACCACGAAGTCGGCCAGCACGGTGGACAAGGGCATGCGCGATCCCGCCCAGCGCGGCACGGTGGGGCGGCCGCGCGCGGCGCGGCGCACGTAGGCGGTCATGTCCTCGATCTTGACCATCTCCAGCACCTGGCCCGCGAACACGAAGCAGTCGCCGGCCGACAGGCGCGAGAGAAAGCTCTCTTCCATGGTGCCCAGGCGCGCGCCGTGCAGCACCTGCACCACCATGCTGGCATCGCTCACGATGGTGCCGATGTTGGCGCGGTGGCGCCGCGCCAGGCGCGCATCGGGCATGCGCCACACGCCGCCCTCATCGGGCACCACGCGCTGGTAGTCCGGGTAGACGGCCAGCGACGGCCCGCCCCGGTGCACGAAATCCAGGCACCACTGCCACACGGCGCGCGGCAGGTCGGCATAGGCGGCCGTGCGGCGCACCTCGGCATAGAGCGCCTCGGGCTCGAAGCCGCCGCCCAGGGCGACGGTGACCAGGTGCTGCACCAGCACGTCCACGGGGCGGCGCGGGCTGGCGCGCATCTCCACCTGGCCCGCCTGCACCGCGGCGCGGGCGGCGGCGGCCTCGACCAGCTCCAGGCTGTGGGTGGGCACCAGCGTGATGCGCGACGGCCGCCCGGGCGCGTGGCCCGATCGCCCCGCGCGCTGCAGCAGCCGCGCGATGCCCTTGGCCGAGCCGATCTGCAGCACGCGCTCCACGGGCAGGAAGTCCACGCCCAGGTCCAGGCTGGAGGTGCACACCACCGCCCGCAGCCGCCCGGCCTTGAGCCCGGCCTCGACCCATTCGCGCACGCCGCGGTCCAGCGAGCCATGGTGGATGGCCAGCTCGCCCGCCCAGTCGGGCCGCGCATCGAGAATGGCCTTGTACCAGACCTCGGCCTGCGAGCGCACGTTGACGAAGACCAGCGTGGTGCGCGTGCCGGCCAGCTCGCGCACCACGGCGGGCAGCATCGACAGGCCCAGGTGGCCGGCCCACGAAAAGCGCTCGGGGTGGTCGGGCAGCAGCGTGTCCACCACCAGGCGCTTGTCCAACCGGCCCTGCACCAGCACGCCCTCTGCGGCGCCGCCGCCCTGCCGACCGGGCGGCTGGCCCAGCAGCGTGTGCATGGCTTCCTCCAGGTTGCCGAGCGTGGCCGACATGCCCCACACGCGCAGCGCCGGGTTCCAGCCCTGCAGCCGGGCGATGGCCAGCTGCACCTGCACCCCGCGCTTGTTGCCCAGCAACTCGTGCCATTCGTCGGCCACCACCAGCTGCACGGACGACAGCACCTCGCGCGCATCGCCCCGCGCCAGCAGCAGCGACAGGCTCTCGGGCGTGGTCACCAGCACCGTGGGCAGGCGCCGCGACTGCGCGCTGCGCTCGCTGCTGGCGGTATCGCCCGTGCGCGCGCCGGCCGTCCAGCGCGCCACGCCGCCGTGCACCGGCGCCAGCGCATCGAGCGGCGCCTGCAGCGCCTTGAGCGTGTCGGCCGCCAGCGCCCGCATGGGCGTGAGCCACAGGACGGTGAGCGGTGCGGCGGTGCTCTGGCGCCCCCGCAAAGGAATTGCTACTTTTTTTATAGCATCACGCCCTAGTACTCTCTGCGCTGGAGCCCGATTCGGCTCAGATCCGTCTGGATCACCGGCCAGCGCCTGCAGGGCGCCGAGCCACACCGCATAGGTCTTGCCCGCCCCGGTCGTCGCGTGCAGCAGCCCCGAGCGGCCCTCCGCCATGGCCTTCCACACCTGCTTCTGGAACGGGAACGGCTTCCAGCCCCGCTGCGCGAACCAGTCGGCCACCGCGCGCTGGACCGTGGACCGGGTCACTGCCAGCCCCCCTGCCGTGGCGAACGGCGCCGCAACGACGTGCGCGCCTCGCCGGCCCGTACCCAGCGGCGTGACAAGGGAAGCGCCATGGCTTGCGCCCCCCGCTCCGCTTGCGCTGCGCTGCGCAGCGGCTGGCGCACGAACGGCCGCACCGGACGGAACGACCGCCCCCCTCCCGGGCGCGACGCCGCGGAGCGCGCAGGCACGGTGCCCGCTCGCCGCGCGCACCGCAGGCAGCCCGCCGCAAAGCGCAGGCAAGCCGGGTGCGCCGCCTTGGCCCGGAGCGTTTTCTTGGGATGCGTCACCGCAGGGTGCGCGGGCCGCCGGCCCACCGCCCGGCCCAGGAACGCCGCGCGCTCATGGCCGTCGTCAATGCGCGGCACGGACGGCCCTCCGGCGATCACGCATCCGACCTCGGCAACAGCGCCGCCAGGGTGTCCACCGAATCCGCTTCGTCCACCGGCTTGTCCTCGCGCCAGCGCAGCATGCGCGGAAAGCGCACGGCGATCCCGCTCTTGTGGCGGCTGCTGCGGGCGATGCCCTCGAACCCCAGTTCGAACACCAGCGTGGGCCGCACGCTGCGCACCGGGCCGAAGGTCTCGACGGTGGTCTTGCGGATGACCGCATCCACCCGCGCCATCTCCGCATCGGTCAGGCCAGAATAGGCCTTGGCGAACGGCACCAGCGCGCGCCCCTCGGTGCCTGGCGGGCCGTCCCACACCGCGAAGGTGTAGTCGCTGTAGAGGCTGGCGCGCCGGCCATGGCCGCGCTGGGCATAGATCAGCACCGCATCGATGCTCAAGGGGTCGATCTTCCACTTCCACCACGTGCCCACGTCCTTGGTGCGGCCGACGCCGTATTCGGCATCGCGGGCCTTGAGCATCATGCCTTCCACGCCCAGCGAGCGGGCCTGCTCGCGCTGGACCGCCAGATCCTGCCAGCGGTCGCCCTGCAGCACCGGGCTGGCCACCAGCGCCGGGTGCGCCACGCGCGCCAGCAGCGCATCGAGCCGCGCCCGCCGTTCGTGCTGGGGCCGCTGGCGCAGGTCCTGGCCGCCCTCCTCCAGCAGGTCGTAGGCGAGCAGCACCACGGGCAGCTCGCGCAGCAGCTTCGGTGTGAGGGTCTTGCGGCCGATGCGCTTTTGCAAATCGGCGAACGGGCGCACGTGGGCCGCGGCATCGCCCTCGGCAGCGCGCCAGACGACGATCTCGCCATCGAGCACCGTGCCGTCGGGCAGCGCTTCCCCGAGCGCCTGCAGCTCGGGAAAGCGGTCGCTCACCAACTCCTCGCCGCGCGACCAGACCCAGGTGCCGGCGCCTTCGCTGGCGCCCTCGGCGCGGGTGCTGCGCCGCACGATCTGGGCGCGGATGCCGTCCCACTTCCACTCCACGATCCACTGCGCGGGCGGGCCGAGCACCGTGTCGAACTGGGACACCGGCAGTTGCAGCGGGTGCGCCAGGAAGAACGGATAGGGATGGCCCCGGGCTTCGCCCTGCGCCGCATCATCGCCGCCTTCGCCCTCGGCCGCGACCAGGCGCAGGTAGTCGGCCTCGCCCGGACGCGCCCCGATGTGCGTATAGCCCATGAGCCGCTGCGCGACACGCTTGGCATCCACGCCGCTCACCGCCGCCAGCGCCTGCGTGACCTGCAGGCGCGACACGCCCACGCGGAACGCCCCCGTGATGAGCTTGAAATACACCAGCCGCTCTTCGGGCGCGAGACCCGCCCACTGGGCCCGCAGCGTGGTCTCCAGCGCCTCGGGCGGCATGCCGCGCAGGGGCAGCAGGTGGTGCTCCATCCACTCGGCCAGGCCCAGCGCCTGCACGGCGGTGGGCGCGGGCAGCAGCAGCGAGATGGTCTCGGCCAGATCGCCCACGGCCTCGTAGCTCTCGTCGAACAGCCATTCGGGCAACCGGGCCGCATCGCGCGCCAGGGTGCGCAGCAGCTTGGTCGGCACCAGCTGGCGTGGCTTGCCGCCGGCCAGGAAATACACCGCCCACGCCGCATCCGCCGGCGCCGCGGCGCGCAGGTAGGCCTGCAGCGCGGCCTGCTTGGCCAGGCTGGAGGTGCTGGCGTCGAGCGCGCGGTAGAGCGCGGCGAAGTCCTTCATGGTTCGGACGAAGGGGGTCGGCGGGGCGGCGCGGAAGAGAGGGAGGGGGACTCGGCCTCGGAAGGGGCAACGGCTTCGGTGACGGGCTCCGTGAGGCGGCCTTGATCGGGATCGGCGGCTGCGGCGGCGCGTTTCGATCGGCCCCTGGAGCGGGGCCTCGGAGCACCGGGCACGCCGTCCGGCGCCGCGGCCTGGGCGGCTGCGGCCACGTCGCCTGGGCCTTCGCCGGCCTGCGCAGCGGGGGCGCTGGCATCGGACGGTGGCGGGGCAGACGGCGCACCGTCGATCACCGGGGATGCGTCTCCACCGGGCTGGGCGATCACGGGCGTGGCCGCCTGCGCGGCACGGCCCGCGTCCACGGCCTCATCGGCCTGCGCTGGCACCGGCACGGCCGGTGTGGGGGCGGCTTCCTGGTCGTCCTCATCGCCGTATTCCGTGTGGAACGATTGCGCATCCAGCCCCTGTTCGCACAGCCAGCGCACTAGCACCGCCACGCTGCCATGGGTCACGAAAACGCGTTCGGCCCCGGTGGCCCCGATCGCCCGCTGCAGGCCGGGCCAGTCCGCATGGTCCGACATCACGAACCCGCGGTCCACGCCCCGGCGGCGGCGCGTGCCGCGCAGCTGCATCCAGCCGCTGGCGAATGCATCGGCATGGCGGGCGAAGCGGCGCATCCACGGCGTGCCCTGGGCGGACGGTGGGGCCAGGACCAGCGCGGTCTTGAGCATTTGGGCATCCACCCCCGGGTCAGTCACGCGGAAGGTGGGCGGCAGGTCCACGCCGGCCGCGCGGTACACGGCGTTGAGCGGCTCCACTGCGCCATGCACCACGATCGGCCCGATGCTGCGATCCACGCCGTGCAGGATGCGCTGCGCCTTGCCGAAGGCATAGCACAGCAGCACCGAAGGCCGGCCCTGCGCGGCATTGGCGCGCCACCAGGCATCGATGTCGGCGAACAGCACCGGCTGCGTGGGCCAGCGGTAGATGGGCAGGCCGAAAGTGGATTCGGTGATGAAGGTGTCGCAGCGCACCGGCTCGAACGGGGTGCAGGTGCCGTCGGCCTCGGTCTTGTAGTCGCCCGAGGCGACCCACACCCGCCCGCCGTGCTCCAGCCGCACCTGGGCGGAGCCGAGCACATGGCCGGCGGGGTGCAGCGACAGGCGCACGCCGTGGTGCTCGATGGCTTCGCCATAGGCCAGCGTCTGCAAGGCGATGTCGGCGCCCAGCCGGGCCCGCAGGACGCCCTCGCTGTCGGTATGGGCAAGGTAATGGGCGTGGCCCATGCGCGCATGGTCCGAATGGCCGTGCGTGATGACCGCCCGCTCCACCGGCCGCCAGGGGTCGATGTAGAAATCGCCCGCGGTGCAGTACAGGCCTTCGGGGCGCGCGACGATCAGATCGACGTCACCGCGCGCCATGTCCGGTGTCTTTCGCGAAAGGGGAGAAGCGCCTACGGGCGACCTGTCTGACCCCGTCGCCCAATGCGCCGTGCGTAGAAGGAAGTGCTGTGTGCGCTTGCATGCCGAATGCTATCGCCCACCCCTCTTTCGCCCGGGTGCGGAACGCCGCATGCCCGTGTCAGCCGGCGCCTACCGTGCTGACGGCGCGCCCCGGCCGCCTGCCCCGAGCCCGCCTGCACGGCCCTTGTTGCCTCATTCATCGCGGCCATGAAAAAAGCCGCCCGAGGGCGGCTTTGTCGCAGACGGCAGGCAGGCCGTCGTTCGGTCAGCGCTTTTGGCGGAACTTGCGCAGCGCAGCGATCTGCGCGGCCATCACGGCCAGTTCCGATTGCGCCTTGGCCAGGTCGAGTTCGCTCTTGGCGTTCTTGACGGCTTCTTCGGCCGCGGCCTTGGCCTGGTTGGCCTTCTCGTCATCCAGGTCCTTGCCGCGCACCGCGGTATCGGACAGCACCGTCACGCGGTGGGGCTGCACTTCCAGAATGCCACCGGCCACGAAGACGAACTCTTCGCCGCCATCGGCCATCTCGATGCGCACCGAGCCGGGCTTGATGCGGGTGATCAGCGGGGTGTGGCGGGGGTAGATGCCCAGTTCACCGGCTTCGCCGGGCAGAGCGACGAACCGCGCTTCGCCGGAGAAGATGGACTCTTCGGCGCTGACGACATCGACGTGAATGGTGTTCATGGGGTTCCTTCCAAAAGTCGGGAAAGCTGGAGATCGGCAGTCTGCTCGGTCGGCGCGCCGCAGGTGCCTGGAAGCACCCGCACGGCACGCTCACCCATGGCAGGCCGCCGATCGCGCCGCCTTACGCGACCTTTTTGGCCTTTTCGAAGGCTTCGTCGATCGTGCCGACCATGTAGAACGCCTGCTCGGGCAGGTGATCGCACTCGCCGGCCACGATCATCTTGAAACCACGGATGGTTTCGGACAGGGGCACGTACTTGCCGGGCGAGCCCGTGAACACTTCGGCCACGTGGAACGGCTGCGACAGGAAGCGCTGGATCTTCCGGGCGCGGGCCACGGCCAGCTTGTCCTCGGGAGCCAGTTCGTCCATGCCCAGAATGGCGATGATGTCGCGCAGTTCCTTGTAGCGCTGCAGCGTGCCTTGCACACCGCGGGCCACCGCATAGTGCTCTTCGCCCACGACTTGCGGGTCGAGCTGGCGGCTGGTGGAGTCCAGCGGGTCCACGGCAGGGTAGATCCCCAAGGAAGCGATGTCACGCGACAGCACCACGGTGGAGTCCAAGTGGGCGAACGTCGTGGCGGGCGATGGGTCGGTCAAGTCATCCGCTGGCACGTACACGGCCTGGATGGAGGTGATCGAGCCCACCTTGGTGGACGTGATGCGCTCTTGCAGGCGGCCCATTTCTTCGGCCAGCGTGGGCTGGTAGCCCACGGCGGAAGGCATGCGGCCCAGCAGTGCGGACACTTCGGTACCGGCCAGCGTGTAGCGGTAGATGTTGTCCACGAAGAACAGCACGTCGCGGCCTTCGTCGCGGAACGACTCGGCGATCGTCAGACCGGTCAGCGCGACACGCAGGCGGTTGCCTGGGGGCTCGTTCATCTGGCCGTAGACCATGGCCACCTTGGACTCTTCGAGCTTCTCGAGATTCACCACGCCGGAATCGGCCATCTCGTGATAGAAGTCGTTCCCTTCACGGGTCCGCTCGCCCACCCCTGCGAACACCGACAGACCGCTGTGGGCCTTGGCGATGTTGTTGATGAGTTCCATCATGTTCACGGTCTTGCCCACGCCGGCGCCGCCGAACAGGCCCACCTTGCCGCCCTTGGCGAACGGGCACACCAGGTCGATCACCTTGATGCCGGTTTCCAGCAGCTCCTGCGAAGGCGACAGTTCGTCGTACGCGGGGGCCTTGCGGTGGATGGAGGCCGTGAGGTCCTGGCTGACCGGACCGCGCTCGTCGATGGGCGCGCCCAGCACGTCCATGATGCGGCCCAGGGTCGCCTTGCCCACGGGCACGGTGATGGGGTTGCCGGTGTTGGTCACCAAGATGCCGCGGCGCAGGCCATCGGACGAGCCCAGAGCGATGGTGCGCACAATGCCGTCGCCCAGCTGCTGCTGCACTTCCAGCGTCAGGGTGGAACCGTCGAGCTTCAGGGCGTCGTAAATCTTGGGCATCTGGTCGCGCGGGAACTCCACGTCCACCACGGCGCCGATACATTGAACAATCTTGCCTTGCACTTGAGCCATTTTTTGCTCCAAATAAATGTGGGTTGAGCTGTCTGTTTACACAGCAGCAGCGCCGGACACGATTTCCGAAAGCTCTTTCGTGATCGCTGCCTGGCGCGTTTTGTTGTAGACCAGCTTCAACTCGCCGATGACGCTGCCTGCGTTGTCGGTGGCAGCCTTCATGGCCACCATGCGCGCGGACTGCTCGGAGGCCATGTTTTCTGCCACGGCCTGGTAGATCAGGGATTCGACATAGCGCAGCAGCAGCTCGTCGATGACGCTCTGCGCATCGGGCTCATAGATGTAGTCCCAGCCGTGCTCCGTCTTCTCCGCTTCCATCTGCGAGGAAGACAGGGGGAGCAGACGCTCCACCACCGACTCCTGCCGCATGGTGTTGATGAACTTGGTGTACCCCAGGTACACCGCGTTGATCTTGCCTTCGGCATAAGCGTCGAGCAGCACCTTCACGGGGCCGATCAGCTTGTCCAGATGCGGGGTGTCGCCCAGACCGGTGACATGCGAAACCACCTTGGCACCGACGCGGTTCAGGAAACCCAGGCCCTTGTTGCCAATGGCCACGGCCTCGGTGGACACGCCAGCAGACTGCAACTCGCGCAGCTTGGTGGTCACGGCACGCAACACGTTGGTGTTCATGCCGCCACACAGGCCCTTGTCGGTCGTCACCACGATGACACCGGCCACCTTGGCATCGTTTTCCTTCATGAAAGGATGAACGTACTCCGGATTGGCCTTGCCGAGGTTGGCGGCGATGTTGCGGATCTTCTCGCTGTAAGGACGGGCCGAGCGCATCCGCTCTTGCGCCTTGCGCATCTTGGACGCGGCCACCATTTCCATGGCCTTGGTGATCTTCTTGGTGTTTTCCACCGATTTGATCTTGCCGCGTATTTCCTTGCCTGCTGCCATGATGATTCCTCGTTCGGTTTAGGCGAACGACTTCTTGAACGCGCCGATGGCGGCGGTCAATTCGGCTTCAGCGTCCTTGTCCATGGCCTTCGCCTGTTCCAGCTTGGCCAGCAGAGGGCCGTGGCTGGACTTCAGGAACTGGTGCAGGCCGTGTTCGAACTCGAGCACCTTCTTGACTTCGATGTCGTCCATGAAGCCCTTGTTCACTGCGAACAGCGTCGCACCCATCAGGGAGATGGGCAGCGGGCTGTACTGGGCTTGCTTGAGCAGTTCGGTCACGCGGGCACCGCGGTCCAGCTGCTTGCGGGTGGCTTCGTCCAGGTCGGAAGCAAACTGCGCGAACGCAGCCAGTTCCCGGTACTGGGCCAGGTCGGTACGGATACCGCCGGACAGGCTCTTGATGATCTTGGTCTGGGCCGCACCACCGACGCGCGACACGGAAATACCGGCGTTGATGGCGGGGCGGATACCGGCGTTGAACAGGCTGGTTTCCAGGAAGATCTGGCCGTCCGTGATCGAGATCACGTTGGTCGGAACGAAGGCGGACACGTCGCCGGCCTGCGTTTCGATGATCGGCAGTGCGGTCAGCGAACCGGTCTTGCCCTTGACTTCACCCTTGGTGAAGGCTTCGACGTAGTCGGCGTTCACGCGGGCGGCACGCTCCAGCAGGCGGCTGTGGAGATAGAACACGTCGCCGGGGTAGGCTTCGCGGCCTGGCGGGCGGCGCAGCAGCAGCGAAACCTGGCGGTAGGCCACGGCTTGCTTGGACAGGTCGTCATAGACGATCAGCGCGTCTTCGCCGCGGTCGCGGAAGTACTCGCCCATCGTGCAGCCGGAGTAGGCCGACACGTATTGCATGGCGGCGGACTCGGAAGCCGAAGCGGCCACCACGATCGTGTATTCCATCGCGCCGGCTTGCTCCAGCGAGCGCACGACGTTCTTGATGGACGATGCCTTCTGGCCGATGGCGACGTAGATACACGTCACGCCCTGGCCCTTCTGGGCAATGATGGCGTCGATGGCGACGGCCGTCTTGCCGGTCTGGCGGTCACCGATGATCAGCTCGCGCTGGCCACGGCCCACGGGCACCATGGAGTCGATGGACTTCAGGCCGGTCTGCAGGGGCTGGTCCACCGATTTACGGGCGATCACGCCCGGAGCGACCTTTTCGATCACGTCGGTGAGCTTGGCGTTGATGGGACCCTTGCCGTCGATCGGCTGGCCCAGCGCGTTCACCACGCGGCCCACGAGTTCGGGGCCCACGGGCACTTCCAGAATGCGGCCCGTGCACTTGACGGTGTCGCCTTCGGAGATGTGCTCGTACTCGCCCAGAATCACGGCGCCGACAGAGTCGCGCTCGAGGTTCAGCGCCAGGCCGTAGGAAGGCGCACCGTCCTTGTTGGCGGGGAACTCCAGCATTTCGCCCTGCATCACGTCGGACAGGCCGTGCACGCGCACGATACCGTCGGACACGGACACCACGGTGCCCTGGTTGCGGATGTCGCTGCTGGCTGCCAGACCTTCGATGCGGCTCTTGATCAGTTCAGAAATTTCTGCGGGATTGAGTTGCATGACTCTTTCCTTCTTTCTTTGGTTAGCCGAGACCTCAAGCCGCTTACGCAGTGAGGGCCGCTTTCATTTGTTCCAGACGGGCTTTGACGGAGGTGTCGAGCACCTCGTCTCCCACGACTACGCGAACGCCGCCGATCAGGGATTCGTCCACCTGTACCGAGACATTCAACTTGCGGCCGAAGCGCTTTTCAAGCACCGCGTCCAGGCCGGCCAACGCGGCGGCGTCCAGCGCAAAAGCACTGAATACCACGGCATCGGAAGAGCCGTTGCGCCGATTCACCAGCGCGCGGAACTGGGCCGCCACCTCGGGAAGCGCGTCCACACGGCCGTTCTCGATGATGACACGCAGGAAGTTGCGGGCTGCCTCGGGCAGCGCGCCACGAACCACGCCCGTGATGACGTCGAACACCTGTTCGGAGGTCACCTTGGGGTTGTCCGCCAGTTGGCGCAGCTGAGGATTGGCGGCAATCGCCGCCACTTCTTCCACCCAGGCCACGGTGCCGTTCAGGTCGGCACCCGGCTGGGACGTGCTGGCCTTGAACAGGGCTTCCGCGTAAGGGCGGGCAATGGTGGCGAGTTCTGCCATGTGCGCGCTCCTTACAGCTCGGTCTTCAGGCGGTTCAGCAGGTCGGCGTGGACGCCAGCATTGACTTCCTTGCGGAGAATCTGCTCGGCGCCCTTGACGGCCAGCGCAGCGACCTGCTCGCGCAGGGCTTCACGGGCCTGGATCGACTGCTGCTCGGCATCTGCACGGGCAGCGGCGACGATCTTGTTGCCTTCCTCGGTCGCACGGGCCTTGGCCTCGTCGATGATGGCCTGAGCGCGGCGCTCGGCGTCCGCAATACGCGATGCCGTTTCGTTGCGCGTCTGGGCCAGTTCCTTCTCGACGCGCTGGTTCACAGCGGTCAATTCGGATTTGGCACGGTCGGCGGCAGCGAGGCCATCGGCGATTTTCTGGGCTCGCTCGTCCAGTGCCTTCGCGATCGGGGGCCACACGAACTTCATCGTGAACAGCACCAGGATCAGAAAGACGATGGCCTGAACGAACAGGGTCGCGTTGATACTCACGGCAACACCTTTCTAGTTGGGCGTTGAACGGAGCTTAGGCCAGGACGAAGGGGTTGGCGAAAGCGAACAGCAGAGCGATGGCCACGCCGATCAGGAAGGCGGCGTCGATCAGACCGGCCAAGATGAACATCTTGGTTTGCAGTTCATTGATCAGCTCAGGCTGGCGAGCGGACGCTTCGAGGTACTTGCCACCCATCAGTGCGATGCCGATCGAAGCGCCGATAGCGCCGAGACCCACGATCAGACCACAAGCCAGAGCGACGAGACCGAGAACGTTTTCCATGATGACTCCTAGGATGAAAAGAAAGGAAGGTTGAAAAAGAAAGGGAAAGGATCAGTGAGCTTCATGCGCCTGGCCGAGATAGATCAGCGCAAGCATCATGAAAATGAAGGCCTGCAGGGTGATCACCAGGATGTGGAAGATCGCCCAGATCGAGCCTGCAATGATGTGCCCCAGAGGGAGCAACACACCGGAAAGCGACATGGCAGCAGCACCGCCCATCAGGGCAATCAGCATGAACACCAACTCACCAGCGTACATGTTGCCGAACAGCCGCATGCCATGCGACACGGTCTTGGCAATGTATTCAATGATCTGCATGAGCAGATTGACCACGCCCAGGATCAGGGCGAAGACGGGATTCTTGCTGGTGCCGAACGGCGCGGTGACCAGCTCATGCGCCCAGCCGCCCAGGCCCTTGATCTTCACGCTGTAGTACAGGCAAAGCACCAGCACGGCGAACGACAGACCGAGGGTGGTGGAGAGATCGGCGGTGGGCACCACGCGCAGGTAGGCATGGTGCGGATCATGGCCGGCGGCACCGTAGATCTGGGCCCAGATGGCGGGCAGCAGATCGACCGGCAGCATGTCCATGGCATTCATCAGGAAGATCCACACGAACACGGTCAGTGCCAGGGGAGCGATGAATTTGCGGCTTTCGGCGTTGTGGATGTTGGCCTTGGCCTGGTTGTCCACCATCTCGACCAGGATCTCCACTGCAGCCTGGAAGCGACCCGGCACGCCGGAGGTGGCCGTGCGGGCGGCACGCCAGAAGACAAAAAGTGCGATGAAACCGAGAACCAAACCCACGATCACGGAATCGAAGTTCACCACGGAGAAATCGACAATGGACTTCTGCTTGATGTTCTGGAGATGCTGCAAGTGGTGAACGATGTATTCACTGGCAGTCGGTGCATGCGCTTCTGCGGCCATCGGACAACTCTTCTATCAATATCAATCGGTTTTTCGGACACCGGGCCGCACCATGAGGGCGATCCAGTACGTTTTCATCGTCACTACCATGCCGGCCAGCAATGCCAGCCAACTCAGCCCCGGAACCAGCCGGGGCGCCGCCGCCAGCATGGCAACGGTCATTGCAATCTTGACCAACTCCCACCCGAACAGGCCAGCCATCGCACCTCCCGCGGAAGTTTGATGCCGGGCCATGCCCCGCGCGAACAAGGCCGCGGGAATCACCACCGCCAGTGCGCCATACCCCGTGGACCAAGCCACAGTGGGCTTGCCGGAAACCAGCCATGCCACCAGGGCAGCCAGTGCTCCGACGAACGCCTGACCCCAGACGATTCGCCACACGGAGATCCGCGGATGCCGGAGGCGCCACTGCGCAGCCTCTTCAGCTGACAGGGGCTTGAAGTCGGAATCTTCAGCCTCAGTTTCGTGGTCGGGAGCGTTTGTTTTCATTGAGGAATGACGCCCACTTTACAGACCGAAACTTTCACAAAGCCCCTGATTATAAGTAAAAACCACTTTCATCCGGCAATGACCTCTCAGGCCGGTATGAAAGTGTGCGCACGCGCGCTCCGTTGTGGTGACCGGCCAACGTGAACCGCCCTATCGCGGTGCAGGCTTCGGCCGAAAGATTGCCGGCCCCGAACCCGTTCAAAATGGCACAAAGCCCGCCGTTTATAGACCATCGCCATGACACAGCCCCCTTCCACGCTCCCATCAGACGTCCCGTCCGCGACCGATCCCCGCAAGGATTCGCTCATCGAGTACCCCTCGTCGCTCCCCATCAAGGTCATGGGTCAGAAAGTGGATGGATTCGTCCACGCGGTGACGGAACTGGCGCACCGCTTCGACCCGACCTTCGACGCGTCGACCATCGAACTGCGCGACAGCCGCGCCGGCAACTACCTGGGCGTCACCATCACGATCACAGCCACCAGCCGCGAACAACTCGATGACCTGTACCGGGCGCTGTCCTCGCATCCGATGGTCAAGGTGGTGCTCTAAATCCCATGGAGATTCGCCACCTGGGCCTCGTGGACTATCGGGAGACGCTGCAGGGCATGCAGGCTTTCACGCAGGAGCGTACGTCCCAGACTCCCGATGCGCTGTGGATCTGCCAGCACCCGCCCCTCTACACGCAGGGGCTGGCCGGCAAGGCCGACCATGTGCTGGCCTCTGGCGACATTCCCATCGTCGCCACCAATCGGGGCGGGCAGGTGACTTTCCATGGCCCGGGGCAGGTCGTGGCCTATCCGTTGCTGGATCTGCAGCGCGCCGGTTATTTCGTCAAGGAATACGTCTACCGCATCGAAGAAGCGGTAATCCGGACGCTGGCCCATTTCGGCATCACCGGGCACCGCGTGGGCGGGGCCCCGGGCATCTACGTGCGCCTGGATGACCCGGGAGGCCATGCCCAACTGCCACAGCGGCCACGCAAGGCCGAGGGTCTGCCAGCCACGCAAGCCCATGACGCCCCTGACTTCACCGGGCTGGGCAAGATTGCCGCATTGGGCATCAAGGTGTCGCGCCATTGCACCTACCACGGCGTGGCACTCAACGTGGACATGGACCTGGAACCCTTCTCGCGCATCAACCCTTGTGGCTACGCAGGGTTGCAAACGGTGGACCTTTCTACAATCGGGGTCCACACCACCTGGGAAGAAGCCGCCGAAGTGCTGAGCCAGCAGCTCGCCATTCGCCTGGCCCCCTGACCACTACCCTGCCATGAGCACTCCTGAAGTCGTGCGCGAAGCGCAAACCACCGCTGCCTACAACCCGCTGGCCAAGCAGAAGGCAGCCGCCAAGCTGTCGCGCATTCCGATCAAGGTCGAGCAAGGCGAAGTGCTCAAGAAGCCCGAGTGGATACGGGTGAAGGCAGGCAGCCCTACCACGCGCTTCTACGAGATCAAGGACATCCTGCGCGAGAACAAGCTGCACACGGTGTGCGAGGAAGCCAGTTGCCCCAACATTGGCGAATGCTTCGGCAAGGGAACGGCCACGTTCATGATCATGGGCGACAAGTGCACGCGCCGCTGCCCGTTCTGCGACGTGGGGCATGGCCGGCCCGACCCGCTGGACAAGGACGAGCCGCTGAACCTGGCCAAGACCATCGCACAGCTGCGGCTGAAGTACGTGGTGATCACCAGTGTGGACCGCGACGATCTGCGCGATGGCGGCAGCGGGCACTTCGTGGAGTGCATCCAGCACATCCGCACGCTCTCCCCCAACACCCAGATCGAGATCCTCGTGCCAGACTTCCGCGGACGGGATGACCGCGCGCTGGAGATCCTCAAGGCCGCGCCACCCGACGTGATGAACCACAACCTGGAGACGGCGCCACGCCTGTACAAAGAAGCCCGGCCCGGCAGCGACTACCAGTTCAGCCTGAACCTGCTCAAGAAATTCAAGGCACTGCACCCTGGTGTTCCGACCAAGAGCGGCATCATGGTGGGCCTGGGCGAGACGGACGAGGAGATCCTCCAGGTCATGGCCGACATGCGCGCGCATGACATCGACATGCTGACCATCGGCCAGTACCTCTCGCCCTCCAACAGCCATCTGCCGGTGCGCCGCTATGTGCACCCGGACACGTTCAAGATGTTTGAGGAAAAGGCCTACGAAATGGGTTTCAGCCACGCGGCGGTGGGTGCGATGGTTCGCTCCAGCTACCACGCAGACCAGCAGGCGCACGCGGCCGGCGTGTAGCGCCCGGGCCGGGTTGCCGCAGGGAACGGGAGGCCTCTCCCGGTCGAACCCTGCAAATCAGGACGTTGCGGGCGGTTCTGTGGTCGATGCACTGACGGTGAAGCCGATGCGCGTGACCTGCGCCGTGCTGCTGGCAAAGGTTTTTCCGCCATGCATTCGCGCAATGGCGTCCACGATGGCCAATCCCAGGCCGTGATGCTGGTCCGAACCATCGCGTGCCGATGCTGCCCGGAAAAAGCGTTCGAACAGCCTGCTGAGCGCCTCTGGCGCAATACCAGGTCCCTGATTTTCAACGGCGATCTCCGCGCCGTCGCGCCATGGTCGGATGGCCACAACAATGGTGGAGTCCTTCGCCGCATAGCGGATGGCATTGCCCAACAGGTTGGACAGGGCACGGCGCACCAGCGGCACGTCCACCGCTGCGGTGGCGTCGCCCACGACAGTGGCCCGCAAGCCAGCCTCCTCCAGCGAGGCTTCATGGAACTCCAGCACGGCGCAGGCTTGCTCTGCAAGGCGGGCCGACTGCCGTGAGCGCAAGGACTCTCCACGATCGGCCCGCGACAGAAACAACATGTCGGCCACGATGCCCGAGAGCCGCCGGATCTCTTCCAGGTTCGACACCAACAGCGACTGCATGTCCTGGGCGGAGCGGGGGCGGGCCAGTTCGACCTCCGCCGAGGCAATGAGGTTCGCCAGGGGCGTGCGCAACTCGTGGGCCACATCGGCATTGAAGGCCTTGGACTGCGAATAGGCCTGTTCGACCCGGGCCATGAGCGCATTGAATTGCGCGATCCAGGGGCGAAGCTCCTGGGCAAATTCGAGGGGATCGATGGGTGCACTGGCAGCGTCCGGCGTGATGCGGGCGGTTCGCTCCGCCAACTTGTGCAGCGGCCGAAGGCCATGGCGCACGAGCAGCGTCCCCGTCAGCGAGACCAGCAGCGTGCCCAGCACCACGGCCAAGGCCAGCGTCCCGCCCAGCCGGCGCAGAAGGCGCGCGTCCTGCGTGGTGTCGATGCCAATGCGCACGTTGAAGGGGGAGCCGCTGTCGTGCGGCGCCACCCGGTGATCGGCCCAGACCCATTCGCCCGAAGTGGCCGGGGTAGAGCTGAACAACTGCGCGCCATCGCGGCCGATGGACACGCTCACGTTGCCATGGGAGGAAAAGTAATCTTCCAGCTTGTGCTGCAAGGACAGCGCCCCGCCCCCTTGGCTGCGCTCGTTCAGCAGATGGGATACCAGTCGCGCCTGCTGGTCCAGTTCTTCCTGTGCCTTCTGTCGAAAATTCCACGCCGTGACGACATAGACGGAGACGCAGAGCACGCTGAGGCCAATCAGCGTCTGCAGGGCCAGCCAAACGGACAGCCGACGCTGTATCGATGACGGGAAAGGACTCATGGCGGTTCCCGATCCTCCAAGACGTAACCCATTCCGCGCACCGTGTGCAAGAGCCGTCGCGCAAACGGATCGTCCAGCTTGCTGCGCAGGCGTCGCACGGCCACCTCCACCACATTGGTTTCGCTGTCGAAGTGCATGTCCCACACTTGTTCGGCGAGCGTCGTTCGAGAGAGCACGCGCCCCTGGCGGCGCATCAGCAAGGCGAGCAAGGCGAACTCCTTGGCGGTCAGGTCGATCCGCACGCCTTCACGATGGCATTTGCGTGCAACCAGATCAAGCTCCAGGTCGGCCAGCTTCAGCACGGTATGCTCCTGCAGCGGCCCCCTGCGCTGCAGGGCCTGCACCCGCGCCAGCAGTTCGGAGAACGCGAAGGGCTTGACCAGATAGTCGTCGGCGCCCTGCTGCAGGCCCCTGACGCGATCCTCGACCTGATCGCGGGCCGTGACCATCAATACGGGCACGTCCTTGCCCTGCCGAATGGCGGCCAGCACGCCGAAACCATCCACCCCGGGCAGCATCACGTCGAGCAGGATGACCGAGTAATCGCCCTGCGTGGCGAGGTACCGGCCCTGGATGCCGTCCCTGGCAATGTCGACTACGTAGCCGTTTTCTTCCAAGCCTTTTTTGACGTAATCGCCCAGCTTGGGCTCGTCTTCGATGACCAGTATGCGCATCGGGCCATCGTATCGCCCGGGGACCGATTGAAAGATGACGAATTCGTCATCTTGCCGTCGGTGAATCGGCCGACTGGGTTTTTACAGTGACTTCACGCCGGCACAACGTTCGGCTGCATCCCGGTCCGGCGGTTCGGGCCGGATGCCCAACCCAGGAGATTGACCATGACCCGTTCCCCCGCCGTTTTTCTGTTCGCCGCCATGTCGGCTGCATGGGTGCCCTTGAGCGCTTCGGCGGCCAGCACCTTGCACAGCGCGCCCACCGAAGCCGGCTACACCGTGCATCCGCAGCATGCCGCCCAGGCAAAGTCGCGGGCGCAGGTCCTGTCGGAGCTGGCCACTGCCCGCACCGACGGCACCCTGGTGGCCATGCAGTGGGGCCTGGAGGTGCCCCGCAAGGAGGCCAATGCCCCGAGCGCGCTGACACGCGAGCAAGTGCGCCTGGAGGCCGAGCGCGCCGCCAAGGGCAACCTGCTGCGCTATGGCGACCATTGAGCCTGCCTCCGCACCCATGCCAATGCAGGGCGCCTGTACACCCGGGGGCTTCGGGCAATGCCCAGCCCCATGCCAGGCCCTTGCGGCCCACCGATATACTGCCGCCCGATGCGCCGCTGGCTGATGATCCTTTTGCTTTTCGCGATGCCGTTCCAGCTGAGCTGGGCGGCCGCCGCAGGCTATTGCCAGCACGAAAGCCATGCCAGCGCCTCGCATTTCGGGCACCACGAACACCACCACGTCGCCGCCACCAGCGCGTCGGCACAAGACACCGATACGCCCTCGGACCCCTTGCCGGGAGGTCCGGACAATGATTGCCTGACCTGCCACACCTGCACGGTGCAGCCCCTGGCCCATACCGCCAACGTAGCGGGCACGGCCGGGCCCACCGCCCGGCCCCCGTCCTTCACCGAGTCCTATCGCTCCCACGTGGGAGGCATTCCCACGCGCCCTGCCTGGCCAGCGCTCGCCTGATTCGGCGAGAGACACGGCACGGCCTTCCCTCTTTGATCACAGCCCTTCGCTGAGAACTCTCGCCGAATTCATCCGCCCGTTGTTGTTGCAACCCAGGAGAATTCGATGCACAGGCATTTTGTGTCGCTGGCCGCCATGGCTTTCGCGGCATTTCCGGTCTTTTCGCACAGCCAGACCACCCCGCTTCCCCCCTCATCCACGGTGCAGCCACGCACCGTGGAATCGTCCGAGCCCTTGAGCCTTGCCACCGCGGTGGCACTGGCATGGCAGAACAATCCCGACCTGTCTGCCGTGGCGCGTGCGCGCGATGCGGCGGATGCTGCCATCCGGCAGGCGGGCGCACGGCCCAATCCTGTGCTGGAGACCACGGTGGAGGACCTGCGGCAGGAGCGCCGCACGACGACCGTGCAGATCAGCCAGCCGATCGAGCTGGGCGGCAAGCGAGCCGCCCGCATCACAGCCGCCGAGCGGGCGCGGGACCAGGCCGCCGCCGCCGCCCTGGCACGCCGATCAGAGCTTCGCGCGGGCGTGATCACCGCCTTCTTCGAAGTCCTGGCCGCGCAGGAGCGCGTCCGCCTGGCCCAGGACTCGGTCACGCTGGCACAGCGGGCAGTGCATGCCGCGGCCAACCGGGTGGCTGCCGGCAAGGTCTCGCCACTGGAGGAAACGAAGGCCAAGGTGGCCGAGTCCGGCGTGCAGGTGGAGCGTTTGCAGGCCGAGGGCGCCCTGCGAACCGCAAGGCAGCAACTGGCCGCGCTGTGGGGCAATCCGAAGCCCGCCTTCGCCCATGCCGTGGGACAGCTCGATGCCTTGCCCACCCCACCGTCCAGCCTGGAGATCGAGCAGCGGATGCATGGCGCACCCTCTTTGGTTCAGGCACGGCTGGAAGTCGATCGGCGCAGTGCGCTGACGGCCCTGGAGCAGGCCAAGCGGGTGCCCGACATCGCAGTGACGCTGGGCAGCAAGCGAAGCCCCGACGTGGGCGGAAACCAGTGGGTGGTGGGCGTGTCCATTCCCCTGCCCATTTTCGACACCAACCAGGGCAACCTGGCCGAAGCGTTGAGCCGCGAGGAGCAGGCACGCGACGAACTGCTTTCCACCGAACTGCGCACGGCCTCCGAAGCGGCGGCGGCATTGGAAACCCTCCATGCGTCGCGCATCGAGGCCGAAACACTGCAGCGCGACGCCCTTCCCGGCGCGGAGAGCGCCTACCAGGCCGCGACCAAAGGGTTCGAACTGGGCAAGTTCAGTTTTCTGGAAGCCCTTGATGCACAGCGCACGCTGCTGCAGGTGCGCACGCAAACGCTGCGCGCCCTGGCCGCCGCGCACCGCGCCGCCAGCGACCTGGACCGCTTGCTGGGGCACGCCGGCGACGACCTGCCCTCCCCCATTTCATTTGCCCGCTGAAAGTCCACCATGAACCAACGACTGAACCCATCGACCGGCAAAGCCGGCAAGCGCCAATGGTGGGTGGTGACCGCCATCCTGGTGGTCACGCTGATCGCCGGCGCCCTGATCCTGCGGGGCAGCCCCGCCGCCTCCCCGGGCGGCCATGCCGAGGCAGATGGCCATGCGTCCCACGCGGAGGAAACGTCCCATGGCTCCCCCGGTGAGAAAAGCGCCAGCCAGGATGCCCATGCAGAGGAGGAAGCGGCCAAAGGACCACATGGGGGCCAGCGCTTCACGGAAGACGGCTTCAGCCTCGAGGCAAAAGTGTCGGAAGACGGCGGCGCCCCGCATCTCGCAGTCTGGCTTTCCGAGCAAGGCAAGCCGGTGAAAGCGGATGCCGCCCAGTTGTCCGCCACGCTGACGCGACCGGGAGGGGAACGGGAAACACTGTCGTTCACCGCCGATGGCGAGGGATTGAAGAGCGTACAGGCCATCGAGGAGCCGCATGTGTTCGAGATCGTCCTCTCCATCCAGAAGGATGGCCGTGCACACACCTTCACGCTGCAGCAGGCAGAAGGAAAAATTCCCCTGACGGAGGCGCAGGCCAAGGCTGCCGGCATAGCGATCGACACCGCGGGCCCGGCGCGCATCCGTGCCACGCTGCAGTTGCCGGGCGAAATCAAATTCAACGAGGACCGCACGGCCCACGTGGTGCCACGGCTGGCGGGCGTGGTGGAAAGCGTCTCGGCCCAGCTCGGCCAACAGGTCCGCAAGGGGCAGGTACTGGCCGTGCTGTCGAGCCCGGCGCTGTCGGAGCAGCGCAGCGAGCTGCAGACCGCACAGCGCCGGGCCGAACTGGCCCGGACCACGTACGAGCGCGAGAAGAAGCTGTGGGAGGAAAAAATCGCGCCGGAGCAGGACTACCTGCAGGCGCAGCAGTCCATGCGCGAAGCGCAGATTGCGGTCGCCAATGCACAGCAGAAGCTCTCTGCCATCGGTGCCACGCCTGCCGCATCGGCCCTGGGCCGCTATGAACTGCGCGCACCTTTCGACGGCATGGTGGTCGAAAAGCACCTGTCGCTGGGCGAGTCCGTGAAGGAGGACGCGAATGTCTTCACCCTATCCGACCTGTCCACCGTGTGGGCCGAAATCAGCGTGGCCGCGCAACACTTGCCGTTGGTGCGCGTGGGCGAACGGGTGACCGTGCGCTCCACCGCGTTCGATGCGAAGGCGGAGGGCGAGGTCTCCTATGTCGGCGCCCTGATCGGCGCGCAGACGCGCATGGCCACGGCCCGCGTGGCGGTGGCGAATCCCCAGAAGGTCTGGCGGCCCGGACTGTTCGTGGAGGTCGAATTGGTGTCGTCCGAAGCGACACCGCCGGTCACCGTGCGAACCGATGCGGTGCAGACCGTCGATGACAAAACCGTGGTCTTCATCCGGGCCGAAGGCGGCTTCATTGCCCAGGCGGTGCAACTGGGCCGCACGGATGGCCAGCGGGTCGAGATCGTCAAAGGGTTGGCAGCCGGTACGGCCTATGCCGCGGCAGGCAGCTTCGTCGTGAAATCCCAGCAGGGCAAGAGCTCGGCGTCGCACTCGCACTGAAGGTGGACCATGTTTGAACGTGTCATTCAGTTTTCCATCGCGCAGCGCTGGCTCGTGATGCTGGCCGTGCTCGGCATGGCAGCCCTGGGCCTCTACAGCTACCAGAAGCTGCCCATCGATGCCGTGCCGGACATCACCAACGTCCAGGTGCAGATCAACACCGCGGCGCCCGGCTACTCCCCCCTGGAAGTGGAGCAGCGCGTGAGCTTTCCCGTCGAGACCGTCATGGCGGGGCTGCCCGGGCTGCAGCAGACCCGCTCGCTGTCACGCTACGGGCTGTCGCAGGTGACCGTGATCTTCCAGGACGGCACCGACATCTACTTCGCGCGGCAACTCGTGAACGAGCGCATCCAGTCGGCCCGCGGCCAGATGCCGGAGGGCGTTCACCCGGTCATCGGCCCCATATCGACAGGCCTGGGGGAAATCTACCTTTGGACGGTGGAAGCCCAGGACGGGTCCCGCAAGCCGGATGGGCAACCCTACACCTCCACGGACCTGCGCGAGATCCAGGACTGGATCATCAAGCCGCAGTTGCGCAACGTGCCCGGCGTGACCGAGATCAACTCCATCGGCGGGTATGCCAAGGAGTACCAGATCGCACCCAGCCCCGACAAGCTGCTGGCGCATGGCCTCACGATGGGGGACCTGGTCACGGCGCTCGAACGCAACAACGCGAACGTGGGAGCCGGGTACATCGAGCGCCGCGGAGAGCAATACCTGATTCGCGCTCCCGGGCAGGTGCAGTCGATGGACGACCTGCGCAACGTCATCCTCGGCAATGCGGGCGGCGTGCCGCTGCGCGTCAGGGATGTGGCCGAGGTCGGGCTGGGCCAGGAGCTGCGCACCGGCGCCGCCACCGACAACGGCCGAGAGGTCGTGCTGGGCACGGTGTTCATGCTCATCGGCGAGAACAGCCGCACGGTCTCCCAGGCCGTGGACCGCAAGATGAAGGAGATCAACCGGACCCTGCCCGCCGGCGTGCATGCGGTGACGGTGTACGACCGCACGGTGCTCGTGGACAAGGCCATCGCCACCGTGAAGAAGAACCTCTTCGAGGGCGCGGTGCTGGTGATCGTGATCCTGTTCCTCTTCCTGGGGAACATCCGCGCGGCGTTGATCACGGCCATGGTCATACCGCTGTCGATGCTGTTCACCTTCACCGGCATGGTGAACCAGAAGGTCAGTGCCAACCTGATGAGCCTGGGTGCGCTGGACTTCGGCATCATCATCGACGGCGCGGTGGTGATCGTGGAGAACTGCGTGCGGCGCCTCGCCCACGCACAGCAGCACAAGGGCCGGCCGCTGACGCGGGCGGAGCGTTTTCACGAGGTGTTCGCTGCGTCGCAGGAAGCACGGCGGCCGCTGCTGTTCGGCCAACTCATCATCATGATCGTGTACCTGCCGATCTTCGCGCTCACGGGGGTGGAGGGCAAGCTGTTCCATCCGATGGCGTTCACGGTGGTCATCGCGCTGGTCGGTGCGATGGTGCTGTCGGTCACCTTCATTCCTGCCGCCGTCGCGCTGTTCATCGGCAAGACGGTGGGCGAGAAGGAAAACCGGCTCATGGGCTGGGCCCGCCGCGCCTACGCGCCGCTGCTGGACCGCGCCATGGGCGCCAAGCCCGTGGTCATCGCACTGGCGCTCGCGGCCGTGCTGCTGTCCGGCCTGCTGGCGACGCGCCTGGGCACCGAGTTCGCGCCCAGCCTGGGCGAGGGCGATTTCGCCATGCAGGCGTTGCGCATTCCCGGCACCAGCCTGTCGCAGTCGGTGGCGATGCAGCAGCAGCTGGAGAGCACGCTGAAGGCGAAGTTTCCCGAGATCGAGCGGGTTTTTGCCCGCACCGGAACGGCCGAGATCGCGTCGGACCCGATGCCGCCCAACATCTCGGACGCCTACATCATGCTCAAGCCGCAGGACACTTGGCCTGCACCGGCCCGGTCGCGCGAACAGCTCCTTGCGGCCATCCAGGCCGAGGTGGAGCAACTGCCGGGCAACAACTACGAGTTCTCGCAGCCCATCCAGTTGCGGTTCAATGAACTCATCTCCGGCGTGCGCAGCGATGTAGCGGTCAAGATCTTCGGAGACGACATGGCCGTGCTCGACCAGACCGCCCAGAAGGTCGCTGAAGTGCTCAACCGCATCGATGGGGCCACCGAGGTCAAGGTGGAGCAGACGAGCGGCCTGCCGGTGCTGACGGTGAACATCGACCGCGCCAAGACCGCCCGCTACGGACTGAATGTGGGCGATGTCCAGGAGGCCGTGTCGATTGCCGTGGGCGGGCGCGAGGCCGGCACCCTGTTCGAAGGCGACCGGCGCTTCGGCATCCTCGTGCGGCTGCCCGAGCACATCCGGACCGACCTGGAGGCCATCCAGCGCCTGCCGGTCGCACTGCCTCGCGGCGGCGACGCCGCGGACGCCCGCGCCCGCTTCATCCCGCTGAGCGAAGTGGCCACGCTGCAGTTGGCACCGGGCCCCAACCAGGTCAGCCGGGAGGACGGAAAACGCCGCATCGTCGTGAGTGCCAACGTGCGGGGCCGGGACCTGGGCTCCTTAGTGGCCGAGGCGGAACAGGCCATGCAGGCGGTCCAGATCCCGGCGGGCTACTGGACCGCGTGGGGCGGCCAGTATGAAAACCTGCAGTCGGCCACCCAACGCCTGCAGGTGGTCGTGCCGGTCGCGTTGCTGCTGGTCTTCACGCTGCTGTTCGCCATGTTCGGCAATGTGAAGGACGGGCTGGTCGTTTTCACCGGCATCCCGTTCGCCCTCACCGGCGGCATCGTGGCACTGTGGCTGCGCGACATCCCGATCTCGATCTCGGCCGCGGTCGGATTCATCGCGCTGTCGGGCGTCGCCGTGCTGAACGGGCTGGTGATGATCTCCTTCATTCGCGGCCTACGCGAAGGCGGCATGCCGCTGGACGCCGCCATCCGGGAGGGGGCGCTCACCCGGTTGCGGCCCGTGCTCATGACGGCGCTGGTGGCCTCGCTGGGCTTCGTGCCCATGGCCATTGCCACCGGCACCGGAGCGGAAGTGCAGCGGCCGCTGGCGACGGTGGTCATCGGCGGCATCCTGTCCTCGACCGCGCTCACGCTGCTGGTGCTGCCGCTGCTGTACCGGATCGTGCACCGGCGCAGCGAAGAAGAGGTTGCCCAAGCCGCCGCCCACTTGCCGTCTGCGGCCTGAGCACGCCCGCCTGCCGGCCTCTGCGGGCCGGCGGGCCTCGCTCAGTTCACCGTCAGCTTGCCGGGGCCTGCGTTGGACAGCACTTTCGCCTTGACGCTCGAGGCGGCGTCCAGGGTGTATCCGCCCGCATAAGGAATGGTCCAGCCCGCCGCAGCAAAGCCGCATTGGGCTGCGAGACCGAGCGCAGCGCCGTTGAGCAGCGACCCGGTATCGCGGATGGCGCCCGTCTTGGAAGCCGCACCAGGGTTCTTCACCACATCGGCGCAGGTGGCCGCGCCGGGCACTTCGAACACGTTGTTCTCCGAGAGGATCTGCGCCTTGTAGCCCACGCCCAGGCTGTAGTTGTGCTTGTAGGGCGCGTCCGATTTGCTGCCGGTGTAGTAGTTGTTGTACACGTGGACCCTGCCGTAGCGCACGCGAGGCGCGCGCTCCACGACCTGGCTGTAGAGGTTGTGGTGGAAGGTCACCGTGAGATGGCCCTCCTCGTCGGTGCTGCTGTCCGAGGCGCCCACCAGATGGGTTTTGTCGTGCCGGTCGAACACGTTGTTGGACACCGTCACGTAGTCGCTCGCGTGGATCACGTCCAGCGCACCGTCGTGGCATTGCTGGGGCTGGCCCTTTTCGATGGGTGCCTGATCGTCGGTGACGGGCGCATCGGTGAACCGGTTGTGGTCCACCCAGATGCGTTGCGAACTGTAGATCGTGACCGCATCGAAGTCGGAGTTCCACCGCCCCTCGCCGCTGCTCCAGACCGGCGACAGATCGCAGGGAGCGACGATGGTCAGATTGCGCAGGATGACGTTGGAAACCCGCTTCATCAGGATCGAGGCGTTGACGATCCGGGCATCGCTTCCGGCCCCGATCAACGTGGTGTTGCTCGGAATCGTGATGAGGTTGCGCGCAGCCTGATCGGCCCGGCTGGTGAAAGGCCCTCCGTTGTCCGCGGCGGCCATGTCGATGGTGCCATACACCACGATGATTTTCGGTTGGGCACCGCCCGCGCTGAGCGCGGCATTCAACTGGGATGGCGAACTGACCTTGCTAAGGTACTTCGCCGTGGCGCCCGCGCCGCCCGTGGTGCCGCCGCCCTGGCTGGCCCAGCCGTCGGGCGGTGCCGTGTCGGTGGTGTTGTCGGCATGCGCCGCGCCGGAAAGCGCGGCGATCAAGAGCGCAGCGAGAGAGCGTTGAATCACGATGGAGTCCTTTGGATCGGAAAAACAGAGCGCCACGAACCCCGGCCCCTCTGGCGCGGGGACGGCCATTCACCCGTGACTGTGGCAACGTGCAGCCCTGTCTCCGTCGCACCGACCCGAAGCACCTGCCGGACAGGCGAACTCAACCCGAGGATACGGGGCTCACACCGCGAGCCGATACCCCACGCCGGTCTCGGTCAACAGATGGCGGGGCTGGGCCGGGTCGGCCTCCAGCTTCTGGCGCAGGTGGCCCATGTAGATGCGCAGGTAGTGGTTCTGGTCCGAACGCATGGGGCCCCACACCTCGCGCAGCAGCTGCCGCTGCGTGATCACGCGGCCCGCATTGGCCACCAGCACAGACAGCATGCGGTACTCGGTGGGCGTGAGGTGCACCTCGGCATGGCCGCGCCGAACCACCCGAGCGTTCCGGTCCACCTCGATGTCGCCGAAGCGGAACACGGGCTCCTCGGCCACCGGGGTGAGCCCGTTGCCGCTGGCGGCGCGCGGGCGGCGCAGGTTGGCGCGCACACGCGCCAGCAGTTCGCCGGTGCCGAACGGCTTGGTGAGGTAGTCGTCGGCGCCCGCATCCAGGGCCGCGATCTTGTCGGCCTCGTCGGTGCGGGCCGACAGCACGATGATGGGCACCGCCGACCAGCTGCGCACATCGCGGATCAGGCCCACGCCATCGCCATCGGGCAGCCCCAGATCGAGCACCAGCAGGTCCGGCTGCCGCGTGCCGGCGGCCGACAGCCCCTCGCGCAGCGTGGCCGCCTCATGCACCTGCCAACCCTCGGCTTCGAGCGCACTGCGCACGAAGCGGCGGATCTGCGGCTCGTCCTCGATCACGATCACCGTTCGCAAGGCCAATGTCATGGCGTTTCCGGCGCGCCGGGCTCCAAGGGTTCGTCCAGGGGAAGGGGGGGCTCGTCGCGCCGCGGCAGGGTCACGGTGAACTCCGCCCCACCGCGCTCGGCGCTGGCGGCGGAGATGTCGCCGCCATGCGCCTGCACCACTGCCTTGCAGATGGCCAATCCCAGGCCCACGCCGGGCGTGGCCGACTCCGACTGGCCACGGGTGAATTTCTCGAACAATGTGTGCTCCTGCCCCCGCAGCGCCACCGGCAGGCCCGGCCCATGGTCGCGCACGGCCAGCCGCAGCGTGGTGGGCGTGGTGCTGGCGGACACCTCGATGGGCGGCGCACCGTATTTGGCGGCGTTTTCCAGCAGGTTGACCAGCACCCGCTCGATGAGCACGGCATCGAATTCCACCAAAGGGAGGTCCGCCGGCAGGTGCGTGACCACCGGCAAGCGCCCCAGCGCAGGGCGTGCTGCCCGAATCGCTGTGCCCACCACCTCCTCGACCGACTGCCAGTCGCGCCGCAGGTTCACGCTGCCGCCGGCAATGCCGCTCTCCAGCCGTGCCATGTCGAGCAGGTTGCTCACCAGCGCGTGCAGCTGATGGGCCTGCGCCACGATGGCGCGGCCGGCCTCGGCCTGGTCTTCGGCCGACTGCGCGGGCAGCGACTCCGCCAGCGCGATCAGCGCGGTGAGCGGGGTGCGCACGTCGTGCGAAATGGCGCCCAGCAGGGCATTGCGCAGGCGCTCCGATTCCATGTCCACCACCGCGCGCTGCGCCACGTCCACGTAGTGCACCCGCTCCAGGGCGATGGCGATCTGCCGGGCCAGCGTATCGAGCTGCTGTGCCTGCTCGGGAATCAGCAGCCAGCGCGGCTGTGCAGGCTCCAGCGCCAGCACGCCCCGCACGCGCATGGGCGCGGTGAGCGGCACGTAGCGCCAGGTCTGCGCGGCCAGCGTGGCCGTGGCCAGGCCGGCGCTCTGGCCCTGGCGCAGTGTCCAGTCGGCCACGTTCGCGTCGAATCCGGGCGGCAGCCCCTCCGGCATGGCCAGGCGGTCGCTCTCATCCAGCGCGAGCACCGCCGCACGCCCTCCGAAATGCTTTTGCACCGCGGCAGCACCGATGGCGGTGATCTGCTCCACCTGCAGCGCTGCGGACAGTTCGCGCGTGAGGTCGAACAACGACTGCGCGCGCCGCTCGCGGCTCGCCGACACGCCCGCCGCGAAGCGCAGCCCCGCGGTGAGCTGGCCCACCAGCAGCCCCACCATGAGCATGACCCCGAAGGTGACGAGGTACTGCACGTCGCTCACGGCGAACGACATGCGCGGCGAAACGAAGAAGAAATCGAACGCCAGTACGTTGACCAGCGCCGCGAGGGCCGCAGGCGCCCGGCCGAACCGCATGGCCACGCCCACCACCCCGAGCAGGTACAGCATGACAATGTTGGCCAGCTCGAACACACCGGACAGCAGGTGGGTGAGCAGGGTGACGGCCACGCTCACGGCCAGCGACCACACGAAGCCCGGCCAGCGGGACGGCTGGCGCTCCTCGCTGTCGAGCGCATCGGTGCCGGCCCGCCCCCAGTCCGCCTGCGCCAGGCGCCGCGAACTGCCGGCGCGCCCGGCCTCCACGATGTCGAGGGCCGGGGCCGCAGCGGCGAGGGCCTGCGCCACGGGCCGTGCGGCCCACCAGCGCCGCCAGCCGGCAGCCTGTGCCGGGCGACCAACCACGAGCGTGGCGCAGTTGAGCCGGTGCGCATGCTCCGCCAGCACCGGAGCGACCTCGCCACCGGTCAGCACCGCGGTTTCCGCGCCCAGGCCCTCCGCCAGTTGGAGCACGGCCAGCACGCGGTCGCGGCGCCGGGCATCGAGCCGCTGCAGACGCGGCGTTTCCACATAGGCCGCGTGCCAGCGCACATTGAGCTGGCCGGCCAGCCGCGCCGCGGTGCGCACCGTCTGGGCGGCATCCTCGCCGGGCCCCACGCAGGCCAGCAAAGCGCCGGAGGTGTTCCAGGCCGGTGGCACGCGGTCGCCGCCCGCGCCGGACTGCTCCACGCGCCAGCCGCGCACGTCGTCCTCGACATGCTCGGCCGTGCGCCGCAGCGCGATCTCGCGCAGCGCGATCAGGTTGCCCTTGCGAAAGAAGTTCTGCGCCGCCCGCTCGGCCTGCTGCGGCAGGTAGACCTTGCCGGCGGCCAGGCGCGCGGCCAGTTCGTCCGGTGTGGCATCGACCAGCACCACCTCGTCGGCCTCGTCCAGCACCGTGTCGGGCACGGTTTCGTGCACGCGCACGCCGGTGATGGCGCCCACGGTGCCGTTCAGGCTTTCCAGGTGCTGGACGTTGAGCGCGGTCCACACCTCGATCCCGGCGGCGAGCAGCTCCTGCACGTCCTGCCACCGCTTGGCATGCCGGGACCCGGGCGCATTGGAGTGCGCCAGTTCGTCCACGAGCAGCACGGCCGGCTGGCGCGCCAGCGCACCGTCGAGGTCGAACTCGGTGCGCTGGCGGCCCCGGTAGTCCAGGCTGCGCAGCGGCAGCACGGGCAGGCCCTCGACCAGCGCGGCGGTCTCGCTGCGGCCATGGGTCTCGACCACCCCGATGAGCACGTCGCGCCCCGCCTTGCGCTCGCGCTGCGCCGCGCTCAGCATCGACCAGGTCTTGCCCACGCCCGCGTTGGCACCGAAATAGATGCGCAGCTTGCCGCGCTGGGTGCGCTCTTCCTCCGCGCGCATCTGGGCGATGAGCGCATCGGGGTCCGGGCGGGCGATGTCAGGCATGGGCGAAGGAACGTGCGGGCCCTATTGTGGCGGGCGTTGCGCCGGAATCGGCGCTAGTGCCATGGGGCTCACCGCTCGGCATCGAGCGCGAGATTCAGGGCGAGCACGTTCACGCCCGGGTCACCGAGGAGCCCCAGGAACGGGGCATCGGTGTGCGCGTCGATCAGGGCCTGCACGCGCTCCACCGGCCAGCCCCGCGCCTTGGCCACGCGACTGGCCTGGTAGCGCGCGGCGGCGGGGCTGATGTGCGGGTCGAGCCCGCTGGCGGAGGCCGTGACCAAGTCCACGGGCACGGGCGCGGCATTGCCGGGATCGGCCTCGCGCAGCGCCTGGACGCGCGCGGTGACGGCTTCCGTGAGGGCGGGATTCAGCGGTCCCAGGTTGGAGCCGCCCGACGCGCTGGCGTTGTAGGGCATGGGCGCGGTGGCCGAGGGGCGGCCCCAGAAATGCTTCGGGTCGGTGAAGTTCTGCCCGATCAGGGACGAGCCCACGGCCTGCCCGCCGCGCAGCACCAAGCTGCCCGCGGCCTGCTGCGGAAACGCGGCCTGCGCCACGCCCGTGACGATGAGCGGATAGACAACGCCCGTGATCACGCTCAGCAGCACGAAAAGGGTCAGCGCGGGACGGAGGATTTTGGTCATGTCGATGCTTCCTTGCACAGTTCAAACGAGGCCCACGGCCACCAGCACCCAGTCGATGAGCTTGATGCCGATGAACGGCACCACCAGCCCGCCCAGGCCATAGATCGCCAGGTTGCGGCGCAGCAGCGCGGCGGCGCCGACCGGGCGATAGCGCACGCCCTTGAGCGCCAGCGGGATCAGGAACACGATCACCAGCGCGTTGAACACCACCGCCGACAAAATGGCCGAGGAGGGACTCGCCAGCCGCATCACGTTGAGCGCGGCCAGCTGCGGGTAGGTGGATACGAAGATCGCCGGAATGATGGCGAAATACTTGGCCACGTCGTTGGCGATGGAGAACGTGGTGAGCGAGCCGCGCGTCATCAGCAGGGCCTTGCCGGTCTCCACCACCTCCAGCAGCTTGGTGGGGTTGGAGTCCAGGTCCACCATGTTGCCGGCCTCCTTGGCAGCCTGCGTGCCGCTGCCCATGGCCACGGCCACGTCGGCCTGGGCCAGTGCCGGTGCATCGTTGGTGCCGTCGCCGGTCATGGCCACCAGGCGGCCCTCGGCCTGGTACTGGCGGATCAGCGCCAGCTTGTCCTCGGGCGTGGCCTCGGCCAGGAAGTCGTCCACCCCCGCCTCGGCGGCGATGGCGGCGGCGGTCAGCTTATTGTCGCCCGTGATCATCACCGTCTTGATGCCCATGCGCCGCAACTCGGCGAAGCGCTCCTTGATGCCGGTCTTGACGATGTCCTTGAGCTCGACGATGCCCAGCACCTGGGCGCCCTCGGCCACCGCCAGGGGCGTGCTGCCGCGCCGCGCCACGTCGTCGGCCGCGCGCACCACCTCGGCCGGCACGCTGCCGCCCAGCGCCTGGATGTGACGCACCATGGCCTGAACCGCGCCCTTGCGCAACGCCACCTCGGGCGCACCGGCCGTGGCTGGCAGGTCCACGCCGCTCATGCGCGTCTGCGCCGTGAAGGGCACCAGGCGCACGCCGGACGCGGCGGTCTCGTCGGGCACGCCGCTGCGGCGCGCCAGCTCGACGATGCTGCGTCCCTCGGGCGTTTCATCGGCCAGCGACGCCAGCATGGCGGCACGGGCCAGGCGCTCCTTGGGGATGCCCGGGGCGGGCAGGAACGCGCTCGCCTGGCGGTTGCCGTGCGTGATGGTGCCGGTCTTGTCCAGCAGCAGCACATCCACGTCGCCCGCGGCCTCCACCGCGCGTCCGGAGGTGGCGATCACGTTGGCCTGCATCATGCGGCTCATGCCCGCCACGCCCACGGCCGACAGCAGGCCACCGATGGTGGTGGGAATCAGGCACACGAGCAGCGCCACCAGCGCGGTGAGCGACACGACCGTGCCCGCTCCCGACGCACCCACGCTGAAGATCGAGAACGGCAGCAGTGTCACGGTGACCACGAGGAACACGATGGTGAGCGCCACCAGCAGGATGGTGAGTGCCACCTCGTTGGGTGTCTTCTGGCGCTTGGCGGCCTCGACCATGCCGATCATGCGGTCCAGGAACGACTCGCCGGGGTTCACCGTCACGCGCACCACCAGCCAGTCCGACAGCACCCGGGTGCCGCCCGTGACGGCCGAGAAGTCCCCGCCCGACTCGCGCACCACCGGCGCGGATTCGCCGGTGATGGCGCTCTCGTCCACCGAGGCCACGCCCTCGATGACCTCGCCGTCCAGCGGAATCACGTCGCCCGCATCCACCTGCACCACGTCGCCGCGGCGCAGGTTGGTGGCCTGCTCGGGCAGGAAGGTCGCGCCATGGCGCGGCTCGGCGAGCTTCTTGGCCCAGGTGTCCTTGCGCAGGCCGCGCAGCGATGCGGCCTGGGCCTTGCTGCGCCCCTCCGCCAGCGCCTCGGCGAAATTGGCGAACAGCACGGTGAACCACAGCCAGACGGCGATCGCCAGCACGAAGGCCGGGCGCATGCCCGTGTCCTGCGGCACCGTGAGCGCATGCAGCCAGAGCAGCGTGGTGAACAGGCTGCCGATGAACACGATGAACATCACCGGATTGCGCCACTGCACGCGGGGATCGAGCTTGGCGAACGATTGCCACAGCGCGGGCTTGACCAGCGCCGCATCGAACAGCGAAAGGGAAAGGGATGTCTTGTGGGTTGTCATGTCAGGGCCTCACTGGGGTCCGCAGCATCAGGTGTTCCACGACGGGGCCCAGCGCCAGGGACGGAACGTAATTGAGCAGGCCCACCAGCAGCACGGTGGCGACCAGCAGGGCCACGAACAGCGGCCCGTGCGTGGGCAGCGTGCCGGCGGTGGCGGGCAGCCGCTTCTTGGCGGCGAGCGAGCCCGCGATGGCCAGCACTGGCACGATCACGCCGAAGCGACCGAACCACATGGCCAGCCCCAGCAGCACGTTGTAGAACGGCGTGTTGGCCGACAGTCCCGCGAAGGCGCTGCCGTTGTTGTTGCCCGCCGACGTGAGGGCGTAGAGGATCTCGGAAAAGCCATGGGCGCCCGGGTTGGCGATGCCGGCCTGGCCCGCCTGCGCGATCACCGCCACGGCGGCGCCCACCAGCACGAGGATGGGCGTGACCAGGATGGCCACCGAAGTGAGCTTCATCTCGCGCACTTCGATCTTCTTGCCCAGGTACTCCGGCGTGCGGCCGATCATCAGCCCCGCCATGAACACTGCGAGGATGGCGAACACCAGCATGCCGTACAGGCCCGTGCCCACGCCGCCGAAGACCACCTCGCCCAATTGCATCAGCACCATCGGCACCAGCCCGCCCAGCGGGGTGAACGAGTCGTGCATCGCGTTCACCGCGCCGCACGAGGCGGCCGTCGTCACGGCGGCGAAGAGTGCCGATGCGGTGATGCCGAAGCGCACTTCCTTGCCCTCCATGTTGCCGCCGGACTGCAGCGCCGTCATGGCCTGGTCCACCCCCAGGGCGGCGATGCGCGGGTTGCCGGCCTGCTCGGCGGGAATGACCACGGCCACCGCCACGGCGAACATCACGGTCATGGCCGCCAGGATCGCCAGCCCCTGGCGCTGGTCGCCCACCACCCGGCCGAACGTGAAGCACAGGGCGGCGGGGATCAGGAAGATCGCCAGCATCTGCACGAAGTTGGTCAGCGGCGTGGGGTTCTCGTACGGATGGGCCGAGTTGGCATTGAAGAAGCCCCCGCCATTGGTGCCCAGCATCTTGATGGCCTCCTGCGATGCCACCGGCCCCATGGCCAGCGTTTGCGTGGCGGTGCTCGCACTCTCCGTCACCGGGTTGCCGGCCGCGTCTTTCTCGGGCTGCCCGTCGGCCGTCAGCTTCGGGTTCTGGTAGGCCGTGGCCTCCAGCGTGGCAACTTCCTTGGAGGGAGAGAAGTTCTGGATCACGCCCTGCCCCACCAGAAACACGGCGATTACCAGAGACACCGGCACCAGCACCCAGGCGTTGATGCGCACCATGTCGGCCCAGAAGTTGCCCACCAGCCCCTGGCCGTCCGTGCGGCGCGCGGCAAAGCCCCGGGCCAGCGCGAACGCGACGGCGATGCCCGTGGCCGCCGACAGGAAGTTCTGCACCGACAGTCCCAGCATCTGCGTCAGGTAGCCCATGGTGCCCTCGCCCGCATAGCCCTGCCAGTTGGTGTTGGAGACGAAGCTCACCGCCGTGTTGAAAGCCGAGTCGGGCGACACGGCGGCCATGCCTTGCGGGTTGAGCGGGAGCCAGGCCTGCAGGCGCTGCAGGCCGTACACGACCACGGCGCCGATGGCATTGAACGCCAGCAAGGCCAGCGCGTAGTGGCGCCAGTGCATGCTCTCTTCGGGCCGCATGCCGGCCACGCGGTACAGCGGTGACTCGGCGCGATGCATCCACTGCGGCAGCCGGCCATCGCAGATCGCGGCCAACCATCGGCCCAGGGGCCAGGCCAGCACGAGGAGCACGAGGAGGAACAGGGCCAGCAGGCCCCAGGCGGACGCGTCCATATCAGAACTCCTCGGCGCAGATGAGCGCGAACACCAGGTACGCGAACAGGACGACGGCCACGATGGCGCCGAAGCCGTAGAGCACGTCGAGCGCGATCACCGCGATGCTCCCTTGGGGCCGTCGAACCGGCCCAGCAGCACCACGGCCTCCGCCATGGCCACCCACAGCGCCACCAGCGCTGCAATCCACACGATGTCCATCTCTCACTCCTGCATCAAAACGATGGAATCGATTCTCGGAAGGCGCCCGTAAAAAGGGTGCACAGACTGGGGCACGGGGCGTAAACGCGCCGTAAAAATGCGTGGCGGCGGGGTGCCGTTACCGATTCTTGATGGGCGGTGCCATGCTTTTGACACCGTTTTTACGGGTGCCTGCCTACGCTTTGCGCTTTTCCAACGACCGCGTGAAGCCATGACCCCTTTCCCCGTTTTCAGAGCCCTTCCCCTGGCCGCCGCCCTGTGCGCGGCCCTGCCGCTGCTGGCCCACGCCCAGTTCACGGGCAACCTTGCCCTCACGTCGAACTACAAGTTCCGCGGGCAGGACCAGGACATGCTCCGTTCGAACCAGTTCGCCAAGACCGGCGCCTTCAAGCCGGCGGTGCAGGGCGGCGTCGACTACGCCTTCGGCGACAGTGGTTGGTACATCGGCAGCTGGAACGCCAGCGTGAAATGGCTGCGCGGCAACCGCCTGGAGAGCGACCTCTACGGCGGCTACAAATGGAAGGCCGGTGCCACCGATCTCGACGTGGGCGCCCTTGCCTACCTCTACCCCGGCAACCGCAGCGGCAACACCACCGAGCTGTATGCCAGCGCCACCCATGCCGACGAAGCCCTGGGCACGTTCACGCTCAAGTACTCGCACACCGTGTCGGACGACTATTTCGGCTATGCGGGCGCCCGGACGGGCTCGGGCCTGTCGGGGCGCAACACGGGCTATGTGAACCTGGCGTACAGCCGCGCACTGGGCCCGCAGCTCAGCTTGAAGGCCGCCATCGGCTATACGCGAATGGCCGGAGACATCCGCCGCCTGGGATGGCGCAGCTACGTCGATTACCAGGTCGGTGCGGCCTACGACTTCGGCGGCGGGCTCTCGCTCACCGGGGCATTGCAGGGGGCCAACCGGCAGGCCGCCTATGCGGCCGCTACCGGCCCGGCAGCGGATGCCGCGCGCTACTCGCCCAACAAAGGGCGCCTCATCGTCACGCTGGCCCAGGTTTTCTGACGGAAGCGCCACCGGCAAGGCTGGCGCAGCGGCATCTGGTCAAACAGGCCCGACGCCAGGAGATTCATTGCCTCTTTAGCTATTAAATTTATAGCTAATTATTCGGCCAGCAGCGCGGCCGGGTCTTCCGAGGCAAGCACGCCCTGCGCCCACGGCCCGAGCTTGCGGGTGTCGGCGCGCAGCACCTCCTGCTTGACTGCGAGGATCTGCGCCGGGTGCATGGAAAAGCTGCGCAGGCCCAGGCCCAGCAGCAGCCGCGTCATGGAGACGTCACCCGCCGTCTCGCCGCACACGCACACGCTCTTGCCCTGGCGCTCGCCCTCGGCAATCACCTGGGCCACCAGCTGCAGCACGGCGGGGTGCAGGGGATCGTAGAGGTGGGCCACGGCCTCGTCGGCGCGGTCGATGGCCAGGGTGTACTGGATCAGGTCGTTGGTGCCGATCGACAGGAAGTCGAAATACTTCAGGAAGCTGCGCACCATGAGCGCGGCGGCCGGCACCTCGATCATCGCCCCCAGTTGCACCGGCCCATGCGGCACGCCGCGCGCCTCCAGCTCGGCGCGGGCCATTTCCACCTGGGCGAGGGTCTGCTGGATCTCGCTCACGTGCGCGAGCATCGGGAACAGCAGGTTCACCGGGCCATGCACGGCCGCACGCAGCACGGCGCGCAGCTGCGTGCGGAACATGGCCGGATCGGCCAGGCTCCAGCGGATGGCACGCAGGCCGAGCGCGGGGTTCAGGTAGCTGTCCTTGTAGCCTTTGTCGAGCGGCTTGTCGGCCCCCACGTCGATGGTGCGCAGCGTGACGGGCATGCCGTTCATGCCCTGTACCGCCTCGCGGTAGGCCTGGTACTGCTCCTCCTCGCCCGGCAGGTTGCCGTTGCGTCCCATGAACATGAATTCGCTGCGGAACAGGCCCACACCCGCAGCGCCGCCGCGCAGCGCAGCGGCCGCGTCGGCAGGCTGCTCGATGTTGGCCAGCAGTTCGATCTTCTGCCCATCCAACGTGACCGCCGGTGTATGGCGCAGGCGCGACAGGCGCTCGCGCTCCAGCGTGGTCTGGCGCTGGCGAAAACCGTATTCGGCCAGGATGATGGGCGACGGGTCCACGATCATCACGCCGGCATCGCCGTCGATGATGACCCAGTCGTCCTGCCGCACCAGCTGGCTGGCGGCCCGCGCGCCCACCACCGCGGGGATGTCCATGCTGCGCGCCACGATGGCCGTGTGCGAGGTCTTGCCGCCCACGTCCGTCACGAAACCGGCAAACACGCTCTTCTTGAACTGCAGCATGTCGGCTGGCGACAGGTCGTGGGCCACCAGCACGAGAGGCACGTCCACCGTGTCGTCCAGCAGCAGGTCCTGCTGGTTGCTGCGGCGCGGGCTGCTGGGCGGGGGCGCCACCGGGCTGGCCACGCCTTTCATGTGGCGCAGGACGCGTTCCACCACCTGCTCCAGATCGGCCTTGCGCTCACGCAGGTACTCGTCCTCCATCTCGTCGAACTGCCGCGCGATGACCTCCAGCTGGGTGGTCAGCGCCCATTCGGCGTTGTAGAGGCGGTCGGTGATCCAATGCTTGACGCCGCTCACCAGCGCCTCGTCCTGCAGCAGCATCATGTGCACGTCGAGCAGCGCCGCCAACTCGGGGGGCGCATCGTGCGGCATCTCGGCCTGCAGGCGCTGCAGTTCCTCCACCACCGCGTTGCGGCCATTGCGCACGCGCACGATCTCCGCGCCGACCTGGTCCGCCTCGATGAAATAGTGCGCCACGTCCACGCGGCTCGAGGCGACCAGCACGGCGCGCCCGATGGCGATGCCGCGGGCGACCGCCAGACCGTGGACGGCGAACGTCATGGCGCTGGCGCTCCTGGCCTGCCCGCGGCGCGCGCAGGCTGGCAGGCGGCGCGGCAGGCGGTCAGCGCGGGCCGCACATCACTCCCCTTCGCCGAACTTGCCGTCGATCAGGGCCCGAAGCGCATCCATGGCTTCCTGCTCCTGCGCGCCGTTGGTCTCCAACTCGACCGTCGAGCCCAGCCCGGCGGCCAGCATCATGACGCCCATGATGCTCTTGGCATTGATGCGCCGCTCGCCCTTGGCCATCCAGACATCACACGGGAAACTGCCTGCCAGCTTCGTGAGCTTGGCGGACGCCCGGGCGTGCAGGCCCAGCTTATTGCTGATGGTGATGGTCGTCTTGATCATGGTGGGAACGTCGTATCTGGTTCTGCGGGGCCGAGATCGCCACCTGCATCACGCCCTGGGTGCCGCCGACCACCGCGCGCGAAACGAGCGCCTCCAGCGGTTCGTGCCGGTAGCTCACGGTGCGCAGCAGCATGGGCAGATTCACGCCGGTGACCAGCCGTGAGTGCTCGCCATCCACCAGGCGCTGCGCGACATTGCATGGGGTGGCGCCGAACACGTCGGTCAGCACCAGCGTGGGCGAATCGCCGTCGTGCGAAGCCAGCAGGATGCGGGCGGTGGCCAGGGTCTCTTCGGGCGGCGTGTGGGGATGCACGTCGAACGCGAGTACCTCGTCGCCGCAGTCAGGGAAAACATGGAGAGCGCACTCGCGCAGCGCATGGGCCAGCGGGGAGTGGGCAATGATGAGGATGCGCGTGCTCATGGGGCGATGGAGTGAACCGCATTATGGCGCCGCGTGCAACCTTCGCTGGGCATTCGCAGCCCGCGCGCAAGGCCTGAGGAAGCAGAGGCGACCCCGATCATGGCAGCGCCAGTCCGGCAAAGAACGTGTCCGCGACCGCCATGCGCGGGGCGTCCGTATAAACCACCGCGTGGTACAGGCGCGCCTGCCGCCCTTCCATGCGGGCAAACCAGACGGCTTGCGCGATCACCGCACCGCCGTCGCCGCGCCGCCCCTGGGCTTGCAGCCGCACCGACTGCGGCAGGGCCAGGGCACCGGCCGGCACGAAGGCAACAGCACCGGCCTCGGCATCCCCTGCCGCCGGCGCCTGCATGCGTGCCAGCACCGCCGCCCGCCACTGCGCGAGGACAGCGCCCGCCTGCGAGGGGTCTTCGACCACCATGTGCGAAACGGCAAACGTCGCGCCATCGGCCTCGCAGCCCACCATGGCCAGATCCGCGGGCCGCCCACCCAGATCCACCGAACGTGTCGCGTGATCCGGCTTGCAAGGCAGCAGCACCGTGAGGCCGGCGCTTTCGAGCGGCACGCTGCGCCAGTTCAGCGCGGGGCTGCAGCCGGCGAGCAGCAGGGCCAGCGCAGAGGCGATACCAATTGGGCAATGCATCCGCGCATTATCCGGAGTACCGCAATGGGACTGCTGTGGCAAGCCGGTCCGGGGCTTCGGCTTCGCAGGATCAGCGAACTTTCGCAGGGCCTTGCGCTCCATCACCCCGAAGATCCGGACCGTCCGGCAAAATGTCGACAGACAGCTGCACGCACCGTGCAGACACAGGTGGAAAGAGCGCAATGGGCATCAAGCATTGGTTGGGCGCCGCGGCAGTGGCGGCATTCGCAGGCATCGGCGCCTTCGTGTTCCTGGGCGCCGGCACGTCCCAGGCACCGCAGTCGACCTTCGTGCTGCTGGACGGCTCCAGGAAGACCACCGCCGATCTGCACGGCCAGGTCACCCTGGTCAACTTCTGGGCCACCAGTTGCGTCACCTGCGTGGCCGAGATGCCCGAGGTCGTGGCGACCTACCAGAAGTACCGGGCACAGGGCTTCGACACCTTGGCCGTCGCCATGAGCTACGACCCGCCGAGCTATGTGGTGAATTTCGCCGAAACCCGCCAACTGCCGTTCAAGGTTGCCATCGACAACACGGGCGCGGTGGCCCAGGCCTGGGGTGACGTCAAGCTCACCCCGTCCACCTTCATCGTCAACAAGCGCGGCGAGATCGTCAAGACCTATGTTGGGGCTCCCGACTTCCCCGAGCTCCATCGGCTCATCGAGCGCCTGCTGGCAGAGACCTGACCCTCGCTCCACGGCTTGGGCGGCCAACCGCCGGTTGAAGGGGCCGGGCAGAGCCCGCTACACTGGCAACTCCTTCGTTCCTAGCAACCGCCTGTGGACCAGCCCTCCGTGGCCCTGCTGACGCCGACCCTTCCTGCCGAGATGGACGCTGTGCGCGACATCTTCCGGGAATATGCCGACAGCTTGGGCATCGACCTGTATTTCCAGAACTTCGAGGCCGAACTGGCCACCCTGCCGGCGGACTATGCACCGCCGCGTGGCCAGATCCTGCTGGCGGAAGTGGACGGTGCCATCGCGGGCTGCTGTGCCCTGCGCCCCATGGACAACGCCGATTACCCCAACGCCAGCGAAATGAAGCGCCTGTATGTGCGCAAGGCATTCCGCGGTTTCGGCCTCGGCCGGCAGCTGGCAGAGGCCATTCTCGATGCCGCGCGGCAAGCGGGATATGCCTGCGTGCTGCTCGATACGCTCGATGGGATGGAATCGGCCCGTGCGCTGTATGCCGACTTGGGCTTCGAAGAAATCCCGCCCTACTATCACAACCCCATCGCAGGCTCGCACTACCTCAAGGCGGATATCGATTAATGCACGGCGAGCAGGCACCGGGACGGAGCACCCGATGCCGGGCTGCCATGACCAGCATGTTGGCTTGGCACAAAGGGCCGTGCTCCGCCTCTGGGGACCGTGCTGCCATCACCACACAACGCCTGCTGTGAGGTCACCCAGCCAACCGCATGGCGCTGGACGCGGGATGGGCAATCTCCTCTCCCATCCCCAGCCAGCGGCACTTTGTGCGTTCAGCCCTTGGCCTGTGCCAGCAGCGTTGCCGCGTCGCTCACTTCGAACTTGCCGGGCGCTTCGATGTTCAGTGATGCCACCTTGCCATCTTTCACCAGCATCGAATAGCGATTGCTGCGCAGGCCCAGGCCCTTGCCGTTCAAATCCAGCGTCAGGCCCGTGGCCTTGGCAAAAGCGGCATCGCCGTCCGCCAGCATGCGCACCTTGCCCTGCGTCTTCTGATCGCGCGCCCAGGCCCCCATCACGAACGCGTCATTCACGCTCAGGCACCAGATCTCGTCCACACCCGCGGCCTTGAAAGCCTCGGCCTGCTCCACATATCCGGGAACATGCTTGGCGGAACAGGTTGGCGTGAAGGCACCTGGCACGGCAAACAGCGCGATGGTCTTGCCGGTGGTGGCCTGGTCCACCGCGACAGGGTTGGGGCCGAGGCTGCAACCGTCGCCTTCGACTTCGGAATATTCCATCAAGGTGATGGCGGGCAGGGTTTCACCGACTTTGATCATGCTGGGCTCCTAGGGGGTGGAATGAGGGACCTGCAGAACGCGGGCCCCCAAAAACAAAACGACCCAGCATTGTGGGTCGTTTTGAGCGGCTTTGCAGCCAACAAGCCCGTAGGGCTTGTAAGGATCTGCCAATCAGACCAGTGCGGCCTTCTGGACCAGACGGGTGGCAACCCAGTTCTTGGTCTTGGAGATCGGACGGCTTTCCGTGATCTCGATGGTGTCACCCAACTTGTATTCGCCCTTTTCGTCATGGGCGTGGTACTTGCTGGATTTCGCCACGATCTTGCCGTAGAGCTCGTGCTTCACACGGCGCTCGACCAGCACGGTCACGGTTTTCGTACGCTTGTCGCTGACCACCTTGCCAATCAAGGTGCGCTTGAGGGATTTTTTAGCTTCCGTCATGTGGGCTCCTTACTTGGCGGCTTGCTTTTCAGCAAGAATGGTCTTGGCACGAGCGATATCCCGACGGGTGATACGCAGCGTATTGGTGTTTGCCAGTTGTTGCGTGGCCTTCTGCATGCGCAGACCGAAGTGGGCCTTTTGCAAGGACTTGATTTCGGTTTCGATGCCAGCGACGTCTTTTTGGCGCAGTTCAGCAGCTTTCGTCATTTCGATTCTCCTGAATTTAAGCGCCAATTTGACGGGCCACGAACGTGGTGCGCAGCGGCAGCTTGGCAGCAGCCAGGCGGAACGCTTCACGGGCCAGTTCTTCAGGCACACCGACGATCTCGAACACCACCTTGCCGGGCTGAATTTCAGCCACGTAATACTCGGGGTTGCCCTTACCGTTACCCATCCGAACTTCGGCGGGCTTGGTAGAGATCGGCTTGTCGGGGAACACGCGGATCCAGATACGGCCGCCACGCTTCACGTGACGGGAGATCGCACGGCGTGCGGCCTCGATCTGGCGGGCCGTCAGACGACCACGGTCCGTGCACTTCAGGCCGAAGTCACCGAAGGCCACCGAATTGCCACGGGTGGCAACGCCGGTGTTACGGCCCTTCTGCTCTTTGCGGTACTTGCGGCGAGCGGGTTGCAGCATCTTTATTCTCCTTTGCCGTCCGCTGCTGTAGCGGGCGCGTCAACCTTGCGAACGCGCTTAACGGCGGTGTTATCGGCGCCACCGGCACCGGCGGGCTTGTCGCTACCGTCTGCAGGTGCCGCATTGGCACCGGCTGGACGGCGTGGACCACCACGGCCTGCACCCGGACGATCGCCACCTGGGCGGCCATCGCGACGCGGGCCACGGGGACGACGCTCTTCTTCTGGACGCGGTGTTTCCACTGCGGGCAGATCGTTGCGGCCCAGCGTATCGCCCTTGTAGACCCAGACCTTGACGCCGATGACGCCGTAGGTGGTCTTGGCTTCGGACGTGCCGTAGTCGATGTCGGCGCGCAGGGTATGAAGCGGCACGCGACCTTCGCGGTACCACTCGCAACGGGCGATTTCAATCCCGTTCAGACGGCCGGACGACATGATCTTGATGCCCTGGGCACCCAGACGCATGGCGTTTTGCATGGCGCGCTTCATGGCGCGGCGGAACATGATCCGCTTTTCCAGCTGTTGCGTGATGCTGTCGGCGATCAGCTTGGCATCGATTTCGGGCTTGCGCACTTCTTCGATGTTCACTGCGACCGGCACGCCCAGACGCGTAGCGAGTTCCTTCTTCAGGTTCTCGATGTCTTCGCCCTTCTTGCCGATCACCACGCCCGGACGTGCCGAGTAGATGGTGATGCGGGCATTCTTGGCGGGGCGCTCGATCAGGATGCGCGAGACGGCAGCGTTCTTCAGCTTGGCCTTCAGGTATTCGCGCACCTTGATGTCTTCGGCCAGCATGCCGGCGAAGTCACGGTTGCTCGCGTACCAACGGCTGGCCCAGTTGCGGCTGACCGCCAGGCGGAAGCCGGTAGGATGGATTTTCTGTCCCATAGTCTTCCTCGGGCCTTCAGTTGCCAACCGTCACGTACACATGGCACGTGGGCTTGCTGATGCGATTGCCGCGGCCTTTGGCGCGCGCGGTGAAACGCTTGAGCGTGGTGCCTTGTTCGACGTAGATGGTCTTGACCTTCAGTTCGTCGATGTCGGCGCCGTCGTTGTGCTCAGCGTTGGCGATGGCGGACTCCAGCACCTTCTTGACGATTCCTGCAGCTTTTTTCTGCGTGAACGTCAGGATGTTCAGAGCCTGGTCGACCTTCTTGCCGCGGATCAGATCAGCGACCAGACGGCCCTTGTCGACCGACAGACGGACGCCCCGGAGGACTGCACGTGTTTCAGACATGGTCGTTCCTTACTTCTTCTGGACTTTCTTGTCCGCGGGGTGACCCTTGAAGGTGCGCGTCAGGGCGAATTCGCCCAGCTTGTGGCCCACCATCTGGTCGGTGACATACACCGGTACGTGCTGCTTGCCGTTGTGCACGGCAATGGTCAGACCGATGAAATCGGGCAGAACCATGGAGCGACGCGACCAGGTCTTGACTGGTTTCTTGTCCTTGGTCGCAATGGCCTTTTCGACCTTTGCCATCAAGTGGTGGTCAACAAACGGACCCTTTTTGAGAGAGCGAGTCATTTGTTATCCCTTACTTCTTGCGACGCGACACAATCATCACTTGTGTGCGCTTGTTGTTGCGGGTGCGATAACCCTTGGTCAGATTGCCCCAAGGATCGACTGCATGGCGGCCTTCGCCGGTGCGGCCTTCGCCACCACCGTGAGGGTGATCCACCGGGTTCATGGCCACGCCACGAACCGTTGGGCGAATACCCATCCAGCGCTTCACACCGGCCTTGCCGAGTTGGCGCAGGCTGTGCTCTTCGTTGGCGACTTCGCCGATGGTTGCACGGCACTCGATGTGGATCTTGCGCACTTCGCCAGAGCGCATGCGCACCTGAGCGTACGTGCCTTCACGGGCCAGCAGCGTTGCGGAAGCACCTGCCGAGCGTGCGATCTGCGCACCGGCACCGGGCTTGAGCTCGATGCAGTGGATGGTCGAACCCACGGGGATGTTGCGGATCGGCAGCGTGTTGCCTGCACGGATCGGGGCTTCGGAGCCGCTCAGAAGCGTGCTGCCGACTTCCAGACCACGGGGGGCAATGATGTAACGGCGCTCGCCGTCGGCATAGCACACCAGAGCGATGTGGGCCGTACGGTTCGGATCGTATTCAATGCGCTCGACCTTTGCGGGGATACCATCCTTGTTGCGGACGAAATCCACCACGCGGTAGTGGTGCTTGTGACCGCCGCCCTTGTGGCGGGTCGTGATGTGACCGTTGTTGTTGCGACCGGCCTTCTGGAACTGAGGCTCCAGCAGCGGTGCATACGCTTCACCCTTGTACAGGTGGTCACGGGTAACCTTCACCACAGCGCGTTGGCCGGGCGAAGTGGGTTTCATTTTGATGACGGCCATGATTACGCGGCCTCCCCGGACAGGTTCAGCTCTTGACCTGGTTGCAGCGTGACATAAGCCTTGCGCACGTTGTCGCGGCGGCCCATGGTCTTGCCAAAACGCTTGGCCTTGCCTTTGGTGTTCACCACAGAGACGCCCTTGACCTCGACCTTGAACATCAATTCCACAGCGGCCTTGATTTCTGGCTTGGTTGCGTTCTGCAGCACCTTGAACGTCACAGCATTGGACTTCTCGGCAACCATGGTGGCCTTTTCGGACACGATGGGAGCGACCAGCACTTGCATCAGACGACCTTCGTCAAACTTGGGCGTGCTCATGCGAACATCTCCTTGAGTTTGTCGATCGCGCCCTTGGTGACGAGCACTTTCTTGTAGTGCACCAGCGACACGGGGTCTGCGTAACGGGGTTCAACGATGAACACGTTCTTCAGATTGCGCGAAGCAAGGTACAGATTTTCGTCCACTTCGTCGGCGATCACCATCACCGACTGCAGGTTCATCGCCTTGAACTTGTCGGCGAGCACCTTGGTCTTGGGGCTTTCCAGCGTCAGCGAGTCCACCACGGCCAGACGGCCTTCACGGGCCAGCTGCGAAAAGATCGCAGCCATACCGGCGCGGTACATCTTCTTGTTGATCTTCTGCGTGAAGTTTTCTTCAGGCAGATTCGGGAAGATGCGGCCGCCCCCACGCCACAGAGGCGAGGAGGTCATACCGGCGCGAGCGCGGCCGGTGCCTTTTTGCTTGAAGGGCTTCTTGGTGGAGTGCTTGACCTGCTCGCGGTCTTTTTGAGCACGCGTGCCCTGGCGGGCATTGGCCTGGTAAGCCACCACGATCTGGTGAACCAGATCTTCGTTGTATTCGCGACCGAACACGGTTTCGGGCGCATCGAACTTCGATGCGGCCTGGCCTTGGTCATTCAGGAGTTCGAGCTGCATTAGTTCGCTCCCTTGGAAGCTTTGGCCTTGACTGCCGGACGCACCGTCACGAACCCGCCCTTGGAGCCCGGAATGGCGCCCTTGATCAAGAGCAGTTGACGCGCTTCGTCGATGCGGATGACATCGAGGTTTTGCGTGGTCTTGGTGACATCGCCCAGGTGGCCGGTCATGCGCTTACCGGGGAACACGCGACCAGGGTCTTGTGCCATACCGATGGAGCCAGGCACATTGTGCGAACGGCTGTTACCGTGCGATGCGCGCTGCGAGGCCATGTTGTGGCGCTTGATCGTGCCAGCGTAGCCCTTGCCGATCGACGTGCCTTGCACGTCCACCTTCTGGCCCACGGTGAACAGCGTCACGGGGACGGTGGAACCGACGGCGTACTGGGCGGCGACGTCAGCGGTCACGCGGAATTCGCGGATCACTTCACCGGCTTCGACGCCGGCCTTTGCCAGATGGCCCGCTGCGGGCTTGGTCACACGCGATGCCTTGCGCGAACCAAACGTGACCTGCAAGGCCACGTAGCCATCGTTCTCTTGGGTTTTAACCTGGGTCACGCGGTTGTTGGACACATCCACCACCGTGACGGGCACTGCGTCCCCGTCATCGGTGAACAGACGCATCATGCCCACCTTGCGGCCCAGCAACCCTTGGGAGTTGCTTTGACTCATTGATTTTCTCCAAAACTTTCACCGCCTCGACTTCAATTGGCCAAAGCGTTTGCACAACGTTTGCACCGCCGTGCGCGAAAGAAGGTTGATAAAACTCCGCCGCCGTCACGCAAAGCGCAAAAAAGGCGAAGCCGCAAAGTATAACGCGGACTGCTTTTGCAAGCAAGTCCGCGTTATGTGTTGGCGCGCAGCAACCGCCGCGCCCCGGAGCCGTCAGATTACTGCAGCTTGATTTCGACGTCCACGCCAGCCGGCAGGTCGAGCTTCATCAGCGCGTCCACCGTCTTGTCCGTCGGATCGACGATGTCCATCAGGCGCTGGTGCGTGCGGATTTCGAGCTGGTCGCGGCTGGTCTTGTTGACGTGCGGCGAACGCAGGATGTCGAAACGCTTCATGCGCGTCGGCAGGGGCACGGGGCCCTTGACGATGGCGCCGGTGCGCTTGGCGGTATCAACGATCTCAGCAGCGGACTGGTCGATCAGCTTGTAATCAAACGCCTTCAGGCGGATGCGGATTTTTTGCTTGGACATGGCAAGTTCCTTTGTGCCTGAGGCTTAAGCAATGATCTTGGCCACGACGCCGGCGCCGACGGTACGACCGCCTTCACGGATGGCGAAACGCAGGCCTTCTTCCATGGCGATGGGGTTGATCAGCTTGACGGTGATCGACACGTTGTCGCCG